>JBBJMT010000012.1:0-118775 GCA_037719965.1 Casimicrobiaceae bacterium | reverse complement strand
AACCTCACCGCCTCAAGCTTGAACTCCCGGCTGAACTGCCTTCTCGTTCCCATGAACCACCTCCGGTTTCGGATTCCACCCTAACATGGTGTCCTCGAAACCGGCAGCAGCCCAACGCCAGGTCATGGCCATCGGCATGCGTTAAACCTTCTACTCCGCGATGCGGACTGGTCGCCGCCTCGCGAAGCTTGGGTCTGGGCTGCTTTGGACATACCGATTTACAGCGCCCTCCTGGCAGCTTGGTATTACAAGTGGTCTGCCGGGATCGACGAAAAAAAGTGCAGCCAGAGTCCCCATGGTGCGCGGGCGAGCGTGTCTTACCGCCTGCGGCCGTTCGAGCACGATTCTCGCGTTGGTGTCCACTTTAACCATGAAATCAGCCGCTATGGTGATGGCGATGGGCGACGCCGCCTGACTCCGAGCCCGTCCCCCGGCACGCCGCGACATCCCTCCTATCCGTCGGGCCATAGCACCTATGCCGGTGCGGCGAGCTACTTTCTTGGTTCTTCCCTGACTATCGCGAGGAGTTCAACAGGCTCGCCGACAATGTCGGGATGGGGAGACTCTGGGCAGGTATTCACTATCGCTCGGACCACCTTCAAGGGATGCAGCTTGGGCGCTGTGTCGCATTCATGGTTATCGAGGACCTCAAAAAGAGCAACATTGCCCGCGACCCTGATGATTGTAATCCGCCGTGCCCACAATCGATCGACGAACGGCGTGGCTCGTGCGATCCGCCGCCGACGCCCGAGGAACTCTGCGAGCTCGCACAAGAGCGTCAAGACTGTTGCGCGGGCGAGGAGCCCGCCCCTCAGGACGACTCGGACGCAACGCGCGCGAGGCTCCGGCGCTCCGAAGCGCTCAGATCCTCCGAGGCGGAGCGGGAGCAAGCCAGAAGCCCTCAGCGGGTGCGAGGTAGCATCAAGAACTCGGCTGGTATTCGTGGTGCAAGACTCGCCGAACTTCGCATGACTTACATGGATCGGCCGAGCTGTCCAATCCTAGAAGCGACCGGATCGCCGGCCGGCCGCGTCCGACACGGTGATCGAAAGTTGGGTCGAAGCGAGCGACCGGCGCGCGCCGACGGGCACTCCGGATCTTGGATCGGCCTGACGGCCCCTTACGTGCGGAGGATCTTAGGAACCTAAACGGCGGAAAAATACTTCGTCAAATGCCCTTGCGGTTGCCGCAAGGTCTTTGCGCGAAAAAAAAGACGGGGATCGCCAGCCCCGTCTGCTGTCCAACAACCGATGGCCGCCTTAGCCCCAGCGGCGCCTCGTCACTGCTGCAAGCACACCCGCCAACGCGAACAGCGCGAGCGAACCCGGTTCGGGCAACTCCTGCGACGGCCGAATGCGCCCAGTTCGCCCAGTTATCTGATCCTGACGCGTCTCGCTTTCGATGGTGAACGCCAACGACGCGGGGAGGTCGTTGACCGACGGCGAAGTCACTGCATTCTGAAATGCCGCGTACTGGGTCAGTGTTGCTGCTTGCAGGCCGCTGGCTCGGAACAAGCCGGCGTCGAGCGACCATCCGCTCGTGTCATAGAGGCTCTCCCAAATGCCGATCTGGATCGCAGCGGCAACATGGGAGTTTGCCGGATGTAGCCACGCGAAGGGGTCGGACCAGGTATTGCTGTTTCCGTTCAGCACATAGTCGACTGCGCCTAGAAAATCGAGCGTGCGCGCCGTCGGCCCCGCGTAATTGACGGTGTAGGTGACGGTTTCCCCATTGTGAATATACTGGAACAGGTCGTAGCAATACGTCCAGAAATCGTCGGCGCTGTCGACTAGGTTCGACGCGGTGAGAAGACCGGTGACTCCGAGTACCGTGCCTTGAAAACGTCCTCCGCGCACGCTTTGACTCGTCAATCCGCCATCGGTCGAATGGCTGATCGGATCCGGATAGCCGTACGGATTGAACACTGGACTATCCCATTGCAGCGTTAACGTGTCAGCTGCAACGGTTGTAGAAAAGGCGAAGCTTGCGGCTGCAGCGATTTTTAACCACGTTTTCATAAAATTTCCCGGATGAGCATCGATATGCATTAGTCATAGCAATTTGCAGACCATGGAAATAACTAATTGATATTTAGCATTTATTTCTTGTTTTCTACAATTTTTTAAAGCAGTTTGTAAATATTCCCGACAATGTTCTATTTGAACAATACAATGAATACCTGCGAGCTTAGGCAGCGTCATAAAGCAGGGAATTTTCGGGAGAAAACACAAGGGAGCAGTTTTCGTGCGGCACTTCAACGTCGAGTTACTGCGCTGGTTGTGTCCCGAAAAAATGGCGAAGTGCAGCTGATGCCCTTAATCGCGGCGACGCGGGATAGCATCCAGGAGATTCCTAACGCGCGGGTCGCGGCGAATTGACCTTGCGCGATGCGCTGGCGTTGCTGTGCGAGCGGGAGATCGGCCGCAAGGACCAGCGGCGCATCGACATGGCGCTGTCGCTGGCCAAGTTTCCGTTCCTGCGCGACCTGGCCGGCTTCGATTTCAAGGCGCAGCCCTCCCTCGATGCCAAGCAGATCCGCGAGCTCGCCACCGGGCGCTTCATTGCCAACGGGGAAGCGTTGTTGCTGCTCGGTCCCCCGGGCGTGGGGAAAACGCACTTGGCGGTGGCGCTGGGACGCGAAGCGATCGCGGTCGGCTACTCGGTGCTGTTCGTGAGCGCCGCCGCGCTGGTCGCCACGCTGATGAAGGCGCAACTCGACGGCCGGCTCGACGAGAAACTGACGCACTACGCTAAGCCGAAGCTACTGATCGTGGACGAGCTCGGCTATCTGCCCTTGGAGCCGCATGCTGCGCATCTGTTCTTTCAGTTGGTGTCGCGCCGCTATGAACGCGGCCGCATGCTGATCAGCAGCAATCGCGCGGTGGCCGAATGGGGAATGGTGTTTGGCGATCCCGTGGTTGCCACCGCGATCCTCGACCGCTTGCTGCATCACAGTCACGTCGTAACGATCCGCGGCGACAGCTATCGCCTGCGGGAAAAGCGTCGTTCCGGATTGCTCACTCAATCCAGTACGACCCAGGCAACTAGCAATGCATCAGCTTAGCCAACAGGGGGTCAATTCCTCGTGTCGCTAGGGGGTCAGTTCCGGATGTCGCTTGACATGGCGGAGCCAATGGAGCGAAAGTGACTCCCAAGCTCACCGTCCTGATACACGGCCCAAGGTGCGGCGACGATGGTGGAGATAGTGACTGATCGCCGCAAGAACGCCGCACCATTGCCACGTTCTCCGTGCACAAATCGGGGCGATTCAGGGGGTTCGCGGGGCTAAAGTGCCCCGTGTTTCACTCTGCAGCCAGTAAGCGGGTACGGGTTCGAATCCCTCTCTAGTCGAACGCACGGTCACGACTTTCACTCTATCTTTATACGATTGCGGGCGCATTCGTTAGTCGGTCTCTCTCGTCGAGCTGCAATTCCGAGACTCAATTAATCGGCTCGCGAGAAACGTGCAGCAGCTGCCAGGACTACCGCTACCGCGCGACTGCTCCTGTCGTGCTTTGGCTATCAATGCCGTCGGAGTAAAATGAGCTAATCCGTACTTCGGAGGTATAAGTAATGTCTGAATTGCTCTCTGAACTTGAGCAACAAGCGCGCTCTCTCTCGCCGGATGACCGTGCACGGCTTGCGGAAGTGCTGCTCGAATCGCTTCAGGGGACGCCTCTATCTGAGGTCGAAGCCGCCTGGAGTCTAGAGATCGAGGAGCGTATCGCCGCTTATGATCGCGGCGATCTTCAAGCTTATTCTGCTGAGGATGTCTTCGCTGAGGCCAGGCGCAATACTCGGTGAAACGAGCGCGTTTTGTTGCGCCGGCGCGCGCGGAGTTTCTTGCTGAGGTCACCTACTACAATCAAGCTCAGCCCGGTCAAGGAGCACGTTTCGCCGCCGCCGCTGAAGAAGCGACTGCGCGTGCGCTGACCTTCCCGCTCTCGGGTTCGCCGTCGGCGCCAAACATACGGCGCGTCATTGTCAAGGGTTTTCCATTCTCCATCGTGTATCGGCCGGAGGCGGAGGGCATAGTCGTATTCGCGATTGCACATCACGCACGGCTGCCTGGGTACTGGCGTAGCCGAGTTCCTGAGCGGTAGTTGTGATCGATTCAAGGGTACGCTGCCGGCGCTGCGCGGAATCCAGGTCGGTCCGGCTTGGCGTTGCAATTCCCGGCGGAACACGCCGATGATAGGCAATTAGGCTTTCGCCAGATTTGCTGTGCCGTAATTGTGACTTGACGAGGCTGGTTTTGAGATTGGCAAGCGCTGCAAGTGTTTGATTAACAAACTGTATCTTACTACGAAAGCGTTTTGTAAACCGTTGGTCGTGGGTTCGAATCCTGCTGCCGGCACCATTCTACGTTCGCACACGCCCGTGTGCCGAAGAGACATACCCGATAGCGAATAAAAAAAGACGGGGATCGCCAGCCCCGTCTGCTGTCCAACAACCGATGGCCGCCTTAGCCCCAGCGGCGCCTCGTCACTGCTGCAAGCACACCCGCCAACGCGAACAGCGCGAGCGAACCCGGTTCGGGCAACTCCTGCGACGGCCGAATGCGCCCAGTTCGCCCAGTTATCTGATCCTGACGCGTCTCGCTTTCGATGGTGAACGCCAACGACGCGGGGAGGTCGTTGACCGACGGCGAAGTCACTGCATTCTGAAATGCCGCGTACTGGGTCAGTGTTGCTGCTTGCAGGCCGCTGGCTCGGAACAAGCCGGCGTCGAGCGACCATCCGCTCGTGTCATAGAGGCTCTCCCAAATGCCGATCTGGATCGCAGCGGCAACATGGGAGTTTGCCGGATGTAGCCACGCGAAGGGGTCGGACCAGGTATTGCTGTTTCCGTTCAGCACATAGTCGACTGCGCCTAGAAAATCGAGCGTGCGCGCCGTCGGCCCCGCGTAATTGACGGTGTAGGTGACGGTTTCCCCATTGTGAATATACTGGAACAGGTCGTAGCAATACGTCCAGAAATCGTCGGCGCTGTCGACTAGGTTCGACGCGGTGAGAAGACCGGTGACTCCGAGTACCGTGCCTTGAAAACGTCCTCCGCGCACGCTTTGACTCGTCAATCCGCCATCGGTCGAATGGCTGATCGGATCCGGATAGCCGTACGGATTGAACACTGGACTATCCCATTGCAGCGTTAACGTGTCAGCTGCAACGGTTGTAGAAAAGGCGAAGCTTGCGGCTGCAGCGATTTTTAACCACGTTTTCATAAAATTTCCCGGATGAGCATCGATATGCATTAGTCATAGCAATTTGCAGACCATGGAAATAACTAATTGATATTTAGCATTTATTTCTTGTTTTCTACAATTTTTTAAAGCAGTTTGTAAATATTCCCGACAATGTTCTATTTGAACAATACAATGAATACCTGCGAGCTTAGGCAGCGTCATAAAGCAGGGAATTTTCGGGAGAAAACACAAGGGAGCAGTTTTCGTGCGGCACTTCAACGTCGAGTTACTGCGCTGGTTGTGTCCCGAAAAAATGGCGAAGTGCAGCTGATGCCCTTAATCGCGGCGACGCGGGATAGCATCCAGGAGATTCCTAACGCGCAAAGGCAAACGGGAGGAGCATGAATCGATTAGATTTCACCAATCGGGTGGCAGTCATCACCGGAGGTGCCGCGGGTATTGGTTTAGCCATCGCTCAGCGTCTGGCCGACAGTGGCGCTCAAGTCGCGCTGTGGGACCGTGACGACAAGATGCTTAAGGAAGCGCTGCGCAACATTGGCGAACGCGCGCGTTCGTTCGCGTTGGACGTGACCGACGCCGACGCAGTCGAGCGCGCAGCGCGGGAAACCGAAACGACGTGCGGTGGCATCGATATTCTTGTCTGTTCGGCCGGCATCAGCGGTCCCAACACACCGCTCGCGCAATATCCGGTCGACGAGTGGAAACGCGTGTTCGACGTCAACCTGCACGGCGTTTTCTTGTGCAACCGCGCCATTGTCCCGCTGATGCAGCGCCGTGATTACGGACGCATCGTCAACGTCGCCTCGGTGGCCGGAAAGGAGGGCAATCCGAACGCCTCCGCTTACAGCGCATCGAAGGCGGCAGTGATGGGGCTCACCAAGTCCCTCGGCAAGGAGCTTGCGAAAACCGGCATCCGCGTGAACTGCGTCACGCCAGCAGCGGTCCGTACGGCGATTTTCGATCAGATGTCGCAACAGCATATCGACTTCATGCTGTCCAAAATACCGATGGGGCGATTCGGAACCGTGGACGAGATCGCGGCGATGGTGTGTTGGCTCGCGAGCGAAGAGTGCTCGTTTTCGACCGGCGCCGTATTCGATCTGTCGGGTGGACGCGCAACTTATTAGTCCGCCGCGCGCAGTCCTTCTTCCGCGGACTGATCGCGATGGGACACTTGACGGCCGCAATGGAACGGTCGGCGTCGCACAATCTCGCCGCGCTGCTCGTGCGCGGCGCCGCCGGCGCTGATCACCTCGCCGTCGGGCGCGACAACGGACTCTTGAACGCGAGCGAGCAACTGGCTGCGACGAGAATGGACGCGGCGGCCAGCGCGAACGCGGCGAAGGCGCCGTGGTCCTCGACCAGTTGTCCCCCGATGGCCATACCTGCGCCGACGCCGCTGACAATGAACGTCGCCGACCAGGTAAACGCTTCGGTCGCGTAGCGCGACGGCGCGTACGCGCTGACGAGCAGCATGACAACCGTCAACGCCGGCGCGATCAAGAGACCGGCAATCAACGCCAACGCCGCTAGTAGCCACGGCGACGTCGTGACGACATGCGCGGCGAGCGGCAGGGCCATCAGCACGAGGAAGCGTGGCAATTGGCGCTCGACCGGCGTGCGCAAGTGCACGCCGCCGTAAGCAATACCGCCTACTGCGCTGCCGAACGAGTTGATGGCGATCAGCACGCCGCCCAGCGCCGGCGTTCCGGCTGCGACCGCGAAGCCCGGATAGCCGACTTCGAGCAAGCCAAAAGTGAACGTCAGCATGAACGTCGCGGCCAGGACTATCAGCAGGCGCGGTTCGGTGAGAGGCCCCAGCAGATGGCGCTGCGTTGCCGGTTCGTTGCGCCAATATTTGAGTGCCGGCGAAATGAGGAAAAGAGGTGCCGCGGATGCCGCAAAACACCACGCAGTGCTAAACGCGACGAGAGGTGTGGAAACCGCAAGCAGGACCGCCGTCAACGCTGGCCCCAACGTGAACGACAACTCGACCAGTACGCTGTCGAGCGCGAACGCGATCCGGCGATCACGCGCGTCGTCGAACCGGTACCGCCATACGGTTCGCGTGAGAACGGTGATCGGCGGGGCGAATGCTCCGGCGACGGCTGCGAGCACGAACACCCATGCTTGCGGTAACGCGAGCGCTGGAGCGGCCCCCAAAACGAATAAGGCCGCCGGCGCAACAATTCCCGTAACCAACAACGGCCGGCGCGGTCCGGAGCGATCGATCCAGCGCCCGAGCGCGGGAGCCGTGCAGGCGGAGGCGGCCAGGTAGATTCCCACGGTCCCGCCGGCGAGCGCGAACGAATGCGTGAGATCGCGCACAAGGAATAACATGGCCAGACCCAATGTCCCCAATGGCATGCGCGCGAGCAGCGCCATCGCCAGCAACTTGGCGACGTCAGGGTGGCGCAGAAACGTCGCGTAAAGAGCGAGCGCGTTGCGGATCAAGAAAACAGCCGAGGAAAGTCGGGGTCGCGGCGGCGCTCGTTGCTGCGCCGGGGGAGGGCAACGCTTTAGTACAGTACTCGCACGTTTTCCGGCGCGAGAGAGTCACGCAGCCGGTCGATGAGCGCGTCATCGAGATTGACGCGCCAGTCGTCCGGCAGCGCGACGTCGCCCTTGATCTCTGCGCTGCGATACGTAATTGTGATAGGTGTTTGTCCCGGGCGGAATGGGCGCAGGATTTCGGCAAGTTTGGCAACCGACGCGTGACCGTTGCACGCAAGTTGCAACCCTTTCGCGTGTCTGCGGCGCAGTGTCGGCAAGTCGAACAGGTTCTCGGCGATGACGCGCAAGCCGTGCGATTCACCGTCTTCGCTGGTGCGCTGGGTGATCCTGACTTCCGCAATGACCAAATGGTCTTCGCGCAGCAGTCCGCGGACGCCATCGTAGGTTTCGCTGTAGACGAGCAACTCCGCCGACCCACGGCCGTCGTCGAGCGTCACGAACGCCATCTTTCCGCGCCGGCCCATTTGCACGCGCATTTGCGTAACGATTCCGGCGACGAGAACTTTGTCCGGACGCGGCTGTAGATTCGCGAGCGTCGTGCGCACGATCGGCGAGAGCTCGCGCGCGTAGCCGTGAAATGGATGCCCGCTAAGGTAGAACCCGATCGCATTCTTTTCGTGCAGCAATCGCTCGGCGTCACCCCAATCGCGGATACTGATCAAGCCGACCGAGCGCTCGGCGCCGTCATCGCCGAATAAGGAGACTTGCGCGGCGTTGGCCTGCGCGCGTTCAGCCGCCGCCAACGCGATGCCGACAGAGGCAAGCAGCGCCGCCCGGCGGGGCTCGACGGCGTCGAAAGCGCCCGCACGCACCAGCGCTTCGACGACGCGCCGATTGACGATGCGTTTGTCGACGCGGCGGCAGAAGTCGAACAGATCGCGAAACGCGCCGGTGTTCTCGCGTGCCGCAACGATCGCTTCGATCGCGGCTTGTCCCGTCCCTTTCACTCCGCCTAGGCCGTAGCGGATGGTCTTCGCGTCGACCGGCTCGAACCGATAATTCGACGCGTTGACGTCCGGCGGCAGGACGGCGAGTCCCAAAGCCAGTGCGTCGTCGCGCAGGCTGCGGACTTTGTCGGTATCGTCCATCACCAGCGACAGGTTGGCCGCCATGAACGCCGCCGGGTAATGCGCCTTGAACCAGGCGGTCTGATAGGCGATGAGCGCGTACGCCGCGGCGTGCGATTTGTTGAACCCATATCCCGCGAACTTTTCCATCAGATCGAAGAGCAAGGTCGCGCGCGCCGGCGAGACGCCGTTCTTGGTCGCCCCCTCGACGAAAATAGTGCGATGCAGAGCCATCTCGTCCGGCTTTTTCTTGCCCATCGCCCGGCGCAGGAGGTCGGCGCTGCCCAGCGGGTATCCGCCGATTTCCTGGGCGATTTGCATCACCTGTTCCTGATACACCATGACGCCGTGCGTCGGACCGAGAATCGGCTCGAGCCGCGGATCGAGGTAAACGACGCGCTCGCGTCCCGCTTTACGCGCGATGTAGTCGGGAATGAGCTCCATCGGTCCTGGCCGGAACAGCGCGACCAACGCGATGATGTCCTCGAAGCGCGTCGGCGCGGCTTGCTTCAAAAGCTCACGCATGCCGCGTGATTCGAACTGGAATACGGCAGTCGTATTGCCGGATCGGAAAATGTCGTATGCGGCGCGATCATCGAGGGGCAGTGCCTCGAGCGCTATTGCGGCGTTAGGGTCTAACTGCCGCACGTATTTCTGCGTCCAGTCGAGGATCGTCAGTGTCGTGAGTCCGAGAAAATCGAATTTGACGAGCCCGACCGCCTCGACGTCGTCCTTGTCGAACTGCGACACGATCGCGTCTGCGCCCGGTTGCACGAACAGTGGACAAAAATGCGTAAGCTTGGTGGGCGCGATCAACACGCCGCCGGCGTGCATGCCGACGTTGCGCGGCAATCCCTCGAGTTGTTCGGCAAGTTCCAAGAGCTGTCGCACTTCCTCTTCGGCGGTTTCGCGTTCGTTCAAGAGCGGCTCGACTTCGCGCGCATACACGACGTTTGCGTCGCGCGTGGCGCCGCGCCTCTTGAGCGTCACGTGCTTTCCTGGCTGAAAGGGAATCAGCTTGGCAATCCCGTCGACAAACGGATAGGGAAGATCGAGGACGCGCCCAACGTCGCGAATGACGGCCCGCGCGGCGAGCGTGCCGAACGTGGCGATCTGCGCCACCGCGTCGGCGCCATACTTTTGCTTGACGTAATCAATGACGCGATCACGCCCATCCTGGCAAAAGTCGATGTCGAAGTCAGGCATCGACACGCGTTCGGGATTCAAGAACCGCTCGAAGAGGAGCGCATAGCGCAATGGGTCGAGGTCGGTGATCCCGAGCGCATACGCGGCGAGCGATCCCGCCCCTGAACCCCGCCCGGGACCCACGGGCACGCCGTTCTTCTTCGCCCAGTTGATGAAATCCGCGACGATCAGAAAATAACCCGGGTATCCCATCTGCGTGATCGTCCGGGTTTCGAATTCCAGGCGCGCGAGATACTCGGGGCGCCTGCGCGTGCGTTCTTCCGGGTTGGGATAAAGCCGCCCAAGTCGGCGATCCAACCCCGCCGTTGCTTCCTGGCGCAGGTGTTCATCGATGGTGATCCCTGCCGGGGTCGGAAACTCTGGAAGATGGTTCTTGCCCAGCGGAATCGTCAGGTTGCAGCGCTCCGCGATCGCGACGCTGTTCGCGAGCGCTTCAGGGAAGTCGGCGAACAACGCTGCCATTTCGGCCTGCGTCGTGAAATATTGCTCTGGCGTGAAGCGCCTCGGTCGTCTGGAGTCGGAAAGGACATACCCCTCGGCGATGCAGACCCGAGCTTCATGGGCACGGAACTCTTCGCGCCGCAGAAATTGCGTCGGATGTGTTGCGACGATCGGCAGTGCGAGCTCGCCGGCCAAAGCCGCGGTTGCCAAAGTCAGCGCATCGTCATCGCTGCGCCCGGCGCGCTGCACCTCCAGGTAGTAGCGCTGTGGAAACCAGCTCCCCCAATCTTTGGCAGCCTTGGTAGCGGCATAACGGTTGCCTTGCGCCAACGCGTCACCAACCGCACCCTGGCGCGCGCCGGACAACGCGATAATGCCGTCAGTGCCGTCTAGAAACCAGGCCGGGCGCAGTTCCGCACGGCCCCGATACTGGTTGGTCCGGTACGCGCGGGAGAGCCACTCGCACAACTTGAGATAGCCGTCACGCGTCGCGGCAAGCAGAATCGCGCGATGCGGGCGATCCCGCTCCGCTTCCTGCGTGATCCAGACGTCGCAGCCGGCGATGGGCTTGACGCCAGCGGCGCGCGCGGCCTGATAAAATTTGATCAGCCCGAAAGCGTTGGCGAGGTCCGTCAGGGCCAGCGCGGGCATCCTATCGGACGCGGCGGCAGCCACCGCGTCGTCGATGCGGACCATCCCATCGACGATCGAGAATTCGCTGTGCAGACGCAGGTGAACGAAGGCGGGTATGGCCATAAAATGCAACAACGGATGGTAGAATTCTACTCTCTCGGAAGCCCTAAGATTTTCGCCAACGATGTGCCTTCGCTCGCGTTTTCCCTCGCTTTGGTGCACCGCGTTCACGCCGGGGTAACACGAAGCGGTTGAAGGGTTGCACAGCACTCTATGAATGGTCTTCGGACGCTATGCATTACGACGTCACTTCTGGCGGGCGGATGCGCGACGACGGCTCCTGTGCCGATGATTCCTTCGGCACCGGCGGCGCCCGCACTGCCCTCGACCGTGGAACCGCCGCGGCCTTCCATCAATCTATCCGGATTTCCGTTGCCGTATCGGCAAGGTTATGCCGACGGCTGCGCCAGTGCGACAGGCCGGGAGCGCCAAGACGCAACGCGATTTGGCGCGGATGCCAATTATCGAACCGGCTGGCAGGACGGCATAGCGCTGTGCCGGAAGAAATAGCGGCTGGTTAATCTTGCGCGGCACTGAAGTTGCCAGCGCCTGACGCATGAAGGAATCGCGTTCGCAGTTCGTCCCCATCCGCGGTCTGCGCTATCACATACGCACGTGGGGCGATCCGCATTCGCCCAAACTTTTTCTGTTGCACGGATGGATGGACGTCAGTGCATCGTTCCAGTTCCTGGTCGATGCGTTACGGCGGGAGTGGTGCGTGTTCGCACCCGATTGGCGCGGCTTCGGGCTCACTGAGTGGCCACAAGATGGTTACTGGTTCGCCGACTATCTTGCGGACTTGGACGCCCTCGTGCGCGCGCTTGCGTCGGATGAAAAAGTTGTTTTAGCCGGTCATAGTCTCGGCGGCAACATCGCCTTGCTGTACGCAGGGCTGCGGGTCGACCGCGTGCGCAGGATCGTGTCGCTCGATGGGTTCGGCATCCCGGCGGAAGACGAAGGTCGCGCATCGGAAAAGCTCACCGCGTGGCTCGACGCGCTGGCCGAACCGCCGGCATTCGCGCCCTATGCCGACTTTGCGGCTGTTGCCGACCGCTTGCAAAAAAATAATCCTCGCTTGGCGCGCGACCGCGCCGCCTTTTTAGCCACGCATTGGGCAGCGCAGCAGGCAGACGGCTCGCTGCGCTTGCGTGCGGATCCTCGCCACAAGTTGCCGTTTCCGACGGTCTATCACTTGGAGGAAGCGTTCGCGATCTGGCGCAAGATCGCCGCGCCGACGTTATGGGTCGCCGCGTCTGAATCGCGCATTCCAAAGTGGTTGGCCAAAGGCGCCGGGGGCGCGGAGGAAGTTGCGCGGCGTATGGCGCACATCCCCGGCGCGCGGCTTGTCACGATCGAGAACGCAGGGCATATGCTGCATCACGATCAGCCAGAGGCAGTGGCGGCCGCGTTGGAACCGTTCCTGGGCGCAGTTCGCAATGAAATGAGAGTCTCCAAATGATTTCCGTAGGGTTAAGGCTTGTCGTGTTCGCCAGTGTAATTTTTTGGGCAGTGGGTTCAAGCGCTGATATTAGTGGGAGTAGTAGAGCTGCCGCGCCGATCGAGCGGATCCATTTCGATAGTCTTCAAGGTATGCCGGTTATCCAGGTACAAGTGCTGGATCGACCGCCTGCATCGTTCGTCCTGGATACTGGAGCGCGGCCATGTGTCCTAGACGCAACCTACGCGCGGGAACTCGACCTTCCCATAACGACGCGGCGGACGGGGCAAGGTGGAGGCGGCTCTTTTTCGGCGGACGTCATTTCTGGACCGTTAAATTTCAAAATTGCCGGCCGCACGCTGCAATGCGAAGAGACTCTTAGTACCGATCTGAGCGGCGTTAGCAAGACGATCCAAAAAAAGATTCACGGCATTGTCGGTGGGGATTTTTTTCGCGGACGCGTCGTTATAATTCACTACGACACAGCCGTAATCGCTGTACACGATCGAACCACATACCGCTATCGAGGTAGCGACGCCCAGATCCCGATCGAGGTCAGAGGCAATCGGCCTTATCTGATGGCGCGACTCTCGGTGACCGGTCGCGAAAACGTGGCAAGATCGCTCCTGATCGATACAGGATCGCAGGATTGGATCGCAGATTCGCTGCTGCAAGAGTCTACTGATCACTTGAAAGACGCGCGCGGAAGCGGCTTGGGTCCAGGATTTGCTACTAAGTCAGGAACGTTTAGCCGCGTCGTCATCGGTCCGCACGAATTCAGCGATGTTCCCGGTGTAATTCCCGCAGTTCCCATCGTCGGTGCGGGCTTGCTAGGCAAATTCAACCTGATCTTCGACTACGACGGTGGGTGGCTCGTAATGGAACCTCGTAGTAGCGGAAGAATTCGTTAGCTCCACACGGCTGCGCCATATGACTCAGCCATCGCCGCCTGACATATCCAAGCTCAAGATCGACCGCGCGGCAATGCCGGTGCGGCGGCGTCGCCGCCGCTGGGTACTGTGGGTCGGTATCGCCATCGTCATCGCGGCGGTCGCAATCGCACTGACGATGCAACCGCGTCCCGTCACCGTGCAGACGACGCCGGTTGTCACAACTTACCCGTCGCAGCAATATGTATTGCTCAATTCGACCGGCTACGTAGTGGCACAGCGCAAGGCCGCAATCGCATCCAAGGCGACCGGGCGGCTCGAATGGCTCGGCGTGGCGGAGGGTTCACGCGTCAAGACCGGCGAAGTTATTGCGCGCATCGACAATCGCGACGTCGTCGCACAAGGACAAAGCGCGCAGGCCAATGTCATTGCCGCAAAAGCCGCGTTGCAGCAGACGCTCGCCGAGGAACGCGATGCGCTCATGCAATTGCGGCGCAATCAGGACCTGCTCGGCAAAGGCTTCGTTTCGCAAGCGACCGTCGATACCGCCAAAGCTCGCGCCGATCGCGCCGTTGCTGGTGTCGCGAACGCTAAAGCGACGATCGGCGCTGCTGAAGCGAGCGCGCGCAACGCGCAGGTTTCGGTCGATTACACCGTGATCCGCGCACCGTTCGACGGTGTGATCCTATCGAAGAGCGCCAATGTCGGCGATATCGTCACCCCATTTTCGTCTGCCGCGGATTCGAAAGGCGCCGTCGTCACGATGGCCGACATGACCACCCTCGAAGTTGAAGCCGACGTCGCCGAATCAAACTTGTCCAAGATCAGGGTCGGCCAGCCCGCGGAAATTCTGCTCGATGCATTACCCGATTCGCGTTTTCGCGGACGCATCAGCCGCATCGTTCCTACCGTAGATCGCGCCAAGGCCACGGTGATGACCAAAGTGAAGTTCGACGAGATCGATCCACGCACTCTTCCGGAGATGAGCGCAAAGGTCAGTTTCCTCTCGCAAGAGGTGACCCCCGAGCAACAGAAGTCGCTGATCGCCGTTGCCTCCGACGCCATCGTGCAACGGGATGGCCGAACGGTTGTGCTTTTGGTCAGAGACGGCAGCGCCGTCGCGGTGCCGGTGAAGCCAGGGCAGAAGGTCGGCGAGCTGACCGCGATTGCAGGGGAGGTTAAAAGCGGCGAGCGCGCCGTTGCTAAGCCTGCCGAAGGCGTCGTCACCGGCACGCTGGTGAAGGTCGCGACCAAGTAACGCGGCACAGGGTGCGAGCATCCATGGAAGCTGTCGTTTCGCCCGCCACCGGGCCTGGAGGCGAGTCCCCCGTTGCGCTGATCGCGATTCGCAACCTGTCCAAGTACTACACGCGCGGCGATCAGGTCATACCGGTGCTCGTCGACATCAATCTCGATGTCCCGTCTGGCGCCTACATCGCACTGATGGGACCGTCGGGGTCGGGCAAATCAACACTGCTCAATCTGATTGCCGGAATCGATAAGCCGTCCGCCGGCGAGATCAAAGTTGCGGGCGTAGACATTGCACAGCTGTCGGAAGGAGAGCTCGCGGGCTGGCGCGCGGAACACGTTGGATTCATCTTCCAGTTCTACAACCTGATGCCGGTGCTTACGGCATTTCAAAACGTCGAGTTGCCATTGCAACTGAGGTCGCTGTCGCGCCGCGAGCGGCGCGAACGAGTCGAAACGGCACTCGCCCTAGTCGGCCTCAACGATCGGATGGAGCATTATCCGAATGAGCTCTCAGGAGGCCAGGAGCAACGCGTCGCGATCGCGCGCGCGATCATCACCGATCCGACGTTGATCGTCGCCGATGAACCGACCGGCGACCTGGATCGCACCACCGGCGAGGAAATTTTGGTTCTGCTCGAGCGACTCAACTCCGAGCTCGGCAAAACGATTGTCATGGTCACGCACGACCCCAAAGCCGCGAGCCATGCTCGACGCATCGTGCATCTGGAAAAGGGCGTGTTGATCGAATAGCTTATGTATGCGAATCGCCTGACCCTAGTGTTCCATCGCCATCACCTGCTTGGCCCTGCGCCGTCCGACTTCCACAGAATCTTCATCCAGCGCGAATTCGAGCTCTATCCTGCGCGGAGCTGCCGCCATGACTTCCTGCGCGACCGGGAGCGGCGTGTTGCTCGCTTCCTTTGCCGCCGCGGCGAAGGCGATGCGGACGCGCTGCTCTTCGATCAGATCGGCATCGATGTCGGTCAGGACGACCTCGGACAATTGGCGCAAGGTCAGGATGTCGTTGTACGCGGCCAGCGAAAATCCCATGCGGCGCCCGTTGCGGTTGTCGTAGAGCAGGCCGTCGAGAAAACGCTGCGCGTCGGGAGTACCCCAGAGTTGCCCCAACTGCTTGATCACGCGCGGAAACGCTTCGAGCCCCTGATCGCCCGGTTCGTTGCGCGGGTAGCGGTCCCATTGCGGTGTCTGTGCGTTGAAGTGGCGGTGGAATTCCGGGGCGAGCTTGCGGAACTCCTCTTCCCGGCCATGCGTCCGATAGAGGTCGAGCAGCATGAGCCACGCGGCAGGCACCGAGTTCGGCTGTTCGCGGATATGGGTAAGCAGCACGCCCATCGCGCGATCGATATGGTTGAGCGCCAGGTACACGCGCGCTTCCTCGGTGACGTGCGAGAGGTCGGCTACGTCGAGATTGTTCATGTCGCCCGCAAACACGCTGCGCGGACCTTGCACCAACGCGTCCTTGGTAGCGGGCAGAGTTGCTTCCTCTGGCGTTTCGCCGCCGCCGCCAAACTCGGCGAACGAGGCTTCAGCGAATTGCGTTGTTGTTTCGAAGCGGTCCGATGGTAGTCCGGTAAGCGGCCATTCACCGGTCTGCCGGTCTGATCGGCGGCGCTTCCACACGAGGACGGCGCCGAGGAGAGCGGCAAACGTCCCAAGCGCGATCAAGTCGTGTCGGCGACCGAGCTCGTATGACAGCGCATTCGCGTCCGACCCTGGCCTCTGGGCAATTTCCTGCGTGGGGCGAGCAACTGTTTGCGCAAGTTCTCGCGTGGGCTCCATCGCCGAGAGATCGCCTCGCATGCGTTCGACCGAGCCTGTCAGCTCGGCTATTCGCTGGCGCAAGACGACGGTCTCCGCTTCGAGTGCTTCGGAAAGCACTTTCGGGTCTGCCGCGTTGCCCGAATGCGACGCCACGTCTTCTTCGGTGCGAGATACGTCAAGGCGTGCTGCAACGGCGGTGCGGAGGAACGCCGCCGATTTCGCCGGGCCGCGATGGATGCTTATGCTATCCGCCTTGATGCTCATCGCGGAGTATTCCGTGCTCGCGTTGGCGAACTTCTCTCTTGCAACGCGAACATCTTTGGCAACGCGAATGTCTTCGCGCACGTCGTCTACAGGCGGAATCTTCGGGCTCGCCCGTACCAATGCCGAAACCGTTGTGGTTTCGCTTTCGCGGGATGCTGCAGTCGCCGGCGCATCGATTGTCACCGGGTCGAGCAGCAACGTATATTGGCGCTCAATCGCCCGATCGCATCCCGCCTGCAACGTCAACCTGACCGCGGGTTCGGCAAGTGCGCGCGGCGTCGTGATCACGAGTCGCGCCCCGGCGAGTGTTCGCTGCAGCGTAATACGGCCATGCAGCAACGATGGCGCGTTGTCGCCGCGCGACGCGTCCCCGGCGGGTATAAGTCTGAAGCATTCGTCGGCCAACGTTTCGCCTGCGGCAGCGATGACTGGCACGACGACCCGCAGCGGTTGGCCCAAACCCGACTTCTCGGAAATCTCTCCCAGACCGAGCGCGTTCACGGTGGCGGGTACTACGGTAAACCATGTGGCAAGCGCGAGCGCGCAGCGGCTAGCGCAAGCGCGCGCAGGCCGGTCGTGTCGAAGTAGTCGTCGAAAAAAACTCATCATTCACTAACGCAAATCAGGTCAATGTGTTGTCGTGTACGACGCGATCTCTTCATAGCGTCAACGAATCGCTGCGCACGCGGTTCAACTTGAGCAAGTTCCGTGCCTTTCCAAGAATTGCATGCTGCCTTCCGCTAAGATAGCGCCGCCACGGTTCTTCTCCGATGGCGCAACAAGGGTTCTCCGTTCTCGTGTTCATTCCCTATCTAGTCGTCAAGAATGCCGCCCGCCATAAGCTGCGGACGCTGCTGACGGTGATCGGCATCGTAGTCGCGATCACCGCATTCGGCTTGCTGCGGACAATAGTGGACGCGTGGTATGCGGGCGCCGAAGCGACGTCGTCGGCCCGACTCATCACGCGCAATGCGATTTCGCTCGTGTTCTCCATGCCGCTCAACTACGCGCAGAAGATCCGTCAAGTTCCTGGAGTATCCGCGGTGACCTGGGCGAACTGGTTTGGCGGGGTCTACATCACGGAACGCAACTTCTTTCCGCAGTTCGCAATCGACGCGGCAACATACCTCGACATGTATCCGGAGTTCGTGCTGAAGCCGGACGAGCGCAAGGCTTTCGCCGTCGACCGCGCCGGCGCGGTCGCTGGCCGCAAGCTGGCCGAGCAATACAATTGGAAGTTAGGCGATCAGATTCCGCTGCGCGGCACGATCTACCCCGGCACCTGGACCTTTACGCTGCGCGCGATCTATGACGGTGTCGACGCCAAGACCGACGAGACGCAGTTCCTGTTTCATTGGCAGTACTTAAACGAGACGATCAAGACGCGTTTTCCGCGGTGGCGGGATCAGACGGGTGTCTACATCGTCGAGATCCGCGATCCCGGCCAAGCCGCGGAAGTGTCGCAGGCGATCGACACGACATTCAAGAACTCGCTGGGAGAAACTCTTACCGAAACGGAAAAAGCGTTCCAATTGGGATTCGTTGCGATGACCGAGGCCATCCTGCTGGCAATCGAGGCTGTGTCGTTCGTCGTGATCGTCATCATCATGGCGGTGATGGCAAACACTATGGCCATGACCGCGCGCGAACGCTACTCGGAGTATGCGACGCTAAAGGCGCTGGGCTTTAGTAACGGTTTCGTGGCGATGCTCATCTTTGCTGAATCGATAGCGATTGCGTTGGCCGGCGGTTTACTTGGCATCGCCTTGACGTTTCCGTTATCCGACGCGTTTGGCGGAGCGATGGGCGCGCTGTTCCCGGTGTTCCTCGTCAGTCGGGAGACATTGCTGCTGCAAATCGGCGCGGCGCTGAGCGTGGGCGTCATCGCCGCCGCGGTACCCGCGTGGCGCGCGGCGAACGTACGTATCGTCGATGGTTTGCGCGCGGTGGGATGACGACGCATGATCGGCGTGCCCTTCGCCTACGTCGCGCGCAATCTCGCGGCGCGCCGCTTGACGACAATCCTCACGGCGTTCGGCATGGCGCTGGTCGTCTATGTTTTTGCCACGGTGCTGATGCTGGCGGCGGGCCTGGAGGCGACGCTGATCGCGACCGGGCAACCGGACAACGTCGTCGTCATCAGGCGTGGCGCGCAATCCGAAGTGCAAAGCGGTGTCGATCGGCCGGCCGCTGGCATCGTCTCGTCCTTACCCGATATTGCCACCGGGTCGGACGGAGAGAGGCTGATCTCCAAAGAGTCGGTGGTGCTCATCAATCTGCCGAAGCGGCAGACGGGCAAACCATCGAACGTGGTCATTCGCGGGGTGACGCCGATCGGCCTCACATTGCGTCCACAGGTCAGAATCGTCGAGGGCCGGATGTTCCGGCCCGGCACGTCCGAAATCGTCACTGGGAGCGCGATCGCCGGTGGCTTCCGCGGCGCGGCGTTAGGCGAGACGCTGCATTTCGCGCAGCGCGACTGGGCCGTCGTCGGCGTGTTCGACGGCGGGCGTACCGGCTTCGACTCGGAAATCTGGGGTGACGCCGAGCAGATGTTGCAGGCGTTTCGCCGCACGGGTTTTTCCGCCCTCGTTTTTCGACTGAACGATACCGGCCGTTTCGATGCAGTCAAGCGGGAGATCGAAAACGATCAGCGTCTGACCCTCGAGGCCAAACGCGAAACCCGGTTCTACGCCGACCAGTCCGAAGCGCTGTCCAAGTTCATCAGCTACCTGGGCACGACAATTTCGGCGATCTTCTCCATCGGTGCGATCATCGGGGCGATGATCACAATGTACGCAAGCGTCGCGTCGCGCACCAGCGAGATCGGGACGCTGCGTGCCCTTGGGTTTTCGCGTTCCGCAATCCTCGTCGCTTTTCTGAGCGAATCACTGCTGCTGGGGCTGGTTGGGGGGATGGTAGGGTTGCTTGCAGCATCGTTTATGCAGGCGCTGTCGATCTCGACGATGAATTTTCAGACGTTCGCCGAGTTGGCTTTCACGTTTGCGCTGACGCCGACCATCGTCGCGTATTCGCTCGCGTTCGCGCTGCTGATGGGTTTTGTCGGCGGTTTTCTGCCCGCCGCGCGGGCGGCGCGGCTCAAGATCGTCGATGCGCTGCGCGCCGCGTGAAACGCGTGTCCATCCTTCCTCGCTTTCGGCCGCGTTGGATGGGACCGCCTGAGCGGGACTGTCAGCACCAAGGCAGGTTAGTTCTTCAGTGTGTCTCGTTATCGTTCAACCATCGGAAGACGCTCGCCCTTGACGCAGTCTCTCTGACCTCGCATCCAGGTGGGTGACTCACGCTGATCGGATGGGAACAAACGGTCTCTTTCTCACCGCCACATTGATCTGGGGCTCCACTTGGCTCGCCATTACGTGGCAATTGGGTGTCGTTCCCCCGGAAGTCTCGGTTGCGTATCGCTTCGGCCTCGCATCATTGCTGCTTACCGGATGGTGTCTCGCTTCTGAACGATCACTCACTTTCACGCGACGCGATCACGTATTTCTCGCGGTGCAAGGTGTGTTGTTCTACGGCTTGAATTACATCGGCGTGTATTGGGCAGAACGCTACGTTGCATCCGGTCTTGTCGCGGTCGTGTTCGCAACGATCGTATTCATGAACCCGATCGCTATGCGCCTGGTCTACGGCACGCCGCTGACGGCGCGCACGCTCTTTGCTGCGACCTTGGGAGTGGGGGGAGTGGCGTTGCTATTTCTGCCTGAGCTCATTTTGGCGCGACACGGAGGTTCGGCTGCACGCGGCATCGCGTTTGCCCTTGGTGCAACCGTTCTTGCATGCGGTGGCAATTTAATCGCCGTGCGCAACCATGACGCAGGCATCCCGATTCTTTCGGGGAATGCGTGGGCGATGGGCTATGGTGCTTTCAGCGCGGTGCTGGCGGCCATCGTACAAGGGGTTAAGTGGTCTTTCGACCCGCGTCCCGCGTACATTCTCTCGCTGGCGTATCTGGCGGTGTTCGGCAGCGTCATCGCGTTCGGCGCGTATTTGACGCTACTAAAACGCGTGGGCGCCGGGCCCGCGGCATACGTCGGTGTGTCGACGCCGGTGATCGCTCTCGCGCTGTCGACGTTCGTCGAAGGTTATCGCTGGACGTGGATTGCGGCGCTTGGCGTCGTACTGGCGTTGCTCGGCAATTGGCTGGCGCTGCGTCCAACAACGAACGCGGTTTCCCTCGACGCGCCTACTCGAGCCTGATCTCTTACTTCCGCGAAGTCCGCTAGTTCTGGCCCAGGTTGAAAAACTCGCGCTGGCCGCGCATCCCGGCGATCCGGGCGAGCAGCAGGTCGAGATGCGCCGGGTTATCGACGAAGTTCAAGCGTTCGCTGTTGATGATGAGCAGCGGCGCTTCATCGTAATGATAGAAAAATTGTGAGTACGCTTCGGCCAGCCGCGCTAGATATTCATCGGGGATCGTCTGTTCATAATCGACGCCGCGCCGGCGTACGCGGCCAAGCAAGGTGTCGACCGGCGCCTGCAGATAGACGACGAGATCGGGCGCGGGCGTCTGCGGCTTCAAGTGCGCGTACACCCTTTCGTACAACGCGTACTCGTCGTCATTCAAGTTGATCCGTGCGAACAGCGGGTCCTTGTCCAGCAGAAAATCCGCAACGGTCGGCCGTCTGAACAGGTCGAGCTGCGCGAGATGGCGCAGTTGATCGACGCGCTGAAAGAGAAAGGTCAATTGGGTGGGCAGCGCGAAGCGCGCCATGTCGTCATAGAAGCGGGCAAGAAACGGATTGTCTTCCGGCTGCTCGAGCAGCACGTCGGCGGACTGGTGCAGCGCGAGCTGGCGCGCGAGGCTCGTTTTGCCCGCGCCGATTGGCCCCTCCACGACCACATAGCGACAGCGCTGAAGATCCATCGGGTCAGGTGGAGGTGGGCGCCGCGGGACGTGGAGCAGTGGACAATCGCGCGATATTTTGCGTCCGCGTGCGCTGCAGAAATTTGCGCGCGCGACCGCGTCCGGGTATCGCGATTTGCGGGGAGATCTCGAGTAACGGGCGCAGCACAAACGCGCGCAAGTGAAGCCGCGGATGCGGCACTTCGAGTTTGCGGCCCGCGCGCCGCAGAGCCCCGTATAGTAGCAAATCGAGGTCCAGCGAACGCGGAGCGTTGGCTCCCGTTCGGCGTCGTCGGGCAGCGCGCTCGACCGCGCGTAATGCCGCTAACAGCGCGTCAGCCGTCAGCGATGTTTCGATCGCCGCCACGGCGTTGATGAAGTCGGGCTGCCGGCCCTTGGTGCCGATCGGGACCGATCGATAGAAGCTCGATACCGCGAGCAGTCGGGTTTCGGGAAACGCGGCGAGCGCCGCGATCGCGTGCGCAAGTTGCCGCGCGGGACTGGCTACGTTGCTGCCGAGGCCCACAAACGCGAGGATCGCCACCGATCACTCGGATGCTTCGCCGCCTTCCGGCGGTATCGTCGCTGCTGCCGATCCAGCTGTGCGATTGCGCCCACGACCCCGCGAACGCCGGCGCTTGGCCGGACCTTCTTCGGGCTTCAACATCGCTTGTCGCGCTGCCTCGTCGGCGTTCTGGAAGCGGGACCACCAGGTGACGAGCGACGCCGGAGCTTCGCCGGATTCGCCGCGCAGCGCGAGAAAGTCGAACGCCGCGCGAAAACGCGGATGTTCGAGCAAGCGGTAGGGGCGCGTCCCGGCACGCTGCTCAAAGCGTGGTTGCAGCGACCAGATTTCCTTCATAGTCGCTTCGAGACGTCGGGGGATCGATATGCGCTTGGCCTGTGCTTCTAAGACGCGATCCATTGCCTCGAACAGCGCAGGAAGCGATTTTTCGTCACGCGCCTTCGCCGCCGTCCAGGTTTGCAGGACCTCATGCCAAAGCAAGGTTGCGAATAAAAAAGCCGGTGATACCGGTTGGTCCGAGCGCACCCGATCGTCGGTGCTCGTGAGCGCGACTTCGATGAACTTCTGGCCCAGCGGCTGTTCGAGGATCACGTCCAGCAACGGCAGAAGCCCATGTGACAGACCGTGCGCCCGCAAGCTTTTCAACGTCTCGACGGCGTGGCCGGATAGCAGCAACTTCTGCATTTCCTCGAACAGCCGCGCTGGCGGAACGTTCTGGATGAGACCGGTAAGTTTGGCGATCGGCGCGGCGGTTTTGGCATCGATCGCGACGCCGGCTTTGGCGGCGATTCGGACCGCCCGCAACATGCGGACGGGGTCCTCGCGAAAGCGCGTGACCGGCGGGCCGATCAGGCGCAGGCGTCGCGCACGAATGTCGGCGACACCTCCTATATAGTCCCAGATTTCTTCGGTCGCCGGATCGAAGTAGAGAGCATTGATCGTGAAGTCGCGGCGCGCCGCATCTTCGGCTTGGGTGCCGTACACATTGTCCGACAACAGGCGGCCGTGCGCGTCGGTCGAATCGACATTCGTCTGCGCCGCGCGGAAGGTCGATACCTCGACCACTTCGCCGCCGACGTGCACATGCACGAGCCGAAACCGGCGACCGATGATGAACGCGCGCCGGAACAGCGGCTTGACCTCTTCCGGCGTTGCGTTCGTCGCAATGTCGAAGTCCTTCGGGCTCATACCCAGCAGAAGATCGCGTACCGCGCCGCCCACGATGTAGGCGCGATAGCCGGCGCGGTGCAGTTTGTCGGCGACAGTTGCCGCTCCGCGCGAGATTTGACCGCGCTGCACCGGATGCTCGCCGGCGCGATAGACTTTCGGGCTGCTCCGCGTTCGGCCAGGAATGAAGCGTGCGAGCAGGCGGCGGATCATTGTCGAGTTTGGGCGAATTCGAGGATAATTCGTGACGCGTTTGAAGCGCATCCAGGCTTAACGATGCGGCGAATGCTTACGGTAGCCGGAACGCGGGGTGTCCGCGCGCGAAGAATTCGGGAGTTCTCCAATGTATCAGCATGTCGACATACCGCGCGGCGGAGAGAAGATCACCGTCAACCGCGATTTTAGTCTCAACGTCCCGGCGAATCCGATTATTCCCTACATCGAGGGCGACGGCACGGGCGTCGATATCACGCCGGTAATGATCAAGGTGGTCGATGCAGCGATCGCCAAAGCCTACGGCTTTGAGCGCCGGATTCACTGGATGGAGGTCTACGCCGGTGAAAAGTCGACGAGCGTCTATGGCCCCGATGTGTGGCTCCCGGACGAAACGCTTGCGATCGTCAGGGATTTCGTCGTATCGATCAAAGGCCCGCTGACGACCCCCGTCGGGGGTGGGATGCGCTCGCTCAACGTCGCGTTGCGACAGCAGCTCGACCTCTATGTCTGCTTGCGCCCCATTCGCTATTTCGCGGGTGTGCCTTCGCCGGTCAAGGCGCCCGAGAAGACCGACATGGTGATCTTCCGCGAGAACTCCGAGGACATCTATGCGGGGATCGAGTGGCAGGCGGAATCGGACGGCGCGAAAAAACTGATCGAGTATCTGGTTTCGGAAATGGCGGTGAAGAAGATCCGCTTCCCGGGTAGCTCCGCGATCGGTATCAAACCCGTATCTCGAGAAGGGACCGAACGCCTGGTCCGCAAAGCGTTCCAATATGCAGTCGCCAACGACCGCAAATCGGTGACACTCGTGCACAAGGGAAACATCATGAAGTTTACCGAGGGCGGCTTCCGCGATTGGGGTTACGCGCTCGCGCAACGTGAATTCGGTGCGCAACCGATCGATGGCGGCCCCTGGTGCCAGTTCAAGAACCCGAATACCGGACGCGAGATTGTCGTCAAAGACGCAATCGCCGACGCCTTCCTGCAGCAGATCCTGCTGCGACCTGAAGAATACGACGTGATTGCGACGCTCAACCTGAACGGCGACTACATCTCGGACGCGCTCGCCGCACAGGTTGGCGGCATCGGGATCGCGCCGGGCGCCAATATGTCCGACTCAATCGCGATGTTCGAGGCGACGCACGGAACGGCTCCAAAATACGCGGGCAAGGATTACGTCAACCCGGGCTCGGAGATTCTTTCGGCGGAAATGATGCTCGTGCACATGGGCTGGACTGAGGCCGCCGCATGCATCACGCGAAGCCTCGAAAAAGCCATCGCCGACAAAGTTGTGACCTACGACTTCGCGCGGCTGATGCCGGGTGCTCACCAGGTCACGTGTTCGGGGTTCGGTAACGCAATGATCGAGCGAATGTGACGCGCACTAGCACGACGAGAAACGCTGCGACCGTTCGTCAGCCAACAAGTTCCGGCTTTGGCGGCGGGCGACGACGGGGACGGCATCCGGAAGTGTACCCGGCGCACGTCACCGGTCGCCCTTTCTGACCTGTTGCAATCGCCAAGGATTGACCCCACTTTCAGCGGGAGTATCGTTGTAACCGATGGGAAACCAAGAGCAACACGGCGTTGTACTCGAGGTCGAAAAAGCCAAGGTCAAGCCGCCCGCTTTGTACAAGGTATTGTTGCTGAACGACGATTACACGCCGATGGACTTTGTCGTTGTCGTGTTGCAGACTGTGTTTGCCTTGAGCCGTGAGAAGGCAACGCAAGTCATGCTGCAGGTGCATCGCGAGGGCATGGGGGTGTGCGGTACTTACACGCGCGAGGTCGCCGCCGCCAAGGTTGACCAGGTAATCGACATCGCGCGTAAGCATCAACATCCGTTGCAGTGCACGATGGAGGAGACGTAAGCGTTATAGCCGCATTCGGGAATGTCTCCTAAAGCGGCCGCACCGAAGTGAAGGACGTACGATGATTGCGCAGGAACTGGAAGTCTCCCTCCATATGGCCTTCGTCGAGGCGAGGCAGAAGCAGCATGAGTTCATTACTGTGGAGCATCTGCTGCTTGCGATGCTCGATAACCCGTC
Source organism: Casimicrobiaceae bacterium (assembly GCA_037719965.1). Lineage (GTDB taxonomy): Bacteria > Pseudomonadota > Gammaproteobacteria > Burkholderiales > Casimicrobiaceae > VBCG01. Next base: position 93,199 of record JBBJMT010000012.1, on the reverse strand, counting down.
CGCTGCCGACGTGTTGAAGGCGTGCGGCGTGGACCTCGATGAGTTGCGCGGCGTGCTGACCGATTTCATCACCGAGCACACGCCGCGCCTTGCGCCGCATTCGGACGCCGACACGCAGCCGACGCAGGGTTTTCAGCGGGTTATCCAGCGCGCGATCCTGCACGTCCAGTCGTCGGGCAAGAAAGAGGTCACCGGCGCGAATGTACTGGTCGCGATCTTCGGCGAAAAGGAATCGCATGCGGTCTATTTCTTGAACCAGCGGGGCGTGACGCGTCTGGACGTCGTCAACTATATTGCGCACGGCATTACCAAGACGCCGCAGAAAAATCAGGAAAAGCCGGAAGGCAAGAGCGACGACGACGGGGCGAGCGAGTCGCAGGGTGCGCTCGATGCTTATACGGTCAATCTCAACACATTGGCAAAGAATGGCAAGATCGATCCGTTGATCGGCCGGGAACACGAACTCGAACGAGTCATTCAAGTGCTTTGCCGTCGCCGCAAGAACAATCCGCTGCTGGTCGGCGAGGCGGGCGTGGGCAAGACCGCGATTGCCGAAGGCTTGGCGCGCCGGATCAACGAAGGCGACGTGCCCGAGCTGTTGCGCGAGTTCCAGGTGTTCTCGCTCGACATGGGCGCGTTGCTGGCCGGAACTAAATATCGTGGCGACTTCGAGCAGCGTTTGAAGGCAGTGTTGAAGCAGTTGACCGAGAACCCCAAAACCATTCTGTTCATCGACGAGATTCACACGATCATCGGCGCCGGAGCGGCGTCGGGCGGAACGCTTGACGCGTCCAACCTCTTAAAGCCGGCGCTGTCCACCGGCGCGCTGAAATGCATCGGCGCGACGACGTACAACGAGTACCGGCAGATTTTCGAGAAGGATCACGCGCTGTCCCGCCGGTTCCAGAAGGTAGACGTCCCCGAGCCGTCGATCGCCGAGACGATCGAAATCCTGAAGGGCTTGAAGACCCGCTTCGAGCAGCATCACGGCGTGAAATACGCCCCGGCGGCGCTGACCAGCGCCGCGGAGCTTGCCGCGCGCTTTATCAACGACCGGCATCTGCCCGACAAGGCGATCGATGTCATCGACGAGGCGGGTGCCGCGCAGAAAATCCTGCCTAAGTCGAGGCAGAAGAAAGTGATCGGCAAGCTCGAGGTCGAGGAGATCGTCGCGAAGATCGCGCGCATCCCGGCCAAGAACGTGACGTCCGACGATCGCAACGCGCTGAAGACTCTCGATCGCGACCTAAAAAACGTCGTCTTCGGCCAGAACAAAGCAATCGACGCCCTGGTATCGGCGATTCGCATGGCGCGCTCGGGCTTGGGCAATCCGCGCAAGCCGATCGGCAACTTTCTGTTCAGTGGCCCGACCGGTGTGGGCAAGACGGAAGTTGCGCGGCAGTTGGCCTATTGCCTGGGTGTTGAGCTCCTGCGCTACGACATGTCCGAATATATGGAGCGGCATTCGGTGTCCCGCTTGATCGGCGCGCCGCCGGGTTATGTTGGCTTCGATCAAGGCGGACAGCTCACGGAGGCGGTGACCAAGCATCCGTACAGCGTCGTGCTGCTGGACGAGATCGAAAAAGCGCACCCGGACATATTCAACATCCTGCTGCAGGTGATGGACCATGGGACGCTTACCGACAACAATGGGCGCAAGGCCGATTTCCGCAACGTCATCATCATCATGACCACCAACGCCGGCGCCAGCGAGCTTGCCAGGAGCACGATCGGCTTTACCAGCGGCAAGCAGGCCGGCGACGAAATGGGTGAAATCAAGCGGATGTTCACGCCGGAGTTCCGCAACCGGCTGGACGCGACGATTTCCTTTGCGTCACTCGATCACGAGGTCATCTTGCGCGTCGTCGACAAGTTCCTACTCGAGCTCGAGAATCAATTGCACGAGAAGAAAGTCGAAGCGTCGTTTACGGCGAAGCTCAAGGAATTTCTGGCGAAAAAAGGGTTCGACCCCCAGATGGGCGCGCGGCCGATGTCGCGGCTCATCCAGGACACGATCCGCAAGGCGTTGGCCGACGAGCTGCTGTTTGGGCGCCTCACCAGCGGCGGCCACGTCACCATTGACCTCGATGACGAAGACAAGGTGAAATTGGTCTTCGAGGAAACGCCAGAGGAGGCGCCGGCCGCAGTCGCGTGAGCGGCCGTGTGAGCAATTGCGAATCACGGCCCGAGGCCGACACGTGAGCGTCACGGCTTTGCACTCTGCATTCAAGGAGGCCGAAGCGAGCTTAAATCACGCCCGCAATCGTTTGACGAATTGCGCGGCGCCGCTCAGGGTCTTTCCCTGGTTCGCGACCGCAACACCCAGTTCCTCCACCGGCTCGTCATTGCGATTGACCCAAAATCCGCCGTAGCCCACCGCCATGGCCCCAATGACGTCCCAACTATGGGAGGAAACGAAACAGATGTTTCCGGGACTCATGTTCAGTGCTTTCGCACCCGCGAGGTAGATGCGCGGATCCGTCTTGTATGCCTTGACCGTATCCACGCTGACCAACCGGTCGAGCATACCTTCGATCCCGGCGTGCTTGACCGCCGATCGCAACATCTCCGGCGTCCCGTTCGAAACAATCGCGAGCGGAATGCGCAGTTGCCGGAACTCTTGCATGGCTGCGACGACGTCGGGAAAGGCGTCAAGCCGCTGATACTGAGCTAACAGTTGCTGGCGTTTGTCGGCCGTCAGCTCGAGCTTCAACTTGTTGGTGGCGAAGACCAGCCCGTCTTCGGTGACTTGCGCAAAGTTTCGGTACCGCCGTAACAGTGTTCGCAGCCACGAATATTCGATCTGCTTTCGCCGCCAGAGCTGACTTAACTCCTTGCCTTTGCCCGGATAAAGTTTCTCGGCTAACGCGGCGAGCGAGTCGACGTCGAACAGCGTGCCGTAGGAATCGAACGCGACCGCGCGAACTCTGCTCCCCGCTGCATTGGTGACGACCGTTTTGATCACGCGCGACCGACGCTGCGGCGACAACGCGCGACGGCCCGTAGAGCGCGATGGCGCTCCCCGTGGCATACGTCAGGAACTGGCGGCGAGCGCATCGCATCGAGATCCTCCGCTCCGACCATCGGACTGGAAGGGTGGGATCAAGTCAGCGCGTCAGCCCAGATATTCTTCGCCCAGGCCCAGGCATATTCGCCCTCGAGCGGGTTCATCGCCGGCGACAATCCGCCGGAGCCCGCCACGGTCACCAGGGTTTTCTTGTCGCGATCGTAATGGTGGACCGAAGCGACATGGACGACGTCCCGGTCGGTGATAAAGCTGTAACAGGTGTTGTTGAGCACCGGCGTCGGGTTCACCGGCTGCCCCGCGAATGACGCCAGCACCGCCGCCGCCGCGACTTTTCCATGCTGGTTTGCCATGTGCCCGGACTTGGGCATTGCCGGGGCGACCTGAATGGAATCGCCCAGGACATAGATATTCCTGACCTTGATCGATTCGAATGACAGAAAGTCGACTTCGCACCAGCGGTTGTTCGCCGTGACCACCCCGGCCTGCGCCGCGATATTTCCGGCGCGATGGGGAGGAATGACGTTCAGTACGTCGGCCTTGACGTCGCTCGCGGTTTCGAATTTCGCGGTCAACGTGCGCGCGTCGACGTCGGTCAGCACATGATTCGGCCGGTACTCGACCAAGCCTTTGTACTCTTCGTTCCAGGCCTTCATGAACAGGCCCTTTTTCGAGGTGACGTCCTCGTTGCCGTCCAGTATCAAAACTTTGGATTTGGGTTTTGCGCGCTTGAAATACCACGCGACCTGACAGGCACGCTCGTACGGCCCGGGCGGGCACCGGTAAGGCGCTCTGGGAATCGAAATCGCATACACGCCGCCATCGCGCATCGCTTCGAGCTGTTGCCGCAACGCCACCGTTTGCGGTCCCGCCTTCCACGCGTGCAGAACTTGCTTCTGCGCGCCGTCGTCGTTCAAGCCGGGGACCTGGTTGTAGAGAAAGTCGATGCCCGGAGAGAGAATCAGTCGGTCGTAGGAGAGTGTCTGACCGCTCGCAAGCCGGACCGTGCGCTTGTCGGCATCGACGGCGGTGGCGGCGTCGCGCAATACCTTGATCCCCCGTTTCGTCAGGCCATCGTAAGGCACCGTGACGTCCGCGATCTGTTTGCTGCCGCCCAGAACGAGGTTCGACATCGGACATGACACGAACGTCGCGTTCGGTTCGACGAGCGTCACGTCGACCGCTCCGCCACTCCACATCGCGATGTATTTCGCTGCGGTTGCGCCGCCGTAACCACCGCCGATCACGACCACCTTGCCGGCATGTCCGGCTCCCCGCGTTGCCGCACACCCGCCGAGTGCGGACGATGTGATTCCCGCCGCGCCCAGTACTTTCAGAAATTCGCGTCGTTGCATGCTCATCACCGCTCTCCGTGGCATTGGTTAAGGCTTTTGCGCGGCAAACCAGGCCGCGACCGTTTCGATCTGCTCGTCGCTGTAACCCTTGGCTAACTGCGGCATGATGGTGCCGGGTCGCTTGCCGGATTTAAATTCCTGCATTTTGGCAACAAGGTCGGCTTTCGCGGCGCCGGCGAGCGGCGGTACGGCGCCTTGACTGGCGCCGTTCGTGCCATGGCAGTTCGCGCAGCTGGCGGCAAGACTGCGACCTAGATGATGATCAGCGCCCTGCGCTGCGGCCAAGCCCGCGTTAATGACGAGCATCACTAGCGTAAGTAACTTGAATCGATGCACGGTGTTCTCCCTGAATTAGCACTGATGACGGCGCGGTCAGCGTCGCGCGCATAGCATAAACGCTTCGGGCGATGCCGCGAAATGCCCCGTTCGCGTGAGCGGCCGTGTGAGCGGCGAGCAGGGGCCGCCAATCGCGCGAACGTGAATCGAAACGTCTTCGTCGGCGGCCCTAGCACCCGTCTCGGGTCGCATCCCCGTCTAAAGCCACGGGGCCCCTGCTCCGCCTCGCCGGTCGCCCCACTTGTGGGGATGCGAGCATTCGCGAATCGCGCCGCGCCGCCAACGCGGGACCGGCCTATGACGAGGCGTCCAAAGAGGCCGCGCGGCGCTATCGTCAGAACGCCTGCTTCGGCGCTCGTTGGCTCAACTCTAGAAATGACGGGCAATGCACTGCAGCACTGTTTCCGGCCTTTCATGCCCAAATAATTCCACCTGATGGAAACGTTTTCTAACATACTGATAAATTTACCTGTTATTTGTACTGCACTGCGGAAATTTTCTCTTGTCACAGGGGCATTCCCTTGCTAACGTGTGGTGTCACCAAAGCTTTCACATCCGTAGTAAGACGGTGTTTGTTCGATACCGGCGTACATCGCAAAATCAGGCCATAGGGGAGCAACTGCAATGAACTACGATCTTGAAGTGGCACGACTGAAGAAGGACTGGACGGAGAATCCTCGGTGGCAAGGCGTTACGCGCGGCTATAGCGCTGAAGACGTCGTTCGCCTGCGCGGCTCGGTTCACATCGAGCACTCGCTTGCTCGCCGCGGCGCCGAGAAGCTGTGGAAGCTCCTGCACGAGGAACCGTTTGTCAGCACGCTCGGTGCAATGACCGGCAACCAGGCAATGCAGCAAGTGAAGGCGGGCTTGAAGGCGCTCTACCTGTCGGGATGGCAAGTGGCGGCGGATGCCAACGTTGCCGGGGAAATGTACCCGGACCAATCACTCTATCCAGCAAACTCAGTCCCGAGCGTCGTCCGCCGGATCAACAACACGTTGCAACGTGCCGACCAGATCCAGCACGCGGAAGGCAGCGGCGAAGTCGATTACTTCGCACCGATCGTCGCCGATGCCGAAGCCGGCTTCGGCGGGGTCCTCAATGCGTTCGAGTTGATGAAAGCGATGATCGAGGCCGGTGCCGCCGGTGTTCATTTCGAGGACCAGCTTGCATCGGTCAAGAAATGCGGCCACATGGGAGGCAAGGTACTCGTTCCGACGCGCGAGGCGGTGGAAAAGCTCATCGCGGCGCGGCTCGCCGCCGATTGCCTGGGGGTTCCCACGGTTCTCTTGGCGCGGACGGACGCCGAAGCCGCCGATCTCGTTACGTCCGACATCGACGACAACGACCAGCCGTTCTGCACCGGCGAGCGCACGGTCGAAGGCTTTTTCAAGACGACGCCGGGGCTGGAGCAGGCCGTCGCACGCGGCCGGGCGTACGCACCGTACGCCGATCTTCTATGGTGCGAGACCGGCAAGCCCGACTTGGCCTTTGCGCGCGCTTTTGCCGAAGCGATCCACGCGAAGTTCCCGGGCAAGCTGCTCGCGTACAACTGTTCGCCGTCGTTCAACTGGAAAAAGAACCTGGACGACGCGACGATTGCCAAGTTTCAGCGTGAGTTGGCGGCGATGGGCTACCGGTTTCAGTTCATTACGCTGGCGGGCTTTCACAGTCTCAACTATGCGATGTTTGAACTGGCCTACGGTTATGCGCGCGATGGGATGTCCGCTTTCGTCAAAATGCAGGAGGCCGAATTTGCGGCGGCCGAAAACGGCTTTACCGCGGTCAAGCACCAGCGTGAAGTCGGCACCGGCTATTTCGACGCGGTGACGCAAACCATCCAGGGCCACCAGTCGTCGACGACCGCGCTCAAGGGTTCGACCGAAGATGAGCAGTTCTTCGACCGGAAAAAGGCCGATCTGCACGTCGCGCACGGCTAAAGTAGCGTAGCGGCAAGTCTTGGTTATAGCTGCCGCCGCCGCGAGGCGGGCGCCGTTTTGGTTCGTTCGGAAACGTCTACGTGCTTGGCCATTGGGGGTGGGGCCGCGCCGCGCCAAATTTTTAAGGTCGGGCGAACCGGGGCCGCAGGATGCGGTCCGAATTGGATGAGGTCGTCTTCCAGGTCTTGGCGAAGGTCATGAACGCCGCGGATCTCCCCACCACTGTCCGTGCGTTCTACGCGCTTGCCCCGAATGAAACGGTGCGTGCGCAGTTGGCTACTCTAGGGCGTGACGTCGCGCGGCGGTCGCGCGGCCGCGCCGTGGCACCCGAAAACGCGCACCTGACCTTGGCTTTTCTGGGAGACGTCGCGACCGCTGCTTTGCCAGCGCTGCAGGCGATCGGCAACCGGCTGTCGCCCATTGGATTCGTGCTCGAGTTCGATTCGCTCGGCGCATGGCGCGCCTCAGGGGTCGCGTGGGTCGCTCCTTCGTCGCTTCCGCCGGCGCTGCCTGCATTGCACGCGCAGCTCGCGCAAGCGCTGATCGACACCGGGTTCGCGTACGAAACGCGCCCGTTTCGCGCGCATGTCACCCTGGCTCGCCGTTGTCTGCAACCCGTTCCCCGCGCGCGCTGTGCGCCGATCGTCTGGCCGGTGGACCGTTTGCTGTTGATCGGATCCGAGTTGCGGTCGGAAGGTCCGATCTATCGTGAGTTGGGGGCATGGCCGCTGCGTATGGCAGCGTAAACGCTTAAACACCAGGCGCGTGTTCAAGACGCGATATCGCGCGCCACCGGCCGCCCCGGGTCCGCGCACCATTCGCTCCACGAACCCGGGTAGAGTCGCGTAGCGGGCATCCCCGCGACCTCCATCGCCAGCAGGTTGTGGCACGCGGTAACGCCGGAGCCGCATTGATGGACGATGTCACTTGCCGGTGTCCCGGCCAGAAGCGCTGTGAACTCCTCGCGCAGTGCGGCTGGCGGCTTGAACGTCCCGTCGGGGCTCAAGTTACTCCCGTAGGGCCGGTTGCGCGCGCCGGGTATGTGGCCCGCGACCGGGTCGAGCGGCTCGATTTCACCGCGAAAGCGTTCGGGAACGCGCGCATCGATGAGTATTAGCGAACGCCGGGCAAGGCTCGCCGCGACCCCGGTTGCATTCACCGTCGGTTTGACGCGCCGGATCGTGAACAGCGCGGCTTGCCGCGCAGGCACGTCAGCACTCGTCGTTCGACTTTCACCCACCCACTTGGCAAATCCGCCATCGAGCAACGCGGCAGCGTCGTGTCCGAGCCATTTCAACATCCACCACAATCTTGCGGCGAACATGCCGCCGCCCTGATCGTAGACGACCACCTGTTTGGCGGAGTCGATACCCAGGCGCGCGAACATGGCAGCGGCGGTCTCGGGTGTGGGCAGCGGATGGCGACCATTCGTTCCGGTCTTGCGAGCGGAGAGATCGCGGTCGAGATGAACGAACAGCGCACCGGGTATGTGTGCGCTGCGGTACTCGGCTTCACCCCACGAGTCCGGCTGCGCGAGGTCGTGGCGAACGTCGCAGACGACGAGATCGGGCGCGCCCAGGCGCGCGGCGAGTTCCTCCGTCGTGATCAGTGTCGTGTGCATGGGAAATCTTTCGGCGCGGCAGCTAGTCGTTAGTGATCTGCGGAGCGGCGTCTTTCGGCGCGCCCGATTGCAACCGGATCGCGATGATACCGGCCAGAATAATGAGGGCAATGCCGAGCCAGGCGATTGCGGGCAGCACGTTGTCCCAGATCAAAATACCGAAGACGCTCGCAAACACGATGCCGCTATAGGATAGCGCGGCTGAAACCAGCGTGCTGCCATTGCCGTACGCGCGAGTCATCGCAAGCTGGCCCAAGCTGCCGAGAACGCCGACTCCCACAAGCAGTCCCACGTTATCGAGCGCGTTCGGATGCCATTCTTGCGGCGCCATCCAGACGAGCGACCCCAAGAACCCGAACAGCCCGAAGTAGAAGACGACACGACCTTCAGGTTCATCCGATCGCACGAGTTGCCGGACGTTCCAGTACGCGACCGCCGACCGGTAGAACACAAGTTCGGCCGCCGAAAATTCGGACGAGGCGAATTTGACGAACACGCCCATCAGCGCGAACGACAGCCCGGCCGCGAGCATCCAGAGCGAGTGCATCAGAACTCGGGAGTCGACTTAAAGCAGGCTAATGCAAGACCCACGATGGGCCGCGTTTCGGACGCGATGGCGCTGGATGCTGGCGCGAACCGCGCCGAATAGCTTTTCGATATTCGTAAGTCGCGCAGCACCGAGGCTTAAGGGCGCCTACCGTTGCGCGATGGTGTCTGCCGAGGTCTCGTCCATCTCCCGCCGGTAGAACTCGTGAAAGTGCTGCATGCCGTCTTCCATGGGCGACTGATAAGGGCCGATTTCGCTGCGGCCAGACGCATAGAGGGCGTTGCGGCCCGCGTCCATGCGCTCGGCGATCTCGTCGTCTTCTTGCGACGTTTCTAGATACGCTGCCTGCTGTGCTTCGACGAATTCCCGCTCGAAGAGGGCAATCTCTTCCGGATAATAGAATTCGACGATATTGAGCGTCCGATCGACCGCTTTGGGGATCAGCGTGCTAATCACGAGCACGTGCGGATACCATTCCAGCATGATGTTCGGATAGTAAGTAAGCCAGATCGCACCGGGCGGCGGGATCCCGCCGCGATAGCGGTCGAGCACCGCGCGGTGCCAGCGCTCATACGTCTGCGAACCTGGCTTGGCGAGGCTGTTATTGAGGCCGACGGTCTGCACCGAACACCAGTCGCCGAATTCCCATTGCAGGTCGTCGCAAGTGACGAACTGGCCCAAGCCGGGGTGAAACGGGCCGACGTGATAGTCCTCGAGATACACCTCGATGAACGACTTCCAGTTGTACCGGGCTTCCTTCAGCTCGACCCGATCGAGCCGATAACCCGAGAAATCGAAGCGCTTAACGCCAAGGGCGGCTAGATCGCGCGCGACATCGCGCGGTCCGTCGAACAAGAGTCCGTTCCAGTTCTGTAACGGAGTGCGGCCGAGGTTCAAGCAGGGTTTGTCGGCGAAATGCGGAGCGCCCAGCAACTCGCCTTGGAGATCGTAGGTCCAGCGGTGCAGCGGGCACACGATGTTCGGCACGTTGCCGTGGCCGTCGAACATAAGCGCCTGGCGATGCCGGCAGACATTCGACAAGAGGTCGATCCTTTGCGCATTGCGGACCAGCATCTGCGCGGAATTGCGCGCCGGTAGGGTTCGATAATCGCCGACCTCCGGCACCATCAATTCGTGGCCGACGTAGCCGGGAGCACGCGCAAAAAGCCGCTGCTCGGCGTCCAGAACGCGGGGATCGCAATACCAGGAGACTGGGAACTGCGAGCTTGCCTGCCGCAGGCGCCCAGCCGAGGACAAATCGGACATCGGCCAACCCTTATCTTCGCGTGAACGGTTGCTAGCAACCAACCCAACCCAACAACCCGGGACACCTGCGGCTTTTCGTTAGAAAGCCGCCCGGACCGCTTTGCTAAGTCGGCCGCGCGAGAGTAGTCGCAATGGGGTTTAAGACCCCGCAGGCCGCGTCGTCAAACACTGCTATGATATTAGAGTTTCCGCTATCAGGTCAAGACCTTAGGGCGTTTTTTGCGCCCCTCGTCCCACGCTTAATCCCATCTCCATCGTGCAGACCCCTGCCGTCCCGCAAAGTTTCGAAGCTGCGTTAGCCGAGCTTGAAGAAATCGTCGCGACGATGGAAGGCGGACAGTTGCCGCTGAAGGAATCGCTCGCCGCCTACCAGCGCGGCGCCGAATTGCTCGCTTACTGCCAATCGGCACTCAAGGACGCGCAATTGCAGGTCGAGGTCCTGGAAAAAGGCGTGCTCAAAGCCTTCACGCCGAACGGCGCAATCGATGCATCCTGATCTCGCCTTCGCGGTTTGGTCCGGTGAGCGGCAACGCCGGATCGAAGACGTACTCGACCGCGCGCTGCCGCTCACCGACGCGCTTCCGAGTCGCCTGACGCAAGCGATGCGCTACGCGGTGCTGGGTGGTGGCAAGCGCGTCCGTGCTTTGCTCGCGTACGCCGGAGGCGAGCTGACCGGCGCTGAAGCCGCCGTTGTCGATGCTCCAGCCGCTGCCGTGGAATTGATTCACGCATATTCACTCGCGCACGACGACCTGCCGTGCATGGACGACGACACGTTGCGGCGCGGCAAGCCCGCGTGTCACGTCGCGTTCGGCGTAGCGACGGCATTGCTGGCTGGCGATGCGCTGCAGGCGCTTGCATTTCACGTCCTGGGCGCCGCCGCGATGCCTAACGCCGGCACCGCATGCGCGACACTTGCTGATGCGGCCGGCGCTAGCGGTATGGCCGGCGGCCAGGCGATCGATCTGGAGAGCGTCGGCGTGACGCTTGCCTTTTCCGAACTGGAAGCGATGCACCGGCGGAAGACCGGCGCGCTCATTCGCGCCGCGGTGAATCTGGGCGCGCGCTGCGGGCGATCGTTGGCGCCCGACGAAACTATGGCGCTTGGTGCGTTCACAGGCGCTGCGGGACTCGCATTTCAGGTCGTCGATGATGTCCTCGATGTCGAAGGCTCGGCGGCAGCGTTGGGCAAGACCGCGGGCAAGGACGTCGCCACGAACAAGCCGACTTACGTGACGTTGCTTGGGCTCGCGGAGGCGAAACGCCACGCCGCCGCATTGCGCGAGGAAGCGCGCCTGGCGGTGCAACCGTTCGGTCGCGCGGCGCGGCGGCTGCTCGAACTCGTTGACTGGATCGCTACGCGCACGCATTGATCACAAGTCACTTGAATTTGCTGCGACTGTCGCCAAATATAGATTTCTGAAGGCGACCGGCACTAAAGGGGCAACGGCCAATCCCGCAGCCTGAACGGTTGATCCGCTACAATTGCGCCTGGAAAGTCACGACGTCATGAACCGCCCTGAACAACCGCGGCATCTGATGCCCATGCCCGACGTGCAGTCCGGGCGGGACGAGCGCCAGCTCGCCATCAGCCAGGTGGGTATCAAGGGCCTCAAGTTTCCGCTGGCGTTCGTCGATCGCGGCGGCGTTGCGCAGCCAACGATTGCCACCTGCAATGTCTATGTCGCGCTGCCGGAAGATCGCAAAGGCACGCACATGTCGCGGCTGGTTGCGCTCCTCGAAGATCGCTTGGCGTCCAAAGCGGCACCCTTGTCGGTTGCCAATCTGCGCACCTTGCTTGATGACTTGGTGGAACGGCTCGACGCCCCCGGTGGCCGGATCGAACTCGCGTTCCCGTTTTTTGTGCGCAAGACTGCTCCCGTCTCCGGTGTCGCGAGCCTGCTCGACTACGAGGTGTGGCTGAACGGCGAATTACACGACGGACGGTACGGAATCACCGTCGCGGTCGCAGTACCGGTGACCTCGTTGTGCCCTTGCTCGAAGGAGATGTCGGACTACGGCGCGCACAACCAGCGGTCCAGGATAACGATCACTGTGCGGCCGAAGGAGCCGGTGTTCGTCGCGGAGTTGCTGCGCGTAGCGGAAGAGGAAGCGTCGTGCGAGTTGTACGGTATTTTGAAGCGTGCCGACGAGAAGTACGTGACGGAACGCGCGTACGACAACCCGCGCTTCGTCGAGGATCTGGTACGCGGCGTCGCCGCGCGTCTTGCCGCTGATTCGCGGTTCGACGGCTTCAGCGTCGAGGCCGAGAACTTCGAATCGATCCACAATCATAACGCGTACGCCCGCATCGCGCAGGGCATCTAGCCGTCGCGAACGGCGCGACAAACCGCCCGCCCGTTCGTACGAACTCGCGCGTCATCCGCGACCGCTTGCAAAGATCCCTCGGCCGCGGTTCACCGCGCCAGCAGTGTTTTTTCCAGGAACGCGATCATCGAATAGAAATAGAAGTCCGCATTGGCTTTCTTAGCGAAGCCGTGGCCTTCGTTGTCCGCGAGCAGGTACCAGACCGGCGCCCCGTTGTTCCGCGCGATATCGACGATCTGTTCTGCTTCCGTGTAGGGAACGCGCGGATCGTTCTTGCCGTGGGCGACGAACAACGGCGCCTTGATCTTGTGCGCGTTGGTCACCGGGGAGATGCGCGTAAGGAACGCGCGCATGGCGGGATCGCGCTCGTCCCCGTATTCGACCCGCCGCAAATCGCGGCGATAGCTTTCGGTGTTCTCGAGAAACGACACGAAATTCGCGATGCCGACCGCGTCGATCGCCCCGGCGATGCGGTCCGGATAATTCGTGGCGACGGCGAGCGTCATGTAGCCGCCGTAGCTTCCGCCATAGACGACGACGCGGCTCGGGTCGAGGTCGGGCTGCGTCGCGATCCAGTCGAGCAACGCTCCGACGTCTTTCACCGAATCTTCGCGCTTCATCCCGTTGTCGAGCGTGGCGAACGTTTTGCCGTAGCCAGTGGAACCGCGGATATTGGGATCGATGATGGCGATGCCGAGCTCATCGACGAAGTAGTTCCAGCGACCCATGAATCCCGGTCGCGATTGCGCCTCCGGTCCGCCGTGGATATTGATCAGCACCGGGCGCTTGCCCTTGTAGCGCGCGTCGGGCCGCGTCACGAAACCGCTGATCGTCAGGCCGTCGAAGCTCTTCCAGGTGATCGGTTGCGGCGTGCGAAACTGGGTCGCGTCGATTCCGGGGGCCACGCTCTGTGTCCAACGGTCAACGCTCATTTGCGGTACGTTGACCGAGTACACGTCCCCTGGACTTTGCGCGCTGTTCAAATTGACAGCCAAGTCGCGCGAGTTTTCGTGCCACGTTGCGCTACGCACCGTGCCCAGCGGCAGCGCCGGACGCGGCAGCTCGCGGCGGGTTTCCGCGTCATAGAGACGCAGCACGCCGATGCCGGCTGCGTTGCTCAAGACCGCCAAGGTCCGGCCGTCGGGGGAAAGCGCGACCTGTTCCACGTCCCAATTGTCAGCACTTCCGAAATACTCGAGCTTGCCGGTGGCGAGGTCCAAATACGCGAGCTTGCGAAATTCGCCGTCGCGATCGGTGGCGAGGAAGATGCCCCTGCCGTCGCGGGCAAAATTCAAGTCCGCGGACGCAATGCGCGTGGTGCCCGTGACAGCTTCGGAAGGTAGCACGCGCGTGCGCGCTCCGGTCGCCACCTCCATGATCCAGACGTAGGATTCGTTGACCGATTTGAACTCGACCATCGCCAGGCGCTTGTCGTCGAACGAAAACGAGAAGTCTCCCCAGCCCGTGCCGGGCAACGTGGCGAGCTTGCGCGATCTGGGCAAGTCCAGCGGATCGACAAGGCTTAAGTCGACCGTTGGATTCTCTCGCCTGCCGCCCTGGTCGAGGTCCGTCGACTCGATCAACATGAATTCGTGCGTGCGGGTTACGCCGACGGGCTCATTGCGGCGCGCCGGATCCGTCAGCAGCCCGGGCTCCTTCGCGCCGGGGTCGAGCCGGTAAACCTGTCGCTGTTCATTGCCGCCGGCATCCCGCGTGAACACGAGCGCGTCCGGCTTCCGCAAAAGAAACGCGCCGTATCGCACCGGTTCGGCAAAATCGGTGAGTTGCGCAAATGCCGCGCCGGGAGCAGTGACTCGATGCAATTGCGTGGTATTGCCGGCGCGCGTGGCGACGACGAGCTCACGCCGAGTGGGGTGCCACGATACAGCGGTGTTGGGCTTGAATTCGGTGTAAGGCGCAACTTTATTGGCGAGCGCTGCGGGGATTGGCGGTATGCCGACGATCTTGAGGTTCGGGTTCGGCACGACGACGTCGGTAGCCACCGCCAACGTGGCGAGCGTCAGGAGCCCCAACAACATATAGCGGCGTAGTTTCATCAGAACGAGCGAGTCAATGCATGGCTCATGTAATAGTCCCATGCGAACCAGGCGAGCGATACGCCATCGATCCAGTTCTTGTTTAACGAAAGTGCAGGTTTGTTAACGAGACTGGCTCCAGACCCGCAACGGGCAGTGCGCGGCAGCCTCTAAAAAGTCATTGTCGGTCGTAAGCAAGTTTAGTTCGTGACGGATACAGAGCTGCGCGAGCAGTGCGTCGATGGTGCCGATCTGCACGCCAGCGCGACGGCAGCGGTTTCGCAACTCCGCTGCGTTGATGTGATCGTGCCGATCCGGCGTAAGAAGCGGCAGCGCTGTGAACCGATCGATGATGTCCTTGCGGGCACGGGGACCGGTGAACCCCTGCAGCAGTTCTTGCAGGATCAGCCCCGTGGTCACAATTGTTTCTTCGTTCTCCAAGGCGTGACGCAGCGCTCGTACCTCCGGGGCGCCGGAAGGCATCTCGCGACGGAATGCGAGCGACCAGACACTGGTATCGACGAACAAGGTCACCTACGGGATCGTTCAGACTTATAGTCGTACGAACTATCCCATTCGAGCTTGCCCATCAAGTCGATCAGGCATTTCTGCTTGCGGCGAGCAATGAACTCTTCTAGCGCGCGAGTAACCGCCGCTTTCTTGGTCCGTTCGCCGCTCACTTCCAGTGCGCGGTCGATCAAATCAGGGTCCAGGGAAAGATTGGTCGCCATATGTGCATCGCCTTATGTGTATATTTTCACACAGCACATTACACAAAAATGCCTTCGCTCGCAAGCGCTGCTTCCGCCTTGACTGATAAAATCGAGAAATTATTGTGTTTCACCGCGCCGCGCTTTAACGCACCTTAGCGCCGTGCGCTTCGTCCATGCGCCCCGTTGCCATTTTCCGTTTCTCGCCGTCCGAAGGGCCGGCGCATTTCAGCGAATGGCTCGACCGCGAGGGCATTCCTTGGCAGCTCATCGCCATTGACGAGGGCGCCGCCGTTCCCGCGGACCCCAATGCCTTTGCCGGCATCGGCATGATGGGCGGACCGATGAGCGTCAACGATCCGCTGCCGTGGGTAGCTCCGCTCGGAGGCTTGATCCGCGACGCGATCGGCGAGTCGGTTCCGGTGCTCGGCCATTGCCTCGGCGGTCAACTGATGGCCAAGGCGTTGGGCGCACGGGTGAGCAAGGCCTTGGTTCCCGAGGTCGGCTGGCTCCATGTCGATGTCTGCGATCCGGGCGCGCGCGAAGAATGGTTTGGCGGCCTGCCGCGCTTTGCCGCGTTCCAGTGGCATTACGATGCCTTCGAGTTGCCGCCGATGGCGACCCGCGTGCTCACCAACGGCTTCAACGTGAATCAGGCGTATGTGATCGACGATCGGCACGTGGGTTTTCAATGTCATATCGAAATGACGCGCGACTTAGTCGACACGTGGTGCCGTTTGGCGGGTGATGAATTGCCGGCGCGCTCCAACACGCATCTGCAAAGCGAAGTGGATATCAAGAGCGACTTGACCGCACGCCTTGCCGCGCTCAATGCGGTTGCCGACGGCGTCTACGCTCGCTGGGCGCAAGGCCTGAAGCACTGATGGGGACGATCCGGGCGTTGCCCGATCTGCTGATCAGCCAGATCGCCGCAGGCGAAGTGATCGAGCGTCCCGCCGCCGCGCTCAAGGAATTGTTGGAAAATGCGCTTGACGCCGGCGCTACGCAAATCGACATCGATCTCGTGGCGGGCGGTGTCAAACGTATTCGCGTCGCCGACAATGGCGCCGGTATCGAGCGTGTGGACTTGCCCCTAGCGCTGGCGCGCCATGCGACCTCGAAGATCGCGGCGGTCATGGACCTGGAAGCGATTGCCTCGCTTGGATTTCGTGGCGAGGCGCTCGCCTCGATTGCCTCGGTTTCCCGGATGTCGCTCGCCTCGCGGGCGCGGGACAAGCCGCATGCGTGGCGCATCGCCGTCGAAGGCGGCACGGTCCAGCCGATTGCGCCCGCTGCGTTGGCGGAAGGCACGGCGGTCACCGTCGAGGAGTTATTCTTCAACACGCCGGCGCGCCGCAAGTTTCTGCGCACCGAAGCCACCGAATGGGCGCATTGCGAGGAAGCCGTGCGGCGCGCGGCGCTGGCGCATCCGGTGACCGGATTCACGCTGCAACACAACGGCCGCGTAGCCCAGCGTCTGCTCGCCGGCGGCCGCCGCGTTCGGGTCGAAGGCTTACTTGGAGATTCTTTCGTCGCGCACGCGGTCACGCTTGATGAGGAGGTGCCGGGGGTGAAGCTCGCGGGTTTCGTGGTGCGGCCCGCGTACGCCGCGCAAGGCGGTGGACAGTATCTGTTCGTCAATGGCCGCTACGTGCGCGATCGAGTGTTGCAGCACGCGTTGCGCGAAGCGTATCGCGATGTCCTGCACCACGATCGCCAGCCGGCCTATGTGCTGTGGCTCGAACTCGACCCACGTCGAGTCGACGTGAACGTGCATCCGCAAAAAACCGAAGTGCGGTTCCGGGATGCGGGCGCGCTGCATCAGTTCGTACGGCACGCGGTCGAACGCGCGCTGGCTGCGACGGCGGCCGCGGAGCCGGCGGTTTCGGCGGCGGAACGCTTAGGGCTTGCCGCGGCGAATCTGCCGCCGCGAGCGCCGGTGCGCGATCCATTCGCACCCGCACCCGCGGCGTCCTGGCGCGTGGCACAGTCGGCATTGGGTTTGGGCACCCATGAGCCCTCGGCGTTTTACGCGACCTTATTCGGAGCGCGTCCTGCAGAAGCTTTGGCCGGCGCGTTGCCCGCCGACGACCCGCATCCGCTGGGCTTCGCGCTTGCGCAACTGCACGGTGTCTACATCCTCGCGCAGAATCGCGCCGGCTTGGTGCTGGTCGACATGCACGCGGCGCATGAGCGGATCGTCTATGAGCGGCTGAAGGCCGGGTTCGCGTCGCGCGTCCCGGTGCAACCGCTGCTGGTGCCGGCCACGTTCGCCGCCGAGCCGCTCGACGTGGCGACGGTGGAAGAGCATCCGGCCGAGCTCGAAGCGCTCGGTTTTGCGCTATCGCCGCTGGGCCCGACGACGCTCGCCGTCCGCGGTATGCCTGCGGCGCTCACCGACGCCGATCCCGCGGCGCTCGCCCGCGCGGTGCTGCACGAACTCCGGGAGTACGGTGGCTCGCGCACGCTCGAGCAGCATCGCGACGAGATGCTGTCGACCATGGCATGCCATGGCGCGGTGCGCGCGAATCGCCTGCTTGGGATAACGGAAATGAATGCGCTGCTGCGCGAAATGGAAGTGACCGAACGCTCCGGCCAATGCAATCACGGTCGGCCAACATGGTTTGCGCTTTCGATCGAAGATCTCGACCGGCTCTTCATGCGCGGCCGGTAAGTGCGGCGCGATGGCGGTGCCACCGGCGATTCTTGTACTGGGCCCGACGGCATCGGGCAAGAGTGCACTTGCGGTGCATCTTGCGGAGCGCTTCGATGGCGAAATCGTGAGTGTCGATTCCGCGCAGGTGTATCGCGGCATGGACATCGGCACCGCCAAGCCCGGCGCTGCCGAGCGTGCGCGGGTACCGCATCATCTGCTGGACATTCTCGATCCGACCGAGCGTTATTCCGCCGCTCTATTTGTGCGCGACGCGGCAACGATGGCCGCGGACATTCGCGCGCGTGGGCGGATCCCGATATTCGCGGGTGGCACGATGCTCTATTTCAAGGCAATCACCGAAGGCTTGTCCGCGCTGCCGCATGCCGAACCCGCAATTCGCGATGAACTCGCGTTCCGCGCCGCGCGCGATGGTTGGCCGGCCATGCACGCCGAGCTCGCGCTGCTCGATCCGGTTGCGGCCGCGCGCATCAAACCACACGATGCTCAACGAGTACAGCGGGCGCTCGAAGTGCACGCCGTCACTGGCCGCCCGCTCTCGACGTTGCAAGGGCTGAGGCGAACCCCGTGCGCGACGCTTGCACGGGCGCTTGCCGTCGCGCTTCTGCCGTCCGACCGGGCGCGTCTGCATGCGGCGATCGCGCAACGGTTCGACACCATGCTCGAGGCAGGATTGGTCGACGAGCTGCGCGCGCTGCGGCAACGGTACGATCTGGCTCCCGCCTTGCCGTCGATGCGCAGCGTCGGCTACCGGCAAGCATGGGAATTTTTGGATGAGCGCATCGACCTGGCGGCGCTGCGGATGCGCGGCATCGCGGCCACGCGACAGCTGGCGAAACGCCAGGTCACGTGGCTGCGGGCGTTTTCGGGTGCGGCGTTCGATAGCCTTGACCGCAACGTAACCGCCAACGTCGAGCGCTTTGTCGCCGAGAGATTGGCCGCCGCGACGACAGCGCGTGCCGCCCTATGAGCGGCGTGGTTGCGCGGAGCGCGCTTTCCACTGATTTTGGGCTTGTAATAACGTAAAATCCAGACGAAAACTCCAAACGGGACTGCGGCAAGACACCACACCATGTTGGCGCGTACGCTTTATGACAAACTCTGGGACAGCCATGTGGTCCGGCAGGAAGCGGACGGCACGGCGTTGCTCTACATCGATCGCCACCTCGTCCATGAAGTGACGAGCCCGCAGGCGTTCGAAGGCTTGCAGCTCGCAGGGCGCAAGCCATGGCGGATGCAGTCGGTTGTCGCTACCGCCGATCACAACACACCGACCAAGGACTGGGACCGCGGCATCCAGGATCCGATCTCGCGCCTGCAGGTCGAGACGCTGGACGCCAATATTCGCGCGCTCGGCGCCAAGGCGTATTTCCCGTTTCTCGATCGGCGCCAGGGCATCGTGCATATCATCGGGCCCGAACAGGGGGCGACCCTTCCCGGCATGACCGTCGTGTGCGGCGATTCGCACACGAGCACGCACGGCGCATTCGGCGCGTTGGCGTTCGGCATCGGAACCTCCGAGGTCGAGCACGTGCTCGCCACACAGTGTCTGCTTATCAAGAAGGCGAAGTCAATGCTGATTCGCGTCGATGGCGTGCTTCCCCCGGCGGTCACGGCCAAGGATCTGATTCTTGCCATCATCGGCCGCATCGGTACGGCAGGCGGTACCGGCCACGCGATCGAATTCGCGGGCGAAGCAGTTCGCGCGTTGTCGCTCGAGGGGCGGATGACGATGTGCAACATGGCGATCGAGGCCGGCGCGCGTGCGGGCATGATCGCCGTGGATGAGCGCACGCTCGAATATGTCCGCGGCCGGCCGCTGGCGCCGACAGGAGACGCATGGGCGCGCGCCGTGGGCTATTGGCGCACCTTGAAGAGCGACGAAGGCGCGCGGTTCGACCTGGTCCACACCTTCGATGCCGCCACGATTCGCCCGCAGGTGACGTGGGGCACTTCGCCCGAGATGGTGGTGTCAATCGAGGACCGGGTGCCGGACCCCGATCGTGAGCGCGACGCCGCGCGGCGCGACGGCATGGAACGCGCGCTCTCCTACATGGGACTCGTTCCCAACACGCGCGTCACGGACATTGCCATCGATAAGGTCTTCATCGGCTCGTGCACGAACTCACGTATCGAGGACTTGCGGCAGGCGGCAGAAGTCGCGCGCGGCCGGCACATCGCCAAGAACGTCAAGCTGGCGCTGGTGGTGCCGGGGTCGGGACTCGTCAAGACCCAGGCCGAAAGCGAGGGGTTGCATCAGGTGTTCCTCGACGCCGGCTTCGAATGGCGCGAGCCGGGCTGCTCGATGTGTCTCGCGATGAACGACGACCGGCTCGAACCGGGCGAGCGCTGCGCGTCGACGTCGAACCGCAATTTCGAAGGACGCCAGGGTACCGGGGGCCGGACGCATCTGGTCAGTCCGGCGATGGCCGCCGCCGCCGCGATCGCCGGCCATTTTGTCGACGTCCGGAGCCTCAACTGATGCAGCCGTTCACCGTCCATGCCGGTCTTGTCGCGCCGCTCGACCGGGCGAATGTCGACACCGACGCGATGATCCCGAAGCAATTCTTGAAGTCGATCAAGCGGTCGGGCTTCGGCCCGCATCTGTTCGATCAATGGCGCTACCTCGACCGCGGCGGACCGGGCATCGACAACGCCAAACGGCCGCTCAACCCTGAGTTCGTCCTGAACGATCCGCGCTATCGTGGTGCGTCGATCCTGCTCGCGCGCCGCAACTTCGGCTGCGGCAGTTCGCGCGAGCATGCGCCGTGGGCCATGGCCGATTTCGGGTTCCGCGCCGTCATCGCGCCGTCGTACGCCGACATCTTTTACAACAACTGTTTCAAGAATGGTCTCCTGCCGATCGTGCTCTCCGAATCACAATTGGATCGGCTGTTCGACGACACCAAGGCGTTTCCAGGATTTCGGTTGACGATCGAACTCGAACGGCAGACGGTGGCTACCGTCGATGGCGCGCTCGTCTACGGATTCGACGTCGAGCCGTTGCGCAAGCATCGCCTGTTGCACGGCTTGGATGACATCGGACTCACGCTGGAACACGCCGAGGCGATACGCGCGTTCGAGACTAAACACCTGGCAGAGAGACCCTGGCTCGCGTGAGCAAACTTAAATTGACGGAAACGCGGCGCTGGGGCAAGACAGCGCCGTTTTTTTTGTTGTGCCCGGAACGATCTGCGCTCCTGTTGCTTAGAAGCCCCGGTCGAGACGGTGCTACACTAGATGCAAAATGGCACCAGTTTGGAGGTGATTGTGCCCGTAAATCTTTCGATTAAGAACGCGCCAGACGACATTGTCGAGGTGCTCAAGTCGCGCGCAGTTCGACATCACCGGTCGCTGCAGGGCGAGTTGATGGCCATTATCGAGGCGGCTGCACGCGAGCCCGAACCCGTTCGCCTCGACGCTCGGGAGGTGTTGGCGCGAGTCCGAATCCGTGGCACTGCCGGCAACGATGAATCGGGCGCGATCGTCCGGGCCGCCCGGGATGGGCAGATGCATGACCGTCGTCGTCGTTGACGCTTCCTCGCTAGCGGCATTGATCTTCGGTGAGCCCGCTGCGGAGCGCGTGGCTGTGCGGCTTTCCGGACACACACTCGCAGCACCTTCGATCATGCCTTGCGAGCTTGCCAACGTCGCAGCTGTCAAGGTACGTCGCGGATCCATTGACGCCGCACAGGCGGGCGAGTCGCTCCACCTAGCGGACAGAATGGGAATCGAACTCCATTCCATTGCGTCGACTGTTGCGTTCGAGGCGGCGCTTGCTACGGGATTGACCGCATACGATGCGGCCTACTGGATCCTCGCTCGCGCGCTCTCCGCGGACTTGGTGACGCTCGACGGGGACCTGGATCGCGCTACGCGGCGCCCGCGCTGAACCATGAAAATTGTGATTTTGCCGGGTGACGGCATCGGTCCTGAAATCGTGCGCGAGGCGTCACAGGTCCTCGACGTGCTGCGCGCCGAGGGTCTGCCGATCGAGACCGAATACGCGCCGATTGGCGGCGCCGGGTTCGACGCGGCGAAACATCCGCTGCCGCCCGCGACGCTCGCGCTCGCGCAGGATGCCGATGCGGTGTTGCTGGGGGCGGTGGGCGGGCCGCGGTACGACGCGTTGCCGCGCGATTTGCGACCGGAGCAAGCGATCCTCGCGATTCGCAAGGCGCTGGGATTGTTCGCGAACTTAAGACCCGCGGTGCTGTATCCGGAACTGGCGGCAGCCTCGAGCCTGCAACTCGATGTCGTGGCGGGCCTCGATCTGATGATCGTCCGCGAGCTTACTGGCGATATCTACTTCGGCGCGCCACGCGGCCGCCGCCGCAACGCCGCCGGCGAGGACGAAGCATTCGACACGATGTTGTATAGCGTTTCTGAAATCGACCGCATCGCGCGGGTGGGTTTCGCGACGGCTCAAGGACGCGGCAAGCGCTTGTGTTCCGTGGACAAAGCCAACGTGCTCGATACCAGCATTCTCTGGCGCGAAGTTGTCACCCGCATCGGGACCGACTATCCGGATGTGGCGCTATCGCACATGTACGTCGATAACGCGGCGATGCAGCTTGTGCGCAATCCGAAGCAATTCGACGTGATCGTTACCGGTAACCTGTTCGGCGACATTTTGTCGGACCAGGCGTCGATGCTTGCCGGTTCCATCGGCATGCTGCCATCCGCTTCGCTCGATGCGAACCAAAAGGGCCTGTACGAGCCGATCCACGGCTCCGCGCCGGATATCGCCGGGCGCGATCGCGCCAATCCGCTGGCCACGATCCTGTCGCTGGCGCTGATGTTCCGCTACACGTTCGCGCGTCCAGAGATTGCGCAGCGCATCGAGACCGCCGTCCGGAGCGTATTACGCGACGGGCTGCGTACGGCGGACATCGCTCTGCCACGGGAGAAAATCGTCGGCACGCGCGAGATGGGGAACGCCGTCACTGCGGCGTTGCGGAGCGGGCGATCATGTGGCAACTATTTGGGTGGGTGAGACATGCGCATAGGTTTCGTGGGTTGGCGGGGAATGGTGGGCTCGGTGCTGATGCAGCGAATGCTCGAAGAGGGGGATTTCGACCTCATCGATCCGGTTTTCTTCTCGACGTCGAGCATCGGAGGCAAAGCTCCCGCTATCGGGAAGAGCCCCGCCATAGGGAAAAAGCAATCCACGTTGCAAGACGCGCACGACCCGAAGGCGTTCGCGGGCCTGGACGCGATCATCACGTGCCAGGGAGGCGACTGGACGAACGCCATGTTCGCGCAGTTGCGCGCCACGGGCTGGGACGGGTACTGGATCGACGCCGCGTCCACGTTACGGATGAAGGACGATGCGGTCATCATCCTCGACCCCGTCAATCGCGCGGTCATCGACGCGGCGCTCGCACGCGGCGTCAAGAATTACATCGGCGGCAATTGCACGGTCAGCTTGATGGTGATGGCGATGGCCGGATTGCTGCAAAACGATCTCGTCGAATGGATGACCTGCATGACCTACCAGGCGGCGTCCGGCGCCGGCGCACAAAACATGCGCGAGCTGCTGCAGCAGATGGGTGAGGCGCACCTGGCGGCCAAGACGCTGCTCGACGATCCGGCTTCGTCAATCCTCGACATCGACCGCGAGGTGGCCGGCGTCTTGCGCACCGAGCGTTTCCCCACCGAGCACTCCGGTGTCCCGCTCGCGGGTTCACTGATCCCGTGGATCGACCAGGACTTGGGCAACGGCATGAGTCGCGAGGAATTGAAGGGCGGCGCCGAAACGAACAAGATCTTGGGCCGCGGCGCGGGAACCGGCCGGGAGGCCATTCCGGTGGAGTCGATCTGCGTACGTGTGGGGGCGATGCGCTGTCATTCCCAGGCGTTGACGATGAAGCTCAAGCAGGAGGTGCCGTTGGCCGAAATCGAGCAGTTGTTGGGCGCGGCCAACGAATGGGTGCGGGTGATCCCGAACAACCGCAATGACAGCATGCGCGAGCTCACACCGGCGAAGGTGACCGGCGGGCTGACCATTCCCGTCGGCCGGTTGCGCAAGCTCGCGATGGGACCGGAATATCTCGGCGCCTTCACGGTGGGCGATCAATTGTTGTGGGGCGCCGCCGAGCCCTTGCGCCGCATGGTGCGGATTCTGCTCCAGCACTAGCGGAAGGTCGGGTGCCGGGCGGCGGCAGAATGTGCCAGCGGCAGGGGGTTTTTTCAGGAGCGCCGGTGACGGACGAAACGCCTTCTCCGGTCTCCTTCTTGGGAAATCAGTGTCCTCGTGCGCTGCACGGGAAGCAGCGCGCGGCCGGGTCCGCAGTCATCGCCGCGTGAAGCCATACCCTGATTGCCGGTGAGCCTTGAAGGGCGGACGCCCGTAAAAATCAGCTGCTGAGCACGTTTTTCAAGCGCACGGCCAACTCGCCCTCGGCCGGTCAGCTCAGTTGACGCGGAACAGTCGTAAGCTGTGAACGACATGGGCATAAGACTTGCATCATCCGTCCCGGTGCGAACGGTGTTGCCGGGACGACCGAGCGCTTTCGTACCCTCGTTTCGATCGAACGGTGGCGCAACCGTTGGTACAACAGCTTGTAGCGTGGTTGGCGCGGACCGCAAGCCGTAGCAAAATGGCGAGGATCGCGCATGCTGTTCTAGTATTTGTCGCGCTGAATCGGGTGAATATGTAGCTAATACCGGGGTTTAGCTTGCACCGCTAAATCCACGATGTTATGTTGGCTTAAACTAGAAACAGCTCTTTCGAAGGGGTCGGAATGCGAGCAAAACACGTCCTTACCTGCGGCCTCGTTGCCGCGTTCGCGCTGCCCGGCGGCACGGCCACTGCCCTCGGTCTCGGCAGATTGACGGTCGAATCCGCGCTGGGCCAGCCGTTATCGGCACGGATCGAACTGCTGCCTGCGTCCAAAGACGAACTGGACTCGCTGAGCGCGAAAGTAGCGGACCCGACGCTGTACCGGCAAAACAATCTTCCGTATCAGGGGGCGCTCTCCCGCGCCCGCATCACGCTGGAGCGTGGCCCCGGTGAGACGGCGTGGCTGCGGGTCACGTCCCCGGTGAGCGTCAACGAGCCGTATCTCGATCTATTGGTTGAAGTAAATTGGTCGGCGGGCCGCGTCGTACGCGACTACACGTTTTTGCTCGATCCACCCGGGGCGACTGCCGTCGCGCAGGTCGATCCGGTGACGCCAGCGCGCACTGGCGCCCCCGCGGTGCGTTCTCCGGCTCCGGGCACAGGTCTCGCAGCACGTTCTCCTGCTCCTGGCGCAGCGGCGCCCGTTGCGCCGGCAGGTGAGCGGAGTGCGGAAGGAACTTACCAGGTTAAACGTGGCGATACCCTGTCCAAGATCGCCGCGCAATACAAACCGGAAACGGTCACGCTCGAACAGATGTTGGTCGCGCTGTTCCGGAGCAATCAAGACGCGTTCGACAACGGCAACATGAACCGCCTGCGCTTGGGCACGATCCTGACGATTCCCAACGCCGTCGAAGTTTCGACCACGCAATCGTCTGAAGCCACCAAAACGGTGCGCATGCAGGCCGCCGATTGGCGCGGCTATCGCGATCGCGTCGCAGCCACGGTACCGTCGGCCGACGAAGGCGGCGGACGTACGGCAGGGGGTCGAATCGGTACGGCAGTCGTCGAGCGCGTCCCGGCGGTGCGGCCGGGCAGCGACCAGCTTCAGGTATCGAAGGAGGCGCGCACAGGCAAGGCGGCTGGTGTTAGCGAAACCGCCATCGCCCGCGACGCGCAGATGCGCGAGGCGCAGGCCCGCATCGCGGAACTCGAACGGACGCTCAAAGACTTGCAGCGCGCCGTGGAGCTCAAGAATCAGACGTTGGCGCAATTGCAGGCGCAGGCCGATACACCGGCCAAGGGCAGGACGGCACCGACGGTATCAACCTCAACTCCGTCATCCGCTGCATCGCCGCCGCCCGCGATGGCGCCGCGAACGGGAACGCCTGCGGCCCCGCCTGCAGTGACGACTTCGCCGTTTCCCGTAGCTCCGGCGACGGCTCCATCGTCGCCACCCGCGGCGGCGCCGCGCGCCGATGCGCCGTCGGTCGCCGCGGCTCCCCCCACGCCTTCGACGACGCCATCTGCGACGACGCCGTCTGGCACGACCCCACCGGCGGTGAAGCCTCCCGCGGCATCGCCTTCCATGGCGACACCACCTGCGACGCTCCCGTCGACCGCGACGACGTCTCCGGCAACGACCCCGCCGTCCGCCGAACCGCCCAAAGCTCCAGTGGCGGTCACCACACCGTCCTCGTCCGCAACGACGGCGACCACCGGCGAGTCACCGAAAATCGCTGCGCCCACGCCCAAAGCCGTGCCGAAGCCTGCACCCAAAGAAGCGCCCGGATTTTTTGAGGAGTTCTTCGGCAGCACTCCGCTTTGGGCGATTGGTGTGGGCGCACTTGCGCTGCTTGGGGCGATTGCGGCGCTCGTGGCGGCCCGCCGGCGCAAGACGACGAAATTCGAGGACAGCATCATCTCCGGCACCGATATCAAGACCAACACGGTGTTCGGATCGACCGGCGGCGGCGTGGTCAACACGGGCGACAATTCGCTTGCCAGCGACTTTAGCCGCGAAGGTCTGGGCAATATCGATACCGATGAAGTCGATCCGATCGCCGAAGCCGAGGTCTATCTAGCGTATGGCCGCGACGCGCAAGCCGAAGAGATCCTGAAGGATGCGCTGAAGAAAGATTCGCAACGGCAAGAAATCTATTTGAAGCTGCTCGAAATCCACGCTCAACACAACAAACCCTCGGCGTTCGAAACCGTCGCCTCCGAGCTTTATGCCGTTTCTCACGGGCAAGGTGAGGTCTGGCACAAGGCAGTTATGCTGGGCCGTCAACTCGATCCGAACAATCCGATGTTCACCGATGGTGGGGCTGCTGCGGGGATGCCGGAGCGTGACACCGGGACCTTCACGGTTGCACCAAGCCGCGGATCCGAACCACCGCCGATTTTTGGCGGTGCGGGCAGCAATCTTGATTTACAGATGGACGAGGAGATTTCAGTTTCACCGACGTCCGGCGCGCGACCCAAATCGCCCGCCGATATTCTCGCCGGCGCCAAATCCGAGATCGAGAAGACGGCGAAGATTTCACTTGCAGCGGAGAACGTTCCTGCCGACCGGACTGCTACCGCGGCAGCGCTTGGCGTTGCCGGAGCCGCAGGTGCCGCCTCGGTAGCCGACCGTAGCGGCGCGAAGGCTGTGGAACGGCCCGCGATCGATTCGCCGGTTCCGGCGGCGGATGCCGGCAAGCGCAGAACCAGTAGCGCCGACAAATACGAATTCGATTTCATGCTCGACGAAGCGGAGAAACCGGCGCCGATGAAGCCCCGCGGCGAGCCGGCGTTGGAAATGAGCACGGCATCGGCGGGGCCGGCGTCGCAACTCGCGCGTCCCGCCGCGGCGTTGGAGCTCGATAAGCTCGACCTCTCATTCGACCCGGACCGGTCGCCCTTCGAGGATCCGACACCGTCGGTCCTCGACGGTCAGTGGCATGATGCCGCGACCAAGCTCGATCTGGCCCGGGCGTATCAAGAGATGGGCGATGTCGAGGGCGCGCGCGAAATTTTGCAAGAAGTTATGCACGAAGGGGACGACCAGCAGAAGACCGAGGCGCAGGCGCTGCTCGCGAAGCTCTAGCCAAGGTACTCTCTACAAAAAATCACGGGCGGCGGGTCGACGATCCGCCCGCCCGCGCTTTTTCTGGCGGTCGATCTGCCTACCTTCTGACGTTCAAACTCCCCGATGCGCGTCGCGCTTGCGCTCGAATACGCGGGTCACGCTTTTTGCGGGTTTCAATCGCAGCCGACCGGTGGCGGGGTGCAGGACAACCTAACGCGGGCGCTGGGCGAAATCGCCAATCATCCGGTGCGCATTGTCGCCGCGGGCCGGACCGACGCTGGTGTGCACGCGGCCTCGCAAATCGTGCATTTCGATACGGAAGCAGTACGGCCCGAAACGGCATGGGTTCGCGGCGTCAATGCGCATTTGCCGCCGACCGCGTCAGTGCTGTGGGCGCGTCCGGTAGCGGATGAGTTCCACGCGCGTTTCGCGGCGATCGCCCGCCATTACTCATACCTGTTGTTGACGCGACCGCAGCGGCCAGGTCTCTTCGCTTCTTACGTCGGCTGGTACCATGCGCCATTGGATATCGGCGCAATGCGCGAAGGCGCCAAGTATCTTGCGGGGACACACGATTTTTCGTCGTTTCGCGCGGCGGAATGTCAGGCCAAATCGCCGATCAAGACCCTTACACTCGTGACCATCGAACAGCAGCAGGCGCTCGTGCGCTTCGAGTTTTCCGCCAATGCATTTCTTCACCATATGATTCGCAATATCGTCGGCGCGCTCGTGTCCGTCGGAATGGGCAAGCACCCACCTGCCTGGCTTGCGGACCTCCTTTCGACCCGCGACCGCGCGCGCGCGCCTGCGACATTCGCCGCGACGGGTCTCTATTTCGCCGGCGCCGATTACGATCTGCGATTCGCCCTGCCGCCTACCGTGCGTCGTGTCATAGTTCCCTTGGTGTGAGCGCCATGCGGACGCGCGTCAAGATCTGCGGCATCACGCGGGAGGAAGACGCGCTCGCCGCGGCGCATGCCGGCGCCGACGCGATCGGTCTCGTGTTTTGGCGCGCCTCGCCGCGCGCCATTGATCCTCTCCGCGCACGCGAAATCGCCGGCGCATTGCCGCCGTTTGTGGCGAAGGTCGGCTTGTTCGTCGATCCGAGCGCGGAGGACGTGAACGCGGTGCTGTCGCTGGTTCCCCTTGATCTATTGCAATTTCACGGCAGCGAATCGCCTGCGACGTGTCGCGTGTTCGACCGGCCGTACCTCAAGGCCATCCCCATGCGCGACGAGCTCGATTTGCTAGAATCCGTTTCGGGTTACAGCGATGCAGCAGGTCTTCTGTTCGATACGTTTCGCCGCGACGATATGCCGGGAGGTACGGGTCACACCTTCGACTGGTCGCGCCTGACGCCCGACGTGCGACGCAAGTTGCGAGCACCGTTGATTCTCTCTGGAGGTCTCGATCCCCAGAATGTCGGCGCCGCGATCCGGGCCGTGCAGCCGTGGGCTGTCGATGTCTCGAGCGGCGTCGAGGAACTTGATTCGGAAGGTGCGCCGCGCAAGGGGATGAAGGACGCTGCCCGCATCGCTACGTTCATGGAAGGAGTTCGCCGTGCAGATGCGTGACTTGCCGTACACTTTTCCCGACGAACGCGGCCACTTCGGCCCTTACGGCGGCGTCTTCGTCGCCGAGACGTTGATCCACGCGCTGACCGAATTGAAGGAACAGTACGCGCACTACCGGAACGACGCCGAGTTCCGCGCGGAGTTCGCAAGCGAGTTAAAACACTATGTCGGACGGCCGTCGCCGGTCTACCACGCGCAACGCTGGTCGCTTGAACTGGGCGGCGCGCAGATCTGGTTGAAGCGCGAGGATCTGAATCACACGGGTGCGCACAAGATCAACAATGTCATCGGCCAGGCCTTGCTGGCCAAGCGCTTGGGTAAGCCGCGGGTGATCGCCGAGACCGGGGCGGGCATGCATGGCGTGGCCGCGGCGACGGTGGCCGCCCGCTACGGCATGGAATGCGTCGTCTACATGGGCTCGGAGGACATGAAGCGACAGGCGCAGAACGTGTTCCGGATGCAGCTTCTGGGCGCGGAAGTGGTTGCGGTTGAGTCGGGATCGAAAACACTGAAAGACGCGCTCAATGAAGCGATGCGCGACTGGGTGACCAACGTCGAGAATACGTTCTACATTATCGGCACCGTTGCCGGTCCGCACCCCTATCCGATGATGGTGCGCGATTTTCAGAGCGTCATCGGCGAAGAATGCGTGGTGCAGATGCCGGAGCACGCGGGCCGTCATCCGGATTATGTCATCGCGTGCGTTGGCGGCGGCTCCAACGCGATGGGTATTTTCTATCCGTACCTCAACTATCCGGACGTGCAATTGGTGGGCGTCGAAGCTGCCGGCGAGGGTTTGGACTCGGGCAAGCACGCGGCGTCGCTCAGTGCGGGTCGGCCGGGCGTACTGCACGGCAACCGCACGTATCTGCTGCAGGACGCCGCTGGCCAGATCACGGAAACGCATTCGATCTCCGCGGGGCTCGATTATCCCGGCGTAGGTCCCGAACACGCATGGTTCAAGGACACGCAGCGTGCTCGATACGTTGCCGTCGACGATAACGAAGCGCTGGCCGCGTTCCACGATTGCTGCCGGATGGAGGGAATTATCCCGGCGCTCGAATCGGCGCACGCGCTTGCCTACGCCGCCAAGCTCGCACCGACTCTTGCGAAGGAAGAAGTGTTGCTGGTAAATCTCTCCGGTCGCGGTGACAAGGACATGAACACCGTCGCCGAGCGCACCGGGCTCAAATTCCACGGCCGGCCGGCGTGCGATTCCGCGCGCAGACAGTGACTATCGCCCGACCATCGGTGCACGCCGGTCCGAAGCAAATAGCTACGTAGCGCTTTCCGCGCTGAAACGGTCGTCGCCACTTGAATCGGATCGACGCGCAATTCGCGCAACTCAAATCCGCCGGCCGCACCGCGCTGATCCCCTACATCACCGCCGGCGATCCATCGCCCGCAGCGACGGCGCGGATCATGGCTGAATTGGTCGCGGCCGGCGCCGACATCCTGGAGCTGGGAGTGCCCTTTTCCGATCCGATGGCGGACGGACCGGTCGTCCAGCGGGCTTCCGAGCGGGCGTTGGCGCAGGGTGTGCGCCTAGAGGACGTACTCGCCATCGTGCGCACGTTTCGCGAGGGAAATAGCACGACACCCGTAGTATTGATGGGGTATGCCAATCCGATCGAAGCGATGGGTGTCACGGCGTTCGGCGATCGCGCGATGGAGGCCGGCGTCGACGGCGTGCTGGTCGTTGACTACCCGCCGGAGGAGGCGCGCGAGTTCGCCGCACTGATCAAAGAGCGCGACATCGCGCCGATTTTCATGCTGTCGCCAACAACGCCAGAAGCGCGGATTGCCGCCGTGGCAACACTGGCGCGCGGTTACGTCTATTACGTGTCGCTCAAGGGTGTCACTGGTGCGGGCCATCTCGATACCGATGATGTCGCGCGCAAGCTCATGGAAATTCGCCGCCACGTATCGCTTCCGGTTGGCGTGGGATTCGGCATCCGCGACGCCGCGAGCGCTCGGGCGATCGCGACGCACGCGGACGCCATCGTCATCGGTACCCGAATCATCCAAGAAATCGAAGGTGCGCCGCCCTCGGAAGCAGCGACCCGCGCCGGCGCCTGGCTTGGTACTATCCGCGTCGCGCTCGACGCGATGGAGAGAAAGCGCGCTGCATGAAACAAATAGTCGGGAATAGGCGCGAATAAGCACGAATAGGCGTCATCAGGCAATCGGGGGCGACATGAGCTGGCTGCAAAAACTGCTTCCGCCGCGTATCAAGAGCGCGCCAGGGGAGCGCAGGACGCCGGTGCCGGAGGGGCTATGGGTCAAGTGCCCGTCATGCGAGGCGGTGCTCTACCGTACCGATCTCGAAAATAATCTCGAAGTGTGCCCGAAATGCGGGTACCACTCGCGCGTGTCTGCGCGGCAACGCATCGATCAGCTTCTCGATGCTGAAGGTCGCTTCGAAATCGGCTCGGAAGTGCTTCCAACCGACAGCTTGAAATTCAAGGACACCCGCAAATATCCCGAGCGTCTGTCCGCGGCACTTGAGGAAACCGGCGAAACCGACGCGCTCATCGTCATGCAGGGAAGCGTCAAGAATGTATCGCTGGTGCTCGCCGCATTCGAGTTCGAGTTCATGGGCGGTTCGATGGGGTCGGTCGTCGGCGAGCGCTTCGTCCGCGGTGTGCGCGTCGCGTTCGAGAACCGCGTTCCCTTTGTTTGCATTCTGGCATCCGGCGGTGCGCGGATGCAGGAAGGCATGCACTCGCTGTTCCAGATGGCAAAAACGACGGCGGTGTTGCAGGAACTTACGCGCGCGCGCTTGCCCTTTGTTTCGATTCTGACCGATCCGACAATGGGCGGCGTGTCGGCCTCGTTCGCATTCGTAGCCGACGTCGTCATCGCGGAGCCTGGCGCGCTGATCGGGTTTGCCGGACCTCGGGTCATCGAGCAAACCGTACGCGAAACGCTGCCCGAGGGTTTCCAGCGTTCGGAATTTCTGATTGAAAAGGGCGCGCTCGATTTGATCGTCGATCGGCGGCAACTGCGGGACGAGCTTGCGCACGTTCTCGCGCTGCTCACGCGCCAACCGCCGCCGACGAACTGACGTTTCTGCGATATCCCGACCGGGGCTTTAGCCTCTTGGGATGGACAACACCAAGTTCCCTGCGTGAGCCGCCCAACGACGCTTGCCGGATGGCTCGCGTACCTGGAAACGCTGCACCCGCAATCGATCGCACTCGGTCTCGATCGCGTGCGTGCTGTCCACGAGCGGCTCCACAAAGTGATCGCTTGTCCCGTGGTGACGGTTACGGGCACCAACGGCAAGGGCTCGACGTGCGCGATGCTCGAGGCCATTCTGCGCAGCGCTGGCTATCGCACCGGGCTCTACACGTCGCCGCATCTCTTGCGCTACAACGAGCGTGTCCGGATTCTGGGACATGCCATCGGCGACGCCGAACTGTTGGCGGCGTTTGATGCCGTCGAAGACGCGCGAACCGCCGCGCAACCGGCGATACCGCTGACGTATTTCGAGTTCGGGACGCTAGCCGCGTTGTGGCTGTTCGCGGGTTCGAGCCTCGATGCGCTGGTGCTGGAGGTCGGTTTGGGGGGACGGCTCGATGCGGTCAATCTGATCGATGCCGACGTCGCGGTGCTGACGAGCGTCGCGTTGGACCACACGGAGTATCTGGGGGCGACCCGTGACGCCATCGGCCGCGAAAAGGCGGGAATCTTTCGCGCGGGCAGGCCCGCAATCTGCGCGGAGCCCCATCTGCCGGCGAGCGTGATGGAACATGCCCGCGCGATTGGCGCTCCTGTCGTGCAAATAGGCCGCGACTACGGCTTCACGGACGAACAAACGCAATGGAAGTACTGGGGTCCTGGCGGCGAGCGCTTTGGCCTGCCGTTTCCCGCTTTGCGGGGTGCGTATCAACTCGCCAATGCAGCCACCGTGCTGGCAATTCTCGATCTTTTGCGCGGACCGTTGCCGGTGAGCGGAGGCGCGATTCGCGATGGCCTGCTGATGGTCGAACTGCCCGCACGCTTTCAGGTGCTGCCCGGCCGTCCGACGACGGTGCTCGATGTCGCGCACAACCCGCATGCGGCACGTACCCTCGCCAGTGCGCTCGGCGCGATGGGCTATTACCCGGAAACGTTCGCCGTATGGGGAATGCTCGGCGACAAGGACTTAAGAGGTGTTGCCGAGGAGCTGAAAGCGCGCATCGATCACTGGAACATTGCACGCGTGCCCGGTCCGCGCGGAGCCGACGCCGCAGCGCTGCGCGGTGCGCTGATCAATACGGGTATCGACGCTTCGGCGATTCGCGTCTTCGGCGATGTTGGCGAAGCCTTGTCCGCAGCGCGCGAGTCAGCCGATGAGGCTGATAGAATCGTCGTCTTCGGCTCGTTCCTGACGGTGGCCGCAGCACTCGGCCTGAAGGAATGATGCCGTATCCGTTGAGCAAGTAAACCTTTGATGCCCGAAGCTGCCGACTTGAACGTCGACGAATTGCGGCGCCGTGCGCGACGCCGTTTGATCGGCGCCATCGTGCTCGCGCTCGTTGCGGCAACCGTCGTGCCGATGCTTCTCGAAAGCGAGCCGAAGCCGCTGGGCGAGGAAGTGTCGGTAAAAATCCCGCCGATCGACGATGGCAAGTTCGTCAATCGCCTGACCGATTCGAGCAAACGCGAGCCCTTGAGCGCCGGATCCGCCAAAGTCGAATCCGGCAAGGATTCAGCGAACGCCGATGCCGGGCCGGGCAACCAATCTAAGAAGGAAACGAAGGAAACTGCGCCAAGAGATGCTGCGAAAGAAGTTGGTGCCGCAGCGCCTGCGCCGCCGGCTCCGAGAAAGCCGCTGGTCGAAGCGGAACAGCGGGTACTCGCGCCTTCCGCCAAGAGTCCGGCGCCGACGGGCGCGTCCGCTGCGAATGCCCCAGCGAAAGCCGGCACCCCGGCACCGCCGACGAGCGAGACGAGTCAGGCTAGCGAAGCGACTAAGAGCGAGACGCCAAAGGAGGGATTCGCCGTGCAGCTCGCTGCGTTCGCCGACGACAAAGGCGCCAACGCACTCGCCAATAAATTGAAACGCACTGGTTACCCGGCTTACACCGAGTCGTTGACGACCAGCAAGAGTACGCTTTGGCGCGTACGGGTCGGTCCGTATCCATCGCGCGATGCAGCCGGTGCAGCCCGCACCAAGCTCAAGGACGACGGTTACAACGGCATCGTGGCGCCGGCGAGATAACGCACGGTATCTAGCGCCGTCATGTCGGCTCTTGACTGGATTGTCGTTGCAGTGCTCGCACTGTCGGCCGTGTTGGCCTTCTTTCGCGGCGTGGTGCGCGAGCTGATCGCGCTCTCCGCGTGGGTATTGGGCTTCATCGCTGCCGTTGCATTTACTCCAGCGCTGGCCGCCAAGCTGCCCGACTTGGGCGGCGGAGCTGCCGTGCCCTACGTTCTGGCGTTCATTGTGATCATCATTGCGGCGCTGCTGCTGGGCTCGCTTATCGCGTGGCCGTTGGCGAAGGCGATTCGCGTTGCCGGTTTAGGGTTCGTCGACCGTTTCCTGGGCGGCGCGTTCGGCCTTGCCCGCGGAGTTTTGTTGGTGCTGGCTTTAGTCCTAGTCGCCGGATTGACCAGTCTTCCGCGGACTGATTGGTGGCACAATTCGGCTCTTGCCCCGGCACTCGCCGCGGGCGCGTTGTCGCTCAAGCGATGGTTACCCGCTGCATGGGCCGAGCAGCTCGATTACTCGCGTGACGGCCGTACCCCGGTACGAAAAGCGGTGCCGGCGAGACGAGAGGTCTAACTCATATGTGCGGAATCGTCGGCATTGTCGCGCACACGCCGGTTAACCAGTTGCTGTACGACAGCCTGCTGTTGCTGCAACACCGGGGACAGGACGCCGCCGGCATCGTCACCAGCGAAGGTCCGGTGTTTCACACGTACAAGGGGGCGGGACTCGTGCAAAACGTGTTCCGCACGCGCAACATGCGTGACCTCGTCGGGCACGCGGGCATCGCGCACTGCCGTTACCCGACCGCCGGCTCCGCGTTCAGCGAAGGCGAGTCGCAACCGTTCTACGTCAACTCGCCCTTCGGCGTCACGCTGGGGCACAACGGCAATCTGACCAACAGCGAGGAATTGAAGCGCGAGCTTTTCCAGCTTGATTTCCGCCACGTCAACACGAATTCGGACAGCGAGGTGTTATTGAACGTGCTGGCGCTCGAACTCGAGCGCGCGGCGCAGCACCACCGGTTGGATCCCGATGCGATCTTCCGTGCGGTTGCCGGGGTGCACAAACGCTGCCGCGGGGCGTACGCCGTCGTTGCGATGATCGCGGGCTACGGAATGCTCGCGTTTCGCGACCCCTTCGGCATCCGCCCGCTCATCGTCGGTAAGAACGAACAGATGGGCGGCACCGAATATATCGTCGCGTCGGAGTCGGTGGGAATTGAGCCGCTGGGCTTTCAGGTGTTGCGCGACGTTGCGCCCGGCGAAGCGATTTTCGTCGACCTCACCGGGAATTTTCATGCGCGGCAATGCGCGGAGCATCCGTCGCTCAATCCATGCATTTTCGAGATCGTCTATCTCGCGCGGCCCGATTCCGTGATCGATGGCGTATCGGTTTACGAAGCGCGCTTACGCATGGGTGCGGCACTCGCCGAAAAAATTCGCCCTATGCCGGAGGCACAGGACATCGACGTCGTCATTCCGATTCCAGACTCGAGCCGGCCATCGGCGCTGGAACTAGCCAATCGGCTAGGACTCAAGTATCGCGAAGGGTTCGTCAAGAATCGCTACATCGGCCGCACGTTCATCATGCCGGGTCAGGCGATGCGCCAGAAGAGCGTGCGCCAGAAGTTGAATCCCGTCGGTGTCGAGTTCCGCGACAAGGTCGTGCTGCTCGTCGATGATTCAATCGTGCGCGGCACCACGTCGCGTGAGATCGTGCAGATGGCGCGTGAGTCCGGCGCGCGCAAGGTGTACTTCGCGTCGGCCTCGCCGCCGGTACGCTACCCCAACGTCTATGGGATCGACATGCCGAATCAGCGCGAGCTGGTCGCGACCGGCCGCAGCGAAGCGGAAATCGCGCGCGAGATCGGCGCCGATTTGCTGATCTATCAGGATCTCGAAGCGCTTGAGGCCGCTATTCGCGCGGTCAATCCCGCTCTCACCAACTTCGATGCATCGTGCTTCGACGGCCATTACATCACCGGCGACGTGACTACCGACTATCTGTGCGCGCTTGCGGTCGAGCGCGATGAAGCGAGAGGGGAAGCGGAGGCGGATCTGCTGGAAGAGGAAAAGGCGGTGGAGTAGTGCTGCGACGTGTAGAGGTTACGTCGCGCGCAGGCGCGTGAGGCGCGTCAAAGGAGGTCGAACGGCTGACGTACGCTGCGGTCGCCGCCAATCGATGCCTTCAAGCAACATCGAAAGTTGTGCCGCGGTGGGCGACACCGTGCCGCTCTGCGCCTGCGGCCACACGAAGCGACCGCGTTCCAGACGCTTCTGGAACACTAGCGCTTCGGTCGCTCCGCCGAACGGATGGATGGGGCGCTGGTGCAGTTGCTACTGGGTGACCTGCCAGCGCCCACGGCGGGCGAAGTCTCCGCTCAGGAAACGCTGCCGGTCGAGGAATCGACACAGTTGCTGTCGCAGCCGCGCGTGACGCGGTTGCGCCGAGTACCGCGCGTGTTGCCGGCCCATCTGCCGCGCGAAACGATCGTGCACGCACCGGCGAGCTGCAGCTGTCCGGATTGCGGTGCACAGATGCGCAAGCTTGACGAAGACATCTCTGAGATGCTCGATTTCGTGCCGGGCTATTTCAAGGTGCTGCGGCATGTACGGCCGAAGTTCTCCTGCGGTCACTGCGCGCGGGTGCTTCAGCTGCCGGCGCCGTCGCGGCCGCTTGATCGCGGCCTGCCGGCGCCAGGATTGCTCGCGCAGGTGATCGTCGCCAAGTACGGCGACCACTGTCCGCTGTATCGGCAACAGGCGATCTATCGGCGCTCTGGGGTAGATCTGGATCGGGCAACGCTGGCCGAGTGGGTGGGTGGCGCTTCACGGTTGCTGGAACCGTTGGTAGCATCGCTCGGCCGCTATGTGCGTGCGACCGAGAAGCTGCACGCCGACGATACCCCGGTGCCGGTACTTGACCCGGGGCGGGGCAAGACCAAAACCGAATGCCTGTGGACTTATGTTCGGGATGACCGCCCGGCGGCAAGCGGAGATCCCCCGCGGTGTGGTTTCACTATTCGCCCGATCGCCAGGGCGAGCATCCGCAAGCGCACCTGCGCGGCTTTCGCGGCATTCTGCAGGCGGACGCCTATAGCGGTTTCGCGCCGTTGTATGCGAACGGGGAAATTCTCGAGGCTGCGTGCTGGGCGCATGCGCGACGCAAGTTCTACGACCTCTACGTGGTGGACCGCTCGCCGATTGCCACCGAGGCGATACAACGCATCGGCGCGCTGTATGTAATCGAACGGGAGATTCGCGGCAGTATTCCGGCGCAGCGAGCCTTGGTGAGGCAGCAACGTGCCGGACTGCTGCTGAATGCGTTCCATCAGTGGTTGTCGGCGACGCTGCAGATGGTGTCGGCAAAATTCGAACTCGCTGGCCATCAAGTATTCGCTGATGCGCTGGACTGCGCTGACCCGGTATCGGGATGATGGCCTGATCGAGATCGACAACAACAGCGCCGAGCGTTCCATCCGACCCCTGGTCCTGGGCCGGCGCAACTATATGTTCGCGGGATCGGATGTCGGCGGGGGGCGCGCGGCCAACATCTACAGCTTGATCGGCACGGCGCTGCTCAACGCGATGGACCCCTACCTTTATTTGCGCCATGTGCTCGAGCGCATCGCCGAGCATCCGATCAACCGCATCGACCAGCTGCTGCCGTGGAACGTCGCCGCCACGCTGCCCAACGAACGACGCCAGGCAGCGTAGCCGGCGTCGCAGCGACGACGGCGGCGGTCACTGGTGGTGTTACCAGCGCCGCCTCCTTGACGCTGGTCCATATCCAAGCGGTCATCGACGGGCGATGAGGACGATCCACGCCAGCGCCAACGCCGCCGCCATGCTAAATGCCGTCGGTACCCGCCAGAACGCGAGATTCGACCAAAAACCGGATGACGTGGGAGCGCGCGAAGAAGCGTCGATAGAAATATCGCGTTCGATCCGTCGCCACAATTCGTCTGGTTGCGCTTGGTGCTTCACGCTCAAAGCCAACGGCAGCAGCCGTTCGTGCCAAGTGGCAACCGCACGTGCGAGTTCAGGGTTACGGACAAACTCGCGCTCGAATTCCGACGCATCGCCTGGCGATAGCTGGCTTAAGACGTATTCGCCGGCCAGTGCCGCGCGTTCGACGGGGTCGTTAAAGTTAATCCGAGGCACTCCTTCAACGCGATCAATCCGCGGCGAATCCAGGCCTTGACGGTTCCCAGCGGCGCGCGCAGGCGATCGGCGATCTGTTGTTGCGTCAGCCCCTCCATGTACGCAAGCAGGATGCATGTGCGCCGTTTCTCGTCCAACGCTTGGAGGCAGCGGTGCAAAGCCTGCGCCTCGGTTGATCGCGTCAAGTCGGCGAGCGGATCGGCCGCCGGATCGGCGATATCCTCGAACGATGAATAGCCGGCCGCAATTTCGCGGCTTTGGCGCCGCAAGGTTGTCAGCGCGCCGTGCCGCACGACGCTGTAAATCCAACCTCTGCCGGATCCAAGCTTCGAGTCAAATGTGTGCGACTTTTGCCAGATCTGCACGAACGCATCGTGCAGCACCTCCCCAGCGAGTTCACGTCGACGCACGATCCGCATTGCTACCCCCATCAGCCATGAGGCGTCGCGTGCGTAAAGTTCGCGCAACGCTGCGGTCTCGCCACGGGCGCACGCGGCGAGGGTTGCTTCGTAATCGAATGACGCGTGCGGTGCGGTCATGCGGCCAATGGGGTTTTACGGGTGAGCCAGAGTGCGCACGCGCCAACAGCACGGCGCCCGCCTTGCACCTTCACAATACGAATTGACGTGTATCCAGCGAGCGCCCCGATGTAGGGTGAGCCAGGACACCAGGCCGGCCATGATGCCAAACAAAAACAGGTCTCTCAGCGACACTGGTGGTCACCTCTCTGCCCAGTCATACCGGGCGCTGGGAGCTTTCCGATTGGCGGTTCGGCGAGCGCCACCGCATTCTCGCTGCTCTCATTCCGCCGCAGGTACGATCGCATATTGGTTCGGGAGTGCTTGACGAAATACAAGGTCGTGACTCTCGACTGCATGATTCGCGCCACAATGCTGCAGCGCCGCGACGCGGCGCCTATCCAATCCGTTATTCAAGCAAGCCTTGAGTGCTGGAGTTGGCCAGCCGGCTCGGATTCAAATTATCTCGAAGGCTTTGCCACTCGTTCTTGCAAGCCAATCGGGCAGCGACTTCGCTACGAAGCCCGTCGCATAAAGCAGTTCAGCTCCACCAGTCCTCCGTCGCTAACCCGATTGACAACAGAGAGATTGTATAAGGCGAAACCTGCCGCCTCATAGGCTTCAAGGGCTTCAAGATAGTGTGGCATATTCTTGTACAGGGGCTGAATTGACAACTCCGATTGCATGCCCTGGATGTTCTCGATGCAGCCGGAGGCGCCTCTGAATACCTCAAGATCATAACCTTGAGTATCCATCTTCAAGAAGACCCGAGAAGATTCGAAGTCCGTCATTAGCGATGGCAACATATTATCGAGTCGCCTTACTTCGACGAGCTCTTTCCTGGCGTCTCTGTCGGCAGCTGCGGAGTCTAGGAGCGAACTCATGACTGTTAACTTTGGAATGGTGATCGGCATTGTCTCCTCCTTGCTGCCGAGGGCGACCTGATGCCCACTCCACTTCAGATCGTTCTTGAACTGTTCCTTTAGCACGAGGAATTCATTGCCGATCGGTTCAAATGAGATGATTCGACCGTTGTAGCCAATGCCACGCAGCTCACGCGCAAACTGGCCACGGTTGGCGCCAACATCCAAGACGCAATCTATTCTCAGTTGCCTCAGAAAATCTCGAAGAAAGGTGAGCTCGTTCACGCGATCCAACGGCGCTTGAGGCAGACGCAGTCCCCTGGATATACCCCATACTGCGATCGACTTGATTAGCCGTTGCAACATACGCCTCCCAATGAGCTCTTGCACTCCCGGTAGCGGGAGAATACCCGCCCAACTGTTCTTGTCGTCATTCTCGCGTCGTTTTCGTCTTTCGGTGATGCAATGAGCGATTCCTCGAAGCCGCGCGGTTTCACGACCGCAATCCTCCATTCGGATCGCGACAGCCTGATCGAGCACGGAGCGTTGCATAAGCCGTTGCACCTGTCGGTCGCTTACGGCTACTGCGACGCGCGGGAGCTCGCGGCAGTGTTTCAGGGCCGCGCGCAGGGGTACGCCTATGGCCGTCAAGGTAATCCGACATCGGCAGCGTTGGAGGCGAAGATCAACGCGATGGAGAGCGGTATCGCAACCGTTTCTTTCGCGACGGGCATGGCGGCAATCGGCGCTGCATTGCTCGCTCTCTTGAAGGTAGGCGATCACATCGTCGCCAGCCATTACGTGTTCGGCAACACGGCGAGCCAGCTCGCTACGCTCGAAACGCATGGGCATTCGGTCACCTTCGTGGATGCGACGGACGCGCGGCTGGTGGAGGCGGCCCTCTTGCCTGCCACGCGCGTCGTCTTTGTCGAGACAATCGCCAACCCGCGCACGCAGGTCGCCGATCTTGCGCGAATCGGCGAACTCTGCCGCTCGCGTGGCATCCTGTATATCGTCGACAACACGATGACTTCGCCTTGGCTCTTCCAACCCAAGGACGTCGGAGCGAGTCTCGTCGTCAACGCGCTCACTAAATATATCGGTGGGCACGGCAACGCGCTGGCAGGCAGCATCACCGATACCGGGCTGTTCGATTGGGCGGCGTTTCCCAATATCGCCGCTAGCTATAAAACGCAACCGTCGCGGATGTGGGGTATCACGCAGTTACGCAAAAAAGGCTTACGCGATTGGGGCGGGACGCTGGCGCCCGAACAGGCTCATCACATCGCCGCGGGCGCCGAGACACTCGCGTTGCGGATGCAGCAAATATGTGCCAACGCACAGGCATTGGCCGAACTGTTGCAGAAGCACCCGCGCGTGGGCACCGTGTACTACCCGGGCCTTCCATCGCATCCGCAGCACGAATTGGCGCGGCAACTCTTTCGCGGCTACTTTGGCGGCCTGTTGTCGTTCGAACTCGATGCCGGTGTGGACATGTTCGACTGCCTCAACCGCTTGAAGATTGCCGTCCTCTCCTCCAATCTTGGTGATAACCGGACGCTTGCAATCCCGGTTGCGCATACGATCTTCTACGAAATGGGCGCGCAGCGGCGGGCGGCAATGGGCATCGCCGAGTCGCTGGTGCGCGTGTCGGTTGGAATCGAAGATCGCGACGATCTGCTCGATGACTTCCGTCAGGCAATCGGCTAGCAACGCGAAAACGTAGGCATCAGCCCTCGATCTCACGCACGTGCGCGCCGGTGGCATCGACCTCAAGATATTGGCCGCGATCGTGCCAGTCGGCGAGCACCCACCGCTCACATGCCACGCCGTCGATGTCGTGCAAGTGCCGCGCCGGCCGATGCGTATGGCCATGGATCATCCGTTGCGCGGAGTGCGTGCGAAAGGCGTCTTCGACTGCGCGCGAGTTAACGTCCATGATCGCCTCGGCCTTCAGCGCATTTTCGTTGCGGCTCATGCGACGCAACCAGGAAGCGAGAGTGTGGCGCGCCCAATAAGGTAAGCGCAGCAGGCGTCGTTGCAGTGCGGGATTGCGCACTCGCCTGCGGTAGCGCTGGTAGTCGACATCGTCAGTGCACAGTTCGTCGCCGTGGCACAACAGCGTGCGAATAGCGAACAGATCGAGCACCTGCGTCTCCGGCAGCAGCGTCGCGCCGGTGACGAGGGCGAATTGGCTGCCGAGCAGAAAGTCGCGGTTGCCGTGCCCGATGTAGAGCGCAACGCCCGCTTCGGAAACTCCGCGTAGCGCTTGCGCAATTGCCGCAACGAATGGCTCGGCGAGCTGGTCGTCGCCGATCCACCAGTCGAAGAGATCACCCAGGATGTACACGGCACGCGCGTCACGTGCCGGCCCTGCGGCAAACGCTTGAAATGCCGCGACGGCCTTCGGACGTGCAGGTGAGAGATGCAGATCGGACAGAAAGAGCGCTGATTGCACGTCGCTCTCATAGCTCACCCGCGGCTCCGTGTCTATGGGGCTTCTTCGTAGGCTCTCTTGATCAAGACGTCTTCGCGGGGGACGTTCTGGTGCGAGCCGATAGTGGCGGTGGCGACAGCTTTGATACGGTCAACGACGTCGTGTCCGGCTACCACTTTCCCGAACACGCAATAGCCCCATCCCTGAGCGCTTACCGCCCGATGGTCGAGAAAATCGTTGTCGCCGACGTTGATGAAAAACTGCGCGGTCGCGGAATGTGGCTCCGCCGTGCGTGCCATGGCCACCGTGTATTTTTTGTTTTTAAGGCCGTTGGTGGCTTCGTTGGCAACCGCCGCGCGCACGGGTTTCTGCCTCATCCCGGCTTCCATTCCGCCGCCCTGGATCATGAAGTCATCGATGACACGGTGGAACAGCGTGTTGTCGTAATGGCCGTCGCGAACGTAGCGCAAAAAATTCTCCACGGTCGCCGGGGCGTTCTCCGCGTCCAGTTCGAGCTTGATATCGCCGCGATTCGTTTCGAGTGTGACCAAGAGGCTCTCCGTGCGATTGCCATGAGGGTGGTACGCGCGCGACCTGTCGTCTTGAACGCTGACGTCGACCGCCTATTTCGCTTCCACAACCGTCGCCGATTTGATAACGACGCGATCCGTGGGTACGTCCTTGGGGAATGGCCCGCCGGCGCCCGTCGATGTCTTGGCGATTTTGGTCACGACGTCCATACCTTGCACGACCTTGCCGAAGGTCGTGTAACCGTAGCCCTGCGGGTTCGCTTCGCGAAAGTTCAGAAATTTGTTGTCGCCGACATTGATGAAGAACTGGGAGCTCGCGGAGTGCGGATCCTGCGTACGCGCCATCGCGAGCGTTCCCGGAACGTTGAGAAGCCCGGCCTTGCTCGCCGACTCCGCCTCGTTCGTAATGCCGGGCTTGGTCGGCTTCTGCTTGAAATCGGTCGTAAATCCGCCGCCTTGAACCATGAAGCCGTCGATGACCCGATGAAACTGGGTGCCGTCGTAATGCTTGTTTTTTACGTATTCGAGAAAATTGGCGACCGTTTTGGGAGCAGCGTCCGGATAGAGCTCGACTTTGATCTTGCCGGCGCTGGTGTCGAACTCGACGTGTGGATTGGCGGCGAGAGCGGGACCCGCGACAAGCGCGAGCGCCGCGGCAGTTAGGAGTAGCTGACGAAACATGAGAATTCTCCGTGCGTAATAAGAATGGGACCAGACAGGGCAGCCGACGTTCGCCGCGGACGACCTCGCGATCAAGGCGTGCGATTAG
Organism: Casimicrobiaceae bacterium; assembly: GCA_037719965.1. GTDB lineage: Bacteria > Pseudomonadota > Gammaproteobacteria > Burkholderiales > Casimicrobiaceae > VBCG01. Next base: position 49,671 of record JBBJMT010000012.1, on the reverse strand, counting down.
GGAAGATTAGGGCTTGGTGGCCAGGATGTCTCGCACGACCTTCAGTTTCGCGGGGGCGGTCTTGTTCTTCGAATCGCGCGCGAGGGCGCGCTCGTAGTTCTGCGCGGCCAGCCGAGCGTGCACGTCGCCGAGATTTTCGTAGGCGACGCCGTAATCAGGCGCGGCCTTGATCGCCGCTTCAAGCTCGATGCGAGCCAGCTCGTATTCGCCTTTGCGCGCATAGAGGACCGCCAGGTTGTTGTACGGCTCGGGCAATTCAGGAAAGTCGGCCAGCACGCCGCGAAACGTCGTGATGGCTTCATCCAGCTTGTCCGAGTCGGTCAATGCGACGCCTTTGAGAAATCGAGCCTGGGGCTCGCGCGGACGATCGGTGGTCAGACGGTCGAGGATCGCAATCGCTTCCATAAATTGCTTTTGCCCAATGAGCGCGCGGGCACTCTTCAACTGTTCCGCGTAGATGCGTCGCGCCTCGCCGGTGAACTCCCCGGGGTTGGTACCACTGACCGACTGGGCGAGCGCAGCAGGGGTGGCGCAAAGCAATGCCATTACAAAGACGAAGGAGAATCGCATGCTACTGGTTTGAAGAGACAGGAGACAGGTCGCCAGACACGACGAACTCTTGCTGAGGAAACCAAATCTTAGCAGCAAGCGTCAACGGCCATTGCGCAAGCGTGCAACGGTTGCCTCGATCAGGTGTCGGGCAATCGAGACGGGCGAGGGCAATTGCGGAAGGGCGTCGAGCGTGAACCATTGCACATCGGCGATCTCGATCCCATCCGGCGCGAGTTCGCCGCTGACGTACTCAGCGTTGTAGGCGATCATCAGCGAATGCGGAAACGCCCATGATTGGCTCGCGAAATACGTGATTGCGTTGACTTCGACACCGACTTCCTCGCGCACCTCGCGCCGTATGCAGTCTTCGATCGTCTCGCCGGGCTCGACGAAGCCGGCGAGAGCGCTATACATGGCCGTAGGAAAGCGATTGGCGCGTGCGAGAAGTAGTTCGCGTCCGCGCGTGACCAGCACCATCATCGCCGGCGATACGCGCGGATATGCGGTCTGTCCGCACGCCGGGCACTCTTTGGCACGTTCGCCCGCCTTGTCGCGTGTCGGCGTGCCGCAGCGGCCGCAAAAACGATGCGTGCGGTCCCATTCGACGATCTGGTAGGCGCGGCCGGCGAGGGCGAGCAGCGGCTCGGAAAGCGTGAGAAAAAGTGAGCGCAGGCCGGTGAAACACATTCCGGCTGGCTCTTGAAAATCATCGGCGAGGTTGACCGCAACACACGCGGTGCCACCTAGCGTTCCCAGAAAATGCGCCGAACCCGGGGCCGCGGAAAGGGAGAACATGTGCAGCGTCGGAATGGACGGGGCTTCGTTGAGAGCGCTCGCCACCAGAATCTTGCCGTCACGATATGCGAAGGCAAGCGTGCTTGTCCCCAGGGTCGCGGGCATCGCGTGTAGCGGCGTGAAACCGTCCGGCGTATGCATGCTTTCAGGCTCGGCGTATCGCCCGGCATTTGCAACGAGTTCGTCGGCGAGCGCGCCCTTCTTTAGACGTTCCCCAACGGAAGCGTGCGAAGGCGTTTGCCGGTCGCTGCCGCAAGCGCATTGGCGACAGCGGGCGCGATGACCGGCACGCCGGGTTCGCCCACGCCAGAGGGCTTATCGCTCGAGGGCACGATGTACACGTCGACGGCCGGCATTTCATTGATTCGCAACACTGGGTAGTCGTGGAAATTCGATTGCTCGATTAGCCCATCCTTGAACGTGATAGCGGAGTGCAACGCGGCGGAAAGGCCGAAGCCGATGCCGCCTTCCATTTGCGCGCGCACGACGTCAGGGTTGACTGCAACACCGCAATGCACGGCGCACACAACGCGGTCGACCTTGAACTTTCCGGTTCGCTCGACGGTCACCTCCGCGACCTGAGCGACCATGGTATTGAAAGATTCGTGAACGGCGACGCCGCGACCGCGCCTATCGCCCGGCTTGCCGGGAGCAAGCGGCTTGTCCCATCCGGCTTTGTCGGCGGCAAGCTCCAGCGCAGCGAGATGCCGCGGATGTTTCGCCAGCAACGTCTTACGAAAGGCGACGGGGTCCTTGCCCGCCGCGACCGCGAGCTCATCGATAAAGGTCTCGGTCGAGTAAGCGGTATGCGTGGAGCCAACCGAACGCCACCATAGCACCGGCACGCCGACCTTCGGCGAATGCAAGTCGACGCTTAAATTCGGAATGGCATACGGCAAGTTGGTAGCGCCTTCAACACTTGTCGCATCGATGCCATCCTTGACCATCATCGCTTCGAACGGCGTGCCGCTCACAATCGACTGGCCGACGATCCGGTGCTCCCAGCCCACGATATTGCCGTTAGTGTCGAGGCCTGCCTTCAGCGTGTGGTAGTACGCCGGGCGGTAGTAGCCCGCCTTCATGTCGTCTTCGCGCGTCCAGACGAGTTTCACTGGAATGCCGCGTTGTCCGACCGTCGCAAGTGCGTGGGCGATTGAGGCCGCTTCGATGACGAAGTCGGCAGCGGGATTGGCGCGGCGCCCGAAGCTTCCGCCCGCGAAGAGCATGTTGATCGTCACTTGCTCGGGTTTCATACCGACGACTTTCGCGACCGCCGCCTGGTCGGCCGTCTGAAATTGCTCGCCGTTCCAAACTTCGCACCGCTCGGCATCGAGCCGAACAACGCAGTTCATCGGCTCCATCGCGGCGTGCGCGAGAAATGGAAACTCGAAGGCCGCCTCGAATTTCCTGGCGGCACCCTCGATGGCTTTGCCGGCATCACCTTCACTTTTTGCCGATTTGCCCGCTGTTGCCGCGAGCTGCTTGAACTCGGCCATGATTTCAGCCGAAGACAACTTGAGGCCGGTCGTCTCGTCCCATTCGACTTTGAGTGCGTCGCGGGCTTTTTTTGCCGACCAGAAATTCGTCGCAACGACCGCCACGCCATTGGGCACTTCGACGACATAACGGACGCCGGGGAGGCCCTGCACGCTTGCCGAGTCAAAGCTTTTCACCTTCTGCCCGAAGCGCGGCGGATGCGCGACGACAGCGGTGAGAAGGTGAGGCAATTGCACGTCCTGCGTGAAGATCGCCGTGCCATTCGCCTTCGCCTTGGAATCGGTGCGCGGCACGTGCTTGCCGATATAGACGAAGTCCGCGGCATCCTTGACTTTGACGTTGCCCGGAACCGGTTGTCTGGCCGCTGCTTCCGCGAGCTCGCCGAAACTCGCCTTTCTGCCGTTGGCGTGAAACACGACACCGTTTTTTATCTGAATGGAAGAGGCGGGCACGCCCCACGCTTGCGCCGCGGCGCCGACAAGCATCGCGCGCGCCGCGGCGCCCGCCTGCCGATACTGGTCGAACGAATTCGCCATCGCCGTCGAGCCGCCGGTACCCTGCGCCGGTCCCCAGAACAGATTGTTGTAACTTTTGTTATCGGCGGGCGCGCCTTCGACCCTGACTTGCGACCACGCAGCGTCGAGTTCTTCGGCAACCAAGGTCGGCAACCCAGTGTAGGTGCCTTGGCCCATCTCCAGATGCTTGACAACCACGGTCACGCTGCTGTCGGCGCCGATCTTCAGGAAGGCATTCGGAGCAAATCTACCAGGCACGGGGGCGCCCTGCGCACGGCCGGGCGCCGACGTCTGCGCCGCTGCGTCGCCGAAGAAAATGGCGAGCGAGAAGCTCGCGCCGGCGGCCGCCGCGGATTGCAAAAAGACGCGACGGGAGACCGCCGAAGGTGCGGCGTCTTCTGTAACGCGCGTGCGCATCGGATTCATCGTGAACCCCTTATGCTAAAACGGCGCGCGAATCGTCGCCGGAGACCGAAGGCTTGACCGCGTCGCCGTGCGCTTGCTGCAACTCGCGCGCTCCACTGCCCCCCGCTTTCACGACCGCTCCCGCCGCTTCTTTGATCGCGGCGCGAATACGCACATACGTTGCGCAGCGGCACACGTTCCCGGCCATCGCGGCATCGATATCGGCATCGGTCGGACTCTTCTTCTGCGCCAGAAGTCCGGCGGCGGACATCACCTGCCCCGATTGGCAGTATCCGCATTGCGGCACGTCGAGCTTTTCCCATGCCGCCTGCACCGCTTTCGCTTCGCGGGTTTTCAAGCCCTCGATGGTCGTCACCTCGACGCCGGTCTTGATGGCGGAGAGCGGGACGACGCAGGATCGGGCCGGTTTACCGTCGAGGTGCACGGTGCACGCGCCACACTGCGCGATTCCGCAGCCGTATTTAGTGCCGGTGAGATTCAGGTTGTCGCGCAGTATCCACAATAGCGGCGTATCCGCAGGCACGGACGCCGCGATATCGACACGCGCTTGGTTGACGAAAAAGGTCGGCATGAGCGACTCTCCGATGTAGAGGATGGAATTTTGCAGCGTTACGGTGAAAGGGTAGCGCGCATTTTAGGTCACCGCCAACAACCGGCCAACGCGGCACGTTCCGCACTGGGACCAATGCCCGCTCATTCGAAAAAGAGCGAATCAGGACAAGGACTTAAGCGACGTCGCGCTATACTTGGCGTCGGACTTCAACCAACGAAAGCAGCGCCATGGAAGCGGAACAGCTCAATCTTCTCGCCAGCTCCCTTGCGGATCTCAAGCACCGGTCTTCGGCGTTGCGGAGGTATCTTTGACTTTGATGTGAAGTCCGAGCGGTTGGCGGTCGTTGCTCGAGAACTGGAAAGCCCCACGATTTGGGACGATCCGCCGCGCGCGCAGGAGCTTGGCAGGGAAAAGAAACAACTCGATGGCGTCGTCACCGCGTTGACCGAACTTGCGGGTGACCTTGACGACAGCGCGCAACTGCTCGAGCTCGCGCGCGCAGAAAGCGACGATGCGCTGCTCGCCGCAGTGCAACGCGATGTCGGCATGCTCGAGACGACCGTCGGCGATCTCGAATTCCGGCGCATGTTCGCGAATCCGATGGATCCCAACAACTGTTTCGTCGATATTCAGGCGGGCAGCGGCGGCACCGAAGCGCAGGACTGGGCAGCCATGCTGCTGCGGATGTATTTGCGTTACTGCGAGCGCAAGGGATACAAGACCGAGGTACTGGAAGAATCCGCTGGCGAAGTGGCAGGAATCAAGAGCGCGTCGTTCAAGGCCGAGGGCGATTACGCGTATGGGCATCTGCGCACCGAAGTCGGGGTGCATCGGCTCGTGCGCAAGAGTCCGTTCGATTCCAACGCACGGCGGCACACGTCGTTCGCGAGTGTGTTTGTCTATCCAGAGGTGGACGATTCGATCGACGTTGAGATCAATCCCGCCGATTTGCGCATCGACACCTATCGAGCCTCCGGAGCGGGCGGGCAGCATATCAACAAGACCGATTCCGCCGTTCGCGTCACGCATCTGCCGACGAACATCGTGGTTCAGTGCCAGAACGACCGGTCGCAACACCGTAACCGCGCCGAAGCCATGGCAATGCTGAAATCCAAGCTCTTTGAGCTCGAGCTGCGTAAACGCCGGGAGGAACAGCAGAAACTCGAAGAGTCGAAGACCGATATCGGCTGGGGTCACCAGATCCGGTCGTACGTGCTGGACCAATCACGGATCAAGGACCTGCGGACCAACTTCGAGGTCGGCAATACGCAGGCGGTGCTCGACGGCGATCTCGAAGATTTCATCGCGGCAAGTTTGAAACAGGGAGTCTAGGCGGGATGCGCGAGAACAAGAATGACGCGGGCGACACGGCGCAGCAGGACGAGAATCAAGGCTTCGCTGAGCGGCGCGGCAAGCTGACTGTGCTGCGCGCGCAGGGAAACGCTTATCCGAACGACTTCCGGCGCGATGCCCTCGCCGCCGACCTGCACGCGGAGCATGGCACGAAGTCCAATGAAGAATTGGAGCCGCTGAACCTACACGTTGCGGTGGCCGGCCGGATGATGTTGAAACGCGTGATGGGCCGCGCGAGCTTCGCGACGCTACAGGACATGTCCGGCCGCATTCAGCTCTACATCACCGCTGATGCGGTCGGCACGGCGCATGACGCTTTCAAACATTGGGATCTGGGCGACATCGTCGGCGGCTGCGGTCGGCTCTTCAAGACCAAAACCGGCGAGTTGTCGGTCAAGGTCACGGAAATCCGCTTGCTGGCGAAGGCTCTGCGGCCACTGCCGGAAAAGTTTCACGGCTTGACGGACCAGGAGCAGCGCTATCGGCAACGGTATGTCGACCTCATCACCAACGCGGAGGCCCGCGACGTTGTTAGGAAGCGTTCGCTGATCGTGCAGGCGATGCGCGACTTCTTCGTTGCACGCGGCTTCCTCGAGGTCGAGACGCCGATGATGCACTCGATTCCCGGCGGCGCCTCGGCAAGGCCGTTTGTGACGCATCACAACGCGCTCGATATGGAGCTTTATCTGCGCGTTGCCCCGGAGCTGTATCTGAAGAAGCTTGTCGTGGGCGGCCTCGAGCGCGTATTCGAGATCAACCGCAATTTCCGGAACGAAGGCATCTCGACGCGGCACAATCCAGAATTCACGATGCTCGAGTTCTACGAAGCGTATCGGGACTATCACTACCTGATGGACCTGACCGAGGAATTGCTGCGCGGCGTCGCGCAACGTGTACTCGGCACGCAACTCGTTGAGTATCAGGGAACGGTCATCGATCTCAAAAGGCGCTTCGATCGCCTCACGATGGCGCAGGCGATCCATCAATACAACCCCAACTATTTGCTCGACGAATTGGAGCGGCGGCCGTTTTTGCAGGCCGCGCTGGCGCCGCATGCCGTCGAAGTGTTTACCAGCGACGGGATCGGCTTGCTTCAACTCAAACTGTTCGAGGCGACGACTGAAGCAAAGCTCGAGCAGCCGACGTTCATCATCGCGCATCCGACGGACGTATCGCCATTGGCTCGCGCCAGCGACGCGAATCCCTTGATCAGCGAACGTTTCGAACTCTTCATCACGGGGCGTGAGATGGCCAATGGATTCTCGGAACTGAACGATCCGGAAGATCAAGCGGCGCGGTTCAAGGCGCAGGCGGCCGCGCGCGAAGCGGGCGACGAGGAGGCAATGTATTACGACGCCGACTACATTCGTGCGCTGGAATACGGCTTGCCGCCGACGGCAGGCGAGGGCATCGGCGTCGATCGCCTGGTCATGCTGTTCACGAACTCAGCGTCTATACGCGACGTGATTCTGTTCCCGCAATTGAAGCCCGAAACGTGATAGTCGCCGCCGGCCGGCCCTTGTTATCGTGCGTTTGCGCGCGCTGAATCAGGGATGGCATAATCCGGGTCCTCGGGGTGTAGCGCAGCCTGGTAGCGCGCTTGCTTTGGGAGCAAGATGTCGGGAGTTCAAATCTCTCCACCCCGACCATGATTTGGCTAGGCCGCGCGTTTTGCAGTTTTATGGGACATGGCGCGAATGTCTCGATCCGACAGGCGCCCGTAGCTCATTTGGATAGAGCACCGGCCTTCTAAGCCGGGGGTAACAGGTTCAAGTCCTGTCGGGCGCGCCAGACTTGACAAGGTACGAGCACGCGCCTCGCGGCGAATCAATGGTGGCTGTAGCTCAGTTGGTAGAGTCCCGGATTGTGATTCCGGTTGTCGTGGGTTCGAGTCCCATCAGCCACCCCAGTATTGTCGCTGGACGAGCAATACCTGCTGCGCGCTCGGTCGATTTCGCGGGCTCATAAGGCGGATCACTCACCCGCCGGCCGAATTTGCAAGCGCGCTCGCGTCAACAAATATGCAATGCGGACGTTGTAGGATTCGGACCCGAGTTGCACACGACAATCTGACCTTTTAACCGCCACATGATGTTTGCATGTGTCGCGAAGATCTACGCCTGTCGGAAAACAACGGCATTTGTTCGGTTAATCGTTGCGGTTTCGTTAAAGTTCGCTATCCTTGCGTTCCGCCGGAATTTGGCACGCTTCTCGCTTTGCCTTCGCTCCAGGGAGAATCATGAATAATGCTGAAACCATGAGTGCTCGCGTCTGCTTTCGCCTGCTATCTCTGCTATGCCTCGTCGTTTTCGCCGCGGGTTGCGCGACGCCTTATCCACCCGCTCCGACGACCGCGGCCTCGCCTGACTACAACTACCTCATCGGCCCCGGCGACACGATCAATATTCTGGTTTGGCGCAACCCCGAGATTTCGCTTTCAGTCCCGGTACGCCCCGATGGCAAAATTTCGACGGCCCTGGTCGAGGATTTGCCCGCGCTGGGAAGGGACGCGACGACACTTGCACGCGATATTGAAAAGGCGCTCTCGAAATATATCCGCGACCCGGTCGTTACGGTGATCGTGACTACTTTCGTCGGGCCCTATAGCGAGCAGATCCGCGTCGTGGGCGAGGCGGCGAAACCGCAAGCGTTGGCCTATCGGCAAAAGATGACCCTTCTCGACGTAATGATCGCCGTTGGCGGCATCACCGACTTCGCCGACGGCAACGGCGCAACTATCCTGCGCACCACGGACGGCAACAAGCAATATGCAGTACGGGTCAGGGATCTCTTAAAGCGCGGCGATGTATCGGCCAACGTCGAGATGAAGCCGGGTGACGTCCTGATCATCCCGCAGAGCTTTTTCTGACACTTAACCTTTGCGTCGAGTGGCGCGCGAGTTACGGAAAGCTTGCGCCAGCGCAACGCAGAACGAACAACGAGGCATAGTTCGCAATGGATGAAGTCATCAGCCAAGGGGTTTCGATCCTGCGCGGGATGTGGCGGCGGCGGTGGATCGGGCTGCTCGTCGCGTGGGTGGTCGCCATCGCCGCCGTCATCATGATCGTGCGCACCCCGGATAAATACGAAGCATCGGCACGCATCTTCGTCGATACGCAGTCGGTGTTGACACCGCTGATGTCGGGCCTTGCGATTCCCGCCAATGTCGACCAGCAGATCTCGATGCTTTCGCGCACGCTGATCAGCCGTCCGAACGTGGAAAAGTTGATTCGCATGGCCGACCTCGACCTGGGCCTGAAGTCCAAGGAAGACCAGGAGCAGATGATCGATAGCCTGATCAGAACGCTGCAGATTTCGGGCGCTGGCCGCGACAATCTATACACACTCGCGTTCCGCGACCCCGATCCGGAAAGAGCCAAAAGAGTCGTGCAGTCGTTTCTTTCGATCTTCGTCGAATCGAGCTTGGGCGGCAAACGCAAGGATACCGACTCCGCCAAGAAATTCATCGACGAGCAGGTCAAGGTTTACCAGAAAAAACTGGAAGAGGCGGAGAACCGGGTCAAGCAATTCCGGCTTCGCAACCTGGAGCTCTCGACCGCGGATGGCAAGGACTACTATAGCCGGATTGGCGATGTGTCGAGCGCACTCTCCCAGGCGAGGCTTGGGCTGCGCGAGGCGGAAAACTCGCGTGATGCGCTCAAGCGCCAAGTCGCGGGCGAGGAGCCAGTGCTGTTACCGGAGCCGCCGGAGCAAGCCAATGCTACCGCCGTCCCAGAAATCGACGGAAGAGTCGAGGCGCTGAAGCGCAACCTGGATTCGCTGCGGCAACGCTTCACCGACGAGCATCCCGACGTTGTCGGCGCCAAGCGCATCATTGAGGGCCTCGAAGAGCAACGGCGAGCCGAGCTTGCGGCGCGCAAGAAACCCGTGTCCTCTCGACCTGTTGCGTCGATCAATTCCAACCCCGTCTACCAGCAGTTGAAGGTGTCGCTTGGCGAAGCCGAGGCGACTGTCGCCTCGCTGACGACTCGTGTCGCCGAATACGAGTCGCGGTACGCGCGCCTCAGGGAGGCAGCCAAGTTGGTGCCTGAGGTCGAGATCGAATTCGCGCAGTTGAACCGTGATTACGAGGTCCACAAAAGGAACTACGACGGTCTGGTTACGCGGCGAGAGTCGGCCGAGATTTCTGGCGAAATGGAGGCGAGCACCGGGGTCGCTGACTTTCGCTTGATCGATCCTCCTCGCGTATCACCGCAACCAGTCGCACCGAACCGGGCGTTGCTCTTTCCGATGGCGCTGTTGGGCGCGCTGGCTGCGGGTATCGTTGCCAGTTTTCTGGTCAGCCGGATCTGGCCGACCTTCTTCGACTTGCGCTCGCTGCGCGCAGTCACCGGGCTTCCGATGTTGGGCTCCGTGTCTTTGATTCTCAGCGAATCGCAGCGGCGCAAGGAACGCCGCGGGCTCGCCGGCTTCTTGACGGCGTTCGTTGCATTCCTGGGTACCTTTGGTGCGGGATTAGTTGCCCTCGCCTTGCTTTCAACGCGCGCGGTCTAGCGAGCCACCTATGAGCCTAATCGAACAAGCCGCCAAACGGCTCGAAGAATTGCGCCGTGCCGGCGTCGATATTCCGGATTCGACACCGAAGCAGGATGTTGCCACCATCGAAGACAGTGGCGAAGAACGAGCTGCGGTGCACTCCACCGCGCAGCTTCGACGCCAATATGCACCGGCGGTGGACGCTGCTCCGCGCGTTTCCGCGCGAAAAACCCCAGCGCCGCCCCAGTCGCGCCTCATTGAACTCGATCTCGCACGGATTGCGGCTGCCGGCATCGTCACGCCAGACGCGCCCCGTTCGCGAATCGCGGACGAGTTTCGCGTCATCAAGCGTCCGCTGATCACCAACGCGACGGGCAAAGGCGCCGCGCCAATCCGGAACGGCAATCTGATCATGGTTACGAGCGCGTTGCCAAACGAGGGCAAGAGCTTTACGGCTGCGAACCTCGCGATGAGCATCGCGATGGAGCTCGACCGTACTGTCCTGCTGGTCGACGCCGACGTTGCGCACCCGGCGCTTCCCAAGATGCTGGGCCTGCCGCCAGCGCAAGGCCTGCTCGACGTACTGGTTGACGACGCGGTCGAACTGCGGCAAGTGCTGCTGCGCACCAATGTCGAAAAACTGTCGATTTTGTCGAGCGGCACGCAACATCCGCGTGCCACCGAGCTGCTCGCGAGCGATGCGATGAATCGACTGCTGGACGATATGGCGAGCCGCTACAATGACCGCATCATCGTTTTTGATTCACCGCCTCTGCTCGTGACGACCGAGTCGCGTGTGCTGGCAACGCACATGGGACAGGTGGTCGTCGTGGTTGAAGCGCAGCGCACCACCCAGGCGGCCGTGCAACAGGCGCTTGCCACAATCGAGGCGTGCCCCGTCAAGCTCATGATGTTGAACAAGGGGAGATCGGTCACCAGCGATGGGGGATATGGCTACGGCTATGGCTACGGTTATGGTGGTTATGGCTATGGCTCGGGACATTGACCGCCGCTGCGTCGTCGTCGCCCGCTTAACGCAAGTCAGCCTTCTCGCGTTCGCAGTGTACTGCGGCGTTGTCCCGGTGCATGCGCAAAGCTGGCGAATTGTTCCGCAGGTCACGGTGACGGAGACGCTGTCGGACAACATCACGTTGGCTCCCGCGGGCCGTCGCGAATCGGAGCTGGTGACCGACATTTCACCTTCATTGAGCATCGATGGCAAAAGAGGGCGCTCGCAGCTGCGTCTCGAATATCAGATGCACAATCTCCTTTATGCGAAAGAATCCGCGCGCAATAGCACGCAACACTTCTTAAACGCGATTGGCTCGGTGGAAGCGATCGAGAACTTTTTTTTCATCGATGGTCGGGCAAGCGTTACGCAAGAACAGATTTCGGCCTTCGGAACACAGCCGACCAACAACACGAGCGTTACCAATAACCGCACCGAAAGCCGGACATTCCAGCTAAGCCCCTATGTGCGCGGGCAGTTGGCGTCGTTTGCCGACTATCTGCTTCGGTATAGCGTGACAACCTATTCGTCGAAAGCCGATGACAACGCCGATTATCGAGTGAACGACGCATCCGGCAGGTTGAATGGCCGCACGGCCGTCACGAGCCTCGGGTGGACCGTCGAAGCCAACCGCCAAAGCATCGAGTACGACCGCGGGCGAGACACCGAAGCAGATCGCATTCGCGGCATTTTGACTTACCAATTCGACCCGCAATTCCGAGTGTCGACGACCGCAGGTTACGAAAGCAATGATTACGCTACATTCGCCAAGCAATCAGCAACAACCTACGGTGCGAGTTTCGACTGGGCGCCTTCGGCGCGGACCAACGTCAACGCTGCGTGGGAGAAGCGCTTTTTTGGCAATAGCTGGAACTATGGCTTTCGCTATCGCACGCCGCTTACCGCGTGGAGCTTTAGCGACCGCCGGGACGTCACGACGAACGCTGAGAATCAGGCGGAGCGTGGGTCGGGGGTCGCCTTCGATCGGCTCTTCAACGCCTTGGCGAGCCGCATACCGGATCCGCTGGAACGCGCGCTCGAGGTGAACCGCCTGCTGGATCAAGGAGGCATTCCTCCCGACCTCAATGTACCAGGGGACTTTCTAACCACGCGGGTTTTCAAAGAGCGCCGCCGCGAGGCGTCGGTGACTGTTATTGGCGCGCGCAACAATTTGACTATGGCGATTTTCCGGGCCGACAAGGAGGCGATCTCGGAGGGCAGCGGAAGGCGCGATGATTTCGACTTTGTGCCTGAAATCAGCGAAAGTGGGGTGAACGTCGGCTTCAGCCATCGCCTGACGCCATTGTCCTCGGTCAGTGCGCTGGCGTCGTGGCAACGGAGCAGCGGTGACAGCAGAAGCGCGACGAACGCCAATCTCGACAGCCGGCAGTGGAACCTCGGGGTGTTCTATGTAACCCGCTTCGGGCCGAAAACCTCAGGATCGCTCGGATATCGTCACATCCGTTTCCTGGGGACCGGCGAGGGCAACCCCAATTATCGCGAAAATGCGCTGACCGCGTCGGTGTCGGTGCAGTTTTGAACTTACGCCATGTATGAATCCTTTTATGGCTTGACCGACAAGCCATTCCAGCTCAATCCCGATCCGACGTTCTATTTCGGTAGCCGGCAGCATCGCCGTGCGATGGCCTATCTCGAATACGGCCTGCACCAGAATGAAGGATTTATCGTCATCACCGGCGAAGTCGGCGCGGGCAAGACGACGATCGTGCGCAGTCTTTTGTCCAAGCTCGATCCGCAACAGATGGTCGCCGCGCAACTCGTCAGCACCCAGCTTGACGCCGACGACATGCTGCGCATGGTGGCCGCAGCATTCGGGTTGCGCACCAAGGACGTGAGCAAGTCCGACTTGCTGCTGTCGCTCGAAGCGTTTCTGGTGGCGGCGACGACAAAAGGGAAAAGGGCGCTGCTGATCGTCGACGAGGCACAGAACCTGACGCCGCGAGCAGTGGAAGAGTTGCGCATGCTCTCGAATTTTCAGCTCGAGACGCATGCCCTTCTGCAAAGCTTTCTCGTCGGTCAGCCGGAATTTCGCCGCACGATGCAGAGTCCGCACATGTTGCAGTTGCGCCAGCGAGTGATCGCCGCTTGCCATATTGGCCCCATGGACCTCGCTGAAACCAGCGCGTATATCGAGCATCGCTTGAAGTGCGTCGGCTGGAACGGCGACCCGAAGTTCGAGCCCGATGCCTACCAAGCCATTTTTGCGGCGACTGGCGGCATTCCGCGCCGAATCAACTCAGTGTGTGACCGTGTGCTGCTGTCGGGCTACCTTGCGCAGAAGCGTTCCTTCACGCGCGATGACGTCGACGATGTCGCACGTGAAATCATCGAGGAAACGTTTACTTCGCCCGACCTCGTCCTCGTGGCGGATGCCGAAGTCCCGGCCGCGGCGTTGCCCGGCAAAGCGAACGGCCAGGGCCCGTTCGGGGTCGGTTCGCCGGAATTGCATCTGGATGCGAAAGTTGCAAGCGAGGCATCGCGGCTCATCGCCGGCCTGCAATCGAATCAGGTGGAAGAGCGTCTGATGCGACTGGAACGACAGGCCGATGCGACGCTCACCTTGCTGCAACAGTTGATGGACGCGATTCGCAAACCCCAAGTCGACAAGGAGAGTCACCCGTGACCGGCGATCGTTGGCCATCCGCCGCCGGACAGATTCTGTGTGTGGTCGGCGCCCGCCCGAACTTCATGAAAATGGCGCCGATCCTGCGCGCGTTCGCGGCGCATACGCCTGCGCTGCCGACGCTGCTCGTGCATACCGGCCAGCATTACGACAATGAGATGAACGATCGGCTGTTCGTGGATTTGCGGCTGCCGCAGCCGGATCTCAACCTCGAGGTTGGTTCCGGCAGTCATGCGGTGCAGACAGCCGAGGTGATGCGCCGCTTCGAGCCTGTGCTGGACGCGCATCTGCCGTCGTGCGTCCTCGTGGTCGGCGACGTCAATTCGACACTCGCGTGCAGCCTGGTCGCGGCCAAGAAAGGCGTGCCCGTGGTACACGTCGAAGCGGGACTGCGCAGCTTCGACCGCTCCATGCCCGAAGAGATCAACCGCGTATTGACCGACCAGATCGCTTCTTGGCTTTACACGACCGAGCGCGCGGCGCACGCCAACCTCGCACGCGAAGGGATCGAGGCTGCGCGCGTACATTTCGTCGGCAATGTGATGATCGACTCTCTGTTGGCGCATCGGCCGCTCGCGGTGCCGCCCCGGGAGACGTTGCGGCGCGCGGGTGCGGACCCCTCGGTACTCGACTGCGCGGGCGGCTTCGGTGTGGTCACATTGCACCGGCCATCGAACGTCGATGATCCCGACACCTTGCGTTCGCTATTCGCCGTGCTGGGCGAGGTGGCGCAAGAGCTTCCGCTCATCTTCGCGCTGCATCCACGTACACGCGCGCACATCGACCGCATCGGCCTGGCCGAGCTCACGGCCGGCGGCCGTATGGTGTTGCTCCCTCCGCAGGGCTATCTCGAGATGCTGGGGTTGATGGCGGGCGCCACGCTCGTACTCACCGATTCCGGAGGCATGCAGGAGGAAACCACCGCGCTCGGAATTCCGTGTCTGACCGTGCGTGAAAACACCGAGCGTCCGATTACGGTAGACCAGGGCACGAACACTCTTGTCGGCCGCGATCGCGCCGCGATTCTGCGCGGCGTCAAAGAGATTCTCGCGGGTGGCGGCAAGCGCGGTTGCGTCCCCGAGTACTGGGACGGCCGTGCGGCCAAGCGTATTGCCGCGCATCTCGCGCCGCGGCTCGCGCAGCGCCGCATGCCGGCGGAGGCTTGAAGTGGAAACGCTAGCCACTCTGCCTAAGGGGGCAATGGTCAATGCGCTGACCATCGATGTCGAGGACTACTTTCAGGTCTCGGCGTTCGCGCCTTATATTGAGCGCAGTGAATGGGATGCGCGCGATTGCCGGATCGAGCGCAACGTCGACCTGATCCTGAACATGCTTGCCGAAACCGGCGCGCGCGCCACCTTTTTCACGCTGGGCTGGATTGCCGAGCGTTACCCGCAACTCGTACGGCGAATCGTCGACGAAGGTCACGAGCTCGCGAGCCATGGGTTTGGCCACCATCGGGCGACGGAGCAAGGAGAAGCGCTTTTTCTCGCGGACATCGGGCTCGCTAAACTGATCCTCGAGGATATTTCCGGCGCCGAGATTAAAGGCTATCGAGCGCCGAGCTTTTCCATCGGTCACGACAATCCGTGGGCCTTCGACTGCATCGGGCGTGCCGGGTATCGTTACAGCTCGAGCGTGTATCCGGTTCGGCATGACCACTACGGGATGCCCGACGCTCCGCGCTTCGCTCACCAGGTCCGATCGGGCCTCCTTGAAGTGCCGGTGACGACGATGCGGTTGTTCGATCGCAACTGGCCGGCGGGGGGCGGCGGCTACTTTCGGCTAATGCCGTATTTGATGTCGCGCTGGTTATTGCGCCGCGTCAATCGAATCGACGGCGAGCCCGCGATTTTCTATTTCCACCCGTGGGAGATCGACGTCGACCAGCCGCGCGTATCCGGCATCAACGCCAAGACGCGCTTTCGTCATTATGTGAATCTGGCGCGCACCGAGCGCCGGCTGCGGCGCCTGCTTGCCGACTTCAAATGGGGACGCGTCGATGACGTGTTTCTGGGCAAAGTGAACCTTCAATGACGCTAAGCCATGCGAGCGGCCTGCCGCATCTCTGTCTCCAGCCTCCACGACGGTTAACGTTCACGGCATGAAGCACGGCGTCTCCGAACTCGGTTTTGCGCAAACTGCACCAGGCGTCGTGACTGTCAGCACGCTCGGCCACGACGATGGTATTGCGGCGGCCCGCTGGGATGAATTCGTGTTCCGTTGCCCTGAAGCTACGTTTTTCCACCGCGCCGGCTGGCAGCGCATTATCGAAGGCGTTTTCGGGCACCGCACCCATTTTCTCTACGTCGAGCGTGCCGGCCGGCTCGAAGGTGTGTTGCCGCTCGCGCACGTAAAGAGCGCGTTGTTTGGCAAGGCGTTAGTGGCGCTGCCCTTTGCCGTTTATGGCGGCGTCGCGGCAACCACTCCGGAGGCCGTAACCCTGCTGGAGCAGGAAGCACAAGCCTTGGGAGAACGGCTCGGGGTGACTTACCTCGAGCTGCGCAATATGGCGCCGCGCCACACGGAGTGGCCGACGCAAGATATCTACGTCACGTTCCGCAAGGAGATTCTGGCGGATGACGATGCGAACATGCTGGCGATTCCGCGCAAGCAGCGGGCGATGGTGCGCAAGGCCGGCAAGCAAGGCCTCACAAGCGAGATCGACACGAACGTCGATCGCTTTTTCGAGCTTTTTGCCGACAACGTGCACCGTCACGGCACGCCCGCGCTGCCGAAGCGGTATTTCGCGGCGCTGCAGCAGGTGTTCGGCCGCGATTGCGAAGTGCTTACGGTAGTCGACGCGGACCGACGACCCCTTTCCAGCGTGCTCTCATTCTATTTTCGCGATGAGGTGCTTCCCTACTACGCCGGTGATGACGTCTCTGCGCGCGAACTCGCCGCCAACGATTTCAAATATTGGGAGCTGATGCGGCGCGCCTGCGCTCGCGGACTCAAGGTGTTCGACTACGGCCGCAGCAAGCGCGGCACTGGAACTTACTCGTTCAAAAAGAACTGGGGCTTCGAGCCGCAACCGTTGCACTACGAGTACCACCTGTATCGCGGCGGTGCGATCCCGCAGAACAACCCGGCCAACCCAAAGTATCGCACCTTCATCGCCTTGTGGCAGCGACTGCCGATTGGGCTTGCCAATCGGCTCGGGCCGCTGATCGTGCGCAATCTGGGCTGAAAGATCGGATCGAACGTGCGCAACTTGCTCTACCTGGTGCATCGGCTGCCGTATCCGCCAAACAAGGGCGACAAGGTTCGCTCGTACCATTTGCTTCGCCATCTCGCCGCGCGCCATCGCGTGTTCCTGGGCACGTTCGTCGACGATCCGGACGACGAGCGCTATATCGCGTCGCTTAAGCCGCTCTGCGCCGGATTGTATGTGGCGCGCCTCGATCCGCGTATGGCGCGGTTGCGCAGTCTCGGCGGATTGGTGCGCGGCGAAGCGATGTCGCTGCCGTACTATCGCGACGCGGGATTGAAGTCGTGGGTCGAACAAACGGTCCGGCATCAAAACATCGATACCGCCGTCGCGTTCTCGTCGGCGATGACGCAATATCTGGAAGGGTTGCCGCGACTGCGGGTTTTGGTTGACTGTGTCGACGTTGATTCCGCCAAGTGGACGCAATTCGCGGCAGCGCGGGCTTGGCCCTTTTCCTGGCTTTATCGGCGTGAAGGTAACCGGCTGCTGGCCTACGAATCCGCGGCGGCAACGCGCTCCATCCGGTCCTTTTTTGTCACCGACGCAGAAGTTGAATTGTTCTGCCGCTTGGCGCCCGAGTGTGCGGGCAAGGTCGAGGCGATCGGAAACGGCGTCGATGCTGAATTCTTCTCGCCCGCGCACGACGTCGCATCGCCCTTTCCAGCCGGCGAAGTTCCAATCGTATTCACCGGAGCGATGGACTACTGGCCGAACATCGATGCGGTGCGGTGGTTTGCCTCCGACATTCTGCCCCGGCTGCGAACGCACACGCCGGAGCTCCGCTTTTACGTCGTGGGGATGCGGCCGGCCCCGGCGGTGCGAGCGCTGGCGGGGGAAGCCGTGACGGTCACCGGCACGGTCCCGGATGTGCGTCCTTACCTGCGCCATGCGGCAGTGATCGTTGCGCCGCTGCGCGTGGCGCGCGGCGTGCAGAACAAGGTGCTCGAGGCAATGGCGATGGGACGGCCCGTCGTCGCGTCCCAAGCGTGCGCGGCAGGCATTGAGGCGGTCCCCGGCGAGGACTTCGAGACGGCGGTCGACGCACCGAGTTTTGCCGCCAGCATCGACGCGTTGCTGCGAAATCCTATGCGCGCTGCGGCGATGGGAGGCGCTGCGCGTGAGTGCGTATTGGCGCGCTATAGCTGGGAAGCGCGGTTGTCGCGAATCGACCGGTATCTCGATGCGCCGACCTTAGGACGGGCCAGTGCGGCCTGAAGGCACCGTCGCGCGCCCGGGCCGCTCGCAGCGCGAGCCGCTCGCGCTCGCCATTGATCCGGGTGCGCCAGCGCCGCCAACGTCGACGCAACCGGCGGAGATGACGCACGAGCCCCTTGCGCATCGCGCCGCGCCCGGTCTTGACACGGCGCGAGCGCCGCTTACCCAAGCCTTCAGGAGCGCGCTTCCCGCGCTCGCCCTCGCGCTCATCTGGATCGTTGCCTGGTACTGGAGCACCGCGGCGGCAATGGCCAGCATTTGGGAGCGCTCGGATACGTTCGTTCACGGCTTCGTCGTTCCGCCGATCGTCTTATGGCTGATTTGGCGCCAACGCGCGCAACTTGTGCTGCTTTCGCCGCGGCCGAACGGGTGGGCGCTCGTACCGCTTGCGCTGGCCGGATTCGGATGGCTCTTAGGCGAGTTGGCCGCAGTCAATGCGGTGTCACAGTTGGCGCTTACCTTTATGTGGGTCTTGGCGGTGCCGGCGGTGCTCGGCCTCCGCGTCGCGCGTTCCGTCGCATTTCCGCTCTCGTTCTTGTTCTTCGCGGTGCCGATCGGCGAGTTCGTGATGCCGCAGCTCATGGAATGGACCGCAGATTTCACCATATTCGCACTACGGGCGACGGGTATCCCCGTCTATCGCGAAGGTCTGCATTTCGTCATTCCATCGGGCAGTTGGTCGGTGGTCGAAGCATGCAGCGGCATCCGCTATCTCATTGCCTCGCTGATGGTGGGAACGCTGTACGCGTATCTGTCCTACCGCTCGCTTTCGCGACGACTCATTTTCATGGTTTTCGCCATTCTCGTGCCGATCATCGCCAACTGGGTGCGGGCCTATATGATCGTCATGATCGGTCACCTTTCGGGAAACACGCTCGCGGTGGGGGTAGACCATCTGTTGCTGGGCTGGGTATTTTTCGGCGTGGTGATCACGATTCTGTTCGCAATCGGCGCGCGCTGGCGCGAGGATCTGGCTCCCGCCCCGACGCCTGCTGCGGCACCCTCGTTGGCGGGTGAGAAATCGGTCGTTCCCGGTCGCTTTTGGCTGGCGGCGTCGGCGGTCATCGCGGTGGCCGCCGTATGGAAGCTCGGGTACTGGGCGATCGAGCTCCGCGATGCTGCCGCGCCGCCGCAGCTTGTCGCAGCGACCGGCGATTGGCAATCCGCGCCGGGCGGAGTGACTGATTGGCGACCGCGTTTTGCCAATCCCTCCGCCGAGCTGCATCGAACCTTTCGCGATGGCAACGACGCGGTAGGTCTGTTCGTCGGCTATTACCGAAACCAGAATTACGGCCGAAAACTGGTGAGCTCCGAAAATGTGCTGGTCGGAACGCTGGATCCCGCGTGGGCCAGAATCGCGGAGAAAAGGCACGACATCACGCTCAATGAACAACCGGTTCGGGTCCGCGCCTGGGAGCTGCGTGGCGCGAACGGCGAGGAGCTTCTGGTCTGGCAATGGTACTGGATCAACGGCCGGCTCACGAGCAGCGACACTTTAGCGAAGGCTTACACTGCGCTGTCGCGTTTGCAAGGGCAAGGCGACGACTCGGCGGTCGTCGTTGTCTACACGCGCAAAGACGCGGGGGGGTCGCAGACCACACTCAAGCGCTTTATCAGCGCGTACGCTGCGCCGATCGAAACGGCCTTGCGTAAAACGCGAGAGGCGCGATGAACGTCTCGCGCGACCCGCGCCCGCTGGTGGCTCACGTGATGTACAGGTTCGACGTGGGCGGGCTCGAGAACGGCGTGGTCAACGTCATCAATCATATGCCGCCCGAAACCTATCGCCATGCGGTGCTCGCGTTGACGGACGTGACCGATTTCCGCAAACGCGTGCAGCGCGACGATGTGCAATTCATCGCCCTCGCCAAGGCGCCGGGTCATGCGATCAAGCTGTATCCGCGGCTGTACCGGCTGCTGCGTGAACTGCGGCCCGATATTCTGCATACCCGCAACTTGGCTGCATTGGAAGTGGCCGTGCCGGCATGGGCGGCCGGCGTGCCCGTGCGCATTCACGGCGAACATGGGCGAGACGTTGGCGACCTCGACGGTTCCAGTCGCAAGTTGCAACGCGTACGGCGGCTCTACCGGCCGTTCGTGACGCATTACATTGCGGTATCACGCGATCTCGAACGTTACCTGACGTCGATAATCGGCGTGCCGGCGGCACGGGTAAGCCAGATCTACAATGGCGTCGACGCGCGGCGGTTTCATCCGGGCGCGCTCGAGCGAGAGCCGATTGCCGGGTCTCCGTTTCGCGATCCCACGTTATGGCTGGTCGGCTCCGTCGGCCGCATGCAGGCGGTCAAGGATCCGCTCGCGCTCGTTCATGCATTCGTGCGGCTGCTCAAGCTCGCGCCGGCGCAGGCGGCGCGGGCGCGCCTGGTGATGGTAGGAGAAGGCCCGCTCCATGGCGAAGTCCAGGCAGCGCTTCGTCACGCCGGCGTCGCCGAGCTGGCATGGCTGCCGGGCGAGCGTAACGACGTCCCCGCTATCCTGCGGGGGCTCGATTGCTTCGTCCTGCCTTCGCTCGCGGAAGGTGTTTCGAATACCATTCTGGAGGCGATGGCCTGCGGGCGGCCGGTGATCGCAACCGATGTCGGCGGGAACGGCGAGCTCATCGAAGCCGGTCGTACCGGTGAATTGGTTCCCGTAGCCGACACCGAAGCGTTGGCACAGCGCGTGCTCTTGTACTTGCTGAACCCGGAAGCGGCGCGGGCGGCCGGGCGGGGAGCGCGCGCGAGAATCGAACAGAAGTTCAGCCTCGACACGATGGTGCAGGGCTACCAACGATTGTATGACCGGCTGCGACACGTCAATGCGCAAATCGCAGCACCGGCGAGCGCGACATAACACGACCCGACTCTCATGTGCGGCATAACCGGCATTTTCGACACTCGCGGCAGGCGCGACATCGACCGCGCGATAGTGACGCGGATGAACGAATCGCAGCACCATCGCGGGCCGGACGAGGGCGGTTTGCATATCGAACCCGGGATAGGGCTCGGCCACCGGCGGCTCTCGATCATCGATCTGTCCACGGGCCAGCAACCGCTCTACAACGAGGATCGCAGCGTCTGCATCATCTTCAATGGCGAGATCTATAACTATCAGGAGCTGATTCCCGAGCTCACGGGCTTCGGGCACACCTTTCGCACGCGCAGCGACACCGAAGTCATTGTCCATGCGTGGGAGCAATGGGGCGAAGCGTGTGTCGAGCGGCTTCGCGGCATGTTCGCGTTCGCGCTGTGGGACGGCAACCGCGAGACCCTGTTCCTGGCCCGCGATCGCCTGGGCGTCAAGCCGCTCTTCTACGCGGTGCTCCCGAACGGAATGCTGCTCTTTGGCTCGGAGTTGAAATCGCTCCTCGCCCACGGCGAATTGCGGCGCGAGCTCGATCCCTGCGCCATCGAAGAATATTTCGCGCTCGGCTACGTCGCCGAGCCGCGCACGATCTTCCTGCAGGCGAAAAAACTCCCGCCCGCGCATACGTTAACCGTTCGCCGCGGCCAACCGATGCGCGAGCCGCGCGAATACTGGAACGTGCGCTTCACGCTCGATAACCGCTTGACTGTTGCGGACGCCTGCGCCGAGCTCAATCATCGGTTGCGGGAATCGATCCGGCTGCGCCTCATATCCGAGGTGCCGCTTGGCGCATTCCTCTCGGGCGGAGTCGATTCAAGCGCGGTCGTCGCCACGATGGCCGGACTCTCGTCGGAACCGGTCAATACCTGTTCGATCGCTTTTTCCGATCCTCGCTATGACGAGTCGGCGTTCGCGCAAATCGTTGCCGCGCGCTACCGCACGAATCACTATGTCGATCGAGTCGAGAGCGACGATTTCGACTTGATCGACACACTGGCCCTGGTGTATGACGAACCGTACGCCGACAGCTCGGCGATCCCCACTTACCGGGTGTGCCAGCTTGCGCGCAAGCATGTGACGGTCGCTCTTTCCGGCGACGGCGGCGATGAAAGCTTCGGCGGCTACCGGCGCTATCAATTGCATTTGCTCGAGGAGCGTCTCCGTACGTCGCTCCCTGCCGGGCTGCGCCGGCCGGTGTTCGGCCTCTTGGGCCGCGCTTATCCCAAGCTCGACTGGGCGCCGCGCGTGCTGCGCGCCAAGACGACGTTCGAAGCTCTGGGCCGGGACTCGGTCGAGGCGTACTTCAGCACGGTGTCGTTCGTGCGCGATCCGATGCGCCGCGAGCTCTTCAGCAGCGCATTCAAGGCGCGACTTGGTGGCTACTCCGCGATCGAGGTCCTCCGCCGCCATGCGGCGCAGGCGAACACCGAGGATCCGCTGGCGCTCATCCAGTATCTCGACTTGCAGACGTACCTGGTCGGCGACATCAACACCAAGGTGGATCGCGCCAGCATGGCGCATTCACTGGAGGTGCGCGAGCCGTTGATGGATCACAAGCTCGTCGAATGGTTGGCGAGCCTCCCATCCGATCTCAAGATTCGCGGTCACGAAAGCAAATTCCTTCTGAAGAAAGCGATGGAGCCGTATCTGCCGCGTGATCTTATGCACCGGCCCAAGATGGGCTTCGCGGTACCGCTGGCGCGTTGGTTCCGCGGCCCGCTTAAGGGACGTATGCGCGATGCGGTGCTGGGCGAGCACCTTGCAGCGACGGGCTTGTTCAACACGGGCTACCTAAAAAAACTGGTGGATGGACATCTCGCGGGAGCCAGCGACCACAGCACTCCGCTCTGGACGCTCCTGATGTTCGAGGCGTTCCTCCGCTGCGTGCTTGAAGGCCGGCCCGCCCATTTCGCCGAAGCGGCCTGACGTGCGGAGCACTTACGCGCAACGCCGGCGCACGGCCCCTGTCCGGTGAAAATTCTCTACCACCATCGCACTGCCTCGCGCGACGGGCAGGCAGTACACATCGAGGAGATGATCGAGAGCTTGCGTAAGTTGGGGCACGAGGTGCGCGTCGTTGCGCCCGCGGTGAGCCGCCAGGGCGCCATGGGCGCGAAGGTTGGATGGGTTCACCGGCTGAAAGGCGCGTTCCCGCCAGCCCTCTACGAAGTGATGGAGCTCGTGTACTCGATGGTGGAGTATCGCCGCCTCGCGCGCGCCGTGCGCGAATTCAAGCCGGATGTCATCTACGAGCGCTACAACCTGTTCCTGCTGGCCGGTCTGATGGCCAAGCGCCGCTTCGGCCTACCCTTGTTGCTCGAGGTCAACTCTCCCCTGGCGCATGAGCGTGGTCGCTTCGGCGGCCTTTCAATGAAGCGACTCGCAAGGTGGGCAGAGGGCACGGTATGGCGGGGCGTCGATCACGTGTTGCCTGTCACCAAGGTGTTGGCTGGATACGTGACCGCGTACGGCGTGCCGAACGATCGCGTGACGGTCATCTCCAATGGGGTCAACGAGGCGCATTTTATTGGCGCGGCGTCCACGCAAGCGGCGAAGGCTGCGCTGCAGCTTTCGAACAAGCTGGTGCTAGGCTTTACCGGCTTTTTGCGCGATTGGCATGGCGTCGATAGCGTCATACGGTGGATGACGCAACCCTCGGTTCCCACCCATGTGCATTTGTTGATCGTGGGGGACGGGCCCGCACGGGCGGGGCTCGAGCGGCTCGCTGCCGAACACAACATCGCGGATCGGGTGACGTTCACGGGCGTTGTCTCGCGAGAATGCGTGCCCGATCATGTCGCCGCCTTCGATGTGGCGCTGCAACCGGCGGTGGTTCCCTACGCTTCGCCATTGAAGATCTTCGAGTATCTGGCGCTCGGCAAAGCGATCATCGCACCCCGGCAAGCGAATCTCGAGGAAGTGTTGACCGACGGTCATAACGTGCTTTTTTTCAATCCCGGCGATCCGAACGGCTTTTTTGAAGCGCTGACCCGCATGGTCAAGGACCGCCGGCTGCGCGACGCGCTCGCTGCCGGTGCCGCGGCGTCTATTCACGAGCAGCGATTGACGTGGCTCGATCAGGCGAAACGCGTGGCGGCGCTCTGTGCCCGGCTCACGCGTAACCGTGACACGGGCTGGGTCGAGGGAACCCCGGAGGAGTCGGTCGCACGCAGCGGTTCGGTCACCCAAGCGGCGAAACGCGACGTAACGCGCAGGCGCGGCATTGAAAGTGAGCGGGTCCGCTAACCGCCGCGAGCGCATGCGGGTTCTCACGTTCTCGACGCTTTATCCGAGTGAAGCACGGCCGCGCCATGGCATCTTTGTCGAGACGCGGTTGCGACATATGATTGCGCTCGGCGATGTAGACGCGCGGGTGGTTGCGCCTGTTCCTTGGTTTCCGAGCGGGTGGAAGGGTTTCGGCGCCTACGCGCGCTTCGCCGCGACGCCGCGCCGCGAGCAAAGGCATGGCGTTGCAATTTCCCATCCGCGTTACTTGATGGTGCCCAAGATTGGCATGGCCATGCAGCCGCTAGCGCTGGCGATCGCGGGGCTGCGCGCCGTGCGCCGCATGCGCCGCGACGGTTTCGACTGCGATGTCCTCGATGCGCATTATTTCTATCCGGACGGCGTGGCGGCGGCGATTATGGCGAAACGCCTGCGCAAACCCTTGGTCGTCACCGCGCGCGGTTCGGATCTCAATCTCATTGCCGACCTACCCTGGGCGCGAAGGCGCATTCTCGCGGCGGCGCGCCGCTGCGCGCGAATCGTTTGCGTATCCGCGGCGCTGCGCGATCGCGCGATCGCCATCGGCATCGAGCCGGAAAGCGTCGAAGTCTTGCGCAACGGGGTCGACTTGGGCCTATTTACGCCCCAGGATCGCGACGACAGCTTGCGCGCGTTGGGACTTGACCGGTTGCCGCGGCCGTTGCTTCTGGCCGTTGGCAATCTGGTTCCCGAGAAAGGCCTGGACTTGGCGGTGCATGCGCTCGCGCGCATCCCGCAGGCGTCGTTGCTCATCGTGGGAGAAGGGTCTGAAGCGCGCGCGCTTGGGCGTTTGGCCGCCGAACTCGGCGTGACGTCGCGCTTAGCGATCATCGCCGCCATGCCGCAGCAGCGCCTGGCGCTTGCGTACAGCGCCGCCGACCTTCTCGTCTTGCCCTCCCTGCGCGAGGGCTGGCCGAACGTCGTGCTCGAGGCGATGGCTTGTGGGACACCGGTGGTCGCCGCAGATGTCGGGGGCGTACGGGAGATCCTGAGTGACCCCCGCACGGGTCGCGTGTTGCCCCAACGCAGCGTCGAGGCGCTCGTCGCCGGCATCGCAGACATCTTGCGCAATGCGCCGTCGCGGGACGCGGTGCGCGGCCACGCGGCTCGGTTTGACTGGCGCACCGTGGTGGAAAGGCATCGCGAAATATTGCGCTTGGCAGCGGCGCGGTCTTCGTCGCTTTTCGAACGAAAGCCGCAATGCGCGACGTCTTGATCCTGGGCATCTTAGCGGGCTTCCGGCCTTTCTTGCTGAAGAATCGGTGGCGCGATGGTGATGTTGTGGACGTCCGATGAGCCTGGCTAAAGCGAGCTTCTCGCTTATCGCGCCGGGCGGTCGTCGCGGTTGCCTGTCCATCCTAATTTTTCACCGGGTGCTGGCGGCGCCGGATCCGATGCTGCCGGAGGAGCCGGACGCACGCGAGTTTTCCGAACGCATGGCTTTCGTGGCAGGCGCGTTCAATGTATTGCCGCTTGCCGAAGCAGTCGAGCGGCTGGTGAAACGCGATCTGCCCGCCGCTGCAGCGGCAATCACGTTTGACGATGGCTACGCCGACAACTACCGCGTTGCCTTGCCCATACTGCGCCATTATCGTTTGCCGGCGACGATTTTCGTCGCCAGCGGGTTCTTGAATGGCGGCCGCATGTGGAACGACACGGTGATCGAAGCTGTTCGCCGTGCGCCGGGAGATGTTCTCGACTTGGGCCAGCTCGGGTTGGGGATGCATCCCCTGCGCAGCAGCGATGAGCGCCGTCGCGCCGTCGCTCTTGTGTTGGAACGGCTCAAGTATCGGCCTGCGCCCGAACGGCAGAGCGAGGTGGACCGGGTCGCGGCGATGGCCGCGCCCTCGCTGCCCGACGACTTGATGCTTTCTTCGGCCGAGCTGCGCGCGCTCGCTTCCGGGGGAGTCGAGATCGGCGCGCACACGGTCACTCATCCCATCCTGTCGCGGCTTGACCCTGAGGGCGCGCGAAAGGAAATCGTCGGCGGCGGTAAAGCGTTGGAAGCTATTCTCGGCAAGAAGATCGATCTCTTCGCTTATCCCAACGGCGTGCCGGGGAGGGATTTCGGGCCGGAACACGTCCAGATGGTGCGAGACGCCGGTTATGCCGCGGCGGTGACAACGGGCCCGGGGGTGTCGCGCGCAGGCACGGATGTGTACCAATTGCCACGATTCACGCCTTGGGACCGCTCCAATATGAAGTTCGGCGCGCGACTGGCGCAAAACACGCTCGGACTGCTCTAGGGAAACTCTGATTAAGACCCGATGGTCAATGGCATAGTAACGCCACCGAACTTGGGGAATGAATGATGAAGCAGAGCACGTTTGCCGATCTCGAATACGACGCCAAGAAGAAGCGCACCAAGCGCGAGAAGTTTCTTGGCGAGATGGATCGGGTGGTGCCCTGGGCGCGATGGTTGGCGCTGATCGAACCGCATTACCCCAAGGCGGGTCTGGGACGGCGGCCGATGCCGCTGGAGCGGATGCTGAGGATCTATCTGTTGCAGCAGTGGTTTAACCTGTCCGACCCGGCGATGGAGGAGATGCTGATCGACTCGGAATCGATGCGCCGCTTTACCGGGATCAATCTGATGGATGATCCGGTGCCGGACGAGACCACGATCCTGAAGTTCCGGCACCTGTTGGAGAAGCACGAATTGACCGAGCGCTTGTTTCGCGAGGTGGGCCTGCTGTTGACGGAGCGCGGTCTGCTGTTGCACAAGGGCACGATTGTCGACGCCACCATCATCAGCGCCCCGCCGTCGACCAAGAACCGGGAGCGGGCGCGCGATCCGGACATGAGCCAGGTGAAGAAGGGCAACAACTGGCACTTCGGCATGAAAGCGCATGTCGGTGTCGACCTAGACAGCGGGCTGATGCATACCCTGGTGACGACCACGGCGCGGGAATCGGATCAGAACGTGTTGCCGCAGTTGTTGCATGGCGCGGAGAACGAGGTCTTGGGCGACCGCGGTTACGGCAGCAAAGCCGATCGCGCGCTCGCCCGGGAGGCCGGGATCGCGTTGCGCACCGCGCATCGCACGACCCGCGGCAAGGAACTGACGTTCCAGCAGGAACTGGAGAACAAAGTCATCGCCTCGTTGCGCGCTATCGTTGAGTTCCCGTTCCGGGTGGTCAAGCGCCAGTGGGGGCATGCCATGGTGCGCTATCGCGGGCTGGCGAAAAATACCGCGCAGCTCCAAATCCTGTTTGCGTTAGCCAATTTGTATCAGGCACGACCTCAATTATTGTCATCATAGGAAACGTGCGTCCGGCAAACGCCAAATTCGGCGGTAAACCGGCGCGAACGAGCGATTCTTGGCGTTTCGAAGGTGCACCCCGCCACCTTTCAAATCCGAATTCAAAGCAGAACGCCCCTTGAGCCACAATCGGCAACAATTTCGCGCTAGATCAGAGCTTCCCTAGGCGTTGTTCCGCGGGGAGTGTCTCGGTTCGGTGCGAGGACCGCCTGCAGCCGCGCGAAACGCGGGTGGCGCGGCGCGCGATGTCGTGGGTTGACAAGCGCTGGCCGCGCCGGGCACCCGCGTGAGGTACTCGAAAGGGCGCGGTGCCGAAGGTCCCTCGCACGAATCCGAGACACTACGCTCGCACCGCGCCTTTCACCGCTCTCATTTCCGAGACAGGGCGCTACCGATCGAACCGGTATTCCGGCACGTGGGCCTGTAACCATAGTTCGAGGATCATGAGCGTCCATACGAGCTCGCCGTAGTACGACGCGTGCTGCTTGAGCCGTGAGTCCAGCACTTCGTCGAAGAAATCCTGGCGGACGATCCCTCGCGTACGCAATGCTTCAAGGCTGCCAAAGGCAAGCTGCTTCAGTCCGTCATGCGTGGCGAGCCATACGCCAAACGGCAGCCCGAACCCGTGTTTCTTCTTGGCGATAGTTTCTTTGGGCAGGAAGTCGCGCAACGACTCCTTGAAAAAAGGGCGCAGCCGCAATCCCTTCACTTTCCAGGCAGGCGGCAAGCGGTTTGCGAACTCTACGAGGTCCTCGTTGAGCATCGGGAATCCAACGGCGATACCGGCGAGATCGCAAGTACCAACGACTTTCGGCAGATCATTATCCGCGAGCGTGTACTTCCAGTCGAAATGCAGCATGCGATTCACGAGCGAGCTCGCCTTGCCGCGGTCATAGTAGGCCGCCTGTTGCCGCGCCGGCGCCGCCGTGTCGATGGCTGCGAGAAAATCGGGTTCAAAGACTCGTTCCTCCCCGATGCGGGTAAGCAGATTGTAGGTCTGCAATCGGGCCGGCATGGCGACCTTCGCTTGTTCGACGTAGCTCCGGGCTTTTTTGACGAGCGGAATGCGTTGCGTGACGCCGTAGCGCAAGAGTGACGGTTCGACGAGCCCTTCGACGAGCCAGCGTGGCATCCGGCGATACACGTCGAAAACTGCTTGCTTCGCGTAGCGCGTATTGCCGCCGAAGAGTTCGTCGCCACCGTCGCCGCCCAACAATTTAGTCACGCCGTCGGCGTTCGCATGGCGCGCGCAGAAGTAAGCCGGCAAGGCGGAAGAGTTGCCGAACGGCTGGTCGTAGGCCGCCGCAACCTTGGCGATGTTGGCGACGAGGTCATCGGGCGTGATGTAGTACTCGTGATGCATGGTCCCGAAATGCCGCGCGGCGATTCGCGCGTATTCCATTTCATCAAAGCCGGGCGCATCGAAGCCGATGGAATAGGTGTGCGCCGGCGCTCCGGTAACCTTGCCAAGCATGCCGGCGATCGTGGAGCTGTCGGTGCCGCCGCTCAAGAACGCCCCGATCGTTCCGTGCGTTAGCTCGGCGGCAACGCTTGCCTCAAGCAAATGCCGAAAATCCGCCGCATTTTTTTCCACGCCGGCGTCGTTGGTTGACTCGTGGTACGCAGGCTCCCAATAGCGTCCAAGCCGCATATCATGGCGATCGACATACAAGTATTCGCCGGCCGAAAGACGGTTAACGCCATCGAACACTGTTCCGGGTGCCGGGATGACATGGAAATACAAGTAGTCGTAGATGGCCTGAGGCCGAACCACCCGCGGGCGCGCATCCTGTTGCAGCACATTCGTCGCGCTTAAACCAAAGACGAGTCGATCGGCGCGCAGTGCGTAGCAGGGCGCACGTGTTGCGGCCCGGTCCGTCGCGATGATGAATTGACCGCTTGCCGCATCCGCAAACACAAGCACCCACGGGCCTTGCAGGCGGCACAGGCTTTCTTCCGGATGTCGGGGAAGGGTTTCCAAAAGGCGCGGGAGCAGGGATGCGGGATCACTGTGTGCCCTGCCGGCACGCACGCCCCAGAGCAGCAGCGAGCGCGTACCGCTGCGAATCCAGGTCGCTTCGAGCGTTGCGAAGTCGACTTCGAGCTCCAATCGCACATCGGCGAATGACAGGCGGGTCACCGTGTCGCACAGCGGCGGTGCGGCAGAAACGGGGTGCGCGCGCGCCGTCGAACGCTCGTCGTCGGAGAGCAGAAAATGTCCGCGGAGGGAGTTCATCGATGGGCGCGTCCTGGCTGCACTTTTAGCGGTGACTCCTGATGACGGGGTTTAACGCACCGAGGCATAATGCGACCCTGACGGCTTCCCGGCGGCCGTCCTGAAGCAAACAGTGCACGAACGGACGAAGCTTGGGAGCGAAAGACCTAATTAGGTTGCTCCAGCGAGGCACAGAAGATGCTTTGATCTCACATTTAACGACGGTAAACGGACGTGCAGCGATGGTTCAAGTGATTAAAGTCTTGTATCAGTACCGCGAATTGATCGCAGTACTCGCGTGGAAGCAAATCATCGTACGCTACAAGCAGTCCTACCTAGGGCTTGCTTGGGCAATACTGAAGCCGGTCACGCTGATGTTGATTTTCACATTGCTCAACAGCCTCGTCGGGATCACAAGCGGTGATATTCCGTACCCGGTTATTTCTTATACGGCATTGCTGGCGTGGATTTTCTTCCAGGAGTCCACTTCGGACGGCGTCGTCAGCGTTGTGTCGAA
This sequence comes from Casimicrobiaceae bacterium, assembly GCA_037719965.1. GTDB lineage: Bacteria > Pseudomonadota > Gammaproteobacteria > Burkholderiales > Casimicrobiaceae > VBCG01. The sequence continues at coordinate 19,281 of JBBJMT010000012.1, read as the reverse complement.
TGCGCAGTTGATCCGTAAGATTTATTTCCCGCGCGAGATTTTCCCGCTTACCGGGGTCATGACCAAGCTAGTGGAGTTTGCCATTAATGCGCTGATACTTGCGTTATTGATGGCGTTCTTCGGCTTGGCCCCGTCGGCGACGGTCATCTGGGTGCCGATTCTGCTCATTTACATCATCCTGGCTTCGCTGGCGATTGCGCTGGCCGGCGCAGCGCTCAACGTGTTCTATCGCGACGTGGGAGCTGCGTTGCCGATAATCTTGCAACTGATGATGTATGCATCGCCGGTCATCTATCCAATGGCCCTCGTCAAGCAAAAGCTCCTTATGGAGCAGGCAGCGGGGCCATGGTCCGATGTGCTGTACCGTCTATACACTATCAATCCATTGGCTGGGATCATCGACGCCTTTCAGCGCACTATCCTCTATGGGCAGCATCCGGATCTTGACCTGATGTGGCCGGGGATAGTGGTTACGGGAGTGTTGCTGCCGATCAGCTACGCGGCCTTCAAGAACGCGGAACGTCACTTCGCTGATATTGCCTAGACGGCACCTGCTAAACGCGAATATTGAGAAAAACAATGCCGGTCATCGAAGTCAATCATGTGACGAAGGAGTTTCGGCTGGGGCAGCTCACCGACCTTAAGCAAACCCTGCTTCATGGGCTCAGCCGACTTCGCGGCATGCCTGTGCCCGTCCGATCGCGGTTCAAGGCGCTCGACGACGTTAATTTCAGTGTCAAAGAAGGCGAGGTGCTGGGTATCATCGGCAGTAATGGTGCCGGCAAGAGCACGCTCTTAAAGGTCCTTGCGCGCATTACGACTCCTACCTCGGGCTCTATCCGTGTGCGCAGTGCCGTAGCGCCGCTGATCGAAGTAGGCGCCGGATTGATCGGTGATCTGAGCGGCCGGGAGAACATCTATTTGAATGGCGCCATTCTCGGGATGCACCAGGCGCAAATCAGGAAGAAATTCGATGACATCGTGGCCTTTGCCGAGCTCGAGGAATTCATCGATACGCCGATCAAGCGCTACAGCTCAGGGATGACGGTTCGTTTGGGGTTCAGCATCGCGACGTGTGTCGATGCGGGCATCTTGATCGTCGACGAGGTTTTGGCTGTAGGCGATCTCGCCTTCCAGCGCAAGTGTTTCGACCGCATGGAAGACATGATCAAGCGACAGGGGAAGACCGTCCTGCTGGTAAGCCACAACGTTCGACAGGTGCAGCGGCTTTGCTCTCGGGTTCTCCTGTTGGCTCATGGCAACATAGTCGCGGATGGACCGGCGCCCGCTGTATGCAATCTCTTTTACGAACGAAGCGACGAAAAGATTAAGACGAATCTCCGTCAGCGGACTGACAACGTGTCATCGGGGGAGATCGAGTTGCTCGATTCTTACCTGCTGGATGACACCGGAGAAGTCACCGATCGTCTCATTTATCAGGCGGACGTAACCGTCGCAATCGTTTTCGAGGCCTATGCAGAGATGACGAGCCCGACTTTTGCGGTGGGACTGCAGACGACCGATTTCGTCTATCTATCAACACCGCTTACCGGAGACTTGTACAAGGGCCGGACGTTAAAGCCCGGTATTCATACGCTCAATTGCCGCATCTCGCGGCTGCCGCTGCTACCCGGCGTATATTCGTTGAACTTTAGGATGAATGCCGGCGAATTCCAACGAGTCGTGTTTCATTCCGAAAATGTCGGACATTTCCAGGTCAAAAGTCTGAATAGCCGGAGCGATTCGATGCTGGAGGGATTATTCGAGCTCGACGCAGCCTGGCAACTGGATGTTGGGACGAGCGAGACCAACCGCAGCGTAGGGTCTTCCACAAAACCAGCCGTAGAGCAGACGGAGGGCACGGCAAGGGACTGCCGGATCTGACGAGCTCAACGATTGATTCGTTTCGATCCCACCCCCGCAGCAGTTTTACTTACCAAACGCGGAAGCCTGTCTAAAGCTAACCGAGCCAGATTTCTATCGCCGATAAGGATGAACTGAAACCCATGCCGCGCCGCGCGCGTGCCGTACCGCATTCGGCTCACGGATCGACGTTGCAACGATCGTTGTGGCGCCCCATCGGCCGAGCTGTTCGAGGCCTTTGCGATTCAGGTGTCGAACGCAGTGCACAGCAAGGTCCAAGCGCAGTCGCTGACCGAGCTGTCCTGGGACCAGTGGATCGGGTGATGGAGCGCGCGATGGCCCGCGGACTGAATCGGCGTTCGCTGCAGGACTTGACCTACCTCGGGCTCGATGAGAAGAGCTTCGGCAAGGGGCACGACTACGTCTCGGTATTGCATGATGTGGCCGGCCGCCGCGTACTCGAGGTCGTGCCAGAGCGTACCCGCAAGGCCGCCGATACGCTCTGGGCGGCGATTCCCGAGGCGCAACGCCAAGGCCTGGCCGCGGTCGCCGTCGACATGTGGGAGCCTTACCTCGAGGCCACGCGCGCTGCCGTACCGCAAACCGCGATCGTGCACGACAAGTTTCACTGCGCCAAGGAACTCAATAAGGCCGTGGATGTGGTGCGCCGAGGCATGCATCGGGAGCTCAAGCGCGAGGGTGATGACACACGGGTCGAGACGAAATACTTGTGGCTGAAGAATCCGCGAAACTGGACTGAGCACCAGCGCGAGCACTTCCACTCACTCAAGCTGGACACGCTGAAGGTCGGTCGCGCTTGGGCGATCAACGAGGGGTTTGCGGACTTCTGGGATTATCGCTACGCCGCGGGCCTGTAAGAAATTCTGTGTATGAGCCGTTCGGTTGAAATTATCCACTGGTCATCACGAAACGATCTTCGAACTGTATCGCGAACTGAGCTTTCGCGGCATGCCACGCAATCGGCGGGTTCTTCCATTTCGCGGTGATGTTGCGCAACGCCAGCCAGATCAGCTTGGTTGCTGCTTCGTCGCTCGGGAAATGACCGCGCCCGCGCACCGCCTTGCGTACCTCGCTATGCAGACTCTCGATCGCGTTGGTGGTGTAGATGATCCGACGCACCGCGGCCGGGAAGGCAAAGAACGGGATCACCTGTTCCCAGTTGCGGCGCCAGCTCTGCGCGATGGCCGGATATTTCTCCCCCCACGGACCGGCGGCGAATTCTTCCCGTCGGGCCGCGGCCGCCGCGGCCGATTCCGCCCCATAGATCGGTTTCAGCGCCGCTGCCACCGCCTTGCGTTCCTTCCACGAGGCGAACTGCATCGAGTAGCGGAGCAGATGCACGATGCAGGTCTGCACCAGTGCTTCGGGGAACACCGCGTTGATCGCTTCGGGAAAGCCCTTGAGCCCATCCACGACCGCAATCAGCACGTCGTGCGTACCGCGGTTGCGGATTTCGGTCATCACCCGCAGCCAGAATTTGGCGCCTTCGGTCTGCTCGATCCAGATCCCCAGCACTTCTTTGTGCCCCGAACAGCGCATGCCGATGGCCAGGTAAACCGCCTTGTTCTTGACCGCCCCTTCGTCGCGGATCTTGATGCGCAGACAGTCGAAGAACACCAGCGCGTAGACCGGCTCCAGTGGCCGTGCCTGCCACGCCGCCGCCTCGTCCAGTACCGCGTCGGTGACCGCCGACACCAGCTCCGGCGAAATCTCAATCCCATACAGCTCGCGCAGGTGCGCCTGGATGTCCCGGGTGGTCATCCCCCGGGCATACAGGGCGATGATCTTCTGATCGAAACCGGGAAAGCGCCGCTGGTACTTCGCGATCAGCGCCGGCTCGAAGCGGCCCTGGCGATCGCGCGGAATCGCCAGCTCCAGCTTGGCGCTGTCGGTGAGTACCGTCTTCGGGCTCGCGCCATTGCGGACATTGCCCGCCGCCTGCTCGCCCTCCTGGCCGAGATGATGGTCCAGTTCGGCGTTCAGAATCCGCTCCGCCAACGCCTTCTTCAGCTCGTCGAGCAGACCGTCGTTCTCGAATACGCTCTTGGCGTCATGCCCAGCCAACAGGTCATCTAGCAACTCTTTCTTGAATCTGACTTCTGCAGCCATACGACTCTCCTTTCAGTGAGATTAGCGTACGGCTCACAAACACAAAATTCCTTACACCCTCCTACGCCGCCTCTGCCAAGAAGTTCTTCGTCCGGTGGTACTTCTGGGCCACGCACTCGCGCCTGGTCCCGATCATCAATGCCGCCAAGACCTTGAAACGCCATCTGCCTGGACTGCTCGCCTACACCAAACACCGCATCACCAATGCAGTTGCCGAAGCAACCAATGCGACCATACAACTGACGAAAGCTAACGCCCGTGGCTACCGCAACTTCGCGCAGTACCGCACCGCGATCCTCTTTCACTGCGGGCAAGCTTGATCTCTATCCGACGGGTTGCGCACCGTGATCGCTCACCCGACTACCCACACGAAATCCCGAAGACCATATAATTTAATGCAGACGCTGTTTCCACTCTCTTTCGAGTCTAAAGCCGGGAGAATCTGGAGTTTCAACGTGCTCCCAGTATTTCGGAATTTGATGCAAACCCACAAAAACAAAAGAGTAAGTCGATAGCAGAAAGCCCGCTCCGACAATCCCACTTACAAAACCGCGATGCAGCAGCGTCTTGGCGCGCATTAGCAGGACACCGGTGATCGGAAATATTGCGAAAAGATACCGGCCCTGAGCCTGGAAATCATTGACCCAGGAATGATACAGCGAAAGTCCCACGACGCTCATACAGCAGACCACGGCGAAAGCCATGATAATATTGTCCTCCGCGCTGCCTTTAAGCGCGATCAAAAAAACCAAGGCGCCTGCTAATAACCCTACGCAGGTGCCTGCCAGTACATAAACTTTTTCAGCCCCAAATAAAGCCATGTAGTGGTAAACGCCAAAAGCGCTCATAGCAGAAAGTTGGAACCACCGCATCGTGCGAACCATCTGCCAAAGTGTCGTTCCTCTGCTTTTCAAGCGCCCGAGCGTGTAAGGATTGGTTGCTAATTGAGCGGGCTTGAAGCCGGTATCGGCAAGCAAAGTAGCAGTCGCTATGATTTCTTCTGCTTTTTGCGGAGGCGGACCGTTGACATAGATATCGTAGGCGATTCTCGGCAGAGCCACTACTCCAATGAACACGGCAAGTGTGCCAGCCTGCGCCAGCAATCGGTGCCAACGTCGCTTGTCAGAGCCCCAGATCTCGACGGCCGCGATGTAGCACAGCGTGAATACGCCGAACATCCAGAATGTCCGCTTCGACAAGATGATGAGGCCGACGTAGATACCAACACGCAAGTATCGAGCGACGACTGATCGTGTCCGGTCATTGAAGGCGCTGCTCGAGGAGGTCAGTTCTTGAGCCGCCAGAATGGAAAGGAACAGCGCAAAGGCATCTGCATTGAAATAGCTGAAGACGTACCAGATTTGCGGCGAGATCAGTAGAATCGAAAATATCAAGATCTCATCCCGCCGAACCCACGCCATGTAGACCAGCAACAAGAACAAGCAGACGTTAAAAAACCGAAATGCGTAAATTTCATTCTGCACAATAGGCTGAATAAGCAGCGCGAACTTACCCGCGAGTATGTAAACAACATCCCACTCGTTCAGATAGGACATCCCATAAACGGAATAAGTGTCGAGTGTTCTGGGATCGCCTACCGCGGGGGGAAGCCAACTCTCGCGATAAAAACGAGCAGCTTCGATGTGATCGAATTCATCGGGATGAATACGGCTCGTTGTGTTGCTTATAATCGCCATTGTGACAATCAACATCAGCGCGATCAGAAGCATCCATGGGAAGGCACGATATTGATGAGTCGACACAATTTCCCCGCTCAGATCTAATGCCTTCAGTAGACTGTCACCCTAACAACCGCCAGCTAGAGCTGGGGGGTTTGTGAGAAGTGGGAGCCCCGATACGCGTCGCGCGAACGATGCGTCTGGATCGGGCTCCATCTTGAAATCGTCGCTCGCCTTAGGCTAGGCCCCTGTTAAGCCCTATGATCGACAATGAATCCCTTAAGCAGGGCACCGTTTCGCAATCAGTCTAAAATAGAAAGATTGTCTGAGCAAGCCAACGAATTGCCTCATCAGAAATCTGAGTGAAATCGATTCGTTGCCTCATCTAAGAAATCTGAGCGAAATGCCCCCTCCGGAAAGGCCGAGGGGGCGAGATGGGGCTGACCATGAACGAGCGCAAAGCGGTCACGGCGGTGATGGTGGCGCGTATTGCGGGGCGAGCAAGAAACAGAAAGGGCAGCTGCTCGATGAGTTGATTGCGCTCACCGGCTACAAAGAACCTGGATTCACTAGAACCATGGCCGATACTGTGCGAGGTGAAAGCGCCGTCATCTCCGTAACGATCCCGGTCTTCAACGAAGAGGAAAGTCTCCCCAAGCTTTGCGAGCGCCTCACCGAAAGCCTACGAAAACTTCCCCAAGCGTGGGAGGTCATTTTCGTCAACGACGGCAGTACCGATGGGACGGCTGCTTTACTGGACGAAATCGCCGCTTCAGACGCGGCTTTCAAGGTTGTTCATTTTCGCCGTAATTTTGGGCAGACGGCGGCAATGCAGGCAGGCTTCGACTTTGCGTCCGGCGACATTATCGTGCCCATGGATGCCGACCTGCAGAACGATCCGGACGACATTCCACTGCTATTGGAAAAACTCAAAGAAGGCTTCGACGTATGTTCCGGCTGGCGACAGAGCAGAAAGGACGCCGCGCTACGCAGGAACCTTGTTAGCCGCATGGCGAACCGCCTCATATCTGCAGTATCAGGGGTGCGCTTGCATGATTACGGGTGCACTCTGAAAGCGTATCGCCGGGATGTCATCGAGGGCGTCAAGCTATACGGCGAAATGCACCGCTTCGTCCCGATTTACGCCAGCTGGATGGGTGCGCGAGTTGGCGAAATCCCCGTGCGTCACCACGCTCGAGAATTCGGCAAGTCTAAGTATGGCCTCGAGCGCGTTTTTAAGGTCTTGATGGACTTGTTGGTCGTTAAATTCCTGAGCAGGTATACGCAAAAGCCAATGTACGTCTTTGGCGGGGCGGGGCTGGGTAGTTTCGCGCTAGCAGTGATCGCCGCAACCTACGCCGTTTATCTGAAGTTTTTCGAGGGTACGAGTTTCGTACAGACGCCTCTGCCGTTGTTGGCGTTTTTTGGCGCGTTAACCGGGCTAATTTGTTTTTTGATGGGATTGCTTGCCGAAATGCTCACCCGGATCTATCACGAATCGCAGGGAAAGAGCACCTACATCGTGAAGACCACGCGCAATATTCCGGCTCAACCGTGAGTATCTTGTCGTGTATTTGGCCGATGCTTGAGGAGCGATGATCTAGTGTGTGGCATCGCTGGTTTCGTCGGTCAGGGATCGCGCGAAGACATCACCAGAATGAACGCCGCGCAGGCGTGGCGCGGACCCGATGCAGAAGGTATCTGGGCCGATCCGGCGCATGGGGTGTACCTGGGACACATGCGGCTCTCGATCATCGACCTCGGGGGTGGCGCGCAGCCGATGTGGACTCAGGACGGCGATGTCGGCGTCGTATTCAATGGCGAGATATACAACCACGCCGAACTGCGCGGTGAACTGAAATCGCTCGGCGCGCGTTTTGTAACCGATCACTCGGATACCGAAGTGCTTCTACACGGATATCGGGAGTGGGGAGACGCCTTCGTCAACCGCCTCAATGGCATGTGGGCGTTCGTCATTTATGACCGCCGCCGCCGCCGCCTGTTTGCAAGCCGGGACCGCTTCGGTAAAAAACCTTTCTATTACATCAATCGGCCGGGCCTCTTTGCATTTGCTTCCGAGCTCACCGCGCTGACGGCGCATAGCGCAATCGCCTGCCCTGTATCGGCCTTGGCGCTTCGCAAGTTCTTCGCGTATGGCTACATCCCTGCGCCTCATAGCATATTGCAAGGCGTGCAGAAGCTCCCGGGTGGTAATTGCCTCGAGCACGATTTGATGACCGGCTCACTGCGCGTTTGGAAGTATTGGGACTTCGTGCTCGAGCCGTGCGAGCACGTGCCCGCCGACGCGGAGGAACGTTGGTGCGAAGAGCTGCGCACGCTTCTCCATCGAGCCGTCAAGCGCCGGCTGATCTCGGACGTGCCTATAGGCGCCTTTCTCAGCGGCGGCATCGACTCTTCGGCGGTCGCTGCGTTCGCTGCGCGCGAGCTCGGACCCGGGCGGCTCAATACGTACAGCATAGGATTCGAGGAACCCTCGTTTGATGAATCCGCCTACGCTCGCCGCGCCGCGGAGCTCGTTCGTAGCACTCATCATGTCAAGACTCTCTCTATCGAGACCGCGCGACAGGTCATGCCTTTGGTGCTGACTCGACTGGACGAACCACTCGGGGACAGCTCGCTGCTTCCCACTTATCTGCTGTGCCGCTTCGCGCGCGAGCACGTGACGGTCGCGCTGGGGGGCGATGGCGGAGACGAACTCTTTGCCGGCTACGATCCGTTTCGTGCACTGCGTTGGGCGGATCTCTACCAGAAGCTGATGCCGCGACCGGTCCATAGAGCGATTTCGCTGCTGATCGCGCGCCTTCCGGTCTCCCACCGCAACATGAGCCTCGACTTCAAATTGAAGCGTACGCTGCGCGGACTCGATCACCTCCCGAGCTTATGGTGTCCGGTCTGGATGGCGCCGCTCGGACCCGACGATCTAGAGGAGTGTTTCGGGGGGCGTATCGATCTGGAGGATGTCTACTCCGAAGCGATTGAGCAATGGGAGTCCTGCCGGAGCGGCGCTCTCGTCGACCGGACGCTCCAGTTCTATACCAAGCTCTATCTGCAGGACGACATACTCACCAAGGTAGATCGCGCAAGCATGATGCATTCACTCGAGGTCAGGGCGCCATTCCTAGACATCGAGGTCGTAGACTTTGTGCGACGTATTCCGTGGCGTTACAAGTTGCGTGGCGGCCAGACCAAGTATTTGCTGAAAAAGGCTCTCGAGCCGTTGCTTCCGAACGATATCCTCTATCGATCCAAGAAGGGATTCGGAGTGCCGGTCGGCTCTTGGTTCAAATCTGGCGCGGTAACACTACACGGAGGAAACCTCCCCGGAATGGAGCTCAACTATGTGGCGGCGCGGCTCTCAGCACATCTGAACGGCAAGAGTGACGAGGGTGCTTTCCTCTGGGGGATGCTCACGATGACCGCCTTCATGAACAGAGCCATTGCAGCGCAACAAGGTTCCAGTGCGGCTTCGTCGCCGTAATCGATGAACAGGTCCCGCCACTTGATTGACGGCAATATCTCGAGCGCACCGCTGCCACGGGCCGCCTTGGCTTCCTCGACCCAGTCCTCAATCTCCGAGGGCGTAAGCTCGAACGAGCGTCTGCTCCTGGCCACCAACGTTTTCCGTTTGAACAGTCTCAAATCGTGGAGGCGTCTTCTGCGGAAGGGCAACCGATCATTGGCTTCTTCCATCACTGCGATCCCGTCAGACTCTCACTAAAGTTGCGCCTTGAGCAGAAATGTCAGGGGATATTACAGGCTCGCCATGAATCTGAAGATCGAATCGCTCAACGCCTGTCCCGTGTGCGACCGGGCGCGATTGCGCACACTCATGCAGGTCCCGGATTTCGAAACCGCTACCGGCGAGTACGGGTTGGTTGAGTGCGGCGATTGCGGCTTGGCCTTCACCAATCCCCGGCCGCTGGAATCGGAGTTGCCGGCGCTTTACGCAGACCGCACTACGGCTGATTTTCCGAATACTCCCACCACGTTAGTGCGGCGTCTGCGCGAGTACGCTATCGATTCTTACCTTGCACGAGAACTGGGCCCGATGCTGAAGCCCCAGCAGACGCCGTTCGCCGTGCTCGACTTCGGCTGCGGCGACGGCGCTTTGGCGCGGGGTGTGCAGCGATATGCCCGAACGCGTGGTTGGACCGCGCACGTCACGGCTGTAGATTTCCACGGCGACGTGCCTCCTTCCTTGGTCGGAGCTGATGCAAACGAAATTCGCTACATGAGCCACGACAGTTGGCGCGGGACCGACGAGTGCTATGACGCTGTGTTCTTGCGCCATGTGTTGGAGCATCATCCCGATCCGCGGCGCCTGCTAAGTGGGTTGCGCCGGATGCTGCGGCGCCGCGGGCGGCTTTTCATCGAAGTTCCGAACAGGCGCAGCGTTTGGGCGAGCGTGTTCGGCCGTCATTACTCTGGCTACTACGTTCCGCGCCACCTGATGCATTTCGACCGCGGCAGCCTTCGCTTGGCGGTGGAGTCCAGCGGCCTGCGCTGCGTCAGCTTGAGCCTCGGCCATACCCCGCTCTTGGGGCGCTCGCTCGCCTATCGTACCGGCTGGAAGGTCGGCAACCTCGGCCCGTTGGGGCTAGCAAGTTATCCTTTGCAGGTTGCAGCGGACTTGCTCGCGCGGACTTCGAGCACGCTTAAGCTGATTGCCACGCTTGATGACTAGCGTATCGCTCTGCATCCCCGTATATCGATCAGCCGAATTTCTGCCCGACTTGTTCGAACGTTTGCGCGCGTTGGAACCGAAGCCTGCGGAAATCCTGCTGCTGGACGACGCCTCGCCTGACCAGTCGGCCACCCTGATAAGCAACTTCGCCAAGCAGCCGTTGCCGCAACTCAACCTGCGCCTAATCAGAAATACATCCAACACCGGTATCGCGGCCGCCTATAACCGACTCGCACAAGAGGCGCGTGCTGAATGGGTGCACATATTAGATGCCGATGATTATCCCGTCGAAGTCGATTTCTATGCGCGTGTTGCGACCGAATTGGACCCGCAGCGCGATGTGGTGGTCACGGCGCTTGACAGCAATTCCCAGGTGTTGCGTTGGGGCGTATCGGCGTTCATTTGGATGGCTCCGCGGTACCCGCCGCGCTGGTGGCCCTTGTTGGGATCGTTTGCAACCCGTGCTGGCGTCATCTATCGTCGCGAACGGTTGTTGGCGCAGCCTTTCCCGGATCCGGCGTTTCCCGGTTCGGACGTCCTGCACTTGTTGCGACTGCGAGGTGACCACAATTGCGTTTTCTTACGCCGCGCTCATGTGTTCTACCACGTCCACGCCGCTGCGACCTCGTCGCGCGAAAGAAGCTATCGCGAATACCGCGCCGGCCTCGCTCAGTTCGGCTGGGTCACGTGGCTTGCGCACATGCTCGATCTGAGATTGCGCATGCTCGGGCAGCGCATTGGCCGCCGCAGGCCATGAGAGGCGATGGAACCCGCGCTGGCTTTCCCTCCTGGCGTCGACAGCAGTCCTGGCCGTGCTGGTGGCGATGGTGCCGGTCGATGGCGTAGTCACCGCGCTTGCGCGCGAATCGTTGCTGGATCGGGCTCGGCGTTTGCGCCTCACTTGTCGCGTGATGCCTGATGGGCTTCAAATGGCGGGTGTTTGTGCCCGACATCTTGACTGGCGCGCCGAACGCGCCGAACGCGTCGATGCTCACAGGCACTGGACCCGATGTGACGACCTCAAACCTATTGGCTAGACCCGGTGGGCATGCGGTGGCGATCTCGTCGCAGTTACGTGTATTCGATACGTATTTCGCGCGTTTACGAGAATTCGACTGGCCGATACGCTTGTCCCATCGCATGTATCCATGGTTGCGTCGTGTGGGTGAGCGGCGGGTTCGATTCATCCGGCGGAACCGGCACTATCATCTGGCGGACTCAGTTGCCTCGCATTCTCGGATTTGAACGTCATGCTTACCCTCATCAAGATCCTGATCGGCCTGCTATTGCTCGGAATCATCCTGTGGCGCCTTGACGTGCACGCAATTCTTCATGCGATCGGCAGCTATCGTGCTGAGTATGTTGCTGCTTCCGCGATTCTGTTCCTGCTTGCGTGCCTCATCGCCGTTCTGCGCTGGCGCCTGTTTGTGCCGCAGTTTGGCTTCGTGGCCCTGCTGCGGCTCTCGTTCATCGGTCAACTTTACGCGATGCTCCTCCCTGGCCAGGTCGCCGGGGAGGCGGTCAAAGCCTATCGCATCGCAAAAGGGCAATCACAGAAGACACGATTGGTCGCATCCGTTCTCATCGATCGAGTGGTTGGCACTTTGGCGCTGCTTTGCGTCGGTGCCGCCGGCCTGTGGCTTTCGCCGCGTTCAACAAACCTTGCGCTTGGCCTGTCATTCTTCGTACTAATCGCACTCGTCTGCGCCGCGCTGATCGTGCTGCGCATTCCAGCCATGTATCTGCTCTCCATGCGGATCGCGGAGCGACTGCGACGAGCCGGGCCACGATGTGCTCGCATGGCTTCTTCAATGGTGCATTTCTTCGGCGTCTGGCGCGATTACGCGATGGAGCCTTCCAAGCTGGTCGCCAGCTTCGTTTTAGGTCTAGTAATTCATTGCCTTGGCGTCGCGATTTACGCGATACTCGCGCGCGACCTCGGTATTGATGTGGCGCTCACCGATTGGCTATGGATTGTTGCGATCGTCGCGCTAGCGGTTCTTTTACCTGTATCTATTGCCGGTATTGGCCTGCGCGAAGGTGCACTCGTCGGGTCCCTTGGCTATCTCGGAGTGCAAGGTGAGCGGGCGATCGCGCTTTCCTTTGGGGTCTTTGCACTCACGGTGTTCGGTGCCCTGATCGGGTGGCTTGTGGAAATCACTGATCGGCCGCCGGTAACGCCGGAGAATGAAACATCCTGACTCTGAATGGAACCCATGACTCCCCTTATATCGCGCGCGTTTTTTCTCAAGAATTGGCGATTGTTCGCGCGGCGAATGATCCATCTGTCGGGGAATTACTGAATTTGTACGCCGAGGTTCAGACGCACGGCTGTCTCAAAACTGGGCCAAGGTTGCCTCAATTACCAATCATTTGACTGCGCTACCGTAAAAGTTTGGATACACACTTAAAGGCAGATTATCGGAGATCTTCAAGAGAAACAGACCGACCGAACCAAGCTGTTTGCTTACCTCGCTTCTATTGAACTCTGTGTTAATACTATGCTTCTCTATCACAATTTGGCGAAAACCGGTCCGGGATAATAGCTTTCTCAGAGAGCGCAAACTTTGCAGAGAACAATGCTCCTTCTTCCATCCCAAGGAGCGCCATACAATGGTCGACCAAACGCTGTTGATATATATATTTGGCGTCTGAAAAATAAAATAACCGCCTGTTGCCAAAACTCTGTTTGCTTCTGACATGAATTCTTCTATTTTTGGAATGTGCTCGATCACGTCGAACATGGTGATCACATCGAAGCTCTCATTATCGAATGGATGGCATGTCCATCGTAGCAGGACAAACTATCTCGGATTAGAGGATAGTGCTGCTGGCCGTACTTGATGGCGTGCTCACGTATGTCAATTCCATGCACGTTTTTGTAGCCGCGGCGCATATGCAACGCGTGCGGGAAGGAACCCAGGTTAGTACCGATATCTAGTATTTTTTTGTTCCTTTCTATTTCAAATTTGAGGAAGTAGTCAACGGCATTTTGTATGTTTCCGTACTCTTTGGTCTCAAAATGAAACGGCGTGGCTTCCCCCATAACTGTGCCCTCGTTCGTCAAATCAGTTTTGAGGTTACGCGTCATGACTCTGGCGGCTTGAATGGGTTAGAGAAGCGGCTCGGTTAGTTAAGACAGATTTCCGCAATTCGTAAGTCAATTTCCTGCGGTGGCGGATTATCCTTGGGCCGGTGGCCAGCGGGTAACCCGGATTTCGATCAGGCTGCGTTCGGTAAGGTTCGTTTGGCTGGCGTGCACGTCGTACTTCTCGGTTAGCTCCGCCAGCGTCCTGTCGCCCTTGAACGCCGCGGTGTAGTTCCGTCTCGGTGTTCTCATTGCACTGCTCCTTTGCGGGCGATATCCTCGTCCATCAGAGCAGGTCCTTCACTTAAACGTCAGGCTCATTTTTCCGAGCTAGTTCTGACCATGTCCCCAGAAATAGGGATCCGAAAGAGCAGTTCGGGTGACATCCTGGCTAGCGAGAGCACATCCCCGTCAGAAATTGGAGTCACAGGCGTCATTCTGTCGGCTCACCGCGGATTCACCATAAAGCGCCCATCTCTGTAGATCTTAACGATCGTCCCCGCGCTAGCCCAGCCACCGACGATCCCCATGTCGAATTGAGCGCTAATCCAATACCGATCCCCTTTCGGCGTTGGGAATGTAACCGGATATTCATTATTGGACATATAGCCCGAGCCACCGTCCACGATGCGCGTCATGATAAAGCCAGGGTCGTTTTGTGGGGTTGCGCGAATGGTACGACCATGCTGGTTCTGTGCTCCGCCTTCCCCGAGCAGAAAAACTTTGATTGAAGACGAGTCGGATGCCGAGTTCTTCAAATAATGTACATTGCCGGAGCGCAGGATGACATCGTTGGTACCGTTCCCATCAAAATCCGCAAACCCTACGATATCGCTCCACATTCCCATGTTAGGCCTAAGGTCAGAAATAACGTAACCATTTTGGCGCTTTAGGAAAAGAGTGTGACCTTTGTTGAACTCATCCGCCACACGGCCGCCCCCGACAATGACGTCCAGGAAACCGTCGCCATCGACGTCTTCTGCATTGAGGCCATATGCCTCATTGTAGTATCTGCTTGCGAATAAGTTATCGATCCTGGTGAATGAGTATCCGTCGAATTGGAACATTGTTGGGCCGTTATTAGGGTGATGTAGAACTAGGTCTACATACCCGTCGTTGTTCCAATCGAAAAACTTGGCTCCCTCGTCAAAGAGAAGCGGTAAACCATATTCTTGACGTCGGTCGGTGAAGGTCATGTCTCCGTTATTGATATAGACATGGCTGGCCGCATAGATGTCTAGTAAACCGTCTCCGTTGATATCGAGCGCCTGAGCTCCTTCGACCTTAACCTCCAGCGGCCACCCTCGATTCGAGACACCCGCCACATCGGCGATCTCAACAAAGGTTCCATTTCTTTGATTGCGGAGGAGATAGTTCTGCTCCTGGGATGATGAATGTGTGTAATTCGGCAAAAAGATATCAAGATAGCCATCGTTGTCGAAATCCGCAATAACAATGGTTTCGCCGTAACCCCGGTAAATTGCGGGGAACTGGCTTGGTGTGGCTTGGGTGAAAGTGCCGTCACCGCGCCCGTAAAACAACAGCGTGGTTGATCCCGTATCAGAAACCGATGAATACACGTTGGCAATCAGATCAGGTATTCCATCTGCGTTGAAGTCAGCCAAGCGAGCATCGCGATAGGATCTTCCCGGGGCTCGGAGTGCCGATAATCCGAGATCAGCCTCCGGGCGGGGAAGCAAATTGCCCTTGCAATCATTGAGCGTGCCCAATACTTCTACGCAGCCATCATTGTTGAAATCGCCGATCGCGATTGAACCCCAGAAGCCGAGATCGACGTCGTCGAAGCTGAGGAGATAGGCCCCTTTGCTCTTTTCCCGTTCCTGCCCATTGACGATGGCGGCCACTGAAAAATACAGAGACTTCTGGGAAGGGAAATCTGCCAGTGGGATAGTCAGCGAGCTCGATGACGACAAGTAGGTCCGGTAGATGTTTGCGAAGGAACTGTCGTAAGCAGAATAGACAACGTACCCGGTAGCACCTTGAACGGCGTTCCAGCTCACCAAAATGGACGAGCCATTTTGGGTCACCGTCGGTCGGTCCGGAGCGGTGGAAATGCCGGCCAAGGGGGTTACGGTAATGGTTCTCGGCGCCGAGACAGTGCTCACCCCAGAGTTGTCGTAGGCGTGGGCGGTAAGCGAGTAACTGCCTGCGGGCACATTCGTCCAGCTAAAACTGTAGGGCGTCGTCGTTTTTTTGGCGAGCAGCGTCGCGCCCCAGTAAAACTCTACGCGCGAAATGTTGCCGTCGCTGTCTGATGCGTCTGCGTTGATAGTGACCGAGGCCGGCGCCGCATACGTTGCATTGTTCGCGGGTGCCGTTAGGCTTACGACAGGAGCAAGGTTAGCGGCCGTAACCCTTTCATACGCCTCGATTTCGGTGATCCGGGAGGAGCCGGCCAGCGCATTGGTGACGTTGACGCGGATGCGGTCGGCGGTGAACGGGGCGATGGTGACACTTCGCTTGACCAGGTTGTTGCCGGTAACCGTGGCCAAGGTGACCCAGGCCGAACCATTCCAACCCTGCACGGTGAAGTCGACGATGCCGTATTGGGAGAAAGTCAGGCTGTCGCGGGGCTCGATCGGACTGGCATAGTTGTCCTGGATCGAATAGACCACCACCCGGTTAATGCTCTTGCTGCCGTTGAAATTGAGCTGCACCCAGTCCGGATATTGGTTGGCCGTCGCGTCGTTCCAGCCACCGCCATTGCCCCAGTTGACCCCGGCACGCTGGTTGTCGTTAATCGCGGTGACCGGATAAGCCGCGCTATAGATGCTCGAGGCTGAGGCCACTGCGCCTGCACTGGCCAACGCGACATTTGTGTTGCCCGCGGCGTCGGCAGTGACCTGCGCCAACGCGCTACTGGCCGAGGCGGCGTTAGCGTTGTCGCCGCTATAGTTGGCCACGATGCTATGGTTTCCAATCGTCAGGCTGCCGGTGCTGCAGGTAGCGGTCCTGGCTGCGCTGAGCGTAACCGCGCTGCAGCCGCTGATAGTCGTATTGTCGTCGGTGAAGTTGACGCTGCCGGTCGGCGCACTGCCGGTCACCGTCGCGGTGAAGGTCACGCTGGCACCGACGGTGGCTGGATTGAGTGAACTGGCTAGCGTGGTGGTGGTCGCCGGCAAGGCCACGCCCGAGGCCTCGACTTCGGTGATCCGGGAGGAACCACCCAGGGCATTGGTGACGTTGATCCGGATGCGGTCGGTACTAAACGTGGCGAAGGTGACGCTGCGCTTGACCAGGTTGTTGCCCGCAGCCGTGGCCAAGGTGACCCAGGCCGAACCATTCCAACCCTGCACCGTGAAGTCGACAAGCCCGAAGTTGGTGAACGTCAAGCTGTCGCTGGGTTCTATCGGGTTGGCATAGTTGTCCTGCAGCGTATAGACGACGACCCGGTTGATGCTCTTGCTACCGTTGAAATTGATCTGCACCCAGTCGGGATATTGGTTGGCCGTGGCGTCGTTCCAGCCACCGCCATTGCCCCAGTTGACCCCGGCGCGCTGGTTGTCGTTAATCGCGGTGACCGGGTAAGCCGCGCTATAGGTGCTCGAGGCGGAGGCGACCGCGCCGGCACTGGCCAGCGCCACATTGGTGTTCCCCGAGACGTCGGTGATGACCTGTGCAGGCGCGGCGCTGCTCGAGCCGGCATTGCTACTATCACCGCCGTAGGTTGCCACAATGCTGTGATTGTCAACGCCGAGGCTGCGGGTGCTGCAAGCCGCCGTTTTGCTGTTGCCGGTGCCGGTCAGGGCTACGGCGCTACAACCGCTGATCGGCGTGCCGTCGTCGGTGAAAGCGACGCTGCCGGTGGGCGCACTGCCGGTTACCGTCGCCGTGAAGGTCACGGTGGTACCGACGGTGGCCGGATTGGCCGAACTGGCCAGCGTCGTCGTGGTCGCCGGCAAGCTGGCCGCAGCCACCCCCCACGCCTCGATTTCGGTGATGCGCGAGTACGAGGCCAGCGCGTTGGTGACGTTGACCCGGATGCGGTCGGTACTAAACGCGGCGAAGGTGACGCTGCGCTTGACCAGGTTGTTGCCGCTGACCGTGGCCAAGGTGACCCAGGCCGAACCATTCCAGCCCTGCACGGTGAAGTCGACGACGCCGTAGTTGGTGAACGTCAGACTGTCGCTGGGCTCAATCGGACTGGCATAGTTGTCCTGCAGCGTATAGACGACCACCCGATCGATGGTTTTGCTGCCGTTGAAAGTGATGTGGACCCAATCCGGGAAGGAAGCGCGGGTGGCGTCATTCCAGCCGCCACCATTACCCCAGTTGGCCCCGGCACGCAGGTTGTCGTTGACCGCAGCGACGAGGTAAGCCGCGCTGTACGTGCTCGACGCCGAGGCCACTGCGCCGGCACTGGCCAGCGCCACATTGGTGTTGCCCGCGGCGTCGGCGATGACCTGCGGCAGCACGCTACTGGCCGAAGACGCATTCGCGGCATCACCACCGTAGCTCGCCACCATGTTGTGGGTGCCGACGCTTAAGCTACTGCTGCTGCACGCCGCGGTCTTGCTGTTACCGCTGCCGGTCAGCGCCACCGCCGCGCAGCCAGTGAGGCTGGTGCCACCGTCGGTAAAGTTGACCGTGCCGGTCGGCGCACTGCCGCTCACCGTGGCAGTGAAGGTCACGCTGGTACCGGCGGTGGCCGGATTGGCCGAACTGGCCAGCGTCGTCGTGGTCGCCGGCAAGCTGGCCGCAGCCACCCCCCACGCCTCGATTTCGGTGATGCGCGAGTACGAGGCCAGCGCGTTGGTGACGTTGACCCGGATGCGGTCGGTACTAAACGCGGCGAAGGTGACGCTGCGCTTGACCAGGTTGTTGCCGCTGACCGTGGCCAAGGTGACCCAGGCCGAACCATTCCAGCCCTGCACGGTGAAGTCGACGACGCCGTAGTTGGTGAACGTCAGACTGTCGCTGGGCTCAATCGGACTGGCATAGTTGTCCTGCAGCGTATAGACGACCACCCGGTTGATGCTCTTGTTGCCGTTGAAATTGATCTGCACCCAATCCGAATATTGGTTGCCGGTGGCGTCGTTCCAGCCACCGCCATTGCCCCAGTTGACCCCGGCACGTAGATTGTCGTTAACCGCGGTGACCGGGTAAGCCGCGCTATAGGTGCTCGAGGCGGAGGCGACCGCGCCAGTACTGGCCAGCGCCACATTGGTGTTGCCCGCGGCGTCGGTGATGACCTGCGCCAGCGCGTTACTGGCCGAGGCGGCGTTGCCGGCATCACCGCCGTAGCTCGCCACGATGTTGTGGGTGCCGACAGCTAAGCTGCTGCTGGTGCACCCCGCGGTCTTGCTGTTGCCGGTGCCGGTCAGCGCCACCGCCGTGCAGCCACTGAGCGCCGTGCCGCCGGCGGTAAAGTTCACGGTGCCGGTCGGCGTCGCCCCAGCGATAGTGGCAGTGAAGGTCACGCTGGTACCGACGGTGGCCGGATTGAGCGAACTGGCCAGCGTCGTCGTGGTCGCCGGCAAGCTCGCCGCAGCGTTGATGACCTGCGCCAGTGCGCCACTGGCCGAAGCCGCATTCGCGTCGTCGCCACCGTAGCTCGCCACAATGTTGTGCGTGCCCACGGTTAAGCTACTACTGCTGCAAGCCGCCGGTTTGCTGTTGCCGGTGCCGGTCAGGGCTACGGCGCTACAACCGCTGATCGGCGTGCCGTCGTCGGTGAAAGCGACGCTGCCGGTGGGCGCACTGCCGGTTACCGTCGCCGTGAAGGTCACGGTGGTACCGACGGTGGCCGGATTGGCCGAACTGGCCAGCGTCGTCGTGGTCGCCGGCAAGCTGGC
>JBBJMT010000023.1:0-32227 GCA_037719965.1 Casimicrobiaceae bacterium | reverse complement strand
CGAACTTGGGGAATGAATGATGAAGCAGAGCACGTTTGCCGATCTCGAATACGACGCCAAGAAGAAGCGCACCAAGCGCGAGAAGTTTCTTGGCGAGATGGATCGGGTGGTGCCCTGGGCGCGATGGTTGGCGCTGATCGAACCGCATTACCCCAAGGCGGGTCTGGGACGGCGGCCGATGCCGCTGGAGCGGATGCTGAGGATCTATCTGTTGCAGCAGTGGTTTAACCTGTCCGACCCGGCGATGGAGGAGATGCTGATCGACTCGGAATCGATGCGCCGCTTTACCGGGATCAATCTGATGGATGATCCGGTGCCGGACGAGACCACGATCCTGAAGTTCCGGCACCTGTTGGAGAAGCACGAATTGACCGAGCGCTTGTTTCGCGAGGTGGGCCTGCTGTTGACGGAGCGCGGTCTGCTGTTGCACAAGGGCACGATTGTCGACGCCACCATCATCAGCGCCCCGCCGTCGACCAAGAACCGGGAGCGGGCGCGCGATCCGGACATGAGCCAGGTGAAGAAGGGCAACAACTGGCACTTCGGCATGAAAGCGCATGTCGGTGTCGACCTAGACAGCGGGCTGATGCATACCCTGGTGACGACCACGGCGCGGGAATCGGATCAGAACGTGTTGCCGCAGTTGTTGCATGGCGCGGAGAACGAGGTCTTGGGCGACCGCGGTTACGGCAGCAAAGCCGATCGCGCGCTCGCCCGGGAGGCCGGGATCGCGTTGCGCACCGCGCATCGCACGACCCGCGGCAAGGAACTGACGTTCCAGCAGGAACTGGAGAACAAAGTCATCGCCTCGTTGCGCGCTATCGTTGAGTTCCCGTTCCGGGTGGTCAAGCGCCAGTGGGGGCATGCCATGGTGCGCTATCGCGGGCTGGCGAAAAATACCGCGCAGCTCCAAATCCTGTTTGCGTTAGCCAATTTGTATCAGGCACGACCTCAATTATTGTCATCATAGGAAACGTGCGTCCGGCAAACGCCAAATTCGGCGGTAAACCGGCGCGAACGAGCGATTCTTGGCGTTTCGAAGGTGCACCCCGCCACCTTTCAAATCCGAATTCAAAGCAGAACGCCCCTTGAGCCACAATCGGCAACAATTTCGCGCTAGATCAGAGCTTCCCTAGAGCTTACCGGTTGGTTCCGCGACAACGCACGCGTAATAGAATGCGAGTCTAGCTTCTCACCGGAAGTCTAATGTTCACTAGCACCGCCGCAAACGGCTTGATGTTCGAGGGACACGTCGTTGGTTACCGCGTTCAAGGCGCCGATGGCGTGATTTCACAAATCGCGATGGCGGCATTTGCAGTGGGAATGTTTGTCGTTGGTTGAGCGCGTAGTGCTTTTGCAGGAACGCCTGGACTCGCTGCCCCGAGCGGTGCTGCAGGGCCTTTTGCGTGGGGTCGAAAAAGAAAGCCTGCGCGTGCGGCCTGACGGCGCATTGGCGACGACGCCGCATCCGGAGCGGCTCGGCGCAGCACTTACCCACCCGTACGTCACCACCGACTTCAGTGAGTCGCAACTCGAGCTCATCACGGGAGTGCACTCGGGCGCGGAAGCCTGCCTGAGCGAGCTCACCGAGATTCATCAGGTCGTCTACCGCGCGATCGGCGACGAGATGCTCTGGTGTGGGAGCATGCCGTGCGGACTACCCGCGGACGACGCCATCCCGATAGGCCGCTTCGGCAACTCCAACATCGGCCGCGCCAAGAGCGTGTACCGCATGGGCCTCGCACATCGCTACGGTCGGCGCATGCAGATGATTTCCGGCATTCACTACAACTTTTCGCTGCCCGACCCGCTTTCCAATGATGAGTACTTCGCGCTGCTCCGCAACTTCCGGCGCCATTCCTGGCTGCTGCTCTATCTCTTCGGTGCCTCGCCGGCGGTGTGCTCGAGCTTTGTCGCCGGCCGCGCGCACGAGCTCGAGCACTTAAGCCAGGGCACGCTCTTCCTTCCGCACGCGACGTCGCTGCGCATGGGGCGGCTGGGCTACCAGAGCGACGCGCAGGCCTCGCTCGCGGTGAGCTACAACAGCCTGGAGAGCTATGCCGCCTCGCTGCAGGAGGCGCTCACGAAGCCATATCCGGCGTACGCGGCGATCGGCATTCGGGAAGGTGATGACTACCGCCAACTCGCGACGAGCCTCCTGCAGATCGAAAACGAGTTCTACGGCACCATCCGGCCGAAGCGCGTAATCCGGACGGGCGAGCGTCCACTGCACGCGTTGCGCGAGCGCGGCGTCGAGTACGTCGAGGTGCGCCTCATGGATCTCGACCCGTTCTGCCCGATCGGTATCACTGCGAGCACCATCCGCTTTCTCGACGTGTTCCTGCTGCACTGCCTGCTCTGCGACAGCCCGCCCGACACGCCGCAGGAGCTTGCCGCCATCTTGCGCAACAAGCAGCGCGTCGCCGCGCGCGGCCGCGAGCCCGGCCTGCTTCTCACGCGCGGGTCGCAGGAGGTAGCACTTTCCGAATGGGGCGGCCAGGTGCTCGCCGAGTGCGAGCCCATCGCCGCGGCGCTCGATGCCGTGAACGCTACCACCGCGCACCGCGAGGCGCTCGCGACGGCTGTCACAGCCTTGAACGATTCTGCCGCAACACCTTCCGCACGCGTCCTGCAAGCGATGGATCGCGACCATGGCGGCTCTTACGTCCGCTTTGTCCTCGCGCAGTCGCTCGCGCACCGTGACACTGTATTGAAACGGCCGCTTGCCGCCGAAGTCGGCGAGCGCTTTGCACGTCTCGCCGAAACTTCGCTTCTCGAGCAGCGCCAGATCGAAGCGGCCGATACCGTCCCCTTCGAAACCTACCGGCAGCAGTATCTGTCGCCACTTCGTTTGAACGAGTGAGCGATGATATTCTGATCCCCGTCAAACGGAGGGTTAACATGGCTGACGTCAAGATTACTGCTTTGAAAAATGGACCTTACAAGGTCGAAGGTGCGATTGATCTGTTCTACGACAATGTCCCGGTCGAGACGAATAATCCCATTGTCAAACTATGTCGTTGTGGCGCGTCGAGCAACAAGCCGTTCTGCGACGGCACGCATTCCAAAATCGGTTTCCAGGCGGCGGCCGAAATCGTGCCGGAGAGCAAAGAGGAGTAAGACCGGCTACGCTGGATAGCAAAGCTGCACGCGGATCCGCTGATCCTGCGCTGCTGGCGTCGCGCGGCATCGCACGCCCGCCGCAAAATCCGCTTCCCCGCCGCCAAAACGGCTCGACGCACCTCACGCCTCGAAGAGCGCCAGCATTCGCACGTCGGACTAACGCTTGACTCTACGCTTTTGCGTTTTGCAGCGGTGCTGCCGCTCCGCCTTCCTTCACATCCGATTCGAACAACTCCTGTAGCTGCGCGGCTGCCTGAGCAGCGGTCTGGATGAGCAGCGCTTCGTCCTGGCGAACCGCGTATGCACTTCGAGTTGGCGCTTGTCGTGTTTCCGGAAGAAGTCCACGACGCGCGCTTGCCTGTGTAGGTGGGAAGCCCAATTTCTCCAGCGCCTGACGCGCCGTGTCGAGGCTCGAAAGAAATGTGTCCCGTTCGATAGCCTCGATGTCGAGGTCGCGCAGTCGATAGTAGTGAACGCGATTCCGCGCACGGGCAAGTATGGGGAGATCAGGAAAGTGCTTGCGCACGATGGCGGCGGTCTTGACGGAAGCCTCGACGTCGTCGATGGCGAGCACGAAGAGTTTTGCGTCGCGTCTTGGCCGATTCGAGTAGTTCAGCGACACCGGTAAGGCTGGTTATCGACA
Organism: Casimicrobiaceae bacterium; assembly: GCA_037719965.1. GTDB lineage: Bacteria > Pseudomonadota > Gammaproteobacteria > Burkholderiales > Casimicrobiaceae > VBCG01. The sequence goes on along the minus strand of JBBJMT010000023.1, from coordinate 28,461 downwards.
CAGGGGGAAGGCAGGATAAGAACGCTGCACCGCAGTCGCCAACGCGGTAGGGTGCTATGGAGATATGGAAGGACCCAGCTCGGCTTTAGGGCATTATTCTTGTGAAACGAAAGCCAATGGGGAGAGTGCCAGCGCGGAAATGATCGCGTTGGTACCCAGTACGACGCGCACGGGGGGCGCACGCTGCGACTATGTCACGCAGAAAGCTTCTCTTCTAGCCACACCTTGATGAGCGACTGGTAAGGCACGTCCCGTGCATTCGCTGCAGCCTTGATCCGCTCGAGCGTATGGAGGGGCAGCCGCAACGAAATGCTCTGCGTCGATGGCTTCAGGTTAGGCAGACGGATGCGTTTGCCCTTCGACCAATCGATGATACCGGCGCTGTCGTGCGCTTCCCAGAACTTGCGTTCCTGCGTTTCTGATTTGAAATGAGGAACCTTAATCTTCGCGCTCATAAATTTGCCTTTCCTTGCGATGGGCCTCGCGGGCGGAGATTACCCGATTCAGCGGGTCGTCCGAACGCAACGTAAACGTCACATGCAGCAGGCGCCCGTCAAGCGTCACACCAAGCGCATGAAATCGAGACTCCTTTCCGGAGTGATCTGGGTCGGCCACCATCAATACCCGAACGTCGAAAAAGATCTGCTCCGCCTGGCTTTTCGACACGCCATGCGTCTCGTTCTTTCGGGCATTTCCTGCGTCCCAATCAAAAGCGACGATACGGGCTAGATCCATTGTCGTTTGCATATTACAGCGATATACAAATTGTCAAATCGAGACTGAATCGATATGATCAATATGTTCAATGGTGGATAGAGCGTTCACGCGCTGCCGCAAAATCCTCGCGTAAGATAATTCCACCGGCGGCTACCGCCTTCCCACCACGGTTAAGCTCAATGCCGGAACTCTCTGACTGGTCGTTTCCGTTTCCCTTGCAACCGAAGGAGGGGGAGGTTTCGTTCGACCTTGGTTGCGCATTGAACGCGGTGGTTCGGCTTTCGGTGAAGATTCCTGACGACGCGTTCACCGCTTCCATACTGGGCACCGAGCGCGCGGGCAACGGCGTGGTGATCCGCGCCGACGGCTTGATCGTAACGATCGGCTATCTGATCACCGAAGCTGAAACGATCTGGATCGCGACGAACGATGGACAGGCGGTGGGTGGACACGCGCTCGCCTACGATTTCGCGACGGGATTGGGCCTCGTGTTGCCTCTCGGCCCGTTGCGCGCGGCGCCGCTGCCCAGTGGGGAGTCCGCGGCGGTCGCGGTAGACGACGATGTGTTCGTCATCGGCCACGGCGGCCGTGCGCACGCGCTGAAGACGCAAGTATTCGCGCGGCGCGAATTCGCTGGCTACTGGGAATACTTGCTCGACGAAGCACTCTTCACATCGTTGCCGCATCCGGAATGGAGCGGCGCCGCGCTGCTCGATCACAGTGGGCGGCTTGTGGGCGTTGGCTCCCTCTTCATACAAGAGGCGCACGGGGACGACACGCGGCAGGGAAACATGTTCGTCCCCATCGACCTGCTGTGGCCTATTCTTGACGATCTGGTAACCCGCGGTCGTTCCCCGCGGCCGCCGCATCCGTGGCTGGGTATGTATGCGGTGGAAGACGGCAACCGGATCTTCGTCGGGGGTCTAGCGAAGGGGGGCCCCGCTGAACGTGCAGGCGTCCGGCAAGGCGACGCGATAGTCGCCGTGGCGAACCAGCGCGTCGCAAGTCTTGCTGAACTTTTTCGCAGCATGTGGCGACTCGGACCGTCGGGGACCGAGATCCCGCTCACGCTCGCGCGCGGTCAAGCGACGGTGCCGGTCAATGTACTGTCGGCGGATCGCAGCGACTATCTCAAAAAGCCGTCGCTGCAGTAGGAAGTAGACGCTATTGAGCTTGGATCGCGGGCCATCTCTGATGATGGTCTGCGGGCATCAAGGTGCCGGCCGACCGTCGGCGCGGTCACCAGGGCCGCCTTCGATGCCAATCGGTCACGGCTTGATACCCGCGTCCGATTCGCACCAGCGTTCCCTCCGTGAACGGCCCGCCGATCAGCTGCACGCCGATCGGCAGGTTGTCGCCGGAAAATCCCGCCGGCAGCGACAGCGCGCAGGTGCCGAGATAGTTGACGATGCGGGTGAAGCTTGCGAGCGGCGTGGTCGACTCGTCTACTTCCATGAGCGGCGTCGCCGTGATCGGGAGGGTCGGCGTCAACACCGCGTCGCGTCCGCGCATCCAATCGCTGAATGCCGCGCCCGCCCGCCGCATCTCCGTCAACTCATCGATGTAGTCGGCCGCACTGATCCCCTTGCCGGCGAGCGTGCGCTTGCGAAACCAGGAGTCGAAGGGTTGCGCTTCGTCTTCGATGTACGCACGATGAAATGCGTACGCCTCGACCGCGATCAAGCGGCCGATGCGCGCTGCCGCGTTCTCGAAATCGACTGGAATGCGACTTTCTTCGACGATTGCTCCCAGGTCGCGCAACGCAGCAATCGCCTCATCGCGCGTGCGGATCACGTCGGAGAGCGTATTGGACGGAAACTGCTCGCTTGGAAGCGCAGTGATCCGCATGCCGCGAATGTCGGGTTCGCCTCGTAACGACGCCGCGACATCGCAGCATGGCGCGGCAAGCGTTGACGGGTCGCGCGCGTCTGACCCTGCCATTGCGGCAACGAGCAACGCCGCGTCCTCCACAGTGCGCGCGAGCGGACCGATCGAATCGAGCGTCGTCGACAGCGGGACGGCTCCATACAGGCTGATCAACCCGTACGTGGTCTTCAGTCCGGTAATTCCGCACAGCGCGGCCGGAATGCGAATCGATCCGCCGGTATCGGAGCCGATCGCCGCGGGAGCGAGCCCGGCAGCAACCGCGACCGCCGATCCGCTGCTCGACCCTCCGGCGACGCAATGCGTGTCCATGTCCCACGGATTCCACGGTGCCCCCATCGGCTCGTTGCGTCCCCAGCCGCCGAACGCGAACTCGACCAGGTGCGTCTTGCCGAGCGGAATCGTCCCGGCCGCAAGCAAGCGTGCGACGGCAGTGGCGGAGTGATCCGATATTCGTCCGAGCCAGCTTTTCGAACCGGCGGTTGTCTGACGGCCTTGCACGTGCAGCAAGTCCTTCAACGCGATCGGCAGACCGTGCAGCGGCCCGCGGACGACGCCGGCCCGACGTTCAAGGTCTGCCGCGTCGGCAAGCGCTAACGCATCGTGATGATAGACATCGACGAACGCATGCAACTTGTCGTCGAGGTGCACGATGCGCGCAAGGTGCGCCTCGACGATTTCGCGCGAGGTAGTCTCTGCGTTGGTCAGCAGGCGGGAAAGGTCGGTCAGCGATTGAAATGGGAGGTCGGCGAGCATGGGAGGCGCATTGAATTTCAGGTGGGTTAGGAGGGTGATAGCCAACCATTATCTACAGAATTAGAAAGCACAATTGGATTTATAAGTCGCGACACCCCACCATACGGTAATCGAACATCAAAACCAAGGAGTCGCGTCATGTCGCAAACCCCATTTCCCATTCGTGAAGGTCAACTCGTCCCACAGGTCAGCTTCCGCATTCGCCGCAACGGCGAGTGGGCGACGGTGACGACGGACGACCTTTTCGCCAACAAGAACGTCGTCGTGTTCTCCTTGCCGGGAGCGTTCACGCCGACCTGTTCGTCCACCCACTTGCCGCGCTATAACGAGCTCGCGCCCGCGTTCAAGGCGGAAGGAATCGATTCGATTCTCTGCATCGCGGTCAATGACCCATTCGTGATGGAAGAATGGGGCAAGGATCAGGAATGCGGGAACGTGATGCTGCTGTCCGACGGCAACGGCCAGTTCACCGAGAAGATGGGTCTGCTCGTCGACAAGTCGGATTTGAATTTCGGAAAGCGTTCGTGGCGCTACTCGATGCTGGTACGCAACAAGAAAATCGAGAAGCAGTTTATCGAGCCGCAGGAGCCCGGCGATCCGTTCGAGGTGTCCGACGCCGACACGATGCTCGCGCACGTCAACCCGAACGCGAAAAAGCCCGACCAGGTCGCGATCCTGACGCGCGCAGGCTGTCCGTTCTGCGCCAAGGCCAAGCGTCTGCTCACCGAAGCAGGGTACGACTACGCCGAGTTGCCGTTGCCCCATACGATTCGTGCGCGCGCCGTCGGCGCTATCACGGGTGCGGGGACGGTGCCGCAAATCTTCATCAACGGCCGCCTCATCGGCGACTCCGAAGACCTCGAGGCTTTTTTGAAGAAGGCGGCGTAAGCGGGGCGTAAGTGCGCGTTAACGTCTACGACTAATGCCGCAGTCGAACAGTCACGAAAATAGCATCATGCCGGCTCTCGAAACTTCGCAAACGCGCAATGTCGAAACCGACGTTGCGGTCATCGGTGCCGGTACTGCCGGATTGGCGGCTTATCGCGCAGCGAAGGCGGCGGGCAAGAGGGCGCTGCTGATCGAAAGCGGCCTCTACGGCACAACCTGCGCGCGGGTCGGTTGCATGCCAAGCAAGCTCTTGATCGCTCCCGCGGAAGCTGTGCATGCGCTCGACCGCTTCGCCGGATTCGGACTCGAGCTCGAAGGCCGGGTGAAAGTCGACGGTCGCGCCGTAATGGGGCGGGTCAAACGCGAGCGCGATCATTTCGTCGGCTTCGTTACGCGCGGTGTGGACGCCTTTCCCGAAGCCGACCGGATTCGCGGCAGGGCGCGTTTCATCGACAAGACAACATTGCGGGTCGACGATCGCCTGACGGTCAAGACGGGGAGTGTGGTCATCGCCACCGGTTCGTCACCCGCGTACCCGGCGGCGTGGCAGGCGCTGGGCGAGCGCCTCGTCACCAACGAAGACGTGTTCGACTGGGACGATTTGCCGGAAAGTGTGGCGGTGTTCGGACCCGGCGTGCTCGGGCTCGAGCTTGGGCAAGCGCTGCATCGGCTGGGTGTTCGCGTGAAAGTGTTCGGGCGGGGCGGCGGTGTGGGTCCGCTGTCCGATCCGGTGCTTATCGCGTATGCACGCAAGGCTTTCGGCGAAGAGTTCTATCTCGACACCAATGCGCATGCCGAGGTTTCTAGCGAGGGCGACCAGGTCATCGTCAAGTACCGCGCGCTGGACGGCAGCCCGCAGGTGGAAAGATTCGCGTACCTACTCGCGGCCACTGGACGCACGCCGAACTTGGACGGCCTCGGCCTCGAAAACACGCGTCTGGCGCTGCGCGCCGACGGCGTGCCCGTCTACGACCGCGACACGCTGCAATGTGGCGATAGCGCGATCTTCATTGCGGGCGACACCAACGACGACGTTCCGATCCTGCACGAGGCGGCGGACGAAGGCCGGATCGCGGGCGAGAATGCGGCGCGATTTCCGGACGTGCGCCGTGGCCTGCGCCGCGCGTTGCTGGGCGTGGTGTTCAGCGATCCGCAGATCGGCATCGTCGGCGGCGGGTTCGCGGCGATCCGCGAAATCGCGCATGTCGCCGGCACAGTGGGGTTCGAGGATCAGGGACGCGCGCGTGTGATGTTGCGCAACAAAGGGTTGCTGCACGTTTATGCGGAAATCGGTTCGGGACGTTTCCTCGGCGCCGAAATGATCGGACCTGACGCCGAGCACTTGGCCCACCTGCTCGCCTGGGCGCTGCAAATGAACCTGACCGTTGCGCAGATGCTCGAGATGCCGTTCTACCACCCGGTGGTCGAGGAGGGGCTGCGCACCGCGTTGCGTGATGCCCAGGTGAAACTGGACGAGCAGGCCGTCACCCGCGTAGCGGCGTAGTTTTAACTTCCCCACACTGAAGAACGCGTCGCGAGGCGAGCTATGCTTCGCCCCGATGACGCTCCTGACGCTCCGCGACGCCGAACTCGCCTTCGGCATGCAGCCGCTGCTCGACCGCGCTAACCTGAACGTCGCCGCGGATGAGCGCATCGGCTTGATTGGCCGCAACGGCACGGGCAAATCGTCGCTGCTCAAAGTTATTGTCGGGTTCATCGAGCTCGACGACGGAGAAGTGCAGCGCAGCGACGGCACGTCCGTCGCGCTCGTCGAGCAGGAGCCGGAGCTGCCGCGTGCATCGACGTTGCGCGAGAGTCTCGCGCTCCGCGGCGGGTTGGAACAACGGCATGCAAGCACCGACGACGACCGCGAGCGCTGGCGGGTCGATGCGCGGCTGGTCGAATTTCTGCATCGCTTCGGTCTCGACGAAGCGCAAGCGCCCGAATCGGCTTCGGGCGGCGAGCGTAAGCGCGCGGCATTAGCACTCGCGTTTGCGCTCGCGCCCGACCTCCTGCTGCTGGACGAGCCAACCAATCACCTCGACCTCGACGGCATCATGCTGCTGGAGGAGCTGCTGCGAAAACGCGCAGCGTCGATCGTCATCACGCACGATCGCGCGTTTCTCGACGCCGTGGCCACACGCATCGTCGAACTCGATCGCGGGCTCCTCCGCTCGTATCCGGGCAACTTCGCCCAATACGAAAGCCGGAAGGCGCACGAGCTTGCCGCCGAAACCGTCGCCCAGCGCAAGTTCGAGCAATTCTGGAAGCAGGAAGAGGTTTGGATCCGCAAAGGTATCGAGGCACGCCGCACGCGCGACGAAGGCCGTGTGCGCAGGCTGGAAGCGTTGCGCGCGGAACGCGCGGTGCGGCGCGAGCGACTGGGGAACGTCAAGCTCGCGCTCGACTCGGGTGAGCGCTCCGGCAAGCTGGTGGTCGAGCTGACCGATGTCACCAAGGGTTTCGGCGACCGGGTCGTCATCCGCGATCTCTCGCTGCGCATCATGCGCGGCGACCGGTTCGGGCTGATCGGCCCTAACGGTGCGGGCAAGTCGACACTGCTCAAGCTGATCCTCGGGCGCATGCAACCGGACGCGGGCAAGGTGCGATTGGGGAGCAAACTGCACGTCGCGTATTTCGATCAGATGCGCGAACAACTCGATCCCGAGCGCACGCTGGTCGACACCATCAGCCCCGGTTCCGAATGGGTCGAAACGGCCGGCGGCCGTAAACATGTGATGACGTATCTCGCCGACTTCCTGTTCCCGCCGCAGCGCGCGCAGGCTCCGGTGAAGACGCTGTCGGGGGGCGAGCGACATCGCCTGCTGCTTGCACGCCTGTTCGCGCAGCCTGCGAACTTGCTGGTGATGGACGAGCCGACCAACGACCTCGACATCGAATCTCTCGAGCTACTGGAAGACACCTTGCAGTCCTACCCGGGAACCTTGCTGCTGGTGAGTCACGATCGCACCTTTCTGGACAATGTAGTGACGCAGACCCTCGTCGCGGAAACGCGAATGGGGACCGAAGGCAAGTGGAAAGAATATGTCGGTGGCTATAGCGACTGGGTTGCGCAGCGTCCCGATGCTGCCACATTAGGAGCGAGTGCCGCCGATTCCCGAGCGGCGGCCTCTGCGCCAGGATCGCGAATGCGCGAGCAAGATGTGAAGGGCGAATCGCGTACCCGCGTGAAGTTGAGTTTCAAGGAGCAGCGCGAACTTGACTCGTTACCGGCCGAGTTGGAAACACTCGAGCGCGAGCAGCACGAACTGACCGCGCGAATCTGTGCTGCCGACTATCATCAGCAGGACGTCGTGCTGATCAAGGCGGACCGCAATCGCGCGGAGACCATCGAGCGACTACTCGCGCAAAAATTCGAACGCTGGGGAGAGCTCGATCGACGAGCTTGAAGCCGCGACGCAGCCAAAATAGACGCCCCCGCCAGCGCTGCGATGACAACCTTGGGAGACCAGGGAGTGTCACACAACGGACCAGAAGTCGCATTGGCGTTGCGATAGTGCGGGATTCGACGCCGCTGACCTGCCCTCAATGGTCCCCACGCATCCCTCGCGTGCGATCACTTCCCTGCGCCGGCGGTGAGCCCTTTGACGATATGCCGCTGTGCGAACAGCAGCAGCAGCACGGCGGGAATCACCGACAGCACCGCGCCGGCTGCCATCACGCCGTGCTTGATCTCGTATTCCTGCGCGAATTTCGCGATCGCGACCGGCACCGTGGCCGTCTGCCGCGCCGTCAGATTGAGCGCGACGGCGAACTCGTTCCAGCTGAAGACGAAGACCAGGATGCCCGTCGCGGCGAGTCCAGGCTTGACCAGCGGAAACACAATACGCCACAGCATCTGCGGCGTTGTGCAGCCGTCGAGGCGCGCCGCCTCCTCGAGTTCCAGCGGGATATCGCGGACGAAAACCGACATCACCGCAATCCCGATCGGCAGATGCAGCGCGACGTGCGTCAGCACCAGTGCCGTGTAGGTATTGTCCCAGCCGATCGAGCGAAACATCACGTACCACGGCCCGACCAGCGTGATCGGCGGAATCATGTGGAAGACGAGCGAGCCCATCAACACCAGCACCGGAACCCAAGCCGGCCAGCGTAGCCGGGCCATCGAGTACGCGGCCAGAGTCGAGACGAACAGCACCAGCGCCGTCGACGCCGAGGCGATGAGCAGGCTATTGCCGAAGTGAGCGAGATAGTCGGCCGATCTGGAGAACAGGAGCTCGTTGAAGTTGCCGAAGTACGGCGTGAACAGCACGTCGCCGCGCAGTAGCGCGATCTGGGTCTTGAAAGCGGCGAATCCGATCCAGACCACCGGCAGGATCACGATCAGCGCGGAGACCACGAGCACGGCGTGAAGGCCGGCTATGCGGAGACGAAAGTTGGTCATCGCTCGTTCAGTCGGCCGAAAGTGAACACCTACTTTCGGCACAACGGCAGGAAACTGCGAGCCATAGCATTACGCCGCCCGCGCGCGCCGGCGCGATGCGGCGAGGCAGAGCACGATGACGAGCGTCAGCAAGAACAGTGCGACCACCGAGATCGCCGAGCCGTAGCCCATGCGATCTTCGGTGAAAAAGCGTCGGTAGATCGTGAAGCTCACCACCTCGGTTGCCGTTCCGGGACCGCCGCCGGTGAGCAGATAAACCTCGTCGAAGACCTTGAACGAGACGATCAGCCGGAACACTAGCGTCACCGCCAACGTCGGCAACATCATCGGGAACGTCAGGTAGCGCAGCTCCGCCCAGGCGCTCGCGCCGTCCATCTTCGCCGCCTCGTACACGTCCTGCGGCAGCGATTCGAGGCCGGCCAGCAACAGCACGAACACGAACGGCGTCCAGTGCCAGATGTCGACGACGATCACCGATGCGAGCGCCAAAGTGCCGTCGCCGAGCCAGTCATGCCCGTTGAGTCGAACGGCGCCGAGAACCTGATTGATGATGCCGAAGTCCGGGTTGTACATGAGCTTCCAGATCGCACCGATGACGATGCCGGGGATCAGGATGGGCAGCAGGAAGATCGTGCGATAGACGACGCGGCCGGCAACGATACGGCTCACCAATAGCGCTAGGAAAAACCCGATGACCATCTCGGCGGTGACCGCGAATGCGGCGAACAGCGCTGTGTTGAAGAGTCCCGCGCGGAACAGCGGGTCGCGCGGCAGTTCTGCGAAGTGCCTGAGGCCGGCATACGTCCACTGTGCTTCGCCTTGCTGCCAACGGATGTCGTGGACCGACATCACCAGCAGGTTCGCGATCGGCAGCAGCGCGAGGAGCAGGTAGATCGTCAGCGCCGGCGCAAGTGTGTAATAACGCCAGCGGCGCGCGTCGCCGACGCCTACGGAGGCCGCGTTGGCGCTCACTTGTGCCGTCCAACTTAGCGTGCTAACGGCAGTTACTTCAGATCCGGGAGACGCTCCGTCTTGTAACCGGCACCGCGCATGAGGGTATGGATCTCCGCGGCCATGGTGTTCAGCGCATCGGCCGACGTCTTCTCGCCGATCATCGCCTGATTGAGGCGCAGTTCGAGCACGGAGACGATCTGCGGGCCCTCGGGCACCGTGTACATCATCCGCGCATTGGGCGAGCTGTCGACGATCGCGCGCGTCCAGCGATACTCGGGCGTCTTCATGAACGGCGCGTCGTAGACATCCTTGCGGATCGGCGGCTGGCCGGCTTGCGCATATTTGAGCTGCGCATCGTAGGTCTGGAACCAGCGCAGAAACGCGAGCGCCGCGACCTGCCGCTCCTTAGGAATGTTCTTCGGGATTGCGCCGATGAAATGCCCGAGCGTCGGCGTAGTCTTGCCGCCGGCACCGTGCGGCAGCACCGCGATGTTGATCTTGCCGCCCACCGCCGATTTGGTCGGATCGTCCATCTGCGGCCACGCGGCAATCACCGGCGTAGCGTGCGCTGCCTTGCCGGTAACCAGCGCCTGGATCACTTGAGCCTGACCGTAGCTGCCGGGATTCGGCGGGCCCGACTTCTTGGCAAGCTCGAGATAGACATCGAGAGCCTTCTTCGCTTCCGGGCTGTTGATCGTGACGGTGAAGTCGCCGGCCTTTTCGTCCTTGAAGATCGCGCCGTTGTGGCTATGCAGGTAGGGCATCCAGTCGTACGAGATGTCGGAAGCGCTGCGCGCGCCGCGCTGGGCCATGCCATAGACCGTGGGCGGGTTGTGCAGCTTGGCGGCGTTGGCAACGAGCTCGTCCCAGGTCCGCGGCACCTTGAGCCCGGCCTGTTGGTATAGATCGGCGCGGTAATAGAGGACCTGGATATTGCCGTTGATCGGGACGCCGTACGCCACGCCCGTCTTGGCGTTGTTGCTCTTGGTCTTCGGGTCCCAGTAAGCCGTATCGTCGTAGTTGATGACTTGGGGATCGGGCTTGAATGCCGCATCGATGTCGTTTAGCGGAGTGAGAAAGCCACCGTGATAGAACTCGGCTAGCCACGCCGAGTTCATGACCAGAATGTCGAATTGGCCATCCTTGGCGCGCACCGAGTTCCGCTGCTTTTCGGCGCTGCCGGCGAACGGGTTGACGTCGAGGTTGACCTTGTTGCCGGTTTCCTTCTCGTACGCCTCGACCACCTTGGAAAAGCCGCCGAACCATGGCGACTGGTTGATGACGATGGTGATCGGCGCGACCTTAGGTATCTGCGCTGGTACCTGCGTGGGCGTCTGCGCGTGCGTTTTCGTAAAAACCGCCGAGCCGCAGAGCAGTGCGACCGCAAGCGCGGCCGCCGGGACGAGCGTGGCAAGCGCGCGGCGAGGCGGCAGCGCGGTGAATCCTGGGTGAGCGTTCATGTCTTTCATCCTTGTGGTTGGCGGCCCGGCCGGCCCTCGCATAAATAGGCTCACCGTGACATGGTTAGGCAATTACCCGCGCCTCGATGCTCAGTCGATTTCCGGCTGGGTACCGGGCGCCGGCGTGAATCGAGGTGCGGCGTGCTGATGATCGCGTTGCCAGCGCAACCTATGATCTTAGGGTTATGCTCATCGGACATTAGGTTGAGGAGCTTCCGGGGACTCATGGGGGTGTCGTCAGGCCGGCACGTCTTGTCGTCAGAAAGACGTCGTCACCGCAGGTTGCGCCGCTCGTAAATTTCAGACTACCATACGTTTAAATGTGTATACAAGTTGGAGGAACCATGAAACTGTTGGATCGTATTCCCTTGCACCTACTGGCGCTCACGATGCTGGCTATAAGCTTCGGCGCGGGCGCGCAAAGCTATCCGGCTAAGCCGATCCGGCTGATCGTGCCGGACGCCGCTGGTGGCTCACCGGACACTCTCGGCCGCCTCCTCGCGCAAAAACTCTCCGACAGCCTGGGACAGCAGGTCATCGTCGACAATCGCCCCGGCGCCGCCGGCGTGCTCGCCGCCGACATGGCGGCGAAAGCACCTGCGGATGGCTATACGCTGCTGATGACCACGACGTCCATCTACGCGATTCTGCCCAATCTCAAGAAGAACCTGGCCTACGATCCGGTCAAGGACTTCATTCCGATCTCGCGCATCGCGACCGCGTCGAACGTCCTGGTCGTGAACATCACGGTGCCGGCGAAATCGGTCGCCGATCTGGTGCAGCTCGCCAGGGACAAGCCGGGAATTCTCAACTATGCCTCCGCCGGCGTCGGCACACCCGCGCATCTCGCCGGCGAAATGCTCAACCTGCTCGCCGGCATCAAATTGACGCACATTCCCTACAAGGGTGCAGGCCCGGGACTGCTCGACGTCATTGCCGGCAACGCGCATCTGATCATCACCTCGCCCATCGCTGCCGGCGCGCACATGAACGGCGGTCGCGTCCGCGCGCTCGCGACGACCGGTGCTGAGCGCAATCCGGGCCTGCCCGATCTGCCGACGATCGCCGATGCGGTGCCCGGCTACGAAATCTCGCAGTCGTGGGGCATCGCTGCGCCGGCCGGCACGCCGGCGGGCATCGTCAAGCGACTGAACGACGAGATCGTCAAAGCGATGAACCTCCCCGACGTGAGGGACCGCGTGCTGAAGACCGGAGCCGTACCGGTGGGGGACACATCCGCGGCGTTCGAGGTGTTCATGGCGCAAGAGCGGCAACGATTGGGCGAGGTCATCGCGAAGACCGGCATCGTGCTCGCGGACTAGAGTCCATCGGCGGGCAACGGTTCCGGGTCATGCAAGAGTGAGTGCACGATGACGCGAGCGCAGCATGCCACGGCGCCTTCCCCGGATGCATCGGACGCCTCGCACGCGGCTCCTCTTTCCGCCTCCGGCGACGCGCCGTGGCAGGAGCTCTCGCTGCTCACCAAGGGGCTGCCTCCTGTGCCGGGCGAGGCGTCAGTTCACGCCCGCGTCATCTCGGCCCGCGGCCTCGATCTTCTCGCGGGCGACCTGCCGTTGCCCGCCGCTGTGTTGAAAGCCTCGGCGCTGGAGCACAACAGCCGCTGGATGCGCGCGTTTCTCGCCCGCCACGACGTCGCCCTCGCCCCGCACGGCAAGACGACGATGAGCCCGGCGCTGTTCCACCGCCAGATCGCGGATGGCGCGTGGGGCATCACAGCGGCTAGCGTGCAACAGGCCGCGGTGATGCAGGCCTTTGGTATCCGTCGTGTGCTGATCGCGAACCAGGTCGTCGATCCGGTAGCAATGCGGTGGTGCTTCGAGGCGCTGCGTGCCGATCCGGGGTTCGCGCTTTACTTGCTGGTCGACTCGCTCGAAGGTGTGGCGCGGCTCGATCGCATCGCGTGCGACGCGGCGTCCCCGCGCCCCTTGTCGCTGCTGGTCGAGCTCGGCGTTCCGGGTGGGCGCACCGGTTGTCGCACGATCGAGCAGGCGCTCGACGTCGCGCGGGCCGTGGCCAAGGCAGCACCGCGTCTGGTGCTCGTCGGCGTCGAAGGCTACGAGGGCGCGGTGCCGGGGCACGACGCCGCCAGCAAGGAGCAAGCGATTCGCGACTTCGTCGCGGCGATGGGCGAACTGGCGAAGCGTTGCGCGCGGGAGAGCCTTTTCGCAGCCGACCCGGTGCTGCTGACGGCGGGCGGCTCGGCGTTCTTCGACTTGGTCACCGGTCTGCCTCGCATGCTCGGCGATCGACGAGCGAAGGTCCTGCTGCGCAGCGGCTGCTATCTCACGTTCGACGATGGTTATTACCGGCAACTCTGGACACGGCTCGCCGAACGCACGCCCGGCATTGCCGCGCTTGGCGAGCCGCTACGCCCGGCGCTCGAGATCTGGAGCAGCGTGCAGTCGGCGCCCGAGCCCGGCCTCGCGATCCTGACGATGGGCAAGCGCGACGTGTCGCACGATCTCGACCTGCCGTTTCCACGGTGGCGCGTGCAAGAGGGCAGCCGCGATTTACAGCCGGCACCGGCGTCGTGGCGCATTGATGCGCTTAACGACCAGCACGCGTTCCTGCGCAGCGATGCGGACGCCATGCCACGCGTGGGCGAGCGCATTGGCTGCGCGATCTCGCATCCATGCACCACATTTGATAAATGGCGCACGGTGCTGATCGTCGACGACGGCTACACGGTCGTCGACGCGGTATCGACCTGGTTTTAGACTTCAGCTCCGGTTCACCGCGGCGAGCGCCGCGATCTCGACGCGATACGCGGGATTGGCGATGCGTGCCTCGACCGTGGCGCGCGCGGGCGCCTGCCCCTCGGGCAGCCAAGCCTCCCACACCTTGTTCATCTCGTCGAACGTGATGATGTCGGCGAGCCACACGTTCGCATTGATTAGGCGGGACTTGTCGCTCCCCGCCTCGCGCAGCAGCCAGTCGATCTTGGCGAGGATCTCGCGCGTCTGGGTCGCGACATCGGCATGTGGCGTATCGGGGACCTGGCCGGAAATGTAGACGACGCCGTCGTGGACCACGGCGGCGGACAGCCGCTTGTTGGGCTGGATGCGGCGGATGCTCATGCGTGTTTCTCCTGTCGTGGATCGATCGTTTCTTGCGGGATGGACAGCCACGCGCCATCGCGCCGCGCCGACTCGAACGCGAGCTCGATTATCGCAACACTCGGCGTGGCCTCGGCGAATGTGCAGGCGACGCGTGCCTGGCCCCGCACGGCCGCGACGAAGTTGCGCGTGGCATCCCCCGGATGCGAATCGGCGGCGAGCTCCTCGATGCGCTGCCCACGCCCGGAGAGCAGGGTCATCGCCCAGCCGATCGGCGCCGTGAGCGGACGCCGCAGCTCGATTGCGCCGTCGTCGCCGAAGATGCGTACCTCATCCCACATGCGCAGCCCCTCCTCGATGCAGGTCATCTGGCATTCGAGCGTCAGCGCCGCAGGGCCGTCCCAAGGCGCTCGCCCCCCTTCGGGGGGAGCGGCGCGGAGCGACGCACGGGGGGAGCTCTCCGCCGCAGGGCCGTCCCAAGGCGCTCGCCCCCCTTCGGGGGGAGCGGCGCGGAGCGACGCACGGGGGGAGCTCTCAAACTGAAGCTCGATGAAGCCGCCGTGGTCGGAGCGCGCGGGCGAGCTCGTGCGCAGCCGGCTGCGCAGGCGCGTCGGCGTGCGTCCGATGAGCCACGGCAGCAAGTCCGCCATGTGGCTCGCGCGTCCGGTATAGGGACCGCCGCCGCCGAGCTCGGGCACGAGGAACCACCCGGCGCGCTCGTAGCCGAGCTGCACGGTCTGCACAAAGCGCACCTCGCCGATGCCGCCCGCCCGCAGGATTTCGCGCGCGCGCAGGCACCCGCGGTCGAAGCGGCGGTTATAGGCGACTGCGTTGACGACACCCTGCGCGTCCGCCCGGGCGGCCAGGCGGCGCGCGTCAGCGGCCTTCAGCACGAACGGCTTGTCGACTAGCGTGTGCAACTTGCGCTCCAGCATTGCCTCCACGTGCCCGGCATGCAGCGTGTGCGGCGTCGTGACCAGCGCGAATGCGAGCCCGCGCGGCGCCGGCAGCTCCTCAAGGCGCGTGACCAGCGGCGCGGCGTAGCGCTGCGCCAGCGCGCGCGTCGCATCGCTTGCTTGGGGATCGAAGATGGCGCCGACGGACAGGCTGTCGTCCGCGACGATGGCAGGCACGTGATAGCGGTGGGCGAACGCGCCACAACCCACCAGCAGAATTTCGATCGGTTCGTTCGCGGTCATGCGCGCACGAGATCATTGAGGAAATCGAGCGTCCGGGACCACGCTTGCGCCGTGGCGCTCGGATCGTGGTCGGCAGGACGGGTCGGGTCGAAGAAGCTGTGCTTCGCACTCTTGTAGACGTGCACCTGGTGCGGCACGCCGCGCGCGGCGAGCGCGGCCTTCAGCTCCTCGACATCGCCGAGCGGAATCAATTCGTCGAACTCGGCGAAGTGGCCAAGGTAGGGCACCTCGATGAGGCCGGTGAGTTCGATCGGCAGGAACGGCTTGTTCGGCTGGCGGGCGAAGCGCTGGCGACCATAGAAATTGACGACGCCCGAGACGTGCTCGCTCAGCGCGCCGAGCAGGTGCGCGAAGCGCCCGCCGAGGCAGAAACCCCACGGCACCAGCGCACCCGCCTCGCCACCGAAGCGCCCGTCGTGGGCCGCGCGCACCACTGCACGCAGGTCGCGCACGCAGCGCCTGTCGTCGAAGTCCAGGAACGTCTGCCGCAAGACTTCCGGCGGCGCATCGCGCGCAGGGATGTTCTCACCGCGGTAAAGGCAAGGTGCGACGGCTCCGAATCCTTCAGCCGTAAGCTTCACGCACAGGTCCTCGATGTGCTTGGTGACGCTCCAGATCGCGCCAAGCATCACCACGGTGACGCGCGGCGGCATCGCGGGATGGGCGACGAAGACGGGAATGCGCGCGCCCTCGAAATCGACGTGGGTGCGAAACGGCGTGGGTGGATTCATCGGCGGTAGCTGAGGGTAGATCTTCTTCACGCTTGGCGGGTGCGCGGCCTCGAAAGTACGACGGGGTTCAGACCGTCGCCCTCGTGCCGCTTTGCGCCGAGCGGTACGCGGCATCAATCATGCGGCACGCGTTGAGACCGTCGGCGACGGTAATCGGCGGCGGCTTTGCCTGCTCCAGTGCGTCGATGAATGCGACGGCGTTCTGCTGGTGGAACGCCCCGAGCTTGAAGCGCGGGACGACGTCCAGCGTCTGCCAGCGCCGCTCGGCGTCGTCACTGCAATAGCGGCGCATGAAGCCATCGCTCGTGATGTCGCGCGAGGCGAGGTCCACACCCGACAGCAGCAAGCTGCCTTGCGTGCCGTACAGCTCGACCGAGACGTCCGCCGCGGCGAACGTGAAACTGGACACGATCTCGCCGATCAGGCCGGATTCCCAACGGAACACCGCGACGCCAAGATCCTCCACCTCGAGCCCGAGCGCTTCGTGGCTGACCTGTGCAACGACCGTCTGGGGGAGGCCGAACAGCCAGGCGAGCAGGTCGGCAGCGTGCACGCCCTCGTCGAGCAGCGCGCCGCCGCCCGACAGCGCGCGGCGCGCGTACCAGCGCTCGCGGAAATCCGGCTGCAGGCCGTAGAAATGCCCGTGACGCACCCGCGCCAGCGTGATCCGGCCGAGCTCGCCGCCTTGTACCGCTTCGCGCAGCCGGTGCGTCGCCGGGTCGAAACGCTTGGGAAAGCTCTGCATGAAGAAGAGCTCGCCGACCTCGACGGCGCGCACGATGCGCTCGCAATCCGCGAGGTTCGTGCCCAACGGCTTTTCGCAGAGGACCGCGCAGCGTTGGCGCGCCGCGGCGTCGACGAGATCGGCATGGCGCGACGTCTCGCTGCAGATTGCAACGGCATTGGATTGCGCGAGCAGCGCGTCGAGCGAAACGTGAAACGCGGTACCGAACCGGTCGGCCGCCTCCCGGCCGCGCGCCGGGTCGTCGTCCCAGACCCCCGCCAGCACGCCGCGCGCGGCGAATACCTCGCTCCAGAAGTTCGCGTGGTAATGGGCGAACGAGAGGACGCCCACCCGAAGCGGCAACACGGGTCTCATCGGTGGCTGCTCCATCGATGGGCTCACGCATTCAGCTCAGGTCGTTCCCGAGGCGGCAGCACGGGTTTCATCGGTGGCTGCTCCCGGCGGCGTGTTCACTCGCCTCGGTCGAGGCTCCCCGATCGGCATTGGCGACAGACACTGCCTGTCCACCGCGCTCGCTGGAGCGTATGAGCGCCTGCACCACCCGCATACCCCGCAATGCGTCGCCGGCGGTGTCGAGCCGAGGTGCATCGCCTGCGACACCCGCCAGCCATACCGCGTGCTGGCGCTGCCCCAGCGCGGCCTGCGGAAGCTCGGGCACGTGCCAATCGCGGCCGTAGCGCTCGGGCACGGCGACGGCGAGACGCCCGCGCTCGGTGCGCAGCCACAGCGTGCCCTTCTCGCCGTAGATCTCTATGCGGAACCGGTCGCAGCCCGCCATTTCGGTCATCGACATCTCGTGCGTGACCAGCGTGCCGTCGTTGAGCTCGTAGGTCGCGGTTGCGTTGTCGATCGTCTCGACCTGCACGACCGTACCGTCGCGAAGACGCCGCTCGGGCATTGCGATACGGGCCCGCGCGCTGACGGTGCGCACGCGGCCCAATAACTGCTCGACGAGATCGATGCCGTGCACGCCGAGCTGATCGACGACGCCATGGGGCACGCATGCCCGCTGGAAGAACCAGCCGCCCCAGTCGGGTCCTGGTGTCGCATTGCGGATGCGGGCGGCGAGCACGCGTCCCAGCAGGCGTTCGTCGAGCCATTGATGGGCCTGCGCGACCTCGTCGAAAAATCGATGCATGAAGCTGACCTGCAAGTCGACGCCGTGCCGTGCAGCGGCCCCCGCGATGCGCTCCGCACCCGACACGCTGCCCGCCATCGGCTTTTGCAGCAAGATGGCTTTGCCCGCTTGCGCGGCGGCGACGGCGATCGCCTCGTGGGTGTCGTCCGGTGTGGCGACGATCACCGCGTACACATCGCGGCGATCGAGCGTTGCCGCGACATCGGTGCTCGCCTCGGGGACACCGAAGCGCTGCGCGACAGCTAGGGCCTTGTCGCGCGTGCGCCCGACCACCACGCGGACATCGGCGCCGCCGGCCGCTGCCAGGCCGGCGAGATGATACTCGGCGATGGAGCCCGCGCCGAGCATCGCTACGCCGATGCGCGCTCCCCCCATCCGCTTAAGCCTTGAAGCGGCCGGGCACCTTCACGAGACCCGGATCGACGGCGGCGACGGGATCGGTGAACGTGTAGTCGAGCGGATGCTTCGGCGACTTCAGCCGGCCCGAGGCGACCAGGAACTCGGTCAGCCGCTCCATGTCACGCACGTAGCGATCATCGAACACCGGATCGAACGTGTACTGGTCCCAGATCGCATTGGCCAGCGTGCGGTCCTGCTTGGTTTGCTCGACGAAAAGTGTGATCACTTCTTCGCGGTTCTTCGGATCCGCGACGTAGCGCTGGGCGCGTAGCAGCACTTCCATCATCCGCCGCGTCGCTTGAGGATTCTTGCGCACGAAATCCTGGCTCGCGACGAACAGCGACCGCGTATACGAGATCTGTGCGTCCTGGCCCTTGTTCGCCGCGAACTCCGATTTAAGGCCGGTATGGATGAGCTCGGTGTTGCCGCCTTTCAGCGCGTTGTAGCCCCAGGGCTGCCAGCACAGCATCGCCTGCACGCTGCCGGAGTTCAGCGCAGCGAGTTGCTCGGGCGGTGGCATGTTGACGACCTGCAGCCGCTTCTCGTCGAGCTTGTAGTGCTGCGCGAGGAAGTAGAGGTCGGCGCTCGCCGTCGACCCCTGCAAGAGCCCGATGCGGATCCGGTACAGGTCCTCCGGTGTGCGCACGTTTGCGTCCTTGCGTGCGACCAGGCGGTCGGCCGACATCGCGAGCGCATTCGTGCCGAGGATGACGACGGGCACGCCGCTGTGGCTCATCGAGATCGGCGGCAGGTTGCCCGGCGTCCACAGTGCGATCTCGCCCGCGACCAGCGCCTCTCCGGCGATTGCGCCGCCGGTGAACGTCTTCGTGTTGACCTCGGTGAAGCCCGCGTCGCGGAACCAGCCCTTCTGCATCGCGACCATGTGCGGGGCGAAGACCGGATCGAGGCCGAACGCCAGGTTGAGCCGCGTGGTTTCGGGCTTCGCCTGCGCCCATGCGCGGCCCGTCAACGTGCTACCGGCAAGCGCGACTCCCGCGCCCGCCGCCACACTCGAGAGAAACTTCCTGCGTTTCATTTGCTCTCCTCCTAAAGTCTTAAAGCGTTTGACGACGGAACCTGCGCTCGACCCGCCTGCTCGCCCTCCGCGACTAGGACGGCATGCGGCGCCCCACCAGCCGACGCAGCGTTGCCGCGAGCAGGCTGTCCGCAACCAGCGTGACGAAGCCGATCAGCAGGATCGCGAACACGGCCACCCCGAGCTGGCCGAGCTGCCGCGAATGCATCACCAGGAAGCCCATGCCGCGCTCGGCGGCGATCAGCTCCGCTGCGACGAGGATGCCGAACGAAAGGCCGAACCCGACGCGCAGCCCCGTCGAGATGTCGGGCAGCGCCGCGGGAAGCGCGACTTTGAACAGCAGCGCCGGCCCGTCGACATCCATCGTGCGCGCCGCGGCAAGCAGCACTGGCGACACCGACATCATGCCGCGCCAGGCATTGGTGAAGATCGGGAAGAATGCGCCGAGGAAGATGACGAAGATCTTCGACGGCTCACCCAGACCGAACCAGACGATCGCGATCGGAATCCAGGCGAGCGGCGGAATCGGCCGTAACAGTTCGACGATCGGTCGCACCAGGCGCGCAAGCCACACATACCAGCCGGACGCGACGCCAAGCGCCACCCCAGCGATGGCGCCCAGCGCGAACCCGGCGAGGATGCGCCACAGGCTCCAACCGACATGCTGCGCGAGCTCGGCAGCGCTCAAGTGCTGCCACGCCGCAGCGATCGCCTGCGTGGGCGCCGGCAGCACCTGGGCGTCGCTCCACACCAGCCGTGCGCTGCCCTCCCACAGGGCGACGACGGCGAACGCGCCGATCGCTCCCAGTACAGGGCGCGACAGGCGGCGACCGGCGGACGGATCCACGACGGCGTTGGCGCGCATGCCCGCTGCTACGCTCATGTGCTGCGCCTCGCTTCGCGCGCCTGCCACGGCAAGAGCTTCGCCTCGAGCCGCTCGAGCCCCACGGCAATCGCAAGACCCAGCGCGCCGATGACGAACATGCCGACCATCGTGATGTCGGTGCGATAGAACGTGCGCGCCTCCATGATCAGCGCGCCGAGGCCGCGGATCGTGCCGATCATCTCGGCGCCGACGATCACCATGAACCCAACGCCCAGGGCCACGCGTGCGCCGGAGAAGATGCGCGGCAGCGCAGCGGGCAGGGCAACCTGGCGGAACAATGCGACGCCCGAGACGTCCATCGTCCGCGCGGCGCGGATCAGCACCGGGTCCACACTCTTGACCGCGGCGACGACGTTAGAAAGCATGACCCAGAAACAGCCGTACCCGATCAGGAACACCTTGGCCAGCTCGCCGGTGCCGAACCACACGACGGCGAGCGGCAGCAGCGAAAGTGTGGCCACCGACCGTCCGAACGCGATCACCGGATCGGTGAGGTCGTCCAGCAGCGGCACCCAGCCGATGACGAGGCCGAGCGGGATCGCGAGGGTAATAGCGGCGCAGTAGCCGAGCAGGATGCGCTGCATCGTGATCGCGAAGTGCGTCCCAAGGCCGATGCCTTCGGGATAGCCGTCGACGACCAGTTCGACCAAGCTCGCTGCGAGCTTCGAGGGCGGCGGAAACTGGATCGGACGCAGCCACCCAATGATCACCGCGCCCTGCCACAGTGCGAGTCCTGTGGCGATGACGAGCAGCGGATAGCCCCAGTCGCGCCAGTCGCGGGTCGGCGCCGTCTTGGGCGGGTGGCCAAGGCTTCCGGCGAACGCGGACTGCGCGCTCACTGCAGCGACGTCCAGATCGCTTCGTACAAGCGAAGCAGCTCGGGGTCGGTGCGTGAGCGCGGACGCGGCAGCATTACCGTGCGATCGAGAACGATGCGGCCCGGCCTTGACGCGAGCACCAGGATGCGGTCGGCGAGCACCAGCGCTTCCCAGATGCTGTGCGTCACGAAGACAACGGTCTTGCGCCGCGCGGCCCACACGCGCAGCAGCTCGTTCTGCATCTCGATGCGGGTCAGCTCGTCCAGCGCGCCGAAAGGCTCGTCCATCAGCAGGATGTGCGGATCGAGCGCCAATGCGCGGGCAATCGCCACACGTTGCTGCATCCCCCCGGACAGCTCGAATGGATACTTCCCTTCGGCGCCGGCGAGGCCGACGAGGGCCAAAAGCTCCCGGCACAGGGCATGGCGCTCGCGCGGCGGCACGCCGCGGCTCTTGGCCGCGAACTCGACGTTCTGCGCGGCCGTGAGCCAGGGAAATAGCGCGCCCTGCTGGAACACAACTCCCTTGCCCTGTCCTGGCCGAGAGACGACTACGTCGTCGACGTGCACCAGGCCGTCCGTTGCCTGCTCCAGCCCGGCGATGATATTAAGCAGCGTCGTCTTGCCGCAGCCGCTGCGCCCGAGCAGCACGATGAACTCGTTCTCGCGTACGTCGAGCGAAATCTTGCCCAGCACCGGCGGTGCGTCCGGCGGGTCGGTCGCGAATCGCTTGCTGAGCCGGTCGACGCGAATCTTGAAGCCGTCAACCGCGGCCCGCTTGCCGTCTTGGGATGCGACCGCGCCGAACACGCGGGCGTTGCCGGAGGGGGCGAGCGTCGACATCGCTAGCGCGCCATGGCCGTGACGAAGATCGGCGACGACCACGCATACGCGCCGTCGCTCTGGCGTACCCGCACCCAGTACGCCTGCTCGCCCGCGATCGGTGACGGGTCGGCGAACTGGCCGCTGAACGCATACGGCGGCATGCGCTCGGGCAACCGCCTGAACTCGACACTGCGCTCGGGATTGTGCGCGTCGAAGCGTCGTCCACTCGGCCCCAATTGCGCCAGGCGCATGCGCAAGTTCATCGGCCCGGTCACGAACCAGAGCTCGGCGTCCTCGGGCCGGTCGATCTCCAGCACCACCCCGTCCCAGTCGCCCGCGGTGACCGAGCGCCAGCGAACGCGGCCGCGATCCTGGTCCCGGAGGCCCTCGTCCGGCGTGTCGAATGCCCAACCTTGCGCCGCGCCGATCTTCGCGCCCTCGACGCGCAGCTCTCCGTCCCAATTCATGCGTGCGCGCTGCCAGTTGCCCGGCGCGCTCAAACCCTGCCAGGCCACGCGCACCCGGTTCGAGAGCGCGCCCGCTTCGGCGAAGCAATCGACACTGCGCAGGCACTGCGTGCCGCGGAAGAAGTCGATTCGCTCGAGCGGGGACGTGCCTTCGACGCGAACCTCGAACCCGGAAAGCCCGCGTGCCGCGTCGGCGTCGACCGCGTCGCCCATACGCGCTGCGCCGGCGTGAAAGTCGAGCAGGATGCGCTCGCCGGTAGTCGCGTAGCAGCGCCGGTCCTGCAGCGCCTGCCACAACGCGGCGCGCGTGAGCTCCGGTGCGAGGATCGCGGTCAGTCCGCCGCGCACGTTGCGAACGCTTAAACGCCCCGGATGCGAGTTGCCTGGGCGCCCGTCGACGCCATCGCTGCCCGCGATCACGCCCATCCGATAGCCGCGGGAGAGCGCGTCGAACAGAAACCATTCCGAGGTCGCGTGCGTCGAGTGCACTTCCACCAGCCGATCCAGGCCCGGCTCGTGCCAGGTTAGGTCCGCGGTGCGCCCGCCCACGTGCACGGCGAGGAGCGTATCGCTGCCGCGGTAGTGCCGGTACACGTCTTCGATGTGCTTCAAGTCGGTGTCGGCGTCCGACTTGTCCGCGATGAACTCGTGGCTGCAGCGGCGAAGCTCCGCCTCATCGCCAGGGAAGTAGAGGTTGTGGTCGCCACCGACTGACGACGCACCCGACCACTCGACGCCGAGGAACGTGACGAAGCGCCGCGGCGCGTGGTGCCGCTGCGTGCTCGCCTGCGTCTCTTGCCAATCCTTACGCGAAACGAGGAAGCAGTTTGCCTGGTGCGAGGCGAAGTCGCTCGCGGAAAAGTCGCGGGCGTGAGCGTAGTAAGCGTCAATCGAGCGCGCGCCGCATCCGATTACCGACTGCGCATGCAGGTCGCCCCAGAACAGCGGCTCAGCCGGCGGGTTAGCGCACGCCTCCACCGGGTTGCTG
This sequence comes from Casimicrobiaceae bacterium, assembly GCA_037719965.1. Classification (GTDB taxonomy): domain Bacteria; phylum Pseudomonadota; class Gammaproteobacteria; order Burkholderiales; family Casimicrobiaceae; genus VBCG01. Next base: position 5,089 of record JBBJMT010000023.1, on the reverse strand, counting down.
CTCGTTTGGAGCGCCCACTGGCCGAGCGTGCGCGCTTCCAGGCGGTGGATGCCCGGTCGCTGCAGGACGGACTGCAGTCGCATCCATGCGCAGGGCGGCACCGTCACGCGTTGCGGTGTGACCGCCTCGAAACCGTTGCTCGTGACTTCGAGCTCGAGGGGCGCGTCGAGCCGCGCCGGGTTGCCCCAGGAGTCCTCGACGCGCACGTGCAGCTCGAACGGTTGGCCGGTCGCGACGCGCGACGGCGCGCTGATGACTAGACGAGTCGGTTCCGCGCCCACGATCTTGACGGCATGGCGCGCGAACTCGACCCACGGCTCGCCGTCGGCGGCCTGCCAGCGCAGGCTGGACGGCGAGGCTTCCTCGATGAATGTCTGAACGCGGTAGCCGGGGGAGCCTCTCCGGCCCTCGCCGTAGCGCAACGCGACGGCGTCGCCGGCGGCAAGCCCCTCGGGAAGCTCGACGAAGACAATGTGGTCGAACGGATGCCAGGTGTGCAGGCGCGCGTTCCACCAGCGCACGCTGGTGCCGTCAGAAGTTTCCGCTTCGAGGTAATCGACATCACCAGCATTGCTCGCCTGCGCCACACCCCAGTCGCTCGGCCAGCGATGCGCGACGCCGATGCGCGCACCGGCGGGTAGATCGATCTGCGCGGTGAAGCGCAGCGTCCAGCGCTGCAACGCTCCTGCGGTCATCCGCGGCTCGCCTTCGTACGTAAAGGCAATCGCGCCGGCAGTGGCGGCTTCGCGAACGCACGTTTCGGCTCTGGCAACCTGGCTCATCTCAGCTCGATCCGGTAACAATAGATGTCGCCGCGCAGCAGCGCACGGCGGTATTCGGCGACGGTCTCGTTCGTCGAGCAGGTGATGCGCTCGATCTGGAATAGCGGCGTGCGCAACGGCACCGAAAGCACCTTCGCTGCGTAACCGTCGGCGATCGTGGGTTCGACGTATTCGACGGCGCTGATGAGTTGCACGCCGTACTCATCACGCATCACGTCGATCAGATGCCGGGTGCGCAGATCGTGGCGGGCAAGGTCGGGGCAGAGGTCGACCGGGATGTAGCTGGTCTGGAGGCTGACTGGTAACCGCTCGGTGAAGCGCACGCGCTCAAGACGCCAGATAGCGCCACCGGAGTCGAGCTTGAGCATCGCCGCCACATCCTTTACCGCGCGCACACGGCGGCAGGCGAGAACACGCCCACCCGGGTCGAGCGGCGGGCCGTCGATCCGAAAGCTCTTGTATGAGCCCACGATCCCGCTTTCGAGCTTCGGGCGGCTGACGAATGAGCCGCGGCCGCGATGGCGCCCGATATAGCCCTCGGTGACGAGATCGCCAATCGCGCGGCGCACCGTGCCCCGGCTCACGCCGTAGTGACGGCAGAGTGCTTCCTCGGTCGGCAGCGCGAAGCCGGGTGGCCAGCGCCCGGAGCGAAGGTGGAGGAACAAGTCCTCCTTGATCTGGTGGTGCAGCGCAATCGCCGGCTGTGGCTGGAACGCATCGAGGTCTTCGACCGCGGCTGGTGACGGGGAGGGCTCCCCGGAATCCCGAGCTGAGCCGCGGCGTTGCTCGCGAATGAGCAGCATTTGTCTATTTGTATAGACATTGCCACAGGCTGTCAACTGGAGGCGCACTGCAGGCGCGCGCGCGCCGTGTCTGCATCGGGGGCCCCGTCGACCCGATGACTAGAGGAGTGTCACGCCGCGATCTCGCGCTGCGCCGGCGTTTTGTGAATGCGCCGCTTGCCGCGTGGCTCCCAACTGAAGTGCTTCACCGCATTCGTCAGGTAGACGTCGTCAACGGCGATTCCGGCGTCGGCAAGTGCGCCGCGAAACAACTTGCCGGCGGCGCCGACGAAGGGTCTTCCCTGTAGGTCCTCTTCATCGCCGGGCTGCTCGCCCACGAGCATCAACTGCGCGGATGCGGGGCCTTCACCGCTGACGCCCTGCGTTGCGCGTCGCCATAAATCGCAGCGTCGGCAAGAGTCGATGTCATTCTTGCTGAGAGGCTTGCCCGAGACCGTGCCCGCGCGAACAACGCCCCTTTCTTACCTCGGCCTTGGGTCAGGATCGCTGATGATCCCGCGCGGCGTCCATCCGGGCGCGCGCCGTTCCAGGGTGCGCGCGACGGCGTCGTGTAAGCGTTTCTGCAACTGGGGTGTCAGCGGCAGCGGCGGTGCGGGTTCCGCGCGCATCGGTGGTGTCAACGTGTCCTGGTCCGCTTCCGCGATCTTTGCCGTGGCCGCGCTACCGGGGGACGTTGCAAGCGTTGCGAATACGTCGGTGCGATTGACGAGATTGCCGTCGTTTGTCGTCGTGTAGAACGGGACGAACGTCGTGCCGATGCTGATCAACCCCATGTAATCGCCGAGGAACAGCCCGCGCGCATTCGGGGCAACGGAATAGTTGAACGGACCGGCCACGCGGCTCTCCCGCCAGGTCACCCCGTCGGTCGACTGCGCCAGCCAATAATCGGTCAGCAACGCTTCGGCGCTGCTGGTGTCGCTGCGAAAATCGAAGTAGGTCACGCCGATTGCGCCGTCGTCGCGAATGGTCACCGCGGGAATGAAGGCTTGCACCGCGGGTTCGCGGTTGATGCGGACTGGCACTGACCAGGTGATACCGCCGTCGAACGAGCGCGAGAACGCAACGCCGTCGCGTACACCGCCGCTGAACCGCGCGTCTTGCCAAACGGCGGCGAGCACGCCGTTGCGGCCCGCGGCGATCGACCCGAGATATGCACCGTCGCGGACCCCGAAACCCGTTACCGGATCCCGTACGCCCAGCGCCTGGACGTCGGCAATGGTGACCGGTGTGGACCAAGTCACGCCCCGGTCGATGGAGCGAATCAATTGCAAGGTTGACCCGACGAGATTGTCTCCTGCGAAGTCGAGACGCGTGAAGAAGTTCACCAGCGTGCCGTTCCCCAAGACAACGATCTGGTTATTGATAGTCTGGCTACTGTTGCCGGGATCGTAAATGGGACGCGCCGTTTCCCAGCTCGCGCCGCCGTTGGTCGTGCGGCTGAAATAGCTCGGTCCGCCGCCGGCGGCCGGCAGCCGATCCCACACCGCGTACACGTATCGGGCATCGGTCGCATCGGCCGTGATCGACTCCTTATCGTTGAACGCTTCTGCGCCGTCGCGAATCAAGGTGGTGGGGTTGCTCCAGGTGCGACCACCATCAACCGAGCGGCTGACGAGCATGGCGTTGGCGGAACCCGGCGTCAGACCTTCGCCGCTGATCGCCAGCGCAATCTGAAATGCGGTGCCATCGGGAGCGAAGGTGACCCATGGATCGGTCGCTCGCTCGTAGTCGCCGCCGTTGGCTGCGTTGCCGCCGGCGCAACGCGAGAATGGCGGGGCAGTTTGTCCCCACGTACGCCCGCCATCGAACGAGAAGCCGGTGCGCAATCCCGCTGCACCGCCGTCCGACCAGCGATCCTGCTGCCACACGCCGACAAGATTGTTCGGATCACGCGGATTGACTGCGACGTACGGTTCGACCTCCGCATTGGTAAACAGCGCGCCAGTCGGCGGGGCGCCATCGCAGCCAGGCGCGAACGGCGACGTCGTTGTAAGACGCACCTGAACATCGGCCTGCGCACTCGTCCCTGCACACATCGCCACCGCATTGGGGCCGTAGCCTTCCGCGACGTAGCCCCTTGCGAGCATCTGCGCCTTGATGCCAGGATCGATCGTGTACCGATGGTTCGAATCGGCGCGGTTGTTCCACAGCCGGAATACTGGAAGCGTATTCGCCGGACAGTTGCCCGTCGTGACGTCCGGCAGCGCGATGTAGAACACATTCGGCGATTCGTGAACGTAGCCGCTGTAATTGGGATCGGTGGCGGTAAGGCCTAAGACCGTCGCACATTCGGCATCCGACGCGGAAAGGAAGTGCGAATCGCCTCGTTGGGGTGGAATGTAGAAACGGCAGACGGGGTGGACGCTCGCGCCGCCGGCTTCCTGAGTGGGAAATACCTGGAACGTCTGTCCGGTCCGCTTCCAGCCGCGAATACGGCCGGAGTCGAGCGCGTCGATGTCCGGCGTGAGCGAGCTCACGAAGTAGTGGTCGAGCGATTCGTTGTAGAACTCGACTGCCGTGACGGTGGCAGCGCGCGCGAGCGGCGCGGCGCAGAGCAGGACGGACAGGTACAGCGCGCGACGTAGGGACTTTCCGATTGATAAGAATCTCATTCGTGGTATCGCTTTTTCCTAGAGGCGCGCGCGCCAAGCAAACGCACCTTTTCTTGTCGCGGCAGGGCGGACGATATTAACGCGAAGGCGGGGTTTTTGAGAGGACGAAATTGCAACAGACAAAAGCGCCCAACCTCGTGCATACTTCGGTTGGCACGATTTGTGACTAAAGTGGAGCCGCCGCTGTACCGGCACTTGGGCAGAACATGGAACCGTTGGTATTGACTGTCGATATGGCTGGCTTGCCGCAGGCGTGGGTGGCGTTGGAGGACGCCATTACCTACCACGCGAAACAGTTGGTGGCCTGGTCGGTGGGAGGGGAGGTCCGCGAATTTCGCGGCGGCTACCAGCGCGACGGCGTACGCTCGCGCATTGCGACCAAATCGATTCTCGCGATAAAGGGTAGTGGGGCAGGGCTGCACGTGCACGCGCCCGGGCTCACCAACTCGATGCTGTTCGCTCGCGATCGGCAGGTCTGCGCGTATTGCGGCAAGCGGTTCCTCTTGCGCGATCTGTCGCGGGATCATGTCGTCCCGGTCTCGCGCGGCGGCCGCGATAGCTGGACCAACACGGTCACGGCGTGCCGCAGTTGCAACACCCGCAAGGGCAATCGGCACCCGGATCACGCAGGAATGCGCCTGCTCTACGTTCCCTATGTGCCCAATCGCCACGAACATTTCATCTTGCGCAATCGACGCATCCTCGCCGATCAGATGGAATATCTGCTCGTTGGCGTGCCCCGGACCAGCCGGCTGCATTCGTGACGTAAGGCTTGGCCGCGTTTCGCCGATCAATGTTCGTTTAAGCGCTGCGGGAATTTTCATGTAGCCGGGCTGTCACAGGTTGCATGGCGCTGCCACAGGTTGCATGGCGCTGCCACAGGTTGCATGGC
>JBBJMT010000002.1:0-535685 GCA_037719965.1 Casimicrobiaceae bacterium | reverse complement strand
AAAGCCATCACTTAACAAACCCGAAAACCTGTCCAACTGCATGGGGCCACTTCTAGCCTCCAACCAGCTGTGGAAGTCAAGTTAGGGAAACGGCCTGACTTGTCCCGATTCTGACTTCCCGCGCTTAGCAAACCTCAAAGAGGTTGGTCGAAGTCGACCGGCGTGCATTTCCTCCATCGGTCGCTGCAATTCACCGGAGCATTTAGCTGAACAAGAACTTCAGGCGATTCCTCGCGGACATAGAAATTGTTTACTCCGTCGAAAATACCCAGTTCATAGCCCGCGTTCACGATCATCGGCTCCCACTCGGCGAACGCTGGCACTGCTGAAAAGGGCTCCACAGCTTCAATGCATAAGATCACTGGACGTGTACGCTGCAAGTCAAGAGACGATAATACTGTTGCCTCCAAACCCTCAACATCAATCTTGAGAAAATCTATCTGACGCTGCTGGCAATACGTGTCAACGATCTGTTGCAAGGGCAGCACCGAAACCGGAATTTGTGCGACTCTCAGGCCCATAGCTTTGGCGCGCCCCAGGCTGCCGGCGTCGAAAGACGAAAGCCCCCAGCCGTGCCCTAACTCGTTGGCATGCACCTGATAGAACGTAAGAATGTCCGGCGCCTTAGACACGCCTACATTGAGATTGACATCCTCGGGACGAAATCGAACGAGTGTCTCGCAAAAGATTGGATTCGGCTCTACGTTAATGCCCCTCCAACCTATACGATAGAACCAGTTCGTTACCGAATCCCAGTTCGGATCACCGGCACCGATATCTACATAGAAGCCGTCTTTTTTGCCATTCAGCGCCCGGTTGAGGAGTATATCTTCGCCATTCTGCGCACAGCTGATTACCGTTTCCGCCCTGTACTGAACCGTACCCAATCTTCGACCGGACATGATTGTTGTGGGACTCATTCTTCCGAGTTATCAGACGTACTGCGCGGTCTTGAAATTAGCGATAGGAAAACCAAAGTTTGCGCTTTAAGGTGTGCGGACCAGCCCTGAATCATATGGTTTGCAGTGCGCTTCCCCCTGCAAGGGAATAATCGCGAGCCTCCTGAACAGCTTCTTTCACCAATGGGACCTGCCAGCCCAAGGTCATGCTCGAAAGTTATGTGAGGTGAGGTGATAGGACGGCGTATTCTTGATGGTCGACCAGATAATCACTCCTTTTTGCAAACGAGTGCATACGCCGTGAGTAACGATAACGTTTTTGCGTTGAAGAATCCAGGTGCGGCGCCCGAGACAACGCAACCTGCAGGGCATAGCGACGGGACGGAAGACCGAGTTATCGGTTGTTGATTTGCTATAATTTTCCGTGCCCTGCCTCGCGACTGCTGCGCAGTCTCCGACCCACGCGAGAATCGAAGCGGCCGCGCCCTGAGAATAGTCCGAGTGGCCTGATCGACATAGCCGGGTTGCGGGCAAAAATCGAACCGGGGCGCGGCACGGATGCGGCACGCGGAAAGCGCTGCTTTCAGAAGCCCCAAGCGCATTCGCCATGCAAGTGACCTGCGCAAACCCCAGTCGCCATTTCGCTCCGCGATACCTCTGCCTATTGGAGTCAACACCAAAACATGACTAAGTCTGCACTCATCACCGGAATCACCGGACAGGACGGAGCGTATCTCGCACAATTTCTGCTAGGCAAGGGGTATCGTGTTTTTGGCCTGAACGCACGGCGGAGCTCCGACGGACTTTGGCGCATGCGCGAATTAGGCATCCTGGATAGTGTGACCCTTCTTGAGGGTGATCTGACCGACTTGAGCTCCCTCTTGCGAGCGCTCGAAACAAGTGCGGCCGAAGAACTCTACAACCTCGGCGCGCAGAGCTTCGTCGCGACTTCATGGCAGCAGCCGCTGCTGACGGCACAGGCCACCGGCGTCGGCGCCATGAACGTGCTGGAAGCGATTCGGCTCATCTCGCCCAAGACGCGCTTCTACCAAGCCTCGACGAGCGAGATGTTTGGCCTTATTCAGGCCGAGCGCCAAGACGAGAACACTCCCTTCTACCCGCGCAGCCCGTATGGTGTCGCCAAGCTTTTCGCCCACTGGGCAACGATCAATTACCGTGAGAGCTTCGGCCTCCACGCGTCGAGCGGTATCCTGTTTAATCACGAATCGCCGCTGCGCGGTCTGGAATTCGTCACCCGTAAGGTTACCGATGGCGTCGCGCGCATTAAGCTTGGTAAGAACAAAGAGCTGCGTCTTGGAAATATCGATGTCAAGCGCGACTGGGGCTTCGCAGGCGATTATGTCGAAGCGATGTGGCTTATGCTGCAACAAGAAGACCCGGGTGACTACGTGATTGCCACCGGCACCTCAACGACCGTGCGCGATATGTGCCGCATTGCGTGTGCCTGCGTCGACCTGAATTACGAAGACTATGTGGTCATCGATCCCAAGTTCTTCCGGCCAGCAGAGGTCGATGTCCTGCTCGGAAATGCGTCTAAAGCGCGTGAGCGTTTAGGCTGGCAGCCAAGGACGCCGCTAAGGCAGCTGATCGAGATGATGTTGGATGCGGATTTGCAGCGCGTGAGCCGAGAATGAAGCAGGGATCCTCCCGATTAGGACGGGGAGGCAATAATAGATGCCGAAGTGCTGACGCTGCCGCAAGCGGCGTTTCTGGGCGTGCGAGCTTCTTGAGCCGCCGCCTGGTCATTCCCACGAAGCTTTAGGCGCCCGTCACGATGATCTACGCGTTGTGGCGTTATCGCGCGTTCATTTTCAGCAGCGCGAAGCGCGAATTCAATTCGCGTTATCTGGGCTCGAAAATCGGTTTCGTCTGGAGCCTCATCCACCCGCTGGTGCTGATTCTGATCTACACGCTGGTGTTTTCGGAGATCATGCGCGCCCGTCTGCCGGGGCTGGACGATAAACTGGCCTTCGGAATTTATCTATGCGCTGGAGTTCTGACGTGGAATTTATTTTCCGAAATCATCACGCGCTCGCAAACCATTTTTTTTGAAAATGCATCCTTGCTCAAGAAGTCGAGTATTCCGCGAATTTGCTTTCCTGCGATTCTCCTCGTCTCTGCGGCAATGAATTTCCTGGTGGTGTTCTCGGTGTTCCTGGTATTTCTCGTTGTTATGGGCCGATTTCCGGGGATCGTTGTGTTGAGTTGCCTACCGTTACTCGCGATCCAAAGCGCGCTCAGTGTAGGAATAGGGATAATCGCCGGGACTTTTAACGTTTTCATTCGGGATGTCGGCCAGGTGATCGGCGTCTTGATGCCGTTTTGGTTTTGGCTGACCCCCATCGTCTATCCGATATCCATTCTTCCGGAATACGTGCGCGAGTGGCTTTATTTGAATCCTATGGTTGCCGTCATCGAAGGGTATCAGGGAATATTTGTGCAGGGCGCCCAACCTGCATGGAGTTCTCTCGCGCCGGCCCTGATACTCGGCATAACGACGTTCGCGTTGGCGGTGTTGGTATTTCGCAAGCATTCGGACGAATTGGTTGACGAGCTTTGAAGACTGTCCTGCAAGTCTCGGGGCTCGGTAAAGCGTACAGAAAATATCCGCATCGCTGGGCGCAAATCGCCGGCTGGTTTTTCATCGGCGATACGCCCCGGTATACGCTTAGCTGGGTCTTGCGCGACATAAACTTCCGCGTGAAGGCGGGCGAGGCCGTCGGAGTCATTGGTCAAAACGGTGCCGGCAAGAGCACGCTTCTCAAGCTGATCACGGGGACGACGAAGCCGACCGCGGGCCAGATCGCCACCGACGGCCGAGTATCGGCGTTGCTCGAACTCGGCATGGGCTTCCACCCCGATTTCACCGGACGCCAAAATGTTTACATGGCAGGACAGGTGCTTGGCTACAGGCCGCACGAAATTTCGTCTCACATGCCCGGCATCGAGGGATTCGCGGAGATTGGAACGTATATCGACGAGCCGGTCAGAACGTACTCAAGCGGGATGCAGGTTCGTTTGGCGTTCAGTGTCTCGACGATGCTTCGTCCCGAAATTCTTATCGTCGACGAAGCGCTATCGGTTGGCGACGTGTATTTTCAGCACAAATGCTTTGCTCGAATTCGCGAATTCAAAGCGCTGGGAACAACGCTGCTCTTTGTTTCCCACGATCCAGGGGCAGTGAAGACGCTTTGCGATCGGGCGCTACTGCTCGACGCTGGGCTTCTAGTCAAGGATGACCGACCCGATTCCGTGCTCAATCTTTACAATGCGATTATTGCCCGTCGCGAGTCCGAGTATCAGATTCAGGAAGTAAAAAGTGAAGGCTTTCCCGAAATAGCGACGCGCTCGGGAAACAGCAAGGCGCGCGTCGTGTCCGCAGAGCTCTTGGCGGACGGCGAGCCGGTAAAAGTTGTACGCGCGGGTACCCGAGTTGTCATCCGCATCACCGCGATAATCAAATCGTCCCTAGACGAGTTGACGGCCGGGTTCCTGATAAGAGACCGTATTGGAAACGACATTTTTGGTACGAGCACCCATCACCTGAAGGTAGCCGCTCCCTCGCTCGATGTCGGCGCGACCATTCGGTTCGACTTCGAAATCAAGGCGATGAAACTTGGTGTCGGGAACTACAGTATTGCGGTCGCCTTGCACCGCGATGCGACGCATGTCAGCGACAACTATGACTGGGTGGATCATGCGGTCGTGTTTCAAGTAATCTCAGGCGACGGTCCTTTTTCAATCGGTAGCAGCGTGCTGGACACCGAATGCTCCTGCGTCAACGTCGGGGCGACCGATGCCCGTATCTAACGAAGATTCTCCAGCTGATGCCGGCAGCGAAAGCCTGCTGAGGCATATAAGATATTTGGTCGCCCGACGGTCATCGAACGGCGACTTCATGTCTGATGAGACTGTGAGTGGAGGCACGCATCCTCTGCTATCGCGAGCGCCGTTGCACAAGTTCTCACCCGAAACTTTTGCAGACGCAAAGGCCGCCAAGGGAGAACCGTATACGCTCGCCGATTTCGAGGGACTCGACCACGTGGCCACAATCGAGACCGCCTATTTTGCCTTTCTCAAGCGACCGCCGGATTCCGCGGGGCGAGCCGCCTATCTGCAGCTGCTGGATGCCGGAGTGCACAAGCTACGCATCTTAAGCGCTATACGTTTTTCGAGCGAGGGGCGTCAACGGAACACGCCTGTCGGCGGCTTATTGCGCCACCGTCCTTTCGCGAGGGTATTCGAGCTTCCCTTGATAGGGAGGGTCGCCCGACGGCTGGACACGCGATATCGGTCTGCACAAGACCATCGTTCCCAGTTGCAGCGGAGCATCGAGGAAGAGACCGGTCGCATCTACCATCACCTAAACGAAATATGCGACTCGCTCGATAGGCGCTTTTCGCTAGTCGACACGGGCCAGCAGGCAATTCAGGTCGGCCTCGATCGGAATCGCAAGCGGATGGAACGAGTGGAGAAGAGAGTAGATGTTGTTGCTGACCTGACCCGCAAGCAACGCGATGATTTCGACGCCCGATTCGATCAGGTTTTCCGCTCACAAGAGCGCGACAGGACGGAACTCTCGAATAAGAGCGCAGCCGTTGAGGCCAAATTGGCGGTAGCGGAACGATCGCTCGCCGAGATTGAGGCCGCGCGCAACCGGAAGCATACGGAATGTGCAGCGGACGGCCGATTGATTGAGACCTTTTATACATCCTTCCAAGAGCGATTCCGCGGCGACAGGGCTGAGATCAAGCAGCGCGTCGCCGAGCACCTTCACATACTACAGAGCGCGCAGGCGCGAACTCAGGCATTACCTATCGTCGACATCGGCTGCGGTCGCGGAGAATTACTCGAAGTTCTCAGCGAGAATGGCATCAAAGCCTACGGCGTAGACACAAACCTTTCTTCCGTAGAGGCTTGCCAGCAGCAGGGCTTGTCCGTGGAACGGTCGGACGGCCTGGAGTATCTTCACAAGCAGGGTGACACTAGCCTCGGCGGAGTGGTAGCGCTGCACGTCATCGAACACCTTCCGTTCGCTACGTTGATACGTTTACTCAACGAGGCGCATCGCGCTTTGGCTCCAGGGGGAGTCCTGCTTTTAGAAACACCAAATCCCGGAAACGTGCTTGTGGGAGCACATAACTTCTACTTCGACCCAACCCATCGCCATCCTTTGCCCGCCGGCCTCATGCAACTGGCGCTCGAAGCGTGCGACTTCACGCAGGTCGAGATTCTCCCGTTGCACGCCTATCCTGAAGAGCTACATATTACTGGCGGGGAACTTGCGAAACGCTTCAACGAGTACTTCTACGGGCCGCAAGACTATGCCGTAGTCGGGTGGAAATGACGCATGCCGACAGGGTTCGAAACGCTGACGAATTTGATTGCACACCCATGGGTCCTCTCATAACCGCCGACATAACCGCCGACGAAATCGCCGCGGGCTATGAAATATTGCTTCGCCGCAAAGCGGACGAAGCCGGACTCCGGTATTGGCAAAGCCGCTCAACGGGCGGCTTGACGCTTCTGAAATTCATGATCGAACTCTTGGTAAGCGACGAATTTCGAGCTTTAAAGCGTGCCGAGTCTCACCTGCAATCTCGTCTCGCCGTGAGGCCAACGGCGAACCGGGGCCCGCGGACGTTGGTGGTCAGGGGAGATATCAATAGTGGAACTGGTTATTCGCGTGCGATCGAACTCTACACAGGAAAAATCGCGCAATTCTTCGAACGAGTCGTTGGCGTTGACTTGCACTTTCATCCGTCCAAACATATTCGCCGTTGGCAGCACAAGACAATCGACGACGTGGAGGTGATCGCGCTTCTGAGCGGCTCCGATCGCCGGTCGGTGGTACTGAACGTAACGACGCCCGACCGCTTCACAAGATTCAGCGGCGCCAAAAATGTGGGTCTGTTTTTTTGGGAATCGAATCGAATAAGTATTCCGGCATGGAAGATTCTATCCATCTACATGGATGAAATATGGGCACCGACCCGATTCCAGTTGAAGGCGTTGACCGACGCACAGTTCTTCGGACAACTTCGGCATGTGCCTTGCCCTTTCCCGACGGTTGCGGAGCAAGAAGGTTCCGGTGAGACGAATCTGATGTTCCGCGAAATTGGCTCACCCGGCAAGGCACGGCTCGGACTCATTTACTCCCTTCGCAAGATACGCAGCGAGTTCGCCTTTGTCGTATTGACGATCGGGACCTTCTTGCCGAGAAAGGGGTTTCCCATTCTTGCTCACGACTGGGCCAAGTTCGCGCGAGCCAATCCCGATGCGGCATTGCTGGTTAAGACCAGTTCCATCGACGTCAACGAGAGATCTGATGATCTGTTTGGTGAGGTCGCGGATGCGTTTCTCGGTCCCGCGCGCCGCATGGGCCTCGAGCGGACCAGAGTTTTCCTCAATACCGCGACGATATCGGATGCTCAGGTCGATGCGGCGATTACCGCCTGTGATGCCTACGTCACCTGTTCCTATGGGGAAGGCTTCGGTCTTGGCTTGTTCGAGTCCCTCGGCAAAGGGAAGCCCGTGGCGTGCCCAAGAAATTCGGCTTTCCGTGAACTCCTCCCCTCTGAATATCCCTACTTAATGGACACCGACCACTGCAGCGTCGGCCTTCCTGATCGAGTCGGACTACAGTCGATCTCGTCGAGTTGGGGAATACCAAAAGAGGGTACTCTGGCAGCCGCACTACAGGTCCTCCGGTCGGACATGCAGCACGTCGATTTCTCGGCAAAGCTGTCGGCGCTCACAAAGCAAGTTCAGCTTGCATCGTCTTTTGATTTCTCTCGCTTATTCGAGCAATGAAAAGACGATGTATCGTGGACGTTTCGCCCATGGCGGTGAACAACACCGCCATGTTCCACGTCGTACGCGACACGACGAAGTACCTACTGAGCCAGTATCAAGATGTCGCGTTGAGCGCGTGTGGGGTCGAAGTGGATGTCGTTGAGTTTGCAGCGAATGACTTTCAGCTGACGACACAGGTCAAAGACCGGACGAATCATCGTCTCCATGAAGCGATTGAGCCCGCGTCCCATCCAAAAGCCCGGAAACGCGTGATCAACGACACCGCGGTTAGCATCTTCTTCGATCCGCTCTATTTACTGTTCGATGGGTTAGAGCGTCACAGCGTCGTTTTTGTTCTTGATCTGACGCCGGTTACGCGACCCGAATGGCACAACGCGAAGGTTGCCGCAGCTTACAAGCGTGCTTTCAAGTTGCTATGGGCGCCCAACGTGACGACCGTTGCTATCAGCGAAAGCACCAAACGCGATCTGTGGGCGAATTACGGACTCCCCAGCGAACTTGTGGAGGTCGTTCCGCTGTACAACCGCCTGGCCGCACCAGGTGAACCTGCGCCACTTGGCAATCTGCGGAACCTGTTGTTTGTCGGCAGTCTGGAAGAGCGCAAGAACATTCGCGGCTTGATAGAGGGCTTCCGGCTATCAGGGCTTCATGGCCACGGATTTTCGCTCATCATTGTCGGCGGCGACGGCCACGGCGCCGATGCGATTAGGCACGCGGCGCATCGGGTGCCCCGGGTCGTGCTTCGCGGCCGCATAAGTGACCGCGATCTGAGACAGGAATATGCCTCGGCGCGAGCTTTTGTCTACCCCTCCTATTGGGAAGGCTTCGGGCTGCCCGTCCTTGAGGCTTTGGGTTATGGCGTTCCCTGCCTTTTATCAATGACCGGCGCTCTCCCCGAGATCGGAAGTCGGTTCGCTCTTTACTGCGACCCTTGCGATCCTTTGGATATAGCGCAAATGTTGCAATCAATCGTGCAAGCAGAAAGACCATCGTTGGTGGGCACAGACAGCAGCGCAGGGCTCGAAAACAACGGAATTCTCGGTTTGCAAGCACATCTTGCGAAGTTCGACAGGCAGCGTTATTTCTCGGACGTCTCGCGAATTCTTGACGTTACCTGGTCCAAGATTCCGCACCTTGTATCAATGGATCGTTCTATGGCGCTAGCCGAGTCGACAGTACCGGCGAGCGCCGCCGACACGAAGCGAAATTCATTCAGGGAATTTCTCCACCGGCTGCGAGTCTTGCCGTATAGCAAGGGAAGTGTGCCGCCGGATTCGCTCTCGCCACAGTATCTCTTTGCGATTCAGCAGCAGAAGCGGATAGCGCTATCAGAGGCGTTGGCTGCATTTCGCATCTCGCCCCCCCGCGGTTGGGTTTCGAAAGCCTTTTTATTCCTCGCGTCTTATTTTTCGTTGCTGCTGACTAACGCATACGTCCGTGCGCAAATCAACGAATTCATTCTGCTGAAAGCAATGACCAACCCGCTTTCGCGAGATGAGTAGCGTCGCTGTCGTCAAGCCGGATCATCTCGGTGACTTCGTTCTCAGCTTGCCTGCGATCAACGCATTGCGAGCGCATTTTGGAAATATCGATCTTATGATCGCGCCAGAGGTGGAATTTCTACAGCAGCACTTCATCCCTGATATTGAGTCGATTCCACTTAAGTTGAAGCACTTACAGCGTGAGGGAAGCGGGCTGACGGAATCCGAATTGGTTGATTTCCTACGCGGCTACGAGATCGTGATCTTTCTTCGCGATGACCATGTTGTCCACTATGCCGCGGCGCGCCTGGATGCGATGGTTTGCGTCACCGACAGCCGAAGGCGCGCACACGAAACGGCAATACAACGCGACGCCGTATGCCAGATCATCGCGCCCTACTCCCGCTCCGATTTCTTTCCTAACGCCGTGAGGGCATGGCCCCGGCAAATTCGCGAGGTCGGGCTTTGCATAAGTGCCGGATTTCTAGCAAACAAGTGGCCGCTCGTGAAATGGCATGAACTCGCGCACCTTTTTCGTGATCAGGATTGCCAGATACGGCTAATCGGAGGGCCGAATGAAGTCCTGGAATTAAAGGCTTTGGCACGCATGCTAGAACTGAACGGCAAAGCGATTGTTGTCGGGAGCCGCGATCTCGCCGGGTTTTATGCCGAGCTCGAAAGCTGCGACGTCATCATCGGAACCGATAGTGGGACACTCCATATAGTTTCATGTATCAAGCCGGTGTTGGGCATTTTCACATCGAGTCCGTGGTGGCGCTTTTGCCCTTACGGAAGGCATCACCGCCTGGTCACCGCGGATGTCGTGTGTTCTCCTTGCGTGCAATTCTCCACGCATATCTTGAACGCGTGCCTTGCCCGAGAATGTTCTGCACTCATCACGCCAAGCCTGGTATCGGAAATAGCTCATCTGGATACCCAGAATCCCGGCATTAAACCTTTGAGGACCGTTAAAGCGATTACCGGTCCCAGCCATGTGTTAAGCCTCCCTTCTCTCGTTGCGGTAGGTCGGGATATAGCGGCTCGCCCTCGATCGGCTACTTCAGCGTAGGCGCTGGCTTCATCATCTAACTGTTTGAAACGCACAATGACGAAGAAATTGGATTTCGAAGGTATCTACTGGCACCAGCGCTGGGAAATCGCCCCTGGCTTGATAACTCCAGGAAAAAACGACGTGGGGAAGCTTTTGCGCCTCGTCCAACTTCCCGACCGGCTCGATGGAAAACGAGTCCTGGACATCGGCTCCTGGAATGGATGTTTCAGCTTTGAGTGTGAAAAGCGAGGCGCGGCTGAGGTTGTTGCGATCGGGCCCGAAAATCCGGATCTCACCGGGTTCAACATGTTAAGAGAGTATCTGGATTCAAAGGTCGTCTATCAATATGGGTCGATTTACGATCTCGATCCAAAGGTTATGGGGCTGTTCGATATAGTGCTTTGCTTCGGCGTCCTATATCACCTGCGTTACCCTTTGCTCGGGCTAGACAATTGTCGCCGAGTTGCCAGGAAAGACCTGTACTTGGAATCTGCGTGCATCGATCACGATCTGATCATTGACGGAACAGCGCGCGACTTATCGGACGTGAACCCCTCCCTGGCTCGGGCTGCTCTGATGCAGTTTTATCGCCGGAACGAGCTCAATTCGGACGACTCGAACTGGTTTTCGCCGAACGAGAAATGCCTGCGCGACATGCTTTATTCCTCCGGCTTCGACGAACTATCGATTGTGTCGTCAGGTGTACGCATACTCGCGCACGCCCAAGTGAAGGCCGGTTATCCGGAGTTCCTTGCCATCGGTTCGGGAGAGGCCGTTTATTATGATATTTTCGTGGCGAAGCTTTTCGGCGGCAAGGAGCACTGGGTGCGATGAGGAGACGTGAATGTAAACGAAGGCCAAGGGATATACGGTGATCGACCGATGCGACGTTGTCGCAGCATTTCGGCTTCTCCTGGATCGTGAACCCGAGAGAGTGTGTAATTTCCCAGTTTTGTACGCTGGGCAAACTCTCAGAATTACGGCAAAGCATCATGACCTCGCCAGAATACGTCATGAAGTCGCTCGGTAACGACGTACATGCCGTGCCACTCGCCAACTTTTCGGATATTCACACGGTTCGGATGACTGCACGCCGACAGGAACATTTGGCGAGCTTGGGGCTTAACCTTTCCGGACGGACGGTGCTGGAAGTCGGCGCGGGAATCGGGTTTCACACTACATTTCTCCTCGATCGCGGCTGCAAGGTTCTGGCGACGGACGGGCGCCCGGAGAATGTGCAAACCATGCGGGCGATATACGACGCATATCGCTGGTATCCGGCGCACCCGAACGTCGAGTTTTCGCTGCTCGATATTGAAGCCACCGACTTGGGACCCGTATCGGCACGTGAAATCGTCTACTGTTACGGTCTGCTCTATCACTGTAGCCGGCCGGACATGGCGTTACATAACCTCTCCCGCCTATGCACGAGCCTGCTCTTGATCGAAACGGGGGTCTCGATAGGCGCTCTCTCCGAGTTGAACATCGGAGCTGAATCCGCTGCGGACGTGTCGCAGAGCATTCATGGCGGAGGCTCGCATCCAACCAGGGAATGGATATTCGACACGTTGAAAGAGCATTTCGAGTACGTTTATTGTCCTATCACCCAGCCCATGCACGATATTTCCCCATCGACTGGCAAAATCCCACCGCTTTCAGTCGCAAACGATTCGCACAACGTTCGTTGCCTCACGCGAACCGCTATCCAACTCGCTCCTGTCAACCGAAGTTCCTGCCTGTCAAACTTACGCGGCCTGACGTCGAAGCGCGTCGC
This sequence comes from Casimicrobiaceae bacterium, assembly GCA_037719965.1. Taxonomy (GTDB): domain Bacteria; phylum Pseudomonadota; class Gammaproteobacteria; order Burkholderiales; family Casimicrobiaceae; genus VBCG01. The sequence goes on along the minus strand of JBBJMT010000002.1, from coordinate 523,643 downwards.
ACGGTCAATCACAGGAGTTGCCGCGGGCTATTCTTGAATCGAGTCGCGATAACTGGCCAGCGTAGCCCGCGCGCACGCACCCCAGGTGAATAGAGCCGCGCGAGCGATGCCGCGGCGCGCGATTTCGTCCCGCCGTGCGACATCCTCCAGCAACGCGCGAAGATTCGTGCAGGTCTCCTCAGGTCGATCGGGATCGATGCTTAAGCCCCCGTCGCCAACGACCTCCGGTAACGATGCGCGGTTGGAAAAAATCACCGGTACGCCGGAGGCCATCGCTTCCAGCGGGGGCAGACCGAAACCCTCATAATATGAAGGAAAGACGAACACTGCGGATGCCGCGTAGAGAGCCGGCAACTCAGCTGGTGGAACGCGGCCTAGGAAGCGCAGTTGACCGCGGCCGGCCAGCGCTTTCAGCTCGGATTCCATTCGCGTCGCGCGCCATCCCGCCGCCCCCGCTATGACGAGCGGAAATCGCACGCGCAAGGATTCAGGCAACAAGGCATAAGCATTCAACACATGCGTCAGATTTTTGCGTGGTTCGATGGTGGCAACGGCTAGAACGTAACCGCGATGTTCCAGCTTGTAATGCAGTCGCGTCGCGGCCGTCGCCTCCGCGTCGCGCGGATGAAACTCGGCGGCGACCCCCAAATGAACAGTGCGAACCTTCGTTGCGTGAACGGGAAACGTGGTCAAGACCTCTTGCCGCACGAAGTCCGAGTCGACGATGATCGCTGCCGCATGCTCGATTGCGCGGGGAAGTCCCCGTTCAAGCCAACGTATCCGGTCGGCGGGATGGGTTTCCGGGTATCGCAGCCACGACAGGTCGTGCACGGTGATGACGACCGGCACGTCGTAACAAATGGGAACGTAGTTCGGCTCGTGGTAGACGTCGATCGCGCGTTTGCGCAACCCGTAGCCAAACGCGATCTGCTGTTTGACTTGCCGAAGCTCCCGCTTGAATGGAACCCAGGGCTTTATGACATCGCGCAGCTTTTGTGCAGCCTGACCCGTACCTTGGCCAAAGGATGTTGGGACTCCGCGACGCCATCGATATCCATAGAACGAATACGCGTCAATCTCACCGGACGCAGCGAATGCGGCGCCAAGATTTACGATGTAATTGCCGATGCCAGTAAGCGGTGACAACAGCGGGGTCGCATTGAAAGCGACGCGGATCGGCATAGAGGGCGGAACAGATTACGAGTGCTTCGGGGCTTTTCGCATGGTAGCACTGCGTTACAGCACTGCTTTCCCCGGCGTGGAATCGATAGACCGCTCGCGCGCGGATAGACAGTAGAATGGCGTTCGCCGAGTATCGAGTGTCTCGCATCGTTCCAAGTCGGGAAAAATTGGACCCAGCGCAGACGCCCAAGATCGCGGTCGTTCACGATTGGCTCGATACCTGGGGCGGCGCCGAAGCTGTCTTGGAAGAATTGCTCGGCCTTTTCCCGGACGCGCACCTGTATACGTTGGTCGATTTCTTTTCGGCGGAGGAGCGCGCGCGACTAGGCGACCGGCCCATACATACTTCGATGGTTCAGCGGATACCCTTCGCAAAACGGCTCTTTCGCCAGTGCCTGCCGCTTTTTCCGCGAGCCATCGAGCAGTTCGACTTGAAGAGCTTCGATCTCGTCATCTCAAACTCCCACGCGGTGGCCAAGGGCGTTCGCACGGGGCCGGATCAGTTGCACATCTGCTACTGCTACACACCCATGCGTTATGCCTGGGATCTGCAAGACCAGTATCTGCGCCAAACAGGCCTTAGCCATGGCGTCTTGGGTTGGCTCGCGCGGCGCCTTCTTGCACGTTTGCGACGCTGGGACCGCGAATCCAGCGCGCGTGTCGACCATTTCATTGCCATTTCCGAACATATCGCCAGACGCATCGAGCGCTGTTACGGCCGCAATTCCATGGTGATCTATCCGCCCGTGGCGGGTCCTACACCAATGCGTTCGCACGTGTCGCCTGGCGCTCATTACGTGACCGTATCGCGATTCGTCCCATATAAGCGCATCGACTTGATCGTGCAGGCATTTCAGCACTTGCCGGATCGGCAATTGGTCGTTATCGGCGAAGGGCCGGAGCGTCGGCGCATCGAATCGGTCGCCGGTCCCAACGTGAAGTTCTTGGGAAGAGTCAACGATGGGGAACGCGATACCTGGCTCGCAGCGGCACGCGCGTTCGTGTTCGCGGCGGATGAGGATTTCGGCATTGCTCCACTGGAGGCACAGGCGTTGGGAGTGCCCGTGATTGCGTTGAATCGCGGGGGCTCGATCGAAACTATTCTCGGACTCGATCAGCCCCATCCCACCGGCGTCTTGTTCGATGAGCAGTCTGCCGAGGCCATTGCCTACGCCGTACGGGAGTTCGAGCAAGCCGCGGATCGCATTTCCGTGGAGGTCTGCCGGCAAAATGCCGCGCGCTTCTCCGCACCGCGATTCCGTGCGGAGTTCTTAGAAGCTGTCGCGATGTGCTGGGCCGAATTCAGCTTCAAGCGAAAGGCTGCCCAATCGTGAGACGGAGCCTGCTCAAGGACAACGCGCCACTGTTCGAGTGGGTCGTGCGACTCCTCGATCCGCTGCTTGTGATCGTCGCCGGCGCGATCGCGTATGTGGTTTATCTCGAAAGCTGGGATTTTCCCGAGCGGTACGTACTCGCGGTTATGGGTATCGCGCTTCTCTGCTCCGCGCTGTTTTCGATCACCGGGCTCTACTCGCCGCAGCGCGGAGTGACGGTGTTCGAGGAAGTGCGCCGCCTGACCAATGGCTGGCTTCTTTTGGCTGCGATCTGGTTCGCATTCTTGTTTCTATCCAAATCGGGACCGGAATTTTCCCGCGTTTGGTCAATCTCCTGGATTCTGCTCGCGTTTGCCGGACATCTCGCGTTTCGCGGCGCGGGCCGGCTATTCCTGCGCGCGTTGCGCCGCCACGGATTCAATCTGCGCCATATCGCGATCATCGGGGCCGGCAACCTAGGACGGGAGATTCTCGGTCGCTTACAACAAACACCGTGGAGCGGACTCGTCGTCCACGGCTTTTATGACGATGCGCAGCAATTGCAAGGCACGGTCCTGGGCGGAGTACCTGTCATCGGCAACGTCGACCGGGTTTTCGCCGACCTTGAACACCGGCATCTCGATCAGATCTGGATCGCGCTTCCGCTTCGCGCGGACGAACGCATCCGCGAACTGCTGGACCGTCTGCGCAAATATTCGGTACAGGTCCGTTTTGTCCCCGACATTTTCAACTTCACGCTGCTGCATCACTCGGTGACCGAAATCGCCGGCCTGCCGGTGATCAATCTTACGGATTCACCGCTTCAAGGCGTCAATCTCGCGGTGAAGAACATCGAGGATTTCGTGCTCGCTGCGCTGGCTTTGCTGGTTGCGGCGCCATTGATGCTGCTCATTGCACTGGGCATCGTGCTCTCCACCCGGGGTCCGGTCCTGTTCCGGCAGGAGCGAATCACCTGGAACGGCGAACGGTTCATGATGCTCAAATTCCGCACGATGCCCGTGGACGTCGAAGTAACGTCAGGCCCGGTATGGTCGCGCGTGAACGAGCGGCGCGCAACCCGTTTCGGACAGTGGCTGCGGCGCTTTTCGCTAGACGAGCTGCCGCAACTCATCAATGTCTTTCGCGGCGACATGTCGCTGGTCGGTCCGCGCCCTGAACGTCCGGAATTCGTCAAGCAGTTCCGGCAAGAAATTCCCGGATACATGCAAAAGCATTTGGTCAAGGCGGGAATTACCGGTTGGGCGCAAGTCAACGATCTGCGCGGCGACACCGATCTGACGCGGCGGATAGAATACGACTTGTATTACATCGACAACTGGTCGATCTGGTTCGATCTTCGCATCCTCGCGCTAACGCTTTGGCATATTCTCACCAGCCGGCACGCGCATTGATGACGGCGCCTGACGGCGGATCCGTCACGAGCGCGTCTCAGGCAACACCCTCCCTCGCGCGGCCGCTGCTGTTGCTTGCGGCGGCCCTCGCCGTCGCGGCGATCGTCTACCTTGCGTTTGCGGTTCCGGCAAGCTGGTTTCCGGGAGCGACCGCGAAAACGTGGGGGGCGCGCGATCTCTCACTCGTCCGAGGAACCGGCGCGATCGTCAACAACGAGCTTGTCCTGACCGGCGTCGATAACAATGGCCAGGCGCTGATCGCGCTCTCGAGCGACTTGCCCGCGCGCGATTACGCGGCGATTGCGTGGGACGTTAGGGACGTTCCCGCCACGACCGATGTACGCCTGGTCTGGCGCAGTGATTACGCGCCGCAAAAGGTCATCAGCGTACCCGTGCGGATCGAGTCGGAGCATCTGCTGCCGGTGATCGTTGTTGAAGACCCGGGCTGGCTCGGCCGTGTCAACGGTCTGGCACTGCTAATTCGAGGTCCGCTGTCGCAACCGATTCGAATTCGCGGGGTCACGGCCAAGCCCATGGGCGCGCTCGAAATGGTAAGCGATCGGATTCGCGAATGGGGGTCGTTCGAGCGCTGGACAGGAACTTCCATCAACAGCGTGACCGGCGGTGCGGATGTGCAGGATCTTCCGTTGCCGCTTCTCCTCGCAGTGGCAATTGCCGCGACCGCGGTTTTGGTATGGGCGCTGGGGCGTTTGCGCCGCATGCCTCGACGCTCGACGCTCGCCTGGACCATTGCCGTCGTTTTCGCGGCGTCGTGGGCATTGCTCGATGCGCGTTGGCTGTGGAATCTAGCACGGCAAACGCAAGTCACCGCGGCGCAATACGCAGGCAAGGACTGGCGCGAGAAACACAGGGCAGCGGACGACGGCGGATTGTTCGCCTTCATCGAACAGGTTCGTGCGACATTGCCGGCAACACCCGTCCGCGTGTTCGTCGTCAGTGATGCTCATTATTTCCGCGGCCGCGCCGCGTTCCATCTCTATCCGCACAACGTGTTCGCAGAGGCGAGCAGGAATGTCATGCCGCCCCCTACCAATCTGCGCGCAGGCGATTGGCTTCTCGTCTATCAGCGGCGCGGCGTGCAGTTCGATCCATCGGCAAACAGGTTGCGCTGGGACAATGCGACACCGGTAGCGGCACAGTTGAAGCTGACCGGCCCCGGCGCGGCACTGTTTCAAATTCAATAATCGCGATGGGAATCTTCGGACTCTTCCTGGGGTTGCTGCTGATTTGGGCGATCGGTATGGCATTCGTCGTCGCGTTGCCGCGGCGAACCCCTCTTCTGTCGACTGCCGGCGGTCTGGCTTGGACCGCCGGCAGCGGTGCGTTTGTGGGAGCGTTTCTGGCGACAATCTGGATGCGAGCGCTTTCGCTGGCCGGCGTTTCGTTCGGAATAACTGCGATCTTCGTTCCACTTCTGCTCCTCGGCGCAGCGCTTGCGTGGCCAGGTTTTCGGCGTGAATTCCCGGAGCTGCGCGGGGCGCTGCGCGACGCAGCGGACATTGTGCGCGGCCGGCAGCTGCAAGGCATGGCGCGAGTGTTGTGGCTCGCGCTTCTTGCCTGGCTGGTGCTGCGCTTTGCGCTGCTCTTCGCGGAAGTCGTGTGGCAGCCTCTCTATCCCTGGGACTCGTGGACGCAATGGGGAACCAAGGCGCGCGTGTGGTACGAGTTGGGTCGACTCGTGCCGTTCGAAGCGGCAGACGTCTGGCTTGCCTCAAACGGCGCCTCCTATTTCGATGCTGCGCCGCACTATCCGGGCACGGTCCCGCTGTTGCAGGTGCTAGCAAGCGTCGCGCTCGGCAGGTGGGACGATGCGCTAATGAATATCCCGTTCTGGATGCTTGCCGTTGCGTTGTCGTGCGCTGTTTACGGGGCCTTGCGCGCGATGGACTTCGGCCCGTCCGGCGCGCTCGTCGGGGCTTGGCTGGTCGCGTCGTTGCCGCTCGCAAACGTTCATGTCGCTCTCGCTGGGTACGCGGACCTGCCTCTCGCCGCGTTCTTCACGGTCGCGGTGCTCGCCGGGCTCCGCTGGCTCGACGACCGCGAAACCGGAGATGCAGTGCTCGCTTTGCTGTTGCTCGCCGCATGCCCGCTGATCAAGGTGCCCGGCAGAGTCTGGCTGTTGACTATCGTGCCTGCGCTCCTCGTGGCATTTTTCCCTAGACACGGCAGGAAGCTCGTCGCGGCGGGCTTTGCCGTAGCCCTGTTCGCGCTGCTCGTCCTGGCCCGGACCAATCCGGTCATACTCAACTACCGGCTGCACTTGGAGTTCGCACCGGAATGGGGTGCGCTGGCCGATAGCTACTTCCTTCTCGGAAACTGGCATCTTCTCTGGTACGGCGCAATCGCCGCCGCGCTTTTAGGCTGGCGACAGCTCATGTCGCCGCGGCTTGCTCCTTTTACGATGGTGGTCGCCGCCGGGGGCGTTTTCCTGTTTGTCGTCTTCGCGTTTACGAACGCACGGGCCTGGGTCGCCGATCAAACTACGGTCAATCGCGCGACCTTGCATCTGGCTCCACTCGTCACCGTATGGATGCTTGCCGTATTTCGCGCCTGGGTGCAGGACCGGCGAGCCCTCGAGACCGAAGAAAACGAACCGATGGCCGTGCGGACGGCGTAGCCCTGTTGCCTTGGCAATGCTCACTTTGCCCGGCGTTACGCTGGTCTGCATCGACACGGTCAACCATGCGCTGGCGCTCCGCGCGCTCAAGAAATCGCGCACAGCGGTCAATTACGCGCGAACGCTGTTCCTGACGGATGCCCTTCCGAACGGAGTGGATGCGCCCCCCGGGATCGACATCGTTGCGATTTCGCCACTCGATTCACGTGGTGCTTATTCTCGCTTTGTCTTAAAGCACCTGCTTCCGTTTGTCGAAACAAAGCATCTGCTGCTCGTGCAGTGGGATGGCTATGTAGTCAATCCAAAAGCCTGGGACGCCACGTTTAGCGACACCGATTACGTGGGAGCGAAGTGGCACTGGTACGACGACGGCATGCGAGTTGGCAATGGCGGGTTTACGCTGCGTTCGCGCAAGTTGTTGCAGGCCCTACAAGATCCGCGCATCGGGTTAGTCGAATTCGAGGACACGACAATCGGCCGCACGTTTCGTTCATTGCTCGAACGCGATTACGGCATCCGGTTCGCCGATGAAGCGCTCGCCGATCGCTTTGCGTTCGAGGCGGCGTATCCAATCGGTATGCCGTTTGGGTTCCATGGCCTCTTTAACTTCTGCCGTGTGATGCCGGCCGCCGAACTCGCTGCGTTGGCCTCTCAATTCTCCGATGCCATCGCCGCCTCTCTCCAAATGAAGGCGCTGCTGCGCAACTGTGTGGCGTTGAACCAGTGGGCGGCGGTGAGCGCGGTTGCCCGCCGTATTTTGCTCGCCGCGCCCGACGATAGCGAAGCACGGCAAGCGTTGACGCTGGCAAGCGCGAACAGCGCGCGCAATGTTGGCGTCAGCCGCAACGACCCATGTCCGTGCGGCAGCGGCCGGCGGTACAAGCTTTGCCACGGGTCGATCGATGCCCCGCATGCTCCTGCAGCGACAGCCGCCGGCCTTACCCCGGCTGCTTTGGTCGCTCGTGGCATCGAAGCGCATCAACGATTTGATCTCGAAGCAGCCGAGCGCGATTATCAGACGGCGCTAACGCAAGATCCCGGGTATCCTCCGGCGCTGCACTACCTCGGCGTCGTCCACTATCAGCGTCATCAGCTGGACGAGGCATTGCCGTTGCTCGAGCGCGCCGTGCAAGCTGCGCCGCGCGAACCCGAATTTCATAACAACTTGGGTCTCGCGCTGGTGGCTGCACAACGCGCAAGCGAGGCAGTCGCCGCTTTTCGCAAGGCACTGGCGCTCAAACCCGATCATGCCGGCGCATGGAGCAATCTCGGGCTCGCACTGCAAGGGCGCAACGAAGTGTCCGGCGCCGTCGGCGCGTTCCGCCGCGCATTGGAACTCGCGCCAAACTTTGCGCAGGCACACTGGAATCTCGCGCTTGCACTGCTCGCCCACGGCGACTACGCCGAAGGCTTTCGCGAATACGAGTGGCGCTTCGCGGCACAAGAACTCGCGGCGCAGTTGCCGGTGTACGCCGGACCGCGCTGGGACGGCGAGGCAGCGGGGGGCCGCACGATCCTATTGACTGCGGAACAGGGTCTTGGCGATACGCTGCAAGCGATCCGTTTCGGCTCACTGGTGGCGGCGCGCGGCGCTCGAGTTATCGTGTCTGCGCAACCGGCACTCAAACGCTTGCTTGCCAGCGCGCCTGGTGTCGCGGCGGTGTACGGGTTCGACGAAGCGGTTCCAGCCTACGACGCACACGTGCCGCTCTTGTCGCTTGCCGGAATACTCGACGTTACACCGGCGACAATCCCTGCTTCGACGCCGTATCTGACGGCAGATCCGGGACGTGCCAGCGGAATCGGCGATTGCATCAGAGGGCATGGCGATCACGCCCTTAACGTCGGAATTTGTTGGGCGGGCGCCATCGACACGCCGGAAAAGGCGTGGCGGAGCTGTTCGCTTTCGACGCTATTGCCGCTATTCGCGCTGCCGGGTATCCGATGGTTCTCGCTCCAGCCAACCGAAGTAGCCGAGCGCATGCCGCTGGTCGAGCTCGACGCGCGCCGCGATTTCGACGGGACGGCCGCGCTGGTTTCGCAACTCGATCTAGTGTTGAGTGTCGATACCAGCGTCGCCCATCTGGCTGGGGCGCTGGGCAAGCCGGTGTGGATCCTGCTGCGCTTCGCGCCGGATTGGCGCTGGATGCTCGAGCCCGCCCGCAGTCCGTGGTATCCGACTGCGAGGTTGTTCCGGCAGCCGGCACCGGGCGACTGGGGCAACGTCGCGCAAAGTGTCGGTACTGCGCTCAGCGAACGCTTGCGCGCGCTGTTGGGCTAGTAGCGCCTTCAGAGCCCTGCCGCGCCAGCGGTGATTTAAGGCGAGCCTACCTCGATTTGCGCTGAACGTTCGCCGAATTGCGCATCTCATGCCCTGGATGGTGTATCTTTGACACGCAGGCCACGATGTCCCGTCCTGCGCGCCGGGTGGTTCTTGTCCGCTACCGCGCTGTCGTGCCCGCCTCGATGTACTCGGGCGCCAGGACGGCGCTTTAAGGATTTACTCGCGGCGCCGACAGATGGCGCGGTTTGACTTTTCCGTTCGCCTCGCACCGCGTATCCTGGATACAAGGGGTGGGGAGGTCGCAACGAATCATCTATGTACATACTTAGGAGACCCGCATGAAAACCCTCGCTACAGCCTTGATGTGCGCCTGCATGGTGGCCGCTGGCACCGCCGCTGCCCAGGACACGAAGAAGGATTCCATGGCCAAAGACAGCATGATGATGAAGAAGATGACCATGCAGGAGTGCAAGGATCACATGGCGATGTCGCAGAAGGCCGGGACGAAAAAGGACGACGCGATGATGAAGAAGGACACTATGTGCGCCGACATGATGAAGAATGACGGCACGGCGAAGAAGGATACGATGAAGAAATAGGCCGGCGACAAAACGCGGCCTTCCAATTGCCCGGTCGGGCTCTGCCTGACCGGGCTTTTTTTTCGCGGATCCGTTTCGTCGGAACGTTCCTGGGGGCGAGCCGCGAAGGCTTGATTACGGGCAAGGTGCCGTCAGCCCGAACGCGCAAGCTCGATGAACGCCGCTGCGAGCGCATTGATTGGCGCCGGATCATCGAATACGCGTCCGCGCGCGGCCAGAATGCGCGAACGCAGCCCCTCGCGCCACGTTATGTCGTGTCCAAGTCGCGCCGCGATGCGCACGTAATCGTCTGCATCGTGCGCAATCGTTTCGTCGATCTCCATCAACCGCAGCATTCCGGCGCTTTGCCGGCCGCGCATGAACCTGCCGGGTAATGTGACGATCGGCAATCCGCACGCCAATGCATCGAGACTCGTGTTACCGCCGGACCAATGCAGGGTGTCGAGCATCGCGTCGCACACGGTATTGATCCGCAAGTAATCAGCATGGCTGCATTGCGGCAGAAGCTGCAGACGAGGTTTCTGCGCACGCCCCGCGTCCGATTGCACCACATCGAGCCGCGTGCGAAATCTGGCGGTCAGCGCCGGATCGCGGCCTTCAAATGCAACGAGCCGGCCATTCGGTACCGCACCCAGAACGCGCCCGAACAATGCGTCATTGTCCGGATGAATCTTGAACAGCGACTGCGGACAGAGAAACAACGGAACGCCTTCCGGCAAACCGAAATGCGCGCGCGCGGCGTCACGCGGGATGTCGGGTAGCGTATACCGGGTGCCAATCCCGGGCAGAACGATCAGCCGCTCGGTGTAATGGCCAGCGGCGTTCTCCGGCTCCATCACGCCGCTCGCCAAGAACACATCGACGGTTGCATGACCGGTCGTTACCGGATGCCCCCACGCGCCGCACTGCACGCGGGCGAGCCGCAACGCGGCTAGCGCGAACGTCGTCGCGTCCATGCCGAGCTCGGGAAAAACCAGAAGGTCGAGATCGTCGGCATGGACGATGGGCGCAAGCTGCGATGGGCGAAAGCGCGGGCATGCGCGAACCTTATCCGCCCGCGCGCACAAACGCGCCGTCAACGCATCGCCCGCGGGCCGCAAAAAGTACAAGATGACTTCGAAGCGGTCACGTGGCAAGTCGGTAATCCATGATTCGAAATAACGACCGACGGTGCCGTCGCGAAAGAAAGCCGACAGGAAGCCGACGCGAATCCGTACGTCACGACGAGTTTTTTTCGAGACGGGCTGCCGCCATTGCGGCGCGCGCGCCTCTATGAGATCGCCGATGAGCTTTCCGTAGCGCAGTTGCAGTGCCCGGTCGTCATCGCCGTGATATGCGAGCAAGAAATTCGACCAGCGCAGCTCATCGAGCACGCGCGCTGGCAAGCTCTCGGCGCTGCGGCGGGGCAGCTCGCGCTCGAGGATCGCGAGTCCCGCCGCGTACCTCGCACGCGCCGTCTGAATTTCTGCCACATTGACGGGAAGCATCGGCAACGTCAGGCAACGTCCGAACAGAGCGCGCAACATTTTCGGATCGCGCGCTTCGGCCGCTGCGTAGGCTTGTTTTGCTGCGCTTAAATCATCGCGCTCCGCGAGCGTCCCCGCAAGCTGGAACGGCGCGTTGGCATCGCGCGGATCCATGTGCGCCGCTCGGCCGTAGAGGTCTGCCGCCGCGTCGAGCCTGCTGCGTCCGCGCTCGATGCCGGCGAGCGCCATCACCGCGCCGCGCTGGTTGGGATCAAGGGCAAGCGCGTTTCTCAGCGCCGCTTCCGCGCCTGCCTCATCACCGGTATCGAACTTGAGCGCGCCCAAGTTCGCCCACGCGAGCGCGTAGCGGTTATCCGCGATGACCGCGCGCGCGAACGCGTCCATCGCCTCGGCCACGCGGTTGGCACCACGGAGCGCATGGCCCAAGTTGTTGAACGCCCGGGCGTAACCGGAATCAAGCGTTACAGCCTTTTGAAACGCCGCGATCGCGCGTAGGTGCTCCCCCGCGTCGGCGCAAAGCAGTCCGAGGTCGTTCCAATGACGGGCACGCTCCGCAGGAGACCCGGCGGATTCCCCCAGCGCGACTGTGGCCTCCATGTCGATAATCGCCGCCGGCAGATTGCCCAGTGCTTCGTGAACGCGCGAGCGCAAGGCAAGCACCGCGGCACGGTCGCATGGCGCAAGGCCATCGGATCGAAAAACCTCATCGGCGAGCGCTAACGCGTGGCGCGTCTCCCCCGCTTGCAGCGCCGCGCGCACGGTATCGATCCGCGGATTAGCGGCAACGCTCATCGGCGAACAGCATCGGTCAACGCTTCCGGCGCCCGCAGCGACAAAGCGGCAACGTAAGCGGCTTCAAGATGACGCGTGTGCGCCGCGCGGTCGACCAGCGTTGAATGTTCGAGCCCAGCCTGTATCGCCGCGCGGACTTCGCGCATGAACGCAGCGTCGGTCGCGAGCCGGAAAGCAATGTCGATATACTCCCTGCCGCTTTCGGCAACCGTCTGGGGAACGCCAAAATTGGCGAGAATCGAGTACCCGCCGCGCTCTCCGTGCTTGCGTCCCTTGAGCGTGACGACGGGTACACCCATCGCGAGCGCCTCGAGCGTGCCGTTGACTCCACCGTAGGGCATCGTGTCGAGAGCGAAGTCGACGATCTCATAGCGCGATTGGTTTTCCGCTTCGTCGCGGCCTTGGGGAAGAAAAAGTAGGCGAGCGGGTGCGATGCCGGCTGCGGCCGCGACGCGTGCGTAATAGGGATGCAGTCCCCCGTGGGTAGGCGAGAAGGCGAGCATCGCGTGCGGAATCCGTTGGAGCACGTCCCGCCACAAGGTAAGGCAACGCCGCGACAGTTTCTGCAGGCGCGCGAACGCGCCGATCACAATCGTCTCCGGCTTGATCTTGAGACGAGCACGCTGAACCGTGTCGACTGCCGCCGGGGCGATGCGCCGAAACGGATACACGCAGCCCTCCATCGGCAATAGCGTTTCGAGATGGAATGCCTGGTTCTCCGGGACATCCGCGAAGCGATCGGTCAGCTTGAAATCGATGGCGGAGAGACTGACCGCGCCGCAACTTGCAACGTGCGTCATTTGTACGCGGGCCGGTTTCTGCGCCAGGATGCCGGGCCTAGCACCTTGAGTATGCGTCGAGAGATCCACGAGCAAGTCCAGATCGTCGCGAGCGATCTCGGCCGCCGCCGCCAATTCATGCATGGTTGCAACCGTCGCAAACCGCTTTGCGATCCTGACAAATTTTTCCGTCCACGCATCGCGCACGGGCGAAGTCGAAAAGAAATACAACTCGAACTTGTCGCGATCGTGCAGTTCGATCGCCTGCCACATCATTTTCCCCATCACGTGGTTGCGCAGATCGGCCGATAGGTAACCGATCCGTAGCTTGCCCGGGCGCCGTGTGTCGCGCCGCGGCAGCGGCGAACCGTAGACATGCTTGGCCGCTTCATCGTAGGTCTCTCCGAAACGCAGCAGCATCTCGGGCTCCACGTCGAAGTTGAGAAGCAGGAACAGGAGCTCTTCCAAGGCGTCGACCAACTCTACATCGTTGCTCGCAGGAAATCGCTGATTCCGTAGCCCTTCCAAATACTCCTCGATCTTCGCGAAGTCTCCCAAGTACTGATAGACCTCCAGCGCCTGCGCAACCAACGGTAGCGCGTTGGGACAATGGACTTCGAATCGCTTGAAGTTTTCGACCCAAGAATCAAACCGTCCGGACGCGAACAGGACTTCGCCCAGATTCTTGTACGCGGCGACGTGATCCTTATGTGCCGCGAGCACCTGGTTATACGCAGCGGCAGCCGCTGCATTTTGGCCTTGCAATTGGAACAGCACGCCGAGATTGAAGTCGGCGGCCACCAGATCCGGGCGAAACGTGAGCGCTCGCTGATACGCCCGAGCCGCCTCGCCGGAATTCCCGGCCATTTGTAGGGCTACACCGCGGTTGTAATGCGTTTCACCATCGACAGGCGTTAGCAGCAGCGCGTCGCCAAAAGCCTCTGCCGCGGCGACGCCGTTACCGCGCGCCAGTTCGGCGTGCCCCAGCGCACGCCATAGCTCCACGTCACTCGGGTTTCGCTCAAGCCCCTCACGCGCAAGCGCCACCGCGGTGCCGCCCTCATGTTGCGCGATCGCGCTTTGCACGGCCATCGTGCGCGCATCGCTGGAATCGGGTGCCGCGGCCAATGCCGCGGTGAACGAGCGCAGCGCGCTCCGGTCGTCGCCCTGCTCTCGCGCCAGCACGCCCGCCAGATGCAGCGCCGGGGCGAAAGCGGGCTGCGCTTCCAGTACGCGCGCATATCCTGCTGCTGCGGCCGCGCGCTCGCCCCTTTGATGCGCACGCACTGCGCTGTCCCACATTTCCGCAAGCTCGCGCGCCGTCGCCGCCGCATCGGCGGACATCCAAATCGCCGACCGCGCCGTGCGCAATGCGCTGGCGAGTTCGTGCGAATCGCCCAATGTCCGATCGACCAACGGCGCCCTTGCCATGGGCGACACAGCGGACGCAAGCGACCAGATATTGCGCGCGGGCCGCGCGGCGAGCAGCGATCCCGTTACGCCTGCAAGCCCGGCGGTGTCGACCAGGACGTCGGGGTCGGCCGCGGCAATCGCTCGCGCAACGCTCGAACCGGGGTGCTCGGCCGACGTCCAGAAGAGCGCGTCCGCCAATGTGGAGCCGGCTAAAGATGCGCGGGTCGCGGCAGCATCACCCAAACACAAAAAGTCACACGCAAACTCTTGCGGCGACAGTTCGGCGAACGCGCGTTTGACCGACGCGATCGAATGCGCGAAGGAGGCCGTCATTGCTTCAGCAACGACGCAGACGACACGCAATGAGCTTCCGCTCGTTCGTTGGGGCCATAGCAGCGGAACCTGCGGTCGAGCTTCAACGCAAAGCGTGCCATAAGCGTCGCTCGCGATAACCGCCGCCTCGGGATCGTGCTCGAACAGAGCCACCGCGATGCGACGCAACGCTTCCGCGTCGGCTTGCAGCCACTTGCGGTTACGTAGCGCCGAGGCGGTGACGCGGCCGTTTTCCGCAAGTGTCGCCAAGAGTGACGGCGGCAGTTGTCCCGCGTGAGGGATCAGCGCATCGAGCAACGCGGCACGTTCGGCACCCGCCTGCGCCGCCTCGAGCGCAAACGCGAGCGGCGCCGCTGACACGTGCGCCGACGCGAGTGACGATGCGTTGTTTACGAGATTGGCGAGCTCCTTTAGCGCTGCCAGATCGCCGGTCGCAGCCATCGCAGCGAGCTTCGCAGCGAGTGCGCGTGGCTCCGTAGGCGCGGCTGCCAGCGCTCCGGTCGCGGCCTCGTTTGCCCCGGCCCAATCACCGCGGGTAAAGAGCGCCTCCGCGAGCGCCAAGCGCGCCGCGAGAAAATTGCTATCGACGCGACCAGCCTCGCGCCATGCGCCGATTGCTTCGTCGGGCAGCCCCAGTTGCCAGAGCACTTCGCCTAAGTGAAAGCGCGGATCGGCCGCGTACGGCGCCTCGCGGGCCGCCCGACGGAAGCACGAAATCGCATCTGCAGGCCGGCCCTCCCATTGATGCGTTCGTCCGCGCGCCATCCAGTCCGCATAGACGCTTGTGGCCACTACCGAAGCCGTGCCTTGAGCGCTGTGACCAAGACCATGGGAGTCAGGCGAAACAGGATGCGGCCCATCATTGTCGGCCGGATGGCGATCGCCGCGCGGGCGATGTACGCGAGCACCCCCTTCGGCGCCGGAACCGGCTGGCTGACAGGTAGAGCGATGGTCGGCGGCGTCCACGCGGTGTACCCGAGCGCATCGCGCACGCGAGCGCTGGTAAAGGTGCGTAACGGCGCCGCAGCGCGTGGACGTTTCTGCCACGCGGCCTCGTAGACCACGAACGTCGCGTTGGTCATGTCTTGCAGCGACGCATGCGGTTGCGCGCGCGCGATCGCCGCTGCCGCTTGCATCTCCGCGTCGTTTTCGTGAGCGACCAGTGCAAGAGTTCGATCGAGCATCAGCGACTCGTTGCGCCACTCCGCCTCGGTCATCACCCAGCCGGCGCCGCTACCGCGAACGCGTTCTTGCAGCGCGCCGATCGGCGGGACAAGTACCGGACGACCTGCGGCCCATGCTTCCGACAACGTGTAGCTGAACGTCTCCGGTCCCGCCGACGGATACAGCACCAGAACCGCGCCGTAGTGCGCCAGCAGATCGGGCAAGTCAGCAGGATCGTAGCGGCCGTGCACGGTAAAGACCGCATCGTCGCTCTGCCAGGGAGCCCGCTGCACGTCGAGGTATCCGATCAGGACAAAGCGGACCGGCGCATTTCTATCGCGCACCAGACCCACCAACCGCTCGATCCGGCGGGCTCCTTTATCGGGACCGATCGCGCCCAACAGCGCAACCGTGGGAATGCCGTCGTCCGGAAGCACGATACCCAAGCGCGCGCCTGGCATGCGCTTGGGCCCATCATCTTGCGTGCCGTGCGCGATGATCTGCGCCGTGCATTCCGGAAAGTACCGGGTAAGGATCTCGGCAGTCCACTTAGACGGCGCTAGCAGGAACGCCGCGCCGACGAGCAAATCGCGGTGCTGGCTCCGCCACCCCCCGATGTCCACGCGATTGAACGCGGGTTGCGCTTGCAGGCAGCGCTCGCAAATCTCAAGATCGGTCTGCGCGTTGCAGAACATACCATCAGTGCCCAGAAAGGTGATCGTCGGACACGCGAAATTGAGATCGTGAACGGTGTAGCCATAGGGCACTGGAAAGTCGGAAAGTGCAGTCCGGATCCCGGCACGGCACGCCGAGATATTGTGCAAATGAATAAGCGCAATCCCGAACGTCGCGCAAATTCCCTCCAGAAAATCGCGCCACGGCTCGTGTGAGCTTCGCGTGAATTCGAACGTGACGACGCGCGCGTCCGCCCGATGCTCTTCGATCTGCCAGCCGTCGCCGACCGCGATTGCGAGATAATGACGCCAACGCCCGTACGAACCATTGATCAGCGCGCGTACGTGGCTCTCGGTGCCGCCGCCATGGTCGTGAATGACATGCAGCACCCCACGCTCCGGCGCGGTATCCACGGCGAGGCGCGCGGCGGCGGCTTCGCGCAGCGCACGCAAAGGATCGGCCGCTATGTAGGCGCGAACCATTTCCAGATAGTGCGGATGGCGCTCAAGCAGCAACGTCATGTTGCGTTCACCCAACTCCGGTTTCCTGCCAGCAAACGACCGACCGCCGAAATGCAAAACGAAGGCATTATCGGCAAGGACATTGCGCCATCCGGCTCGTGCGGCGCGCAGGCAAAAATCATTCTCCTCGCCGTAGCCCAAACCAAACGCGGGATCGAACATCCCGATCGCGTCGAGTAGCGCGCGCCGCACGTAAAAACAGAAACCCACTCCTGTCGGCAGATCGGGGTAAGTCGGTACCGCGGCGGTGGCCAGTGCCGTGCGTGTGGCATCAGCAGCGTTGCCGTTGGCGAGCCGATTGTCTTCGCAGAAGCGCGGAAACGAAACGATTTCGGCGTTGTTCGAGAAGGGCGTTATCGTGCCAATGCGAGGATCGGTGGCCGCGCAATGCAGAAGCGTGTCAAGCCATCCGCGCGTGACGATCGCATCCGAATTGAGCAGCACTACATCCGCACGCGACAGTTCGAAACCGCGGTTAGCCGTCCCGACAAAGCCTAAGTTGAACTCATTTCGCAGCAGCAGCACTTGCGGATGCGCGAATGTTGCGAGCTCGGTGAAGTACGCGCCAATCGCGGGATCCCTTGACGCATCGTCGATCAGCACGAGCTGCACGTCCGAACGCAAGTGAGCGAGCACGCTGTTCACGCATGCCCGTACGTCATCCGGCGCGTTATAGACGGCGACGATGATATCGACTACGAACTTTGGTGACTCGGCGGTCATGTGCCGCGCACGCGTTGCCACCAGAGCTTCAAGCGCAGCCATGGCAACGCGAGCCACCAACGAAGAGTCTGCCGGTACGCGATGATGCGTTCCTGAGCGGTGAGCGCGCGCTCAAGCCGCTCGAATTCCGTGCGCTGAGCTGCCAGCGCATACTCCGTTGCCACGTGCATCCTTTGCACGCGTTCTCGCTCGCGCGTGATGGTCTCGCGCTCGGCGGTGATAGCGGCCAACTGTCCGTCGCGCTCGACGACGATCCGTTCCCGAAAGGCAACGAGCTCTTCCAGATGTTCGATATGCGCGGCCTGGGTGTCGAGTGCGCGATCGCGCTCCTTGAGCAACGAATCGAGCCGCAATACATCTTGTGCCTGCGCATCCAGGCGCGAGAGCTCGGCTCCGTCGTGATCGCTGAAAAGCGATACCGCCGGTCCTGGTGGCGGCAAGTCTTCCGCCGCACGAGCCGCGACCACGACGAAGTACATGGCCTCGGGGGGTTCCGCCGGCGTTGCGGATGCGGCGCCGCCGTTCCACGCTTCCAGCAGCTCGCCGCCGGTTTCATTCCATATGGCAGAGCCAAAATAACGCCGTTGTCGATACCAGCGTCTCGCGGAAAAATTCCGCACCAGCAGCTGTTCAAGCTCGCCGCGGTCGTGCTCGTGCAGATGAAACGGGTTGCGGTATCCGCGAGCTTCCGAGTATTCGAGACGATTGGGCGCCGACAACACCAATACGCCGGAAACCTTAAGGACGCGCGCGCACTCCGCCAGCATGCGTGGCTGGTCTTCTTTTGCCAGATGCTCGATGGTCTCGAACGAAATGACCACATCGACGCTGCGCTCGGGGAGTGGCAACACCGTTGCCGAGCCATGCTCGAATCGGAGATTGCCGTTAGATGCGTACTTCGCTCGGGCATGTGCGATCGCGTTCGAGTCGATATCCACGCCTACGACATGCTCTGCAACCGCAGCGATCAAGGCGCTGCCGTAGCCTTCCCCGCACGCGACGTCGAGCACACGTTTGCCTGCGACGAAGCGCCGCGCGAAAGCGTAACGATGCCAATGCTCGTGGGCAATCTCACCGGCGATGCCGGGGACGAAGCGCTCGCCGGTGAACTCGAAATCGTCGGACATGGGACCAAAAAAAGACACACGCAGCCCGCCGCTAGACGCCCGCGCGAGCTCGTTAGGATTTTAGCCGATCGGCTTACACTTGACTAAAGAGCTTGTCCGTCAATAGATCGCATGATGCGTTTTGCGCCGGTGCGATGCGATGCGCGACGGATGACGCAGCGCGTGGCAGGACCTTCTCCCGCTCATACGAAGTCTTCAAATTGCGGAGACAGGCGCCGGAACACCCAGCGCCCAGCAAAAAAAATGGCCGCGGCCGCGATGACGGCCACTGCGTCGCTCCAGGCAAGCGCCAGCTTTCCCTCGAGGAGCGCATCGCGCAGCCGGCCGATGAGCCAACTGAACGGGTTGCCCGCCACCCATGGTCGCAGTGATTCCGGCACCAACGTCAGCGGATACAGAATCGGCGTCAAGTACATGAGGATCATCAATACCGGCATCAGCACGTGCTCGACATCTCGCACGAACACCTGCAGTGCCGCGAAGAACAACGTAAGTCCAGTGACGGCGATTGCCAATACGAGCCAAAGCGGCAGTGCCAGCAACAACCCTTCGAGACGAATCGGTTCGCCCCGGAGCAAGAGAACAACGAGAACGGTTAGGTACCCGGCCAGATGCAGCACCAGCGTCGCCGCCACCGAGGCGTACACGATCACCTCATGCGGAAACGCGACTTTGCGGATCAATCCAGCGTACCCCGCGAGAGAAGTCGTCCCCCGCTGGATCGCCTCCTGTGCCGACAGCCAGGGCCATAGCGCGACTGCCACGAACGCGAGAAAACTGCCGCCGGCGAACCCAGTAGTACGAAACACCGTCGTGAAGACGAAATGGTAGACGGCGAGGAGCGCGAGCGGGTGCACGAAAGCCCAGGCGAGCCCGCTGATGCTGCCCAGATAGCGCGTCGTGAGCTCGCGTTTCCAAAAATTGAGGAACAGCGCGCGATCGCGCTGCGCGGCGAGCGGGGCCCGAGCGTTGCGGGCGGGCTCCGCGGAGGTGGAATGGATCATCACGGTAAACGGCCGGCAAGAATAGCATCGCCGCGCCGCGACCTCGCGTCGGGGTCTAACCGTTTATCCCTGTCGTCCTCTGCGGTACGATCAGTTGGCGGGCTTGCCGCCGGGGTTGCCGGATTCGCTTGGAAAAGTGGGCGCCGCGTGCGTAATTTCTGGTTTAAGCAGGCGCAATGCCACCTCGTTAATTTCGACGTCGGCATTGCGCTCACGTAGTAGCGCGTATTCGGCAGCTCGCGCTTTCGTTTGCTCCCTTTGGCGCAGATCGGCGACAATCGTTTCCTTCGCTTCTTCGAACGATCGGTTGCCGCCGTCACCGGCGTATCGCGACTTGTCAACCAGATAAATTTCGCGCGCGCGTTCCTCCCACTGGCGCCGCTTGGCGTCGAACGCACTAGCTGCCTGCTCTTCGACGAAAGCGATCCAGGCCGCGGCAAGAACCGAGTCAGCTTCAAGCGGGGTGCGCCCAGCAAGCTCCGACGCCTTGATTAGGCCGCGCGCCTGGGCTCGCCCAGCAAGTTCGCGTGTCGCGAGCAGACGGTCGAGCATTTCCAGAACCTTGCGCTCGTACAAGGCAAAGCTGGCGCGGAGGTGGCTCGGCAGCTTCTGGATTTCTGCATCGTAATCAGCCTGGGTTATGACCACAGCCCCGCGACGGACGAGCATGGTCTCGGGCGGGTTCGCGAGCGCCAGTGGTGCGCCGAAGAGGACAACGGCAACGATGACCGCAACGGCTAACGGTGCGGCGAACCGCGCAAGCGCCAAGCCGGTTGATCGTAGGCAAAGCTCCATGCTCATGTCATTGAATGCGAAGACGGAAGATGAATTCTCGCCAGATCAAAAAAAACGGCGGGACGAACGTCCCGCCGTTTCAGTAGTGCAGTATTGCGTGAGCGTCAGCCTTACAGGCCCGGCGTGTACTTGTGGGCGAAGTTGCCGCCGTAGTTCGATTGAACCACCGTACCCGCTCCGGTCGTCAGCGTGCCGTTGAGGAACGATTGCGCCGCAAATCCGATGACCGGTAAGCCCTGGAACGTACCGGACGATGTGCCCAGCGTATGGACCGGAGCTGTCGTCGGTCCTACGAGGTTCATGTCCACCCAACCGTTCTGGAACGTCGTGGCGATGTTGGCAACATTCTTCGACGCGAACACGTTCGAGTTGTTGAACGTGACTACATTCGCTTCCCAACACAGCGCCGAAGGAGCGGCTCCCGGAGGCGGCGGCGAGAAGCCTGCCGGCGTCGTGGGCGTGCGCTCTTCGCGGTCGTACACGGTGATTCCGACGTCGTCGCAGGAGCCAGTCGATGTGAAGTTGCGCTGGAACAGGCTCGTGACGTTGTTGCCCGTGAAGTAGAAGCGCTTCGTCGGGAACGTGACGATCCAATCGGTGCCGGACTTCGTGACCGAGTCCAGAACGAACTCGTTGTACACGTTGCGGTGCATCAACGCGGCGGAAACGGCGTCGATACCACGTGGCGCCGTGCCGACGACGACCGACGTTCCCCGGAATACCTCGAACTGTGTCGTGGAGAACGTGAGATCGGGCCGTTGATCGCCCGGCGAAAACCAGATCGGACCGGCGGTGTTGAAGTTCTCGAGCGCAGTCGCGTCGGCGGTGAAATCTTCACCCATCAGCACATTGATCAGCGTGATACCGCCGAACAGTCCGCCGTTGCCCAAGACCGTGTCGCGTGATGCCTGCGCATCGCCCGTGCCTGGGACATTGATAGACGCGCAATCCAACGGAACACCCGCGATGTGCGTGATGTCGACCGCCGTCTCACCGGTGACGTTGCCCATCTCGATGATTTCGATGTAGCCCTCACGGGTACGATCGAGCGAGCCGCCGGCCGGATCCGACGCGTACGCGAAGTTCACGAAGCGGGTCGGGTTGGCGGCGTCGGTGGATACGGGAGGTGTGGTGCAGGACTTGTCGGCGGTGATGATGCCAGCGCCGTCGGACGTCGGCAGAATCGCCGCGGTCCATACATCCTTGCGCGACAGGTACAAGTTGAAGTCAAGAACTTCGCGAGAGTTCCTGCCTTCAAGGAAGCGAACCTTGACCGCCTTCGCCGAGGAGGTCGAGTTGACGACCGACAGGAGCGAATTGTACGGCGCGCCAGCAGCCTGCTCACGAACGGTGTAATAAGGGTAGATCAGAACTTGCCCGAGACCATCCGGATTGACGTGAACCGCGTTCGCGGTTCCCGCCGCGCCGAAAGCGCCCAGACCGGCGAGAGCGGCGTACAGCGACTTCTGGGTGAAAGTGTTCATAGTTGGCGATTGCTCCTTCTGATTGCGATTTAAAGTGATCACTTTAGAACCGGCAGCACTGGGAAATGTCAGTACAGCCGAAATGGTAGTACAGCCAGCTTCAATTGTCCAAACGAATCGATGGCTCCCGCAGGCCCCCCTGTGGAAATTTTGCAACGGTCGCCCCGGCTTTCATGGCTGCCAGACGTACCAGACTTGACCTTGATCGATGACCCACGTTTCTTCCAACGGCGTGGCGATGCCCTTCATGACACGATGGTCGTAGGTCACCGTCAGCTTGACTTTGCATGCCTCGCTCTCGCATGACACCCCGTCGATCTTGGCGCCGCGAAACGCCGTCCGCGACGCTCTTGCCTTGAATGTGGGCAGCGGCGTCACTGCGCGCGACGACGGCGACAGATACGCGTAAGCCGCGTCGAAATCGCGCTTGAGCATCGCCTGCCACCGCGCGTTGGCGCGCTCCGTGACCGCTGTCACTTTGTCCTCGACGGGCGATTCTTTGGTCACACCAGCGCACGCGGCGAGACCCATCGCGCCCAGCACTGCGCTCCATCGCACCGCTTCTGTCAACCGTCTGCTGCACCGCTTGCGCACTCCTACGTGAACCCGTTGCATCTGGATTGTGCCCTTACCTCAACTAAACAAACTTGATCTGCCTGATAGACGACCGCAATTCCAACGGTGATTCCGACGCGTTAGCCAACAGCTTATGCACACGCCGCCGCCACAATCCTCGCTCAAAGGCTAGCCAAACACCCGGGCAACGTCAATCGATAAACGGAGGATAATCATAGAAAAATCGGCTGTTGCAGCCTCGCAACACGAAAATGTCGTTGTATCCCGACACCTCATCTCGGGATGTCGGTCCTCGGCGACGGTTTCAGCACGGGCAGCTTTTCAAAGTCGAGATTTTCCATGCGCCGGCGGAGACCCTCGATGGCGCCGCGAATATCGCTGTCGTTTTCCACGATGCGGGGCGTGATGAACAGCACGAGTTCGGTTCGATCGTTCTGCAATGTCTGATCACCGAACAGTCCGCCGAAAATGGGGATGCGCGAGAGCAACGGCAGGCCGGCTGAGGCATTCTGCTTGGTGTCGGTGATGAGCCCGCCCATAATCATCGTCCCTCCCGAGGGGATGGCGAGATTCGTCTGAACCGACCGCGTAAAGATCGGCGGTGCGTCACCGGTTGTCGCCACGGGACCGGGATTGCTCACCTCCGCCTGAATTTCCAGACCGACGAGACCTCCCTCATTGATGTGCGGCGTGACTTGCAGCAGCACGCCCGTGTCGATGTATTGCGATACCGACGTAAACCCGTTGAGCGTCCCGCCGAGGTTGGTTTGCTGCGTGATGGGAATCCGATTGCCGACCTTGATCGTTGCTTTTTGGTTATCGAGCGCGGCCACGTGCGGGTTGGAAATGACCTTGGTGTTGCCATAGGTGTCGAGCAAGGTCAGGATCGCCTGAATTCCACCGGGGAATCGGGCGTTGTTGATCAAGTAGACAAACCCCTGCGCGATATTAGCCGCCAAACCGGCGCCAGTCGTTGGAACCTGCGGATTGAACGCGGGGTTGTTGTTGAACAGGCCACCACTGCCGCGACCCGCAGGTGCGCCCCCCTTGAACAGCCACTCGACGCCGAACTCGAGCCGGTCGGTCAGCGACACCTCGGCCACTGTCACTTCGATGATCACCTGCCGCGCCGCAACGTCGAGCTTCTTCAACGCCTGCTCGATGATCGCGTATTCGGCGGGCGTCGCCACGATCAGGATCGTATTGTTGTCCTTGTCGGCAACGACCTGCAGGTTGCGCACAACGCCTAAGCCCTCGCCGGGCGCGCGCGTACCTGCTGCGGCGAGTGGCGGTGCCAGAGGTTGGGGTGGGGGGACCGGGACGCCCGGCTGCGGCTGAGGTTGGAACGCCGGCGGGTTGACAATGGTGCCGGGTTGCGTGCCGGGCGCCAACGTCGGGGGCGCGGGTGGCGACGGCGCTGCCGCGCGACCGCTGAACGCCTGCTGCAATAGCGGCGCCAACTTTTCCGCGCGCTGATTCTGCAGGCTGTACACGAAGAATTGCGGGCCCGCGCCGTCGCCGCCTTTGTCCAGGCGTTCGATCCATTTCTTGGCTTCGTCCAGGTACGCCGGTTGCGGCGTGATCACCAGCAGCGCATTCATCCGCTCGATCGGAATGATGCGCAAGATTCCAGTGAGCGGGCTCGTTTGCGGAGTGCCGATCACCTTGTCCAATTCCTGCATCACCGTTTTGACATCCGCGGTTTGCAGGGTGAACACCCCTACCGACATGCCGGCCATCCAATCGATGTCGAACATGTCGATCGTGTCCATCAGATTGCGCAACTCGCGTTCGGTGCCGGCGAGGATCAGCAAGTTGCGCAATTCATCCGGGCGCACCGCCTGCGCGTCCTTTACGAAGGGCTCCAGGAGCCGCATCATTTCGCGTACACCGATGTAGCGCAGCGGCACGATTTGCACGGAGTATCCCGATGGCAACGCGCGCCGCGCAGTTCCGAGCTGCGGCACCGTATTGCCACGCACTGCATTCGCTGCCGGAACGACCTGATACAGATTGCCATTCTTGACCATCGTTGCGCCGTTGGCGCGCAGCAACGTTTCCAAGGTCGCCGCAAGCGCGTCACGCGGAATGCCCGACGATGTGCGGATCGTGACGGTGCCGCCAACAGCAGGGTCGATCGAGTAGTTCTCGTTTAAGATATCGCCCAGGATGTTGCGGATGACCTCGCGCAGATCGGCGCCTTCGAAATTGAGGATGACCCCGCCGCCAGTCGGTTGTACCGGCGGGCCAGGAGGCACCGCGCCGCCCGGCTGTTGGCCTTTGACCAACACGCCTGTGCCTTTGAATATTTTGGATTTTTCCCCGGCGACCGGTTCCGGACCGCGCGCAGCAGCGTCGGCGAGCGCACGCGCGAGCGGGGACGTCGTTTGATGCGGAATCGTGCGCGTGCTTGCGGCGGGATCGACTGAAGGAACCGTTGCACACGCGGCGAGAAAAAGCGACAGCGCGCACAGGATGGCGCCACGCAACAAGGTTCGGTTCGGCATTATTCTTGGTTAACCCTCTGCACGCGTGTCACCGCGCGCCAATCGGCGATTATCTAGAAACCACGGCTTGCCCAAGTTACCGGTCGCCGCGCTTCTCGACGTCCGGGGAGAATTTCAACGGCTGCGCTGCTGATATTGCTGGTAAATCTGCTGCCAGCGCGCGTCGGGCGGGGTTGCCGGCGGCGGAATCGCGCCCGGTGCGGCTGCCGCCGGCGCCGCCGGTGCGTTCGGCGCGACCAAGGGAACGCGATTACGGCCGTCCGGCGCGGGTGCTCCCTCGTTCGCCTGGGCTTCGCGCGCAGCGCGCCGGCGCTCGGCAAGAATCCGGGACACTTCCGGCGCGGCTGGTGTTACGGCCTGCGCTGCGGGCGTCCCTGGCACCGCATCCCCGGCGGCCATTTGCGGCAGCGGCGGTTGCGGAGTCGGCCTGGAGTTAGTCGTTACCTTGAGCAAAAGTTCCTCGGCTTCCTCGCCCATCGTCAGACGCACGCGATCCGCCTTGACGTCAGCGACCAGCAATCCATCGATCGTTTCGCCTTGGACCACTCGGCGCGGCTTGCCGCCCTTCGTCTCGCGCAGGAACGCCGTCGCCTTACCCTCGACTACGGTGGTTCCGGTGAGCGCGAACTGCCCGCGCTGCATTTTGGGCTTCGCAGTCTCGACAACGGCGACGGGGGCGGGTCGGCGCGTCGGATTGAACAGCGTCCGGCTGACCATCTCCCGCGTACCGGCCGCTGCGTTGTCAGGCACGTATTCCGGCAGCAACGCGACGGACAACGGCTGCGGCGAGGGCGCCACGTCGGACACGGCCAAGCGCGGGCTCGCGCGGCCCCAATTCGTTTCCCAGCCGATGACGCCCGTCAACAGCGCCAGGGGCAAGAGCCAGGCGACCAGTGTCCGCAAGCGCGGCTCCAATGCATTCATCGCGTGCTCCTCTATTTGGCAGATACCGCCGGCTTGCCGGGCTCCGGGTAGGCCCAGGCCGACGCGTCCAGCTGCACGTTGTTATCCGGTTCTTGCCCGGCCACCGGACGAAAGCCGCGGAAAGCGTTCAACGGCCGCACGGTCAGATTATCGACGACGATATGCGGCTGTTGCGAGTCCAGCGCCTGCAAGATCTTGGCCAGCGCAGGGCTCGAAGCGAAGAATTGGACGTTCACGGCGACGTTGCGAAACCGGCCGTCCTCGCGCGCGGCAGGGTTTTGGCTCGTGGTGATGCGGCCCCCATTGTTCTCGATCGCCGCGCGGACCAGATCCTGGAGTTCGGCGCCCGCGAGGTTCCCTGCCGTATTCTTCAAAAAAAAGCGGCGCCCATCCTTCTCCCTCATAACCTCCAGCGCGCGGCGCAATTCGGGCGCTTGCGCGGCGACACGGTGATAGCGTTCGAGCCGGTCCGAGAGATCGTCGATCGCGGTGTCGTAATGCCGATGCAACAGCACGACTGGGCCGAACAGCAGGGCGAGTCCAGCCAACACGACCAGCAACAGCAATGCGAGTGCCAACGTGCGTTGTTGCGCCGTCGACAACTGTGCGGCGAAGGCTCGGGTCATGGCTTCGCCTGAGGCGCGGAAGGCGCGGCCGAATCGACGGCTACAGGGGGCGCCGGTGCTGCCGATGCAGGAGCGCGCGGCGGCACCGCCGGCGCCGCGGGCGGGGATGCGGGCGGCGTTGCAGCGGCACGCGACGAAGCCGTCGGCGCCGCGGGGGCAGTTGCGGATTCCGGAGTCGTGGACGGGGCTGCGGATGCCTTTTCCGCGGCGGTCAGCGCTATCGCCGGTGGCGCGCTTAAGCGTTTCAATTGCGCACCGAGATCGAAGATTTCGCCCGGTCCGGGTTGAATCTTGGTTGTCGGCGAACGGGGCGCCGCTTGCGTAAAAAGCTGCGATTCCTCGAACACGCCGACCAAGCGTCCCGCATTGGCGGTTTCACCGCGCAGCAGCACCTCGCGCTGCGTGTCCTTGCCGCGTGCGACGCTTTTGAGCTCGAACTGCGTTAGCCACGTGTCGTCGGGCAGCAATCTGGACACATCATCGATCACCTGCATGGTGCTGGGAAACGCGTATTTGCGCATCAACGCGAAGTTGTAATCCCCCGCCTTGGCTTCCAGATCCTGACGCAGCGCTTCCGAAACCGCAGCTTGGCTCCGGGCCTGATCGGCAAGTATGTTCAAGGCAATCGCGCTTTCCCGCTTCTGCCAGAGCGGAATCAGCATCGCCGCCACGCTCAGGACGATGAGCAGCGCTAGCGGCAGCCCGATCTGCCAGCGCTGCCACGCCGATTGCAATGGTCGCGCGTCGGGCGGCAGCAGGTTGAGCTGCGATGACGCCGCTTGCGCCGGGTCGTCGGGAACGACGGCCAATACGGTGGCGCCCCAAGCAGCCGCGTGCTTTATCGCTGGATCGATCGCCGTGCGCCGTGCCGAGGCGAGATCGACCACGATTTCGTTACGCACGGCGTCGCGACCGACAACGACGGCGTCGAAGTAGAGCTCGTCGGGTTTGAACGGGGTATGCCGATCGAGGTCGTAGGCCAACACCTGGCGCAGATTCTCCTCGACCGCCGCGGGCAGCCTCACACTCTTGCGCAGGACGTCGCGCGGCGAGAGCGCCACGATCACGCCATGGGCGCCGCGCACGCCACCATACGTTCCGCGAAGCGAAGACAACAGCGCCGAGCGACCCGCGCTAGCCACTCTTGCCGGGTCGTCAGTGAGCGAAATGGCCGTGGCGCGCTTCATCGCCGGGGGCCCGCGGGCAAGCGCCGGCTGCCACAGAATCGCTTCCTGCGCGTCGAAAACCAGCACCGGGCGCAGGCGGCGCCGCTCGAGCGTGTTGGAGAGACCTGACGGCACGATCTCCGCCAGTTGTCCGATCCACCAGCGCCAGAAGCCGGCGAGTCCGGTGCGGCGCGCGAAAGTGTGCCTACGGGGGCCTATTTTTGCCCCCAACGTCAATTCATTGTCGGACATTGGATTCGCTTTTGGCACCGCTTTTGACACCGCTTTTGGCACCGGGTGCGCCGGATTCATCGTCGCTGGGAGGCGCCGGCAGCGGGGCAGAGGTCTCGTCCAGCCACGCCAGCGCGATGAGCGGCCGGCGCGGATCACCGGACGGCCGGAGGACGGCTTCGCGGACGAAGGTTACACCATCGGCGGCTTCCGCCCTCGCGCGAATTCTCCACGTTGGATTCGCTCCGACGGCGAGTCCCGACGCCGGCGGAAACGGCGGAACCGGGAGCTTTGCCGCCATCGCCGCGGCCCGTTGCGTGATGTACGCATCGACCGAATCCGGCGTCGCGTATGGCAAGGCGAGCAACACGTCGCGCGAGGCCGTCGCGGGATTGATTCCGCCCTGCCGCGCGTGGACGGTCAGGCTTCCCGCAATCCGAGCGTAAAGAGCCGTCGTGACGCCGAGTACGCGCGCGAGCTCCGTCACCGTTTCGAAGCGCGAGTTGGACGGACCGTATTTCAAGCCGGCCGCGCGATACTCGGGGTCTTCCGCACCATTCGGACGTCGCAAATCGTCGCGATCGCGCCAGTCGGCAACCGCGTCAACCAGACGGGCCGTCTGTTCGGCGTCGGCTCCGCCGACGTTCGCAAACAATCCGCGCAGCAGCACGTCGGGCGCGAAGTTGAGATCGATTTTGGCCGACTCGTCGACCGCACTCACGGTGAGGACGATATCGCCGTCGCGCCAGGTGTGCGCTTGCCCATCGGGCGCCCAGGCGTCGGCGGGACGCAGCCGCGGCCGATTCAGCTCGAATACCGTGCGCTCGACGGCACCGTCAGCCGCCGCGCGAGCCTGCGCGAGCGACAGCGCATTGCGCGCCGACAGCGCTTCGCCGCGCATCGAAAAGGCGAATCCGCTGCCGATCACCGTGAGCAGAATCGTCAGCCAAAGCACGAGAACAAGCGCGATGCCGCGCTGATGGGCAGGTAGCCGGGCCGGGTGCAACCGAGGCCGGTAATCGTGCATCGTGTCAGGCCACGCACCGCTGGCGGACCGCATCCCACCCGCGGCAACCTGCTTCGGGAGCCTCGCGCGGTGCGACGACGAGGGTCGGCCAGGCCCGCCCGCGCGCCGGCGTGATATCGATCCGGATCAAGAGCGGCAGCGAATGCGGATTGTCCCAGCGGTCGCGCCACGTCGGCGAGCTCTCCTGGTCCGCACCGAGGTCGACGTCGCGACCGAAATAGCCGAGCTTCAATTCCTTGATATCGTCAGCCAACACCGAGCGCTCGGCGTCGGCAAAATCGGGCATCGTCGTCGCGTTGTAATTGGGAATCACGCGCTCGATCACCAAAGCTGATTTGCCGGCGACGCCCGGCGCCAACGTCAGTCGGTGATACCAGATACCCCCCAAACCGACCCGACCGGGGAGCGACGCGGTGTAGCGAAGCTCTTCGCGCTCACCAGCGAACAACAGCGGAAATTCCGGGATCCGGCGCATCCGTTGCGGATGCTGCGACGCAAGCTGCGTACGCAGATACCCGCCTGCGAGCCGCATGCCGGAGGTCGCTTCCGATTTGGCTTCGCCCGCTTCCCAACTGCGCCCCGCGAGATTGAGCGAACCGAACAGCACGGCCGACATGAGCCCGAGCAGGGTCAAGGCGATCAGCAGCTCGAGCAAGGTGAAGCCGCGTGGGTGTAAACGAAACTGAGAGCCGCGATGCATCACGGGTTTCTCGCGCCCAACTTGACTGTGGCGAGCGACAGCGTGCGTTCGCCGCCGTTTTGACCGGGAAACTTGATGTCGACGGTCACCCGATAGAGACGCGTCGGCAGCGCATCGGCCGCTCGTTCCAATGCAGGATCGGCATCGGGAACGATGTAGGGCGCAACGCGCGCTTCCCACTGCATGCGGCCATCATCCTCGACGCCGCGGTCGGTGCCTTCGCGCAGCGGTTGGGGCGAGGCTGCGAGTTCGAGCCGTGTTTCGGCGAGCATCAGCGCGCGGCTCCAGTCGCCCGCGGCAGAGGCATTGGTCAATCCTCCGGAGAAGAGGCGAAACAACGCGGTCGCGACCAGCGCCAGAATCACGAAGGCGACGAGCACTTCGAGCAGCGAGAAACCGTGGCAGCGTGACCCGCGCATGGTCAGTCGAGAATCGCGACGCGACCGGTCAGCCAGTCGACGTCGACTTCGAACTTGCGCTCGCCCGACGCCACGGTAATCCGGCCGCCGTTGGAGCCCCCATCCGGATAGAAACGGATCGAACCGACTTTGTCGTCGATCAAATCGTTCTGCGCTGTGAAGAGCTTCAGCTCGACGTCGCGCGGCAGCGGGTGCTCCTTCGGATTGCGGTCTACACGGAAGCGGCGGCCGGCGACATCCAACACGAGAAATGTTTCGCGACGTTGCGTGACCGCTTCGCTGCGTGCGAGGCGCAAACCCGACGCAAGCTGCCGGGCCGCACTTTTCAACTCCGTGGTCGAGACTCCGCTCCCGAACATTGGCACGACGAGCCCAGTCACCGCGGCCATAATCACAAGAACGATCAACAGTTCGAGCAGTGTGACACCCGATGCCCTGGAAGCCGTCCGAGGCAAAACGAAAATGCGACCGGAGGTGCGCCGCCGTTGCGTCATTCGCTGTTGATGTCCTTGTTGGGCCCATCCCCGCCGTCCCTGCCATCTGCGCCGAGGGAGACGATGTCGTACGCGCTACCGCGTGAACTCGGGGAAACATACTTGTATTCGTTGCCCCACGGATCCTTCGGCAGCTTGCCATTTTTCCAATACGGCCCATTCCAGTTGGCCACGCCCCCCGGCGCAGTGAGGAGAGCCTGCAGACCTTCCTGCGTCGATGGGTAGCGGCCGACTTCGAGCTTGTAGAGATCCAGCGTCTGGCCGATCTGGTTGATCTCGATCTTGGCGGCGTCCGCCTTGGCTTTTTCGCCTTTACCCAGAAAATTGCCGCCAACGATACCCATCACCACGCCGATCAACACCAGAACCACCAGAATTTCGATCAACGTCATGCCGTGCATGCCGCGCCGCGGTTGCGGTTGATTCATCGCCTGCTCCCTCTCGTTATCGATGCGCTTGGATCGCCGTGGCGGAAGGCCATGAAGTGCGCCCCCGCCCTTAGTTGCGTCCAGCATGCGTCCGCCGCGCCCTCACCCTTAGAGCCGCAATCAGCCCACGAGTTCGCTCATCCCCATGACGCCGAGGAGAATCGCGAACACGATGCCGCCGATGCCTACCGCCAAGCCAAGGATCAGCGCCGGTTCCAGTACGGACAGGAACCGCTTGACCGCCTGCTGCACCTCGCGGTCATACACGTCGGCCACGCGCCCGAGCATTTCCTCGAGCCTGCCCGACTCTTCGCCCACCAGAATCATCTGCGTGGCGAGCTTCGGATAGAGCCCCGTTTCCAAGAGCGGTCGGCCAAATCCCTTGCCCTCGCGCAATTTGGCGACGACGCCATCGAGCGCGCGACCCAACACGCTGTTCCCCATCGTGTCTTTGACAATCGAGAGTCCCGCGAGCAGCGTCACGCCGTTCCCAAGCAACGTCGCGAGCGTGCGCGCGAATCGCGCGACTTCGATCTTAGCGATGAGCTCACCCAGGAACGGCGCTTCGAGCAAGCGCCGGTCTCGCTTGAAGCGCACGCTGGAATCCTTGCCGCGCCGGCGAAACCACAAGGCGCCCAACACGGCGCCAATGAGTAGCGCCCACCACCAGGCGCGTAAAAAGCCGCCAACAACGATGACGATCTGCGTCGGTAATGGCAGTGCCTTGCCTGCCTGCGAAAAAGTCTGTTCGAACTGCGGCACGACCCACGCGAGCAGCAGAATCACCGAAGCGACAGCGACAAAAATGAGGATGACCGGATAGATGAGCGCCGATTTGACCGACTCGCGCAGTTCGTTGTTGCGCTCCATCGTGTCCGCCATTCGCTGCAGAACGACGCCCAGCGCACCGCCCGCCTCGCCCGCGCGCACGATGTTGACGTAGAGCCGCGAAAACACGTCGCGGCGAGCGTCGAGCGCCTGCGACAATGCCTTACCGCCGCGTACGGCGTCGCGCAATTCCTGCAGCAGCAGCGCAGCCGCCGGAGTCGTTGCGAGCCCGATCAATATTTCAAGCGCGCGATCCAAAGTCAATCCGGCGCGCAGCAAGGTCGCCAGTTCGCGCGTTATCGCGAGGAGCTGGTCGCGCGTGACGTGCTTCGGCACGAACCAACTGCTTCTCCGACCCTGCGTTGTCGCGCGCGATAACGACGTGCCGGGCGCAGCGATCATCCCGCCGGTCGAGTGCGCGATCTGCATGGGCAGCAATCCCTCGTCGCGCAGCCGTTCGACGATCTCCGCCTCGCTGCCGCCATCGAGTTCGCCGACGGCGACCTCGCCCCCCGGACTTACGGCGCGATAGCGATAGACGGGCATGCGCGCGCTAATTCTCGCGCGTTACGCGGAGAACTTCTTCGAACGTGGTCACGCCGGCCAACGCCTTGCGCATGCCATCTTCGTACATCGTCAGCATGCCGCCGCGCTGCGCTTCCGCCTTCAATTCGCTCGACGTGGCGTGCTTCATGACGAGGGTGCGCAGCGGATCGGTCATCGGCAGCATTTCCAGAATGCAGATGCGGCCGCGGTATCCGGTCGTGCCGCATTGCTTGCAGCCCTTTGCGTGGAACAACATGACGTCGCCGGTACCCGCAAGTTTCGCCAATCCCAATTCTTCGACGACTTCGGGCAATGCGCGATACGCTTCCTTGCACTGCAGGCAAAGCTTGCGCACCAGCCGTTGCGCGAGAATGCCGATCACCGTCGATGTCAGCAGATAGTCCTCCACACCCATGTCCAGTAATCGGTTGACCGTGGACGCGGCGTCGTTGGTGTGCACCGTCGACAAGACGAGGTGACCGGTCAACGCCGATTGCACGGCGATCTGCGCCGTCTCCAAGTCGCGGATTTCGCCGATCATGATGACGTCCGGATCTTGCCGTACGATCGAGCGCAACGCATTGGCGAACGTCAGGTCGATCTGCGGTTTGACCTGGATCTGGTTGATTCCCGTCATTTGGTACTCGACCGGATCCTCGACCGTCAAGATCTTCACGTCGGGCTGATTCAGGCGATCGAGCGCTGTATAGAGCGTCGTCGTCTTGCCGGAACCGGTCGGGCCGGTCACAAGCAGCACACCGTGCGGCTCCATCAGCACGTTCAGAAAAATTTTCAGCGTATCTTCGTGGAATCCCAGCTTGTGAAAGTCGAGCGCGACGCCGCCTTTGTCCAGGATCCGCATGACGACCGACTCGCCGTGCATCGTCGGCACCGTCGACACTCGCAAATCGATTTCCTTGCCTTGTACGCGCAGCCGAATGCGGCCATCCTGCGGCAAGCGACGCTCCGCGATGTCGAGGCTCGCCATGATCTTGATCCGCGAGATCACCGCGGCGGCCAGTCGCTTGGGCGGCGACTCGACGTCGTGCAGGACGCCGTCGACGCGATACCGGACGCACAGGCGATTCTCGAACGGCTCGACGTGGATGTCGGACGCGCGCATTTCGAGCGCGTTCGTGATGAGCAAACTCACGAGCCGTATAACCGGCGCCTCCGAGGCCAGGTCCTTCAACTGCTGGACGTCGGCGTCGAACGCGAGCTCGTCGACGCGCGTCTCGACGTCGCCCAAGAGCTGGCCTTGCGCGGACTTGCCGCTACCGTAGAGCCGCTCGAGCGCCGCTTCGAGATCGGTGGGAATTGCGACCCGCGGTCGCACGATGCGACCCGTTACCATTTCGAATGCGCCGATCGCGTATTGGTCGGTCGGATCCGCCATTGCCAATGCGACCTCGGCTTCGTCCTCGGACAGCGGCAACGTGCGTGTTTCGCGCAAGAACCGCGCGGAGACCCGTTCTTCAAGAATGGGGAACTCCGGGTAGCTCGCCCCATCGACCAGCGGCAGCCCAAGCTGCGTTGCCAACGCTTCAGCAACGTCGCGTTGCGCTACGACACCGAGTGTGACCAGCAAGACGCCTAGCCTTTCGCCGGAATCCTGTTGCAAGCGCAACGCGCGCTCGAGTGTCGCGGCATCGAGCTTGCCGCGCTCGATTAAGAGTTCACCGAGACGTTTGCAAACGGGGGCATCCATGCGTGGAACCGATTGAAAAATCAAGGAAAAATGGCAAAGGCATCATAGCACGCGCGGTTGCCCGTCCTTAAGCGGGAAGCTTCCTCGAATAGAGCCAGGCCCATCATTAAAGAGACCTGTAAGCTGCCCGATCGTTGCACGAACCGCCACCGCTGCTTTGAAACTCATCGCCTTCTACCTGCCGCAGTTTCATCCGATCCCCGAGAACGACGCCTGGTGGGGGACCGGGTTCACCGATTGGCGGAACGTACGCAAGGCGATACCCAACTTCGTCGGGCACGAGCAGCCAAGAGTTCCGACTGAACTGGGTTATTACGACCTGCGTTCGCCCGAAACGCGCGCGACGCAAGCCGCGCTCGCATCCGCGCATGGCATCCACGGATTCTGCTACTACTATTATTGGTTCGCCGGTCGTCGTCTGCTCGCCGAGCCGCTTGCGGAGGTGGTCCGTAACGGCGCACCGGAATTTCCCTTCTGCGTGTGCTGGGCCAACGAAAACTGGAGCAAGCGCTGGGACGGCGGAAACAACGAAGTACTGATCGAGCAATCCTATTCGGCGGAGCACGACCGGCAACTGGTCAAAGACCTTGCGCCCATTTTTCGCGATCGGCGCTATCTGCGCGTCAACGATCGGCCTCTGTTCCTCGTGTATCGCGCCAACTTGCTGCCGTCTCCGCGAGACACGGCCAGCCGTTTTCGCGAAACGGCGCGGGCGGAGGGGCTAGGCGACCTGTTTCTCGCGATGGTCGAAGCGCCGGGTATGTCTCCGCCGCAGGGATGCGACTTCGACGCCGCCGTCGAATTCCCGCCCCATGGCCTCGCCTCGATGCAACTCACCGATGAGATCGAGCGACTGAATTCAGCATTCACCGGCAACGTATGGGATTACGTGACGGCGGCGCGCAACGCAATCGCGCGCCCTTGGCCCGCCTATCGGCAATTCCGCGGTGTCATGCCCGGCTGGGACAACACGCCGCGGCTGCAGAACAATGGCCAGATATTCGTCAACACGCACCCGGAGAACTACCGCAGATGGCTGACCGATATCGTCCGGCAGACGCGTGCGCATTTGCCGGCGGAAGAGCAACTCGTCTTCGTCAATGCGTGGAACGAATGGGGTGAGGGCTGCTACCTCGAGCCGGACCGGGCAAACGGACGTAGCTATCTTGATGCAACGCGGCGCGCGCTGACCGACGGGCTGTCGTAGAAGCAGATCACGCCGGGTCGTTCTGCATCACCAGCGCAGTGGCTAGCGGATTTGGGCGAACCAGTCTGCCGCCAGCGATTTACTGCGCGTATTCACGCCGACGAGCTAGCGGATTTTCGCGAACGCAGGTGCTGCCGCCGCGACGGTCGCTGCGATGTCGTCGGTCGTGTGGGCCGCCGACACGAACCCAGCTTCGAACGCCGACGGCGCAAGATAGACGCCAGCGCTGAGCATGGCGTGAAAGAAGACTTTAAAGCGCTCCGTGTCGCATGTCAGCACCGCCGCATAGGAATCGGGGGTATTCGGCGCGAAGTAGAAGCCAAACATGCCGCCTACCGCTTGCGCGGAAAAGGCAACTCCAGCGTCAGCGGCAGCGGCAGCAAGACCGTCGGTGAGCGCGCGTGTCGTGCGCGCGAGATCATCGTAGAAGCCTTGTGCTTCCGTTATCGCGAGTGTGGCGAGGCCCGCTGCCACGGCGACGGGATTGCCCGACAGCGTGCCGGCCTGATAGACAGGGCCCAGTGGGGCAATTTTTTCCATGATCGCGCGCTTGCCGCCGAAGGCGCCGACCGGCATGCCGCCGCCGATGACCTTGCCGAGAGTCGTCAAGTCAGGCTGGATTCCATAGAGACCTTGCACGCCTTGCGGATGCACGCGAAAGCCGGTCATAACTTCGTCGAAAATCAGCACGGCGCCGTGACGATCGCACAGTGCGCGCAAGCCTTCGAGAAAGCCGGATTTCGGCAAGATCAGGTTCATGTTGCCGGCAATCGGCTCGACAATGACGCCGGCAATATTCTCGCCATCGGCGCGAAACGCGTCTTCGACGGCAGCAAGATCGTTGAACGGCAACACGACGGTTTCCGCTGCGATTGCCGGCGGCACGCCGGCGGAGGATGGCTGGCCGAACGTCAGCATCCCCGAGCCCGCCTTAACGAGCAGGCTGTCGCCATGACCGTGATAACATCCCTCGAATTTGATGATCTTCGTACGACCGGTGTAGCCGCGCGCAAGCCGCAGCGCGGACATCGTCGCTTCGGTGCCCGAGGACACCAGGCGCACGAGCTCGAGCGACGGCAGGCGCCGCACGAGCGTTTCTGCCATCATCACTTCGAGCTCGGTCGGCGCCCCGAAGGAAAGTCCGTGGACCGCAGTCTCTTGCACCGCGCGGACGACCGCGGGATGGGCGTGCCCCAGGATAGCGGGTCCCCACGAGCCGACGTAATCGATATACCGCGTTGCGTCGGCGTCCCAGACGTAAGCACCCTGACCGCGAGTAAAAAAACGAGGCGTGCCGCCCACCGCACGAAACGCGCGCACCGGCGAATTGACGCCAGCGGGAATTGTGCGCTGCGCGCGTGCGAAGAGGTCTTCGTTGCGTGAAATCAAGGGTCTGGCGGCGTGACACAAGCCGTGAAATCAATCATGGCGTTCGCGCGGCGATTTGATAGAGAACGACGTTGCAATTGCGGCGGCGGCACGCGTCACGGCAGCCGGTTCGTCATATCCAAACACATCAGTGATCACCGCCACGGCGTCAGCCCCTGCGTCAACGAGCAGCCGCACGTTGCCGGCGGTAATCCCGCCGATTGCGACGACGGGAACTCCAAGCATGCGCGCCCGCGTTAACAGCGAAGAGTCGGCGTGCGCAGCTTCGCGCTTGACCCGCGACGGAAAGAAGCTGCCGAACGCGACGTAATCGGCGCCCTGCTCGACCGCGTGTTGCGCACGCGCCATGTCGCCGTAGCACGAAACGCCGATGAGCCTGGTCTCGCCGACCTGCGCACGAGCGCTGGCCACGTCGCCGTCGCCGCGGCCGAGATGCACGCCATCCGCACCGACAGCTGCGGCCAGCTCCGGGTCGTCGTTGACGATCATCAGAACGCCGTTTTGCGCACATAAACGTGCGATCCGCTGTGCCTGATCGCGTTTGAGCGCCGCAGGTCCAGTCTTGTTGCGATATTGAATCGCTTGCGCGCCCCCGAGAAGCGCAGCCGTAACTTTGGCCACCAGCAAGTCGGTCTCGTGCGTGTCCGGAGTGACGGCGTAGAGCCCTTGTAGCCGCGGTCGCGGCGTCAGCGTTGCGCGCTGCGCTTGCATTGAAACGTGTGGGCGGGCGCTGAAAATTCGGGAGCCTCAGTGACTGCCGCGCGCATCGACCCGCGAGCGTTCGGGCTCCTCGGTGCGTGTGTCGCTCTCTTCACGCGCCCAAAACAGCCGGTCGGGCAGGTATTGGCCCATACCCGGTCGATAGGCTTTCTTGAGCGTATTCCACGTATATTCCTGCGCCTCGCGCACCGCTTCGGGCAACTCGAGGCCGTTGGCGAGCATCGCCGCGATGGCCGCGGCAAGCGTGCAGCCGGAACCATGAAAGGAGCCGGGCAGTCGGGGCCACGAATCGGTTCGCACAACGCCGCCTTTGCCAAAAAGCGTGTTCACGACCTGCGGCGTATTCTCGTGCGTGCCGG
Source organism: Casimicrobiaceae bacterium (assembly GCA_037719965.1). Classification (GTDB taxonomy): domain Bacteria; phylum Pseudomonadota; class Gammaproteobacteria; order Burkholderiales; family Casimicrobiaceae; genus VBCG01. The sequence continues at coordinate 486,063 of JBBJMT010000002.1, read as the reverse complement.
TCACAAGGACGAACTCGCAGCCCGACTCGATCAACCGGCCCGCGCACGTTGCGAGCGAGGTCTCGTCGTCGTCGTCGCAGTCGGCCAAACGTCGCGCCTCCATGCTGTTCGGCGTGACGAGTGTGGTTTGCGGCAGCAAAAGCTCACGCAGCGCGTGCGTCATCTCATCGGTCGCCAGCTCGTCGCCGCGTCCCGAGGCGAAGACCGGATCGAGGATCAACGGCACATCGGGATAATCGGAAACGATTTCGGCAATAGCGGTAATGTTCTCGATGCTGCCCAGCACGCCGATCTTGAAGGCATCGACGGGCATGTCCTCGAGCAAGCAACGCGCCTGGTCGGCGACCCAGTCCGCGTCGATCGCCATGAGGTTCTCCACCCCCATCGTGTCTTGTACGGTCAGCGCGGTGATCACCGAGAGCGGATGGCAGCCCATGCTCGCAAGCGTCAGTAGATCCGCCTGGATGCCTGCGCCGCCGGAAGGGTCCGACGCGGCGAAGGACAGGACGATCGGGGGAAAGGCGGGGTCGTTAGCGGAAGGCATTGCAGGCAACGAGAACGCGAAGGCTTTTGGACCGCCTCGCGAGCAGGACCAGTTACAATTTCATCATTTTACGCCAGTCGTCAACGCAATCACTCGATGAAGAAGTATATGTGTCTCATTTGCGGCTGGGTCTACGACGAAGCTTTAGGAGCACCCGAAGAAGGCATCGCGCCTGGGACCCGCTGGGACGATGTCCCGCCAAACTGGACGTGTCCGGAATGCGGCGCCCGCAAGGAAGATTTCGAGATGATCGAGATTTAGAGGACGCTTAGCATGAGAATCCTGCACACGATGTTGCGGGTCGGCGATCTCGAGCGCGCCGTGGCGTTTTATACCGGCGTGCTGAAAATGCGCCTGCTGCGCACGATCGATCGTCCCGAGCAAGAATATTCACTCGCTTTCGTCGGCTACGGTGATGAAACCGACGGCACCGTCCTCGAGCTCACGTACAACTACGGCGTTGAACAATACGATCTGGGCAGCGGGTTTGGGCACCTTGCGATCGAAGTGGCCGACGCCGCCGCGACGTGCGAGATGGTAAGGGCGAAACAAGGCAAGGTCACGCGGGAAGCGGGACCAGTCAAAGGTGGGACAACGGTCATCGCATTCGTCCAGGATCCTGACGGATACAAGATCGAGTTGATCGAGCGCGGGCGCGCGAAATAAGGTCTCAGCGACCCTTGGCCAGTTCCGCCACCGCGCTGCTCGAGCAAGGGTTCACGCTGCTCGAAGCGGGCGATTCAGCGCGTGCGTTGGAAGTTTTTCGTGCTGCGCTCTCGGCTGAGCCGAACCTCGTGAGCGCGCGCCTTGGATTGGGCGCCGCGCTGCAGAAGCAAAACCAGCCCGGCGCCGCAGCCGAGGCTTTCACCCAGGTGCTAGCGCTCGAGCCCGATCATTGGGGCGCTCATTTCAACTTGGGGCAGCTGGCGCGCATTGGCGGCGACCTGCAGGCCGCGGAAAGACACTATCGCGCGGTGCTCGACATGCAGCCGCGGCACGTTCCGTCGCTCGCCAATCTGGGACTCATACTTCTGCGCCTCGAACGTAGCGTGGACGCGATCGCAATGTTGGAACGCGCGCTCGCAATCGATCCTGCACTACCGGAAGTGCGCCGCCGGATCGGACTCGCGCTCTGTGGTACCGGTCAGTTAAGCCACAGCCTGCCCTATCTCGAGCAAGCGGTCGCGGAATCCAGCGATGACGGCTATTTGGTCAATGGCTATGCACTCGTGCTCCTTGCGACGGGGCAACCCGACGCCGCGATCGCGGCGCTGCGCAGCGCCCTGCTGCGCACGCCGGACTCGCCGGAACTGCACAGCAATCTGCTGATGCTCCTACATTTCTCGGCAAGCTATTCGGCCGACGCGATCTTCGCTGAACACGTTCGTTGGGCACAGCAGCACGTTGCCCATTTTCCGCTCGAAGCTCCCACTGCTGACACAGCCGATCCGGAGCGGACGTTGCGTGTCGGATTGGTGACGCCGCACGTCGTTACGGGCCCCGTCCCCAACGTGTTGCTGCCATTGCTCGAGCACCGCGACCCGCGGCGACTCTGCTTTATTTTTTATGCGAATTCGTCTCGCGAGGATGCAATCACTGCGCGTCTGCGAGCCGCCGTTGACGAGTGGCGGCCCATTGCAACGCTTGACGATGACTCGTTCGCCGCCCAGGTCCGCGCCGACCGCATCGACATCATGATCGATCTCGCGGGTCATTCCGGCGGCAATCGTCTGCTTGCATTTGCGCGACGGCTCGCTCCGCGCCAGTTGAGCTGGCTTGATTATTTCGACACGACCGGCGTGCCGGCGATCGATTACATCCTGACCGACGATATTTCCTCGCCGGAGGGGACGCAGCGGCATTTCATCGAGCGTCCGTTCGCCTTGCCCACGCGATTGTGCTTTCTCCCGCCACAAGAGGCACCCGATGTCTCGCCGGCGCCGGTCCTGCGCAACGGCTATCTGACATTCGGCAGCTTCAACCGCTGGGCGAAAACCGCCGAGCCCGTGCGCGCGTTGTGGGCGCGACTCCTGACGGCAATCCCCGATGCGCGGCTCCTCATCAAGGCGCGCGAATTCGAAGATGATGACATCCGCACCGCCGCGCTCGCGCGCTTTGCCTCTCACGGAATCGCCGCGCATCGCCTCGAATTGCGCCCGCCGTCAGCGTACGCCGAGATGCTCCGTCAATACGCCGACGTCGATCTCGCGCTCGACACGTTCCCGCACAACGGCGGCGCGACGACCTTGGACTCTCTATGGATGGGTGTTCCCGTCGTGACGCTGCTCGGCAAGACGATGATCGGCCGGCAAACCGCGGCGATGTTGCATGCGTGCGGTCATTCCGACTTGGTCGCACAGGCCGAGGACGCTTTTATCGCCATCGGGCAGCGATGGCACGCTGACACTGCAGGTCTGTCGGCGTTGCGCGCGAGGCTGCGCGATCACGTGGCAGCGTCGCCTCTCACCGACGCGCCGCGATTCGCGCGCACCTTCGAGACCGCATTGCGCTACATCTGGCGCGACTACTGCGCGTCAAGAACGGCTTGATTCGTTCAGCAACGCGCGTAAGTCGTGCGTGAAGACGTCGGCTCCCTGACCGTGACTCATGTAAAGACGCAGACGCCCCTGCGGATCGAACACGAAGCTGCCGGCCGAATGGTCCATCGAGTAGCTGCCAGGCGTCTTGCCCGGCTGCTTCTGATAGAGCACCTTGAATTCCTTGGCGGTTCGCTCGATCGCGGCGGCGTCACCGGAGAGGCCGACGAAGCGCGGATCGAATGCCGGCACATATTTCGCAAGCAGCTCCGCCGTGTCGCGTTCCGGGTCCACGGTAACGAACAGAACGGCAACCCGATCGGCGTCGGATCCCAGACGGCGCATCGTTTCGGCCAGATCGGCGAGCGTCGTCGGACAGACGTCCGGACATTGGGTAAAGCCGAAGAAGACGACGACCGCCTTGCCGCGGTAGTCGGCGAGCGAGCGTTTCGCCCCGGTATGGTCAGTCAGCGCGAAATCGCGCGCGAACGACGCGCCCGTGACGTCGGAAGACCTGAACTTGGGTGCTTCCGGCGAACACGCGATGAGCGCGGCACTAGCGACGAGCAGCGTCAACGCGTGCAGTGCCGCGGCCTTCGCGCGCAGCATCAGCGCCAATAGTGATCGATCAGCAGTGCCGAAAAGAGCGCTGCCAGGTACACGATCGAGAACCGGAACGTTGCCCGCGCCAGAGCGTCGCTGTAACTTCGGTACAACTTGAGCGAGTAGGCGAGAAACACGCCGCCCAGCGCGAGTGCCGCCGCCAGATACAGATCGCCACTCATCCGAATCGCATACGGCAGCAGAGAGACGCCGATGAGCGCGCAGGTATAAAGCACGATCTGCAGCCGCGTGTACTTTTGTCCATGCGTATTCGGGAGCATGGGTAATCCGGCTTTCGCATACTCTTTCGCGCGATAGAGTGCGAGCGACCAGAAATGCGGCGGCGTCCAGATGAAGATGATCAGAAACAGCAGCAGGGGTTCCGGGGCGATGTCGTTGGTGACCGCCGCCCACCCCAGCACTGGCGGCATAGCGCCGGAAGCGCCGCCGATGACGATGTTCTGCGGCGTGGCGGGCTTGAGCACGATCGTGTAGATCACCGCGTACCCGACAAACGTCCCGAACGTCAGCCACATCGTCAGCGGATTGACGAGGTGAAACAGAAGCCACAAGCCCCCTGCGCCGATGCAGCCGGCGAATGCGACCGCGTGGAGCGTTGTGAGCTTGCCGCGCGGCAGCGGGCGCGCGCGCGTGCGCTCCATCGCCGCGTCGATCTTCTGCTCGACCAGACAATTCACCGCAGCCGCGGCGCCTGCCACGAGCGCGATACCCAAGGTCGCGAAAAAAACCGTATGCGCCGGCGGCAAGCCTGGAACCGCAAGGAACATGCCGATCACCGCGCAAAAAACGATCAACGAGACGACGCGCGGCTTGGTCAGCGCAACGAATTGCCTTACGCGACTTTCGGCGAGCGCGAGCGTCATCATCATCGGGAAGGTGTAGTTCGGTAAACGGATAATTTTACACCTCGGGTCAGCCGATGCGCGACGCGCGCAGCAACCGCTGGAGATCCCGGGCAGCCGCTTTGATATCGGGATCGCGCGAATACGATAGGACGAGGTTGCCAAGGGGGTCGATCAAGTAAATGCGCTCCGCGCCCGCGGGTAGTGCCGCGACCGCCTTCATCGGAACTCGCGCCGCCACGAGATCGGGATGCTCGGCGAGCAGCGCAACTTCCGGTGTTCCCGCGTCGGTCACGAGCCACACCCGCTGCACTCTTTCGCGCTCCCTGCCCTGGATCGCCCGCGACTGGCGGGTCGCGTACAGCGCCTGCGCGCATCCCGCATCACACGCGGAAGGTCCGGCGATTAGGAGCATCCATTTGCCGCGCAGCGCCGACAACTCGAATGCAGCGCCATCGAGACGCGACCCGGCGAGCGGCGGCGCCAAACGGGTCGGCAGCAGCTCGCCATAGTTCGCCTGGGTTTCCCGCGGAAACAGGTAATACGCAGCGTACGATACGACGATTGGCGCCACCGCCACCGCGGCAATCAAGAGAAGCGTGCGGTTGTTTTTCGACCGCATGCCGCGCGCTGGCGGAGGTGAACGCGAATCACGCGTCGATTCTCGATCGCCTTTGTTCAGCGAATTACCGATTCTGGGTCCTCGGGCCGCGCCAGAGGTTGAAATACAGCCACAGACCGGCCGCGAGCGCCGCGAACGCGTACCACTGGAGCATATAAACGCGATGCCGCGCAATACCGAAATCTGGCGGCGTCGAGTCGACGATCAACGAATTGGCTGCACGCTCATCGGCTGACTGCTCGAGGACAATCGGCAGTACGGATATACCCGTCGCCGCGGAAAAGCGCACTGGGTCGAGGTTCTGCCAAACCGGCCCTGCGTGCGGCACACGCGCCAATTCCAGATAGCGGGCGGGGGGGATATTGACGCGGCCATGTACCGTTACGATTCCGATGGGCGGAGGGGCGGACGGCAGCGCTGCCCGGGTGCCCGTGCCCGCGACAAAACCGCGGTCGATGAGCACCGCACGGCCGTCGTTCAACAGCAATGGGGTGACGACGTGAAAGCCGATGCGCCCGCGATGCACTTTGTTATCGAGCAAAATCTGGCGCTGCGCATCGAAGACGCCTGTGGCCACGACGGCGCGATAGCGCCAGACCGACCAATCTTCGCTCGCTGCAGGTAGCGGAACCGGGGAGGCTTGATACGCCGAATCGAATTGAGAGCGCAGCGCCTGCTTTTGTTCCATGCGCCCGCGTTGCCATTCCCCGGCTGCGACAAAAATCGCGATCGCCACGATCGTCGCAAGCGTCGGCAAGGCCTTCGGCCGCCAGCGGCGTCTTGGTGGGTTGGCGGTGAGTTCCATCAAGCGGTTGCGCGCCAGCGCCAATGTTTCACTACACTAGACACGAACGAGGCCACGCAACCGAAAATGAAGCTCTTGGTCGTCGCCACATTGATTACCATTATCGTGGCGCTCTTCTCCGCCCTCGTGTTCCTCTATCGCGATGGCGGCAAAGGCTCGCGCGTCGTGTGGGCGCTAACCATCCGCGTGGCGCTTTCGGTGTCGTTGTTCGCCTTCCTCTTCATTTCCTACTGGATGGGGTGGATCGGGCCCGCCGGGCTTCGGTAGCCACGAGTGCATTAGGGCCGCCCACGCCGCGGCGCTTCAAAAAAGTCGCGCGGCGGAAGAGCCCGGCGTCTCGTGTCCGCGCTCGCCCTTGCGTGTCAGAGAAAATACACGAGGACGAACAGCAACAACCAGACGACGTCGACGAAATGCCAATACCACGCTGCGGCTTCGAACGCGAAATGATGCTCCGCGTCGAAGTGGCCTTTGAAGACACGGAACAGCATGACGGTCAGCATAATGGCGCCGATGGTCACGTGCGCTCCGTGGAAGCCGGTCAGCATGAAGAACGTCGAGCCGTAAACGCCGCTCGATAACTTCAGGTTCAGCGCGCTGTAGGCGTGGATGTACTCGTAGGCTTGAAATCCGATGAACGTCGCGCCAAGGGCAATCGTCAGGAACAGGAACAGCTTGAGCTTGCCGCGTTGGCCAGCTTGCAGCGCGTGGTGAGCAATCGTCAGCGTGACGCCCGACGTCAGCAGAATTAGCGTGTTGAGCGCCGGGATGCCCCACGCGCCCATGGGGGTGAATCGGGAATCGAGATAGGGGCCTTCGGTCGGCCACTGGGACGCGTAGCCGGGCCACAGAAGCTTTTGTTCGAGACTACCCAGGTCGGGCACCGCAATGTTGCGAATGTAAAACAACGCGCCGAAGAACGCCGCGAAAAACATGACCTCCGAAAAGATGAACCAGCTCATGCTCCAGCGGAACGACGTATCCACTTTCCGGTTATAGAGCCGCTGCTCCGATTCGCCGATGACAACGCCGAACCAGCCGAACATCATGAAGACGAGAAGCGCGAATCCAACGGCAACCATCCACGGTCCCGCAGCGATGCTGTTCATCCAGAAAGCGCCGCCCGTCCCCATCAACAGCAACGCGCACGAGCCGGTAATCGGCCAGTACGACGGCTGTGGAATGAAGTAGTACGGTTTCGCGTCGTGAGCGGCTGCGGTCATCGTTGGCTTCTCTCTCTAGCGTGCTTTGCCGTCGGACGTGACGAACTTCTTCTCGCCGCCTTCGACCTCGAAAAACGTGTAGGACAGCGTGATCGTCGCGAGCTCCGCTGGCGCTTTAGGATCGACGACGAACACTACCGGCATTCTGCGCGTTTCGCCGGGATGCAACGTTTGCTTGGCGAAGCAGAAGCAGTCGAGCTTCTTGAAATATTGACCCGCATGCTGCGGTCCATAACTGGGAATCGCCTGCCCGCTGATCGTACGGTCGGTCGTATTGACGATTTCGTACTCCACTTGGCGCACCTCTCCGGGATGCACGTCCACGACCGTTTCCAGCGGCTTGAACGTCCACGGCAGGCTGCGCAGATTCGAATCGAATTCGATACGTACGCTGCGCGCAGCATCGATCTGCGTGTTCGCAACATCGTCGGCGCGCGCAATATTGCGGATTCCCGTCACTTGACAGATTTTCTCGTACAGCGGGACCAGCGCGAAGCCGAAGGCAAACATGCCGACAACAATGACACCCAACTTCTTGAGCAACGCGATGTTAGACCGGCGGAGTTCGTCGTTCATCAACGATGGTCAAATGTCGTTGCTTGCGCGCTCAATTGCGCACTCATTTGCGAAAATTCCGGCCGATCGCAATTGCGAGGAACAAAAGAATCGAGATGCCGATTACCGACATGCCCGTCGCCGAATCGCCGATGAATCGGGTTGCGATGATCCCGACAAAAAACACGAGTGCAATCGCTGCAAGAATGAGCCCGGTGCGCAGGTTGGCGCGCCTGACGCGCGAGCCGTCAGGCAGAGGTGTTTCGGCAGTGCCCATCGGCTGCTCCACTATCTAACCACCGGCGGCGTTTCGAACGTATGGTAAGGCGGCGGCGACGGCAACGTCCATTCGAGCGTATCGCCTCCTTCCCACGGCTTGGCGGACGCCTTTTCTCCGTCGCCGCGGATGCACTTGATCACCGCGTAGACCAGGAGAAGCTGCGAGAAGCCGAAGCCGAACGCGCCGATTGACGAGACCAGGTTCCAGTCGGCGAACTGCTGCGCGTAATCGGGAATCCGCCGCGGCATGCCCGCAAGGCCAAGGAAATGCATCGGGAAGAACGCGACGTTGAAGAAGATCATCGATCCCCAGAAATGCCATTTGCCGATCTTCTCGTCGTACATCGTGCCGGTCCACTTGGGCAGCCAGTAATACCCGCCGGCAAAGAACGCGAACAGGCTGCCCGCGACCATCACGTAGTGAAAGTGCGCGACAACGTAGTACGTATCGTGCAACTGAATGTCGACGGGCGTTATCGCAAGGACCAGGCCGGTGAATCCACCCATCGTGAACAGGAAGAGAAAGCCAACCGCGAACAGCATCGGCGTTTCGAAGGTCATCGCGCCCTTCCACATCGTGGCCAGCCAGTTGAACACCTTGACGCCGGTGGGCACGGCAATGAGCATCGTGACGTACATGAAAAACAAGAGGCCGGCAGTGGGCATGCCGACCGTGAACATGTGGTGCGCCCAGACCAGGAACGACAGGATCGCGATTCCGGCGGTCGCGTACACCATCGATGCATAACCGAACAGCGGCTTCCGGGAAAACGTCGGCAGCACCTGCGAGATGATCCCGAACGCGGGCAGGATCAGGATGTACACCTCCGGGTGCCCGAAGAACCAGAACACATGCTGGAATAACACCGGATCGCCGCCGCCGGCCGCGTTGAAAAACGACGTACCGAAGTGACGATCGGTCAGAAGCATCGTCACCGCGCCCGCCAGGACCGGCATCACGGCGATCAGCAGATACGCGGTGATCAGCCACGTCCAACAAAACATCGGCATCTTCATGAGCGTCATGCCGGGCGCGCGCAGATTGAGGATCGTCGTCACGATGTTGATCGACCCCATGATCGACGACGCGCCCATGATGTGGATCGCAAAAATCGTCAGATCCATCCCCATGCCAGCCTGCACAGAAAGTGGCGGGTAGAGCGTCCAGCCGCCCGCGGCCGCGCCGCCCGGAACGAAAAACGAAATCATCAGCATGGTCACCGCGGGCGGCAGGAGCCAGAAGCTCCAGTTGTTCATCCGCGCAAACGCCATGTCAGGCGCGCCGATCATCATTGGAATCTGCCAGTTCGCGAAGCCCACCGCTGCCGGCATGATCGCCCCGAAGATCATGATGAGTCCGTGCAGTGTGGTCATCGAATTGAAGAACTCGGGATGGACGACCTGCAGCCCCGGCTGAAACAATTCCGCGCGAATCGTCAGCGCCATGCACCCGCCCACGAAGAACATCAAGAGCGAGAACAGCAGATACAGCGTGCCGATATCCTTATGATTCGTCGTGGTGATCCAGCGCATGATTCCACCCGCGTAGTGGCCATGCGCGTGGTCCTGATCGTGTTCGTGAGGGGCGACGTGATCGTGCGGAATGCTGCTCATCCGGCTTCTCCGATATGTTTCCGGTCGTCTGGCGACCACGCGTTCGTGCCCATCAGTTTCGTACACATCACTGACGTGCCGTCCTGACTTCCGCCGGCTGGACCGCATCGCCGGCTTTGTTGCTCCACGCATTCCGCGTGTACGTTATGACCGCGGCCAGATCCGTATCCGACAGTTGCTTGAACGAGGCCATCGCGGTTCCCGGCTTGCCGTTCAGCAGCAGAGCGATCTGCTCTGCCTTGGGGCCGTTGACGATCGTCGAGCCGTCGAGCGGAGGAAACGCGCCCGCCACGCCTTTGCCGGTTGCCTGGTGACACGCCACGCAGTTCTGGGCAAACACGCCCTCGCCCTTGCCGACAAGATCAGCATGCGCCATCACCTTGTTCGGGTCCTCGGCGACCACCGCGACCTTCTGCTTTTGCTCGGCGAGCCACCGAGCATAGTCGTCCTTCGACTTCACCTCGACGACAATAGGCATGAAGCCGTGCTCCTTGCCGCACAACTCGGCGCAACTGCCGCGGTAGATCCCGACCTGCTCCGCCTTGAACCACGAATCGCGGACGAAGCCCGGGATCGCGTCCTGCTTCACGCCGAACGCCGGTACCCACCACGCGTGCAACACGTCGCTAGCTGTAATCAATACTCGTACCTTGGAGTCGACGGGTACGACCAGCGGGTTATCGACTTCCAGCAAGTAGTTCTCGCCTTTCGGCTCCCGGTTCTCGATTTGTGCCAGCGGGGTCTTCAAGTTTGAATAAAACCCGATGCCTTCCTGCAGGTAATCGTAGCTCCACTTCCACTGATAGCCGGTGACTTTGATCGTCAGATCGGGCGCCGTGGTGTCCTTCATCCCGAGAATGGTCTTGGTCGCCGGATACGCCATGAACACCAGAATGAAGAAGGGGATCACCGTCCACACGATTTCCACCAAAGTATTTTCGTGGAACTGGGCAGCCCTGTGCCCGACCGATTTCCGGTGCTTGAAAATCGAGTAGAACATCACGCCGAAGACGAGGACGAAGATTGCAACACAGATCCAGAAGATGTGCGAATGCAGATCGAACATCCGTTGCGCGATCGGCGTGACCGGCGTCTGCAGGTTCCATTCGAGCGCGGCCAGCGCGACATCGGTCTGCGCGAAAGCGGACCCGGCAAGTCCAGCCGACAGCATCTTCCAACGCCGCCGCGCCGCGCCGCTCCCCGTGCAAATGCCCGCCATGCTGACCTCGATCGCTTGGTTACTTACGTTCGAATCAAAAAGCTCTGTCGACGAGCCTTGCCTATTGCCGCGCCGCGATCAGACGGCGTAAGTCCCGCGCGATCGCCACCCGTTCGGCCGCGGACAGCGCGTCGCCGAAGCGCCACGCCTCGCCGGCGAACGCCAGCGTCAGCGCCGGATCTGCGCCGAAACGGCGAAACGCGCCCTGAGCGTCGCGACCTCGTGCGAGGTCTTCGCATTCGACGTGCAGCCAGCAGAGATTGAATTCACGTCGTTCCCGCCCGCCAGCGTACCGTCTTTCCACAATTACCCGATCGCCGGTCACCACTAGGCGCTCCCAATCACCCGCGCGCCGCTCGACGAGGCGAAACGCGAGCCCGACGAGCGCGAGCTCCAGAACCGAATACGGCAACACCATCCAGGCGCCCGCAGCGACGAACGCGCACGCCAAGGCAAGACTGAACGCCGCCAGGACGCCGAACACCGTCCAGAGCTGCCGTGCGCCAAGCGAATTATTTCGCCGTGCGACGACGTCGAGATCGGTGCGCGGATCGGTGCGAGGGCCGGTGCATGAAGAAGGTTCGACGTGTAGCGGTGGCGGTGTTGCGACTGGCATGTCTTCCATTCCCACGCAATGCCCGGACTTCTGCACGCGATCCTCGCGCACCTCGAAAGACGCGCTTCCCAACCCACTTTCCAACTCTACCTCATGACAGCGGCAACCATGCTGAAAGCCGCAAAATCTTAGCATGGACGCTCTGGGCACGGCCAGCCACGACATCAAACGCCGCGTGTCATCGTGAATACCGAGGGCCGCGACGCAGAGAACCTCGCGCGGATGCCGAAATCACTAAAAAACGAGCTATCACCACAGGCTTGCAATGCACATCAACTGCGCATAATGCGCATGATTCGAGCAGTGAGGCTGCCGATGTTGACAACTACCGCGAAATGCCCCGCTCTGCGCAAGGCCACCAATTTAAGTGTGAACAGCGTGCTCCTGGCAGAGGCAAAACGGCTCAAGCTCAATCTTTCACAGGTGCTCGAGACTAGCCTCACGCAAGCCGTGCGCGAAAACAGCGGAGGTAAAGCCATTTCGCGCCTTAATCCGGTATTTGCGATTGATGGCAAGGAGCTAGTGATGCTCACCCCCGAACTCGCCGGCGTCCCGAGAAAAAGCCTTGGCGAAAAAATGGGCAATCTAACACCCCAGCGCACCGAGATCGTTGCGGCGCTGGACCTTGTCTGCACGGGAATTTAGGAAAGAGTGGGCGTCTTGCGCACACTCTATTCCCCCCTCAGCCAACGCCTTATCCCCAGTTTGTCCAACGCAGTGGTTGCAAGCGACGCGGCTTGCCCATGCGGAATGTCGGCCAGCAGCGGCGCGCCAAGCCGTCGTTCCAGGTCCGTTACGTTCGCATCCGCTTCTTCCATCGCGGCCTCGATCCGGTTGGCGACCCAGCCGACGAGGCGCAAGCCACGGGCGCGAATCGCCGACGATGTCAGCAGCGCATGGTTCAAGCACCCCAACCGCATGCCGACGACCAGCACGACCGGTAGCGCAAGCGTCAGCGGGATATCCAGCATGTCGTTCCACTCATCGAGCGGGACCAGAGCGCCGCCTGCGCCTTCGACGACGACCATGTCTGCACACGCTGCGAGCCGCGCATACGCCGCGCGGATTGTATCGAGCTCGATTGCGACGCCAACTTGGGCGGCTGCCAGATGAGGCGCGATGGCCGGCGCAAATATATAAGGGCTGCGATCCGCAAGCGACGCGTCGACGTTCCCCGCCGCGGCGAGGGCCGTCACATCCACGGGAATATCGATTCCGGGTGGCAGCCCCGCCGCTACCGGTTTCATACCGATCGCGCGGTAGCCGCTTGCGACCAGCGCGCGCAGCACCGCGACCGACACGACCGTCTTACCGACGTTCGTGTCGGTGCCGGTGACGAAGAGACCGCACGATCTGGTCAACGTCAGCGTCGCGCCGGGCGCAAGATGTTGACGATCGGGTGACCTTCGGCGGTGCGTTTCGGCGCGCCTTTCCATGCGTGCCCGTAAATGACTTCGAACGTCGCGGGAATCCGCCCGTCGCGCCGCAACGCTTCGAATGCCGCGGTCGCGCGCCGCCAGCGGCCCCGGCCCATGAGTCCGCGCGGCCGGCCGCGCGTCGCGTTGGTGGCGCCCAACTGTCGCAAGTCGCGCATTAGGCTGGACGCATCCGCGTATGTCAGCGTTAGTTGCTCCATGTCCATCACCGGATCGGCGAAGCCGGCGCGCACCAGCATGTCGCCAATGTCGTGCATGTCGAGAAAGCGGTTGGTGTGCGTAAAACCATCCGCTTGCGCGAACGCCATGCGAATTTCTTTGAGCGTATCGGGCCCGAAGGTCGTGAACGAGACGAGGCCGCCTACCTTAAGCACGCGGCGCATTTCCGCCAGAGCCCGCGGAACATCGTTCACCCACTGGAGCGCGAGGTTGCTCCAGATCAAGTCGAAGGCAACGCCGCGAAGCGGCAGCGCGTTCATGTCACCGCAGAGGAAAAAAGGAGATGCCTCGTCGCGCCTACGCAATAAAGTGAGCTTCCCGGACAGGAGGCGCTGCAATAGTGATCGCGCGACTCGTGCGCGCTCGCGTGCCGCTTGCACCATCGGCAGTGCGACATCGAGCGCAACGACGCGTGCCTGCTGGTAACGCGCGGCGAATTCGCCTACACCCTCGCCCGTGCCGCAGCCCGCGTCGAGGATCAGCGCCGGCGCGATCTTCACATAATCCAGCCGAGCTGCCATCCGCGCGCCAACTTCACGCTGCAGTGCCGCCGCGGCGTCATAAGTTGCTGCCGCGCGGCCGAACGCGCGACGAACCACGCGCGGATCGATTTCACGTGGATCAGGCGCTGCAAAATCAGGCTCAAGCGCCATCGAGGAAAGAGGTTGCCATATCGGTAAACGCCCTTCGATGCGACAGGAACGGAGCATGCGCCGCGCCCGAAATGTTCGCATAGCGGGCATTGGGCAAGGTCCGCGCAAGCCAGTCCCCCGCCGCGGCAGGCGTCAACCTGTCTCGATCGCCGGTTACCACCAGGGCGGGCGTAAGAATCCGCGCCGCGTCCTGGCGCAGATCGATGGTGGTGAGCAACGCGAGCGCATCCCGCAGCACCGCTGGCGAGGGCTCGCCGCGCTCGAACAGGCGCGCACGCAATTGCTTTAGCAGCGCGATTCCTTCGGCGCTGCCCTGCACCTGCAACGTCAGGAATCGTTGCAACGTCAAACGAAAGGTGACTCGTAATTCGTCGGCAAAGCGCGCGAGTGTTTCGGGCGCCATCGCGTGCGACCAATCCGCTGCGGCAACGAAGCGCGGAGTCGTCGCGACCAGGATAAGTTTCGCGATGCGTTGCGGTGTGGCGTGCGCCCAGCGCAACGCGAGCATTCCGCCCAACGACCAGCCCAGTACGCACAACGGCCCCTCCACGTGCGCGAATGCATCTTCCAGCGCTTGCACGATCGCATCCAGCGAATAAGGCACTACCGGCGAAGAATAGCCATGGCCGGGCAGATCGACGGCATGGACGCGGAAGCGCCGCGTGAACCCGGGGATCAACGGCGCGAACAGTCCCGCATGCAGCGCCCAGCCGTGCAACAGGATGAGCGGCGGACCGCTGCCTGCGACATCGCGGTGCAAGCGATTCATCCGGCGAGCTCGCGCAAAGCGACGAGCAACGCGTCGACGTCATCGTGCGCATGCATGGCCGACAGCGATATGCGCAGGCGCGCAGTCCCCTGCGGCACCGTCGGCGGACGAATCGCGGGAAGCCAGAAGCCGCGTGCGAAGAGCGCCTCGGCGAGCGCATAAGCCGCGGCGTTGCCACCGACGAGCAGCGGCTGAATCGCCGACTCGGACGGAAGTAGCGTCCACGGTAGCGCGCGCGCACCGGCGCGAAACCGCTCGATCAGCCGCTGCAGCCGGGCACGGCGCAGCGGTTCATCGCGAATAATCGCGAGCGAAGCCCGAAGCGCGGACGCAAGCATTGCCGGCGCGGCCGTCGTATAGATATAGGGACGCGCGTTCTGGATCAGCGTTTCGATCACTGTCGGATGAGCTGTCACAAAAGCGCCGGCTACACCCGCCGCCTTACCCAACGTACCCATGTAGACGATGCGCTCGGATGCAAGACCGAAGTGGGCGAGGCTGCCGCGCCCTTCGCCGAGCACGCCGAATCCATGCGCATCGTCGACCAGCAGCCACGCATCGTGCGCCTCGGCGAGATCGAGCAATTGCGGCAGCGGCGCCAAGTCGCCGTCCATACTGAACACCGCATCGGTTGCGATCAGCTTGCGCCCGCCAGCAGATGCGGCGAGACGTCCTTGGAGCGCGATGACATCGCTATGCGAATAACGGACGAAGCGCGCTCGCGACAGTAGCGCCCCGTCGTTCAGGCACGCGTGGTTCAAGCGATCCGCGAAAACGGTGTCGCCGCGGCCGGCGAGTGCTGCGACCACCGCGAGGTTCGCCAGATACCCGCTCGAGAACGTCAGCGCCCGGGCATTCGCACACGGTGCGACAAAAGCGGCGAGTTCCTGCTCGAGTGCCTCGTGCGGCGCGCAATGCCCGCAAACCAGATGCGACGCGCCCGCGCCCACCCCCCAGTCGTTTGCTGCGTCGCGCGCGGCCGCGACCACCGCCGGATCGTTCGCCAGCCCGAGGTAATCATTGCTGGCGAACGAGAGCAGCTCCCGGTCCCCGACGACCACGCGAGTTCCCTGCGCGCTCGCGAGGACGCGTCGCGTGCGCGTCAGCCCGGATGCACCACGTGCCGCGAGCGCAGCCGCGAGCGCGGCTATGAGCTGCGCTGCCACGTCGCCTGGGTCGCGGAGGCCTAAAGCGGTACGAGCGAGAGCTTCGCGAACAGAGCGCGGTCGGCTTCCACGTCCGGATTGCCGGTCGTAAGCAGTTTGTCGCCGTAGAAGATCGAGTTTGCTCCAGCCAGAAAACACAGCGCCTGCACGGCGTCTCCCAGCTCGCGACGGCCCGCGGAGAGCCGCACCGCGGCTTTGGGCATGGTGATTCGCGCGGCGGCAATCGTCCGCACGAACTCGAACGAATCCAGCGCGGCTTCACCGCCGAATTTTTCGTGAAGCGGCGTCCCCTCGACCTGTACCAGATGGTTGATGGGCACGGACTCGGGGTATGGATCGAGGTTGGCAAGCTGCGCAATCAGGCCGGCGCGCGCTCTGCGCGTCTCTCCCATGCCGACTATGCCGCCGCAGCACACGGCCAGACCCGCTTCGCGTATCCGATCGAGCGTCTCCAGGCGATCGCGGTATTCGCGCGTGCCCACGATTTCCCCGTAGAACTCGGGGGCGGTATCGAGGTTGTGGTTGTAGTAATCGAGGCCGGCGGCGCGCAACTGCTCGGCCTGACCGAGCTTTAGAAGTCCCAGGGTGGCACAGGTCTCAAGGCCCAGCGCCTTGACCGCACGCACCATCGCCAGCACTCCTTCGAGGTCGCGCTGTTTCGGACCGCGCCACGCGGCGCCCATGCAAAAACGTGACGCACCCGCTTCCCTGGCGGCGCGCGCGGCCGCGACAACCTGCTCCACACTGAGCATCGTCTCGTTCTCAACACCCGTGTGGTAACGCGCAGCTTGCGGGCAATACGCGCAGTCCTCGGGACAGCCGCCAGTCTTGATCGAAACGAGTGTGGAAAGCTGAACCGCGTTAGCCGCATGATGGGCGCGATGCACTTGCTGCGCCCGGAAAATGAGATCGTTGAATGGAAGGTCAAACAGCGCGGCGACGTCATCGACCGTCCAGCGAAGCGGCACCGATACTGCCGCCGGCGATCGTGCGGGATGAAAAGTAATCGAAGGGGTCGTGCTCATGCTTTTGGCTTAAAGCCTCGGCGGGCCCGCGGTCGCGACAATGCTGCCACTCCTAAAGCGGCCAAGTGTCGATGACCCTCCCTCCGATGTCAAATTTTTCGCGGCTGGCATTTGACAAGTCCGGGGCGTTGCACACGCTCGTTCGGAATGCGTTACCGCAGCATTGCGCGCTCTGCACGGCGGCTTGTGGCGACACCTTGGTGTGCGCGGCGTGCAACGGCGCGCTGCCCCGCATCGGCGAAGCGTGCCCACTGTGTGCGTTGCCCGCGTCCGGAGGCGCGGTGTGCGGCGCTTGCCTTGGCAAACCGCCGCCGTTCGACGCAACACGGGCGGCGTTCGTCTACGCTTATCCGGTCGACCGGCTGATCCACGCGTTGAAATATGGCGCGCGTTTAGCGTACGCCGACTTCTTCGCCGGCGCGTTGGCAACGCGGATTGTCGTATGCCCCGACATATTGGTGGCGTTACCGCTGGCCACTTCGCGGCAGCGGCAACGTGGCTTTAACCAGGCCCAAGAAATCGCGCGTCAATTGGCGCAAATCACCGGCGTACCCGTCGCTGCCGGGCTCACTCGCATCCGCGACACGCCAGCGCAGGCGAGCCTGCCCTGGCATCTTCGCACGAAGAACGTTGCCGGCGCCTTCGCGGGCAGCCCGGTACTTGCCGGGAGGCGCATCGCCATCGTCGATGACGTGATGACCACCGGCGCTACCCTCGCCGCGGCGGCAAGGGCGGCGCGGCGCGCGGGTGCGGCAGCCGTCGAAGCGTGGGTGGTCGCGCGTACACTGCCGCCCGTTGCAAAACGCAAATAAAGATCTGGTCCTTGAGCTTGCGATGTTCGCCGTCGTCCTTGTTCATCCGGAGATTCCGCCGAACACCGGCAACGTGATCCGTCTGACTGCACATACGACGTGAGCCCGCCCGGGGTTCCGATCTGGCGTGTGTGAACCAAACAGATACTTGACAAGTATGAATTATATTATAATAATACATACTTTAAGTCTGGAGAAACCAAGTTATGAAGGCAGTTGTAGCAGAACGGGGCCAGGTGACTATCCCTAAAACATTGCGCAGCAAACTGGGTATTCAGCCGGGGTCGGTGCTCGAGTTTGAGGCGAAAGACGGCTGCCTGATTGCTAAAAAACGTGTTGATGATCCCGTAGACGCCGCGACGGGAATACTCGGGCACGGTGGCAATAGCGACGCCTACCTCGAAAAGCTGCGGGGGTAAACCTTGCTGACAGCGGTGGACACCAGCGTATTGCTGGATGTCTTTCTGGACGACCCCAAGTATCGTCCTCAGTCCGCGCGAGCCTTAAAGCGCTGTCTGGCTGAAGGAGGTCTGATCGCCTGCGAAACCGTCTGGGCCGAGACGGCCTCGGCCTTTGCGGATCAGGCGCTGTTCCTCAACGCCGTGCAACGATTAGGTTTGCAGCTCATCGCCACGCAGGATAACGCCGCTTTTAGCGCGGGGGCTGCGTGGCGGAAGTATCGGGAAAAAGGCGGCCGCCGTGAACGTATGATCCCGAATTTTCTGATTGGCGCGCACGCTAGCCATCAAGCTGATCGGCTGTTAACACGAGATCGAAGTTTTTACCGTAGTCATTTTAAGAATCTGCCCATCATAGATCCGCTGAAAGCTTCGTAGGGTGCGGGAGGCGTCGAGGTTTGCGTGGTCGCGCGTACACCGCCGCCCGTTGCCAAACGCAAATAAAGATCTGGTCCTTGAGCTTGCGATGTTCGCCGTCGTCCTTGTCCATCCCGAGATTCCGCCGAACACCGGCAACGTGATCCGCCTGACCGCACATACGGCAACGGAGTTGCATCTCGTGGAGCCGCTGGGATTCCGCATGGACGACCGGGACTTGAAGCGTGCCGGGCTTGACTATCACGAGTACGCGCAAGTCGCCATGCATCGCGACTGGGCCACGTGCCAAGCTGCGCTCAATCGGCAGCACCCCCGACGCTTCTTTGCGCTGACGACGAAGGGTTCGCGCTCGCTCTTTGAGGCGCGGTTCGAGCCGACAGACGTCTTCGTGTTCGGCTGCGAAACCGCCGGGTTACCTCTGGCGATCCTCGACGAATTCCCTATCGACACGCGGCTTGCAATCCCGATGCGCGCCGGAATGCGCAGTCTCAACTTGTCCAACGCCGTCGCCGTGACCGTCTACGAAGCGTGGCGACAGCAGGGGTTCGCGCAAGCTGGATAGAAGGCTTCTGTCTTGCAGCCGGCGGTTCGTCCTTCGTTGCCGCTGCCGTCGGCACGCACTGGCCGTCAGCGGAGATGCGTTTACGCCGCGCCGGTGAAACGCTTCGGCAGGCCCTGCCAGCAGCGAAAATATTCGCTCTGCAATTGCGCCGACTCGAGCGCGAAGCGCGTCGGCCGGATCACCACCCGGGTTTCGAACATGAACGCCATCGTGTCCGCGATTCGCGTCGGTAGCGAGAGGTCTGCGTCGCTTGCGTGCGCAAACGTGTCGGCGTCAGGTCCATGCCCGGTCATGCAGCTGTGCAGGCTCGCGCCGCCCGGCAAAAAACCTTCGGATTTGGCGTCGTAGACGCCGCGGATCAGACCCATGAACTCGCTCGCCACATTGCGGTGAAACCACGGCGGCCGGAATGTATGCTCCATGGCAAGAATCCGCGGCGGAAAGACGACGAAGTCGAGCGCGTCGACACCTGGTGTATCGCTCTGCGACTGCAGGACAAGGAAGATCGACGGATCCGGATGGTCGAAGCTGATCGAGCCAATGGCATTGAAGCGCGTGAGGTCGTACTTGTACGGCGCGTAATTGCCATGCCACGCGACGACGTCGAGAGGCGAGTGGGCAATCTCGGCTGACCATAGGTTGCCTTGAAACTTCGCGACCAGCTCGAAGGCGCCTTCCCGATCCTCGTACCATGCATGCGGCGTCTGAAAATCGCGCGGATTCGCGAGGCCGTTGGACCCGATGGGCCCCAAATCCGGCAAGCGCAACAGCGCGCCGTAGTTCTCGCACACGTAGCCGCGCGCCGTTGCGTCGGGAAGCGAGACGCGGAACCGCACACCGCGAGGAATCACGACGATCTCCTGCGGTGCGACATCGAGGATTCCGAATTCCGTCGCCAAGCGCAGCCGTCCGTGTTGCGGGACGATCAGCAGCTCACCGTCGGCGTTGTAGAAAAACCGGTCGTCCATCGCCGCGTTGGCGGCATACATGTGAATGCCGCACCCGGTCATCGACCCGGGATCGCCGTTACCCGCCATCGTGATCCAGCCGTCCACGAAATCCGTCCGGGATGTCGGGATGGGCAGCGGATCCCAACGCAGTTGGTTTGGTGGCGTGGGAATCTCGCCGAATCGGCTTTGAATGCGCCCGTTGCCGATCTGGCGAAACGCCTGATGCATTGCCGCCGGACGGATTCGGTACAGCCACGAGCGCCGGTTGGCGCCCCGTGGCGCGGTGAATGCCGTGCCGGACATTTGCTCGGCGTACAGGCCATAGGGCACGCGCTGCGGCGAGTTTTGGCCTGCGGGTAGCGCGCCCTGCAACGCCTCGGTCGCAAACTCGTTCCCGAAACCCGATTGGTACAACAGCGCGGCTGGCGGGTCGTGCACGGCCATCGCAGCACTTGGTTCGCTGCCAGGTTCGATCGTCCGCATCGTCGACTCCTTGATTGCGTTAGAACGCGAGCAGGCTAGATCAACTCGGGCCGCGGCTCCCGCTTCAGCAGCGCTTTAACCGCATGCCGCACCGGAAGCCGCTCGTGCAACACGCGATCGACTACTTCGCAGATCGGCATGTCGACGCCAAAGTGCTGCCCGAGCGCTCGCGCCGCGCGCGCCGATGCAACACCTTCGGCGACGTGGCCAATCTCGGCCAACGCATCCGCCAACTCCCGTCCTTTAGCCAACGCAAGCCCGACGCGCCGATTGCGCGAGAGGTCGCTAGTGCAAGTCAATACGAGATCGCCCAATCCCGACAGGCCCATCAGCGTTTCGCGGCGGCCACCGAGTGCCAAAGACAACCGCCCTGTCTCCGCGAGCCCGCGCGTGATCAGCGCCGCGCGCGCGTTATGGCCGAAGCTCAAGCCGTCACTCGCCCCAGCGGCGATCGCGAGAACATTCTTGATCGCCCCGCCCACTTCCACGCCGGCAACATCGTCGCTTTCGTACGCGCGTAACGTGCCGCCGCGCAGCAGCGCCGCAATCCGAGCCGCCAACGCGGCATCGGCCGACGCGACGCTCAACGCCGTCGGCATGCCGCGTGCAACTTCGTCGGCAAAGCTCGGCCCCGACACGACCGCGACGGGTCCCATCCATCGCTTGGCGAGCAGTTGGTGCGCGAGCCCCACGCCGGCAGGCAGATCGGCTGATGCGACAAAGCCCTTGCACAACGTGACCAGCGGCGCATTGATCGCCGTGGCATGCATCGCGGCGATTGCTGCTGGCAACGCCGCCACAGGCGTGGCGACGAACAACAACTCGGCATCGGCAAGGTCTTTGAGCTCGGCCGTGATCAACACCGTTTCGGGCACGGCAACGCCGGGCAGGTAACGCGCATTGGCGTGCGTTGCGGCGAGCGCCGCAGCGTGCACCGGGTCGCGCGTCCACAGTCGCACCCGCGGCTGGCCCGCGCTGCGTTGGGCAAGATGCACGGCCAACGCCGTGCCCCATGCGCCTGCGCCGAGAATCGCAACGGTCGTCATCGGCGCACTCGCGATTGCGAACGCTTAGCCTGTTGGTCACTTAAGCGCTCGTAGCAGCGCTCTAGAATCCGAACACCTGCGGAAGACGTGCGAAACCGCTTTGCCCGTCTCGGTGACGGACCTTGACCCATCCTGGCACCGCTGCCGAGCTCGCACTCTCGGCGAGCTCGAGGAGTACGTCGCGCTCCGCGCGGAAAACGACAGGTGCGGACTCGTCGGGGCTCGCGCGAATCTCCGCGACCGGCACGCGCACGACAACCATCCGCCGATCGTCGAGACTCTTGTGCGCGATCCAGCCGATCGTGCCGCTCATGTCGCGGACTTTCGTCCACCCTTCGACCGCGACCAACACTTCCAACGGCACGTCGCGGCCGTAGACGAAGAGCGGCTTCGCCTTTGCCGAAGGCCCATCGTAGAGCACGGTCGGTGTCTCGGCGGTCGCCTTGTATTCGGCTGCGAGCGCTTCGCCGCCAGCGACCAAGTCAGCCACTACAGCCATCCCGGCGCAAAGGGCACAAACCAGCAGCGGCGGCAGCGCTCGCATTGCTGTTAATTCGCAACAGCCGACGCCGGTTGGGGCATCTGCTGCGCCAGTTGTTGCTGGTACAACATCTCGAAATTGATCGGCGCGAGATGCACCGGCGGAAAGCCCGCGCGCATAGTCGCGTCGGCGACCGTTTCGCGCGCATACGGGAACAGCACCGTCGGGCAATGGATCGCCAGTACCGGCTGCAACTGTTCCGGGGGCACCCCCTTGATCGCGAATACACCAGCCTGCGACGCCTCGACTAGGAACACCGTTTTCTGCGCGGCGGTCGCCGTCACGGTCAAGGTCAGCACGCATTCGTAGACGTCCGGCGCGATCTGCTCCGCGCGCGTCCGCAATCCGATTTCGATCTGCGGCGTTTCGGTCATCTGGAACGACTGCGGCGCTCCGGGATTCTCGAGCGACAGATCTTTCACGTAAATGCGCTCGATCGCAAATTGCGCGGTTTGCGATCCGCTACCGTCGACTTGCGGCGCCTTGATGTTCTCATCGGCCATGCTGAGCGATCCTTGCGTACGGTTAAACGGGGAAGTCTACCAAGCCTCGCTATCCCGCCAGCAACGGATCGAGCTTGCCGGCACGATCAAGCGCAACCAGATCGTCGTAGCCGCCGACGTGATAGTCGTCGATGTAGATCTGCGGAACGGTGCGACGGCGCGTCCTTTGCATCATCTCGTCGCGGCGCGCGGGCTCGAGGTCGACCCGGACCTTGGCAATGTCAGTCACGCCTTTGGCCGCGAGCAACCGTTCTGCCTGAACGCAATACGGACACATGCCTGTCGCGTACATCGTGATGACCGCCATTGCCTCATTCCTTTCAACGACAAAAATCTTCAGATTTTTTCCAGCGGCAGTCCAGCGTCTTTCCAGGCGCGAAGCCCACCGCTCAAATGATAGATGTCGGTAAACCCCAACTTGGTGAGTGTGCTGCCCGCCATTCGGCTGCGCTGTCCCCGACTGCAGTATGCGACGATCGGCCGCGCCGTGACCCTGCCAAGCTCCGCACCGCGCGCGCTCAATTGTGACAACGGAATGTGCACGGCGTTCGGAAGTCGGCCGCCCTCATATTCGTTGGGCTCGCGAACGTCGACGACGATGGCGTTTTGTCGATTGATGAGCTGCGTCACATCGAGAGTTCCCGCCTCTTTCATGGGCGAGATTCGCCGTTGCACAAGCGGCCAGAGCAGCATCGCGCCCGAGACCACCATCACCAGAATCAACAGCCAGTTTTTCTCGATGAACGGCATGAAGTGCACACAAAAGATAAAATGATACCGTATCAACGCATTGTTCTTTCCTCTCAAGCCCCCGCGTGATCATTACTTTGCTACGCAGATTATCGGCATGACTGTCGCCGCTGCCGCCCCTGCCGCAGCGCGTCCCAGGACGGCTCCTGCAAAACCTGCGGGAAGGCCACTGGTGCTCCTCATTCTCGATGGTTTCGGAGCGCGCGAAGACGCTCCGGACAACGCGATTTCCAACGCCGACACGCCCAACTGGGACCGCCTGCTCGCGGCGTGCCCGCATACGACCATCGCTGCGTCGGAGCGTCATGTCGGCTTGCCTAGCGGGCAGATGGGCAACTCCGAGGTCGGACATCTCAATATCGGCGCGGGGCGCGTCGTCTATCAGGACTACACGCGCATCGATCGCGCGATCGAGACCGGCGAGTTCGCGGCCAATCCAGCGTTGCGCGACGCCGTGGCTGCCGCCCGGCGCAACGGTTCGGCGCTGCACGTGCTGGGACTTGTCTCGCCCGGCGGCGTGCACAGCCACGTGCGTCAGATGGCCGCGATGATCGAGCTCGCAGCCGTCGCAGGCGCGCCGTCGATCTACGTGCACGCGTTTCTCGACGGCCGCGACACACCCCCGAAGAGCGCCGCCGCGTCGCTCGCGTTCATGCGCGACGTCTGCGCCCGCCACGCGGGGGCGCGGATCGCGTCCATCGTCGGGCGGTATTACGCGATGGACCGGGACCAGCGCTGGGAGCGCTTGGCGCAGGCGTATGCATTGCTGGTGTCGGGGAGCGCCGCGCACTCGTCCGCTTCTGCGCTTGCAGCGCTCGACGAAGCCTACGCGCGTGGCGAATCGGACGAATTCATCAAACCGGTGGCGATTGTCGATGCGCAGGGAAACCGCGCCACGATGCTCGACGGCGATGTCGTCGTATTCATGAATTTTCGCGCCGATCGGGCGCGGCAATTGACGCGGGCGCTGACCGATCCGTCGTTCGCCGCGTTCGAGCGCGGCCGAGTGCCGCGTCTCGCCGCGTTCGTGTGCCTGACTTCCTACGGCGACGAGTTCGCGCATCTCGCCGCGGCGTTTCCGCCGCAGACCATCCGCAACAGCTTCGGCGAGTACATCTCGCGTCTAGGCTTGTCGCAACTGCGCATCGCCGAAACGGAGAAATACGCGCATGTGACCTACTTCTTCAACGGCGGCGTCGAGGCAGTTTACCCAGGCGAAGAACGGATCATGGTGCCGTCGCCGAGGGTCGCCACTTACGACTTGAAACCGGAGATGAGTGCGCCGGAAGTCACCGACCGGCTGGTCCTGGCAATCGAATCCGGTGCGTACGACTCGATCATCTGCAACTACGCAAACAGCGACATGGTTGGGCATACGGGCAACTTTCCTGCCGCGCAAAAGGCAATCGAGGCGCTCGACGTTTGCATCGGGCGTGTCGTGGAAAGCGCACGTCGCGTTGGCGGTGAAGTGCTCATCACCGCCGATCACGGCAACGCGGAAATGATGCACGACGGGCACACCGGGCAGGCGCACACTGCGCACACGCTGAACCGCGTGCCGTTGGTCTATGTCGGCCGCAACGCAACCGTTACAGAGGGCGGCGTGCTTGCGGATATTGCGCCGACGATGCTCGCGTTGCTCGGTTTGCCGCAGCCGCCGGAGATGACCGGGCGTAACTTGGTTGCGCTTCGCTGACGGGAATGAGCGACTTCCAGAATGTGGAAGTGCGCTCGGTTCCGCAGGCGTAACTTGGTTGCGCTTCGCTGACGGGAATGAGCGCTGAACGGGGTTAGCGCCGCTCGACGGAACTTGTCGGCCGGCCGGCGGCCCAAGTGAACGCAAGCGGCCGCAAGCGTATACTTTTGTAAGTCGACAGGATTGTCCGTGCTGTACAACTTAGTGGGCAATTCACTGGGCACCGTACGCAGCCCGTCGCCGGCAACGTTTCCAACCAAGCAGCAGTTTGCAGGAGTCACACGATGGGCAAGCGGGGAATCTGGAAAAAAGCGGGGCTGATCGGCCTCGGCACGGTCCTTGGGCTGTTGCTTTCGCTCAATTTTTCCGCGGTCGCCCAGCGCGAAGCGAAGACGCCGATCCCGTACGAGGACTTGCAGCTGCTGTCGGCGGTGTTCGGCAAGATCAAGAGCGATTACGTCGAGCCGGTCGCCGACGACAAGCTGATCAAGGAAGCGATCAACGGCATGGTGCGGGGTCTCGATCCGCACTCCGATTTCCTGGATGCTGAGGCTTTTCGCGAGTTGCAGGTTTCAACCCAGGGCAAGTTTGGTGGCCTGGGCATCGAAGTCGGCATCGAGGATGGCGTCGTCCGCGTCACTTCGCCGATCGAAGATACCCCCGCCTTCCGCGCGGGCATCAAAGCCGGTGATCTGATCGTCAAGATCGACGATGTCGCGACCCGCGGCATGTCGCTGTCGAAGGCCGTCGAGAAAATGCGCGGAAAGCCCGGAACGCAAATTGTCTTGACGGTGGTGCGCAAGGATGCCGACACACCGCTATCGTTCACCCTGACGCGCGAAGAGATCAATGTCAAAAGTGTACGCGCGCAGATGATCGAGCCGGGCTACGGCTTCATCCGCATTCGCAATTTTCAGGAACGCACGGGCGAAGACTTGGCCAGGGAGTTGAAGGCGTTCTACAAACAGGGTGAGTTGAAGGGCTTGGTGCTGGATGTGCGCAGCGACCCGGGCGGGCTCCTCAACCAGGCTGTCGCCGTCTCTGCGGCGTTCCTGCCCAAAGACGCGCTGGTCGTCTACACCGACGGCCGCACCGTCGACGCGCGGATGCGCCTTACCGCCAGCCGCGAAAATTACCTGCGTCGCGGCGACGATTACTTCCGCGATCTACCCGCAGGTGTCAAGAAAGTACCGATGGTCGTGCTCGTGGACGGCGGTACGGCGTCCGCGTCGGAAATCGTCGCCGGCGCGCTGCAGGACCACAAGCGCGCGACGGTGATCGGCAACAATACCTTCGGCAAGGGCTCGGTGCAGACCATCCTGCCGCTTGGCAACAACGCGGGGCTGAAGCTCACGACGGCGCGTTACTACACGCCGGGCGGGCGGTCGATCCAGGCGAAAGGCATCGAGCCCGACATCCTCGTCGACGACGGGCGCAATTTGAACCGCATTCGCGAGGCGAACTTGGAGCGGCACCTCGAAACCGCCAAAGTGGGCGGCGCCAAAGGCGACGCTGCGCTCGACGCGCGGATCAACGTCAGCAAACCGGACACGCTACCAGGTGCGAAGGAAACGCCGAAGCCCACGGACAAGGCAGAAGTCGTGCCGCCGGTGCCGCGCGTGGATTTCGGCTCCCCGGAAGACTTCCAGTTGCAGCAAGCCATGAACCACCTGAAGGGCGCCCCGGTGATTGCGTCCACCAAGGCAGTCGCGGCCAATAGCGTCGTGCCGACACCGGTGCCAGTCAAGCCGTAACCGGGGTCACGGTCGGCGAAAACGCCCGGCTTTCCCGGGCGTTTTTGTTTGCATCGTCGACCACTCTCACCCGCGCGCCCTTTGCTATCCTGCAACTTCATCATGGACGACTCACAGCTTCTGCGCTACAGCCGGCATATCCTGCTGGATGAGCTGGGACCGGAGGCGCAGGCCAAGTTCGCTTCTGCCCACGCGCTCGTGGTGGGGCTCGGCGGCCTGGGAGCCCCGGCAGCGCAGTTTCTGGCCGCGGCCGGCGTGGGCACCGTCACGATCTGCGACGCCGACTACGTCGATCTCACCAATCTGCAGCGGCAGATTCTGTATGCGACCGGCGATGTGGGTGCGGCGAAAGTGGACGCTGCGGCGCAACGGATCGCCGCGATCAATCCCGATGTGCGGATCGAGCGAGTACGCTCGCGGGTGGGACCGGGCGATCTGGCGCCGCTGATCGCCAACGCGTCAGTGGTGCTCGACTGCTGCGATAACTTCGCGACGCGCCATGCAGTGAATCGCGCATGTGTCGCCGCGGAAAAGCCGTTGGTCTCCGGGGCCGCGGTGCGCTTCGATGGGCAAATCGCCGTCTTCGACCCGCGGGACCCGCAATCGCCCTGCTACCACTGCCTGTTCGGCGAAGGCGAGGACCTCGAGGAAACCCGCTGCGCAACCATGGGCGTGTTTGCGCCACTCGTGGGCATCATCGGTTCGACGCAGGCGGCGGAGGCGTTGAAGCTGATCGCCGGTGTCGGCGTGTCGCTTGCAGGTCGCTTGCTCCTCCTCGACTCCTTCGCGATGCAGTGGCGCGAAGTGCGGGTGCCGCGCGACCCGCAATGTCCGGTGTGTGGAGGCAGAAACCGATGAGTCTGTCGACGGCGCGAGTGCGCTTGGCTTCGCCCGCCGCACTTACTCTCCTCTGGTTGCTCTCGTTCGCTCTGTTTGCGAATATCGCCCTGGCCGCCGCGCCATCGGGCGAGCCGACGCATCCGGCGCACGACTGGAAAGCCATCCAGCGCGTCATCCGCGATCAGTTGCAAGCACTCAAAGCGGGTGATGGCAAGAAGGCGCTGACCTACGCTGCGCCAGGAATCCAGGATCAATTCGGCACGCCGGAGAATTTTCTGCGCATGGTGCGCAATGGATATGGCGCGCTACTGGACGCGCGCTATACCAAGTTCCTTGAGGGTGCGATCATCGGCGGGAATACGATTCAGCCGTTGCGACTCGTGCTGACTGATGACACCGTGCTGGTCGCGCTCTACCAGATGGAGAAGCAAAAAGACGGATCGTGGCGCATCGCCGGGTGCGTCATCGCGCCATCGACGGTGATCGCCACGTAGCGAATCCTCGGCCGCGCGCAGGTCGTTACGCACATGCGGACATTATCCTTTCGTCCGCGCGAGCCGCTCCAATTGTCGCCGGCATGCGGTCGTCTCATCGGTAGCGATGGCGTCGCCCACAAAGGCTACGGCGAGTTCGATCGCCTGACCGCGTTCTCGCGGATCCACCGACTCGAGCCCGCGCGAGACCTGCGCGTCCAAATCGCCGCAGCGGACCTGCAGTTGGCGCAACAGAGGATCTGCATCGCGTGCTACAGGACCCCTCACGCTGGCTGACATCGAACGTTCCGTGAGGCCCGCGCCGAGAACGCGAGCAAGAAACGAGGAACCGCGCTGCGCCATCATCTTGCCAACGCCGCCGCACGACACACGAAGCGCTTCATCGGCCGCCATTCGCCCGGCAGCGCATACCGCAAGGATCGGGGAGTCCATCGCGACGGGCTTTGAGCCCGCATACAAACGCGCGAGCATCGCAGCGGTTCCTCGCTCCCCAGGGCGGGCCAACGGTTCCAATTCCTTCCAATGCGCGGCCAGCATATGCGACCAATATTCATCGTAGCGAGGCTGTTGCGCCGCCTTGTTCACGTGCGCCGCCATCGTCGCCAAGTCGTTCCGCCGTCGGGCACGCTCAGCCAACAATAGCCAGGGCACCGCATTGTCGCCGTCGCGAAAAGACCACTGCGACAGGTAGTCGGTTGTCGCGCATTCGGGACGAACCGGAAGCGTGCGCTCCATGCAGGCGGACGCAAGACTCGCTAAGTACAGCATTTCGCGCGGCTCGCGCGCAAATGCGGCCGCGAGATCCCGCACGTGCGCTTCAGGGTCGGTGCGTGCGAACTGCGCGGCGATGAACCGCGCCCGCGCATCATCACGTACCAGCACGCTATCGCGCAACGCAGCGTCGAGGCGCTCTACTCCAGATTCAATCCCGATCGGCGCACGCGGAGGAGATTCCGGCAGCGACTGCGCAGCACTCGCGGCGACGAATGTGCATCCGAATAGCGCGGCCAAAAACCGATCTGTCATCGTCCGCCAACCGGTCATAGCGCCTTCTTTCCGCTTCAGTCAACCAAACAAGAATTTGCGCTGCAGCGCCCAGCCATCCTGTGGCGCGCGCTTGAAGCCGCTTTTCGCGAACAGCTGCCAGCGCCCCAACACGTACGCGAGCAGCACCGCCGCGTCCGCCGGCGCGTCGCCATGCCAGGAATTCGCCGCCTGTCCGATGCGTAGCGATTGCCGCAACGCGGCTTCGAGCCTGTCGCAGAGTTGATTGATGCGCGCCTGCAGCCGCTCGTCTTCGTTGACCAGCGCCTCGCCGATCAGCACGCGCGTCATGCCGGGATTCTTTTCCGCAAACGAGAGCAGCATGATGACGGTCTGTTCGGCCTGGGCGACGCCATCGGTGTGCTCGGCAGTGATCTTGTTGATGAACGAGAAAATTGTCGTTTCGATAAATTCGATTAGGCCTTCGAACATTTGCGCCTTGCTCGCGAAATGACGATAGAGGGCTGCTTCGGATACGTCGAGCTTCGCGGCAAGTGCGGCGGTCGTCACCTTTTCGCTGCGCGGGTTCTCAAGCATTGCGGCCAATGATTGCAAAATCTGCAGGCGCCGTTCGCCGGGTTTCATCGCCATAATCCGACTCCGCGCCTGGGATACGCTTCAAGCCGTATAACGCGGCGGCATCGAGTCCGCGCGGATCATCGTGCCCACGCCTTCGTTGGTCAGAACTTCGAGCAACAACGCGTGTTCGATCCGGCCGTCGATGATGTGCGAGCTGGCCACGCCGTTTTTTACCGCGTCGAGCGCCGAGCCGATCTTGGGAAGCATGCCCCCGGAAATGGTGCCGTCGGCGAAAAGGCGGTCGATCTCGCTCGAGGTCAAACCGGTCAGCAAGGTGCCGCTTTTGTCGAGGACGCCACGGGTGTTGGTCATCATAACCAGCTTTTCCGCACGCAGCGTTTCCGCAAGCTTGCCGGCGACCAGATCGGCATTGATGTTGTAGGCCTCACCTTCGGTGCCGACACCGATCGGCGCGATCACCGGAATGAAATCGCGCGAATCGAGGAGATTGATCAGTTCCGGATCGATGCGCTCGATTTCCCCGACGAGGCCGATGTCGACGAATTCGCCGCCGATGGTTTCAGATTTCAACAACATCTTGCGCGCGTGGATGAACGCGCCGTCCTGCCCGGTCAGACCCACGGCCTTGCCGCCATGCTGATTGATGAGGCCGACGATTTCCTGATTGAGCTCGCCCAGCACCATCTCCACTACGTTCATCACTCGGTCGTCCGTTACGCGCATTCCCTGCCGGAACTCGCTTTCGATGCCCATTTTTCGCAAGAGGTCGCCAATCTGCGGGCCGCCGCCATGCACGATGACGGGATTCATTCCCACGAGCTTGAGCATCACGACATCGCGCGCGAAGCCGGCTTTGAGCGCAGGCTCGGTCATGGCATTGCCGCCGTATTTGATGATGATCGTCTTGTCGTGAAAGCGGCGAATATAGGGTAACGCCTCAGCGAGAATCTGCGCCTTCAGCGCAGTATTGACGGAATCGTCGGGCATGGAGAGGTTGCGCGGAAGAAAGCAGCGAAACGACGACTGGCGCGGATTGTACTCCGAACCTTTACCGCGCTTTGCGGTGCGCCTGCCGCACCGAGTGAGCGCTACCTCCGTCGCTCGTCGCGCAGGCGCACCCTGGCAGTTTTTGTTATCGTTGCCCACCATGTCGAGTCCTTTGCCCGACGCCGTTCCGCTGTCCGAGGTGCGCCGCGTACTCGTCACCAAATTGCGCCACCACGGCGACGTACTCTTGGCGTCACCGGTTTTTTCCACGCTTTCGCGTGCAGCCCCCGCCGCCGAGATCGACGCCCTGGTCTATGCGGAAACCGCGCCGATGCTCGCGCACCATCCGGCGATTGCGCAGTTGCACACGATCGATCGCGGCTGGAAAAAGCTCGGGGTCATCGCACAGGTTCGCGCCGAAGGGGCGCTCTTGCGGCGGCTGCGCCAGCGCCGATACGATCTGCTGATCCATCTAACCGAGCACCCGCGCGGCCTCACACTCTCGCGCTTGCTGGGCCCGCGCTGGGCAGTGACGCGCGAACGCGAGAAGCATGTGCGTCTATGGCGAGCGCACTTCACGCACTTTTATCGTTTGCCCAAGGTGACGCAACGCCACGCGGTCGAAGCGAATCTCGATGCGTTGCGCCGCATTGGTGTTTATCCGGACACCGCGGACAAGCGGCTCGTGCTGCGACCGGGAGCCGATGCGACAAACAGAATCAATGCTCTGCTCACCCAGCACTCGCTCGTGCCGCACCGATTCATCCAGGTGCATCCGGGTTCGCGCTGGCTATTCAAGTGTTGGCCGGCCGAACGCACGGCCGCCCTCATCGAACGCATCGTCGCTGACGGCACGGCGGTCGTCGTAACTGGAGCTCCAGATGAGCGCGAGCGCTCACTCGTCCAAGCCGTGCTGGCGCACGCAAGATTGGCGTCTGGCAACTCCGTCGTGGATCTGTCGGGACAACTGACCTTGCCCGAGCTTGCGGCGCTCACCGGAGCGGCGCGCGCGTTCGTCGGTGTCGACTCGGCCCCGATGCATATCGCCGCCGCGATGGGAACGCCCACGGTCGCGTTGTTCGGACCGTCGGGAGAACACGTTTGGGGTCCATGGCAGGTCCCGCAGCGGGTTATCGTCTCGGACGCATATCGCTGTCGCCCGTGCGGTATCGACGGTTGCGGTGGCGGCAAGGTATCGGAGTGCCTGACGACCTTGCCGGTCGCACAGGTCCATGCCGCGCTGGACTCCTTGCTCGCCGAGACCGCCGTGCCTCGCACCTCATGCGCTTAGCGCTCATCCGACAACGCTATTCGCCTTACGGCGGTGCCGAGCGTTTTCTCGAAAGCGCGCTGGAAGCGCTGCTGGAGCGCAATGTCGCCATCACGTTGTACACGCGGGAATGGCCGGAAACCAGGCTGCAGTTGATCGAGCCGCACATCTGCAACCCCTTCTATGCCGGCAACCTGTGGCGCGATTGGAGCTTTGAGCGCGCGGTCACGCGCGAAATCGCGCGCACGAAGGCGAATCTGGTGCAATCGCACGAGCGCGTGCTTTGCTGCGATATCTATCGCGCCGGCGACGGCGTCCACGCCACCTGGCTCGAAGAGCGCTTGCGTGGAGCTTCCGCGTTGCAGCGGCTGCGTGTCAGCGCGAATCCGTGGCATCGTTATACGCTCAAGCGGGAGCGCGCGCTCTTCGCGAGCCCATGGCTGCGCACGGTCATCTGCAATTCCAAAATGGTTCGTGACGAGATCAAACAGCGCTTTGGATTGTCCGACGACCGGCTCCCCGTGATCTATAACGCCGTCGATGCGAATATTTTTTCTCCGGAACTCGCGCAACACCGCACGCGCATACGGGAACTGCATGGTATTCGCGGCGATGCCGTCGTGTTCCTGCTCGTCGGCTCCGGGTACGAACGCAAGGGCGTGGCCACAGCGATGCAAGCGCTCGCGCGGCTCTCCGAGCCGTCGCATCTCATTGTTGTCGGACGCGACCGCAACATCAAGCGATATCAACACCTGGCGCAACGTTTAAGCGTCGCGCAGCGCGTGACCTTCGCCGGGGCGCAGACCGATCCCCGGCCCTATTTCGGCGCGGCGGATGCCTTCGTGTTGCCGTCGATCTACGATCCGTTCCCCAACGCCGCGCTGGAGGCGATGGCCTGCGCGCTGCCGGTCATCACCAGCACAAAGTCCGGCGCCGCCGAACTGGTTGCCGAACATGATGCCGGTCTCGTTTGCCAGTCGCGCGACGTCGGAGCTCTCGCCGCGCACATGCAAACGCTGCTGAACAATGAAACGCGGGCGCGCATGGGTGCAAACGCCCAGCGCGCCGTCGAGCCGTTGACGCTCCCCGCGATGACGCTCGACCTCGTGTTGCTCTATAAGCGTCTGCTTGAAGCGAGCGTCGCGCACCGCAGGCAACGCGCCGGCTAGAGCCGATCGCGGCGAGGCCGGCGGAGGCTAGCCGACGAATTACGCACGTGCGCAAGCATCGCGGCGCCCTCCTTGGGCCCGGCAGCGAGGCCGCGATCGTGGCGTCGGGCGCTGCTCGGTCGTGCGGCGACGGCCCTCCGAGACTTGCCTCGGCCTGACGGCCTCGGCCGCCGCGCTCACTCGCGTCAACGCAAAACCGCGTTCGCTTCGGATGGCTACGTTATACTTAATCGCTCCGCCGCGGTCGCGATTGATGCGGGTGCGCCTTCCTGAATGTGCGCACACCGCACGCGGCCGCTCTCCCGATGAAGGGCTCAGTCCTCTACCTACGTCTGCTCCGTTACGTTCGGCCGTACGGTTGGGCGTTCGGCCTGGCGGTCGTTGGCATGGTGATAGTCGCCGCCGGCGATCTTCTCCTTGCCTACCTGGTCATACCGATCGTCCGGAGTTTTCAGAACCCGGACCCGGTGCAGACGCAATGGCTGCCGTTTACCGTCGTGGGGGTCTTCCTGCTGCGAGGCGGCGGCTCGTACATCTCAGAATTCGGCATGGGCTGGACCGGGTATCGCGTCGTGTTCGACTTGCGGCGCGACCTGATCGAAAAGCTGCTCCGATTGCCCACGTCCTATTACGACACGCACTCGGCCGGCATCGTCCAATCGAAGATTTCGTTCGATGCCCACCAGCTCGCCTCGGCCGCTTCCGGAGCCATCACCAACGCGCTGCGCTCATCGCTGACGATCATCGCGAGTTTTGGCTACCTCGTCTGGCTCAACTGGCGGTTGACCTTGATGGCGCTGGTCGTAATTCCCATCGTCGGCGTGGTGATTCGCTACTTCAGCCGGCGCCTGCGCCGCATCGCGCACGACATTCAGGACCGCGCCGGTTCACTCACGCATGTACTCGAGGAGATGATCGGCGGCCATCGCGTCATCCGCGTATTCGGCGGCGAGGATTACGAGCGCAAACGCGCGATCGGCGCGGCCAACCGGTTGCGTCTCGCCATGTCGAAAGAATCCTCGGCAACCGCCGCGAGCTCGCCGCTGACGGTGTTCTTCGCCGCCTGCGCGGTGGGCTTCATCATCTGGGTCGCGCTCTCGCAAAGCGAGGCGGGAGCGCTGGATTTCGCGATATTCCTGTCCTACGTGGTGGCACTGATCACGCTGCTCGAGCGATTGAAAGGGTTGTCCGGAATCAATGCGGCGATTCAGCGGGGGTTGGCCGCCGCCGAGAGCATTTTCGGACTGCTCGACCAGGAGCCCGAGTCCGATAGCGGCACGGTGACATTGCGCCGCTGCCGTGGCGAACTGCGCTTCGAGCGCGTGTCACTGCGCTACGCGGGACATGAGCGCGAGGCGCTCACCGATATCACGCTGGCAATTGCGCCGGGTGAAACGGTGGCCCTCATCGGCGAGTCGGGGAGTGGTAAGACTTCGCTGGTCAACATTGTTCCGCGCTTCTACGAGCCGACTGCCGGCCGACTCTTCATCGACGGCCACGACGTCACGACGTTGACGCGGCAGAGTCTGCGCGCGCAAATCGCCATGGTATCGCAGGATGTGCAATTGTTCGACGACACGATTGCCGCCAACATCGCCTACGGCGCAATGGCGGGTGCTTCACGCGAACAGGTCGAACGCGCGGCCGCAGCCGCGTACGCGCTCGAATTCATCCGCGCCACCCCGCAGGGCTTCGACACCCGCGTCGGCGAGAACGGCATTCGGCTGTCGGGCGGCCAGCGCCAGCGTATCGCCATCGCGCGCGCGATCCTCAAGAACGCGCCGCTTCTAATCCTGGACGAGGCGACGTCGGCGCTCGATTCGGAGTCCGAGCGGCAAGTACAGGCGGCGCTCGACGCGCTGATGCAAGGCCGCACGACGATCGTGATTGCACACCGGCTTTCGACGATCGAACATGCCGACCGTATCGTCGTCCTCGAGCGCGGACGCATCGTCGATGTGGGGACACACCGCGATCTGCTCGCGCGCGGCGGCGTCTACGCCCGGCTGTATCAAATTCAGTTCGTGCGCAAGGCGCTGTCCGATCCGACCGCCAATACGTCCACCGACTCCACGGACGACTCTTCTGCCGACTCGTCGGCTCGTCCTTCCAACATCACCGCGGTGGGATGACCCCTGTATTCGCCGACATCGCCGCAAGCGCGCTCCGGGCATTCCACGATTCACGTCTCGGCGCGCCGACCGCCGCCGAGGCGCCCCAAGGAGAAGCCCCACACGTATGGCATTGGATCGACGTCAACCACCGCTGTAACCGCTTGTTGTGGGACGAGGAAGACCTGGCGCGGCGCACGAGCGTAGCGGCTGCGCAAATCGTCGCCAATAAGCGGGCGATCGACACCTACAATCAACAACGCAACGATGCGATCGAGAGAATCGACGAGCTTCTTCTCGCCCGGCTGGAGGGGGTGATCGTTGCCGCCGACGCGTGGCACAACTCGGAGACTGCCGGTTCGATCATCGACCGCTTGTCGATTCTCGCGCTCAAGATCTTGCACATGGATTGCGCGGCGCAGCGCGCGGGGGCGAGCGCCGAACACCGTGCTCCTTGCCGCGACCGGCATCGCCGGCTTTGCGTTCAACGAGACGAGCTTGCGGATTGCTTCGACGCACTGCTCATGCAAGCGGCCAAGGGTGCGGCGTTCTGGCGCGTGTATCGCCAGTTCAAGATGTACAACGACCCGTCGTTGAATCCGCAGCTTTATCGCGGTGGTTCGTAGGCGAATAGCGCTCCGCCCCGTTTGCGCCTCCGCACCTTGCTTTAAGGAAGCAATCGCATAACCACCACCCGCGGAACACCGCTTATGCAACCGTCCACAAAGAAGGTGATAGGCTTACCCAGCGTGTAGGCCAGCATCAACGTGCTGACATGGTTGCGATAGGCCGGATTGTCGCCGGCACCCGCGGGGTTCAACTTGAGAACACCAAAAAAATTCGTGGGATTGGTATTGAGAGACACGTCCATGACCCGTCAAAGACGATTGACGTGTCGGTGGAAAAATAAAAGCCCG
Organism: Casimicrobiaceae bacterium; assembly: GCA_037719965.1. Classification (GTDB taxonomy): domain Bacteria; phylum Pseudomonadota; class Gammaproteobacteria; order Burkholderiales; family Casimicrobiaceae; genus VBCG01. The sequence continues at coordinate 450,010 of JBBJMT010000002.1, read as the reverse complement.
GGTGCCCCGCGCCGGCCGTAAACGCCTCGTTCAAAGGGTATAAACCGTGGATCTTCACGGTGCCAGGGTCCGCCGGAAACAACTGCGCAGCCTCGGATCCGTTGAATGCGGTCAAACAGAACGTCAATAGCAATGCCGCGAGAACGTTTTTCATTGGGTACCCTTTGGGAAACGTGGAATTGGAATCAGTCGGTGTCTTCAGTTCGCACCTAGGGGCGGTCAGACGGCGGGCGCGCGAGAGGAGGTGGGCTGAAGCCTCAGGGGAAACTCGCGTACCCCGGCACCACCAGGCCGATTTGGCCGTAACTTACGTTGTTGGCTGCGGGCTGCGGGAGCAACCCGCCCGATGTCAGTGCGGCCGAGGCCATTTGTGGTACCGATGTGTAGAAATGGTTCTGCGCCGTCGAGCTATAGAAGCTAAACAGCGGCGTGAGGCGATTGACGACCGAGGGCCCGCCTAAGGCCGCCGTGACGGCCTTCCCCGCATCGGGAGACCCAGCCGCATCTTTCGCTGAATGGGCCAATGCACGGTTGCGTATTGCTGGTCAGCACGCTTTTCACCTGATCCCGGTTGCGCAACGGTTCGGCCGAGCGAAGTAAGCCGACCAGCGCGGTGACGTGGGGAGCTGACATTTGAGGTGTCCGTACAACCGCCGTAGCCATCTGTCGCCGAATCGGGACCGTAAGCATCACCACAATGCCCGGCCGGATTCCACAAAGAGCTGCGGTAAAACGTCGACAGGACCCGGGTTGCTGCAACGGGCAGCTCGGGAATACCGGTTAGCACCGGATCCCTCACGGCAATGGCCGCAACGATTGTTTCGGATGAAGGCGGCGATCCCCTGGGATCAAAAAGAATGATGAGTTGCCGATCGGCTACTTCCTTCAGAGTTTCGGCGTGCGCCTGCGACGGTCCAAATAGCGCGCCCGCTACAACCGCGGCGACGCCAAACCCTACATGCGACAACTGCCAGTTGCCTCGTTTCTTGGTTCGGACATCGTTGCTTTTTAAGCGATAACGCTGCGACGAATAAAACGAGCAACGACAGGCCTACCAGTGCGACTTCATGAAGCGTCGGAATCGGCTCCATTGCTGCGGCGGCAATTACGGTCATCGGCGAACTCCCGCCCGGTGAGAGACTGCCATTGCGGCAGTGTTGTAAACGATCGCGTTCGCCTGAAATGCTCTATTGTGTAATTCCCCGCAGGTAACGGTCCCACCGTGACCGAGGACAAGTACGCTGAGGGAGTGTTGAATACTCCGCAGGTGAGCAAGATGGTTACCTGAATCAACGAGCCGCTGACGGCAACCTCCGTTCCATCGACAATGATGGGCGAGCATCCAAAAATGAGAGGTGCGCTCACACCTATTTGAAAGGATTCCACAGAATTAGGCAGTGGAGGCGTGACGGTAATCGTCGTCGGTCCGGAAACCCTCTGAGCGTTCACCTGCGCGATCCAAGTGCATGCCAAGAGAAGCGTAAGAAATCGGACCGCGGCCGTCAGGTGGTATTTTCCTTTGAAACGGAGATCGGTCACTGGTAAGTCTCCCTCCGGATTTACTACGCTCGCGTTAGGCCGACGGGGTAGGAACGTCTCTAAACGAACATTAATGTGCAGCACAAGACGGCGGGAACTTCGGCTGAGTCCCAGCTTCAATGAATACCTCTCAGGCGAACCCTTCGATTTTTGCTCCTAAGAACCTCTCAGAGTCCCGCTCCAGTGCAAACCTCCGACTATCCTCAGCATGACGAATGTACATCCCAAACATATTGCAGAAATGCAGTAATTCTGCTAAACTGCAATCGTGAAAACTACTGTTACCCTAACGGCCCGAGGCGTGGTGACGCTACCCGCAAAGCTTCGGCGTGCGCTTGGATTTAAGCCCGACGACCAGCTCATCGCCGAGACGACGCCTGACGGACTGCTTTTGCGTCCGGCGGTCACCTTGCCTGTCGAGCTTTACAGCGAAAAGCGCATCCGCGAATTCGACGAGGCCGAGGCCGAGCTAGCCAAGGTTTTGAAGCGTCGGAGCCGTTCGAGCAAATCCGCCCGTTGACGATTGGCGGATGCGGATCTTCCTCGACGCCAACGTGCTTTTTTCTGCGGCGAAGTCCGGCGGGGCGGTGAGGGAACTGCTAACGTTGCTTGATGAAGCTGGCCACGAGTTATGGGTCGACGGATACGTGATCGAGGAGGCGCGCCGTAACCTGGTTGCCAAGGTACCCGAGGGCATTGCTGTCCTCGATAGATTGTTGCCGCGCATGACGACGGCGAGGACGCAGCCGAGCGATGCAGCGTTGGAGGCGTCGCTCCCACTGCCGGACAAAGATCGGCCCGTACTGGCAGCTGCCATACGTCATGGCTGTGCGACCCTAATTACTGGAGATCGGAAGCACTTCGGTGCTCTCTACGGCCGCACGATTCATGGCGTAACCATTCACTCACCGCGATCGTTGGCAGAGGCGCTCCTCGTGTAGCCGATAGTTTCGGTGAGGATGTATAAGCGGCTCTTGTCCACGCTTGACTGTTATCCACGAACTGTGAACAAGAGAGATTAATTTTAGTCCTGGGACAGGCCACCTAAACCTAAATCATTGCGCGGCGCTGGTACCAACCCCGAGCGATTCGATAGCGGCATTTCGGCTACTTCTTCGTGCGCCACGCTCGAAATTCTTGAGGTCCTCACGCAGCGTCTTGGCGTTGCCTCGGATCACCGGGATGCCTTCGCGCGAGACGTGCAACATGAATTCCGCGAGCGCGATTCCGGCAATCTTCGCCCCGCGCACGAGCGACACACTCTCGCCGCGATAAAGGGCGGTCGCGAGCGCGAGCCGCACGTCTGGTTCGCCCAGTAAGCCGTCGTCGTCGAGGTGGAATAGAAGCGCCTCCGGCTGGTCGCGATTCATGACCACCACCGGCGCCTCACGCGCCATACGCAGCGCGTCGGAAGGATTGTTTTTCAGTTCGCGGATGTTGACGGATTTCATAATGTTCCTGCGCAACGTAGGAACATTTTGACATCCTATGCGACAGGGCGTCAACTCGTCAGCGTGCTTGCGGCGCAGCAGCGCGGATCCGTTCCGCTTCTGTGCAGGTCCTTCTCATCATTCGCCGACCCTGGTACCAACCTCAAGCGATTCGATCGCCGCAGTTACCGCAGCGATATCGATCGCCTCCATGCAGCGGGCGCGCGGACACCGCGCCGGCGACTCGCCGAACAGGCGCTCGCAACGGCGGACCCACGGCACTTCGCGAAAGAACTGAATCGATTGGTCGCGGCACGGAAACGGATCCACCGTCACGACACGATAGACGCTGTCGTTAAAGAATTCGCCGGCACCGCAAATGATCGCCGAGCCCGGACCGAATAGCGTGACGGTCGGCACGCCGACGATGCGGCCGAGATGGGCAACGCCGGTGTCTGGGCACACGAGGAGGCGCGCGCCCGCGAGCAAATGCCAGAGCGAGGAGAGTGCGAGCGTCCCGGCAAAACGCCGGCGCTCACGCCCAGCGTCAATGGAATCGATGATCGTCGCCTCGTTCGGGCCGGCGGTCCATACGACTTCGATGCTACGCGCCTCCAGCCAGGCGGCCAGCGCGCGCCAGCGCGCCGGCTCCCAGAGCTTGAGCGGCGAGCTCGCACCGACGTGCAGCACGGCGTAGTCGCCCACGACCGCCGCCGCGTCCTCGCATGGTGGCGCCTGCCACGCGGAGGTCCGATATGGCGTGGGTGCTGGGCCTGACACGAGCGAGGCCGCTGTATCGCAAAACGCCGCCGGCAGCGCCGAGTACGGCACGAGTTCGTCGACCGGCCAGTTCTTGTGCGCCGGCTTGTCGTTTGCAAAGCCGACGATCCAACGTGCGCCGATGGCCCGCGCGAGCCATGACCAGCGATTGTCGGCCGGCAACAACGCAAGATCGAAACAGGGCGCGCGCAATAACGGCCAGAAGGTTGCGACGTCGCGCGGCTCGAATACATGCACCACAACGCCGTAGGGTTGCCGGACGTACAGCGGGGCAAATGTGCGCGGCAACGTCAGCACGATCTCAGCGTCGGGAAAGCGTTCGCGCAGTTTGGCGAGCAGCGCCGTCAGCATCAGCGTGTCGCCGAGCAACAGGTGATGCAGCACGATGATTCGCCGCGGCGCAACCGGCGCCCGCCGCGCAAACCCCCAGCGCACGAGTGCCAACGCCACCGCGACGGCGCGCATCGGCGCGCGGCTACCCGCCACGCGCGGCCTCCTCTGTAAGCTGACGCAAGCTCTCGTCGAGTACCACGAGCGAAAGCACCTGCTCGGCGAGTGCCGGTGTCGTTGCGTAAGCGCCGATCATCGTATCAATGCGCTTGCTATCGAGCTGCCCGCAGGTGAGTTGCGCGAGCGAAGTGCCCGCCACGGATAAGCGCTCGGCGAGATCGCCGCGCAACCAGCCGCCGAGCGGCGGATTGAAACCGCGCTTTTTGCGCGAGAACACGCCGATGCGCTCGAGCTCCGGCGCCAACGTCGCGAGGTAGCGTTTGGGCGGGTCGGTGAAGCGGCGAGCCGCGGGCAGCGCCAGTACCGCCTCGACGAAGCGGTGGTCGAGCAGCGGCGCGCGCAGTTCCAACCCGTGCGCCATCGTGCACAGATCCGCCTTGCGCAATATGTACTCCGGCAAGTAGTTGGCGAAATCCCAGCGCAGCAGTTGCTCGACCTTGGAGAGCCCGGCGCTGTCAGGCGCGCGCCAGTAATGCGCCGGCAACGGGGTTGCCGCTGGCTGCAGAAACCGGCGCTGATTCGGTGTCAGACCGGAAAAACGCAGTGCGTACGCGTCTTCCCAATCGAGCGCCAACTCGCCGGCAATTTTGCGCCACCCTTGCGGACGTCGATCTGGCAGCGTAGGCAGTGGCGCACGCCAACCGCTGCGCCACGCGCTGCGCAGATGCTGCCCAATCCTTTTGTAGCCGCCGAATAACTCGTCGCCGCCATCGCCGCCCAAAACCACTTTCACGTGCGGCACGGTTGCGCGCGCCAGATACCATGTTGGGAACGCGGAAGGGTCGGCGAATGGTTCATCGAGAGCCGCCACGATCGCGGCAAAATCGGCGCGGATCGCTTTGGGTATGACGATCTGCTCGTTCGGGAAGCCGAGCGCGCGCGCGGTGGCGAGCGCATCCGCGCTCTCGTCGAGCGGGGAACCTGGGAACGCCGCGGAAAACGAGCGCAGCGCCTGGTGGCCGGTCGCCGCAAGACGGCAAGCAATCGTTGCCGAATCCACCCCGCTAGACAGGAAGAGACCGAGCGGACGATCGGCCACCAGCCGCAAGGCGATCGCCTCGTCCAGCAGTTGCGCGCAATCAGCGCCTGGCGCAGGTACAGGCGTCCAATAGCGATGCTGCGACACGTGTCCCGTGTCGAGGTCGTAGGCAAGGCGATGGCCATTGGCGAGCCGCGCGATGTTCGTGAAGATCGTTCGCGGCGCGGGAATGTAACGGTGCGCGAGGAAGGCATCGATCGATTCGGGCGAAAACGCCCGTGCGGCCGGCGGCAGCCATGGCAGCACGCTGCGCACCGTCGACCCGAACGCCAGCGAGCCATCGCGATGCGCGTAGACCAATGGCTTCAAGCCGATGCGGTCGCGCACCAGATGGACGACGCGCGTGCGAAAGTCGGCGATTGCGAACGCGAACATGCCGCGCAGCCGCGGCAGGAGTCCTTCGATACCGTACGCCTCGTACGCGCGCAGGATGAACTCGGTGTCCGAACGGGTACGAAACTGCGCGCCGCGTGCGGCGAGCAGGCGCGCCTCGTCCTGCCAATCGTAGACCTCACCGTTGTAGCAAATCCAGACAGCTCCATCGTCGCTGCTCATCGGCTGGTCGGCTATGGGACGCGGATCGATGATCGACAAGCGCGCGTGGACAAGCCCCGCCGCCGCGGCTGCGTCTTCCGCAGCGCGCGCGCCGGTCGCATCGAATGCGGCGACGTGCTGCGCGTCGGGACCTCGCGTCAGCAGCGCCCCGAGCATGCGCGCACGCACCTCGGGCCCGACCGGCCGCCCGAAATGACCCGCGATGCCGCACATCAGCGACTCCCCGCGGCGACGCGCGCAAACACGCCTTCCATCGCGTCGAGCATCGCGTCGGCGCCAAAATTCGCTTGCGCATAGATGTGCGCGGCGCGCCCCATGCGCTCGCGCAACGCGCGATCGAGCATCAGCCGTAGAAGTGCGGCGGCAAGCGCCGGCGGATCGCGCAGCGTTACAAGTAAGCCCGTTTGTCCATCGATTACCGCTTCGGGAATCGCGCCGACATGCGTCGACACCGCGGGCACGCCACACGCTGCCGCTTGCATCAGACTCTGTGGAACGCCCTCCTCGCCAAACGACGGCAACGCGGCCACATCAATACAGGCGAACCACTCGGGTACGTCGTCCCGATTGCCGGTAAAGCGCACATCCGACGCGACGCCCATCTGCGCCACGCGCCCCTCCAGGTGCGCGCGGCGGGGACCGTCGCCGATCACGATGAGCTGCCAGCCAGGAACACGCGCACGCAACAAAAGCCACGCATCGAGCAGGTCGTCGTGGCCCTTCCAATCACGCAAGGTAGCGATAATGCCGACAGCCGGCCGCGCGTCCACACCGAGCTTGGCGCGCATCTCCGCGCGATCGAGCGGCCGAAAGCGCTTAAGATCGATCCCCGTACGCACCGACGTGATGCGGTCGCCGGCAAAGCCGTTGGCGTGCATTAGCTGGTCTTTTAGAGCCTCGCCCGTCACCACGATATGCGCGGTCGCGTTCTGGTAGAGCCAGCGCGTCGCGCGCGAATTGCTGATCCGGGTGGAGACATGCCGCGTGCGCACAATCGGCGGAACTCGAATCAAGGTCGCGCTCGCGAGCGCGACGAGCCACGCATCAGTCGAACTGTGCGTGTTGATAACGTCGAACTCGGCTCGGTGACAGGCGAGCCAGCGCCGCACTGCCATGAATCCCGGCAAGCGCTTCCATTCGATCGGGAGCGGCTCGACGGACAGCCGGCGCTCGGATGCCGCCGCGAAGATCTGCGCCGCACGCGAGGCGAGCAGATGCACGCGATGGCCGCGCCGCTGCATCCCCGCCATCTCGGTCAAGATGCGCAGCTCTTGTCCACCCCAACCCGTCGATGCTTCGGTGTGGACGATGGCGAGCCTCATGGCGCGAGTGACCATTCCGGCAGGTAGCGCCGGAACCAGCGCTCAAGGATCAAGAGCGCCCACAGCCGTCCGGCGTGATTGCGCCGCCCGCTGCGATGCTCTCCCACCAGCCGGCGCAAAGCGCCGCCGCGAAACAATCCCCGCTGCTCGAGTCCGCCCGCGAACAAATGTTGATCGAGCTCCCCCGAGAGCCGGCCGGCAAGCCATTCGGTCAGCGGCATCACGAATCCTTGCTTGTCGCGGTGCACGATCTCCGGCGGCAAATAGCGCTCGGCGACACGCTTTAACAAGTACTTGTGCCGGTTGCCGCGAATCTTGAGCGAGGGGTTGAGCCGCGCGCAAAATTCGACACAGCGATGATCGAGATACGGCACGCGGCCCTCGAGCGAATGCGCCATCGTCGCGCGGTCCACCTTCGTGAGCAGATCGTCCGGCAGCCACAACCGCGTATCGACGTGGAGCAGACAGTCGAGATAGTCGGCGGAGTTGCATTCCGCGTAAGCGCGCGCTGCAATGTCGCCCATGTCGGGCGCGCCGCGCGTCGCGTCGAGAATTGCCGGCGCGAGCAGCAACGGTTGCAGCGCGATGTCGAATACGTTGGGAATGGTCCGGTAGCGGCGCGGCAGCGGTTCGGCGATCGCCCGCAGCAGCCGATCCTTGCGCAGCTCGGCTGGCAGCGCTTTCACGAACATCGGGACCGGCGATCTCGCATGCCCGAGCCAGCGTGTCCAGCGCTCCTGATGCACGCGTTTCCGATAATTCGAATAACCGCCGAAGACCTCGTCCGCCCCTTCGCCGGTCAGCACGACGGTCACATGGCGGCGCGCATGCTCCGCCAGCAGCATCGTGGGCAACGCCGCCTGGTCGGCGAACGGCTCGTCGAACACATCGGCCCAACGCTCGAACGAGTCGAGCACGTGCTCGGGCGCGAGCATCAATACGTGGTGGTGGCTGCCGATGTGCGCGGCGACGCGTGCCGCCTCGCGGTGCTCGCTGCCTGCGACCGCCCCTTCGAATCCGATCGTGAAGGTATCGACTGGACTGCCGCGCAATTGCGTCATCATCGCCGCGATGACGCCGGAGTCCACACCGCCGCTGACAAACGCGCCGACGGGAACATCGGCAACCAGCATCCCTGCAACCGATGCGCGCAGTTCCTGTTCCAGCGCGGCAACCGCGTCGTCGCCGTCGAGGAGCAGCTTCTCCGAATAATCGAGGCGCCAGAAGGGTTGGACTGCGAGCGCGCCGCGCGACAGCAGCAACCAATGGCCCGGCGGCAGCTTGTGCACGCCGCCGTAGATCGAGTGAGGGGCGGGTATGAACTGGCATTCGAGGTAGAGCCGCAGCGCCGCGAGATCGAGCTCGCGCGAGATGCCGGGATGCGCGAGCACGGCTTTGAGCTCCGACCCGAACACCAGGCTTTTGCCGTCCCACGCGTAATGCAACGGCTTGACCCCCAGGTGATCGCGTGCGGCGAAGAGCGTTGCTGCACGCGCGTCCCACAGCGCGAACGCGAACATTCCGCGCAATCTTGTCACGAGCCCTGTGCCCCACGCGCGCCAGCCAGCGAGCAGAACTTCGGTATCGCCCGCCGTGCGAAATTCCCAGCCGCCACGGGCGAGCTCCTCGCGCAGCGCGCGGAAGTTGTAAATCTCACCATTGAACACGACAACGAGATTCCCGTCGGCACTCGCCATCGGCTGGGGGCTGCCGGCGATGTCGATCACCGAAAGTCGACGATGGCCGAGGTGCGCGGCACCCACTTCATAAAAACCTTGGTCATCGGGGCCGCGATGCGCGAGCGCACGCGTCATCGCGGCAAGCGTGCCAGGCGGCACCGCTAGGTCGCTGATGTATCCCGCGATACCGCACATGGGGCAAGTGTAGACGAGGGGCCGCGGCGGGATCGAAAGACAACACGACGGGGAGCCGCCGAAGCGGCTCAAGCTTGCCCAGCGCAGGCTCTGCTGATTTCGGGGGAGCCTCGCGCGTCTTGTTCGTACCGATCGCGTGCTTAAGTTCAGCGCTCGAAACCAGACCAGGTCGCGAACGGCGCTACCGCTGCAAAAATCGTTTCATCGGAAAGATCGGAAACGGCAGGCTTGGCTTCGAGTTGCACGGCACGCGCGCCCAGCGGCGCCCAGCGCGACGCCGGCACGGATTGCGTCGGGTCGTGCGCGAACAGTCCGACGACCCCGCCGGGACTGGCGGCGGCAAAATGCATGAGGCCCGAATCCGGCACGACCGAGACGCGCGCGCTGCCGATCAGGCCGAGCACCCCGCGCAAGGTGCCGCGGTACGGAAGAACGTGGGGAGACCCTTGCGCCAACACTTCCTCGGCAGCGGCGTCATCGCCGGGATAGAGTGGATTGTCGCGCGTCCCCGGCGTCCATGTGAGGATAGTTGCGAGTCCCCAGGTGTCGTGAAAATGGCGCGCCCAGCGGCCGACCTGCTCCGGCGTGGGTTGCCTGTTCACGCGCCGGGCGCCAAGGCCAACGACGATGTAGCGATCACGCGCAAGGCCGCGCTCGGCGAGCCAGGCGCGTGCCAACGCGGCGGCGTCAGGCAGGCAGCGATATGCCGGTTCAGGTAGCCGCGCCGGCGCTGCGATGCCGAGCGGCGCAAACAGCGCCATCATGCGCGCGGTCTCATGGCCGACGACCGGCGGCGGCAGCGGGTCGGTGAGGCGCGGTCCGTAGCGCGCCGGGTTCTGCGCATACGCGACGACACGTTTCGCGCCGGTTGCCATCGCGCGTTTCACCGCGCGGTGCGATTCATCACCGCCCAGCGCAATCGCCCAGTCGAATTTTGCGCGGCGCAGATTCCAGACGAGCGGTAAATGCGCCAGCGCGGCGCCGATCCGCACGCGTCCGTCGTGTTTCACGCGCGGATAGATCCACGTGCGCGTAAGTGCCGGATGGTCAATCGCAACCCAGGCATTGTAGTCGTTGGCCAGCAGGTGCAGCTCGATATCGGGGCGTACGGATTTGACGTGCGCCAACACCGGGGTTGTCAACAACAAGTCGCCTAGCTTGTCGCGTTTGACGACGAGAACGCGCATGGCAGCGGCTCGTGAAGGTAGAATCGCGCGTCCCGCGCCAGCCCAGTCGGGCCAAAGAAACCCGGATGATCGAATATTGTAACCGCTGGCTCGCGGGCTTTGCCGCGGCCTACTTGGCCTTGCTGCCGACGAATCACGGAACGTTTCTCAAGTCTGTCGCCTTCGGCGGTACGTTGTACTGCGCGCTCGCGCTGCTCGTGCTGCTGGCGTACCAGCGCGAGCGCAGACCGCCCGAAACACTACGCGCCGCTGCCATTCCCTTTCCGGGTTGGCCGTTGCTGGTGACAGGTGGCGCCTGGATCCTGTGGTCGCTCATCTCTTACTGTTGGTCGGTAAAGCCCCTCTATACGGCGGGTGAGTTGCGACGCGAGGTCATAGAGAGCGGTCTCGTGTTCGCCGCGTTCTTCATCGCCACCCGCGACGGCAATACGTTGCGCTTGTTGGCCGGCACCGCACTCACGAGTTTCGCGATCCTCGCCGTGTTGGCACTCGCGTTCGCTTCCGGTAGCACCAGGTGGAACGCGGGCATCTGGCACCACGGCGTCGGTCCCTGGTCAACGTACATTGTGCTGGTCGCACCGCTACTGTTCGGATTGATCGCGCCTGCGCCAATCGGCGCCGGGCAACGAAAGCGCGCGCTAGTCGCCGGCGTAGCTCTCTTAACGTTGATGCTTGCCACCGCACGGTTGACCGACAATCGCATGGTCTGGCTCGCACTCGCCGCGACGTTTGGCACGGCCGCGCTCACCGCCGCGTTGCGCTGGCCCAAAACCTTCACGCAGTCTTCCTGGCGCTGGCTCGCGCCGGTGGCGGCGCTGCTGGTCGTTCTAGGACTGGCCTTCGCGGACACGGTGAAAGAAAAAGCACAGACGCACTTTCCTCCGCAAACGACCGTCGAAGACACGATCAAGCGCGATCCCAGACTTCATCTGTGGAATTTGACCGTCGCCAAAATTCGCGAACGAACCTGGCTTGGCTACGGCTTTGGCAGAGGAATTCTCGGCGAAGAGTTGCAAGCTGAGTTGCACGACTCGACCCTTACGCACGCGCATAACGTCTTCGTGAGCCAATGGCTGCAAACCGGCGCGGTGGGTTTCGCCCTGTTCGTCGCACTGCTCGTCACGCTGCTGGCGACGTTCACGCGCTACGTCCGCGGCCGCGACGACACGCTCGCGTTCGTGGGTTTGACGGGGCTCGCGCTGATGGCCGGCTTTGTCGTCAAGAATCTCACCGACGACTTGCTATTTCGCAGCAACGCCAAGGAATTCTGGGTTCTGTCCGCGATGCTCGTCGGCTATGGTGCGCGCCTAGCGCGCCGCAACGGAACGCCACTGCGTGCCATCCCCTAGCGCCGGCGCGGAATCCGCAACGGCAGCGGTTTTGTTTCCTCGCGTCCCGGCGGTGCCTCGGTGGGGATGGGCGCGACTGGCGCGCCTGCCGGCGGCGAGTATTCGGGTATCCAGGATTTGAGCCGCGCGCGCACTTCCCCATCGTCGGCGGCGCGATCGCTTTCGCACCACGTCACCATCTGACCCACCGCATCGCGGTTAGCCGGCCGCGCCTCCGCGACCCGCAGCTTCGGGTGCGGCGTGGGCTTGGTCGCTTCCTCGGTCGTCAAGAGCTCTTCGTAGAGCTTTTCACCGGGCCGCAATCCGGTGAACACGACGGCGATCCGGTCGGGATCGGCACCGGAGAGCTTGATCAAGTCGCGCGCCAGATCGACGATGCGCACGGGTCCGCCCATGTCCAGCACAAGAATCTCGCCGCGCTGGCCTTGCAGCCCCGCCTGCAGCAGCAATTGCGTGGCTTCGGACAGCGACATGAAATAGCGGGTGATTTCCGGATGCGTGACCGTGACCGGACCGCCACGCGCGATCTGCTCGCGAAAGCGCGGGATCACGCTGCCCGCGCTGCCATACACGTTCCCGAAGCGGACCAGAACGAATTGCGTGCCCGAACCCTGCAGACTCTGGCAGACCATTTCGGCCAGCCGTTTGGTCGCGCCCATCACGTTGGTTGGATTGACCGCCTTGTCCGATGACACCAGGACGAATTTCTCGACCTTCGCGGCGACCGCACAACGCGCGAGCACCCACGTACCGTAAGCATTGTTGCGCACCGCCTGCCAGGCGTTGGTCTCCTCCATCAGCGGCACGTGCTTATACGCGCCGGCATGAAAGATGACGCTCGGCCGCTCGCGCGCCAGCACTTCCTCGACCAACACGGCGTGCTTCACATCGCCGACAACGCAGGCGAGCGGCAACTGCGGAAACGCATCCTGCAGCGACGTCTGGATTTCGTACACCGCCGCTTCGGACAGGTCGTACAGCACGATCTTCGCGGGACGAAACCGGGCGATCTGCCGCGTGAGCTCGGCGCCGATCGAGCCGCCGGCGCCGGTCACCATCACCACGCGGTTGCCGAGCCACTCGGCCAGTCCGGCGGTGTCGAGCTTCACGGGATCGCGTCCGACCAGGTCATCGAGATCGACGTTGCGAATCGTCGTCAGCGCGGAGCGGCCGCTGATCAAGTCCTCGTACGAAGGTACGGTGAGGGCTTCGATTCCACCCGCCGCGCACAGCTCGGCGACGCGGCGGCGGACAGCGTGATTGGCCGACGGCAACGCCAGAATCACTTTGCGCACACCGTACTTCCGCACCCAAATCGGCAAGTCCGCGATCGGACCCAGCACGCTGACCTTGCGCACCCGCCGGCCGCGCTTGGCTGGGTCGTCGTCCAGCAGTCCGACCACGCGCCACTGCCGGCTGCGCGTTAGGTCCTCGGCCAGTCTCGCACCGGCTTCTCCGGCGCCGACGATCAACACCGGCTCGCCGAGCGCCTCGAGCGGGCTGTACAGCCGATGCTCCTTCCAGATGCGGTAAGTGAAACGGCTGCCCGCCATCAGAAAAATGAGCACCAGCGGATAGAAGATGAGCACGCTGCGCGGGACGACGGTCTGCGCTTGCAGCATGACGAGGACGACCGGAACGAGGAGTGCTCCCAGCCCCGCGGACAACACGATGCGTTGCAAATCGACGATGCTCGCGAACCGCCATAGGCCGCGGTAGAGCCCGAGCGCCAGAAAGATGCCGGCCTGCAGCGGCACGATCCAGGCGAGCGTCCACCACATGTCGGACAGATACGGCTCGGTCAGATCGAGATTCAGACGGAGCCAGTACATGGCGACCCATGCCAGCGCCGCTGCGCAGGTATCGTGCACGAAGGCGAGAGACGCCCGCCAGTTGATCCGTTGGTTCATTGCGCCTTGGTCTTGTGGTGCCGCCAATGATAATCAATCGCGAGGAACAACAAAGCGCCGGCGCCACACCACGCCGCGAATGCGAGCCAGCCCAGCCCACGCGCGTACGCCAGACATACGACCGCCGTAACCGCGGTTCCGATCATCCATGCCGCGTACACGCTAAGGGTCCCTCGATGGCCAGCGCCCATCCGATGCAGCCGCTGATAGTAGTGCGTGTTGTGCGCTTCCCACACGGTCTCGCCGCGAAGGAACCGTTGCAACAACGTCAACGTTGCGTCGGCAACAATCGGCCAGAAGACGATCAGCGGAAACCATGCAGGCCAGGCACCGCTGAACACACCGGCGAGGCCGAATCCCGACGCCAGAAACCCCAGCGGAACCGCGCCGATATCGCCTATAAACATCTTCGCCGGCGGCCAGTTGACCCCCAACAAGGCAAGAGTTGCGGCGGCAATTGCAACGTAAGTCGACGCCGATGTGCCGTTAATCCCCGCGGCAATGGCATACGCCGTGAACCCCACGACCGCCATCAACGCGGCCAGGCCGTCACTGCCGTCCATGAAGTTGTACAGGTTGGCGCCCCAAACGATGATGGCGATTCCGCACAGCAGCGGCAGGAGAAAGTCCGCAGCCGGATGCAGCGTTGCACTCAAAATTGCGGCGACCAACGCAGTGGCAAGGCCGATGTGGACGGCGAGACGGAGCGCGGGAGATACTCCGCGCCGATCGTCCTGCAATGAAATGATGCCGACCCCAAGCACGCAGATCAGCCAAATGACCCAGTTGCCGGGAAGCCCAGGCGGCGCGACCAGCGCCACCGGCATGCACCCCGCCCAAATCGCGAGTCCGCCGACGCGCGGCACTGGGGAGCCATGCAACGAGCGGGAATTGGGTGCGGCGTGCGGCAGCCGGACGCGGACGCGCATCAGCGCCCAGGTGGTGGCGCCGGCCACGGCGAAAGCCGCAATCATCGCCGCTAATAGATCGAGCGGCGTCATCGGACCAACCGCGCCAAACACGCACCCCCGCCACCCAGCAAGGTCTCGATGCGACCGCATGACCCCGTAAGACGACGCCAAGTTTCAGACGCAGCGGCAGGCATGTTTCCCGAGGCTTTGAGAGAGCTAAGCGCGCAAAATAGTGCGTTCTAGCAGACGGCTTGCGGGATTGTGTTATTCAACGCGATTTCTCTTTGTGATCATAGTGTTAGTGGGATGGCTTCAGCTCTATTCCGCGTGCGCTTGGGCGCTCGACACCGATCGCCGGAAACGTGGATTTTCCCCGTTTCTTGTTGCTTTGGCACAACAGGCATCGCGCTCGCCGGAGTCCATTTTGCCTTCGGCTTGCCAATGGTTTGCCCGGTTTGGCACAATGGCTCGTAACTTCTCGCAAAGGTTTGAGAAGGTTCCGGTGGCAGGCGCAAAAGCTTTGAATCCTTGCCAATTTTATCCGCTAGAGGAGAGATTCCATGAATAAGAAGCTTGTCGCTATCGCCGTCGCGGGCATGCTTGCCGCCCCGCTGGCTGCGGAAGCGCAGACCGCGAACGTCACATTGTACGGTCGCCTGAATTACACGGTGGAGGCCGTCAGGGCTGACGTTTTGGACCCCGCCGCTACCCAACCGGCAAGCTGCGTGGGTGTAGGACCCAATGTCAATTGCCGAGTTGTCGACCCGACCGTATATCGCGTGAGTTCCAACTCGTCGCGCTTAGGCGTTCGCGGATCCGAGTCACTTGGCCGCGGGTTGACGGCCATTTTCCAATTGGAATCCAATGTGAACGCCGACACGGGCGGCGGTATATTGGGTTCTCGTGAAACGTTCGTCGGCCTGCAGGGCGCGTGGGGAACGGCTAAGATCGGTATCTTTCTGGCACCCTATGACGACCTCCACCCGGTCTTCGGTAATACTCCGACCCTGAACACGTCAATCCTGTCGACGGCCTCATTGTGGGCGAACGGCACGCAATCGAAGGAGAATGGCGGTTTCGATGCGCGTCAAGGCAATTCGATCCGGTACGACTCGCCTAACGTGGCCGGCTTCACCGGCTCGGCCCAGTTCTCGACGCGCGACGCATCAGGCGGCCAAGCCGGAACTGCATTCGGCAGTAATGCTGAGGAAAAACGCCACGCTAATATTTTCGGGGCCTCCGGTTTCTACCGCAACGGCCCAGTCGTCGTGGCTGTAGGATATGAGCAGAACAACAAGCTTCGCGGCGCGCAGTTGGACGACAGGGTGTTCGGAGTCGCCGCCAACTACAACTTTGGCGTGGTCAAGGTCGGAGGCGTGTACGAGCGTCTCGACTACGATACGCCGTCGGGCAGCCTGAAGCGCGATTTCTACGGCGTTAGCGCCACTGTGCCGCTCGGACCGGGTGAATTCTTCGCGTTCTACGGCCGTGCCGAAGACGGTGAGGGCGGTGCGGCAAGAGGCACGCGGATTGGCAGCGCAAGCGGCGGCGTGACCAAGGGTGCCGATACCAGCGCCGACCAGTGGAGCGTGAGCTACACGTACCCGCTGTCCAAGCGCACGTTGACGTACGTCGGTTATCACAGAATCAACAACGACGCCAACGCCAACTACTCGTTCAACATCAATCCGTATCCGGTGGTCAATGGCGGCAATCCCTCCGGCTTTGTGGGGGGAATCGTCCACTTCTTCTAACCGGGAAGCCTTAACGCTCCGGGATTCTTCCGGAAACAGCACTTACGCGGGCGCCTTCGGGCGCCCGTTTTTTTGGTTGCTTCGCCCAAAATATGCGTCAGCGAAAAAAATGATCGCTAGGTTCGCGCCTTCGGCCGTGGCCGGTCATTTATTGTTAGCATGACGGCATGTTCGACGGCGCCATCATCGGCTTCGACCGCGCACTGCGCACGCTCACCGGACATCTCTCGAGCGGCCGGCCCGTCCCCGGTGCGGCACTCGCCGATGCCGAGCTTTCTACCGGCGAGCGGCGACACGCCGCCGGGCTGATGCGGGTCAACCATACGGGCGAGGTTTGTGCGCAGGCGCTTTACGCGGCGCAGGCGCTCATCGCGCGCGACCTCTCGATCAAACAACAATTTGCTCACGCCGCGCGCGAAGAGGAAGAGCACCTAGCGTGGACGCAGACGCGCCTCAACGAACTGAACGATCGCACGTCACTCCTGAACCCGCTCTGGTACGCCGGATCGTTCGCGCTCGGCGTCGCCGCAGGCTTGGCCGGCGACCGCGTGAATTTGGGTTTCGTCGTCGAGACCGAGCGGCAGGTCGAGGAGCATTTGACCGGCCACATGGAAGACCTACCACCTGCTGATGCGAAGAGCCGCGCGATCGTCGAGCAGATGCGCGATGATGAGGCGCGGCACGGCTCAATGGCACAAGCTTCGGGCGCCACCGCCCTTCCATGGCCGGTGCTAAGCGCGATGCGCGCCGCCGCCGGCGTGATGAAGGCGATCGCGTACCGCATTTGACGCTTTAAGCGGCGGACGCTGCGGCCGCTGAATTTACCCCGCGCGCATCGCTCGCCACTGCTGTAGCGCCTTCAAGCGCGCCGCACGGAGCGCCTTCGCGATCGCATCGGACGGCGCGGCCTGCCCGGCCAAACGTTTCGCCGCAATCGCACCCGCGATCTTTGCCGCGTCGACGCGCTTCACGACCGCCAACGCATCGCGCACGATTCGCTCCGGTGCGTAATCATTCCCTCGGCCGGGACGCGACTGGGCATCGGCTTGGCATGCGGCGAGCAGGCCATCGAGCCGTTCCGGCCGGCGCAAAGCATCCGCCGCCAACAGGAGATCGAGCAAGGTCGCAGGGCGAAGCTCGGCGGCACGGTGGACGACGCCATGCCACTTCGCCGCGAGCCGAGCTGCGTCGAAGCATTCGGCGGGCACCTTCAGGCGCGCCGACATGCGTTCGGCGATTCGCACGCTGCGCGCTTCGTGGCCGTGGTGCTTGGGCCAAGCATCCTGCGAACTTTCCGCCTTGCCAAGATCGTGCGCGAGGATCGCGTAGCGAATGGGCAGCGCGAATCCGTCGCGCGCCGCGTAGTCGAGCGCCCGCGCGACGTGCACGCCGGTGTCCACCTCCGGGTGGTGCGCCACGGGCTGCGGCACGCCGTACAGCGCATCGACTTCGGGCAGCACCTGCGCCAGCGCGCCGCACGCGCGCAACACGGCAAGCAGCCGCGACGGCTGCGGCTCCATCAAGCCCGTTGCCAGTTCCTGCCAGACGCGCTCGGGCGAAAGCTCGGCAAGTTCACCCGATGCCGCAAGTCCGCGCATCAGTGCCTCAGTCTCCGGCGCGACACAGAAGCCGAAGCGTGCGGCAAAACGTGCAACGCGCAAGACCCGCAGCGGGTCCTCGGCGAACGCCGGCGATACATGCCGTAGTACCCCCGTGCGCAGGTCTTCGGCGCCGCCGAACGGGTCGATCAGTGTGCCGTCCTCGGCCCGCGCCATCGCATTGATCGTCAGATCGCGGCGCGCGAGATCTTCGTCCAACGTCACGTCCGGCGAGGCAAAGAACTCGAAGCCGCGATAGCCGCGCCCGTGCTTGCGCTCGGTGCGCGCGAGTGCGTATTCCTCGCGTGTCTCCGGGTGCAGGAACACCGGAAAGTCACGGCCGACCGGCTTGTACCCCGACGCGAGCAGCGTCTCGGGCGTCGCGCCGACGATGACCCAGTCGCGGTCCGCGATCGGCCGACCCGACAGCTCGTCGCGAACAGAGCCGCCGACGCGATAGATCTTCACGGGTTGGGGAGTTGCGAAACGGCGAGCCACTATCCTACCAGCGCGTTACAAAACGAAACGAGGAGCCAAGATGCTACGCCGCGGGTGGCGAATGGACGCTACCATCGACTCGGAAAATCGGCAGAAACCCCCGACCGCCCTACGCCGGAGTCAAGCGATAGATGCATTTGATCCCGTCCCAATGCGCGTGCAGCTCGCTTAAGTCGATCTGCAGAACAAGTTGCAGATCCTCGCCGAATCCCGGGGACTTCCCGAAGCGCAAATACTCGCCATTCGGAGCTACGGCGAACGCCATACCGAACCGCCGCAGGTAGTCGCCGAACGGGATCAAGCGGCCGTCCTGCCAGATTTCCACCAAGCGCTGATATTCGCTCGGGAGGCCCGGACGCAATTCGTCGGCGTCGATTTTTGCGAGCCCATCATCGCGCAGGACACGACTCACTTCGCGTAACACGGTCACCTTGTTGGCGAAATAGAGCCAGGCAACCTGGCTGTAGACGATGTCGAAGCTATCGTCGTCAAAGGGCAAGCCGAGAGCAACGTCGACGTAGGTAATGACCGGCAGCGGCGCAGTCATAGGCACATCGGCCGCGATCAATCCCTGCTCGATGCCATTGCGCAACAAGATGTCGGCATCGCCATCGCCAGGCTCACGGTTGATCCCGCTTGCCTCCACCCTCCGACCGTAACGCCGCTGCAGCTCGAGCAGGACGGTACCGTACCCACATCCCAGCTCGAGCACGCGGACGACATCGGTGCGTTCAAGCCGCTCGTCAATCTCGGCGAACACGCCCCCGACGAGCTCGACGACCTGGGCGTGGCCCCGCGCGCGAAACGGCAGCTTGGTCCGATAGTGCTCTTCCCGAATCATCGTCCGGCCATTTTCGTCGGTTTCGTCGTCGTGCCGTTACGCGTTCGCGTTGCCACTGGTCAGAGCACCGGGGTCAGGGCTTTGCCGCCCGGAAGCCGGTATGCCGCGAAGTCGCGCAGGTCAATCGTCAGGATGTCGCGGATCCCCGTCTGCTCCGCAACCCAAAACAGCGAAGCGTCGGCCAAATCCATCGGCAAGTTGCGGTACTTCTCCTTCCAATCCGCAATGACCGAGAGAGCGGACTCGGGAACCTCCACGACGTTCAACCCTCCCGCGGCGGCCCAACGCAGAAAGCGGACCTGCGCGCGCTCCGGCATGAAATGGCAGGCCTCGGCGAGTACCGGCCAAGTGGAAAGCAGTTGCCCGCGGTAGTCGTCGAGAAAGCGTTTGACCTTGTTATGGTGCCGGTCGGAGCGGTCCACCAGCGCGATGAGCGGGCCTGCATCAACGAGGGTGCTTTGCACGCAGCTTGTCGGCGAGATGGTGCTTGCGGTTCTCCGCGAGATCGCTCATGCCGCTCGCGAACGCTCCTACGACGCGCATTTCGCGCGCGATCTCCATAGGTGAGCGAACGGTGCCAGCGGTGGCGGCGAGGTGCTCGCGCAACAGCGTGGTCAACACCTGGGTCTTGGTCTGGCGCTGCTTGCGACAGTGACGCTCGAGCTGCGCTTCGAGCTGCGGATCGAGGCGAACGGTGAGGGTCATCGGGAACCTTTCGAGTTCGATTCGTGTAATACGATATTACACTTACCCTGCCGAGGGGCAAATTTCAGGAGGCCGCCTGCCGACTTGCCGATCGAGCAGTCGCCGAGTTTGAGGTGATAATCAACGAAACTCGCGAAGGCATCCGATTCACGATCCCGCAATCGGTGCTGCTGCGCAGGGACGCAGGCATCCGGAAAGGAGGCGATTCATGAAGAGTTTTTCGACTTTTCTTTTTTCGCTGGTGTTGCTGGGCACGGCCGCCGCCCAGGAGCGCGTGGGGCGCGTCGGCTATCTAAGCTGGCAGGATTCGGGCGCGTACTACGACGCGACGCTAAAGGGTTTCGCCAACGGGTTGCGCGAGGAAGGTTACATCGAGGGGAAGAACCTGGAACTGCTGCGGCGCTCCGCCTCTAACGATCCGGAGCGCTTTAAACCCATCGCACGCGAGCTCGCCGCCGCCAAAGTGGATGTCTTCTTTGCGCCGGCGACGCCGATGGCAACTGCAGCGTGGTATGCCGTGAAACATACGCCAATCGTCATCGCCACGATCCTCGACCCGGTCGAGCTGGAGTTCGTCAAGTTGCTCGCGCGACCCGGTACGCGCGTGACTGGTGTCACATCGATGAACGACGAGCTCACCACCAAGCGTTTGCAGTTGCTAAAAGAAACAGTGCCGGGGTTGCAGCGCGTTGGTGTGGTGATCGACGAAGCCATGCGTACGACGTGTAAGCAAGAGATCGACCACACCGCGGCAGCGGCCAAAAAGCTCGGGCTGACGCTGGTAACGGTCCATGTCGACCAGCCCGAAACATTTGACGCCGCCTTTCGCAAGCTGACCGATGCCAAGGTTCAGGCGGTGACCAGCACGCTGCTCTCCACGCGCAACAATATGGAGAAAGAATTTGCTGACGCGGCTCTCAAGTATCGGCTGCCGTCCATGCATGAACTCGAGTTCGCCGCGCAACAGGGCGGCCTCATGAGCTACGGCCCGGACTTCCCCGATATCTTTCGCCGCGCCGGCAATTATGTGGGGCGAATACTCAAAGGAAGTACGCCCGCCGAGATGCCGCTGGAACAACCCCGCGAGTTTCGCCTGGTGGTGAATCTCAAGACGGCGCGCGCCCTCGGCATTACGATCCCGCAATCGGTACTAGTGCGCGCGGACGACGTGATCGAATGATTCATGAAAGCAGCCGCGAAAAAGGCGTGCATGAATGCCTGGCCGGCTAGAGCAAAATCAAGAACCCCGCATCCGGCTCTTGTTGCTCGCCGCGCGCGCAGCAGCGGGCGATGCCGGTGTGCGGAACATCTAATTCTAATCGGCCGGCCGTTTCGGTCGGTGCGCATTGAGCGAGCAGCTAGACGAGGCGTCGGCTCGGTAAGACGTCCTGTGACGAACTTATGAAGACAGATATCACATCAACGCTCTGACGCAAGTGTCGCCCTTGGGCTCACGATCCCGCCGTCGCTGTTGCTGCGTGCAGATGAGGTGATCCAATAACCGCGGCTCGTGCCACCCTGCGGCCGCGCTGGCCGGTCTTATGCCGGAATCCAATTCTCCACATGCAGGCCGAGCACGCGGACGAACTCGCGAGTGTTATTGGTGACCAGCGTCACGGCAAGGCTCAATGCGTGAGCTGCGATCAGCGTGTCGAGTGGTCCGATCGGCGTGCCGGCAGACTCCAGATTTGCGCGCACCACGCCGTACGCGCTAGCCGCTTTGTGCTCAAAGGCAGCAACGTCGAGCGTTGCGAGCGCGCGCTCAAGCTTGCGCTGGGTCGCGCCGGAGATCCGGCTTTTTTCGATGCCAAAGTGCAGCTCGGCGAGGGTGATCGAAGACACGCAGAGCACGCTTGGATCGTATTGATTGAAGCGCTCCAGCACCGCCTGATGTTGCGGCCGCGCGTTCAGTACATAAACCAACGTGTTGGTGTCGAGCATGTACCGCATCACTACGCTCAGTCGCGGCGGTCCGCTACGCCCTGTGGGCCGCGTTCGATGCCCAGGCCTTCGGGCATGTCGGCGAGCACGTCCCGGAACACATCGCCAAGCCGAGGGCGAGGCGGGTGCAGAAACGCGATCAACGCTTCGTGTATCAGGGCGGTCCGCGTCTTGCGCTGCCGCCTGCACTCGCGCTCCAGAACCTTCGCCAGCTCGGGTTTCAAGCGCACGGAAATCGACATAGCTGGTTCCTTTCGCGATATAGGTTTGTATTACAAGTGTATCACACGGATGCCGCGCTCCGTCGTCCTACTGTGCGGACGAGGTGATCCAATGAGACGACGCGATGTACTCGCACTGTTCGGCGTTGCGGCCCCGTGGCCGCTCGCCACGCGCGCGCAGTCGCCGGCGATGCCGGTGATCGGCTTCCTCAACAGCGCCTCACCCGGCCCGTTTGCGCACCTCGTGGCCGGGTTCCGCCAGGGCTTGGGCGAAATAGGCTTCGTCGCCGATGGGTATCGGCAGGTCGGCGTCTACACCGGCCGTATCCCAAAGGGCGCCAAGCCCAGCGATCTGCCGGTCCTCCAGCCGACGAAATTTGAACTCGTCATCAATCTCAGGACCGCCAAGGCGCTCGGGCTCACGATCCCGCAATCGGTATTGCTGCGCGCCGACGAAGTGATTCAATGATCAGGCGACGACCGCCGAAATCCGGCCCGGTTACACCCGGACGAGCTTGATCTCGAGCCGGCAACCGACCGCGCGCGCGTATTTCCGCAGAGTGGAAAACGACGGCGCGTGCCTCCCCGCGGCCTCAAGCCGGGAAACGGCACTCTTGGTCGTACCCATGGACGCCGCGATGGCTTCCTGGATGAACAGTCGATCAACTACTTCAAGTCGGCGTCGGAACAAGTGGGCATCCCGTATCAGAGTCTCATCACGTCGACCGCATCCTCAAGGGCGCGAAGCCGGGCGCGCTGCCGATCGAGCAGGCGACCCGGGTCGAGCTGGTGCTGAATATCAAGACGGCGAAGTCGCTGGGCATCAAAGTTCCCCAGTCGCTGGTGCGCGCCGACCGGTCATCCAATGAAGCACCCGCTTTCGCTCCTGTTATTGTATTGCGTTGCGTGGCCGCGCCGGCCAACGGAACGTCCAGATGGCTATTTCGTGTCCGTCCAATTGACGGTTGAAGGTGCGTCCAGTTGTCGGTCGAAGTCTGCCGCGATCCGCATCTGCCGCTGCGGAGCTGCGCCAAGCCGCGTAGCTTTGCCGCGCGGTCGCCGCAACTGCCCGTTCAGCGCCCGGCGGCGACGCTGCTGAATGATACGATCCCACCGTCGCTTCACTGCGCGCGGGCGAGGTGATTCCATGATGCGCCGGCGGACATTTATGAGCACGGTGGCAATGGGTCTCCTCGCCGCGCCATTCGCGGTCTATGCCCAGCAAGCGGTGAAGACCGCGCGTATCGGTTATCTCGGCAACACCAATGCGACGCACCATGCGCCGTCGTTGGTTGCGTTTCGCCAAGGGCTGCGCGACCTCGGCTGGGTCGAAGGGCAGAACCTCTCCATCGAGTACCGATGGGCAGACGGCGACCTCGGTCGCCTTCCGGCTCTGGTGGCGGACCTCATCAAGCTCCGAGTCGATGTCATCGTCCTGTCGGGAGCCGCCGCAATTCAGGCCGCCATGCAGGCAAGCAGCGCGATCCCGGTAGTGGCGGCGATCATGCCCGATCCGGTCGCCCTCGGCTTCGTGGCGAGCTTGGCGCGGCCGGGTGGCAACCTCACCGGCTTAGCAGTCCAGTTCGAGGACCTGGTCACCAAGCAGCTTCAGCTCCTCAAAGAGACGGTGCCCAAAGCCTCCCGGGTCGCAATTCTGCTTCCCACTACTGCATACCCTAGCACCGTGCGCAAGCCAGCCGAGGCGGCCGCTCGTGCCCTCGGGCTCGCCGCGCGTACGATCGAGATCCGCGACGTGTCCAATTTCGACGGCGCGTTCCAGACTGCCAGGAGCGAAGGTGCCGATGTCGTGCTGGCTCTTCCGTCGCCGACCTTCAACCGTCACCGGGTGCGCCTGGCTGAACTGGCCGCGAAGCATCGGCTGCCGGCGATCTACGAGAATGCGGAATACGTTGAAGACGGTGGATTGATGTCCTACGGCCCGAACTTTCCCGACGTGTTCCGGCGTGCGGCGAACTATGTCGATCGGATTCTCAAGGGCGCGCGGCCCGAGGACATGCCGGTGGAGCAATCGGACCGGTTCGAACTCGTCATCAACTTGAAGACGGCCAAGGCGCTCGGCCTCACGATTCCCCCATCGATGCTGTTGCAGACGACTCGGGTGATCCAGTGATTACACGGCGCCACTCTTTCTCGCTAAGTGCGACCGCGTCGTGGATTGCACCTTGGGTGTGGGCGAAGCAGCCCGACCGGCGGCCGAAGGT
The DNA here is from genome assembly GCA_037719965.1 of Casimicrobiaceae bacterium. Lineage (GTDB taxonomy): Bacteria > Pseudomonadota > Gammaproteobacteria > Burkholderiales > Casimicrobiaceae > VBCG01. The sequence goes on along the minus strand of JBBJMT010000002.1, from coordinate 425,824 downwards.
CGTCATTCTTTCGCCGAAAGGACAGTGATGGACCGGCGGACGTTCATCGGCACGGTCGCTGGCGGTCTCCTTGCTATTCCACGAGTTGCCGACGCGCAACAGGCGGGGAAGCGCCCAGTGGTGGGTGTCCTGACCACCGATGCAAGACGCAGTTTGACTATTCCTCTCTTGGTTCAGGGGTTGGGTGCACTCGGTTACGTCGACGGAAAAAACATCGTCATTGAGATCCGATCGGCGGGCGGCAAGCCGGAGGCATTCCGCGATCTCGCGGCAGAACTCGTCCAACTAAAAGTTGACGTTATTTTCGCGGCCGGCCCCGCTGCCATCAGGGCCGCAAGCGATGCGACTACCGCCATTCCAATTGTTGCGCTGGACCTGGAAACCGACCCTGTTCAGGCTGGCTGGGTTCGCAGCCTTGCCCGGCCGGGTACCAACATCACCGGCTTGTTCCTCGATCTGCCCGACTTCGCCGGAAAGTGGCTGGAGTTGCTCAGAGAGGCGGTGCCAGGGATTCGCCGCGTGGGGCTACTGTGGGATTCAACGACCGGTTCGGCGCAATTGATCGCCGCGAAAGCGGCGGCGCAAAGGTTCGCACTCGACCTAATAGTCATGGAGGTCCATAGCCCCGATGATTTCGATGCCGCGCTCCGAGCCGGGGTGACTGCGGGGTCGCGCGCCATCGTCATGCTTTCGTCGCCCAACATACACCAAGCCTCAAAACAGATCGCCGACTTCGTGGTGAAGAACCGGGTTCCGGCGATCTCGCCGTTCCGGAGCTTCGCGGATGCCGGCGGCCTTATGGCTTACGGGCCCAAATTCCACGACTTTCGCCGACGCGCCGCTCTCTACGTCGACAAGATACTCAAGGGCGCGAAGCCGGGCGACCTGCCGATCGAGCAGCCAACGACATTCGAGTTGGTCATCAACATGAAAGCAACGAAGGCGCTGGGCTTGACTATTCCGCAATCGCTTTTGTTGCGCGCCGACGAAGTGATCCGATGAAGCGGCGCACGTTGGTGCTGGCCATGGGCGCAGCCACACTGGGCGCCGCCCTCGTCGGCCCGAGAGCTCTCGGGCAAGCGGCCAAGGAGCCACGGCGCGGCAAAGACATTCACCGAAACTTCGTCCACCCGAAGGTTGCCAAACCCATCGCAATATCAGGTGCGCTTGGCGATGACGCGAAGCATTATCAGGTCCGCGCCGTGAAGCGCCGTTGAGGAGTCAAAATCATGAAAGATACTGCGCGATACGCAAAGATCGTCGAGTGGTCGGAGGAAGACCAGTGCTTTGTCGGAAGCTCCGGGTCTGCTTTACGGCGGGTGCCACGGTACGGACGAAAGGCTGTCTTTGCGCAGCTTTGCCAAGTCGTAGAGGAAGCCATTGCGCTCTACCACCAGGATGGAAAGGCTCTTCCCCCGCCAACGTCGGGCCGCGACTTCGCGAACAAGATGCAGAACGTCGCATGACCGCGCAGCGCACCTGACGCGGCAAGAGCGGCGGCGCGGTCCAGCGGATCACGGGCTCGCGTTGCTCACCTCTGGCCGCTTAGGGTGTTCGCCACACGGATAAGGCCAGCAGCGAGTGGGAGAAAAGCGACCATGAAGTTTCGAATCCGCAGCGGTGCGACATCGACGCGAGCCGCCCCGCTCTTCTTCGCCCTCCTGGCCGCTCTCGCAATCCCACTTGGGTCACTTACTGCCGAGGCGCAGCAGGCGAGCAAGGTCTTCAGGATTGGATTACTTCTTGCGGCGACCGAACCGACACCGTGGGATCGGATCAACGAGGAAGCTCTGCGTACGGGTTTGCGCGATCTTGGCTGGGTCGAAGGAAAGAACCTCGTGATCGAAACCCGATGGGCGGGTGTGAATCCGCAGCGCCAGCGCGAACTCGCGGCGGAACTCAAGGCACTCCCTGTGGCGCTGATCATTGCCCCCGGCACGATCACCATCCGTGCGGCGCGTGAAGGTGCTCCTGGAGTGCCCATCGTCATGGTTTACGCCGGAGACCCGGTGGGCGCGGGATTCGTGGCCAGCCTGGCCCGGCCGGGCGGCGACCTGACCGGCACTTCGGCGGCGGGCGAAGAGGTTCTTGCTAAACAACTGGAACTGCTGTCGTCTGTCGTGCCGGAGTTGAAGAGGGTCAGCGTGCTCATGAACAGTGCCAACCCCGCCAATGGGTACTTCTTTGACGCGATGTCGTCGCGCGCGAAGAAGCTTGGCCTGCAACTTGATCGCATCGACGTCACGCTGGAAGGCGAACTGGACGCGGCGATCACGCGCGCCAAAGGCAGCGCGCTGGTAGTCGTGGGCGACCCGATGTTTGGGCGGCACCTTGTCCGCATCACCGAGCTGGCGCTTCGCTCCCAGGCGCCGTCAGTTTTTGGCGGGCGCCAATATGTCGCCGCAGGCGGTCTGATGTCCTATCTTTCGTCCCCCACTTGGCATTGGCGCGGCGCAGCCAGCTTCATTGACAAGATTCTCAAGGACGCGAAGCCCGCCGATATTCCGGTGGAGCAGCCAACCCAGTACGAACTGATCATCAATCTGAAAACCGCCAAGGCGCTGGGCATCACCATCCCGCAGGCGGTGCTGCTGCGGGCGGACGAAGTGATTCAATGATGAAACGCCGCACCGTGATTGTTGACGTCGCCCTCGGGTCGCTCTGGGTGACCCGCGCCGCCCGCCCCAGCCGGCGCGCAAGGTCTATCGGATCGGGATCCTTGTTATTGGGACGACCTCCGATTTCGTAGGAGCCCAGCCCCGATGCTCGCCCCCTGGCTGCTGCAGCGGACCGCGGGCTCCCGATACTCGCACTCCGGCTGCTGAGCTTCGGCGTTTAGGCCGCAACCCAAAGAGCGAATTGACATACCATATGTGGTATATGCAGAATGTGGTATGTGGCAGATCCTCGAACATCGGCGCGTTGACAAACAATGCGCCGCTATGCCACAGGAGAGCCTTAAGCGGTACGAGAAATGGAAAGACATCGCGATGATTTCTGGGCCGCTTGGATTGCATCAGATCGCGGGGTTTCGTGACGAAGCGCTATCCGTTGAGTGGAAAGGCCATCGGTCCTCTCGACTCGGACTGCAATTTCGGGTGATCTATCGGGTCTTGCCCGAAGACCTTATGTTTCATGTCGTGTCGATCACCGCGCACAACTATCGGAGATCCTAGATGAAGCAATTTCGCGTTGCGAAAAAACGTGTTGAGGTTTCGGTTGGCGAATCGGTGCGTATCCTCCGTGAACTTCAGGGCCTGAGCCAAAATCAGCTTGCTCAATTGAGCGGTGTGCCACAGGCAACCCTCTCGGCGATCGAGAACGGTCGTATTCGTCTTGGTGTCGAGCGCGCAAAGGTGTTGGCGCGTGCGTTGCGCTGTCATCCGGCTGTGCTCGTGTTTCCGGGATGGGAAGTATCCGTTGAAACTGCGGCCTGACCCTGGCCTAAACCCGGCGTTGCGTACGGGATCGCCTGAATCGCGCGGCATTTTGAACGTTAAGTCCTCGCAAGATTCCTTAGCGCATCACGAACGGATTGGCGGTCACCGCGCCGGTATTGATCCAGACGCTCTTCACTTGCAGGTATTCACGAATCGCATCGAACCCATTCTCGCGCCCAAGACCTGAGTCCTTGTAGCCGCCGAACGGTGACATGTAGCTCACGGCGCGGTACGTATTGACCCACACGGTGCCGGCCTCGATGCGCTCGGACATGCGGATGCCGCGGCCGATGTCGCTGGTCCACACGCCCGACGCCAGACCGAAGCGGACGTCGTTGGCGATTGCGAGGGCCTCCTCTTCGTCCTTGAACCGGATCACCGACAGCACCGGGCCGAACACTTCCTCCTGCGCAATGCGCATACCGTTGTCGACTTCGCCAAATATCGTGGGCTCGACGAACCAGCCGGTGCCGCATTCCGGGCGGGTGGCGGGTGTTCCCCCGAGCAAGAGCTTCGCGCCGTCCTGTCGAGCGATGTCGATATAGCTGAGCACTTTCTGAAACTGCGGCTGCGTCGTCACCGGCCCGACCTGCGTCTCCATGCTCAGCGGATTGCCCATACGCGCGGTGCGCGCGAGAGCGAGCAGCTTGTCGACGAACGCGTCGTAAATGGAGTCCTGCAACAGCAGCCGCGACCCGGCGATGCACGTCTGGCCCGTCGCCGCAAAAATGCCCGACACCGCGCCGTTCACCGCATCGTCAAGATTTGCATCGGCGAACACGATGTTCGGCGACTTACCGCCGAGCTCCAGGCTGATGTGCTTGAAATGCTTCGCAGCGAGCTCGTTGACGATGCGGCCGGTCGTATCCGAGCCGGTAAACGAAATCTTCCTGACCAATGGATGTTCGACCAATGGAACACCGACGTCCTTGCCGAGACCGGTGACGACGTTGACAACACCGGGTGGAAAGCCCGCTTCGTCGAACAACTTCACGAATTCGAGCGTCGAGGCCGACGTAAATTCGGACGGCTTAATCACCACCGTGCAGCCGGCAGCGAGCGCCGGCGCAAGCTTCCACGTGGTCAACATGAGCGGAGAGTTCCACGGCGATATCACCGCAGCGACACCGAGCGGCTCGTGGCGCGTGAAGTTGAAATACCCCTTCTTGTCGAGCGGAATGACCGCACCCTGCACCTTGTCGGCCATTCCGGCAAAGTAGTAGTACCACTGCGGCAGATAATTCAACTGACCCTGCATCTCGGCAATGAGCTTGCCGTTGTCGCGGACCTCGAGCTCGGCGAGCTTCGTCGCGTCGCGCGCTACTAGATCACCCAGCCGGTGCAGCAGCAAACCGCGTTGACTGGCGGTCAACTGCGGCCATGGTCCTTCCTTGAATGCCTTGTGCGCGGCGCGCACCGCGCGATCGACATCCTCCGCCTGACCTTGCGCGATTTGCGCCCAGGGCTCTCCAAGGTACGGATTAAAGCTGTCGAACCACCGGCCGGAGACTGAGTCGACCGATTTGCCCGCAATATGCATCGGGTAGCGTTCCATGCCGATCCTTTTCGTGGCTATAGCGCGATCGCAAATGGTACCCGCAATGAGAGCCTGCGCTGCTTCACCCTTCCACCCGACTTGGGCCTGGAAGCCGTTTTATTCAAATGCTCGAATGAGAAGGCTAAAATCAAAGGCGACCGATGGTGCTCTCCGCACTGGTGATCAATCTCAAGACGGCGAAAGCGCTCGGGTTGACGATCCCGCAGAAAGTGTTGCTGCGCGCGGATGAGGTGATCCAGTGATGGATCGGCGCACTTTCATTTACGCAGCGGCGGCCGGTTGCCTAATCGCACCGCTCGTCGCGCCTGCGCAACAGCCGGGAAAAGTATTTCGCATCGGTTGGCTCAGTTCGACGTGGGCTATCAAGCATCCTCTGTGGGAAGTGTTCATCGCGGGGATGCGCGACCTGGGCTGGATCGAGGGCCAGAACTTCACCGTCGAGAACCTAGGGAAACTCTGATTAAGACCCGATGGTCAATGGCATAGTAACGCCACCGAACTTGGGGAATGAATGATGAAGCAGAGCACGTTTGCCGATCTCGAATACGACGCCAAGAAGAAGCGCACCAAGCGCGAGAAGTTTCTTGGCGAGATGGATCGGGTGGTGCCCTGGGCGCGATGGTTGGCGCTGATCGAACCGCATTACCCCAAGGCGGGTCTGGGACGGCGGCCGATGCCGCTGGAGCGGATGCTGAGGATCTATCTGTTGCAGCAGTGGTTTAACCTGTCCGACCCGGCGATGGAGGAGATGCTGATCGACTCGGAATCGATGCGCCGCTTTACCGGGATCAATCTGATGGATGATCCGGTGCCGGACGAGACCACGATCCTGAAGTTCCGGCACCTGTTGGAGAAGCACGAATTGACCGAGCGCTTGTTTCGCGAGGTGGGCCTGCTGTTGACGGAGCGCGGTCTGCTGTTGCACAAGGGCACGATTGTCGACGCCACCATCATCAGCGCCCCGCCGTCGACCAAGAACCGGGAGCGGGCGCGCGATCCGGACATGAGCCAGGTGAAGAAGGGCAACAACTGGCACTTCGGCATGAAAGCGCATGTCGGTGTCGACCTAGACAGCGGGCTGATGCATACCCTGGTGACGACCACGGCGCGGGAATCGGATCAGAACGTGTTGCCGCAGTTGTTGCATGGCGCGGAGAACGAGGTCTTGGGCGACCGCGGTTACGGCAGCAAAGCCGATCGCGCGCTCGCCCGGGAGGCCGGGATCGCGTTGCGCACCGCGCATCGCACGACCCGCGGCAAGGAACTGACGTTCCAGCAGGAACTGGAGAACAAAGTCATCGCCTCGTTGCGCGCTATCGTTGAGTTCCCGTTCCGGGTGGTCAAGCGCCAGTGGGGGCATGCCATGGTGCGCTATCGCGGGCTGGCGAAAAATACCGCGCAGCTCCAAATCCTGTTTGCGTTAGCCAATTTGTATCAGGCACGACCTCAATTATTGTCATCATAGGAAACGTGCGTCCGGCAAACGCCAAATTCGGCGGTAAACCGGCGCGAACGGTGTTGGCGACGGCTGCGTTCTATCGACTCACGGACGCCGAGGTGCAAGCGACCGTTGAGCGCGTGGTAGCGAAACTGAACGACTGGCGAACGCGCGCCCGGGCTATCGGTATCCCGGCCGTTGAACTCGCAGAGGTCGAGCACGTGTTCGTCACGCATGTTGTATAAGACGGCAAGGACGGCTGAACCGGCTCACGTGACTTGGGCCTCACGATCCCGCAGTCTTTGTTGCTGCGCGCCGACGAAGTGATCCAATGATGCGCGCCGACGCTCGCGCGCGTGGCACGACTTACAGTAAGAGCGATGACGGCCGTCTTCCTATCGACGCAGCAACTCGGGCCACCCGACGAAATTCGAGTTGGGCGTCACCTCATCGTCGAGGCATAATTCGCTGAATGTAATTCGAGTGGGACCGGGGCAAAGCAGCAGCCAATCTGCGCAAGCATGGCGTCTCGTTTGAAGAGGCAATGACTGCGTTCAAAGATGAGTTGTGTGCGACCGCGCGCGATCTTGAGCACTCGGCATCGGAATATCGATTCATCACTTTCGGCTTGTCGGCTCATGGGCGGCTGCTCACTGTCTCCCACACTGAACGCGGCAGCACGGTTCGCATCATCAGTGCGCGTTTGATCACCCGCGCGGAAAGGACAATATATGAAGAAGGCCAAAACTGAAGCAAACGACTGGCTGCGTCCCGGATACACCCGCGCCGATTTGGGCCCTATCGTGCGCGGCAAATACGTCCGCCGCATCGCCGCCGAATCGAATGTGGTTGTCATCGACCCGGCTGTGTCGAAGGCGTTTCCCAACGAAGAATCAGTGAATGCCGCTCTGCGCGGTTTATTGGAATTGGCCCATTCCACGACACGCCCAACCCGGCGTTCGTGATCAACTTGAAGACGGAGAAAGCGCTGGGCCTGACGATTGCGCAGTCGCCGCTGCGCGTGGACGCGGCGATCCGGTAACTTACAAATTGAACACGATGCGCTCAAAATGCAAGGATGAAAGGGACGCCGTCGCATGGACCCTCGGACCCACGATTCCGCAGTCTTTTCTGCTGCGCGCAGATGAGATGATCCAATGAGACGTCGCGATTTCATCGCCATTCTCGGTGGTACGATGGTTATTCCGCCGCGCACCCCGCGCGCGCAGCAGCCGCCGCTGCCGGTGATTGGATTTCTCAACGGCGCATCGCCGGGGCCGTTCGCACATCTCGTGGCCGCCTTCCGCCAAGGCCTGAATGAGAACGGCTACACCGAGGGCCAGAACGTTGCGATCGAATACCGCTGGGCCGAAGGTCAGTATGCTCAGTTGCCGGTGTTGGCGGCCGATCTCGTTCGCCGCAGAGTGACCGTGCTGGTGGCAACCGGCGGCGGCACGGCCTCCGCCCTTGCCGCCAAAGCGGCGACCGCGAGCATTCCGATCGTATTTGCGATGGGCGGCGATCCGGTCAAGGTTGGCCTCGTTGCAAGCCTCAACCGGCCAGAAGGCAATATAACGGGCGTAACTCAGCTTACCACTGAGCTGACGGCGAAACGGCTCGGACTGTTGCATGAACTGATCCCGCAGGCCACCGCCATCGCAATCCTTGTGAACCCGAGCTTTCTTCCTGCGAAGGACCAGATGCGAGATGCAGAGGATGCGATGCGGACGCGCGCGGGCGTGCGGCTGGTGACCCTAACCGCCAACGCCGAGGGCGAGTTTGAGGCGGCGTTTGCAACCCTGCGCGAACAGCGGGCGTCTGCGCTTCTGATCAGCTCCGATCCCTATTTCAACAGCCGGCGCGCCCAACTGGTGGCGCTGGCGGCGCGGCACAAGGTGCCAACCATGTACGAGTTTCGCGAGTTCACAGCAGCCGGCGGTCTGATGAGCTACGGCACCGACCTTGCCGGAGCCTATCGTCAGGTCGGCGTCTACACCGGCCGCATTCTCAAGGGGGCCAAGCCCGCCGATCTGCCCGTCGTGCAGTCGACCAAATTCGAGTTGGTGATCAACCTGAAGACGGCGAAGGCGTTGGGCATTACGATCCCGCAGGCGCTGCTGCTACGCGCCGACGAAGTGATTCAATGATGCGCGCCGATGCTCACGCGCGTGGCACGACTTAAGACCGATGACGGCCCGTCTTCCCATCAGCGCAACAACGGAGGCAACGCGTGGCGTGTACCACGGGCGGCTGTTCCGCAAATACCTGCTCCTCATCCTCTCGCTAGTGACCATTGCGCTGCTCGCTTCCGGCGCGATTAGCGTCTACTTTTCGTACCAGGAAAACAAATCCGCGCTGGCGAGCCTGCAGCACGAAAAGGCGATTGCGGCGGCGTCACGGATCGAGCAATACATCCGCCAGATTTCGCAGCAACTCGCCTACGCGTCGCTGCCGCAGCTCGATGCGGGTGACGTCGAGCTGCGCCGTATCGAGTTTTTGAAGCTCCTGCGCCAGGCGCCCGAGGTCACCGACATTGCACAACTGGACGCCAATGGTCAGGAACAGATCGCGGTATCGCGCCTGGGAATGGACAACGTCGCTTCGGCCAAGGACCGCGCACAGGAGCCGGCGTTTCGCAACGCCAAGCGTGGGCAGCCATGGTTCGGCCCGGTGTATTTCCGCAAGGAGACCGAGCCGTACATGACGATGGCGATCCGCTCGGGCGGCGAGAGTGGACCGGTGACCGTCGCTGAAGTCAACCTCAAATTCATCTGGGACGTCGTGTCACGCATCAAGATCGGCGAGAAAGGCAAGGCGTACGTCGTCGACCGCAACGGCTTCCTGATCGCCGATCCCGACATCGGACTGGTGCTGCGCAAGACCAGCCTCGCGAATCTGGCGCACGTGCAAGCGGCTGCGGGCGGGCGGAACTCCGATGAGCCGGCGATGCTTTCGACCGATCTTGCGGGAACACAGGTGCTGACCTCGGTTGCCGCCATCGACCCGCTGGACTGGAAGGTGTTTGTCGAGCAACCGGTCGCCGAAGTGTATGCGAAGCTGAACGCGTCGATTCTGCGCACGGGACTGCTGCTGCTCGCGGGCCTCGTGATCTCGGCGCTCGGTGCGCTGGCCCTCGCCCGCGGCATGGTGCGCCCGATCCGGACGCTCGACGAAGGCGCGCGGCGCATCGGCGCAGGCAATCTCGACCAGCAAATCGAAGTGCGCACCGGCGACGAACTGGAGGGCCTCGCCGACCAGTTCAATCGCATGACAGGGCAACTGCGCGAATCGTATGCGGGACTCGAGCGCAAGGTCGAGCAGCGTACCGGCGAACTCACCGAATCGCTCGAATACCAAACGGCGATCAGCGCGGTGCTACGCGTAATCAGCGAATCACCGACCGACGTCATGCCGGTGTTCCAGGCGATCCTGGAAAGCGCGACGCGACTCTTCGACAGCCCGGTTGCCGGGGTCTTCCGTTACGACGGCCGGTTGGTTCATCTGGTCGCTACCCACAATTGGTCAACCGAGGCAATCGACGACGCGCGCAGGCTGTATCCGGCACCTCCCAATCCACACATGATGAGCGGCCGGGTCATCCTGGCAGGAAAGGTCCTGAGCGTGGAAGATGCACTGCTCGACCCCGCCTACGACCAGACGGCGGCAGCGATAGGGCACTGGCGCCGGATGCTCTTCGCACCGATGTTGAAGGAGGGAGTACCGGTCGGCGCGATCGGGCTCACGTGGCCCGATCCTGGAACGACGCCGCAAAGGCAGATAGATTTACTCAAGACCTTCGCCGATCAGGCCGTGATTGCGATCGAGAACGTGCGCCTGATCAGCGAGACGAAGGAGGCGCTCGAGAACCAGACTGCGATCAGCGCGGTGCTGCGCGTAATCAGCGAGTCGCCGACCGACGTCACGCCCGTGTTCGAGGCGATCCTGGAAAGCGCGACGCGGTTATTCGACAGCCCGATTGCCGCGGTCTTCCGTTACGACGGCCGATTGGTTCATCTGGTCGCTACGCACAATTGGTCGGCCGAGGCGATCGACGACGCGCGCAGGCTGTATCCGGCGCCTCCCAATCCGCACATGATGAGCGGCCGTGTCATCCTGGCCGGCACCGTGTTGAGCGAGGAAGACACGCTGCTGGACCCGTCCTACGACCAGACGGCGGCAGCGCTAGGACACTGGCGCCGAATGATCGGCGCACCGATGTTGAAGGACGGAGCGCCGGTCGGCGCGATCGTAGTTGCGTGGCCCGATCCGGGCAAGACACCGCAACGGCAGGCGGATTTGCTCAAGACCTTCGCCGATCAGGCCGTGATTGCGATCGAGAACGTGCGCCTGATCAACGAAACGAAGGAGGCGCTCGACCAGCAGACGGCGACCGCCGAAATTCTGCGCGTGATCAGCGGCTCGATCACCGATACGCAGCCGGTGTTCGACGCGATCGTACACAGTTGCCAGCGGCTGTTCGGCGGCCGGGCGGTGTCGCTCGCGCTTCCGAGAGAAACGATGCTCGAATCCGTGGCCTTCGCGAGCGACGGTACGGACAAGGGCGAGGGAGGATTTCTCAAGCCTTGGCCTCTTGATCGGGGTAGCGGTGCCGGAACATGTATCCTCGAGTCGCGCGTGATCGCGGTGGCCGACACGGTCGAAGGTGCGAAGAGTTTTTCGCGCATGCGCGACCTGGCCCTCGCGCTGGGTTACCACTCGGCGCTGTTCGTGCCGTTGCTCCGCGACGGCAAGGCTATCGGGTGCATCGCAATTTTTCGCCCAGTGACCGGCGAGTTCAATGAGAAGGAAACGTCACTCGCTCAAACTTTCGCCGATCAGGCCGTGATTGCGATCGAGAACGTGCGGTTGTTCAACGAGACGAAAGAAGCGCTCGAGCAACAGACGGCGATCAGTGAAATTCTTCGGGTGATCTCGAGCTCGCCAACCGACGTGCAGCCCGTGCTCGATGCGATCGCCGAGCGCGCCGCGCGGTTGTGCGACGCCGCGGCCGCGTCGATCTACCTGACCGACGGCGATGTGCTAAGGCACCTTGCCTCGAAGGGACCGTCGCCGGATCCGGTGACCAGCGTCGATGCGCTGCCAATCACTCGCGAGTCCACGTCCGGTCGGGCGTTACTCGCGCGCAAGACGATTCACGTGCGCGACATGCTGGCCGAGGCGGCCGAGTATCCCTTAAGCGCCGAGATCGCGCAGCGTTCCGGCCACCGCACAATCGTCGTAATGCCGCTCTTCCGGGAGGGGCAGCCGTTCGGGACAATCCTGTTGCGCCGGCAGGAGGTGCGTCCGTTCACCGACCAAGAGATCGCGCTGCTCCGGACTTTCGGCGATCAGGCGACGATCGCGTTGGAGAACGTGCGGCTGTTCCGCGAGATCCAGGACAAGAGCCAGCAACTCGAGATCGCCAACAAGCACAAATCCGAATTCCTCGCGCACATGTCGCATGAGCTGCGCACACCGCTCAACGCGATCATCGGCTTTTCCGAAGTGCTGCTCGAGCGGTTGTTCGGCGAGCTCAATGTCAAGCAGGACGACTACTTGAAGGACATCCACTCCTCGGGCCGGCACCTGCTCACGCTGATCAACGACATCCTCGACCTGTCAAAGATCGAAGCCGGACGGATGGAATTGGATTTGTCGACGTTCGACGTGCCCTCGGCGCTGTCCAACGCGATGACCTTGGTGCGCGAGCGCGCGCAGCGGCATAGCATCATGCTCGGCGTCGACGTCGACCCGCGTTTGAGCGAGCTCACCGCCGACGAGCGCAAGTTCAAGCAAATCCTCCTCAATCTCTTGTCGAATGCGGTCAAGTTCACTCCCGACGGCGGACGGATCGATGTCAGCGCGAATCGCGAAGAGGAGAACCTCGTCATCCGCGTGCACGACACCGGAATCGGCATCGCGCCGGAAGATCAGGCCGCTGTGTTCGAGGAATTCCGCCAGGTTGGGCGTCATTATACGAGCAAGCAAGAGGGCACCGGCCTGGGCTTGGCACTCACCCGCCGCTTCGTCGAACTGCATGGCGGTCGCATCTGGGTCGAGAGCGAACCCGGAAAAGGCTCGACCTTCACCTTCACCTTACCGATAACGCGATGAGCCTGATCCTGATCGTCGAAGACAACGAGAAGAACATGAAGCTGGTCCGCGACGTGTTGCAGGTCAAGGGCTACTCCACGGTCGAGGCTAGCACCGCCGAGGAAGGCATCAAGCTCACGGCGGAGCACAAGTTCGACTTGATTCTGATGGACATCCAGTTACCCGGAATGAACGGCATCGACGCGCTCCATTTGCTGCGGGCCGACGCGGCGACTGCGGCCATCCCCGTGATTGCGGTGACCGCGTCGGTCATGCAACAGGACAAGAAACAGATTATGGAAGCCGGCTTCGACGCCTATATCGGCAAGCCGATCAATCTGAAGGAGTTTCTGGACACGGTGCAGCGCGTCATAACGAATCGGCAAAGATGAATGCGCAGGCCAAGGTGCTGGTGGTGGACGACACCCCGCACAACGTCAAGCTCTTAGCCGATCTGCTCGGGGTGAAAGGCTACGCGGTGGCGACCGCCGTCAACGGTGAGGAAGCGCTCGCCAAAGTCGCCTCCGAGAAGCCCGACCTGGTGCTCCTCGACATCATGATGCCCGGGCTCTCCGGTTACGATGTTTGCCGCCGCATCCGGGCCGATGCACAGACCGCGTTGCTCCCCGTAGTGCTCGTCACATCGCTCGACCCCCAGCAAGAGCGAATCAACGGCATCGAGGCCGGCGCGGACGATTTTCTGGGGAAGCCGATCAACCAGCCCGAGCTCTTCGCGCGGGTGCGCTCGTTGCTGCGCGTCAAGACGCTGCAGGACGAAGTGCGGCGCCAAGCTGACGCGTTGAAGGAATGGAATCTTAAGCTCGAGGATCGGGTCAATGAGCAGGTCGCGCAACTCGATCGCATGGGTCAGCTCAAGCGTTTTTTCTCGCCGACTGTCGCCGACGCCATCCTCACCGCGGGCGAGAAGTCGATCTTGACGCCGCACCGGCGGGAGATCTGTTACGTGTTCCTCGATTTGCGCGGCTTCACCGCCTTCACCGACACGGCCGAGCCGGAAGAGGTCGAGGCGGTGCTGCGCGAATACCACGCCGTGATGGGGGCGCTTGTCACGCAATACGAAGGCACGCTCGACCGCTTTGCCGGCGACGGCATTCTGCTGTTCTTCAACGATCCGCTGCCGATTGCCGACGGGGCGAAGCGCGCGGCGAAGATGGCCGTCGAGATGCAGGAGCGCTTTGCGCCGCTGCGGGCGCGTTGGTCAAAGCTGGGCTACGAGCTAGACCTCGGCATCGGCATTGCGCAGGGCTTTGCGACGCTGGGCGCGTTCGGGTTCGAAGGGCGCTGGGACTATTCGGCGATCGGCGGCGTGGTCAACCTCGCGGCGCGGCTTTGCGGTGAAGCGAAGGCCGGCCAGATCCTGGTCGATCGGCGGGCATGCGCGGCGCTGGAGGACGAATGGGCAACGGAGCCGGCCGGCCCGCTGCTGCTCAAGGGATTCACTCAGCCAGTGACCGCGTTTTTGCTTAAGGGCGTTGCGACGTAGCGATAAAGGGTTTGCCGAGAATCCAAAGGTATGACGGTCGGATGCCCGGACGGCGCAATTGCTGTGTGGCAGCGCGTATCTGAATCCTTCCTCGCGGGACTCCCTATTAATCGCCAGCAGTTGTACTATTCAGGGTCACGGATGGCACCCGCCCTCGTGGGGAACTGCGGCATGAGATCAAAACGTACGGCTTTATATAGAAAAGGGGAGAACAAGATGGCACCAAAAACGCTGCTTTTCGCCGTCGCCGTCGCCGTGCTCGGAGGCTGCGCGCATTTAACTCTCGTGAAGCCTCCTCCCATCGATGCTCAAACGCTCCGCTGCCGCACGGGCCAATCTTGTGACATCAAAGTTTACGTGCGGTGTTTTATGTTTTGGTGCAACGCATCGGTCGATCACGAGCTAGTCGTCATTGAAAAAGGCCACAAAGACGTCGTTATCAGGTGGGAGCTGCAGGATCCGCAATATAAGTTTGCTGCCAACGGGATTGAGTTCGTCACCCCTCCCCTGCCTCCTCCGAATGAAATCAAATGCCGGATATTGGGACCGGGGGATCAACGATTCCAGTGCGTCGATGTTCACAGTACGTCCGGGACCTGGAAATACAACGTCAACGTCATCGGGGTTCGGACGCTGGATCCGTGGGTAGCGAATGAGTAAAAGTGCCTGAAGTTCGTTGCGGCGCGGTTGCGGATTGACTGGGAAGTTTGGCGAAGGCTCGTAACCAACAAACGAACCAAAAGGTCAGGAACGGTTTTCCAGCCAAGCGCGCGCTTCGACCATTGTTTCCGCGTAGCAAAGCGCGCGCCCGCCCAATTCGGCCGCGGCGAATGCCGGCGCGCCAAGCGCATTTCGCGCTAACGCGACCCACGGAGCTAGAAATGCCTCGTCCGCGGGATCGCGATTAAGTCCCGTCTGCGCTGTCTGCCCCTCCGCCGCTCCGTAAAATCGGGCTGCGCGCTTCCACTCTGCGCGCAACGAAGCCAGACCGGCGCAGACTTCCAGCAGACTCTGTCCCGCTGGCTTCGAGCCGACCTCTTCGGCGATGGCAAGCCCTTCGAGCAACATCTCTCGAGCACAGTCCCGCGCCCCGCGGCCAATCGCCACCATCGCGAGATTGAGAAGACCGATGGCGATGATCTCGCGATCATCCAATTCGCGGGCCAGCAGCAGCACCTGCTCGTAGAGCGGCTCCGCGGCATTGGGATCTCCATTCACGCGATGCACCTGCGCAACCGCGTTAAGTGCGGCGGCAATCTGACGCTTGTTTCCCAGTTCACGCGCCAAAGCAAGCGCCTCATCGACATGTCCCCGCGCAGTGGCCAAATCCCCTTGCCCCAAGGACGCGAGGCCTAGCGGTTGCAGCGCCGCAGCGACTCTTCCCTTGTCCCCAAGTTCTCGGGCAATCGCCAGGCTTTCCTCTAGATGCTCCTGCGCATCCCCGTAGCAGCCCATGAAGCAGCCAAGCTGGCCGGCGTTGAAGAGCGCCCGACAACGGCCAAGGTTGCGCTTCTGCGCCCCGCAACGCGCGAGCGCTTCGACCGTCAATCGGTGCCCCAACCGAAAAAGACCGCGATTGATCCAATGCATTTTTACTGCGTGAACCAGCATCAACCCCAACTCGGCGCCCCCTTCCGCGCCTTCACACCATGCATGCGACGCGAGGATATTTTCTCGTTCAAGATCGAGGCGTGCGAGCCACCACCCCTGTTTCGGGCCCATAAGCTCGGGCCGCGCCCTTTCCGCAAAGGCAAGGTAATAGGCGAGATGCCGCGTACGCGTTGCATCTCCTTCGCCCGACTCGTTGAGCCGCTCTTGCGCGTACAAGCGCACTGTCTCGAGGAGCCGATAGCGATCGCCTTCGGCCTCCGATACAACCAGCGATTTCTCCACCAGATGCCTCAAGAGATCGAGCACGTCCTTTTCGTCGTGGTCACCGCCGGCACCTACCGCTTCCGCGGCGTCGAGCGTACAGCCTCCGGCGAACACCGCGAGTCGCCGCAAGAGCGCGCGCTCGGATTCCGAGAGCAACTCGTAACTCCAGTCGATCGAGGCGCGCAGGGTTTGCTGGCGCGGCAGCGCAGTCCGATCGCCGCCGGTCAGCAGGCGGAAACAGTCGCTTAAGCGCGCAGCGATGTTCTCTACCGACATCGAACGCACGCGCGCCGCGGCAAGCTCGAGCGCCAGCGGGATGCCATCCAGGCGGTGACAGATGCCGGCTACCGCAGCGGCGTTCTGGGGGGTCAGTCGAAAATCTGGTTGCGCCGCGGTCGCGCGGTCGACGAACAGGTGGACTGCTTCGTACTGGGTCAAGTCTGCAACCGTGTTCGTCTGGCGCGGAGCAGGGACCGCGAGCGCGGGCACCGGGTACGTCGTCTCGCCCGCCACGTGTAGGTGCTCGCGGCTGGACGCCAGGATTCTCAATCGCGAGCCTGATCGCAGCAGCTCTTTGGCGAACTCGGCGCAGCAGTGCACCAGGTGTTCACAGTTGTCGAGGATGAGCAGCAGTTGCCGATCTTTGACGTACTTCACCAGCGCTTCGACCACCGGACGCCCCGCTTCCTCTTTGACGCCAAGCACGGATGCGACCGCTTGCGCCACCAGCCGTTCATCGCGTAGCGCCGCCAACTCCACGAACCACACGCCGTCCGGATAACGGTCCATCACGTCGGCGGCTACCTGCAGCGACAGCCGGGTCTTGCCGAGGCCGCCCACTCCGAGGAGCGTTAGCAGCCGCGTAGTCCTCAGCAATTTTTTGACTTCGGTGAGATCGTGCTCGCGGCCGATGAACGAGGTGAGCTGCTGTGGCAGGTTGTTCGGGATCGATTCCAGTGAGCGCAGTGCTGGAAATTCCTGCCGCAACTGCGGATGCACGACCTGGTAGACACGCTCGGGACTCGCCAGATCACGCAGCCGGACGGAGCCCAAGTCACGCAATGCGACGCCGGCGGGCATGCGGTCGCCAACCAGCACGGCCATTGCCTGTGAGACCAGCACCTGACCGCCATGCGCGGCGCACATAATGCGCGCGGCGCGGTTGACCGCGCTGCCGAAAAAGTCGTCATCGCGGCGCTCGTGCACACCCACGTGCATCCCGCAACGCACGCGCAGGCTGACGCCATTAGTCATTTCGGGATCCGCGAGCGACTGCTGCAATTGCAGCGAGGCGCCGACCGCATCGAGCGGGTCGGCGAAGGCGGCATGGACGCCGTCGCCGACCATCTTCACCACCGTGCCGTGATTGCCTTCGACAGCCGACCGCGTGATGGCGTCGTGGCGCTCCAACGCCGGCCGCATGCGCTCGGGCTCCTGCTCCCACAATCTGGAGCTACCCTCGATGTCGGTAAAAAGAAACGTGGTGAGTGCGGATTGGCCGTGCACGCCAAGGCCCCTTGAGGCAGCGAGCGAGAAGACGCCTACTCTACGACAGCGGCGCCTGTCCCGACCAGCGAACCCACTATAATCCTCCGCCCCCTCCTCGGGTACTTGCGGTAACCCGCGCTCTCGCCCACTCAATGCCCAGCCCAGAGCTGATCTCCGATTCGACTTTGCTCGCGGGCATCGCGCTCGTGCTCGCGCTGATTGCAATAGCGTGGCGGCGCGATCTGCGCATGGCTATGGTCGGCTTGATACTCGTAATGGGCGCCGGTATCGCCGGGTTGCTGTTGCTGGATCGCTTCGGCGCCGCCATCGAGCAAGAAACGCTGATCGTCGTGCTGCGGGAGGTCGGGCTGCTGATCGTGGCGATCGGGATCGCCAGGATCACGCTGGTGTTCCTGTTCGAAGGGCTCCTCGCGCGCTTCGGGGTGCCGCACATCCTCGACGATGTGCTGACCGTACTGACGCTCATCGTGTTCGTGCTCTACCGGATGAATGTTGCCGGCGTGAATCTAGCAAGCATCATCACGACGTCGGCGATCATCTCCGGCGTCATCGCGTTTTCGCTGCAGGAATCGCTTGGCAACCTATGGGGCGGCATCGCGCTGCAACTCGACAACACATGCCGGATCGGCGACTGGATTCGCGTCGATAAAGTGACCGGCAAGATCGTCGGGATTCGCTGGCGCTACGTTGCCATCGCGACCAACGAAGACGAAACGATCCTGCTGCCGAACTCCGCGCTGATCAAGCAAAACGTCACGGTGCTCGGGCGCCGCGGCGATCTTTACGTGCCGTGGCGAAGGAAGATCGAGTTCACCGTGGCCTACGACGTGCCGCCGTCGCGGGTCATCGCCGTCGTCTGCGACGCCCTCGTGCGGGCCGAAATCCGGCACGTCGCGCGCACGCCCGAGCCGGAGGTCCACTGTCTTTCTTTCGACGCGAGCGCGATCCGGTACGTGACGTTCTTCTGGCTCGAAGACCCGGCGTTCGACGAATGGACCGAGTCGCAGGTGCGCCTCCACGTGTACGCCGCCCTCGCACGGCACGGCATGGAAATTCCGCTGCCCAAGCACCAGGTCGTCATGACGCCGCCGCGCGACCACGCGGTGGAGCGCGAAGAGACACTCGCCACCCGCGAGGAGATGCTCGGCCGTCTCGAGTTACTTAGCGTCTTGACCGAAGGCGAGCGCCGCGCGATGGCAGCCGAGCTTGTCGATTGCCCGTACGTCGCCGGCGACGTCATATTTTGGCAAGGCGAAGTGGCCGAATCGCTGTTCATCCTGGCGCGCGGGCGCGTCAACATTTACCGCTCAGCGGCCTCCGCACGCCCGGCGGGCGCACGCGCGCGTCTCGCGACGATGGAGGCGCCGGCCCATTTCGGCGAGATGGGACTTTTGACCGGACAGGCACGGACCGCGACCGCGGTCGCGCTCGACGAAGTGCTGTGCTACCGGTTGGACAAGAAGGGCTTCGACGCAATTGTCGTCGCGCGTCCCGAGCTTGCCGAAGCGTTGTCGAAAGTACTGGCGACGCGGCAGGCGGCCAACGATGCGACGTTGCAGTCGCTCGACGCGGAAGCGCGTGCCCAGCACGCGTCCAACCGCGCGGACGAGATCCTGCGTCGCATCCAATCCTTCTTCGGGCTCGAGCCCTAGTGATTCGTACGCTGGCCGTTCCTCCGGACTCTAGGGTTTCTCCGTTAAAGCTCGTACGAAGGGCCGCGATCGCCGCAGCGCCATCCGCAAATCGTGCCGGCGCGCCTTGTCGTGGATAATGCGGCGGCAGTGACCGGATGACGAAGGACCGGAGCATGGTGGAAAGACTCAACGACGCACGCATCCTGATCTACAGCCATGACAGCTTCGGCCTTGGTCACCTGCGCCGGTGCCGGGCGATCGCCCATGCGTTGGTCGACCGCTTCAAGGGTGTGTCGGTCTTGATTCTTTCCGGGTCGCCGATCATCGGCAGCTTCGATTTCAGCCCAAGGGTCGATTTCGTTCGCATCCCGGGCGTCATCAAGCTACTCAACGGCGAATACCAGTCGCTCGGCCTGCATATCGCCCTCGACCAGACGATGGAGATGCGCGCCGCCATCATCCGCCAGACGGCGGAGAGCTTCCGGCCGGATCTATTTCTGGTCGATAAGGAGCCGCTCGGACTCCAGGGCGAAGTCGCAGCGACGCTCGCGATGCTCAAAGCGAAGGGGACGACCCTGGTGCTCGGTCTGCGCGACATCATGGATGACCCCAAGTTGCTTTTGCGCGAATGGGAACGCAAACAGGTGCTTCCCGCGCTGGAACACCTCTACGACGAGATCTGGGTTTACGGTCTGAATAGCTTCGCCGATCCGCTCGAAGGCGTCCTGTGTCCGCTTGCCGTGCGGCGGAAAATGGTCTACACGGGGTACCTGCGGCGGGCGGTGCCGCACCTGTCCGAAACGCCGATCGCCCCGGTGGGGGGGCAACCGTACGTGCTGGTGACGGTGGGCGGCGGCGACGACGGGATGTCCGTCGTCGACTGGGTACTGCGCGCCTACGAGCATGATCCCGACATTCCTCTTGCGGCGGTGGTCGTCGTCGGACCGTTCATGCCGCCGGCGCGGCAGCGCCATTTTCGCGACCGGGCCGAACGGATCGGCCGGATCGACGTTGTCACCTTCGACACCCACATCGAGCTCTTGATGGAGCGGTCGGTCGGCGTGGTCGCGATGGGCGGCTACAACACGTTCTGCGAGATTCTTTCGCTGGACAAGCGCGCGATCCTGATTCCGCGAGTGGCGCCCCGGCGCGAGCAACTCATGCGCGCCAATCGCGCGGCCGCGTTGGAGCTGGTTCGCACGCTCGATCCCGAGGGCCCGCAGGACGCGGCGCTGATGGCGCGGGCTTTGCGTGACCTGCGCGAGCAGCCTGCTCCATCGGAGCGCGGCGCCGGACAGATGCTGGATGGTTTGCAGGTCATCACCGGACTCGTCTCGGCGCATGTGGGCGGAACGCAGCGCGTCCGGGCGCGAGCCGGTGCGCTCTAGCCGACGCGCGGCTCTCCCGCGCCGCCATCGAACAACGGTCACGTCCACCGAAGCGCGACTTAACGGCACGAAGACTTAACGGCGAGACGATGCCTGCCGTGATGAGCTACTTTTAGCGGCACGAACGATGCCTGCCGTTATGATCTACGTCCAGCACTTGCTGGGCATCGGTCACCTGATGCGCGCGCGTCAGATTGCGCAGGCACTTGCCAACGTCGGGTTCGAAGTTCATCTGGTGAGCGGAGGAATGCCGATCGGCGGGCGCTTGCCGCGCGGCGTCCAGTTGGTGCAATTGCCGCCGATCCGCGTCGACGACGCCAGTTTCACGCCGTTGCGCGATGGCAGCGGCACGCCGATCGACGAGGCTTATCGCCAGAATCGGCGCGAGCTACTACTTGCGGCGTACGAATCTGCGGCGCCGGCCGCGGTCATGTTCGAGACCTTTCCATTCGGCCGGCGCGCGCTGCGCTTCGAGCTCGTGCCGTTGCTGGAACGAATCGATGAGGCGCGCCCACGGCCGCTGGTGGTCGCGTCGGTGCGCGATATTCTCCAGGTGCAGCAAAAGATTGAACGCGAGCGTGAAATGCTGCAGTGGGCCAAGCGCTGGTTCGACGTGATCCTCGTGCACGGCGACCCGCGCTTTGCGCGCTTCGAAGATACCTTTCCGCTGGCCGCGGAGCTCGGGCCGCCGCTGCATTACACTGGGTTTGTACTGACGCGCGGCGAACCGCAATCCAAGGCGGTGAGCGAGCGGCGCGAAGTGGTCGTGTCGGCGGGCGGCGGCGGAGTTGGCATTGAACTGCTCGCGGCCGCGCTCGCCGCGCAGAAGCTTTCGCGCTTCGGCCATTTGCCGTGGCGGGTGCTCGCCGGTCCCAACATTACTGAGGCCGGTTTCGAGCGCCTGTTGCGCGAGGCGGGTCCCGGCGCAGTCGTCGAGCGATCGCGCGTGGACTTCGGCATGTTGTTGCGGCAAGCGTTTGTCTCGGTGTCACAAGCGGGCTACAACACCGTCCTCGACGTCGTCGTCAGCGGTGCGCGGCCCGTGGTCGTGCCGTTCACCGGCAATGGCGAAACCGAGCAGCGGGCGCGAGGCGAACGCCTGCGCGACTTCAGGCTCGCAGTCATCGTTGACGACACGCAGTTAACCCCTTCCACACTCGCCGCCGCTGTCGACGAGGCGGGATCGCGCGAGCAGTGGGGACGCTGGGATTTCGACAGCGACGGAGCGGCACGCTCGGCGTCGTTCATCGCGGGCAAGATCGGGATAGATGCTGGACAACACGCGTCATGAGCGCCTGGGCTCGCCTCGACGATGAGCTCGACGCATGGCATGCAAGCGGCCGGCGTGCGACGCTATGGTGTCGCGACGATGACGGGTACCGCGATGGAGCGCCGTTGCGGCGGCTGCTCGAAATCGGGCGTGCCGAGAACGTGCCAATCGCGCTCGCCATCATCCCGGCTGCGTTGGAGCCGAGTCTCGCCGACGCGGTAGCGGAATTTGCCTTGGCGACCATCGTTCAGCACGGCTATGCGCACTGCAACCACGCGCCCTCGGGCACACGCAACTGCGAGTTGAGCGCGCATCGCCCCGTCGCCGAATCCGTAGCCGAGCTCGCCCAGGGTCGCGTCCGCCTTGTACGCGAGTTCGCCACACGTTTCACCGCGGTGCTGGTCCCACCGTGGAATCGCATCGATGCGGAAGTCGTCGCGCGCCTGCCCGAGGCGGGGTTTAGCGGGTTGTCAACCTTCGGACCGCGTGCCCGCGCTTACGCCGCTTCTGGCGTTAGCCAGTTCAACACGCACGTCGATCTCATTGCGTGGCGCCGAGGCCGCGCGTTCATCGGGGTCGACACGGCGATCGACCGCATGGTGGGACATCTGCGGGCGCGCCGGGATGGAAACGCCGATCCAGCCGAGCCCACCGGAATTCTCACCCACCATGTGAATCTCGATGACGCAGCATGGCACTTTCTCGCGGAGCTCTTCGCGCGAACGCGCGCGCACAAGGCTGTGGCATGGCTCGATGTCGTCGGAGTATTCGGTATCGGCGACACCCCGCCAACGTCTATTTCCTCCCGATCAGCATGAACCGGACGTAATGCCGCATCTGGCGCTGCCCGGCATACAACACGTCACGCATGGGCGCCTGTGCCCGCAATGCCTCGATGTCGGGAACACAGTTCACGTGCTCGCGGCACGCGTAATAATCGTTGGATTGCAAGACGAGCAATTGCCTGACCGGGATTCGCTCGTACCACCGGCCGAACTCGGTTAAGTGCTCGCAACTCGTGTTGATGATGAGATCCGCGCTTCCGTTATCGGCAGTGGATGCGGTCTTTCGAGCGTAGTCGAGTTCCAGCATGTCGCCGGTCCGCGCGGCAAACTTCCCCGTACGCACATGCGTTGCGTTAAGCGACTCGGCAATCGCGGCACAACGTCCATTCAAGTCGATGCTCACGACCTTGGCGATCACGAATCGCGGGTCGTGCAGCAAAACGGCGCCCAGAACGCCAACCCAACCGCCGAGAATGACAACGTTTCCCAGCTCGGCGCCGACCGTGTCGAACAGTGAATCGGCGAGCCACATCTTGCTTGCGATCTGGTTTTTGTTGAGCGCCGTGCCGATCCCCGGTTCGTCATGCCGCGAAATGGTCGCCAGCACGTCGCGCTGAAAAGCGCTGCCCGTATAAATCGCCATCCCTTCGAGGATGTCGCGGTAGAACTCGTCTTTTGCTGTCGTCAAGTCACCGCCCTCCCTTATAGGAAATCGCTTCGACGCAACTTGCCGCTGTTTCGTCAGGGGAGGCGCAACGGCGACGTACCCGAGCATAGCGCAAGAGCGCGCGAGAAATCCCGTCACCGAACTTTCCTAGCGTCGTCCGATGTCGTATTCTGTGGCAGGAAACGGAGGCCGCGAATGGACGTTTTTGAGGAAGCGGAGATGCTGCGCAAGGTGCCCTTCTTCGGCGGGCTCGACCCAGCGAAGTTAAAGCTCCTGGCGTTTACCAGTCGCGCGCTGCGCTTTGCGTCGGGCGAAAACCTGATGCGCGCGGGGGAGCCAGCCGACAGTGCGTACGTCATTCTCGAAGGTGAGGTCGAGATCTTGGGCAAGACGAACGCCGGCGAATTCGTCGTCGCCGTGCAGGGTCGCAATGCGCTGATCGGCGAAATGGGCGTCATCATGAACGTCCCGCGGACTGCTACGGTGCGCGCGAAGGATGCGGTACGGGCACTGCGGATCGCGGATGAGGTTTTCCTGCGGCTGCTCACCGAAAATCCGGATTGCGCGTTGCATGTCATGCGAGTGCTAAGCACCCGGCTGGCGGTGGGGACGCGCGAGATGGAATCGCTCAAGGGACAATTGCAGGAGGCGCAGGCAGTTCCCGGGCGCGGCACGGCTACGTGAAGGTTCCTGCGATTCAGCCAATACCCGCCGGCTACTCCGCAGGGCGGCCGGCAATCCTCTGATGCCAATGGCAGAAATCGGCGAAAAGCGCTTCGAGACGTTGTGGCGCCGTTGCGTCGATTCTCCGCCGTCGCCCAACGGAGCCGCGGTCTTCGCGGAGCTGCGCTGTCTGTATGGCTCGCCGGATCGACACTTTCACACGCTGAATCATATTGGCGACTGCGTACGCCGCGTCGACGAGGTGGCACGGCTGCTGGTGGACGCTGACGCGGTCGAGCTCGCGCTGTGGTTTCACGATGCCGTCTACGAACAGGGCGCCGCCACTAACGAGCGGCGCAGCGCCGCGATGTTCCTCGCGCAGTCTGCTGGGGCGAGCCCCGTCTTTCGCCGGCGCGTGTGCGGTCTGATCCTGGCGACGCTGCACGCGGACACGGTACGGGGCCATGACCGGCGCTTCGTGGTCGACATCGACCTCGCGGGCCTTGGTGCGCGGTGGGATGAGTTCATGTGCAAGGGCGCGCAGATCCGCGCGGAGTTTTCCGACCAGACCGATGCCGAGTTCTACGCGAAGCAGGTTCCGTTTCTGCAACGATTGCAGCAGCGCCCGTACATTTTCGCGACCGAATACTTTCGTGACAAATACGAGGCGACGGCGCAGGACAATCTGCGCCGATTGCTGGAACTGCGTGACGCGCAGGCTGGCGCTTTTCCGGAACTACTCTCCCCATAGACTCTTCGGGACCGGACCCTACGCTTCGCCAAGTTTGAAAATTCGGGTCGGCGTCGTCCGGCCGCGCACCAGCGCCTCGTCCAACAATTCGAACGCAAACCGCTCCGGTCCCGCCAAATCCCGCGTCTGCTCGGAAACGATGATTGCGGTCCCGTACTCCTTATTCAGCGCCTCGAGCCGCGAGGCAACGTTGACCTCATCGCCGATGACCGTATAGCCCATCCGATCCGGGGTTCCGATTGACCCGTAGATGACGACGCCGGTGTTGATGCCGATGCGCGCCCGCAGCGTCAAACCATCGCCAAAAGTCTTGGTTTTCAACAATGCCTGAATTTCCATCGCGGCCTGAATGGCGTTCGCCGCGTGATCCTGCGTTAACCGCGGTGCGTTGAAGGTGGCGAGGATCGCGTCGCCCTGGAACTGATCGATGACGCCCTCGTAGCGCGCCACCGGCTCCGCGACCGCGGCGTAAAAGGCGTTGAGCGTGCGCACGAGCTGCTCCGGCGCGAGACGCTCGGAAAGAGACGTGAAGCCTTCGAGGTCGAGAAACAACATCGTCACTTCACGCGGTTCGCCCACGCCGAGCTGCACGCCTTCACCCGAGGTTTTAATGAGGGTTGCGACCTCCTCCGGCACGAAGCGCGCGAGGTCCTGGTTGGTCTCGCTCTCGGTAACGGCGAAGGTGAGCAGGCGCCGGTTGCGCATGATCGCGAAACCGAGGACACCGGTGACCACCAGAATCGCGATCACCTTATCGACTTCGGCACCGAGCAGAACGCTGTTCGACGTCATGTAAATCACGTAGTCGTGCGTGATCATCGTGTTGCTCGGATCGACGGTGATCACGTACGCGACGAGCATCACCCAGCCGATGACGGCGACGGCGCCCGCGGTCACCACCTTGCGCGCATCGAAACTGAGCGTACGCAACGCAATGAAAATGAACACGTAGAGCAAGGTAGGAGCCTTCAAGTAAAACGACGGTGGCTGGTGATATTGCAGGTGAAAGCTCCAGATCAAGCCGAGGAGGAGCGACATGTCGATGACGATGGACGCGTAACGTAGCCATTCGGGAAGCCGGTGCCGGTGCGCAAGGAACAGGCGCAGCAGCGTGAACGCGAGATAAACGGCAAGCACCCAGGGCACCGGACGGAACGGCGCATCGGCGCTGAAGGTTTTCGGTGACACGAGATATACGAGGAAAAAACCCGATACCACCGCCATCTGAATCCAGCCGACCAGAATTTCGCTTCTGTCCTCCTGCGCTCGGACCCGCGTCGCCACGCGCTCAGGCAAGTTCGGCCGTTGCCACAGGCGAGCGAACTTTCCTCTCCATGGAATCTTCAGCGCGAAAGGCATGGCGGGTTCCCTTTCCTCAAATGACGCCTAGAGCTTCGCCGGCGAAACACCGGTCGGGATACCTACTGTTACGGCTGACGGCGCATCGACGGCGGCGCCCGGCGCGAGCGGCACATTGCATTCGACAATCGAGATCGTCCCATCGTGCGCGACCGCAAACCGGTGCAACGTGCCGGGCTGCAGCCGGACCGGGGGCTTGCCGGTCATGTCCCAGCCGGTAGCAGCGGCCAGGACGATGCGCAGCACACCATTGTGGCTAACCGCAACTACCGGCTTTCCTTCCACCGCGGCACAAGCCAGCCAGCGATGGACGCGGTAGAGCACGTCGCGCGGACTTTCTCCGCCAGGCGGCCGGAAATCAAGCCCTAGCGTTTCCATGCGCGCGAACTCGGCACCGAAGCGAGCGCGAAGCTCGTCGAGCCGGAAGCCTTCCCACTCGCCCCAGTCCATTTCGATCAAGGCACTCTCGCACCGCGGCGTGGTCCCACTTAACAGTTGCGCCGTCTCCACCGCGCGCCGCAACGGACTCGACACCCATTGCACGCCTCGCGTTAATTCGGTGGACACACGCCACGCGCGCACCTCATCGCGGCCGCGCGCACTTAAAGGAACGTCTTGAAGACCCTGCATGCGGCCTTGCTCGTTCCACGCCGTACTGCCATGCCGGAGAAAGGAAACGATCATCGCGTCGCCGTCGCAACACGCGCGGCGACAGCCGCGCGATTTGCCACCGCGCGCCGCAACAGAACATCGAGGCGCGCCGCGGCGGCTGGAAGATCGTGCTGCGACCGGACGTAGGCGCGTGCCTCATGGCCCATCCGCTGCCGTATTTCGGCCTCGCGCAGCAGATGCAGCGTCGCTTCGGCGAACGCTTCGGCGTCACCCGGCGCAACCAATAAACCGGTCCGGCCCGCGGCCACGACAGCGGCAACGCCGCCGGAATTACTACCCACCACGGCGAGCCCGCACGCCTGCGCCTCGATGAATACCATGCCGAACGCTTCGTCGATTGCCGGCCAGATAAAAAGGTCGGCCTCTCGCAGCAATGCGGCGACAAGGTGAGCGGGTTGCGCGCCGGCAAAGCGGACTCGGTCCGGGCCAATGCCGGCGAACGCCGCCTCAACTTGCGGGCGCGCCGGGCCATCGCCTACCACCACCAGATCCCACTCGTGCTTCGCGATGCGGGTCAGCGCTGTCGCGAGCAGCCGGTACGACGCAAGCTTGGCGCCGGGGCGCATCATTGCTACGGTGATCAGCCGCACGCGCGCTCCGCGCCGCTCGACGGCGGGAGCGGGCGGCGCGTCGGGACCGGCAAAAGCGGCGAGATCGAGAAACGGCGGCAGCAACTGGGCGACTGCGGAGGCGCCGCGCACCTTCTGGATCCCTTCGACGTCAACCGGATTGAGATAAAGAACCGCGTCAGCGGCTTTCACCGCCGCGATTGAACCGGCGTATCCCCATGCCCACGGTCCATGTCGCTGTTTGGCCGCCACCGACGCCTCGGCCACCACGTACGCAATACCCAAAGCACGGCAGACTGAGGGGCCCAGCCAGTCAGGTGCCTTGTGATAGAGGTGATACGTGAACCACACGTCGGGGGGCTCGGCCGCGCATTGAAAGCGGGCGATCAGGCGCCGCGCCAACTTCCCGCCGACGTAGGAAAGCCGGGCTTGCCGCGCGGCGTCTCCGCGCCCATCGAAGCTGCGAAAGCGCGATGCGATCGACACGAAGTGACCGGCTGCGCGCAGCGCTTGCAGCAACGCATGCGCTAACTGCCGGTCGCCTGAAGGCACCGGATGATCGAGCGGCTTCAGCGGCGCATAGAAAGCCACCTTCATGCTGCGGCCAGGCAGGCTTTGAGCCGCGTGGCGAGGCGGTCAGCCCCGGCGTCCATCGAAAACTCGCCCGTCGTGCGCGCATAGCCGGCGTCCCCTAAACGCCGGCGCAACGCCGGATCCGTGATCAGGCGCGACAGCGCGTCGGCAAGCTGATCCGCAGCGCCCGCATCGACCAGCAGCCCGGTGACGTCGTTTTCGATCAATTCCGGAATGCCGGAGAGACGCGTCGACACGCACGCGAGTTTCTGGCTTTGCGCTTCCAACAGCACGTTGGGCAGGCCATCGCGGTCACCGTCGGCGCCAACGCGGCAAGGCAACGCGAAAATGTCGGCCGCGCGATACGCGTCGAGCACCGCCGTTTGCGCCTGTGGGCCCAGCCAGTCGGCTCGTTCGCCGATGCCCAGGTCGCGCGCGGTTTCCTTCAATGCGCCTAGCAGCGGTCCGCCGCCGATATGCGTCAGCCGCCAATGCCGTTCGCGCGGAATCAAGGCGAGCGCGCGCAGTAGATCGTCGAAGCCTTTTTTCTCCACCGCCCGCCCCACGGTGAGGATCGCGACCGCGCGGCTGGGATCGGAGCCGTCATGTCCCCGATGAGCGGTTCTGGGCGAAGGAAAACGTCTGGTGTCGATACCGTGGTAGTTAAGTTCGACCCTTGTTGAGTCGCGTGCGAGTTGGCGCAGGTGGCGGGCATTGACTTCGGTGCACGTCGTGACCCAGGCGCTCGCGTCGAGTTTTTCGCGCTTTTCCCATTCCGGCGTCGTCCAAATGTCCTTGGCATGCGCCGAAAAACTAAAGGCAAGTCCGCGCAAGATCGCCGCATAACGAGCGACCGACGCCGGCGTGTGCAGAAAGTGCGCGTACAGATGCATGACATCACGCGGCAGCTCGACCGCCAGCACCAGCGCTTGCCCGAAGCGGCGGACGCGGCTGCGTGTGGGGTCGCGCATGAGATCACGCCACCACACCGTGCGCGCAGCACGGTATCGCGGCAGCCGGCGCGCTTGGCGCCATGCGCGCCACACGCGGCCAAGCTCGCGATGCAGATACTCAGGCAGGTAAACGAGCGGTGCCTCGATTTGCGCATGGACCGGATGTGTTGCCTCATCCGTCGGATGCCGCAGCGAGTACAGCGCGAGGGGGATGCCCCGTTGCTCGAGCGCGTGCAATTCCTGTGCGATGAAGGTCTCCGACAGGCGCGGATACCCTTTGAGGATCACTGCAACGACGCCGGCCGCGAGCGGACCATCCATCCGGTACCTGTTTCGCCTGATCCGATGCGGTCGCCTGTACCTGAAGGAACCCAAGGGAACCTATGGCCGTTGCACGTGGCTAGCTACCGTGTGCGGTCGGAATCGCAAATGTTAACATCGAAAACGAAACTAACCGCTACTGCCGTTGGCTCGCAGCCGTCCACGCCGTTCGCGGGGTCGATGCAACGCAAGGGCGAGGATCGGCTTAACGCTTGGAACGGTCCCTTTTCCGCTATATCCTCCAGCACACTTGGCGCGACCAGGTGTTCATGCTGGTGTTGACGGTGATCAGCTTCCCGCTGATCTACATCAACCTCGAGATCCCCAAGCGGATCATCAACAGCGCGATCGGCGGCAAGAATATCCCGGAGTCGATCCTCGGCTTCGAAGTCAACCAGATTTCCTATCTGATGGCGCTGTCGCTGCTGCTGCTCGCCCTGATCACGATCAACGGCGCGCTCAAATACTGGATCAATGTTTATGGCGGCATCGTCGGCGAACGCACGATGCGCCGGCTGCGGCACGCCCTGTACCAGCAGGTGTTGCGCTTTCCGCTGCCGCAATTCAAAACCACCTCCGCAGGCGAGATCATTCCGATGATCGTCGCCGAAACCGAGCCGGTCGGCGGCTTCATCGGCGAGTCGATCGGCCTGCCGGTGTTCCAGGGCGGCCTCCTCCTCACCTACATGGTGTTCATTTTCAACCAGGACATGTGGCTGGGCCTCGCGGCCATCGCCCTTTACCCGCCGCAGATGTATCTGATCCCGCGGCTGCAGCGCAAGATCAACCTGCTCGGCAAGGAGCGCGTGCAAACCGCGCGTCAACTCTCCGACCGCATCGGGGATACGGTGGCCGGTTCCACCGAGATTCGCGGCAACGATACTTTTCATCTGGAGCGCGCCGACATCAGCGAGCGACTGGGTAAGATCTACGCGATTCGCTTCGACATCTACAAGCGCAAGTATTTCGTCAAGTTCCTTAACAATTTCCTGGCTCAGGTCACGCCGTTCTTTTTCTATTCGGTAGGCGGATATCTGGTCATCAAGGGCAGCTTGTCGCTCGGCGCGCTGGTCGCCGTGCTCGCCGCGTACAAGGACATCTTGAGTCCCTGGAAAGAACTCCTGAACTGGTATTCGACCAAGGAGGATGTACGGATCAAGTACGAGCAGATCGTGTCGCAGTTCGATCCGCCGGGGCTCGTCGACAGCAAGCTGATGGAAGACCCGCCCGCGACGATTCCCCCGCTCGCCGGGGAGATCGCCGCCACCGACCTGACCTACAGCGAAAACGGCGTCACCAATCGCGTCGACCGCGTGTCGTTCCGCATTTCCCCCGGGCAGCACGTGGCGTTGGTGGGCGGGGGACACAGCGGCAAGGACGACATCACGCACCTGCTCGCGCGCCTCGTCTTTCCGAGCGCTGGCCGCATCAACGTGGCCGGCAACAATTTCGCCGACGTCCACCAAGCGCTGCCCGGCCGCCGGATCGCCTACGCGACGCAGAACGCGCACATTTTTTCCGGAACGCTGGCGCACAACCTGTTCTATGGCTTGAAGCACCAGCCGGTGCAACCCGCGGTGTACGACGCGGCGCAAGAAAAAACGGAGCAGACGCGCGTCCGCGATGCGCTCGCGGCCGGCAATAGTCCGCATGATGTCCGGGCCGATTGGATCGATTACGTCGCCGCCGGCGTGGCGAATTCCAACCAGATGACCGAGGCCGCGCTCGGCGTCTTAAGTCTCGTGGGAATGGACCAGGACGTGATGAGCTTCGGTCTTGCGAGCACTGCGGACCCGCGCGCCGATCCCGTCTTCGCGGCCAAAGGGCTCGCGGCGCGGGCACAGATCAAGGACCGGGTGCAGGCCGAGGACTTGGCACCATTCGTCGAGCTGTTCGATCCCGCCACTTACCATTCGAACATCAGCGTGGCCGGGAACCTGCTGTTCGGCACACCGCGGCATCCCGATTTCCAACCCGCCAATCTCCCCCAAAATCCCGAAGTCGTGCAACTGCTGCGCGACATCGGGCTCTTGGACGATTTCTATGCTGCCGGGGCAAAGGTTGCGCGCCTGATGGTGGAGTTGTTCGCGGACGTCGCACCGGATAGCGCGCTGTTCGACCAGTACAGTTTCATTAGCGCGGATGAGCTGCCGGAGTTCCGCGCGCTGGTCGGCAAGCTCGCCGACGGCAAACTCGCCGCGCTGCCGGATGACGACAAAGCGCGTCTGTTGGCGCTCACCTTCCGGCTCATCGTGGCGCGGCATCGCCTGGGCGTCATCGACGACGAAATGCAGCGCAAGATCGTCGAGGCGCGCGCCGATTTTCGCCGCCGCTACAACGATCGCGAAGATGTCGTCGAATTCTTCGACCCGGATCGCTTCAGCTCGGCGCTGTCGATCCAGGACAACCTGCTTTTCGGGCGGGTCTCCTTCGAGCAGGCCAATGCGCAGGCGCGCGTCAGCGCGCTGGTACGCGAGGTGGCACGGGAAGTAGGGATGAAGCAGGAGCTGGTGCGGTTGGGACTCGAATACCAGGTGGGCAACGGCGGGTCGCGGCTTACCTATTCGCAGCGGCAGTGCCTGGCGATTGCCCGCGGAATAATGAAGAACCCCGACATCCTGGTCTTCAATGAGCCCACTTCGGGGCTCGACCCAGCGAGCGAATTGCGCGTGTTGCGCGCGGTGCTCGCCTGGGCCGAAGGGCGCACCGTCGTCTGGGCACTGGGCCGCGCAGACTTGGCGCAGGAGTTTGATTGTGTGTTCGTTCTCGACGAGGGCAAGCTGATCGAGCAGGGACCATTCAAAGAGCTTGAACACGCAGGCAATGCGCTCACCCGGTTGCTCGCCTGAAGGGTGGGACGGACCCGAGTAGCGACATGGGCGAAGACCAACGCGTCGTGGCCGTCGAGACGATCGCCACGTTGGAGGATGCGTTCGACAACCCGGAGGCGCATATCCCGGGTGACCGCCGGCAGGCGCTCGCAACGGGAATACCGAGTGCCTGCCCGCGTTCGCGGTGCGGCGCGATCAAGCGGGTCGCATTAGGCGGAAGTTGGATGAGATGGCGCGCGATCCTCTGCACGCAGCAAACGTCAAGAAACTGTCCGAGCACCCGGGATTCCGATTGCGGGTGGTTGATTGGCGCATTGTCTATTTGCTCGACAACGATCGAGTCGTGATTCAGGTGATCCGGATTGCACCACGCGGTGAGGTATACAAATGAGTGTCAAGATTCTCGAAACCAACGGCAAGCCAGCGTTCGCCGTGTTGCCGTATGACGAGTACCAACAGTTGCGCGAATTGGCGGACGATGCTGACGATGTCTCGGCTCTTGCGCGTTTCGCCAAGCGTTATTCGAAAGGCGCGGAAGAGGCTTCCGAGCGTAATAGTCGATCGCCTTCTCGCCGGAGAATCGCCGTTACGTGTGTGGCGCGAACACCGTGGTTTGACTGCCGCGCAACTCGCCGCGGCAGTCAAAATAACGCCCGCACACGTTTCCAAACTCGAATCCCGCAACGGGGATCCGTCGCTGGCGGTTCTGCGCAGATTGGCGAAGGTGCTCGACATCGAACTCGACTTGCTTGTCGGGCAAAATGGCGCATAGAGCCATTGCCAGGGCAATGCATTACTGCGGCTGCAAGCAAAGGCAACGTCGGCGTCGAATTCGCGATCCGATCGTCAGCTTGACGTCTTCCTACTTCTTCTTACCTTTCGGATAGGTCGCGTCATGATCTTCCGCAATCAATAGGAAACGCATTGATTGTTGTTGGCGGAACACAATAGCGCAGCGCGCTGGCGTGACGCGAATGGAGTAAACCGCATCGATGCCTGCTGGCAGCGGCAGCGGTGGATGCGTAATTCGCTCCCATTTTAGACCCGCGTCTTGGTAGACCTGCGCCCACGTTAATTGGGTGACCTTCTCCAGCGTGTGGAGGACGCGAGCGCTCTCGTTCTTGTCCTTAAGCGAGAACCAACTTCTTAGAAACTCGGGATTGTTGAGATCGACCGCGACCTCTTGCTCGTTGCTCGCAGGAGGGCCTTTCTTCGTCATGCTCTAACCTTTTCCTGAAGGCGGTCAAGTCTGTAGGCTGCGCCGGATTTTCTGCTGCCCAGGCCAGTGCGCGCGACAATCCGCCCGCCACTTCAGGCGTATGCAGCCAGCGCTCGTTGTCCGGGATCACCGTGGCAGTGCGCACGATCCAAACACCCGGCGCGGCTTCCTCGATGAGGACTTGCCGCCCGGCAAACTCCTTGCCGAGCGAAATCTGGCCGCTCGCACCGACAACTTTGACGCTCACTTTCATCTGGATTTCCTCGAGTCGAGAGCATTAACGACGCCAGGATAAATATCCCCCAACGCTTTCCATTCGTGCTTCATGCAGCATGATAGCACCAATGCACAAACGGGCGCAAAGTTCAAAGATAGGAAATTCAACCGTGCTCGCGTTCCCGTTGAGTGAAATGCAAGTTCGGTGCAGCCGCGAACTTCTCTCGCGCTGCGTAGATGCCGCCACCCTTCGATTATCCGGCGGCGCCGGCTTGACCGAGGATCGCCTTTACCTTCGCCAGAAGAGCGCGCGGGCTGAACGGCTTGGTGACATAGTCGTCGCAACCGGCATCCGCGGCCTTCACATCATCGCCGGCGAGCGCGTACGACGTCACCGCGATAACGGGGATCCCAGCGAGCGCCGGGTCGGCCTTGATGCGCCGCGTCGCCTCCAGCCCGTCGATGCCGGGTAACTGGATGTCCATCAGGATAAGCGCCGGAAGGTGCTGCGCCGCTAACGTCACGGCTTCCGGGCCGGTGACCGCTTCGATCACTTCGTACTTCGCTGCCGTCAGGAGATCGGTGAGGATCTGCCGGTTGTCCTCGTTGTCATCGACGATCAGGATTCGCTTGCTCACGATTGGGAGGCCTTCGCGGGAGCGGCGCGCGCCGCCGCGGCGGGCGGACCGGCGCACGGAATCGTGAAGCCGAACGTCGAGCCGCGTCCGAGTTCGGAGTGCAAGAGCCTGAGCTTTCCTCCATGGAGCTCGACAATACGCCGCGAGATTGCAAGCCCCAGGCCCGCGCCGCCCATGCTCCGAGTGGTCGAGCTATCGGCTTGCTGAAACTCTTCGAAAATGCGTTCGCTCGCCTCGGCAGGCACGCCGGGGCCCGTATCGCGCACGGTCACGGCGACCCCATCGCCGTCGGCGGCAACGCGAACGTCGATCTCTCCCTTTTCCGTAAATTTGATCGAGTTACCCACCACGTTGAACAACACCTGCGCCAGGCGTCGCTCATCGCCCCGGATGCGCGGGATATTGGGCGCCACGTCGATGCGTAACCGCAAACCCTTTTCGCGCGCGAGCCCTTCCACCGACGTCCCGACCGCATGCACGGAGTCCGGCAACGAAAACTCCTCCATGTTGAGCTTCAACTGGCCCGCCTCGATCTTCGAGAGGTCAAGCACCTCATTGATCAGTCCCAGCAGGTGGCGTCCGTTGTGCTCGACACGCAGCAGCGTGGCGCGCACACGCTCGGGAACGTCGCCATACGTCGCGTCCAGAATCAGCTCGGTGTAGCCGATGACGGCATTGAGCGGCGTGCGCAACTCGTGACTCATGTTGGCGAGGAAGCGCGACTTGGCGAGAGTCGCCGCTTCGATGGCGCGACGATCGTCTTCCGCTTGTGCATCGCCTCGGCCAACGCTTCGTTCTGCCGGAGAATTTCCTCCGCCTGCGACTCGATTTCCCTGCGATTTTGCCCCAGCGCCTTCGCCTGCCGGAAGGTCTGCAGTGCGAGCAACATCTGGAAAAGAAAGGCGAGTGCCAACGAAAGCGCAACGGTGATGAGCGCCGCTTGCGTCGCCGTGTTCCAATCGATGATCACGATACCGAGCAGAAAGGTCACGCCCAACACAGCCAATCCTGCAGCGAGCATGGGCACGCCACCGAAGCTCGCGACGGCGGTGAGAATTCCGGTCGCAAGCAACACCGTGGGCACCAACCGGAACGAGACCAGCGACGCCGCAGTTCCGACGCAGGCGCAATCGAACATCAGGCAGTATTGCTCGGTACGTTTGGGATTGTCAGAGCGTCGTCCCAGCCAATGGGCTGCGTGGGGCCAGCCGAATGCGTAAACGAGAAGCGCCGCCCATACCATTGCCGAGGTCGGTTCGCCGAAACGTACGGAAGCGACGATGCCTGCCCCCATCGGGATTCCGATGAGCCGGATCAGGTAGTTGAAGCGGACAATTGGATGCACCCGGGTCGTCATCAGCGACGGTTTCATCGTTGTGAGAAGAAGCTTCAAAGTCCCCTCCGTTAGAGATCGCAAGAGCGCGCGCGACGTGCGAGGATTGGCTTAGACTAACCGATCGCCCGCACAACCGCACCCACCTCGCCCGCCTTTAGTCTTCGTGATGGTCGTCGCCGAACCTCTCGTGCCCGCGCTTCTCGTCGTCGACGACAATGAAGACAACCGGGAGATCCTGGCCGCGCGGCTCGCTCAACTGGCTACACGAACATTACGATGGCCACCGGCGGGCGCGAAGCGCTCGCTGTCATCGAACGCAGACTATTCGACCTGGTGCTGCTCGATGTCATGATGCCGGAGGTAAGCTGCATCGACGTGCTGCAAACATTGCGGGCGCAGCGGCGGCTGGCATCGCTTCCGGTGATCATGGTATCGGCGGCCGCCGAGCTCGAAAGTGTCGCGCGCTGCACCGAGCTGGGCGCCGAAGACTATCTGACCAAGCCCGTCAACACGACGCTGTTGCGCGCGCGCGTCGGCGCGACGCTGGAAAAAAAAGTGCTGCGCGATAGCGCGCGAACGCGGTTCGAGGAACTCGGCCACGAGCTCGCCGCCGCGCGCGAGCTTCAGCTCGGCATGGTGCCATTGGATCACGAGCGCTCGGACAGCCCGGTGCAAATGCACTTCCTGCTCGAGCCGGCGCGCGAGCTCGGCGAGATTTGTGCGATTTCCTGTTCGGCGACGCAAACACGTTGTGGGTCGGGCTGGGCGACGTGTCGGGCAAAGGTGTTGCCGCGGCGATCTTCATGGCGCGCGCGCGGAGCGTGCTGCGCTCGCTTGCCGGAAGGGCGCCGCGGGCCTCGGTAGAGGAAAGCGATCCCGGCCGGGTGCTCGGGGCCACCAATCGGGAACTGTGCAAGGCCAACGAGACTTCGATGTTCTCGTCGGTGTTTCTCGCCCGGTTGCACCTCGACACCGGTTATCTCGAATATGCGAGCGCCGGGCACCTGTTTCCATTTCACATCAAAGCGGGCGGTAGCGTCGCGCAGGTCGCGTCACCGTCGGCAATGCCGGTCGGCGCGCTTGCCGACACCGTGTACACGAGCGACGCGCTGCAGCTTGCTCCCGGCGATCGTCTTTTCGTCTATTCCGACGGCTTCACCGAGGCTGCCAACGTCGACGGCGTTCAGTACGGAGACGCGCGACTGGGCGCCGAGCTCGAAGCGTTTGCCGGTGCGCCGGGACGGGAATTGTTGCAAGGATTGCTCGCGCGTATTCGCGCGCACTGCGCGGACGCACCGCAGACCGACGACATCGCGGCGTTGCTGTTGCGCTGGTGTCCTTTGAGCGGTGAGCCCCCGCCGATTGGCAGGCAGCGTTAGCCGGCCGTCACGCGACGCCCGCCTGCGCCGCCGTCGATTGCGCGGCGAGCAAGCGCGTCAGATAAGGCAATTGTTCCTGGGCGGCGCGCTCGCCCTCCTCGATGATGTGGGGAATTTTCTCGGTGTCGAAGAGCCGGATGCGCTGCGTGAATTGGGGGATGATCGGGATAATCTCCGCGTGATGGGCAAGCCCGTGAAACGAAAACTGCGACTTCAATAGATTGTTGGACAAGATAGCACTGACCTGGAACGCAAAGCGACCGACCGAGTTGATGTCGTCCTGGTAGGGGCTCTCGAAGCCCATCGCGACAATGATGTTCGCACCCTCGCGCATCGCAACGCCAACCGGCAGCGGATCGGACATGTAACCATCGAGATAGAGGCGGCCGTCGATCGGCCACGGACTGAACAGGAAGGGAACGGCGATACTCGCGCGGATCGCATCGACTGCACGACCGCGCGAAAACACCGCCTGGTTCCCGTTCGCGAAGTCGGTCGCGGTCAGGTGCAGGGGGATCTTCATGTTCTCGATGCGGCTGTCACCAAAAGCCGCCTGGAGCCGTTGCACGACGAGCGCGTCGTCGCGCAAGCCATAACGCGCGTCGAAGCCAAACAGCTTGGGAAACGCCGTACGCAACAGCGCACGCCGGTCGTGCTTGCGGGCGATCGTGCTGGTCCATAACGCGCGCGTCATGTCCATCGCTTCCGTGGTGCTCTTCCCGGCCGCGATGATCGTCGCGTAGAGGCAGCCCGCGCTGCAGCCGACCAGCATGTCGATGCCGATGCCGGCACGATTGAGGACGTTGATGAGGCCCAACGCCGCGGCGCATTTCACGCTGC
Organism: Casimicrobiaceae bacterium; assembly: GCA_037719965.1. GTDB lineage: Bacteria > Pseudomonadota > Gammaproteobacteria > Burkholderiales > Casimicrobiaceae > VBCG01. Next base: position 388,343 of record JBBJMT010000002.1, on the reverse strand, counting down.
CCGAACCGATCACGACGGCGACGCCAGGCTTGCGCCCAACGTCCGGATTCAGCGCGGCCGCCATCGACGGCGCTGATCTCAAGCGGCGAAGCTCGCGACGGCGTTGGGCACGTCGGGATAGTATTTGAGAATGCTGGTGAAGCCGGAGAGATCCAGCACCCGCAACACCTGCGGCTTCACCCCCGCCAGGCGCAGATCGCCGCCGTGCTGGCGGGCGAGCTTGACGCCGCCGAGCAGGGAGCGCAGGCCGGCGCTGCTGGTGTATTCGAGCGCTGCGCAGTCAGCTACCAGACGGCTCGCGCCGTCGGCGACGCGCTCGGTCAACGTACGCAACAGCTTGTCGGCAGTCAGCCCGTCGACGTTACCGCGAATGGCGATGATGGTCACGCCCTCCGACGAGCCGATCTCGATCTCCATCGTTTCACCTAAGCTCACGCGAACTCCCGGTCATTTTTACAAGCGTCAGCACGTTGCCCAGCCGCGGATCTGGCGAATAGCGGACCTCGTCGATCAACTGCTTGACGAGGTACCAGCCGAGCCCTCCCGGCTCCCGGTGCTCGAGATCGCTCGTCAGATCCGGCGCCGGGGAGCTTGCCGGATCGAACGGAGGAGCACGATCCCGAATCGTGAGCGTTACGCGGTCCGCGCCGCGATCGGCAGTAACTTCAATTGGGCCCGGCGGACGTCCCGCATAGCCGTGCTCGATCAGGTTCGTACAGACCTCCTCGACCGCGAGGCGCAGCGCGTAATTGACGTCGGCATCCGCGTTGATTCTCGCACAGAAGTCATCGATGAATCGCAGGAAAAGCGGGAGGTTGTCGAAGGTTGCGGCGTGGACGGCGGCGGGCGCATACATGCGGATATTTCCTCACCACAGCGCGGCGCGAAGCTCATTTCGAAGGTTTAGGCGGGCTCGCAGGCCGAGATTATGGGATGGTTCGTTGTAACGCAAGTCGCGGCGCCACCCCGACCATTCGGGCAAGGAAGAGAACCGGCCTGTGCGGGGGACATTCGCGACACACAGATCGCCAGCATCGTACTTGCGCGGTGCCCCACCTCAAGATTGCTCTTTGCCCCATTCGTAGACCAATCAGTACAGAGCCTCGGCGGTACATCTGCACTGCGAAGCGCTTGTTGTGCATCTCTGGCAGAGATGTATTCACTAGCTGGGTGAAGACCTTAACCGTACGCTTACCAGAGCCGATCGCCGCAGACATCGAAGCGGAATCGCGTGGACGGAAGATCTCGAAGTCCGACGTCGTTCGCGAACGACTGCAGCTTGCGACTCGATCGACACGGCGACAGCCTGCGGCACTCGACGCGATCGCCGATCTCATCGGATCGGTAGACGGTCTGCCTGCCGATCTCAGCGCCCGAAAGAAACGGTACTTGCGCGACACTGGCTATGGCCGGAAACGTCCTCGTTGACGCCGGATTCGTAGTGGCGCTGCTCAGCCGTCGCGACGCTCACCACGCCTGGGCCGCGGCACAGGCACCGCAGTTCGCTCCGCCCTGGAGCACGTGCGATGCCGCTCTGTCCGAAGCATTCCACCTGGTCGGAGCGCCGGGCACATCCGGTCTGAGCGCGCTGCTGCGACGGCGTTCCGTGCGCGTTGCATTCGACCTGGCAAGCGGCCTGGAGCCGGTGCTCAAGCTCATGCAGAAGTACTCAGATGTACCTATGAGCCTCGCCGATGCCTGCCTCGTCCGCATGACCGAAACGTTCGCCGACCCTGTGGTACTCACGACCGATTACGATTTCCGTATCTACCGGCGCCATAGCCGTCACGTGGTTCCCTGCGTGACGCCGCATTGATCCGCCGAGGACCGGCCCGGTCCGCGAATCAGAGGGCTTTAGCGCCTTCCTTTTGCGGTTCTGGTTTCCACCGCAGCGGCAGATGCCGCGCTCGGGACCCGGATACCATTATTTCGCCGCGAAGCAGTAAAGGAGGCCGGCACCACCGTTGCCTCGCAGCGCGTCGTCGCTGCAGCCGCGCGACAGGTGGGAGGAATTCCACGACTTCGCCGGCGACACTGTCGTCGAGCCCGATCCGGTCGTGATGGCCGACCATGGCGATTCCTTCACCGCTCTTCGTCCAGTTGCCGCACGTCCGATCGTCGGCGCCCGCGATCGCGGTCCCCTCGGGCGTGGAGCCGGTCAGGATGTCATGCATGTTGGGGGAGTCGCCTCGCCCGTTCACGACGCCGCCCTTCTCGTTCAGCGCGGTCTGCTTCGTCAGGTTGTTCGCGGCGTGCAGCTCGGCGACGCTATTCGCGATCACGACGCCCTTCACGTTCTGCCACGGACCGGCGCCGATGCGGTCGCGCGCATTGCCCGCAGCGGCCCCGCCCGCCGCGCTCGTGCTGAGATAGGCGCGCCAGGTCTTATTGCCCGCGCCGGCCGCCTGGGCGAGCGTCTGCAATGCTTGTCCGCACCGGCCAGGCCTCCGAAGTCCGCGCCTTGCAAAGGTTGATCCGCGCGCAGGATCGTACGACGATTTCCGCAACTGGTTCGAGCGTTGCGACTATTTCCCGAAGCTGGGATTGCTCGAATAGTGGAAGCCGCTTTCGACTTCTTTAGGCCCGCGACAACACGCTCGAGACGAGCTGATTGAGTGACACCCCTTCCTGCTTTGCCTTCCGTGCCAGCCGCGCGTGCACAGATCTCGGAACGCGTATGACGAACTTCCCGCTGTAACGATCTAGCGGTTCAGTGACGGATGGTTCGGGAATTTCACGGCCCGCCGCCCGCGCCGCCTCGAGCCATGCGGCTATGGCTCGTTGCGCCTTGCGCGCTGCATTCGCTTCCGTTGCACCCCAAGCCGAGCAGCCAGGGAGGTTAGGCGCCTCGGCAATGAAGCCCTCGTCTTCCTCGCTCCAGAAGATTTCCAGCGGGTAGCGGGTCATTGATTGCCTCCGTATTTCTCGATCATCGCGATGAGTTGGCGCGCCTGGTAAGGAGGAACGCGGCCGTCGCGGTTCTGAAAATCGCAATTCGCGGAACGTACCGTGTGCGAGGTTTGTTACTGTTTCTGCGCGACGACCCGACCCTCGGCGTTGAGAAATACCCGGTAGCGTTTGCCATCCTTGCAAGTTGCGACGTGCTCGTTGTCCTTCACCCGTGTGGCGGCGACGACCTCGCCACACGGCAAGCCCAGGAGCGCGATCACGGCCGTCAGATCCTTGCGGAGCGCTACATCATCCGCAGCGAGCGATGGTACGGCGAAGAACGTCGCCATCACAACGATCGGAGCCCAACCCTTGAAACGTCTAGTCATAGCGTTTCTCGTGCCGAGAGATTAGACGGTTGCAAACTTGGCCGGATCGGCAAGGATGTTCCAGATGGCCTCGCGCGACGCCACGATCGCACCGGCCAACGGTGGGTCAGTGTCCTGCAGCAGAGCGAGCACCTTGAGGAGCAGCCGATCGTACTCTCGCCGAAGCTCGGCGAGAGAGGTCTTCTGCCGTCCCTGGTAGTGCGCTCGGAATTGATTCAGCAGGTCATCGACCTGATTCTTGAGCGCGAGCTTGGTGAACACGCCGATGGCTTTGGTTTCCTTGAGTCGCGTCTCAAGAGACTTGATATCGAGCGGCGGCGACGCCTCCGGCTTCGCAACGCCCGGAGGGGTGCTTTCCTTCTTTCCGATTTGTTCCGGGGGCGCGCGAGATGGGAGAACCTTTGCCGGGGTCTTGGCGGCCGGCGATTCGGTTTTGGCAACGCTCCGACCTGGGGCACGGGTCACGGACGGCGCGGCCGGTGGAACCATCGGCTCGACTGCACCGGCTGCACGCTGCGTTGGGGCGGTCTGGGGAGCCTCGCGCGACGAGGTGGCCGGGGAGACCATGGGATCAAGCGCAACGGCCTTACCCTGCGTCGCTGCGGTCTCGAGCGGCGCGCGCTCCAGCGCGGCGCAACCCGCCGTTAGAAGCACGAAGAGAAGTCCGACGCTGCGCGTTACAGGCATCACGTCTCCTTTAGCACGACACTCGGCCGATCTGTCACTCATACATGGCGCCAAGAAGCAGTGTCGGCAAGGGTGCGCCTTACGCTCGAACGCGGCCAACGGACTCTGCACGCAGCACGCTTGTTGTCCTTTGGGAAATATCCGAATTCGGGAAATTCTAGCCGACCACGTGCAGCGTGTCACATGTTTACTATGTACTGGGGTTGCTCGCATCGGCAAAGGAACAGATTTGACTCGCGCGCCCAGTTGTGGGTACAGTAATTACTCTTGGACCTAGAGGTAGCATCGCCATGGAAAAGTCAGCCCGCAAGCTGGAATTGAAAGTGGTTCCGATTGGAAATTCCCGCGGCGTAAGGTTGCCGAAAGCGGTGCTCACTAAGTACGCGATCGGCGAGGCGGTCGTGCTGGAAGAGCGCGAGGAAGGGTTGCTTCTGCGCAGCAAGAAGGACAAGCGCCTGACCTGGGACGAAACATTCAAGGATATGGCGCGCGAGCGTGAGAATTGGAGCGACTTCGACGCGACGGTGCCCGATGGCCTCGATAAGGAGCCGTGGTGAGTCGCGAGGTCGCGCGTTACGGCGTTTATCTCGCCGACCTCGATCCGACGCGTGGCAGAGAGATCGCCAAGACGCGACCCGTCCTCGTCGTCAGCCAGGACGCAATGAACCGTCACCTCGATACCGTAGTTGTCTGTCCGCTCACCACGAAGCTGCACTCGCGCTGGCGCACCCGAATCCAATGTCTCTGCGCGGGGCGCAGGGCGGAAATTGCGGTCGACCAGATTCGCGCCGTCAGCAAGGAACGGCTTGGAAAAAGGGTGGACCGGCTCGATGCGCAGCTCGCGGCGCGCCTGCGGAATCTGCTTACCGAGATGTACGGCGAGTAGGCAGGCACCGGTTCGATGAAGGCGGTCGAGGATCTCGCGGGTGTTGCGCTTCAGATCGGTGACGGAACGGAAAGCTTCGGTGACGTCGATTGCAGTTGACTTTAGCGATACGGATCCGCGGCGTCGCGCAACCCATCGCCAAAGAAGTTGAACGCCAGAATGACGATGATCACCGGCGCTACGGGCAGCAACAGCCACGGATAGAGCGCGACGACGTTGATGTTCTGCGCTTCGTTGAGCAGCACGCCCCAGCTCGTGATCGGCGGGCGCAGCCCGATACCGAGGAAGCTCAGCGCCGTCTCGCCCAGGATCATGCCTGGGATCGAGAGCGTGGCGGTGGCGATCAGATGGCTCATGAACCCCGGCAGCAAATGCCGGGTGATGATCCGCTGCGGTTTTGCACCCATCAAGCGCGCGGCCGTTGCGTAATCCTCTTCGCGCAGCGCCAGGAGCTTCGAGCGCACCGCCCGCGCGAGGCCGGTCCAATCGAGCATCGCCAAGATACCCGTGATGCCGAAATAAATGAGAATGGGGCTCCACGTCACCGGCAGAATCGCAGAAAGCGCCATCCACAACGGCAGCTCCGGGAACGAGCGGATGATCTCGATCGACCGCTGGATAGCATTATCGATCCAGCCGCCGAAATAGCCGGCCAGCCCGCCGAACAACAGTCCCAGGGCAAAGCTGATGGCGATGCCGAGGAGGCCAATGGTGAGCGATATCCGGGCGCCGTAGAAAATCCGCGAGAGCACATCCCTTCCCAGGCGATCGGTGCCGAGCAGGAACAACGGGGCACCCTCTTCCGGGCAGACGAGATGAAACGTCATGTCGACGAGTCCCCAGAACTGGTAGGGATCACCGGAGCAGAAGTAGCGCAACGGATGCGGCCGCGACGTGTCCTCGACGTAGTCGCGGCGCAAGGTTTCCATGTTGAGCGTCTTCTTGAGCTCGTAGACAAAGGGTCCAACAAAGCGTCCCTCGTGGAACAAATGGACGCTTTGCGGGGGCGCGTAGATGTAGTTGGTGTTGCGCGTGTGGAGGTTGTACGGGACCAGCATCTCGGTCACGAGGGTGGAGGCGTACATGAGCAGCAGGATGATCCCCGACACTACCGCGACGCGATGGCGCTTGAACTTCCACCACATGAGCTTCCACTGCGACGCGAGGTAGAAGCTTTCCTGCTCGGGTGTCAGCCGCGTTGCCGATGTGGGATCGAACGGCTCGGTGGAGACGAAATGCTCGACTTCGCCGGCAACCGGGGCGACGTCCGCCGCGCTCATCGCGCCACTCCTCCCTGAAGACGGATGCGCGGGTCCAGCGCCACCAGCGCCAGGTCCGAAACCAGCACGCCGACCACGGTCAAGAGCGCCAAGAACATCAGGAACGACCCCGCGAGGTACATGTCCTGGCTGCGCAGCGCGTTGAGCAGCATCGGTCCGGTCGTGGGTAGCGATAGCACGACGGCGGTAATCTCGGCCCCCGAAATAATGCTCGGCAACAGGCTCCCAATGTCGGAAATAAAAAAGTTGAGAGCCATGCGCAGCGGGTATTTGTACAGCACCTTGCGCGGCGGCAGCCCTTTGGCGCGCGCCGTCACGACGTACTGCTTTTGCAACTCGTCGAGCAGATTCGCGCGCAGGCGGCGGATCATGCCGGCGGTCCCGCTGATGCCGATCACCACCACCGGGATCCAACTGTGTTCGAGGATCGAGAGGACCTTGCCCCACGTCCATGGCTGGCCGATGTACTGCGGCGCCATCAGGCCGCCGATGGAGGTGCCAAAGAACACGTTGGCGAGGTACAGCATCACCAGCGCCAGCATGAAATTTGGGATGGCGATGCCGAGAAAGCCGAGAAACGACAGGCCGTAATCGCCCCAACTATACTGGTGGGTGGCCGAGTAGATTCCGATGGGGAAGGCCACGGCCCAGGTGAACAGAATGGTCACGAACGATACGATGATGGTCAAAAACATCCGGTCGCCGACCACTTTATTCACCGGCAGGTTGAACTCGAACGAATAGCCGAAGTCGCCGACGAGCATGCCGCCTGCCCAACGCAGATACTGCTCGACCAACGGCTTGTCCAGCCCATAGTATTCGCGCAGGAACGCGATCTTCTGCGGGTCGATCGATTCGCCCTGTGCCTGCAGCTCGGCGATGTAGCTCTCGAGATAATCCCCCGGCGGCAACTGGATGATCACGAAGACGATGATGCTGATCGCGATCATCGTTGGGATCATCAGCAGCACGCGCTGCACGATGTAGCGCAGCATTTAGCGTTTCATCGACTTGCGCAAGTTATCTCTGGCGCCGGACACTAGCGGCTGGGCTTGGGCTCGATCCAGAAAGTGTCGGGGTGGTACATCCCGAAGTACGACCCGGGATCCCAGCTATAGATGCCCTCGGTGGGAACGTTGCGCAGCGAATCGTGCACAACGACGGGCTGCAGCGCCCGGGTAACGATGCCGATGGTAAAGACCTGCTCGGCTTGGATTTGCAGCATGCGCAGCCAGATCCGCTCGCGCTCCTCGTCCGTCTCCGATATACGCCATGCGTCGTAGAGCTCGACGAGCTCCTGCGCCGCGGGCAGCGTTGGGGCCTCGCCGCCCTTCTTGTTTTGTTCGTAGTATTGCCCCCACATCGGCCATTGCAGCTGTTCCTGCTGGGTAGGCGCCAATTCGTGCGGGCTCATTTCCGGCGTCGGGATGCCGTTGTTCAAGCCGGACCAGATCGACATCATCGACTTCCCGGAATAGGCGCGCTTGCGAAACACTTCGCGCTGCGAAGGCCGCGAAAATAGCGCGATCCCGATCTTGCGCCAGCTATCGCGGAGGAGTTCCAGCACATCGGTTTCCTCGGTGCTCTCGCCCGAGGTGTCGACGATAAGCTCCATCGGGCGGCCGTCAGGCAGTAACCGCATGCCGCGCTCGTCGCGCTTGGTGAGCCCCATCTCATCCAGCAGTGCATTGGCGACCTTCAAGTCGAATTGCGTCCACGCGGTGCGGAACTCCGGCCGGAACAGTGAACTGCGCTGCAGTACCGTGTTGCCCGATTCCTTGGCGAGGCCGAAGTAGACGACCTCGTTGATCTCGTGGCGATCGACGGCCATGGAGAGCGCGCGACGAAAGCGCACGTCACGCATCAGGGTCCGCCACTCCGGGTCTTCCACGCTCAAGTTTGGGTAGAGGGCCATCTGCGATCCCAGCGCCTTCTCCCACAACAGGACGCGATAGTTCTTGCGCTTCTCGCCCTGCTTCAAGAATGTGTAATGGTCGAAGCGCAGGTAGCGCGCCTGCAGGTCGATATCGCCGGCGCCGGTCTTCGCCGGAATCAACTTGTCGTCGGTGATGTTGACGATCACGCGGCCGATGTAGGGGAGCTGCAGCCCCGCGGCATCGACGCGGTGAAAGTAGGGGTTGCGCACGAGGACGAAGCGGGTCGACGGCAGCGGTGTCGTATTGATCCACGGTTCCAAGGTCGGCAGGTCGGGGTTGTCGAAACGGTATTGGTCGTCCTTCTTCGCATGCAGCCCCACCCAGTTGCGGGAACCTCCGTCCCGCGCCTGCGCATTGGCTTTGTCGAGACCGATATAACGCGGATGGAACTGGCGCAGATAGTGTGCGGGACGGAAGACGTAAAGCGGGCTCGGCGCAGCAAGCGCGGTCAGGAACTGCGGGTTCGGCTCTTCCCAGGTGAAGCGCACGTGGGTCTCGTCCAACACTTCGAAACGCGGACCACGACCGCGCACCAGCAACGCTTGCGGCAAACTGAAGGGCGACAGTTCCTTGTTGTTGGCGACATCCTCCCAGTAGTAGCGGAAATCCGCGGCGGTGAAGGGATGTCCATCGGACCACTTGTGACCAGCGCGCAGATGCAAGGTGAACACACGGCTGCCGACGTTGTCGATGCGCTCAAGAATATCGGGGGCGAGCCGCAACTGCTCGTCGTAGCCGATGAGCCGCGCGTAGCCGTAGACGACCATCATGCGGATGTCGCGGTCCTTGGCCAGCAACGTGCGCAGCTCGCCGCCGTAGCGTCCGGGCGACCAGCCAGGCCGCTTCACGTCGACGACCAGCGGCGTCTTCGGGAGCCGCTGGGCGAGCGGCGGCAATTTGCCGGCGGCCACCTCCGCTGCCAGCATCGGCGGCTCTTCGGCGCGAGCCCCTGCTGCGAGCGACAGCGCGACAACGGTGATGAACACGGACGCGGTGATATGGCGGATCATGCGACAAGCCTTTCGGGATATGCGCCTGGCTGAACGCGCACGCAGTGCCCCTCGCCGATGTCGACGAGGTCGCCGGCGCTCGCCGGCGTCCACGCAAACGGCGCGCGCCATTCCTCCGGGCTGCGCGCCGCCCCCTCCAACACGGCGGCGAGGTCAAGCTTACGCGCAAGATCCGGATACGGAACGGCGGCGAGCAGTCCCAGCGTGTACGGGTGGACCGGATTGCGGAAGAGCACCTCTCGCGGCGCGATCTCGACGATGCGGCCGCGGCACATGACGGCGATTTTATCGGCGATATAGTCAACAACCGCGAGGTTGTGCGAGATGAAGAGGTAGGTGAGCCCAAGCTCGGCCTGCAGATCCTTCAACAGGTTCAGGATCTGCGCCTGGATCGACACGTCGAGCGCGGAGACAGGCTCATCGCAGAGCACGAGGTCCGGCTTCAACGCGAGCGAGCGGGCAATGCCGATGCGCTGCCGCTGGCCGCCGGAAAAGCTGTGCGGATACCGGTTCAAGAAACGCGGGTCGAGCCCCACCAGCCGCATCAATTCTTTCGCCATCTCGGCCCGATAGTCGGCATCGCCGATCGAATGAATAACCAGCGGCTCGCGCAGGATGTCGAACACGGTCATCCGCGGGCTCAAACTACCGAAGGGATCCTGGAAAATGTACTGCACGCGCCGGCGAAAGCGCATCAGCTCGTCGCCCTCGGCGCGCGCGACGTCGAGCATGCTGCCCCGGTCGTTGTACAGGATCTCGCCGCCATCGGGCTCCAGCGCCCGCATGATGACCTTGGAGAGTGTCGTCTTGCCGCAACCGGATTCGCCGACGAGACCGAAGCATTCGCCGCGCGGGATCGTCAAACTCACATCATCGACGGCTCGGAACGGAGGCCCCTTGCGCCGGCCCAAGAGTCCCGTCGCGCGCTGTTCGAACGACTTGCTGACGCCGCGCACCTTGAGATGAACCGCGTCGGCGTCGGCAGGCCACGGCTCGTTCTTTTCCACCAGCGGCCCGGTCTGGTGGTCGACGGTGCGAATGGAAACGAGACGCTCGCCCGGCTTCATGTCGAAATGCGGAACGGCACGCAGCAGCGCCTGCAGGTAGGGATGCGCGGGCCGTTCGAACAACGCGCCGATCGTGCCCTGCTCCATCACGCGGCCCTCGTAGAGAACGACGACTTCTTCGGCCAGGTTAGCGACTACCCCGAGATCGTGGGTAATGATGAGCACCGCCATGTTGAGCTTCGCCTGCAGCTCTTTGATGAGGGCCAGGATCTGCGCCTGGATCGTCACGTCGAGTGCCGTCGTCGGCTCGTCGGCGATGAGCAGCGATGGCCGGCATACCAGGGCCATGGCGATCATCGCGCGCTGGCGCAAGCCGCCGGAGAGCTCGAACGGGTAATTGCGCAGCGCACGGGCCGGGTCGGGGAAGCCCACGAGCCGCAGCATGTCCTCCGTCCGCGCCATGCCTTCGCGATGCCCGATCTTGTCGTGCAAAAAAAGCGCTTCGCTGACCTGATCGCCGATCGTATGCAGCGGCGACAGCGACGTCATCGGCTCCTGGAAGATCATCGAGATGTGGCGGCCGCGAATCCCGCGCATGATCGAGCCATCGGGAGGGAGCCGCGTTATGTCGACCGGCGACTTCGTCGATTCCGGTGTCGCGAACAGGATTTCGCCCGACGTAATGTGACCCGTCTTGGGAAGGATGCCCATCATCGCCTGCGCCGTCACTGACTTGCCCGAGCCCGATTCTCCCACCAAAGCCAAGGTCGAGCCCGCACGGATGCGAAATGAAACGCGATCCAGCGCGGGCACCATCGTGCCGCGATTATCGAATTCAATCGATAGATCCCGCACTTCGATCAAGTCCGCCAACCGGCTCTCCTCGTGCTCAAGAACGAGTTGCGCGCGACCGGATGCGCCGCTGATATCGGCGAGATGGCGAGCTCAAGCTCTCTCGGCTGCCTTCGTGCGTAGTTCGTTAACACGCTATCGTCCGCTGGTTGCCCGGTAGCGATCGTAATGACTTTTGCGCGCGGCAGGTGCCAAGTACTCGGGCGCCACGGTTTCCAGCGCCCTGGGCTGCACGGCGAACGCCGCGGGAAAGGGTCCCTCGCACACGTTGTCCTCGCGCATCGACGCCAGGTTGTCGCGACTCATGAGCTTTCCCGGAAGAAGTTCGAGCAGCAGTGCTTGCACCTGCGCGAGAACGCCGGGAAGGGGCACGATCGGCCGCGGCGCGCCGGACAATTCGCCCACGTAGCGGACGAGCTCGCGCAGCGTATACACGCGTGGCCCGCACAGACTGTAACGCTGATCAAACGTGCGCGGATCGTCCACGGCATGCGCGAAACAATGCGCGACATCGCCGACATACACCGGTTGAAACCGGGCATCGGCGCCGCCGAGCGGAATGACGGGGAATATTCGAGAAAGCCGCGCGAACAGATTGAGAAAAGCATCCTCGCGGCCAAAGATGACCGAAGGCCGGAAGATGGTCCAGTCGAGCCCGGACGTCGCGACGATCGCTTCGGCTTCGCCTTTCGAACGCAGATATCGGCTCGGACCCTCCGGGTTGGCGTTGAGCGCGCTCATGTGCAACAGCCGGCTGACCCCCGCCGACTTGCACGCGGTAACGACCGTGCGCGCGAGATCGACATGCGCACGCGCGAAAGTTTCGCGTCCGACCTCGTTCAGGATGCCGATCAGATTCACTACGGCCGCCGCCCCGCGGAGCAACGGGACCAACACCGCGGGGTCGTGCACGTCGGCATCGACGACGCGCGCCGTCGGCAGAAGGATCAAGTGCTTGGCCTCTTCCCGCCGCCGCGTCGGTATGCGGACCCTGTGGCCGCGGTCGACGAGCTTGGCCACGACATGGCGGCCGACGAAGCCGCTGCCGCCCAGGACAACAACTTCGGCCGGCGTCATCTAAGGGACCACCCTTTAGTGCGCGGTAGTCGGCGCAGCCGGCACGACGGAGCGCGGCGCCACGACGCCCAGGCGCGCGGTAAGCGTCTGCTGCGGCGTGCTCAAAGCGTGCGCGTACACCATCGAGTTTGCGAGCACTTTTTTGACGTAGTCGCGCGTTTCGTTGAAGGGTATCGTCTCGACCCAAACCGCCCCTTCGATCGGGAGCAAAGGCCGCCAGGCCTGCGCGCGTCCCGGTCCGGCATTATACGCAGCGGCCGCGAGCGCCGGCATCCGATCCAGGCGCTCATACCAGTGCTTGAAGTAGTACGCTCCGAACTGCGTGTTGATGTCGACGTCGGCGATCAGCGAAGGCGCGTAGTCAACGCGTCCCAGTTGCTTCGCTACCCAGCGCGCGGTCGCTGGCATCAGTTGCATGAGCCCCGAGGCACCGGCCGACGAAACGATATCGCGAACAAAGCGCGATTCCTGGCGAGCGATGGAGTACAGCAGGGCAACGTCGACATCGTGATCACGCGCAGCCGCGTCGAATTCATCGCGAAACGGCGTCAGATAGCGCAGCGCAAAATCATGGCGCGCGATCGTGCGGTCGGCGGTGTTGATCGCGCGGTCATAGAGGCCGGCGCGCCGGGCGTAGTCCGCCGCCAGCAGCAACGCATCGTCAGGCAGCGTGCGAACGATATGAAACCACTCGCGTTGCGATTCGATTCTTAGGTCGAGGTGGGCGAGCTTCACTGCGCGCTGGACGTCGGACCGCGCGCCGAATGCCGCAAGGTCCGCTGCTGATGGCACAAGCGGCAGGCTTTTGGGAATCGCGAACGGCCGTCCCAGCGCATCCGCGGCAAGCATTCCGTAGAAACTCGTTTCGGACGCGAGCAATCCGTAGATTGCCTTGGCGTCTTCGTGCTTGGCATTGGCGGCAAGAGAGCGCGCGCGCCAATAGCGCCAGGCAGCGTCCTGCCGCAGCGTTTCGGGCATCGAGTCGATGGCCGCGAGCACATCGTCCCATGCGATGGCGCGCAGCGCGGCACGCGCGCGCCAGCCGTGGACCTCCGTCGGCAATGTGACCTCTCCCGCCTCGCGGAACCAGTCATTGGCCGACGGATGCAGTTGCCGCGCCGCGTGGAAGCCAAGGCGCGCGTTGCCATAGTTTCGCTCCGCCAGAGGCAGCTTGTCGCGCCACTTCACCCACGCTCGCCGCGCCGTTGCTGCATCGGCCCTCGCCGCACGCTCGAGCGCGAACAGCGCGAGCTCGCGCCCGCCGGCCGTCGTCCACGCAAACTCCCCTTTTGCCAATTCGCGCTGTGGATCGCGGATGATTTCACGGAATTCCCGCTCGGTGATCCGGTCGTGGGCGGGCAACTCGCCGGCGATCGCCTGCGCGAGTCGTACGTTGCCGGCCTCGGATGCTAACCGCACGCGCGCGCGACTATCGGCCATCGTCAGATCGCCGCGGCTCTTAAGCTCCGCGAACAACGGTTCACAGGCCTCCGGCGTCGTCTGGCCGGAGAACCAGAGCGCACGCGCAGCGGCAAGTTCACCCTCGCCGTTGCGCTGCCGGCGGAACTGGATGCCGTAGCACGCGAGTTCGGTATCTTCCCCCGGTGCTTCTGAGTATTCACGAGCGAAACCGGTCCAATCCCCGCGTTTGGCGAGTATTTTCTGCCAATCGCCGCGCAGGCGCTCGGCCAGTGGCGCGCCGGGGTAACGGTCGACATACGCACGCACGCTCTGGTGCGTAGCTTCGTCGAGCGAGAGCTTCAACTGCCAATACGCGACGTACGGCGCGAGAACGTGCCGTTCAAGTTTCGGCGCGAGTGCGTGCAGCCTCCCTCGGTCCGCACGCTCGAACGCCGCCTTTGCGGTTAAAAAATCCGCATCGGTTTGCGCGAGGACCGCTGCACCGGGCCAAACAAGTGCGGCCAAAAGCGCAACAGCGTGGCGAGACCAGGAAAGATGCATGGAAAGCGTGAACAGGGGCATCGGATACTCAAGTGGACAAGCAAGCTTCCGGAAGACTAGGGTAACGCAAACATCGCTCCACTCGCGTTGAGCCGAACCAAAATAGACGAGATAACGGCGGAGGTTCTTGTTAAAATTCGGTCCATTCCCACTAGTTCCCATCGACGCACCACAAAAATAAGGAGGACGAATGGCTCAGCGCAAGGCAGCGCCGTTGGTCGGAGTGGTCATGGGCAGCGACAGCGACTGGGAAATCCTGCGCCACGCCATCGTGCAACTCGATGCGTTCGGCATACCGAACGAACCCCGCGTCGTGTCGGCGCATCGGATGCCCGACGACATGTTCGAATACGCCGAGGATGCCGGACCGCGCGGGCTGCGCGCAATCATCGCCGGCGCCGGTGGCGCCGCTCATCTGCCCGGCATGCTTGCGGCAAAGACCATCGTCCCAGTATTGGCGGTTCCGATACCGTCAAAATACTTGCGCGGCGAAGACTCGCTGCTGTCCATTGTCCAGATGCCCAGGGGCGTTCCCGTCGCCACGTTCGCCATCGGCGAGTCGGGAGCCGCCAACGCTGCACTGTTCGCAGTCGCAATGATCGCCGCGACCGATCCCGCAATGGCCAAGAAACTCGGGGCGTTCCGTCTGAAGCAGACCAGCACTGCGCGCATGATGCGGGTACCGCCGGACGGCGCCAAACCCTCCGGGTAATCGCGGATGGCCGATTCGATTCCGCCCGGTAGTTGGCTCGGCTTGCTGGGCGGCGGCCAATTGGGACGCATGTTCTGCATGGCCGCGCAAAGCCTGGGCTACAAGGTTGCCGTGCTCGACCCGGGGTCGGCGAGCCCCGCCGGCACGGTCGCCGACCGGCATATAGCGGCTGACTATCTGCATCCGGCTGCGCTTGCGGAACTCGCCGCGCTGGTCGCCGCCGCGACGACCGAGTTCGAGAATGTTCCGGCTGCGGCGCTCGAATTTCTTTCGCGAACGGCGCACGTCACACCCACCGCGGCGAGTGTCGCCATTGCGCAGGACCGAATCAGCGAAAAAATGTTCTTGTCCGGGCACGGCTTCCCGATCACGCCGTTCGTCATCTTGCGCACCGACGCCGACGCGCGCAACGCGGGTTCCGGCTTCTTTCCCGGCGTCGTCAAGACCGCGCGTTTCGGCTACGACGGCAGGGGACAGATCGCGTGCGAGCAACCCGCCGACGCGGTAGCCGCGCTCACATCCTTGGGCGGACCCTGTGTCCTGGAGCGGTGGGTACCGTTGGCCATCGAGATTTCGGTCATCGTCGCCCGCAACGAGCGCGGCGAAACCGCGTCTTGGCCGATCGCGGAAAATCGGCACCGCGGCGGTATCCTCGACGTGTCGATCGTCCCCGCGCGCCTGTCGTCTTCGCTGAGCGCGTATGCCTGCGATCTTGCGACGCGTATCGCCGCGGCGCTCGATTACCGCGGCGTTCTGTGCGTCGAAATGTTCGTTAGCAAGGACGATGCGCTGCTCGTCAACGAGATTGCGCCGCGGCCGCACAACAGTGGCCACTACACGATCGATGCGTGCGTCACCTCGCAATTCGAACAGCAAGTGCGCGTGGTCGCGGATTTACCCCTGGGAGACACCCGGCAACATACGCCGGCGGTCATGGTGAACCTCTTAGGCGACATCTGGTTCGCCGACCCGGAATCGAAACTGACCCGCGAACCGCCGTGGCGCGACGTTTTGTGCCAACCGCAGGCGAAGCTCCATCTCTACGGCAAGGCCGAGCCGCGGCGCAAACGCAAGATGGGCCACGTCACATGCCTGGGCACAACGCTCGCCGACGCCCTCGCGACCGCGAGTGAAGTCAGGCGGGCGCTTGGGATCGGCGGCGCGGAAGAGCTTTGACCGATAGTCGCGATCAGGGTTTCTTCGCAGAGCTGGCCGCAGCCTTGGACGTGGAACGCGTCGCGCCGACCGGCAACGACGCTACGCGGGCGAATTCCGGGTCAGACCACCGACAGCCCGCGGCGAGGAAATCCGCGGCCATCTGTGTTGCGTCGAAGCCCCAGAAAATCTCGTCGCCGATGACGAGCGTCGGCACACCGAATACGCCGCGCGCGATCGCTTCATCGGTGTTGCGTTGCAACGCCTCCTTGACCTCGGGCCGTGCAATGCTGGTGTCCGCGTCCCGTACGCCGAGTTCGTGCGCGAGCTCCGCCCATTCGAGCGGCAAATCAGGCAAGCGGCCGTCGCGCCACACGAAGCGAAAAATGCGATGGACTGCGTCGGGCGCGCAATCGCAGGCAATCGCCAGCCGGAGAAGCGCTAGCGGGTTGAACGGATGCTGGGGTGGCATTCTCAGTGGAATTGCCAGCCGCTTCGCTTGCCACACGACGAATCGATAAGTGAACGCGCGCTTCGTGGCAATTTCCGCGGGCCCCTTGTGGTCGTGCGCGCGCAGCAAGCCGGCGAACAGTACCGGCCTGTACCGCACGCGAACCTTCGGCCCGAGCGCCGCCAACTGCTCGCTCTGCAGATAGGCAAACGGTGAAATGAAGTCGAAATACCAGTCAGCGGTCGGCATCAACGCGGGTCGTGACAGTTTCGATGTTTGCGTCTGCGGGCGCGCTGCGGCGCAATGGCAGCGCTGCCCAAACCGCGCGGCGCTCGTCGTCTTCGAGGACGCTCCACGCGGCAATTTCCGCCAGCGTACGCCAGCAACCGGTGCACAGACCGCTCACAGCGTCCATCGCGCAGACGCTGACGCACGGCGACGGCACACGATCGCCGGAGGTTCGCGGAGTCAATTGCGCCTTCAGTAGGCCGCGGCCAGCGGCTCTTTCGCGTGCAGCGCTCGCGCGACGCGAGAAACCGGAGGCCGCCCGAGGAACTCGGAAATATAGTGGCCTGCTCGCCGGAGTTTCGTCATATCGACGCCGGTCTCGATGCCAAGTCCCTGCAGCAGATAGACGACGTCTTCGCTCGCGACGTTGCCTGTCGCGCCCTTCGCGTACGGACAGCCGCCCAGTCCCGCGACGGAACAATCGAACGTGGCTACACCCATCTCGAGGGCTGCGTACACATTGGTCAACGCCTGCCCATACGTATCGTGAAAATGGCCGGCCAGCGCGGTTACCGGGACGTCCCGCGCGCACAGCTCGATCAACGCTTTCGTCTTGCCCGCGGTGCCGGTCCCGATCGTGTCGCCTAGCGAAACCTCGTACGCGCCCATCCGATACAACGAGCCCGCGACTGCCGCGACCTGGCGCGGGTCGATGTCGCCTTCGTACGGGCACCCGAGCACGCACGAAATATAGCCGCGGACGCGCACCGCATTCGCCTTGGCGGCATCAAAGATCGGGCCCGCGCGCTCCAGCGACTCGGCAATCGAGCAATTGATATTCTTGTGCGAAAATGATTCGGATGCGGCGACGAACACCGCGACTTCATCGGCTCGCGCCGCCAGCGCCGCTATGAAACCCTGCAAGTTCGGCGTTAAAACCGGGTAGCCCACACCGGGTTTGCGCCGGATACGCGCCATCACTTCAGCCGCGTCGGCCATCTGCGGCACCCATTTCGGCGAGACGAACGAGGTCGCTTCGACCGCGGATAATCCGGCATCGGTAAGGAGATCGATCAACGTCACTTTGACGTCGGTCGGCACCATCGATTGTTCGTTTTGCAGACCGTCGCGCGGTCCCACTTCGACCAGCCTTACGCGCATTGGCAATGTGAAGGGTTCTGACATCGGCGGTGTTCGTGGGCGCAAAGCGTTCAATCGGCAACGTCGAGATCCACGAGATCGGCCCCTTCGGGTACGCGCTCGCCTACCTTGTAGTTGATCGCGGCGATGACTCCCGCCGTGGGCGCCACGATCGTGTGCTCCATTTTCATCGCTTCGAGGACGATCAACGGCGCTCCTTGTTCCACTCGGTCGCCCGTCCGCACATGGACGGCGATAATCGCGCCGGACATGGGCGCCGTCAAATGGCCGCGCTCTTCATCGGCTTCGCCTGCGTGCGCTAGAGCGTCATAAAACACGAGCTTCCGGCGTCCTCGCGGCGTGAAGACGTGCCGGTCCTCGCCGTCGGCGATGACCGTCGCCGGAAACGCCGTGTCGCCGGTGCCGACGATCATGCGCTCATCGTTCGCGCGAATGGTCGAGTCGACGCTACGCTGGCCGATGTCGACGCGGATCGCGCCTGGCCCCGCAGGATGCACGCGCACCGCATGCCGCGCGTCCCCATCTTCCCTATCGCCGAAGGTAAAGTCGAGCTCCCGCCTCGCCACGTTGTTCCACCACGCATCGCGCGCATGCCACGGGGAGTACGGGTCTTCCGAGGCAGCCGCGATTTTTGCCGCGGCTTGAACCACGCTTGAATATTCGGCGGCCGCAGCCGCAAGCAGTGCGTCTTCCGGTATCGCGGTCGGGGGCGGAAACAATGCGTCGCGATGCTTATCGATCAGACCGGTGTCGAGACGCGCGTTGGCAAAGGCATCGTGCGCAACGACGCGCTCCAGAAAACCGATATTGGTCGCAACGCCGACCACTGCGCATTGCGCGAGCGCCGTGCGCAACTCCGCGCACGCAGCGGCCCGATCCTCGCCCCACACGATGAGCTTGGCCAGCAGCGGATCGTAGAAGGGAGAGATTAGATCGCCTTCGCGCACGCCGGTATCGATGCGCACGCGGGCATGTTCCGAAGGCATTCGCCAATGAATGAGCCGCCCGATCGAAGGCAAAAAACCGCGCTCGGGATCCTCCGCGTAGAGCCTCGCTTCGATAGCGTGACCGCGAATATTGATCTCGTCCTGCCGCTTGGGCAACGGTTCACCGGACGCTACGCGCAACTGCCACTCGACGAGATCGAGTCCAGTGATCATTTCGGTCACCGGATGCTCGACCTGCAACCGCGTGTTCATTTCCATGAAATAGAACGTGCCGTCCTGCTCGGCGATGAATTCAACCGTGCCGGCGCCGATGTAGCCAATCGCCTTGGCCGCGGCGACCGCGGTCTCACCCATCGCTCGCCGCCGCTCGAGCGTCATGCCCGGCGCTGGCGCTTCCTCGAGCACCTTCTGATGGCGCCGCTGGACCGAGCAATCGCGCTCGAATAAGTGCACGGCCTCGCCGTGCGTATCAGCGAAAACCTGGATTTCGATATGGCGGGGCGCGGTCAGATAGCG
Organism: Casimicrobiaceae bacterium; assembly: GCA_037719965.1. Lineage (GTDB taxonomy): Bacteria > Pseudomonadota > Gammaproteobacteria > Burkholderiales > Casimicrobiaceae > VBCG01. Next base: position 369,197 of record JBBJMT010000002.1, on the reverse strand, counting down.
TTCGAGCAGCACGCGATCGTCATCGAACGATGTCTTCGCCTCGCGCCGAGCGGAGGCCAAGGCAGATGCGAACTCCTCCTCTCGGGTCACGATCTTCATGCCCTTGCCGCCGCCACCCGCGGCGGCTTTGATCAGAACTGGAAAGCCGATTCTCTTCGCTTCTCGCGCGAGCAACTGCGGATCCTGGTCAGCAAAGTGGTAGCCGGGAACGAGCGGCACCTGCGCGTCGCCCATGATGATTTTCGCGGCAGATTTGGAGCCCATCGCCGCGATCGCCGCCGGGGGCGGGCCAATGAACTCGATGCCGGCGCGCGCACACGCGGAGGCGAACGCTTCGTTCTCCGACAGGAATCCGTAACCGGGATGAATCGCCTGCGCTCCGGAGGCTCGCGCGACCGCGATAATCGTCTCGCCATTGAGATAGCTCTCGCGCGGCGACGGTGGACCAAGGCGATAAGCCTCATCGCAAGCTTCTACATGCAGGGCATTCACGTCGGCATCGGAATAAACGGCAACCGCGCGGACTCCCAAGCGCCGCGCCGTGCGGGCGACGCGACACGCAATCTCGCCCCGGTTCGCAATCAAGATCTTGGTGAACATGGCGCGACGTTCGCTATCGGTCAGGCGCTGCGCGCGAGCAAATCCCACGCAAGCAAGACCCACATCGCCACCAGCGTGAAAAATCCCACGAGGTATGCGTAGAAGCGGTAGCGCACGCGGTTGCTTGTGCAGTGAATGACGCTATGGACCAGGCGCGAGCCGACAAACAGCCACGCTAGTGTGATGTAGATGGGGGCGGCGAGCTTGGCCGAATAAATGGTGAGGATCGCCGTATAGAACAGCACCGGCAGTTCGAACAAATTGCGGAAGTTGTCCGCCGGACCGGTATCCTTGAGCGTCGTGCTCATTGCCGCGGCGCTAGCCACTTCCTGCGGCCGAATGCGCCGCTCCCGCATCTCGCGGAACCGCCGGCGCGACATGACGATCGCGATCGCGAACGTCAATGCGGCAAGCGCCAGAACCGGAAACAGGATCTCCTGTTCACTCATACTTCGGGCGATCGGCCGGCGCGTTAGTGCCCGCGTTCGTTCCAGGCCTTTCGGCCCAATCCAACACCCGGCGCACACCGCCGCGGACCATGCGCCAGACTTTGGGCAAAAGCCAGATCATCAGAGCGATCAGCAACACGAGCACGACCAGCGCGGCTAACGGATGCGCGAAGGCGAGCCACAACACCGTGCCGACGGCGAGTTCCTCGCTGAACGATGCGGCCCAGTTCGAAAAGGGTTCCGGCGACGTATTGATGACCACGCGGCTGCCCGCTTTGGTGAAGTGGCTGCCCGCCGCGAGTGTGCCCCCGAGAATCGCCGCAGCGACCATCGCCGCCGTGGAGGCTTCGCCGAATACGCTGGCGGCGAGGACCGCGCCGGCGGGGATGCGAATGAAGGTCTGCACGGTATCCATCAGTGAATCGACACCCGGTACCTTGTCGGTGAAAAACTCGACGAAGCACATGAATCCCGACGCCGCAAGCACGTATGGATGCGTGAGGACCTGCAAGCCCGCGGGCAGATTCACCCAACCGAGATAGCCGGCGCCGCCGACGATGAACAGCACGGCGTAGAGCCGCAAGCCGCTGGCCCAGCCCAATGCTCCGGCCAGTGCGACCAGTTGCCAGGTGTCGAAGTGGGCAAGCGCCGTTGTCATTCGCTACTCCAAGAGCGCCTTGGGCACCCACGCTGCCGCGCGCTTGCCGAGAAACGCCGCGACGCCTTCGCGCCCTTCCGGCGATGCACGCACGGCAGCGATCTGTTCGGCCGTATGATCAATCACACCGTCATCGATGGGCCGCTGGGCGACCGTGCGGATCAGTGCCTTGCATTCGCGCTGCGCATTCGGCCCGGCAAGCAGCAACATGCCCAGAAGATCGTTCACTCGGTTTTCCAACTCCGCCGCGGGCGCCAAATCATGGACGAGTCCCAGCCGATACGCTTCCGCCGCGGTAATACGCTCCGCCGTCAGGAACAGCCGGCGCGCCTGACGAGGACCTATCGCCGCGATGACATACGGCGAAATTGTCGCCGGAATGAGTCCCAGTTTAGCCTCCGACAGGGCAAATGTCGCTTCCTGCGCTGCGATTGCGATGTCGCAACAAGCGATCAAGCCCACGCCGCCGCCGAATGCCGAACCATGCACGGAGGCAACCGTCGGCTTCTCCAATCGGTCGAGTGTCGAGAGCATCCGCGCCAGGGCGCGTGCGTCGGCGAGATTTTCCGCGGCGCCGAACGCCGCCATTTTCTTCATCCAGTTAAGATCGGCGCCGGCGCAAAAAGTCTCGCCGCGACCGAGCAAGAGGACGATCCGCACCGCAGCGTCGAGTGCCATCGCTTCCACCGCGGTGGTCAACTCATTGATCAGCGTCTCGTTGAACGCGTTATGCACAGCGGGGCGGTTGAGCGCGATAAGGCCGATGCCATTGCGCACGGCAACGTCGAGCGTGTCGTAACGGACGGTGCCGCGAGATTTCGTTTTTTTGGCCATGAGGTTTTGATGTTTGCTCGTGTTTGCTCGTGTTTGCTTGTGTTTGCTTGCTACATCCGGAATACGCCGAACTGAGTCGCTTCGATGGGATTGTTGAGCGACACGGAGATGGCGAGCCCCAGCACCCTGCGCGTGTCCGCGGGATCGATGACGCCGTCATCCCACACGCGCGCGCTGGCGTAATACGGGTGCGACTCGCTTGAGAGTTTGTCGCGGACCGGCGACTTGAACGCCTCTTCCTGCTCGGCGGTCCATTGCTGCCCCGAGCTTTCAAGCTGATCGCGCTTGACGGTCGCGAGCACGCTGGCGGCCTGCTCCGGGCCCATGACGCAAATACGCGCGTTCGGCCACATCCAGAGGAAGCGGGGATTGAATGCGCGGCCGCACATGCCATAGTTGCCGGCACCGTAGCTGCCGCCGATGATCACGGTGAACTTCGGCACCTGCGCGCAGGACACTGCGGTGACCATTTTCGCGCCATCCTTGGCGATGCCGCCGGACTCGTACTTCTGCCCAACCATAAAGCCCGTGATGTTCTGCAAAAATACCAGAGGAATGCCGCGCTGGCTGCACAGCTCGATGAAGTGCGCGGCCTTCAGCGCCGACTCCGAATAGAGTACGCCGTTGTTCGCGACGATTCCGACCGGGTATCCCCAGATCCGCGCGAAGCCCGTGACGATCGTCGTTCCGTAGCGCGCCTTGAATTCGTGCAGCGCGCTGCCGTCGACGATGCGCGCGATCACTTCACGCACGTCGTATTGCCGCTTGATATCGGCCTCGATGACGCCGTAGATCTCGTCCGCGGCGTACAAAGGCTCTTGCGGCGGCGCAACGTCGAGCGCGACGCGCTTGACCTTGTTCAACTGGCCGACGATGCGCCGCGCGATAGCGAGCGCATGGTGATCGTTCAACGCGAAATGGTCGGCGACACCGGACACGCGCGTATGGACGTCGGCGCCGCCTAAGTCCTCGGCGCTGACGATTTCGCCCGTGGCCGCTTTGACGAGCGGCGGTCCGGCGAGAAAGATCGTCGCTTGGCCGCGGACGATGATCGACTCGTCCGACATTGCCGGGACGTAGGCGCCGCCCGCCGTGCACGACCCCATGACGACGGCAATCTGTGGAATACCTTGCGCCGACATCGTCGCCTGGTTGTAGAAAATCCGGCCGAAGTGCTCGCGATCCGGAAACACGTCGTACTGGTTGGGCAGATTGGCCCCACCCGAATCGACCAGGTAGAGGCAAGGCAGCCCGTTCTCGCGCGCGATATCCTGCGCGCGCAAGTGTTTTTTCACGGTCATCGGATAGTACGTGCCGCCCTTGACCGTCGCGTCGTTGCAGACGATCACACACTCGCGCCCCGCCACCTGGCCGATGCCGGTAATGATCCCCGCCGCCGCGATGTTGTCGCCATACATGCCGAATGCGGCGAGTTGCGATAACTCGAGAAACGGGCTGCCCGGATCGAGCAGCGCGCGCACGCGGTCGCGCGGCAGCAGCTTGCCGCGGCCGCTGTGCTTGGTCCGCGTCATCTCGCCGCCGCCCTGTTCGATGAGCGCGATCTTCGCGCGAAGATCCGCGACCAGAGCCGCCATCGCCGCGCGATTTTGCGCAAACGACGAGTCGCGGGGGTTCAGCTTGGTCTTGATGGCGGACATTACGGACGCGGGTAGCCGGGCATCAGTTGATACGGGTGCCGCCAGCGCGGCTCCGCGGCGATGCGCGCGAGCCAATCGCGAATATGCGGGTAGGAAGCCCAGTCCACGCCAATCTCATCGGCAAAAAAGAGATAGCCGGCGAGCGACAGGTCGGCAATGGTCAGACGGTCGGCGGCGACGAAGCTGCGGCCGGCGAGATGCGCATTCAGCACACCCCACGCGGTCTGCGCACGACCGGCAAGGAATGCGATCACCGCCGGATCGGCATCTTGCGTGAATGCACGCAGGAAGCGCAAAGTCGCCGTATAGCTCGTCAACTTGTGATTGTCGAAGAGAATCCAGCGCAGAATTTCGCGGCGCTCGTTCTCATCGGACGGACCGAATGCGCGAAGCTTCTCGGCCAGATAACCCAGAATGACCCCGGACTGGGTGAGCCGTAGCCCGCCGTGCTCCAGTACCGGCACCTCGCCCATGACGTTGATCGAACGATACGCTTGCGTGCGCGTTTCCCCGCCGAAATAGTCGACGAAGCGCGGCGCCCAATCGGCACCCGCGAGTTCCAGCGCTAGTGCCGCCTTGTACGCGTTGCCCGATTGCGCGAAGCAGTGCAGCAGGTATTCGGCCATGTTAGTGTCCCGAGTCGCTAATTCGCTGCACAAAAGATGCCGAGAATCGACGCCATACTTTGTCGCCAATCCTCGTCAGGTATCGAACCTGACTCCGGTTGGCTTCGCGTCTGACGCCGATTTCGACACTTTTGCGTGAACCGTGGCGGCGGAGCAGTCTGCGTTTCTGCAACGAACTAACGACTCGGGACACTAGGAGTCTTTCTTAAAAGCCGCCGGTTGCGAGCCACCGGTCGACCTGATCGAAACGATCGATCCCCCAGAACGGTTCGCCGTCGATGATGACGAACGGCGAGCCAAACACGCCGGCGGCAATGGCCGCATCGACTTCGCGCTTTAACGAGTCCTTGATCGCCGGATCGTCGACGGCTGCACGCGCGGCCGCTCGGTCGGCGCCCGTTTCCGTCGCAACGTCGGCGGCGATGTCGGGATTCGAAATATCGCGATTGTCCACGAAATACGCGCGGTAGAGCGCGTGCGCGATCCGCGGTACCAGCGCGGGATCCTGCGCCTTCGCCCACAACAGGATTCGTGCCGGCGCTTGCGAGGCGATCGGGAACGGCGACGGCATATTGAAGTCGGTCACCCCGTGAAACCGGGCGCTGCGCGCGAAATCGCGTTTCGAGTAATCGCCTTTCAGCGGTATTTGGGTCAGCGGGGCGCCGCCGGTAGTTTTGAAAATGGCTCCGAGTAAGACCGGGCGCCAATTCACCTCGCGACCATGCTTCGCCGCCAGGCTGTCGATTTTCCGCGAAGCAAGGTACCCGTACGGCGAGGAAAAATCAAAGTAGAAATCGATGGGTGCTTTCATGCGGGTTCCCTGGGTTGCCTCACGAGATTGACGCCACGCGCAGTCGTGTAAACAGTGCCGGCGTCGTCGACGGCGCGCCCTTCGACGCTGACGAGATGGCCGTTGAGCGAGGGCTTCATCCGGCTGTCGGTAATCGTCCATTCAAGCGTCAACTCGGTCCCCGCCGGAATCGCCTTGACAAAGCGGAACGCGAACTCCAATCCCAACGCATCGAAACGGCGTGAAAAGTAAGTCGCATCGAGCCCCATCATCAGCGCCGTGATGTGCGGGCCGCTGGCGATCAACGTGCCGAATTCGCTTTGTGCGGCCACCGCTTCATCGTGATGCAGCGGGTTGCCGTCGCGGGATAGCGCGGCGAACTCGCGGATCGATGCGGCGTCGAACGTTGCGCGCTGCGCAAACGTTGCGCCGATTTGCACGGGCGGAGAGTCCGAGGGATTCACAGCGCCCTGCCGATCACCAGTCGCTGGATTTCGCTCGTGCCTTCGTAAATCTGGCAAACGCGCACATCGCGATAGATGCGCTCGACGGGAAAATCGGTGACATAGCCATAGCCGCCGTGGATCTGGATCGCGTCGGAGCAAACGTCTTCCGCCATTTCGGACGCAAAGAGCTTGGCCATCGACGCTTCCTTCAAGCACGGTTGCCCCGCATCGCGCAACGCCGCCGCGTGCAGCAGCAATTGCCGCGCCGCTTCGATTTGCACGGCCATGTCGGCGAGCTTGAAGCTGATCGCCTGGTGTTCCGCCACGGGTTTGCCGAAGCTTTGTCTTTCGCGGGCGTAGAGGAGTGCCGCTTCGAACGCGGCGCGCGCCATCCCCACCGCCTGGGCGGCGATCCCGATGCGTCCGGCCTCGAGATTGGCGAGCGCGATCCGGTAGCCTTCGCCCTCACCTCCCAGCAGATTGGCGGCAGGCACCCGGCAGTTCTCGAATACGATCTGCGCGGTATCCGACGCACGCTGCCCCAATTTTTCCTCGACGCGGGCAACGATGTAGCCTGGAGTTTTGGTGTCGACGATAAAGCCTGAAATGCCTTTTTTGCCCGCATCTTTGTCGGTGACCGCGAACACGACCGCGACGTCGGCTTGCTGGCCGGTGGTGATGAACTGCTTGACACCGTTCATTACGTAATCGCCACCCTGACGCTCGGCACGGGTCGTGAGCGCGCCAGCGTCAGAGCCCACGTGCGGTTCGGTCAGACAAAAACATCCCAGCGACTCCCCGCGCGCTAGGGGTCGTAAGTAGTGTTGCTTTTGCGCGTCGGTCCCGAACGCATTGATCGGCCCACAGACGACCGAATTCTGGACGCTGACAATCGTCGACGTCGCGCCATCGCCCGCGGCAATCTCTTCCAGTGCGATCGCCAGTGAAACGTAATCGAGGCCCGCGCCACCCCACCGCTCCGGTATGACGACACCGAGCGCACCAAGCTTGCCCAGCGCGTGCAGCTCCGACCGCGGAAAATGGTGCTCGCGATCCCATTTTGCAGCGTTCGGCGCAAGCTCCGCCTGCGCGAAGGCGCGCATCGTATCGCGAATCTGCAGCTGTTCTTCGGTCAGGAGCACGAGATGCGGTGGCGAAGCGCTTCGTTCGGACTACAGCGTTCGGCGCTGTGGTTCAAGCCGCATCAGACCATTTCGATGGCCATCGCGGTAGCCTCGCCGCCGCCGATGCACAACGCAGCGACACCGCGCTTCTTGCCCAACTTTTTAAGCGCGCCCAACAAGGTGACGACGATGCGCGCCCCGGAGGCGCCGATCGGGTGGCCGAGCGCGCAGGCGCCCCCGTGCACGTTGACCTTGTCGTGCGGCAGCCCGTGCTCCTTCATCGCCGCCATCGAAACGACGGCGAACGCTTCGTTGATCTCGAACAGGTCGACGTCCTGCGACGACCAGCCGGTTTTCTGGTAGAGCTTCTCGATTGCGCCAACCGGCGCCGTCGTGAACAAGCCCGGTTCCTGCGCGTGCGTGGCGTGCGCAACGATGACGGCGAGCGGCTGCAATCCCCGCTTCTCCGCTTCCGATCGACGCATCAGCACCAATGCCGCGGCGCCGTCCGAAATCGAGCTCGAGTTGGCTGCCGTGACCGTGCCGTCTTTGCGGAACGCGGGTTTCAAGTTCGGAATCTTGTCGGGGGCCGCTTTCGCTGGTTGCTCGTCGTGGTCGATGACGACGTCGCCTTTCTTTCCGGCCACGGTTACCGGGGCAATCTCCCAGGCGAACGTGCCATCCTGATTGGCTGTGAGCGCGCGCGACAGCGACGCGAGTGCGAACTTGTCCTGTTCCTCGCGCGTGAATGCGAAACTATCGGCGCACTGCTCGGCGAAGACCCCCATCAGCTTGCCTTTGTCGTAGGCGTCCTCGAGACCGTCCAGGAACATGTGGTCGGAAACCTGTTGATGGCCCATCCGATAACCGGTACGGGCCTTGGCCATCAGGTACGGCGCGTTGGTCATGCTTTCCATGCCGCCTGCCACCATGATGTCGTTCGTCCCGGCTGCGATCAGATCGTGCGCCAGCATCGTCGCCTTCATCGCGGAGCCGCACATCTTGTTGACGGTCGTGCAACCGGCGGCCAGTGGAATCCCCGCCTTGAGCGACGCCTGGCGCGCAGGCGCCTGGCCCTGCCCCGCAGGCAACACGTTCCCCATGATCACTTCCTGCACGTCGCTAGGTTTGATTCCCGCGCGCTCGACCGCCGCCTTGATCGCCACCGCGCCCAGATCGCTGGCGGAGAGACTCGAGAAATCGCCCTGGAACGCGCCCATGGGCGTACGGGCCGCGCCGACAATCACAATCGGGTCGTTGTGCATGATTTTAGGTTCCCTACTTGGTTTCGTTGAAGAGCTCGCGGCCGATCAGCATCCGGCGGATTTCCGACGTGCCGGCCCCGATCTCGTAGAGCTTCGCATCGCGCCACAGGCGTCCGGTCGGATAGTCGTTGATGTAGCCGTTGCCGCCGAGCGCCTGAATCGCCTCGCCGGCCATCCACGTCGCCTTTTCGGCGGCGTAGAGGATCGCGCCGGCGGCGTCCTTGCGCGTCGCCTCGCCACGGTCGCACGCCTGCGCGACGGCGTACACGTACGCCTTGCACGCCATCATCGTCGAATACATGTCGGCGACTTTGCCTTGCATCAACTGGAACTCGCCGATCGGCTGGCCAAACTGCTGTCGCTCGTGCACGTACGGGAGCACGCTGTCCATGCACGCGGCCATGATGCCCAGCGGTCCTCCGGCGAGCACGGCGCGCTCGTAGTCGAGGCCGCTCATCAACACGTTCACGCCGCTGCCTTCCTGCCCAAGAATGTTTTCTGCGGGCACTGCGCAATCCTGGAACACCAGTTCGCATGTGTTCGAGCCGCGCATGCCGAGCTTGTCGAGCTTCTGCGCGGTCGTGAAACCATCCATGCCGCGCTCGATCAAAAACGCGGTAATCCCCCGCGCACCCGCGGTTGCATCGGTCTTGGCGTAGACCACCAGCGTATCCGCTTCGGGCCCGTTGGTGATCCACATTTTGCTGCCGTTCAATGTATACCGGTCGCCCCGCTGGTCGGCGCGCAAGCGCATCGACACGACATCGGAACCGGACCCCGGCTCGCTCATCGCCAGCGCGCCCACGTGTTCGCCGGACACGAGTTTCGGCAGGTACTTGCGTTTCTGCGCGTCGGTGCCATTGCGGCGGATCTGGTTGACACACAGGTTCGAGTGCGCCCCGTAGGAGAGTCCGACCGAGGCCGAAGCGCGAGAAATCTCTTCCATCGCGACGACGTGGGCCAGGTACCCCATTTGCGTGCCGCCGTATTCCTCGTCGACAGTGATGCCCAGCAACCCAAGGTTTCCCATCTTTCGCCACAAGTCGGCCGGGAAGTGGTTCACGTCGTCGATTTCCGCGGCGCGCGCGGCGATTTCCGCGGCAGCGAACTGCTGCACGCTCGACCGCAACATGTCGATGGTCTCGCCATGCTGGAAATTAAGGGAGGGAAAGTTCAGCATGGATGACTGAGCTGTTCGGGTGGCGGATGGCGCGATATTTTATATTACGTTTACGTAAACGTAAACAGATTCGGATCTACGGCAACGTGAGCCTTTTATGGTCAACTGCCTCCAGCCGCGTCGGCCGTAGGAGTCTCCGCCCGCTCCGCCTCTTCTTTCAGGCGGCGCCGGCAGAGTCGCTCGAGTCCAGCGATCTCGACCAGCACCACGTCGATGTCCTCTTTCTGCTGCAGGAGCCGGGCACGGCGCTCCTCCAGCATATGGACAAACTTGGCAAGCTGGGCGCGTTCATTGTGAGCAACTTCGTAGAGATCGAAGAGTTCGCGGATTTCGGAGAGCGTCAAACCGAGCCGCTTGCCGCGCAGGATGAGCTTGATCCGCACGCGCTCGCGTTCGCCATAGACGCGCGACTGGCCGCGCCGCGCCGGCGCGACCAGTCCTTCGTCTTCGTAAAAGCGTATCGCGCGCGTTGTGAGCGCGAACTCACGCGCCAAGTCAGAGATCGTGTAGGTCGCGCCGCGCGAGGGGGCGGGAGCGGCGGTCGAAGTACGGAGAAGTACTGACATCGGAAACCGCGACGGAGGGGTCTAGAGCCGTTGCGCGTTGCAAGTGACACGCGAACGGGCAAGATAACATAGCGCCTGGCCGAACCTTTTCGAATTTTCCCAAACTTTTCTTAACCTTCCCATGAATGCGCCGCACCCTCCCGTCCTCGATTATCCGTTCCCGACGCCACCGGCGCCGGGGGAAACGCTGGAAGTGGCGCCTTGTGTGCACTGGCTGCGGATGCCGCTTCCGTTCGCGCTTGATCACATCAATCTATGGCTGCTCGCGGAGCCCGACGGTTGGACGTTGGTCGACTGCGGCATCGGAAGTGCCGCGACGCGTGATCTGTGGGACCTGCACTTAGCGCACACGTTACGTGGCCGGCCATTAAAGCGGATCATCGTGACGCACTACCACCCCGACCACCTAGGTAACGCGCAGTGGCTATCGCAGCGATTCGACGTTCCGGTCTTGATGACGCAGAGCGAATTCCTGACGGCGCACGCCGTCATCGACCAACGCTCTTCCTACGCGCTTGCCGACACCTGCGCGCTTTTTGCCGCGCACGGCATGCCGGTAGACCAGGTAGACGCAATGCGGGTCCGCGGCAATCAGTACAAGCGTGGCGTCCCGGAGATCCCAACCGTGTTCGCGCGAATGATCGATGGTGACGTCGTTACCGCGGCGGGAATGCAATGGCGGGTCGAGTGCGGGTACGGCCATTCGCCCGAACATGCATGGCTCTACGCGAGCGAGGGCTGTGTGGCTATTTCGGGCGATATGCTGCTGCCCAGAATCAGCACCAATGTCAGCGTTTGGCCCGCCGAGCCGGACGGCGATCCGCTCGGCCGCTTTCTCACGTCGCTGGCGGCGTTCGCAGCGCTGCCGCCCGCGACTTTGGTGCTGCCGTCGCACGGATTGCCGTTTCGCGGCATTGCGTTGCGGGTCGCGCAACTGCACGCGCACCACGCGGCACGTCTCATCGAACTTGAGCAGGCGCTTCTGCTCGCCGCGGCCCCGGATTCGGCTTCCGCTATGATTCCCGTGCTGTTCCGGCGCGAGCTCGACGTCCAGCAGCGCTTTTTCGCGATGGGTGAAGCAATCGCGCACTTGAATCATCTTTGGCGCAACGGCCGGATTCGTCGTAACGTGACCACCGATGGCGTGCGTTTTGCTGCCGGCGCGACTGCCAATCTTTCAACGCACCGCTAAAAACGGACACCCTCCATGGCAACGCCCGCCGCCGAAATCACCAAGCCTCCCTACGATCCCGTGGCGCTTGCCGAATCGCTCGCCAATGCCGCCGAGCGCAGCGCCAAAGTCATCGGCGACTTCGCGTCGCGCAGTGCCAGCGGAAAATCCACACTGCCTGCGGACGAGCTGGGTCTGGGTAAGGCATTCATGGAAGTCGCGGCAAAACTGCTGGCCAATCCGGCCCGGCTGGCCGAGGCGCAGATGAATCTGTGGTGGGATTACATGAACCTCTGGCAGGGGTCGATGCTCAAGATGATGGGCGGTCAGGCCGCGCCAATCGTCGAACCGGCCAAGGGCGACAAACGCTTCAAGCACGAGGACTGGCAGGAGCATTTTCTGTTCGATTACATGAAGCAGAGCTACCTGATCGCCGCGCGTTGGATGCACGACCAGGTGGCGAGTGTGGAGGGGTTGCCCGATCAGACCAAGAGGAAAGTGGATTTTTTCACGCGTCAATACATCGACGCGCTGGCGCCGTCGAATTTCGCGCTGACTAACCCGGAAGTCTTCCGCGAGACGATCGCGTCGGGCGGCCAGAACCTCGTCCGGGGTCTGCACAACATGCTGGACGACATCGAGCGCGGCAACGGCCAGCTCAAGATCTCGATGACCGATGGCAAAGCGTTCGAGCTTGGCGTGAATATCGCGACCACCCCCGGCAAGGTCGTGTTTCAAAACGAGCTGATGCAGTTGATCCAGTACGAGCCGGCGACGCCCAAGCAGTGGCAGCGTCCGCTGCTCGTCATTCCACCGTGGATCAACAAGTACTACATCCTCGACTTACGCGAGAAGAACTCGTTCCTCCGCTGGGCGGTGAACGAAGGCATGACCGTCTTCGTGATTTCCTGGGTCAACCCCGACGCCAAGCTCGCGCACAAGGATTTTGCCGACTACCTGCGCGAGGGGCCGCTCGCGGCGCTGGACGCGATCGAGCGCGCCACCGGCGAGGGCGACGCGAACGTCGTCGGTTACTGCCTGGGCGGCACGCTGCTCGCGGCGACGATGGCCTACCTCGCCGCGAAAAAGGACAAGAGCATCGCCAGCGCCACGTTCATGACGTCACTCATCGACTTCACCGCGTCGGGCGAGCTCGAAGTGTTCATCGACGAGGACCAGGTCGCGGCGCTCGAGCGCAAAATGAGCGAGCGCGGCTATCTCGAAGGCAGCGAGATGGCGGGCACGTTCAACATGCTTCGCGCCAACGATCTCATCTGGTCGTTCGTCATCAATAACTATTTGTTGGGCCGCGATCCGTTTCCGTTCGATCTCTTGCACTGGAACTGCGATTCGACGCGAATGCCCGCGGCGATGCACAGTTATTACCTGCGCAACATGTACATGAAGAATCTGCTGCGCAAGCCGAACGCCCTCACGCTCGCCGGCGAGAAGATCGATTTATCGCGAGTCGACACGCCGAAATATTTCGTGTCGGCGCTCGAGGACCACATCGCGCCGTGGAAGGCGACGTACGCCGGGCCGCCGTTGTTCCGCGGCAGTTCGCGGTTCGTCCTCTCGGGTTCCGGGCATATCGCGGGCATGGTCAACCCTCCGTCGGCCAACAAGTATGGCTACTGGACCAACGACGCGCTTCCCGCGGACGCCGACGAGTGGTTTGCACAAGCCGCGCAGCAGGAAGGCTCGTGGTGGACCGATTGGCGGCGCTGGATCGGCCGTCATCTTGGCCGCGAAGTACCCGCACGCAGTCCGGGCAAAAAGGGTCTCAAGGTAATCGAAGATGCGCCAGGTTCGTACGCGCGCGTCCGTGCCGACGGCAAGTGACGGGCACTTCGGCGTTGCCGGAAACTGCGAATCTGTTCTCGCGTGAGCACTCCATCGTTTTTCTCTCGCCCAAGCTCTGGATCGCGGCATCCACAACGTCCATAAGTTAATCGTCCCGGTGACACGGATCTTCGAGCGGCAGGACGTCGCGCGAATGAAGCAGCAGCGGAAAAAATACTTGCGCTAAAGCGCCGGTCCAACCGAAAAGGAAGCGGACCGTAAATGGCCGATATTGTTATCACGGAGTTCATGGACGACGAGGTCGCGCGCACGCTCGCCGTCGAACACGATGTTTTATACGACCCAAGCCTCGTAGACCGGCCCGGCGATCTGACCGCGGCGGCAACAAACGCCCGCGCGTTGATCGTCCGCAATCGCACGTGCGTCGATGAGCCGCTACTCGCGCAGTGCCGCAAGCTCAAGGTGATCGGGCGCCTCGGCGTGGGTCTCGAGCGGATCGATCTCGACGCGTGCCGGCGCCACGGCGTTGTAGTCTGTGCTGCGCATGGCGCGAATGCCATCGCCGTGGCCGAATACGTGATCGCCGGTGTCCTGATGCTGCGCCGAGGAGCCTATCAGGCAACACATGAGGTCATGGCCGGCGCCTGGCCGCGCGAGGCGCTGATCGGCGGGGAAGTCAGTGGCCGGCGCCTCGGTCTGGTCGGCTTCGGCGACATTGCGCGGCACGTGGCGCGCCGCGCCGACGCACTCGGGATGGAGGTGGTCGCATTCGATCCGTTCGTACACGCAGAAGACCCGTCATGGCGCGAATTGGGCGTGACGAGTCTGACCTTCGAGGACGTGCTCGAGACCAGCGACGCGCTCAGCCTGCACGTACCGCTAACCAGCGAAACCAGGCATCTGCTCGACCGCGCCGCGTTCGACCGGATGCCGCGTGGCGCGATTCTCGTGAACACCACGCGTGGGGGCGTGGTCGACGAGCCCGCCATGATCGACGCACTGCGCGATGGTCGGCTCTCCGGCGCCATGATCGACGTGTTCGCGACCGAGCCGCTGCCCGCCGCCGTCGGCTCCTTGTACTCGGGAATCCCGAATCTCATCCTGACTCCGCATATCGCTGGGGTAAGCCGCGAATCCAATCGATGGCTGAGCGTGCTGACGGTGAACAATGTCCTGGAAGTGCTCGCAAAGGCCTCGGATTGAATGGGCGCGAAGGACCTAATGCAACTTATTAGAAATTTGCGTAACTGCCGAACGATTACGTTTTCCAGGAAAAGCGAACCCCCAAGCAACCTGGAGTTTCAGCGCGCGTAGGGTGTTCCGTGCTGGCCCATCGGCGCGGCGACCTTACCGGTGGGCCCGTTCCCCGCGTGGCCGCCCAGAGGTCGCGCCGGCACAACGTGCTGCGGCGCCGACGGCGGACCCGCGCTGGGGCGGGCGATCTGCGGCGCTGGCGACGCGGACTGCGGGGCGGCGATCGGTCGTGCGATCTGGGCTGCCGGCGCCGCATGCATCATTGACGGTGCCGGCGGAGTGCGGTCGCGTTGGGGGAGGGGCCGCATCACCGGCGCTGGCGCGTGGGGAGCGGACATCACCGGCGCTCCGATTGCGGGCGCCGGTGGCCGCGGATAAGCGCGTGCGGGACGTGCGCCCACCGCGGGGCTCGCAAGGTTCGGGGCGGCTATTGGCGGCGCCGGAAGGCCAGTTGGCGCCGCGTTGAACACCGGAGCGTTGTAAGTGCTTGCTCCTGGCGGCGCGAGCATCTGCGCAGGTTTGGCCGATAGCCGCTGATTGCTCGGCCCAAGGGCCGGCGCACCGCGTGGCGCGGGCATTGGACTACCCGGAACCGAAACGGGTCGCGCCGCGGGCGGAACTGCAACCACGGCCCCCGTCGCGGGTATTGTCGCCGCCGATCCACCCGGATTTCCGGGCTTCGCGGTCGGATGGAAAGTCGAAGCTGGCGGCGGCACTCCGGTACCGGTCCGCACTCCGGGAATACGCCCTAGATCAGGCTTGACTGCCGGAGCAGCGGCCAGCAACGGCGCATTGGCGGCCATTGCTCCCGACACATTGACGAGGTTGGCGGGCGCCGGCTTGCGGCCGGCGAACGCGGCCCCGGGCACTGCCGTGATTGCCCCGGGTACGTGCCAATTCGCATAGCGCGTCGGTGCCGCTTGCGCACGCTCGGCGACGTTGACCGCGTAGGGACGGTTGTAATGGTCCCAGCAACGGTGGGAGCAACGGCCCCACCAAGGCCGATACGGCTCACCCCAGCCGAGTGGCACCCAACCGTAGACAGGTGAACCATACGCCGCTGAAACGCCCCAGCTCGGCCCGCCGGCCCAGCCGACCAGCGCCGGCGCCCAAATAGGGCGAGCCACGTATGCCCCCGGGTACCAGCCCCAGCGGCCACCGATGTGCGACCAGCGACCGTAGTGAAACGGCGCGTAGCCCCATGGCGCGTAATCGACCCAAGTCCATCCCCAGCTTCCGACCGACGTCCAATAGCCATTGCGATATGGGGCCCAATCCGCAGCCACTGCCGACGGATACCAGACCGCGCCGTACTCGGTCGTCGTCTCCCAGGTGCCGTATTCGTCCAGATCGGCGTAGCCCACCATTTGGCGGGACACATGCGCGGTCGCGCGGCTGCGCTCGTAGCGGCGGTCGCGATTGGCGCTCCACGTGTCGAATCCGTCTATGCCGGTTCCGTTACGCACGCTCGCATGCTGCGGCTCGGTCCCTTCCAGGAGGGCGGTCTGGCCGGGCAGCACCTGCCGCACCGAACCTGCGGTCGCGATGTTCGCTTCGCCCTCACGCACGGCGAGGTGCGTGCGCCGCGGGTCATCGGCGACGTCGATCCGATAAAGCCCCGGACGCGTGATCGCGATTTGCGCGTTGGGGGTATCGATGCGCGCGACCTCGCCGGGATCCAGCACGCGCACCCGCACGATGACGCGACCCTGCGCGACGAATATGGCGAAATTACGATCGTCCAATCGCGAGACGTGCAGATTCGTGTCGCCCGCGAGCCGAAACTGCCCGCCGCCGTAGTCGACTTCCGCGCGGCCCTCGCGGGCGACCCACAAGTTGTCGCCAGTGGTCACCGGGTAGTTCTGCCCGATCTCCGTCCATTGGTCGGGCTTGTCCTGCGGGGATAGATAGAGTTCCCCGCCGATGTCCGCGATCCGGCCAACGCGGCCCGGGAGATCGCTGTCGGCCTGCGCCAGGGCGGGCATCGACGTCAACAGCGCCGCCAACAAGAGCAAAACCGCGCCCCACACGAACGCACGAGACCGCCAACCTGCCGCAGCCGCATCGCTGTCACGGCGCTCTTTGGGTCGACCGATGGTCATCATGCCGTGGCTCCCTCTCATTCCTGCAACAACGTCCGCGCGGTCCCGATCGTTGACGGTGTGTCAACGGCGGATACCCAGGGTTTTGCTTTAAGATTTGCCGGGGCCGCTAAAAGCTTTAGCCCGAACTGAACCACGCAAACTCCCGAGGAGAAAAATCCATGCGTAGCCTACGCTCGGCGCTTCGTGCCGGCGCCATCGTGTACGCACTCTGCTCCTGTGTCGCGTACGCGCAGTACAGCAATGTGTACGTTTTCGGCGACAGCTTGAGCGATGCCGGACAGTATGGCGCGCGATTCACAACCAACCCCGGCCTCACTGCCTTCGAATATCTGGCGCAACGTTATGGATTGTCCGTTGGCCCGTCGTTCACCGGGGGAAATGATTTTGCGCAGGGTGGCGCCCGCGTGAATGCGGCCGGCGCGAGCGTTCCTCCGAACGTCCCCAACTTGTCGGTCGCGCAGCAAGTGTCGCAGTTGCTGGCACGAGGGCCGCTCGATACCGGCGCTCTGTACGCGATCCAGGGCGGCGGCAACGACATCCAGGACCTATTACTGCTGGCGGGGGCGGGGCGGATAACCTCGGCGCAGTTGCAGGCGGGCGTGGCGCAGGCGGCCACCGATCTTGCGACCCAGGCGGGTCGCCTTCGTGCCGCCGGTGCGCGGAACATCGTCGTGCAGAATGTTCCCGATCTCGGCAAGACACCTCGAGCCGCTGCGCTCGGCGCCCAAGCCACCCTGACGTCGCTTTCGGGTCTGTTCAATTCGACGTTGGACGCCTCCCTCGCCGCCGGCAATTCGCCGGTCGTCCAAGTCAACATTTTCGGGCTGTTGAACGAATTTATCGTCAATCCCGCCGCGTTCGGTTTCACCAACGTGACCGTTCCGGTTTGTACGACGGCGAGCGCTCTGCAATGCACGCCGTCGACCCTGCGCGAACTCGGCGGCAACCTGACGTACGTCTTTTCCGACTCGTTCCATGGGACAACCGGCACCTACCTTGCGGCGGCGGCGGCGATTGCCGCACTGCTCGAAGGCCCGCAGCAGATTGCCGCGTTAGGCGAGGCGCCGCTCGCGGTTGAGCGCGCCAACTATCGGGCGCTCGATTCCAGGATGATGTCGGCGTCGTACGCGCCGTTGTCGCCGCGCAAGACGCAGGCGTGGGCCGTCTATGACTACGGCAACGACGATTTCGGCAGCGGAAGATTTTCCGGAGAAGGCGATTCGCACACGATCACCGTCGGCGGCGACATGCGGCTGTCGGACCGCTTGCTCGCGGGCGTTGCGTTTGGCTATACCGAATACAAGGGCGATTTCGGCGGATCCGGCGGCAACTTCACGCTGAAAGAGCCGACAATCACCGCGTACGCCGGGTATGGCGAAGGACCGTGGTGGGTCGGCGCGACTGTCGGTGGCGGGAGTCTCGATTACAGCGACGTCAACCGCAATCTCGGCTTCGGTACGGGGGGCCGCGGCGAATCGGGCGATACGCGCGGCTACCATATCATCGGCCGGGTTCTCGGCGGGTATTGGTTCAAGCTCGACCGGTGGAATCACGGCCCGTTCGCCAAGCTAACGTACCAGGAGGCGACAGTCCGAGCGTTCAGCGAGAACAGCACGTCGAGTACCGGGCTGCGCTATGGCCAGCAGCGACGCGAATCGCTGATCGGGAGCTTGGGCTGGCAGGCTTCCGGCGACATCAACGGCTTCCGGCCGTTCGCCCGCGTGACATGGGAATTCGAGACCGAGGACGACGCGCGGCAGGTCACCGCTTCGCCGATCGGTCTCTCCGGCTCCTTTGCCGTACCCGGCTACCGGCCGGACGACAATTACGGACTCTTCAACGCGGGAGTTGCCCGGGACTTTGGCGGCGTGACCGGTTTCGTTTACGGGTCGGGAACCACGAACAAGAGCGACGGCGATTATTGGGGCGTCACATTAGGCATTCGCGTGCCGCTGTAGTGGGTTCGCGAAGCAAAGGCCGCGGACTGACGGCTCATTCGTGCGGAATTTGTTAAGCCATTAGCGCGGCGCGGTATTGCGCGAGCGAGTGCATCGCTTCGATCGCACGCGGGCCGTACCACGACGTCCATTCGCCGTCGATGAGATGCGCCGGTCTCCTTCTGCGCTTGCCGATTTCCAGCGCATCGCGCACACGGAACGCATACGGCTCCGACGACACCAAAATCCGCTGGGCGTCGCACCAGGCGGCGTCTTCTTCGGCGATCTCCGGATAGCGTTTTATTGCGTTTGCCGGAACCGTATCCCACCCGGCGCGAGCAAGGGTCGCCGACACATAGGTATCACGGGCCACCGTCATCCACGGCTTACGCCAGATGAGATAGAGCACACGCTCGCGCGGCCATTGGGCGGCACGCGTCTCCAGCTCGGTCGCAGCTTCGACATACGCCGCGACGAGTCGCTCTGCGGTTGCGAGCCGATCGAAAATCGCGCCGATCAACCGGAAGAGCCGGACATTGTCGTACGGCGTCAGCGGGTGCGTGACGATGATATGCGGAACGAAGGTGCGCGCCACGTCAACCACTTCGCGCCGGTTCTCGTCGATATTGACGATGAGATGCGTGGGCGCGAGCGCGCGCAGCCGTTCGAGGTCCGGGTCCTTCGTGCCGCCAAGTTTAGGGACGCGCTTAACCGCCTCGCGCGGGTGCACGCAAAACCCGGTGCGCGCGACGACGTGCTCGCCCAAGTCCAGCGCGAATAGCAGCTCGGTGAGACTTGGCACGAGGCTCGCGATCCGCGGCGGCGCGGCCGCCGGCGCGTGCGTCACATTGGCCCAATCGACGTTGACCGCCGGAGCGTCCGCGACTGGTACGTGCGGACTCGTCACGGCTGGCGCGGTTTGCGCGGTGCACGCGCGAACGCGCGGTCATAGAGCGGACGCGGCAGGAGCTTCAGCATCGTGCCGATCCACGCCATCGGCCAAGGCAGCACGTAGAAGCGGCGGCGGCGTGCGATGGCATGGGCGATCAGGCTCGCCGCGCGGTCCGGGTCCAGCAAAAAGGGCATCGAGTAAGGATTCCGCGCAGTCATCGGCGTCGCGATAAAGCCAGGGCAGATCGTAACAACTGATACGCCGCTACCAGAAAGCTCTACGCGCAAGCTTTCAAGATAGGTGACCGCCGCCGCCTTCGACGCCGAATACGCTCCGGATCCCGGCAGCCCGCGAAAGCCCGCGACGCTGGCGATCCCCACTAGTACGCCGCGGCGCTCGCGCCGCATTGCCGCGACAAACGGATGAAACGTATGGACGAGGCCTAGCACGTTGGTGTCCATTACGGAGCGGAACGTCTCGAGATCGGCGGCGTGCTCGGTGAGCGTACCGGCGGATACGCCGGCATTGCCGATCACAACGTCGGGAACGCCGAAGCGCTCGAGAAAATCAGCGCCAGCGGCCTGTAACGCACCGGCATCGCGCACATCCGCTACATAAGTTTCCGCGATCGCTGGTGCAATCTCAGCCGCGAATTGTGCGAGCGGGGCGGCGCGGCGCGCCAAGAGGCCCAACGTGGCGCCTTTCGCGGCGTAATGCCGCGCGAGCGCATGGCCGAGGCCCGACGACGCGCCGGTCAAAAAGACCTTCACGCGGCGCGCGTCCGGCTCGCTTTGCGTTAGCTCTTCGGACGCTCCGCGCGGGCTTTCGCGACCAGGGCGTCCAGGGCTGCCGGCATCATCGCGTGCGAGCCGACCTTATCCGGGGCCGTGACGAACTTGCCATCGACGATGATCGTCGGGACCGACTGAATGCTGTATGCGCCGGCAAGCTGACGCGCGCGATTGACCTTGCCGGACATCGCGAACGACTTGTACATGTCTTCCACCTTCTTGCGATCGAGACCTTTGCTTGCCGCCCAATCGAAGAACTCCTTGTCGCTACCCAGATTCGCCCCTTTACCGTGAATCGCAGCGAATACGTCCGGCGAAAGTTTGGACTCCTCCCCCAGCGCTTCGAGCGTGTAGTAGAGCTTGGCCAGGCCCTCCCACCGCGGTTGGAATACGACCGGCACACGCTTGAACTGAACATCGGCAGGCACATTCTTGAGCCACGACTGCAGTGCCGGCTCCAGGTCACCGCAATGCGGACACGCGTACGAAAAGAATTCGATGACCTCGATCTTCTTGCCCGATTCCACCGGCTGCGGATTCTTGAGCCTTTGATATTCCTTGCCTTCGGCGAGTTGCTGGGCGAGGACGCTCATCGCCGCCAGCGCGAAGACCGCGGCGATGAGTGCGGCCAAGGGGAAGCGAATGCGGTTCATGCCTACTCCTTCTAGGTTTGCGTCTGACCTTCTGGGGTGTGCGTCAGCGCCATGACGTGCGCCATTAACGCATGTAAGCAGCGGCGCGCCGACACCTTTTAAGACGCGTAACCGCACCGGCAGTTCATTTAGAACTTGATCACCGCCGCATCGAAGCCGTTTTTCGCGAGATCCGCCTTGATGCGCGTCAACTCGTCCGTGTTGTCGTAGGGGCCGAGACGTACGCGAAAACGGACCGCCTTGTCAGGCAGAACGCCGGTTTGTACGTTCGCCTGCCAGCCCGCGAGCGCCAGTCGCGCCTTCAAATTGTCCGCGTCCGATTCATTCGCGAACGACCCCGCCTGCAGCCAGAAGCGCTCACCCGGCTTGGGCGCTTTGGCCTCCCGTTCGACTGAAGCGAGCTTGTCCGGAGGGCGATCCGGCGCGGCTTTTTCCAGCGGCCGGTCCGCTGCTTTGGCTGTGGTTTTGTCGGGCGAGCGATCCCTGGCTTGTTCAACGATCGCGCGGTCGGTCCGGTCTGCCGTGCGCCGGTCCGCCTGCTTCGGCTCTTCGCCGCTTGGGAGGATCTTGTAGAAATCGAAGCGTGGCTTCTCCGTGACGTCGGAGCGCTCGCTGCGCACGCCTTTGCCCGGATCGCGCGCCGGGTCACGCGTGTCTTTCGCCGCCCCCGAGGTCAGAAACGGCGAGTTCGCGCTCGAGAGGTAATACGCGACCACGGCCGCGAGACCCAAGCCCAGTACGAGTCCGATAAAGATCCCGAGCACCGTGCCACCTCGGCCCGCCTTGCGCGACGCGCGCGCTCGGCGCATAGGCACAGCCGGCGACACACGGGTCATGCGACGCTTTCGTCATTGGCGCTAAGCACTTTGTTCCGCTCTTTCATCGATCCTCACATCTCTTCCGGGGCTGTGATCCCGAGCACCTTGAGGCCGTTCCTCAATACTTGTCCGGTAGCGACCGCCAACGCGAGCCGCGCCCGCTGAAGCCGCTCATCGTCGACCAAGAATCGCTCCGCATTATAGTAACTGTGGAACTCGTGGGCTAATTCCTTCAAGTACGACGTGATCACATGCGGCGCGAAATCGCGCGCCGCCGCCGCAAGCTCCGCTGGATAGTCGGCGAGCCGGCGCAACAATGCCTGCTCGAACGGACTCGTCAACGGCACTAGGTCCGCATTCGAGAGTAGCGGGGCGGCTTCCGCAAGCGCGATTCGCGCCTGCTTCAAGACCGATGCAACGCGCGCGTGAGCGTATTGGACGTAGTACACCGGATTGTCCTCGGAGCGCGACCGCGCAAGATCGATATCGAACACGAATTCGGCTTCGGCTTTGCGCGAAACGAGAAAAAACCGCACGGCGTCGCTGCCCGCCTCATCGATCAAATCGCGCAGCGTGACGTAGCTGCCGGCGCGTTTGCTGATCTTGACTTCTTCGCCGCCGCGCATCACCGTGACCATCTTGTGTAGCACGTAATCGGGGTAGCCGGGGGGAACGCCCAGTCCCGCGGCCTGCAACCCGGCACGCACGCGCGTCACCGTGCTGTGATGATCGGAGCCTTGAACATTGACGACCTTGGCAAAACCACGCTTCCACTTGGTGAGGTGATAGGCGACATCCGGCACGAAGTAGGTGTAGCTACCGTCGGACTTGCGCATCACGCGGTCCTTGTCGTCGCCGCAATCGGTCGTCCTGAGCCACAGCGCACCATCCTGCTCGAATGTTTTTCCGGACGCGGTGAGACGCGCAACGGCCTCGTCGACCAGGCCCTTTTCGTACAGTGAGCTTTCGAGATAATAGTGATCGAATACGACGCCAAATGCGTGCAGGTCGCGGTCCTGCTCGTGCCGCAATTCGGCCACGGCGAAGCGCCGCAACGCGTCGCTATCGGCCAGATCGTGTCCGACTTCCGTGACGAAGCGCTGTGCTAATTCCCGAATGTATTCGCCGCGATAGCCGTCCTCTGGAATCTGTGCTTCGGTGCCCAACAACTCCGCTGCGCGCGCGCGCACCGAGCGCGTCAGATTGTCGATTTGCGCGCCACCATCGTTGTAGTAAAACTCGCGCGTAACCGCGTAGCCTTGCGCCGTCAAAAGATTGCCGATCGCGTCGCCCAACGCCGCCTGCCGGCCGTGACCCACGTGCAAGGGCCCCGTTGGATTGGCCGAGACGAACTCGACCATGACGCGTTCCCCCGCATGTGCGCGAGTCGAGCCGAACGCTTCGCGTTCCGCCAGCACGCGCGCGACGATCGCCTGACGCGCGGGCGCCGTGACGAACACGTTGATAAAGCCCGGACCCGCGATCTCTGCGCGATCGATCGCGTCTGAACGCGGCAGCGCATCGAGCAACGCCTGGGCGAGCTGCCGTGGATTGCGGCCAGCGCGTTTGCCGAGCGACAAGGCGACATTCGACGCATAATCACCGTACGCCGCCAGCCTGGGGCGTTCGAATGCAGCAACGACACCTGACACATCGGGCAGCACTTCGCGGATGGCGCACGCGAACAAGCGTTCGAGTTCGGACTTGAGATCGCTCAACAAACGGTTTTCTTGAGGTTCGGATGCAAAGCTTTGAATTATAGCGATAGGGCGTTCAGCGATCGAACCGAAAGGTTCAACCTGCGTTGACAATCGGAAGGTTCAGCCGAATCCAGCCGGATCCACGTCGAGTGCCCAGCGTGCGCGCCGTCCCGCGATCGCGAGAATGTCAGCGCGCCAAGCAGGCAAGAAGCGCTGTAACGCGTTGCGCTCGCTACTTTGCACAATCAACTGTCCGCGCTCGTAACCGGCCCGCCGTGCGAGCAGCGCGGGCACGGGGGAAAATACTTCCACGTTGCCTTGCGCTTCGCGCGCGAGCGCTATCGCCACGGAATGCGCGGCGTCGAGGAAAGCGTTCACGTCGCGGCGCTGGCGCGCCTCCGCCGCAAGGAGCGCGACGTGCGTGTACGGCGGCAATTGCGCGCGTTGGCGTTCGGACAAGAGGGATGCCGCGAGCTTGCGATAATCATGCTCGATGAGTGCTGCATAAACTGCATGGTCGGGGAACTCGGTCTGGACGATCACTTCTCCCGGTAAGCCAGCCCTCCCCGCGCGTCCCGCTACCTGCAACAACAATGCAGCCAGGCGCTCCGTCGCGCGAAAATCTCCGCTGTAGAGCGCGTTGTCGGCGCCCAGCACGCCGACTAGGGTCAGGCGCGGAAAGTCATGACCTTTGGCGAGCATCTGCGTGCCCACCAGGATGTCCAGCTCGTTGGCAGCGACGCGCGTGCGAATCGCGGCGAACGCATCACGGGTACGTGTGCTGTCGCGGTCGATGCGGGCGATTCGCGCCAGCGGAAACGCCTCGCCGAGAACGCGTTCAAGGCGTTGGGTACCGAAACCCAACGGTAGCAGATCGACGTTGCCACACGAAGGACACGAAGCCGGGACAGGCTCGGTGTAACCGCAGTGGTGGCAGTTGAGACGGCGCGGTTCGCGATGGACGACCAGGCGCGCACTGCAACGGGGGCATCCTGCCTCCCACCGGCATGCGGAACAGAGTAACGAAGGTGCGAAACCCCGCCGGTTGATGAACAGCAACGATTGCTCGCCGCGCCCAAGCCGCGCCGCAATGGCCGCACGCAGCGGCTCGCCGATTCCCTGCAGTGCCCGCGCGGGTCGATTGTCGACGCAGCGCACTCGCGGCAGTGTTGCGCGAGGGTCGGCTCGCCTGCCCAAATCGAGCTGCCGGTATCGGCCTTCCTGCGCTTGCCGCCAGGATTCGAGCGAGGGCGTGGCACTGCCCAACAGGACCGGCACATCCCGCCGGCGCGCTCGCCACACTGCCACATCGCGCGCATGGTAACGAACGACATCCTGTTGCTTGTACGAAGAGTCGTTCTCTTCATCGACGATCATCAGCGCAAGCCCCGGCAATGGCGCGAAGATGGCGAGCCGTGTACCCAACACGAGTTGCGCGGCGCCGCTCGCCGCTTGCAGCCAGTGCGCGAGGCGTTCGCTCTTGGTCAGCGCGCTATGCAGCGTCGCAATCTTCGCTCGGGGCAGCGCGCAACGCACGCGCTCCCTGAGCTGCGGCGTCAAGTTGATTTCCGGAACGAGCAGCAGCACTTGGCCGCCGTCCGCGATGACCTCGCCCGCAGCGGTCAGATACACATCCGTCTTGCCGCTTCCAGTAATGCCATAAAGCAGAAAGGGTGCATAACGGCCGCGCGCGGCAAGTATTGCGTCCGCCGCGCTACGCTGCTCTTGGTTGAGCTTTACCGGGGCGTCCTCATTGGCGTCCTGATCCGCCGCTCCTTCCCCATTCGCCCGTGGTCGTTTGCGCAAGGCGCTCAGGGGCGGCACCGCAAGCGCAAGCGCCATTCCCAGCGGCTGCTGATAATACGTTGCGACGAATTCGCACAGCGCGAGAACGTCGTCGGGAATCGGAGGCAACGACGGTATATCAAGAACGGGCGAGAGCATTTCCGTAGCGACCTGCGAGCTCACGTCCGCATCGATCACGACTCCTTCGAGCTTGCGTGGACCAAGCGCCACCCGTACGACCGTGCCTCGACGAAGCTCAAGTCCTTCCGGAGCCCAGTAATCGAACGGAGTTTCCGCGGCAACAGGAAGTGCGACACGAAGGATCGGCATTCGCGTTAGCTTCTCATGTGGTCCTGCGCGAACGTTGTAAAGTAAATTGCAAGGTGAGCTGTGAAGTAGTTGTAGTGTTCTTGTTCTTCACGACTAAGAGAGGTATGCAGCGCAACCCTTTAATTTCTAAGGTTCGGAAAGACGCGTGCCCAACGATGTGGATAACTATGTGAGTAACTAACCCGCCCTGAACCGGGCGCTCGCTGAGCTTTCGTTATGGCCGCGGGATCGGCATACCGAGCCGATTTCCTTTTTTCTGGAATATCAATAGGTTATAAGAAATTTCACTCGCCGTCGCAGCGCAAGATGGCAGGTGTCCTCTGCGGCGACCAACCGTGTGCATAAGTCTCAGAGGGAAAACTCCGTTACCGGGTTTTGTCAAGACCCTGTGACACTAGCACCGGCGCGGGTTCGCGGCGTTTTTCCCTAGGGCGGCGTGGCGAGATCAAGGCGGGGCGCAGGATTCGAGGCGAAACGCGGCAGATTCTTGATGCACGGCCTCGACCAGCGCGGCAACCAGATCGGGAAGAGTCGCAGGCAGAACCCCATGGCCGAGGTTAAAGATATGACCCGGCGCCGCGCCTGCGGACCGCACGATGCGGATCGACTCGCGCGCGACCGTCTTCTCATCAGTCAACAAGACCACCGGATCGAGATTACCCTGCAACGCCACACGTTCGCCGACGGCGCGCCTAGCCTCTCCGAGATCAACCGTCCAGTCGAGACCTACGCCAGCCGCTCCGGAGTCGGCTAATTCGGACAGCCACGCACCGCCGCCTTTGGTAAAGACAATCGCGGGAATTGCATCGCCCGCATCACTTGAGCGCAAACTCGCAATCACGTCACGCATC
Source organism: Casimicrobiaceae bacterium (assembly GCA_037719965.1). Classification (GTDB taxonomy): domain Bacteria; phylum Pseudomonadota; class Gammaproteobacteria; order Burkholderiales; family Casimicrobiaceae; genus VBCG01. The sequence continues at coordinate 342,911 of JBBJMT010000002.1, read as the reverse complement.
GGCGCCAGCGAAAACTTCCGATAAGCGTCCGCTGTCAACAGGCCGCCCCATGTATCGAACAACATCACGGCATCGGCGCCGGCGGCGATCTGCTCGTTCAAATAGGCGGCCACCGCGCGCGCATTGGTCTTAACGATACGTGCGAGCAGATCCGGCCGCGCGAACGCCATGCGGCGCACGCGTTCGAAGCCCACGCTGCCGGCGCCTTCGATCATGTAGCAGGCGAGCGTGAACGGACTTCCCGCGAAGCCGATGAGCGGAACACGGCCGTTCAGCGCGCGCTTGCTCTGCGCCACCGTCTCGAACACGTAGCGCAATTTATTCATGTCCGGTACGGCGAGCGCGTCTACCGCCGCTTCGTCGCGTACGGTGTGCGCAAAACGCGGCCCCTCACCTTCCGCGAACGAAAGCCCCAATCCCATCGCGTCGGGCACCGTCAGAATGTCGGAAAACACAATCGCGGCGTCCAGCGGGAATCGCTCAAGCGGTTGCAACGTGACTTCAGCAGCAAGGGCGGGATTGGTCGCGAGCGCCAAGAAGCTTCCCGCCTGCGCGCGAATAGCGTTGTATTCGGGCAAGTAGCGACCCGCCTGACGCATCAGCCACACCGGTGTATAGGGTGTGGGATTACGTCGTAACGCGCGCAGAAACGTGTCGTTGACCAGAGGAAGCATCGGAAGGTCGGGGGAACACGCGCGGCGAAACTTTCGCACCGCGCACGTACAGGAGTGCTAACGATTCAACGCGGCAGCAACGAGGAGCCCATCAGAAATTCGTCGACGGAACGCGCCGCCTGGCGGCCTTCGCGAATGGCCCACACGACGAGTGACTGACCGCGGCGCATGTCGCCCGCGGCAAAGACCTGCGGCACCGACGTGCGATAACTCTCGGTGTCCGCTTTGACGTTCGAACGCGCATCACGGTCGACTCCGAACTGATCGAGCAAGCCGGTCGCCACGGGGCCGGTAAATCCCATCGCCAACAAAATGAGATCGGCGCGCATGGCGAATTCACTGCCCGCGACTTCGACCATGCGCATCTGTCCTTGCGCGTCTTTCCGCCATTCGACTCTAGACGCGATCAGTCTTTCGACTTTGCCGTCGGCTCCCTCGAAGCGCTTGGTTGCCACCGCCCAATCGCGCTCGCAGCCTTCCTCGTGCGACGACGACGTGCGCAGCTTGACCGGCCAATACGGCCACACCATCGGCTTATCTTCGACGTCCGGTGGTTGCGGCAATAGTTCGAATTGGGTGATCGATGCGGCACCTTGACGGTTCGACGTGCCGACGCAGTCGGAACCCGTATCACCGCCGCCGATCACCACGACATGCTTATCTGCCGCACTGATTTGGCCGTTCACCACCTCGCCCGCGACGATTTTGTTCTGCTGCGGCAGGAACTCCATCGCGAAATGAACACCGGCGAGCTCGCGCCCCGGTACCGGCAAGTCGCGCGGAGCTTCCGCGCCGCCGGTCAGCACGACCGCCGCGAATTCCTCCAGAATGCGCGACGCAGCGACGTTCTGACCGACATTCGTGTTGACGCAAAACTCAACACCTTCGGCTGCCATCTGCTCCATCCGGCGGTCGATTAAGTCCTTCTCCATTTTGAAATCCGGAATTCCATAGCGCAACAGACCGCCGATGCGATCGGCTTTCTCGAAGAGGACCACGCTGTGGCCGGCGCGCGCGAGTTGCTGCGCGCAGGCCATGCCCGCCGGTCCCGAGCCGACCACGGCCACGCGTTTGCCCGTTCCGCGCGACGGCGGTTGCGGCTTGACCCAACCTTCGCTAAAGCCTTTGTCGATGATGAAATGCTCGATCGACTTGATGCCCACCGGATCGTCGTTGATGTTGAGTGTGCACGACTCTTCGCAGGGCGCGGGGCAGACGCGGCCGGTGAATTCCGGAAAATTGTTCGTCGAGTGCAGCACGTCAAGCGCCTGCTGCCACTGGTGCCGGTAAACCAAATCGTTCCAGTCGGGGATGATGTTGTTGATCGGGCAACCCGTCTGGCAGAATGGTATGCCGCAATCCATGCAGCGCGCACCCTGCTTCGCCGCTTCGTCGTCGGCCAACGTCAGCGTGAACTCGCGGTAATGGCGCACGCGTTCTTGCGGCGCCTCCATCGCTTCGCGGATGCGCGTGAGTTCGAGAAAGCCGGTGATCTTGCCCATCTGTTAGTGACCCGTTCCGGAGATAACTTCCGAAAGTCGGTGAGGAGAACGATTCCGGCAGATGCAAAAGTGGCGAAAACGGTGCGCGGCGCGAAGCAAGGCGAAGCCGATATCGTGAATATCGGCAAGGCTTGCGACAAAGCAGCGCGCCGTTTTTCGTCCGCTTTTGTGCAAGGTATTTCCGGAACGGGACACTAAGCCGCTTCCTTCTGTTTCCGCGCGGCGGCCGGCATCACTGCGTTCTCTTTTCCGTACAGCTCGGAGAGTGCGCGGATGTATTCGTGCGGGAAGACTTTGACGAACTTCGCGCGCGACACCTCCCAATTGTCGAGCAGTTTGAGCGCCAGTGTCGAGCCGGTGAAGCGCAGATGCCTGTCGATCAATTCGCGCAGCAACGGTTCGTCGAACCTTTGCCGATGCCGAATACGACCTTTGCCGGCCGTGATGAGCAGAGCGTCCGCTGCCATTTGTTCTGCCTCGCTCAATACCGGCTCGAGCGTGACCATCGCGGTGTTGCACTTCTGCGCGAACGATCCGTCGCGGTCGTAGACATAGGCCACACCGCCGCTCATGCCCGCCGCGAAGTTGCGTCCCGTCTTCCCCAGCACGACGACCGTTCCGCCGGTCATGTATTCGCAGCCGTGATCGCCCAGCCCTTCGACGACGGCGGTCGCGCCCGAGTTGCGAACGCAGAAGCGCTCTCCGGCGACACCGCGCAGGTACGCCTCGCCGTCGATTGCGCCGTACATCACCGTGTTGCCCACGACGATGTTCTCTTCCGGTGTCGCAGGACAAGTGGGATCGGGGTAGACGACGATGCGTCCGCCCGACAACCCTTTGCCGACATAATCGTTCGTCGCACCCTGCAATTCGAACGTCACTCCGCGCGCGAGGAACGCGCCGAAGCTCTGCCCTGCGATTCCCTCGAACGCGACGTGGATCGTATCGTCGGGCAACCCTTCGTGGCCGTACCGGCGCGCCACGGCGCCGGACAGCATGGCGCCTACCGACCGGTTGGCGTTGCGGATTCGGTAATTCAACCGCACCGGCTGCCTATTGCCGAGTGCCGGCTCCGCGGCGGCGAGCAACTGATGATCGAGCGCGCGCGCGAGCCCGTGATCTTGCGTCTCGCACTGATGGCGGGCGACGTCGGCGGGCATTTGCGGCTGATAGAACACCCGCGAGAAATCGAGGCCCTTCGCCTTCCAGTGCTCGATGCCAGTGCGCATGTCGAGCAGATCGGCCCGGCCGATCATCTCGTCGAACGTGCGGAATCCGAGCTGCGCCATGATCTCCCGGACCTCTTCCGCGACGAAGAAGAAATAGTTGACGACATGCTCCGGCTGTCCGGTGAATTTCCGCCGCAGCACGGGATCCTGCGTCGCCACACCGACAGGACACGTGTTCAAATGACACTTGCGCATCATGATGCAGCCTTCGACGATCAGCGGCGCCGTGGCGAAACCGAATTCGTCCGCGCCGAGCAACGCGCCTACCGCGACATCGCGGCCCGTCTTCATCTGCCCATCGACCTGCACGGCGATACGACCGCGCAGGCGATTCAACACCAGCGTCTGCTGCGTTTCGGCAAGCCCCAGCTCCCACGGCGTACCGGCGTGCTTGATCGACGACCACGGAGAAGCGCCCGTGCCGCCATCGTGTCCGGCAATCGTCACGTGATCCGCTTTCGCCTTCGCTACACCGGCGGCAACCGTCCCGACGCCGACTTCCGAGACAAGCTTCACCGAAATCGCCGCTTTTGCATTCGCGTTCTTCAAATCGTGAATCAACTGCGCCAGATCTTCGATCGAGTAGATATCATGATGCGGCGGCGGCGAAATGAGGCCCACGCCAGGCACCGAATACCGCAGCCGCGCGATGTAATCGGACACCTTGTGGCCGGGCAACTGACCGCCTTCGCCGGGCTTGGCACCTTGCGCCATCTTGATCTGCAACTGATCCGCGGAGGCAAGGTACTCGGCCGTCACGCCGAAGCGTGCAGAGGCGACCTGTTTGATCCTGGAACGCAAGCTGTCTCCGGCCTGCAACGGCAGGTCGCGTTCGACGCTCGCCTGCCCCAGCACCGATGCCAACGTATCGCCGTCGACCACACCGCTCGTGCCGGTGCGCAATTCGGTGCGATAGCGCGCCGCGTCCTCTCCGCCTTCCCCGGTATTCGACTTGCCGCCGATGCGGTTCATCGCAACGGCGAGCGTCGTGTGCGCCTCGGTGGAAATCGAACCGAGACTCATCGCTCCGGTCGAGAAGCGCTTGACGATCACGGCCGCAGGCTCGACTTCCGAGACTGGCACCGGTGTGCGCTGCGCCAAGTCGAACTCAAACAACCCGCGCAGCGTTTTTAATTGCCGACTCTGCTCGTTGACCAGATGCGCGTATTCCCGGTAGGTCGAGCCGCTGTTGGCGCGCGCCGCGTGTTGCAGCTTGGCGATGGTGTCCGGCGTCCACATGTGCGCCTCGCCGCGGACGCGGAAGTGGTATTCGCCGCCGGCGTCGAGCATTTGCCGCAGCAGCGGATCGTTGCCGAACGCCAGCGTATGCAGCCAAGCGGCCTCCTCCGCCACTTCGAAGAGCCCGATTCCCTCGATATTGCTCGCGGTGCCGGTGAAATATTTATCGACCAACGCCTTGGCGAGGCCTACCGCCTCGAAAATCTGCGCGCCGCAATACGACTGATAGGTCGAGATGCCCATCTTCGCCATCACCTTGTAGAGCCCTTTGCAGATGGCCTTGATGAAGCGCTTGTGTGATTCCTTCGCGTCGACCTCGGGAAACGACCGCGCGAGTTCCGAGAGCGATTCCAGCGCGAGATAGGGATGGATCGCTTCCGCACCATAGCCCGCGAGCAGCGCGAAATGATGGACTTCGCGCGCGGAACCGGTCTCCACAACCAACCCCGTCGACGTGCGCAAACCCATCTTCACCAAATGCTCATGCACGGCGGCGGTGGCGAGCAACGCCGGGATGGGAAGTGCTACCGGCGAAACGCTGCGATCGGAGAGGATGATGATGTTGTAGCCTTGGCGGATTGCGTCTTCGGCGTGCGCCGCCAGACTCGCCAGCGCGGCTTCCATGCCGTTCGCTCCCCATGCGACGGGATAGCAGATATCGAGCTCGAGCGACTTGAACGCGCCGCCGGAAAAAAGCTCGACGTGCCGGATTTTTTCCATGTTCTCCGGCGTCAATATCGGCTGCTGCGCTTCGAGCCGCATCGGCGGTTGGGTGACGTCGATGCCGAGCAGGTTGGGGCGCGACCCGATGAACGAGACGAGCGACATCACGAGCTCCTCACGGATCGGGTCGATCGGCGGATTCGTGACTTGTGCAAACAACTGCTTGAAATACGTGTAAAAAACCTTCGGCCGATCGGACAAGACCGGGAGCGCGGCATCGTTGCCCATCGAACCCAGCGCCTCTTCCGCGTTCTGCGCCATGGGTAAGAGCAAGAGCTTTTCGTCTTCCTGTGTATACCCAAACGCCTGCTGTCGATCGAGCAAGGAAATCTGGGAAGGGAGCGGCGGCGCGGGCTCCGGCATTTCTTCGAGCCGAAGCCGGCAGCGCCCTAACCACTCGCGATAGGGTTTTGCCGTCGCGAGCGTACGCTTCAACTCATCGTCATCGACGATGCGCCCTTGCTCGACATCGACGAGCAGCATCTTGCCCGGCTGCAACCGCCACTTCTTGATGATCTTGCTCTCGGGGATATCGAGCACACCGACTTCGGACGCCATCACGATGTAGTCATCGTCGGTCACGACAAAGCGCGCCGGTCGCAGGCCGTTGCGATCGAGCGTTGCGCCGATCTGGCGGCCGTTGGTGAATGCCATCGCGGCGGGTCCGTCCCACGGTTCCATCAGCGCCGCGTGATATTCATAGAACGCGCGCCGGTCCGCGTCCATCAGCGGATTGCCCGCCCACGCTTCCGGGATCATCAGCATCATCGCGTGCGCCAGCGGGTAGCCGCCCATGACCAATAGCTCGAGCGCATTGTCGAACGACGCCGAATCGGATTGGCCGTCGTAGATGAGCGGCCAGAGCTTCTCTAGATCGTCACCGAGCACTTTGGAGGCGATCGCACCTTCGCGCGCGCGTATCCAGTTGAAGTTGCCGCGCAGCGTATTGATCTCGCCGTTGTGACAGATGAACCGGAACGGATGCGCCAGATCCCACGTAGGAAAGGTATTCGTCGAGAAACGCTGGTGCACCAGCGCGAGCGCCGAGATCATCGTTTCATCGCGCAGATCGAGGTAGAACTCTCCCACCTGATGCGCGAGCAGCATGCCCTTGTAGACGATCGTGCGCGTCGAGAACGACGACACGTAAAACTCTTTGCCGTGGCGCAAGTGGAGTGATTGAATCGCGTGACCTGCGCGCTTGCGAATAACATAGAGCTTGCGTTCCAGGGCGTCCTGATCCATCTTGCGCGACCCGCGCGCGACGAACACCTGTCGGATGACCGGCTCCACTTCCTTCGTCCGCTCGGATAGCCCCGCGTTGTTCGTCGGCACCTCGCGCCAACCCAATAGCACTTGGCCTTCGGCCGCAATCGCGCGCTCGATCTGCTGTTCGCACGCCATCCGCGATGCGGGCTCTTTCGGCAGGAACACCATGCCGACGCCGTACTGACCAATTGCCGGGAGCGTGATACCGAGCTTGCCGCAGGCGCGGCGAAAAAACGCATCGGGCAATTGCAGCAGAATGCCGGCGCCGTCGCCCTGCAACGGGTCGGCACCGGTCGCACCGCGGTGAGTCAGATTGGTCAGGATCGATAGGCCCTGAACAACGATGGCGTGACTTTTGCATCCCTTGATATGGGCAATGAAACCGACACCGCATGCATCGTGTTCATGCGCGGGGTCGTAGAGGCCTTGCCGCGCTGGCGGGTACACAGAAGGACCGTCGAAACCTTGTCGCACTTGTGGACCTCCGTTTGCCCCTTTGTCCCTTGAGACTAAGTTGCAGGCAATACTCTACCGCTCGTACAGTGGTATTAGCGGGCGCTCGACGAAAACGTTAAATAGTACCTGCCATGCTGCATTGCGACAATAACCAACGCGTGTTGGGCACCGGCGCAACATCGACATGCAAACGACGCCTTTTTCAGCCGGAAACCTTGCACCGCTTAGAAAGTTAGGTTTTAATCTCAACAAAGACGGCTAGATGCTTGTTGCAGCGTTTAAAACTGTATCGGCCAATCCGCAATCTTAGGACATCATCATTAGGAAATCGATCATGCCACGACGCCCTCTGACCGCATGGCTGCGCCCGGTGTTCTCCTTGCTGGGGCTCGCCGGGCTGCTAATCCTGACCGCCTGCGGAGGGGGCGGCGGTGCACCGAATAATGCATTCGCACCTGTTGCGGCGCCGCCCGGTCCGCTGGTCGTACTGCCGACTGCTGCCAATGTCTATCCTGGAACTCCTACGACACTGACAATTAGCGGCGGAACACCGCCCTTCCGCGTCTTTTCGAGTAACTCGGCGGTGTTGCCGGTTACGCAGAATGTAGCAGGCAACACGGTGTTGCTGCTGGCCAATGCAGTATCGGCCGACACGTCGACTGTCGTCACCGTACAGGATTCCGGCGGGCAGACCACGCCGGCGACCATCCTCGTTCGTCCGGCAGCGCTCTTCCCCAGCGCACTGACAGTCGTTGCAAGCTCGGCCGAATGCGGCAGCGGCAACCTGTGCACCGGCGCGACAGGCACCGTCGCCGTCCAGGTCAGCGGTCCCGCGGGAGCGCCTGGCGCGGGGCGGCAGGTTCGCTTCGACGTAGTTTACGGTCCGTTCAGCATTCTAACGAGCAACCCCGCGGCGCCGCTCGCGCAAACGCTCACCGTCACGACCGACGGCGGCGGCCGCGCGCAAGTCGGTATTCAGTCGGCGGTCGATGCGACAACCGCCCCGGCGCAGATCCGCGTGACCGACTTGACCAGCGGCCAACAACAGATCGCCAATTTCACCGTCGTGCGCACGACGACGACGACCAATATCACGGTGATCCCGGACACGGCGCGAATCCAGGGAGCGTTTACCGACGAATGCTCAGCGGGGTTCCGGATCGACTACTTTATCTACGGCGGCACGCCGCCGTACCGGGTTTCATCGACATTCCCGAATTCGGTGATCTTGTCGACGATGACGGTCAATCAGAATGGCGGTTTCTTCACCGCGACGACCAACGGCGCGTGCGTCGATCCGTTGACGTTCACGATTTTCGACGCGGCCGGGCGGCAAACTACGGCAACGCTCCAGAATGTTCCGGGAGCGACGCCGCGCCCCGCGCCGCCACCGCCGCCACCCGGTACGCTAACGGCGACGCCACCAATTAGCTCAGGCGCGTGCGTTGGAAGAACGTTCGGCGTAGTGATTACCGGCGGAACCGCGCCGTATAACGTTGGCTTGACGGGCGCTGCTGCCTCTACGCCGGTAATCACCCCAGCAACCCTCGAAGGTCCCGGAACGGTCGCAATCAGCGGACTTACAAACGGGCTGTACAACTTCGTCGCCGTCGACATCGGTGGCAGAACAGCACCATTCACAATCACCTGCAGCCCGTGAAGTCGGGTGGTACGTGAAAAGCGGCGCCTTCGGGCGCCGTTTTTTCGAACGGGGACGCGAAACTTGGTCGCGACCTTCGTCACTCCGTTACCGCAGGACGGCCGCGAGGTCCTCGTCTTCGACTGCGGAAGTAACGACCCCGCGCCCCAGCGCTTCGAGCACAACAAAACGCATCATACCGGCGATGACTTTCTTGTCGCGCCCCATCAACTCGATCCAGCGAGTCAAAGGCACAGGCGGCGGTTTGATAGGCAACCCCGCACGCGTCACCAATTGCGCGAGCCGTTCGGCGTCTGCGGCGCGCAACCCGCACACCCGCTGCGACAGTCGCGCCGCGAGCACCATCCCCGCACCCACCGCTTCGCCGTGCAGCCATGCGCCGTACCCCGCGGCCGTTTCGATCGCGTGCGCGAACGTGTGGCCGAAGTTGAGCAACGCGCGCTCACCCGATTCGCGCTCGTCGGCACCCACGATCTCGGCCTTGATCCGGCAACTTGCGGCGATCGCGTGCTTAAGCGCTCCCGCGTCGCGCGCGAGCAGTGCGGTGAGATTCGACTCGAGCCAAGCAAAAAAATCAAGGTCACGAATGGCCGCGCACTTGATGACTTCGGCCAAGCCGGCCGAGAGCTCACGATCGGGCAGTGTGGAGAGACATTGCGTGTCGATGAACACGGCGCGCGGCTGATAAAACGCGCCGATCATGTTCTTGCCGAGCGGATGATTCACCCCAGTCTTTCCGCCGACCGATGAATCCACCTGAGCGAGCAACGAGGTCGGGACCTGCACGAAGGGCATCCCGCGCTGGTAGATCGCCGCGGCGAAACCGGCGAGATCGCCAACGACGCCGCCACCCAACGCGACCAGCATCGTGCTGCGTTCCGCACGCAATTCAACGAGCCGCGTCAGCAACGTTTCCAACGTCGCCAAGGTCTTGTGCATCTCGCCGTCGGGCACCAGAAGCGATTCCGTCGCGATGCTCGATGCCGTCAAAGAGGCGTTGAGCGGCGCGAGCCAGTGTGCGGCGACCGTGGCGTTGGTCACGACGATGGCGCGACGGATTCCTTGCGCCGCCAGCGCCGCGCCTACGCGAGCCAAGACGCCTTCGCCGATCTCGATTGAATACGCGCGCTCGCCCAGCGCAACGGCAATTGAAGTTGTCTCCGCCGCCATCACGGCGCGCCAGCCAAAAGCGCGAGCTTATCCGGCGAATACCCGCGCAAAGCGCATGACTTCGCCGCGGTCGGAGGCAACAACGTGATCGGCGATTTGCCGGTACAGAGGATCGCGTTCGGCATAGAGTTCGGTCAGGCGGGCGAGCGGATCGCCGGTCTGCAGCAAGGGGCGGTGGCGAGCATGCCGCACGCGTTCCCATAATGCCCGCGGTGTGGCGTGCAAATACATGACCGTGCCGTTTCGTTGCAGGAGCTCGCGATTATGCGCGCGGACCACCACGCCGCCGCCCGTCGACAGGACAATACCCTCCACTGCCGCCAGCTCGGTCAAGACCCGTTGCTCGCGATCGCGAAAACTGGCTTCACCTTCGATTTCGAAGATCGTGGGAATTGACACGCCCAGCCGCTCCTCGAGAACGGCATCGGTATCGACAAAGCGTTTGTGCAGGCGGCGGGCGAGTTGCCGGCCGAGTGTCGATTTGCCCGCGCCGGGGAGTCCGACCAGAAACAAATTGCCCCGGCGCAGCGGCTGCGGGGCAATTGACGGTGTTATGGCGCTCGGGTCGCCGGTCAATCCGCTCACCGTACCGAGGTGACCGTTTCCTTGACGATGCGCGGCGTGAGGAAAATTAAGAGCTCGACTTTTTCGCTGATCGTGCCAGTTTGCTTGAAGAGGTAGCCTAACACGGGGATGTTGCCCAGGAATGGGACCTGGCTTACGTCGTTGCGGATCTGCTCTTCGTAGATACCGCCGATGACCGCCGTATCGCCGTTATTGACCGCTATTTGCGTGGTCACGTTCTTCGTGTCGATCGACGGCACCTGAAACCCGCCGCCCAATTGGACGAACTGCCCAATCGTGTCCTTCCTGATTTCCACCAGCATGATAATCCGGCTGTCGGGCGTAATCTGCGGCGTCACATCAAGACGCAATACGGCTTTTTTGAACTGGACGGTCGCCGGCTGGTTGGCCGAGCCGGGTGTCACGTAGGGTATTTCGGTTCCCTGCTCGATCGAGGCCTTCTGGTTGTCTGCAGTGACTACGCGCGGGCTCGACACGACTTTGCCGCGGTTGTCTGCTTCCAGCGCCGTCAGTTCGAGGTTGATCAAGTTGCCGCTGCCCAGGTTGATGAGCGTCAGCGCGAGTTGGCCGGCGGCGTTGGGCACGGGCAGATTGATGTTGAGTTGCGGCGAATCGGAGTAGCCGGCGCCGGCAAGGCCGGCCGCGAGCTCGAACGGCGTTTGCGTGCGGGCCTCGCGAATCAGGCGATCGCCTTCGGTCCGCACGACCGGCTGCGTCGCCAGGCTGCCGCCCGATCCTGCCGCGTAACGGCCGTTCAAGAAGGTGAATCCGGTCTGCTGGCCGAAGCGCACGCCGAGTTGCTGGCTGAAGCGATCGGTCGCGACGACGATGCGCGCCTCGATCAACACCTGGCGCACCGTGACGTCGATCTGGCGAATCAAACGGCGGACCTCTTCCAGACGCACGCCGGTGTCCTGCACGAACAGGATATTGGTGCGCGGGTCGACGACGGCGCTGCCGCGCTTGGACAGGAATTTCTGTTTCTCGTCCGACAAGAGCCGTTGCACCTCCGCCGCCTTTTGATAGTTCAACTGAAACATTTCGGTTTGCAGCGGCTCGAGATCACTGATCTGCGCCTGCGATTCGAGCTGCTGCTTTTCCTTCAGCGCAAGCTCCTCGCGCGGCGCGATCAGCACGACGTTGCCGTTCTTGCGCATGTCGAGGCCCTTGGTCTGCATGATGATGTCGAGCGCCTGATCCCAGGGGATGTCCTTCAACCGCAACGTCAGGTTGCCCTGCACGGTGTCGCTGGTGATGATGTTGAGGCCGGTGAAATCCGCGATCACCTGCAGCACCGAGCGCACTTCCACATTCTGGAAGTTGAGCGACAATTTTTCGCCCTTATATCCGCCGCGGGTCCCTTGCGTAAGCTTGTTGGGATCTTCCTGCACCGGTTTGACTTCCAGGATGAACCGGTTGTCGGCTTGGTATGCGGAGTGCTCCCACAAGCCTTTGGGTTCGATAACCATCCGGGCGTTGCTGCCCTGAGCGAAAGTGTCGACGGTCACCACCGGCGTTCCGAAATCGGTGACGTCGAGTCGGCGTTCGAGGTTGCGCGGCAGCGTGGTTTGCTGGAAATCAACGACCAGCGTGCGGCCCTGTTGCCGAATATCGATTCCGGTCGAGCTGTCGGACAGTTCGACGACGATACGGCCTTCGCCGTTGCGGCCGCGTCGAAAGTCGATGTCACGCAGCGCGTGCTGGGCATCGCCCGGACGTGCTTCCGCGAAGCGTTGCACCTGCGGCGTCTCGGCGGTAGCCGCAACCTGGTCGCTCAACGTCACGAGAACGGCGTTGCCTTCGACCTGCGTCTCAAACGTCTGCGGCTTGTTCAGATTGAATACGACGCGCGTCCGGTTTCCCGACTGAATCACGTTCAGGCTACGCAGCGCGGCTTCGTCGACCGACCGCTGATTCACCCCGAGGCCGTTGGCGGTATCGAGAAAATCGAGGGCGATGCGCGGGGGGCTCTGGATCGAAAATCCGGCGGGAGGATTTGCCGGGGGCGCCTTCATTTGAAACCGGACCACGGTTTTGCCGGCAGTGCCGCGAATGACGGTGACGTTTTCGAGGCTGTTGCCGGCCTGCGCCAGTGCGAGTCCCGACAACATCAGTGCGCACAGGGCGCCGGACAGGACTTTGATCCCGGCCGCCAGTCTCCGCCGCGCGGTTGCGCCCGCGCAGGTAACTCGGTTGCCGACATACGCGCTCATCGTCTCGTTCCCTGTGTCTTTTGTTCGGCCTGCTGCAGTTCCAATGTACTCGAGCGCTCGGTCCAGTCGCCCGCGCCGTCCTGCACCAGTTCCTTAAGCTTGAGTTCGGCGTCGCCGATACCGATGACCACGCCGAAGTTCTGGCCCAAGTAATTGCCGCTTCGGACCTGGTAGATGTCCTTTTCCGGCGTGCGCACCAGCGCATACACGGCCCTTCCCCTTTCCAGCGTGCCCACCATCGACAGCGATTCCAGCGGAAACGCCTCGAGCGGCTCACGCCGGCGCGCGAGATCCGGCGCCAACTTGCTGCCGCCTTTGGTCGGTTCGATCTTGCGCGGTTTGAATGGATCCGGCAGATCGAACGCGTTATACGCAAACGGCTCGTACGGTCTAATTTGCGGGACCGGTTCGAGCCGGCCCTTCGCGTTCGCTCCCTGCTGCGACATCCAGACGCGCAGGTCCTGATGGCTCTCGCCCGCGCAGCCGGCGAGCACGACGCCGGAGCACAGGATGATGGCAACGGCGCGCATCATTTCTTGCCTTTCTCTTTAGCCTGCTTGGCCAGTGCGCGCTGTTTCGCAACTTCATCTTCGTCGAGATAACGGAACGTCTTCGCGACTGCCTCCATCGACAGCACGCCTTTGTCGTTGCCGATGACCACATCGTTCAAGGTCACGATGCGCGGCAACTGCGCGACGTCGCTGGCGAATGCGCCCATGTCGTGATAGTTGCCGGTGATCTTGATGTTGATCGGCAGCTCGGCGTAGAAATCGGCCATCTTCTCCTGCGCCGCCGGCTTGAAGAGCTCGAACTGGAGGCCGCGGCCGAGGCCCGCCTGGTTGACGTCGGTCAACAAGGCGTCGATTTCGGAGCGATTGGGTAACTGCTTCACCAGTGCACCAAACGACTGCTCGACTTCGCTCAACTGCTGCCGGTAGAGGTCAAAGTTGATCGCCTTGGCTTTTTTCTGACCGTATTGGTCCTTCAACTGCAATTCCTGTTTTTGCGCGGTCTCCCACGTATCCAACTGATCTTTCCAGTCGAGGAAGAACCCGGCCACCAGGATGACGGCGAAAATTCCGCCCAAGACGGCGATCTTCGGGAAGATCGGCCAATTGCCGACGTCGCGCAGGTTGAGCCGGCGGAGATTATCGAGATTCACGTTTTGCTCCCCGTAGCAATGCCGTCCGCTTTCGTGGGCTGCGGCGCCGCTTTTGCCGGCGCAGCAGGCGCGCCCTTGGGTCCTGCGGCGGGCGCGAGCCCCGGTGCTCGCGGCTCAATTGTTTCCGCGCGCTTCACGTAGAAGTTGAGGATGAATTCGTTGATTCGCGACGGTTGATCGCGCGTGGCGGACGTCTGGTCGCGAGCGGCCGTGGGGGGGACCACCGCCTTGATCTCCACTAATTCCGGTCGCGCGAGCCACGGCGACGCCTCGATGTTGCGCATCAGCGTGGACACCCGCGCGTTGGACTGTGCAACGCCGACGGCCGTGACCTTGGTGCCCGTCTGCTTGATGCTGTTCAGATAGATACCGTCGGGCAACTGTCGCACCAGTTGATCGATCAGGTGCACGGCCTCGTTGCGGTTCGCCTGCAGCGTTTCGACGACCTGCTTGCGCGCAAGCACCGCCTCGATCTGCTCGCGCAGCCGGTCGATTTCCCTGATCTGCTCGTCCAGCTTCGCGATCTCGCTCTGCAAGAGCCGGTTGCGATCGTTCTGATTTTCGATTTGCGCCGCGAGGACGCCGTGGACCAGCGCCACGACGGCCAGCCCGAGGACGGCCAGGGTGATCGCCAAGGTCACGAACTGACGCTGCCGCGCCGCCCGCTTCTGCTCGCGGTGCGGCAGCAGATTGATGCGAACGGCGTTCATCAGTCGAAGCTCCGCAGCGCGAGGCCGGTGGCGATCAGCAGCATCGGCGCATCCTGCGCGAGCTGCCGCGGCCGGATGCGGTCAGCCACCTGCATGCCGACGAACGGGTTGGCGATGACTGTCGCGACGCCGGCGCGCTTGGCCACCAATTCGTCGAGGCCCGGCAGCAAGCCGCAACCGCCGGCGAGTACGATCTGGTCGACCTGACTGTGCGACGTCGATGTGAAGAAGAATTGCAGTGCGCGCGTGACTTCGAGCGCCAGTGTCTCCATGAACGGCTGCAGAACATCGCTGTCGTAGTTCTCCGGCAGCCCCTGATTCCGCTTCGCCGACTCGGCCTCCTCGGGCGAGAGATTGAACGCCCGCTGAATATCCTGCGTCAGTTGATTGCCGCCGAAGGCCTGGTCCCGGGAGAACAGGAATTGATTGTTGCGCAGCACGTAGAAATGGGTCACGTGGGCGCCCAAATCCACCAGTGCGATGTTCTGGTCGCGGCCGTTGGCCGGCAGCGCCGGCGCGATCAGCCGAAACGCTTCCTGCGTCGCGTAGGATTCGACATCCATGACTCGCGGCCTCAAGCCCGATGCTTCGGCGATCGCCACGCGATCTTCGACCTTTTCCTTGCGCGACGCCGCAATCAGCACCTCGACTTCGTCCGGGTTGTTCGGGGCTGGCCCGAGAATCTGGAAATCGAGATTGACTTCGTCCAACGCAAATGGGATGTACTGGTTGGCTTCCGCCTCGACCGTCAGCTCGAGCTCTTCTTCCTTCTGCCCCGAAGGAACAATGATCTTTTTGGTGATTACCATCGCCGCAGGCAACGAAAGCGCGACGCTGCGGTTGCGACTGCCCAGGCGCTTCCACGCCCGTTTCAACGCGTCGCTGACCTGCTCTAGATTGGCGATGTTGCCGTCGGTTACCGTATCCTTCGGCAACGGCTCGATGGCGTAGCGTTCCAGCCGGTAGGTACCCTTCCCGGCCTCCGACAACTCGACGAGCTTAAGCGAGGTCGACGCGATATCGACGCCAATCAAGGAGGGGGACTTCGGCTTGAGGAAGTCGAACGCGGAGGAGAGGGTTTCGGCAGCCATGGCAGGATCAGTCCGGATGCAGACAATTTACATTAGACTGGCGTAGCAAGTATGCACCGGTGCGATTTGTCGGTCGTTTCGAGGTTTGAGTGTTGTAAGCTTGCCCACCAGCCGAAGCCAGTGTCCCACTTAAACGCAACTTATATACCATTGTGCTAACCCGCTGGCTACTTTATATTGGCTCGGTCACCCTCGGGCTCGCCCTGATCGGCGCGCTATTGGGGGCGTTTGTCCTGGCACTGCTTTGGCCCACTTTGCCGTCGCTCGAAGCTCTGACCGATTACCAGCCTAAAATTCCCCTTCGCGTGGTCTCGATCGAGGGCGAATTGCTCGGGGAATTCGGCGAAGAACGTCGAGCGGTCGTGACCGTGGCCGAGGTCCCAGATGTCATGAAACAGGCTATTTTGGCAGCCGAAGACGAACGATTTTACCAGCATGGCGGTGTGGACTATTTGAGTGTCGCGCGCGCGGCGTTTTCCAATCTGTCTTCCGGCACCCAGCAGGGCGCCGGCACGATCACGATGCAGGTCGCCCGCAACTTTTTCCTGACGCGCGAAAGGACCATTACGCGAAAGCTGCGGGAAGCCCTCCTCGCCTGGAAAATAGAAGCCAACGTCTCCAAGGACCAAATCCTTGAGCTCTACCTGAACCAGATTTTTCTGGGCCAGCGCGCGTACGGTTTTGCCGCCGCGGCGCATATCTACTTTGGCCGTGCGCTCAAGGACGTGACGATCGCCGAAGCCGCGATGCTGGCCGGCCTGCCGAAAGCGCCGTCGGCGTTCAACCCTGTCACCAATCCAAAGCGCGCGAAAACCCGGCAGCTGTATGTGTTGCGGCGTATGCATGACCTTCATTTCATAACGGACGCGGAATGGCTTGAAGCACAAAATGCGCCACTCGCCGTCAGGCAGGGCGTCCGAGAAGTGCTGACGACGCACGCCGAAGCCGTGGCCGAGATGGCGCGTCAGGTGGTATTCGAGGCGTATGGCGAAGACGCCTACACGCGCGGGCTTACCGTATGGACGACCGTGCGCAAGGCTGACCAGGACGCTGCCTATGCCGCTGTGCGGCGGGGAGTGCTTGATTACGACCGGCGCCACGGTTACCGCGGTCCGGAGACTTTTGTGAGCTTGCCGACAGACCAGGCCGAGCTCGATCAGGCGCTCGACCAAGTGTTCGCCGACGCAATCGAAGCGGAGAATTTGCTCGCCGCCGCCGTCGTTCAGGCTTCACCGACTGAAATCAAGGCGATCCTCGCGACTGGCGACACGGTTTCCGTGACCGGAGACGGCCTCAAGTTCGTTGCGCGCTATCTGACTGACAAGGCGCCTGCGAATCAGCGCATCCGGCGCGGCGCGATTGTGCGGCTGACGCAGGACGACAAGGGTAAGTGGTCACTCACTCAGTTGCCGCAGGCAGAGGCTGCCTTCGTAGCGCTGAAGCCTGACGACGGCGCCATCGTTGCGCTGGTCGGTGGTTTCGACCACGATCGCAACAAGTTCAACCACGCGACACAGGCGCAGCGCCAGCCCGGTTCCGCGTTCAAGCCGTTCATCTATTCCGCGGCGTTGGAAAAAGGGTTCTCCCCGTCGACCGTGATCAACGATGCACCGTTTTTCATGCCGGCCGACGGCCCTGGCGGACAAAATTGGGAGCCGAAGAACTATGACGGCAAGTTCGAGGGCCCGATGCGCTTGCGCAGCGCGTTGGCCAAATCGAAGAACCTGGTCACCATTCGCGTCTTGCAGGCGATCGGCCCCAAGTACGCTCAGGATTACCTGACGCGTTTCGGATTCGACCCCAAGCAACACCCGGCGTATCTGACGATGGGGTTGGGAGCGGGGTCCACGACACCCATTCAGATGGCCGGCGCGTACGCGATCTTCGCCAACGGCGGGTATCGGATCACGCCGTACCTCATTGCCAAGGTCATCGACGCGCGCGGCAATGTGCTGTCCGAAGCGAAACCCGCGCTGGCGGGGGCGGACGGCGAGCTCGCGATCGATCCGCGCAACGCATTCATCATGACGACGTTGCTGCGCGACGTTGTCTCCTATGGGACCGCGACCCGCGCGCAGTCGCTCGGACGCCGCGATCTGGCCGGCAAGACCGGCACGACCAACGACTTTATCGATGCGTGGTTCTGCGGCTTCAACCCACATCTGGTCGGCGTCGCATGGATCGGATACGACCAGCCCAGGACGCTAGGCGCCAACGAAACCGGCAGCCTCGCCGCGTTGCCGATCTGGATCAACTTCATGCAAAAGGCGTTGAAAGGCGTCCCGGAGCGCCCGTTGCGACCACCGGCAGGCGTTATTTCCGTGCGAATCAATCCCGAGTCCGGCCTGCGCGACGACGCCGGCAGCTTGAGCGAGTGGTTCTACGCCGAATTTCCTCCGCGCATGCGCGAAGAGTTGACCACCCCCGCGGTAGGCGGACGTACGCCGCAGGAGGTGCGCGATCAACTGTTTTGAGCAGGCGCAACCGCCATGACGCACCGTGCCCATTCTGCTTATCAGGGCCGCCCCTACGCGCCAGACCCATTCGGCCGCGGCGCGCAGAACCGCACGCGTATCGCGCAGATGGCCGCGAAACTGATCGCCGAGCATGGCCTCGCCGATTGGTCGCTGGCTAAACGCAAGGCGGCGCGCCAACTGATGCTGTCCGAACGCGACGGCCTGCCGGGCGACGACGAAATTGAAACTGCGCTGGTCGCCTATCACGAGTTGTTTGGCGGCGAGGCGCACATAACGCGCTTGCGCGCTCAGCGCGAAGACGCGCTGGGTTGGATGCAAAGGCTTGCCTCGTTTAAGCCATTGCTGGTTGGAGGTGTCGCGGCAGGATGGGCGACCGCCCACAGCGACATTCGGCTAGAGCTCGTCGCGGCCGACGAGAAGGCGGTGGCACTGGCGCTGCTCAACCTGGATGTGTCCTACCGGACGTTGCACGAGAAACGGGAAGGCGCGGCCGACTTGTGGGTCGAGTCGGTGACCGGTGGCGTACGCCTGACGCTCAGAAGTCCGGAGGCCGCACGCCAGCAGCCGCGGCGCGATCGCCACGGCAATGTCGCGGTGCGCTATGACGCCGTGCAGTTGGCGGCGTTACTTGCAGGAGACGGTTAGTTAGCGCTGTTGCTTGCGGACCGAGGCCGGCGATTGCTTACTCCCCTACCGGGGCTCGCGATTATTCCTCGCGGACTGCCTGCGGCTCGCGATGGTTACGCGCGGGCGCGATCAGCGATGTCTCATGGCTGTTGCAGCCACCGCGCCGCAGTCAGCGCGTAGTAGGTGAGGATCGCATCCGCGCCCGCGCGCTTCATCCCCGTCAGCACCTCGAGCACGCACGCGCGCTCGTCGAGCCAGCCGGCTTGCGCCGCCGCCTTCAACATCGCGTACTCGCCCGACACCTGATACACCGCCGTAGGCAGCCCGAACTCATCCTTGACCCGGCGCACGATGTCCAGATACGGCAAGCCGGGTTTCACCATGATCATATCGGCGCCTTCGCGCACGTCGAGATACACCTCCCACAGCGCCTCGTCGCTGTTGCAGGGGTCGATCTGATACGTATATTTGTTGCCGCCCTGCAAGCTTGCGGCGGAGCCGACGGCGTCGCGAAACGGGCCATAGAACGATGACGCGTACTTCGCCGAGTACGCAAGAATCCGGGTCAACTGATGATTCGACGAGTCGAGGGCGCCGCGCAACGCACCGATGCGCCCATCCATCATGTCCGAAGGAGCGACCATGTCGACTCCCGCCTCGGCGTGACACAGCGCCTGCTTGATCAACGCCCCGACCGTCTCGTCGTTCAGGACGTAACCGGCGTCATCGGTCAGGCCGTCTTGGCCGTTGCTGGTATAGGGATCGAGCGCGATATCGGTAATGACTCCCAAGTCGGGAAATCGCGTTTTCAACTCCCTCACGGTGCGTGGCACCAATCCGTCGGGATGCCACGCGGCTGCCGCATCAGCGCTCTTCGCGTCGTCGGCCACGACGGGGAATAGTGCAATCGCCGGCACGCCGAGGGTCAAGCATTGCTCTGCATCAGCGAGCACGAGGTCGACACTCTTGCGCGCAACACCGGGCATTGACGGCACCGGTTCTGCCCGCCGCGTACCTTCCGCGACGAACACCGGATAGATGAAATCATCAGTGGATAAGCGCGTCTCGCGCATCATCCGGCGCGAAAAGTCGTCGCGGCGCATCCGGCGCAGACGCTTTTGCGGAAACTTGCCGGTGAACGAGAAGCTCATCGGCGCCACCTTCGAAACCTTTGAGGTTCGCTTGCCATGGACGGGCGCATCGTAACGGTCAGCACCGTCCACTGCAATCGCGTTCGCGGAAATCTGATCCGGGGCCGACCGGGAACATAGTGTGCGATATCCAACACATCTTAAAAAAATGGAACTCGAATCGGACCGTCGTGGTCACACTGCATAGACGGTAAACGTCTCCCGCTTCCCTCCCTGAGGCGGGGCCCGCTGCCGGCGTCAGCCGGTAGTGGGTGTTTTTGAGGCCCCGGGTCACTCCCCTTGACCACGGGGCCTTTTTCTTTTCTCGCCTTAATTTCCTTGCTCAGTTTTCCGGCTCTGGTTTCTGGCTCAGTTTCCTAGCCTAGGCGCGACATCGCGCCCGACTGGCTGGTCGCCGGCAGCCACTGCGCGATGATCGCCTCCGCCTCGGCAACTCCCTCTCGCGTCGTTGCCGAAAAGAGCTGCACGCCGACGTTGGCGGGCGGAAATTCGAACAACTCGCGCAGCTCCGACTCAATCGCCGCGAGGGCGACGCATGCGGCAGCCCTTTTCAACTTGTCCGCTTTGGTCGCGAGAATAAGGACCGGACGCCCCGATGGCACAAAGCCCGTGAGCAGCTCGCAATCCAATGCCTGCAGTCCGTGGCGCGAATCGACGATGAGCACCAGCGCCGCGAGCGTCGGCCTTGTCGTCACGTAGTGCCAGAGCAAATCCTGCCATCCGCGTTTGACTTTTTTGGCCACCGCCGCGTAGCCGTAACCCGGCAAATCAGCGACCAAAGCGCCCGAGCGCAAACGGAATAGGTTGATCTGCTGCGTCCGCCCTGGCGTGCGGCTTGAAAACGCTAGCCGGTCGCGGTACGCAAGCGCGTTGATGGCGCTCGACTTACCCGCGTTGGAGCGGCCGGCGAAAGCAATTTCGGGGACGCCGATCACGGGTAATTGCGCCGGCTCGGCAACGCCGGTTACGAACTCCGCGCCCACCAATGGGTGCGGCGCGCGAGGAACGCGCGAATCGGCTTGGGTTGTTTTCAAGCGCGCGCGCGGGTCCGCTACAATAGATTGTCTTTTCAAAGGGTATCCGCAATGACTCGGTGTCTGCCATGAATCGGAATCTGCCATGATTAGCAGGTCGTTCATCACCGTCGCTTTTGCGTTGATGGCGCCGGCAATGTCGCTGCTTCCGGCAACCGCGACGGCGCAAACCGGCAAGCCCGATCTGGCGCGCGCCCAACAGGTTGCGCAACAGGTGTGCACCGCCTGCCACGGGGCCGACGGCAATAGTCCGTTGGCCGCGAATCCGAGTCTTGCGGGACAGGGCGCCGAGTATATCAGCCGTCAGCTCACGCATTACAAGAGCGGCGTCCGCGTCAACGCCATTATGCAAGCAATGGCAGCGCCGTTGACACAGGAGGAAATAGTGGCGCTCGGCCGTTATTATTCGCGGCAAAAACCGCGAGTAGTCGGCGCCAGCGACTTGAAGCTCGCGAAGGCCGGACAATCGTTGTTCCGCGGCGGCAACAGCGCGGGCGTACCCGCGTGTGCGGCGTGCCACGCCCCCGACGGCGCGGGCATCCCGAAGAATTATCCGCGCCTCGCAGGGCAGCATGCCGATTACACGTATGCGCAATTAAAGTCGTTCAAAGCGGGTGAGCGTGGCGCCGACCAGGAAGGCAAGGATGTGCAGGGCAGGATCATGGCAGACATCACGCAAAAAATGACCGAGGGTGACATGAAGGCTGCCGCGGACTACGCCGCCGGCTTGCGCTAGCACCCGAAAAATCGAGTCGGCGTAATCGAGGCTTGGAGCGAACCGCCGCCCGCTGTCTTCGCAACGGCCGGAATTTTCCAGATTCGATTGCGAAGATTCCGATGACCACGCCCTACATCGATGCGTTGCACGTGTATCCGGTCAAAGGTTGCCGCGGTTGGTCGTCGGAGCGGGTCGAAGCGGAGGAGACCGGTTTCGCGACTGACGGCCTCGGCGACCGCGAATGGATGGTGATCGACGCGCAAGCGCGTTTTGTCACGCAACGCGAGTTCCCGCGGTTGGCGCTGGTCGAGGTGAGCGTAGCCGGCGACACGCTTGCATTGACGACCCCGGGTCTTTCCCCCTTGCTGATTCCGCTAGCGGGTGCGCCGCACGCGAGGCGCGAGGTCCGCGTCTGGCGCAGCGTCGTCCGCGGTTTCGACGAAGGGGACCGGGCTGCCGACTGGCTATCGCGCGCGCTGGGCGCGCCGGTGCGATTCGTCCGGTTCGATCGAACGAAACCAAGACGCTGCAATTCCGATTTCGTCGGCGCCACCGGCGCTCACACGCTGTTCGCCGACGGCTATCCGGTGCTGGTAATCGGGCTCGCTTCCTTGAGCGATCTCAATGCGCGCCTCGCCGCGAATGGTTTCCCGGAAGTCCCGATGAACCGTTTTCGCCCAAACCTGGTGCTGGCCGGGCTCGATCCTTATGCCGAGGACTATATCGACACGATCGAAACCGGCGGTGTTGTCTTGCAATGCGTCAAGCCGTGCACTCGTTGTCAGGTCACGACGACCGACCAGGCTACTGCCCAAGTTGGCGTAGAGCCGCTGCGCACGCTCTCCGGCTATCGGATGAACGAGCGCTTCGGCGGCGTCACGTTCGGGATGAACGCGATCGTTGTCGCGGGCGCCGGAGAAAGCCTGACGCGGGGCGGCGAAGCACGCGTTGCCTTTCGCTTTTAGAAAACACCCGGCGCTGACGCGTTGTCAAGACGAATCAGGCGACGGGCGAGCACATGATGACTTGGTCCGGGCCGTAGCCTTCTGGAATGGAGCCGGGGGTAAAGAACAGACGGTCGCGCTCGACCACTTCCGTGGTGTACCGGTGATTGATGGCCGGAGAATTGAAAAAACGAAAGACCGGCTTGGTCGCCGCGGGGCAAGTACCTGTCGTGCGGTCAGGCAAGTAAATGTAGAAAACATTCGGGCTTTCGAAAATCCAATTGTCGCCAAAGCGGATTTGGGTCTCCGCGCATTCCTGCGGGTCAGCCGAATAAAAATGCGAATCGCCAAAGCCGGGACGCAGGTAAAACCGGCAGACCGGGTTCGTGCCGGCCACGGGAACGTTGTAGGCGAAAAAACGCAATCCTGTGCGCTCCCAGCCGACGGTTGCCCCGGAGTCGAGGTTTCCGATTTCGACCGGGTTGGTCGAGATGAAATAGTGATTGAGCGTGCGGTTATAGAACTCGACGGCGACGACTTGACCCGCCGGGGCCGCAACGTTCGGCGTCAAATACTCGCGCAGGTAGGGCAGCGCCTCTTGCATCCGCGAGAACCAGTCCCGCGCCGAAGGGGCGGCACACGAAGCGTTGCCGCCGGCAAGCCCACCGCGCACTTCGTAGTAGCCTCCCGCCGCTAAAAACGTGAGGAGCGCGGCACCGCTCGAACCGCCTTCGGTAGACCCTTGGCTATAGCGAACGTCGGTGAACGTGCCGTATATGAAATCATATTCGTCGTGGAAAACCGGCCCGAGCACCAACCCCTGGCTCCATTTTTTGAGATCGGCGCCGGCGTGGTGCAGCACGGTCATGACGGCATTCGGCGGCACCGGCTCGGCGCGCCACGCGGAGAAAAAAGCACCCACCGGCGGCTCCTGATTCAACTGCACCAACGCCCAGTCGTTGTCGGTGCTGCGCGCCAATAACCGCGCGCCGCCGGTCAACTGGACAAACGGTGGCACCGCGAGGCTGTTGCAGGAGACCGCGTCGAAGAACCAGAACGTATTGAGCGTACGCGCGGCGGTTGCCGAATCCAAGCAGTGGCTGGCGGCGAACAGATACGGCGTGAACGACTGCAGCGAGTCGTTGAGCAGCGTCCCCGTGCACAGCGCACCCGTTCCGGTCTCTTTGGTGAACAATAACTTGGCCACCCCTTTTCCGGCATCCACAAGCGGCTGGCTGAGCGGCACGGCGCACGCGAGGTCGATCTCGCAGAATCCCGCGCGCCCGATATCCACCGCATTCTTGGTCGAGAGCTTTTGCAATGCTGCGCCGCCGACAACATGGTGCGATACGCGGGGCAAGCCGATCGCGATATTCGCGAGCGTGACTCCGTGCGTCGCGTGCAATTCGATGATGGCGGTATCGCCTTCGAGCACCGGCGACCAGAACTGCCCGAAACGCGCCGTATCGTCGAAGAGCGTTCTGGCTGGAATCGGCCCGAACACGGTTGCGCCCGGACCTGGGCCGACGAATCGCAGCGCGAGGTCCATGTCGGTTGCGAGCGTCATCGCAACGCGCAGTGCAGCCGCGCCCGGTGAACGGACTTCGATGCGCGCCGCGCGCCCGCCATCGGCCGTCGCAATCCAGTTCAACTCAGACAATCGAACGCTGCGTGCGGCGTGCGGCAGGTCCCGGCCATACGCGACATAGAGCGGCTGGACCTTATCGCGTTGACTGGGGGCGCCCGACCTCGTCGCCGCATTCTGCGCCTTGAGCGTGTTCGCTTCTGCCGCATTCGGCGCCGGCAGCTCGATGCGGCGTGCCACCGCGGGATCCGCCAGCAATAGTGTCGCGGGCAAACTCTTTGCCAGCCCGTGCGGCCGGTACTCGGCCGGCGGCACCGACGTGATGGCGCCGGACGCAGCGACGGTTTGGGCAAACAGCGGCGTTGTGGTCAACGCTGTGAACACCACCGCAACCGTCGTGGAACGACGACAATGCATCGGTATCTCCATGAAAGGATGTCTTGGTCGACAGCTAAAACGGGAAATCGTTTAGGCACGCCTGGCCCACGCTTAGGCCCGGTGAGCCAAGAGAGATGGCACAACTAACGGCTAGCTGCGCGATTGCGCCGACATGGAATCGACTGCTGGTCCTTCGGAGAGGCAGGCAGCGAGCGCGTCGCGCCAACCCGGCAACGTGTCACCGAATGTTGCCGTGAACTTGCATGTCGACAAAACACCGTACGCCGGCCGCCGTGCCGGGGTCGGATATTCCTTTGTTGCGATCGGGACGACGCATGGAGTTGGCACCTCATTGGACGCCTCGGAAGACACCTCACTCACGATCGCGCGCGCAAACTCGTACCACGTCGTCGCGCCCGCGCATGAGAGGTGATACAAACCGGCCCGCTCAGCGAGATACGGCAAGCCGCGAGCGATGAGCGCCGCGGTCGCCTGCGCAAGCGTGCGCGACCAGTTCGGCGTGCCCGTCTGGTCGGCGACGATACGCAATTCGGCGCGTTCCGCGGCAAGGCGCTGGATTGTCAACAGAAAGTTTTTGCCGCGCAGCCCATACACCCAGCTCGTGCGGAAAATGAGCGCACGCGCGTTCGACGCGCCGACGGCAGCTTCGCCGGCAAGCTTGCTTGCGCCATAAACGTTCAATGGATTCGGCCGCGCGGCTTCGTCGTAAGGTATGTCGCTCGTTCCGTCGAAGACGTAGTCGGTCGAGTAATGGATGAGCATCGCGCCCACCCGCTTCGCTTCTTCCGCGAGCACGCCGGGCGCATGCGCATTGGCCGCGAATGCCGCCGCGGTTTGGCTCTCTGCAAGGTCTACCGCGGTGAACGCACCCGCGTTGACGATCAGATCCGGCTTCGCATCGCGGACCGCGGAGACGATCGCATCGGCATCGGCGAGATCGAGCGCGACGCGATCGGCCGCGATGATCGTTGCGTGCGCTGCCAGCAGATGGGCGAGTTCAAAGCCTAACTGACCGTTCGCGCCAGTTAGGAGAATCAGCGGCCGCGACATCGCAACCGCGCCCAACTATCGACCGGACGAGCTCTAGACATACAACTCGGCATCGGCGAGCGGTCTGCCGGCGGCATCCTTCGCCGCAAGTACGGGCTCGCTCGTCAATGGCCAGGCAATTGCGAGCGCCGGGTCGCTCCACAACAGCGTGCGCTCGTGCTCCGGATAATAATAATCGGTGGCCTTGTACAAGAACTCCGCAGCGTCGGAGATGACGAGAAAACCGTGCGCGAATCCCGGCGGGATCCACAACATCCGCTTGTTGGCCGCGGACAACATCACACCGACCGCTTTGCCGAATGTCGCCGAAGAAAGGCGCAAGTCGACTGCCACGTCGAACACCTCGCCCTCGCTCACTCGCACGAGCTTGCCTTGAGCGTGCTCGACCTGGTAGTGCAAGCCGCGCAGCACCCCCTGCCGCGATCGGGAATGATTGTCCTGCACGAAGTCGACGTCGATGCCCGCGTCCGCCAAGGTGCGGCGATTCCAGCTCTCGAAGAAGAACCCGCGCTCATCGCCGAACACGCGCGGCTCGACCAACTTGACGTCCGGCAGGGCGCTAGCTGTGATCTGCATGCGCCTATCTGATGACCGGGTCGCGCAGCAGGCCGAGCAGATACTGACCGTAACCGTTCTTGGCCAGCGCCAATCCCAATCGCTCGAGATCCTCCGCGTCGATGTAACCAAGCCGGTAGGCGATCTCCTCCGGACACGCTACCTTGAGTCCCTGGCGCCGCTCGATCGTCTCGATGTATTGCGCCGCCTCGAGTAGCGATTCGTGCGTGCCCGTATCGAGCCACGCCATTCCGCGGCCCATCACCTCGCATGAGAGCTCGCCGCGAGCGAGATACGCGCGGTTGACGTCGGTGATTTCCAGCTCGCCTCGTGCCGATGGCTTGAGATCCCGGGCGATGTCGAGCACCCGATTGTCGTAGAAATAAAGACCCGTGACGGCGTAGCGGGATTTGGGCGCTTTGGGTTTTTCTTCGAGCGACAGCACGCGTCCGGTGCTGTCGAACTCGGCGACACCGTACCGTTCAGGATCGGCGACCGGGTAGGCGAACACGGTGGCGCCTTCGCTCCGCGCGTTCGCTTTTTCCAACTGCGGCTGAAAATCGTGACCGTAGAAAATATTGTCACCGAGCACCAACGCGGAGGTGCTATTCCCGACGAAGTCCCGACCGATGACGAACGCCTGCGCCAGTCCATCGGGCGATGGCTGCACCGCGTACGACAGGTGTAAACCCCAGTGCGCGCCGTCCCCTAATAATTGCGCGAACCGCGGCGTGTCTTCGGGTGTGGAAATGACCAGGATGTCGCGAATGCCGGCGAGCATCAACGTCGAGAGCGGGTAATAGATCATCGGCTTGTCGTACACCGGCAATAATTGCTTGGAGACGACCTGTGTGGCCGGATACAGGCGGGTACCCGAACCGCCGGCGAGGATCAAGCCCTTGCGTTGCATCGGTAGCGTGAATTCATGCCGTCGCGTAGTTCAGCGAAATCCATTGTTGATATTCCCGGCTTGCCACACTTTGCAACCAAGGGTCGTTGGCCAGGTACCAAGCGATCGTGCGCCGCATGCCCGAGTCGAACGTCTCGCGCGGCGACCAGCCTAATTCCTGCTTGATTTTCGTCGCATTGATCGCGTAGCGACGATCGTGTCCGGGCCGGTCCTTGACGAACGTGATCTGCGCCGCGTAATCGCGCTTGGGTCGTGTTTCCGCGAGCAGGCGGCAGATCGTGCTGACAACGTCGAGGTTCTTCATCTCCGCGTTGCCGCCAATGTTGTAGACCTCGCCGGGACGCCCGCGGGCAAGCACCGCGCAGATCGCCGCGCAGTGATCGCCGACAAAAAGCCAGTCGCGCACGTTCTGCCCATCGCCATAGACCGGCAGCGGCTTGCCGGCAAGCGCGTTGACGATCGTCAAGGGAATGAGCTTCTCGGGAAATTGGCGCGGGCCGTAGTTATTCGAGCAATTGGTCGTCAACGTCGGCAGACCATACGTATGGTGGTACGCCCGAATCAGATGGTCAGACGCCGCCTTCGATGCCGAATAAGGGCTGTTTGGTGCGTACGGCGTTGTCTCGCAGAACGCAGGATCGCCGGCCGCCAACGAACCGTAGACCTCGTCGGTCGATACGTGCACGAACCGGAAAGCCGCGCGCTCAGGCAACGGCAGTTGCGCCCACCAGGCTCGCGTGACGTCGAGCAGATTGAACGTACCGACGACGTTGGTTTCGATGAATGCCGCGGGGCCGTGGATCGAACGATCGACATGAGACTCGGCGGCGAAATTCACAATCGCGCGAGGTCGATGGCGCGTGAGCAACGCCTGGACACATTCGCGATCGCCGATGTTGCCGCGCACGAAGATGTGGCGGGCGTCTCCTTGCAGCGCGGTGAGATTGCCCAAGTTTCCGGCATAGGTGAGCAGATCGAGATTGACCACCGGCTCGCTGTTCGCGGCGAGCCAGTCCAGGACGAATGTGGCGCCGATGAAACCGGCGCCGCCGGTGACAAGAATCATGATGGAAGGAGGTGGAGCCCGGCCAAGCAGCCACCGCATTATGCCGCACCCGAAGGTACGGGCTTTTCGGGGGGTCTACTTGGTCGCGTAAAAAAAGCTGCCCGTCGCAACCGGGCGCGGCTTAATCAGCGTTTTCCACCATAATAACTTCGGTACCAGTCGACGAAGCGCGCAAGCCCTTCGGCGAGCGGCGTGCGCGGCGCGAATCCGGTCCTCTCGCGCAGCCGGTCGATTGCGGCGAACGTCGCCGGCACGTCACCCGGCTGCATCGGCTGGTAATCGCGAATCGCTGTTTTCCTGAGCAGACGCTCAAGCGTGGCGATGAATACCTCGAGCTCAACCGCCTCGTGATTGCCGATGTTGTAGACCGCGTGCGGGGCGCGGCCGTCGTCCGCCGCCGGGTCCGCTTGTGGGTCCGCCGGCGGCAATTCCAAGGTCCGCACGATCCCTTCGACAATGTCATCGATGTAAGTGAAATCCCGCCGCATCTTCCCGTGATTGAAAACCTTGATCGGCTCACCCGCGAGAATCGCTTTGGTGAATAACATCGGCGACATGTCCGGCCGGCCCCACGGACCGTACACGGTGAAAAAGCGCAGGCCCGTCGCCGGTAAGCGAAACAGATGGCTATAGCTGTAAGCGATCAGCTCGTTCGCGCGTTTGGTGGCGGCGTACAGGCTCACCGGCTCGTCGACTCTTTGGTCTTCCGAGAAGGGCAGCGCCTGGTTCGCACCGTAGACCGACGAACTCGACGCGTAGACAAAATGCGCAACCCGGGCAGCGCGGCACCCCTCGAGCACATTGCCGAATGCGTCGACGTTGTTGCGCAAGTAGGCGCGGGGATTCGTCAGAGAATAGCGGACGCCGGGCTGCGCCGCGAGATGTACCACGTGTGTGAAGCCTTGGTCGCGAAACAGCGAAAGCGTTGCTTCGGGGTCGGCCAGGTCGATCCGTATGAACGAGAATTCCGGCAGCGCAGACAGTGTTGCAAGCCGCGCTTCCTTCAATCCGACGTCGTAGTAGGGATCGAGATTATCAACACCGACGACCTGCGCGCTGCGCGCGAGCAGTGCGCGACTCGTGTGCAGACCGATAAAGCCGGCGGCGCCGGTAACCAGGACGCGCATCTTCATCGTGATTCCTTCTCTGCCTTAAGAGCTCGGAGTTTCGCGTACTTGAGGAAGCTCGCGAACGCACCGATCGCGACGTGGGCAAAACCGGCGGCGCCGTCCATAAAGCCTACTTTCAGGACGTAGAAGCGCACAAACCGCAAGAGCGGCGACAAGCCGAGCTGCAACGCACCCGCGCGTTCGCCGCGAGCATGCATCGCCTGCGCCTGCAACGTCGTATACCGGTTCTGCTTGGCAACGTACGTCTCAATCGATTCCGCCGACCGGTGAAGAAGATCACCAGTCAGGCGTGTAATCGGTCCGTCGGTCACGACGTGCTCGTGAACCGGGTCGTTCGTCCAACGCGCTCGGGCGCGATTGAAAAGCCGCACGCTCCAATCGGGATAGCCTTCACCGTGTGCGAGCCATCGGCCCAAAAAACGGTTGCGGCGAGCAAACGCGAAGGCGGGGACGGTCGGCGGCGCAGCGAACGCCGCACGAATCGCAGCGGCCAATTCCTCGGTTACGCGCTCGTCGGCATCGACGCACAGCACCCAGTCGTGGCGCGCCTGCTGGACCGCGAAATTCTTTTGGGGCCCGAAGCCCATCCACTCGTGCAGCACCACGCGCGCGCCGGAACGTTCGGCAATCGCTACGGTATCATCACCGCTGCCCGAGTCGACGACGATCTTTTCCGCCGCGAACGGCACCGACGCCAGACAGTCCGCAAGTACATGCGCAGCATCGCGCGTGATGACGATGAGCGATAAAGGGAGCGGCTCGGGCATGTACGTGTACGGAAGGCGTCCGTCCGTGCGGGAGGTTTATTTGCGCCGCATGACGTGGTCTAAGAGTTTACGTGGTTTGCCCGCGTCCTTCGACGCTGACGGCGCGCGGCGTCTATGAGCGCTGCCGGGACGCCCCAAGGCGCGAATTGCGCCCCCTCCGGGGGCAGCGCAGCGGCCGCATTGGCAAACGCGGCCGCCAGTGTGGGGGTCCACCATATGAGCGGCGTACTCGTCGTGCGCCCATCTTCACTGGGCGACGTCGTGCATGCGCTGGCGCTGGTATCCGACGTCGAACAGCACTGTCCAGAACTCGCCGTCGATTGGGTCGCCGAGGAAGCGTACGCGCCGCTGCTGCGGCTCGATCCGCGCATCCGCCGCATTGTCCCGTTGGCGCTGCGGCGCTGGAGGCAACAACCGTTGGCGCGTGCCACTCGCCGCGAGTTCGCCGCATTTCGCACTGACCTGCGCCGCGATGCGTACGTTGCGATCCTCGATCTGCAGGAGCAGATCAAAGGCGCCGTGGTCGCGCGAATGGCGCGGGGACTCCGCCACGGCTTCGATCGCGCCAGTATTCGCGAGCCGGCCGCCTCGCTGCTCGACAATGTGCACCATCGTGTGCCGCGCGAGCTACATTTCCTTGATCGCTGTCGCAGGCTCGCTGGCGCGGCGCTGGGCTACGACATTCAAGGCCCCCCGCGTTGGCACATCGACGCATCGGCGGCGACTGTCGCGCTTACGGCCGGCCCTTACGTCATCGCGTTTCACGCGACGAGTCGCGCCGAGAAATTGTGGCCGGAAGAGCGGTGGCGCCATCTACTCGCCCATCTTGCGAGCGCCGGGTTCGCCGCTCTTTTGCCATCGGGCAACGAAGAAGAAGCGGCGCGCAGCCGTCGTATCGCGCAAGGAAGCGAGACAGCAGTAGTCCTGCCGGCACAGACGCTGCCCGAGCTCGCTTCGCTGATCCAGCACGCTCAACTGGCGCTAGGGGTCGATACCGGCTTAACGCATCTGGCCGCAGCGCTTGGCACACCGACGGTTTCTTTCTTCACCGTCACCGATCCTGCACGCGCCGGCGTCCGGCGGATGGGCGCGCACGCGCGCGACTTGGGCGGCAAAGGCGATGTGCCAACGTCGGCCAACGCAATCGACGTCGCAAGCGAGCTCGTGCGACTCTCGCCGCGCCGATAGTGGCACAAACGATGGCCCGTTTTCTGTACACGGCGATGTGGTGCCTCATGCTACCGCTGCTGCCGCTCAGGCTGTGGTGGCGCGGGCACAAGGAAGCGGGGTACCGGGAACACATTGGCGAGCGGTTCGGGCGCTATCGCCCTGATTCCGCGGCTCCCACAACCGAGATCATCTGGATTCACGCAGTGTCGTTGGGCGAAACTCGCGCGGCCGCGCCCTTGATCGAGCGCATTCTGCGCGAGCGACCCGCGAGCACCATCCTGCTGACGCACATGACGGCGACCGGCCGCTCCGCCGGTCACGCATTCGCCGGCGAGCGCGTCGTTCAAGCGTGGTTGCCGTACGACGTGCCGTTCGCCGCACGCGCATTTCTTGCACGATTCCATCCGCGCGTGGGCTTGCTCATCGAGACCGAGCTGTGGCCGAACTTAATGGCCGCCTGCCGCGCGATGCAGGTTCCGGTGTTCCTGGTTAACGCGCGCCTGTCGCAACGTTCCGAGCGCGGCTACTCGTTATTCGCATCGCTCGCCGCCCCCATGTTCGCGGCACTCTCGGGCGTGGCGGCGCAAACCTCCGGCGACGCAGCGCGGCTAGCCCAACTAGGTGCGCGAGACGTGATCGTCACCGGCAATCTCAAGTTCGACGTCGCGCTGCCTGCGCAGGCACGCCGGGATGGGGCCGAGCTGCGCCGGCGGCTGGGCATTGACCGTCCGGTGTGGATCGCGGCGTCGACCCGCGACGGCGAGGAGGCGCTCTTACTCGACGCGCTGGAGCGCCTTCCGTTGCCCGGCATGGTGGTAACGGTTATCGTGCCGCGCCATCCGCAGCGTTTTGCGGCTGTCGCGGAGCTGTTGCGCGTGCGGGGCTTAAGTTTCATCCGTCGCAGCGACGATTTGCCCATCCCCTCGGATAGAGCGTTCGTCCTCGGCGATACACTGTCCGAACTCTTCACGTATTACGCCGCGGCCGATGTCTCATTCGTCGGCGGCAGCCTCGTACCGGCGGGCGGTCAGAATCTGATCGAGCCGCTTGCCGTAGGCCTGCCGACGCTTATCGGCCCGCACACGTTCAACTTCGCCGACGCGACAACCCTCGCTATCGAGGCAGGCGCGGCACTGCGCGTGCCGGACTCTGACTCGTTAGTAACCGAAGTGGCGGCGTTGCTGGCCAACGCCGAACGAAGACAGGCGATGCGCGAAGCTGCGCTTGCGTTTCATGCGGCGCATCAAGGTGCTTCCGACCGCACCTGGCGATGGCTCGCGCCCAAACTCTAGTCAGAGAGGGCGATGGGCGCGACGGCATCCGGGCGAACGTCGTTACGAATTCGATGACGAGCGGGATCGAGCTTTTCGCGTGTTTCAGACAGTGAGATACCGATTGATCTCGATTAAGTCGGCTTCAGTCAACGTTCCGACAGCCGCCTTCAGACGCAGAATCGCAAGCAGATACTGGAAATAGGCGTTGGCCAAGTCGCGCCGGACCGAAAACACATTCTGCTGCACGTTCAGCACGTCAAGGTTAGTCCGGATGCCCACTTCCTGTCCCAGCCGATTCGACTGCAGCGCCGTATCGGCGGATACCAGCGCCTGTTCGAACGCCTTCACCGAAGCCGCAGCGCTGTTGATCCCGGAAAACCCGTCCTGCGCGCCGGTGACCGCGTTGCGCCGAGCGAATTCGACGTCCTGCCGCGCCCGCTCCTGCAGCGCGACCGCTTCGCGGACGCGCGAAGTAATGATGCCGCCCTGATAGAGGGGCACGTTCAATTGCAAGCCAAATAATCCTGATCGCTGATCGCTGTTGGCGTTCGTAGAACCCCCTCCGGTACTACCACTCAGACCGTAGCTCGCGACCAGGTCCACCGTCGGATAGTACGCGGCGCGCGCTCGGTCGACCTCGAGCGCTGCGATGTCGTAGCTTGCCCGCGTGACGCGCACCACCAAGTTGTCGGCGAGCGCCCGCTCCAGCCAATGCTCGAGCGAATTGGGGTTCGGCAGTTGCGGCTCGAATGGCCGCCGCACGCGGTTCAAATCTCTGGGGAAGCGACCGATGATGGCGCGCAGCGCCGTGCGTCTGCGATCCAAGTCATTCCGCGCCTGGATTTCGTTTGCGACGATCCGGTCGTACTGCGCCTGAGCTTCGTTGGTATCGGTGATCGTCGCCGTGCCAACCTCGAAGTTGCGCTTTGCCTGCGCGAGTTGTTCGTCCACCGCGAGCTTCTGCTGCTCGACCAGCTCGACGGTGAACTCGGCGAGCAACACGTCGAAATACGCGACAGCGGTGCGCAGGATCAAGTCCTGTTGCGAAATCGCCAGGTTGTAGTCAGACTGTACGACCTGCTCCTGCGCCTGCGCAAGCGCGACGACCGACTGCGCCCGATAGAGCGGCTGCGACGCCGATATAGTGACACCGAGTTGGCCGAACTCATTGTTGTTTCGCACCTTTGGGTCGCCGCGAAAGGTCGAATCGAAACTATTGATGTTGACCGAACTCCCGAACGCAACATTCGGGAGCAGCCCGGCGCGCGCCTGCGGAACTCGCTCCTGCGTCGCGCCCCAATTGGCACGCGCCGCGGCGAGCTGCGGGTCGGACGCTTGCGCCTCCCGATAAATCTGCAGCAAATCCTCGCCGGACGCGCCGCCCGCGACGAGGGTCACGGCGAGGGCCAACGGCAAGGCGAACCGGAGAGGAGAAGGGCGCGATCGCGTCATGGAGTCGAATCCGTAAGGAAAGGGCTTCGCATTTTTACGCATGGCGCCGCCCTCGCGACGACGCGATTATGAAACTCCCGTTTGCTTACAATCAAAACTGAAACCGGGCGGGAGTGGCCGCATTCTGGAGCGGCGCGACGACTGTCTCAAAAAGATCCGTCGACACGCGGGACCCGGGCGCCGCCCAGCGGACCAGGCGTGCGGTCATCACGGGCAGATCACCGACAACCGCAAAGACCTGTCCACCGGGTCGAAGTTGCGTGAACAGCGGTTCCGGCAACAACGGTGTGGAACCGGTCAGGACGATCGCATCATAGGTGTCTTCGCCCCAACCGCGCGCCGCGTCACCGACTTCGCAGCGCACATTCGCAAGGCGCGCGCGCGCGAGTTTTTGCGCAGCTTCGAGTGAAAGTGCGCGCTCGATCTCCACCGAGGTCACGGTAGCCGCGCGGCTAGCAAGAAGCGCCGTGAAATAGCCGCTACCTGTTCCCACTTCGAGCACCTTTTCCCCGCCGTGCAATTGCAATGACTGCAATACGCGCGCTTCGACCTTGGGTGCCCACATTTTTTCGCCGTTAGGGAGCGGGAGCTCGAGATCGGCAAAAGCAAGCGACTGCCACTGCGGCGGCACGAATGCCTCGCGCTTGACGACGAACAGAAGGTCGAGCACGTCCTGATCGAGCACTTCCCAGGTGCGGATTTGCTGCTCGACCATATTGAAGCGTGCCAGTTCGAAATCCATGCCGATGCTCGAGTGGAAGATTCGGGGGCTCGCATCGGAAGCCGCCTCGGCTGCTTCGAGTAGGCGCCGGATAAGCCGCGGCCAAGCCGAAGTAGCAACTGACTCCGGGCCATTCTTCTTGCTTTGCGGCATTATCGCATGGCAAAAGCGGCCGAGTTTGCGCGCAAGCGCTAGTCATCCGCTGCCTGACTCGACACGGGCGCGCCATCTGCGGCCGGAACAGCCTGGACTGATTTCGCGCGCTTTGTTGCGCTCCGCCGCTCGGTCCACTGATCGAGGTACGTATAGAGCACCGGTACCACCACCAACGTCAGCAATGTGGATGTGATCACGCCACCGATGATCGCGCGCCCCATCGGCGCCTGCGTTTCCCCGCCTTCGCCCAATCCTAGCGCGAGCGGCAACATGCCCCCGAGCATCGCCGCCGTGGTCATCAAGATCGGGCGCAGCCGCACTTGACCCGCTCGCTTGAGCGCGTCGTGGAGTGAAGCGCCGCCGCGCCGCGACCGATTGGCAAAATCGACGAGCAAGATCGCATTCTTGGTCACGAGGCCCATCAGCATGATGAAACCGATGATCGAAAAAATGTTGAGCGTCGTGCCCGTGACAAGCAATGCCAAGAAAACGCCGATCAGCGATAGCGGCAACGACACCATGATCGCCAATGGTTGCGTGAAACTGGCAAACTGCGAAGCGAGAATCAGGTAGATGAAAATCACCGCAAGGCCTAAAGCCGCGACCGCTGCGCTGAACGACTCCTGCATTTCCTGCGTCTGCCCGCCTACCGAGAAGCGATAGCCCGGCGGTAGGACCGTGGCTTTGACGATCTTGTCGACATCGTTGCCAACGTCGCCCGACGGCCGGCCTTCGGCGTTTGCATACAGGGCGACGCGGCGCTGCAGATCCTGACGCTTGATAATCTGCGGGCTCGTCGACTCGACGATTTCGGCGACCTGCCGCAACGGAACCATGCGCAACGCGCCGTCCGGGCCGCGTCTGTCCGTCGACAGATAGAGATTTCCCAACCCCGACGCAAGTTGTCGCTGGTCCTTTGGCAGTTGCACGTTGACTTCGTAGTTCTGCCCGTCGGGGGCGAGCCAGTGGCTGACCGTGTCGCCCGCCAGCAGCGGCCGCAGCGTAGCGCCGACCTGCTGCACGGTAATGCCGAGCTCGGCCGCGGCGGCGTTATTCAAGCGGATCGACAACGCCGGATTCGCCGCCTTGTCGGATGTTTCCAGGTCCGCGATGCCCGGTACCGCGGCCACCTTGGCCTTCAACTCGGCAATCAATGCCGAAAGTGTCGCCGGATCGGGCCCCAGCACGTTGACGAAAATGGGCCGGTTGAAGCCGAACGTCAAGTCGATTCCGGCGATGGGCTTCAACGTATCGCGGATCGCCTTCTCGAGCTCCTTTTGCGACCGTGCGCGAGCATCGCGGCCAACCAGTTTCAAATTGATTCGCCCATAGTTTCGGCCCTCATCCGTCCCCACCGTGGTCATCGCCAGCGCGACCTCGGGGAAGGCTCTGAGCTTTTCTTCGACTTGGCGGACCTTGCCGTCGGTGTAATCGAGGCTCGACCCGACCGGCGTGTTGAGGCGCAACGAAATTAGTCCCTGGTCGGCCTCGGGAATGAATTCGGTGCCGATCAACGGGACAAGCGCAAAGCTGCCGATAAACGTTCCGACAGCGAGTGCGAGGAGCTTGATCCTGTTCTTCAGCGCCCATTCCAGCATGTGCCCATAGAACTCGTGCATCCATTGCACGCCACGCTCGACGCGGTCCATTAAACGCCCGAGCCAACGCACGCGCTCGAACCGCGATCCGGCGGGGTCGTGCCAAACTGCCGATAGCATCGGATCGAGGGTAAAGCTCACGAACAGGCTAACGAGGACGGCCACGGTGACCGTGACGCCGAACTGGAAGAAGAACCGGCCGATGATGCCGCTCATGAACGCGATCGGCACGAAAACGGCGACGATGGCGAAGGTCGTCGCCATGACGGCGAGACCGATCTCGTCGGTGCCTTCGCGCGCCGCTAATTTGTGATCCTTCCCCATCCCGAGGTGGCGCACGATGTTCTCGCGAACCACAATGGCATCGTCGATCAAAAGTCCGATGCACAGCGACAGTGCCATCAAGGTCAGAAAATTAAGCGAGAACCCGAATGCATTGAGCGCGATAAAGGTCGCGATCACCGCGATCGGCAGCGTGAGGCCCGTGATGACCGTGCTGCGCCAGCTATGCAGGAACAGGAACACAATCAGCACGGTCAGCCCCGCGCCTTCGAGGATCGTCTGCTTGACCCGGTTGACGCTTTTCTCGACACTCTCGGCCGAGTTGAAGACGACGCGCAACTCGACATCGGGCGGCAGCCGCTTTCGCACGTCGTCCACGGCGACGACGACGTTGCGTCCGGTTTCGACGATGTTCGCGTCTTGCGCCTTCTGAATGTCGACGCTGATCGCCGAACGTCCGTTGATCCGCGCGCGCGACGTCTCCTCCTTCTCGCCATCGATGACATCCGCAACCTGCGCCAGGTAGACCGGTGAGCCGCCTTGTTGTGCGACAACAATCCGGCCGAACTGCGCCGGGTCTTTCAACTTGCCTTCGACGCGCACGATGGTGTCGCTGATGCCGTGCGACAGCCGCCCCGCGGGCACATCCTGGTTCGCGGTGCGGATCGCACTCATCACTTGGTCGATGCCAATGCCATAAGCAGTGAGCGCGTTGGGTTTGATTTGCACCAGGATTTGCCGCGTCACCCTGCCGTTCAAATCGACCCGCGCCACTCCAGGGAGGTTTTGCACCGCTTTCTCGAGCGTCTGATCGGCGAACGAAGTCAGCTCGCGCAAGCCGACGGTCGGTGACATCAACGCCAAGGTGACGATCGGCTGCTGATTCTCCTGCTCGGCGCGGACAATTAACGGATCCTTGACATCGCGCGGAAAAGCGGGCCGCACCAAGGCGACTTTGTCGCGCACGTCCTGCATCGCCCTCGCCATGTCGGTCGAGAGCCGGAATTCGGCGAAGACCTGGCTCAACCCTTCGAGCGAGTTGGACCGAATGAGCTTGACACCCGAGACGGCATTGATCGCGTTCTCAATCGGCTTGGTAACGTCGGACTCGACCGACTCCGGCGACGCGCCGGGATAGTTGGTCGCGATAAACACGAAGGGCAGGCTCACATCCGGCATCTGCTCGACGCGCAAGCGCGAGTACGAAAAGAGACCGAGCACGGTGATGGCCACCATCACCATCGTCGCAAACACGGGATTGTTGATGGAAACGCGGGTCATCCACATGGCGGTCGTTTCAACGGTCGCTCTACGTGCCGCATCAACCGGTCTTCGCCGGCGTGGTGGCAGGGGCGCGCACGACGGCCGGCGCGCCTTCCTTCAGGTTGTCGAAGCGTGTAGCCAGCACCTGCGCCCCGGCGGGTAACTCCGACTTCAATTCGACGAGGCCCGCTTCGTCGTCGCGGCGCCCGATCGTCACGCTGCGCCGGAGGAGCTTGCCGTCGTCGATCAGCCAGACATAGGGCTGCCCTGCGTCGGTGCGCACCGCCGTCGCGGGCAGAGTCTTTGTTGCGCCGCTCTCACCCAACGCAATGCGGCCGGTGGCGAACATGCCCCCGCGCAGCTCATCCTTTGCGTTTGGGATGCCGACAAAAATGTGGATTGCACGAGTGCCGGGAACAGTGGACGGGCTGATTCGCTCGATGCGGCCGGTGAATTTACGCTCGCCAAAACCATCGACGGTCAGATCGACGGTCATCCCCAATCTCAACTCGGGGATTTCCATCGCGGGAACGAGCGCCTGGAGCTCGAGGTCTTTCAAATCGACGACGGTGACGAGCGGAGCGTCGAATCCTACCTTCTCGCCCGGTTGCACGTGGCGTTTTGCGACGATGCCGGACAGTGGTGACACCGCTACCGCGTCCTTGAGCGCATTTTGCGCGAGGCGGACCTGCGCCTGCGCCGACATCACACTGCCCCTGGTCACATTGAGATTCGATTCGGCGCTGTCGAATGCATTTTGCGAGATGAAATTCTGTTTCAAGAGTTTCTGATTCGTGTGCAGTGTCTTCTCCGCCATTGCCGCCTGGGCTTGCGCGGACTCGAGTTGCCCCTGGCGTTCGATCAACCTTACATCGAGATCGGACGTGTCGATCCGCGCGAGGAGCTGCCCGGCCTTCACCGCTTCGCCTTCGCGTACGGTGATTTGCCGCACTTCGCCGGATACCTTCGCCTTGACGGTCGCTTGTCGCACGGGTTCGAGCGTGCCGGACACCGGCAGCCACCGGGCGAGCGATTTCGCCTGCACCGACGCCAAGTCGGACGCGGTGAATTCAAGAACGTTGGGCACCCCTATTCCTGCCGGCGCGGCGCCCGCTTTGCTGGCGATGCGCAGCGCGACCGCACCCGCAAGCGCGCCGGCGACCAGCAATACGATCAACCCGCCGATAACCCGGCGGCGCGTGAACCTCGTGTTCATTCGTGCTCCATGTATCGCCCGCTGCGGCACCTGATGGGTGCGCAGGCGGCGAGCGTCCAGCGAACTGCTGCCTGCGTTGGATGCGCGGACGCGGCGCGGCAGATTCGCGGACGCCTTAAAAAACCGTGAAGTTTGACGGCGAACCGGCCTTTATAGCAAGCTAGTCGCGGCGAAACGTCACGCGGCGCGACCAGCCGCCAAAAAGGAACCCCCATGAAACTCGGCCTTTGCGGGAAATCGAGCACTGCTGCAACTATTTTTGT
Source organism: Casimicrobiaceae bacterium (assembly GCA_037719965.1). Classification (GTDB taxonomy): domain Bacteria; phylum Pseudomonadota; class Gammaproteobacteria; order Burkholderiales; family Casimicrobiaceae; genus VBCG01. Next base: position 303,420 of record JBBJMT010000002.1, on the reverse strand, counting down.
CGCCGTCGCGCTTCTCGCGGCGCCTTTGGGTTCGGCGCTCGCCGACGAAACCTGTAACTCCCCCTATATGGCCAATCTGATCAAGGGGCAGGAAGAATTCGTTCACGTCTGGACGCTCGGCGTCAAAGGCATGGGCGACGGCTCCGACAAGCTCGTTACTGTCGATGCCAAGCCGGGGTCGAAGACCTATGGCAAGGTCGTGCACTCGCTGTCGGTTGGTTCGCGCGGCGAAGCGCATCACATGGGGTTCACCGACGACCGCCGGTATCTGTGGGCGGGCGGACTTGACGACAGCAAGATTTATGTCTTCGACGTTGGAGCTAACCCGGCCAAGCCAAAGCTCGTGCGCACCATCTCCGACCTGCCGCAGAAAACGGGTTACGCCGGTCCGCACACCTTTTACGCGCTGCCCGGGCGCATGCTGATCCAGGCATTGTCAAACGCCAAAGACGGCAGCGGCGTCACCGGCATGGCCGTCTACAACAACAAGGGCGGATTGGTCGCCAAGTATTCGATGCCGACGACCGAGGGCGGAGACGGTTACGGTTACGACCTGGCGATCAACCCGCAAAAGAACGTGCTGCTGACGTCGAGCTTTACCGGGAAAGCCAATTACATGCGCGATTTGGGCTCGCTCGTCAAGGATGCCGACGCGATGAAGCGCTTCGGCAATACGATGATCATCTGGGATTTGAAAGCGATGCAGCCGAAGAAAGTCTTGAGCGTTCCCGGCGCGCCGCTGGAAATCCGCTGGTCGCTCAACGAAGGCGACGACTGGGCTATCACCGCGACCGCGCTTACCTCCAAGCTTTGGCTCATTCGCCAGGATGCCAACGGCGAGTGGATCGCCAAGGACGTCGGCACTATCGGCGACCCCGCAAAGATCCCGCTACCCGTCGACATCAGCATCACGCGCGACGGCAAGGGTCTGTGGGTGAACACGTTCATGGACGGAACTACGCGTTATTTCGATCTCACCAATCCCGAGCAGCCGAAGCAGGTCTTTGAGAAGAAGACCGGGTCGCAGGTCAACATGATTTCACAAAGCTGGGATGGCAAGCGCGTCTACGTGACCTCCTCGCTGTTGGCCAACTGGGACAAAGCGGGCGGAGATAACGAGCAATTCTTGCGAGCCTTCGATTGGGACGGCAGAGAGCTCAAGCCCGCATTCGAGGTCGATTTTGCTAAGGAGAAGCTCGGCCGGGCGCATCACATGAAATTCTCGGCGGGAGCGACCAAAGCCGCGTTGCGGGGAGCGCCGTCGACGATGAGCATGGCGCCGCAGCCGCAGTAGGCGCCAAAGCCTGTTGCGCACCTTGATTGGATTCGTCCCACGATCGAGCTCGCAGGAGCGGCTGCACTCCGGTAGCGCCATACTCCCGCGTGCAGCCGGCCCACGATCGGACTCACGGGAACGGCTGCACTCCGGTAGCGCCATAGTCCTGCGTGTAGGCCGGCTGGGGATATTGGCCGCCGCCGCGCTCGTCGCGACGCTTGCGGGTGCGGCTGCGGATCCGCTCCCCGGCCACCCCAAGTTCAGCTTCGTGGCGCCACCGCCGGGGACCTACGCGTTGCCGGTGATCCAGCGCGCGCCGTTCGGACTCGTTTTGGACGGAGACGGCCGCACGCGCACGTTATCGCAATTCACGACCGGCAAGGTCACGCTCTTATCGTTCATTTATACGTACTGCCGGGACCCGGCCGGTTGTCCGCTCGCGCACACGACATTCGCCGAGGTTCGGAAACGCTTGCTCGAGCGGCCCACACTGCGCGACCGGGTCCGTTTCGTCAGCCTCAGTTTCGATCCAATGCACGATCTGCCGCATGTCATGAAAGCTTTCAGCGCCGCGCTTGCGGGAACCGCGCCGGTAGAGTGGTCGTTCTTGACCACGAGCTCCCTTTCGAGCCTGGCTCCGCTGCTTGACGGCTTTGGCCAGGAGATCGCTATTGAAAACGATGCGCAAGGGCAGCCCACGCGCACGCTTGCGCATATGTTGAAAGTGTTCCTGCTTGACCGCAGGGGTCAGGTGCGGGAAATCTATTCGACGGCCTTCCTCGCACCCCAAGTCGTTCTCAACGACATGCTGACGCTGCTGCTCGAGGACGGCGCGAAGATTCAGTGAGCCTCCGAGATGCTCGCGCCTTGTTCAATTCGCACTGGAAACTACGCGTCGATCAGTCGCAACTCCCGCGACGCGATGCTCAAGCGCACGGGCGTGCCTTCCGGAATGCGATCCCTGCCGCGCAGATGCGGCTGGTCGGCGGTCACGATCGCCTGGTTCACGCGGACCTCGTAGCGCATGAACTCCCCGAGAAATTCGCCGCCCGCGATGCTGCCCTCGAGTTCGAGATTGCCGGGGCCCGGCGCTTCGTCGAAACGCACGGCGTGAGGCCGGAATGCCAGATGCACGCGTGATTTTCCGGCATTCGGCAGTGCGTCCGGCAACGCGCATTGGCCGAGCGTGGGCGACACGAACGTCGGACCCGCCTGGATTTCCCCCTCGAAGAGATTCACTGATCCCACGAACTGCGCGACGAAGCGGTTCGCCGGATGGTCGAACAATTCCACCGGCGTTCCGACTTGCTGGATGACACCCTGGTCCATGACCGCGATGCGATCGCAGATGGTCATCGCTTCTTCCTGGTCGTGGGTCACGAAAATCGTCGTGATACCTAGACGCTTGTGCAGACCCAGCAACTCGTGGCGCATCTGCACGCGAAGCTTCGCGTCGAGGTTCGACAGGGGCTCGTCGAGGAGCAGCACCTGCGGCTCTATCGCCAGGGTACGCGCCAGCGCGACGCGCTGCTGCTGGCCTCCCGATAGCTGGTTGGGCCGGCGCGCACCGTAGGCTGAAAGCCCCACGAGCTCCAGCGCCGCCTCGGTTTTGCGGCGCACCTCGTCGCGCGGCAACCTGCGCTCCTCCAATCCGAACGCGACGTTGCGTTCGACCGTCATGTGGGGCCACAGCGCGTAGTTCTGGAACACCATCCCGACGTTTCGCTTCCAAGGAGGGACGCCAGTGACGTCCCGGCCCCCGACGAGGAGTCGCCCGGCCTGGTGCCGGGTGAATCCCGCGATGAGCCGCAGGATCGTGGACTTTCCCGATCCCGACGGGCCGAGCAGGGCGAAGAATTCCCCCGGCTCTACCGTCAGCGAGATGTCCCGCAGCACCTTCGTTGCCCCATAGGAAAGCTCGATGTTCCGCGCTTCGACCCTGACCTTTTCCATGGCGTGCCTTAGTGTGGAAACTTAGGTGTTCGTCACTTGTTGCGCGACGTGCGTCGCACGCCACTGCAGCAGGCGGTGCGACGCATAGGTTCCCAGCCCAACAATCACGACCGCGATCACGCCGAGGGCGGCGCCCGGCCCGCGTCCCGCGATGCTCTGCATGTAGAGATAGATGCCGTACGACATCGGCGCCTGGCTCGCCGACGCCGATAGCATGATCGTGGCGGACAGTTCCACCGCCGCGGTGATGAAGCTCGTGACGAATCCGGCGAGAATACCCCCTGCCATCAGCGGCACGACGATGCGCCGGATCGTTCGTCCTTTCGTTGCCCCGAGACTCTCCGCCGCCTCCTCGAGGGACACGTGCATCTGTTGTAGCACCGCGATGCACGCGCGCAGCGCGTACGGTAGCCGCCTCACCGCGTACGCAATCATCAAAGCTACCCAAGTGGAGGTGAACGCAGCGTCCGAGAACGGCAGCTCGACACCTCGGAACGTTCGCAGGTAGCCAATCGCCAGCACGACGCCGGGAATCGCGAGCGCGGCCGACGCCGCCCAGTCGAGCATCTGGCGTCCGGGGAGCCGCGTGCGCAGGATGACGTAGGCGATCGTGGTGCCAACGATCACGTCGATAAGCGCCGCGAGGCCGCAATAGAGCAATGTGTTGCCGATCATGTGCGGCGACTGGGTGAACACCGTCTGATAATGGGCCAGGGTGAAGCCTTCGGGCAGCACGCTGAAGCTCCAGACTTTGGAAAGCGACATCAGGAGAATGCCGATGTGCGGCGAGAGCACCAGGAGCAGCAAGGCGATGATCCAGGCGTAGGCGAGCACGCTCTGCCAATGGGTGAGGTTGCGCTTCTGCAACGAATAGCCGCCGCGCTGCAACGTCGCATAGTCGCGGCCTTTCAGAATGCGCGCGGACATCCACAGCGCCGCCACCGAAAACGCCACCATGATCACGCTGATCACGTAGCCGATCGGGTCCTCGATGCCGACCGATGTGATGCGCAGGTACGCCTGCGGCGCCAGCATGTTGGTCTGCCCCAGCACGAGCGGCGTGCCGAGATCGTCGAACACCTTCACGAAAACGAGCGAAGCCCCGGCGACGTATCCGGGCATCGCGAGCGGAAACACGATGCGCCGGAAGAGGCGCAACCCCGACGCTCCGAGATTCTGCGCCGACTCTTCCATCGCACCGTCGATGTTCTGGAGCGCGACCGTGAGGTTTAACAGGATGAAGGGGAAATAGTGCAGGCTCTCGACGAAGATGACGCCGTTCAACCCGTTCATGAACGGAATCGCGAAGCCGAACCAGTCGTTGAGCAGGAGGTTCACCGCGCCCGAGCGCCCGAAGAGAAGCTGCATCGCGACCGCGCCCACGAACGGCGGCATGATGAGCGGAAGCACGCCGAGCGTCTGGATTAAGAGCGCGCCGCGGAAGCGGAAGCGCACGGTGAAGTAGGCGAGCGGGATGGCGATGACGGAGGCGAACACCACCGACATCCCGGCGACGTACAGGCTGTTCCAGAACGACTCCCGCATGAGCGAGATCTGGAAGAACGAAGCGAAATGGCCGAGGGTGAAGGCTCCGGTCCCGCCGGAGAACGCGGTATAGACGACGCTCCCGACCGGGACAACGAGAAACGCGACGATGAATGCCGCGATCGCCAGCGCGACCGCGACGATCATTTCGCGGCGTTAGCGAGCTCGACGGCGCGGGCGTAATTGGCCTTGGCCTTGCTGCTCCATTCTTCCTCGAGCTGAGTCTTGCGCCGCGTCCCGGCCTCGTCGCCTTTTTTCGCGTTGAAGACCGCGAGGACCTCCTTGTCTTTCGACTGTTGCGCGTTCACCGGTGACGTCCATGCGAGTTGCTTCGCTTCCTCGAGTTGCGGGCTTAAACGCCCGCCCAAGCGCTTCTCGGCGTCGTGGATCGCCTTGGTCGCCGCCTGCAGTTCCTTCAGCCGGAACGTGATGATCTGGTCGAAGAGCGACGAGACCAGATAGTAATGGGATTGGGACAGCGCCGAGTCGAAGTTCACCTTCGCCTGGATCGTGCCGCCGAACGGATTCGGATATCCCGCCGGCGCCTTCGCGTAAGCGGCCGGGAGCACGGGAAGCCGCGAAATCTTCGGGTCCAGCAGCAACTGCTGGCCTTCTTCCGAAAGCGTGAACTGCAGGAATCGCTTGCCGGCCTCGACGTTCTTCGCGCCGGCGACGACCCCGATATTAGCCGGCACGATGGCGGTCCCGCTCGGATAGGCGAACTCCGTCGGAAAGCCAGAAGCCTTCGCCGCGAGGCCGAAGAAGTCGATCACGATGCCGATGCCGAACTGGCCGTTCTGAACGCCGTCGGGGACCCCGAAGCTGCGCTCGGTCACGGCGGCAGCGTTGCCGGCGATCTGGAGGATCTGCCGCCAGCCCGGGTCCCAGCCCTCACCTTGCAGGATCGTTTCGAACGTCAGGTGGCTCGTCCCGGATCGCGACGGCGACGACGTGGCGATATGCCCGTGGTAGATCGGTTTTGTGAGGTCCGACCATTCCTTCGGAACCGGCAGTTTGTGGGCGTTCATGTAGCGCGTGTTCCACATGAAGCCGTAGCCCGCGAGCGCCTGGCCACGATACATGCCTTCGGGGTCGTTGATCGGATAGCTGCCGATCTTTTCGGGAATGCCGGTCGTCGCGACGTCGACTTTCTGCAGCAGTTTCTCGGCGGCCAGCACTTCGAATGCGTCGGGCGCCGATGCCCAGAAAATCTCGGGGCGGTTTCCCGCGGACTGCTCGCGCACGTAGGCAATACCGGCCGACGTGCCCTTGTTAAGGATTTCCACCTTGTCGGCGGGATACTTCTTCTCGTAGGCATTCTTATAGGCCTCGGTGAGCTCCTTCGGGAACGACGTGACCACCGTGACGGTACCGGCCAGCGCCAAATTCGACAGGATGCCGGCGGCGAACGCACAGACGAACCAGTTGACCTGCATGAAAAACTCCCTCCGGTAAAACGCGGAACGCAATCTTCGTGAGTCGAATTATCGCCTACCGAATCCGCGCGTCAACCGATTGGCCGTCGGTTGCAAGCCTTGAAATTGACAGGTTAGGACGGAGCGTCGATAATGCGCGGTTATCCGATTCGCTCTCGCTTCATTCACTCCCCGCTGGAGGAATTCATGCGTATTTCGAACACGATTGGGCTTACGCTCGTCGCCGCCGCGCTCGTCACCGTTTATGGCTGCGGCAAGGAAGAACCGAAAAAAGCCGCCGAGGCCCCCAAGACCGCGCCGGCAGCACCGGCGGCCGAAACCGCCACCGTCGTCAAGATCGGCCATGCCGGTCCGCTCACCGGCGGCATCGCGCACCTGGGCAAGGACAACGAGAATGGCGCACGCCTCGCCGTCGACGAAGCGAACAAGAAGAACATTAAAATTGGCGGCAAGGCCGTTCGGTTCGAACTGATGGCCGAAGACGACCAAGCCGACGCGAAGCTCGGTCCCACAATCGCCCAAAAATTCGCCGACGCGAAAGTGGCCGGCGTGGTCGGCCACCTGAATTCGGGTGTCACCATCCCCGCCTCCGCCGTGTACAACCAGGCCGGCATTCCGATGATCTCGGGTTCGGCGACCAACCCTAAACTAACGGAGCAAGGGTTCAAGGTCGTGTTCCGCGTGGTCGCCCGTGACGACCAGCAAGGACCGGCGGTTGCGCAATATTTAAACGACGGCAAGATCAAGAAAGTCGCGATCGCCGACGACGCGACCGCGTATGGCGAAGGTCTCGCCAACGAAGTCGAAAAGACGCTGAAGGCCGCGGGCGTGCAAATCGTTGCGCGCGAGAAGACCAACGACAAGGCGACCGATTTCAAGGCCATCCTGACCAAGATGAAGGCGCGCAATCCGGACGCCGTGTTCTATGGGGGCATGGACGCAACCGGTGGTCTCATGCTGAAGCAGGCGCGCGAACTCGGCGTCAAGGCGGTCTTCTCGTTCGGCGACGGCGCGTGCACCGACAAGATGAAGGAACTGGCCGGTGACATGTCGGAAAACCTGATTTGCTCGCAAGCCGGTCTGCCTGCCTCTGCCGCATCGAAAACCTTCCTCGATGCCTATAAAGCGGCGTTCAAGCAGGACCCGATCATCTACGGGCCGTTCACGTACGATGCGGGAAATCTTCTGATCGCGGCGATGCAAAAAGCCGATTCGACAGACCCGGCCAAGTACCTGCCCGAGCTGCAAAAAATCAATTACAAGGGTGCGACGGGGCCGATCCAGTTTGACGAAAAGGGTGATCGCAAGAACGCCGAGATCACGATCTTCACCATGAAGGGCGGCAAACTCGAGCCGGTCGCTGTCGTGCAAGCCGGCAAGAGCATGAAATTCGACGAGTTCATGAGGGCTAGTACGACGATGGCCGCGGGCGGCACGCCCGCCCCCGCGCCGGCAGCCGCACCGGCTCCGGCGATGGCTCCGGCAGCGCCAGCTCCGGCACCCAAAAAGTAACGTCGTAAGCAAGATCGCAACAAGCGGCGTCCTGCGGGGCGCCGTTTTCGCATGGGTACCTGTCTCGCCGGCCGTCGTCTTTCTTGTGTGCGACTAGGGGCTGCCACATCACGCTTGCCCCGATCCGTCCCTAAACGCGACAATCAGGTCACCGCTTTATTGCCGGAGAGCTTCTGGACACGTTCCTGCAGCAGATGGTGAACGGCCTCACGTTGGGCAGCGTGTACGCCGTCGTCGCGCTCGGCTACACGATGGTGTACGGCATCATCCAGCTCATCAACTTCGCGCACGGTGAAGTCGTGATGATCGGCGCGATGGTCGCGTACACGGTCATCGTGGCGGTGGCAGGCGCCGATACAGGACTGCCGCCGCTCGCGATCGTGGGGCTGGGACTCATCGTCGCGATCCCCGCTTGCATGGCGGTGGGGTACACGCTCGAACGAGTCGCGTACCGCCCGCTGCGCAGCGCCCCGCGCCTAGCGCCGCTGATCACCGCGATCGGCCTGTCGATTGTCCTGCAGCACTTGGCGCTCATCATCTGGAGTCGCAACCCGCTGCCGTATCCGCAACTCGTGGCTTCCGTTCCTTACTACATCACGTCGACCCCCAACGGCGCGACGATCACCAACATCCAGATCGCCATTATCGGCGGCTCGCTCGCGATGATGGCCGGGCTGCTGGCGCTCGTCTACCGGACGAAACTGGGTATCGCGATGCGCGCGACCGCGCAAAATCAGCAGGTAGCGGGGCTGATGGGAATCGACATCAACCGGGTGATCGCGCTGACGTTCGTCATCGGTGCCGGTCTCGGCGCCGTGGCGGGCGTCATGGTCGGCAGCTACTACGGCATTGCGCATTACCAGATGGGATTCCTGCTCGGCCTCAAAGCCTTTTCGGCCGCCGTGCTGGGCGGCATCGGCAACCTGGGCGGCGCTATGCTGGGCGGTCTGCTGCTCGGTGTCATCGAAGCGCTCGGCGCCGGCTACGTCGGCGATCTGACCAACCTGTGCCAACTCTCGGACTGGTTCGACGCGCTCGCGCAACGCTGTGCGAGCGATCCCAACGTTACACTCTTCGGATCCAACTATCAGGATGTGTTCGCATTCCTCGTGCTGATAACCGTGCTCATTTTCCGGCCATCGGGGCTGCTGGGCGAGCGAGTGGCGGATCGCGCGTAGCACGCCCATGAAAGATCTGTTGCCGATCCGGAACAAGTCGCTCACCGTGTGGATCGGGTTGGCGCTCGTCGGCGTGGCGCTCATCCTGTTGCCGCTGGCGTTGTCGCAAATCGGCACCGCATGGGTGCGCATCACCAACCTCGCGATCCTGTTCGTTCTGCTGGCGCTCGGACTCAACATCGTCGTCGGCTTCGCCGGTCTCCTCGACTTGGGCTATATCGCGTTTTACGCAGTCGGCGCGTACGTCTACGCGCTGCTCGCCTCCCCGCATTTCAATCTGCACCTGCCGTTCTGGGTCATCTTGCCGATCGCCGCGGCGGTAGCCTGTTTTTTCGGCGTCATCCTGGGTGCTCCAACGCTCAAGCTGCGGGGCGATTATCTGGCCATCGTGACACTCGGCTTCGGCGAAATCATCCGGATATTTCTGAACAATCTGTCGCAGCCGATCAATCTGACCAACGGGCCGCAGGGCATTACGCTGATCGATCCCTTCCGGATCGGCGGCTTCAACTTTGCAACGAATGAGACTTTTTTCGGGCTCAGTTTTACCGGACCCGTCAAGTATTACTACATGCTGATCCTGATCCTGCTCGGCGTGATCGCCGTCAACCTGCGGCTGCAGAACTCGCGCATCGGGCGTGCGTGGGAAGCGATTCGCGAGGACGAAATCGCGGCGCGCGCAATGGGCATCAACACGACGCGCATCAAGCTGCTGGCGTTTGCCATGGGCGCGTCGTTCGGCGGCATTTCCGGTGGCATCTTCTCCGCGACTCAAGGGTTCGTCAGCCCGGAGAGTTTCGTACTGGTCGAATCGATCATGGTGCTGTCGATGGTCGTGCTGGGCGGCATGGGCAACATCTGGGGCGTGATCCTGGGCGCCGTATTGCTGTCGTTCGTGCCTGAGGTGCTGCGCTATACGGTGGAGCCCGTGCAACGCGCGCTGTTCGGCCGCATGCTCATCGAACCCGAGGTGATTCGCATGTTGCTGTTCGGGCTGGCGCTGGTGCTGATGATGCTCTACCGGCCTGCAGGCATTCTTCCCTCGGCCGTCCGCAAGCGCGAGCTGGAAACTCCTCAACTCAAGACATGAGTGCCGCGCCGCTCCTCTCGGCTCACGGGATTGCCAAGCGCTTTGGCGGCCTACAAGCGCTCTCCGACATCGATTTCACGATCAACCGCGGCGAGATCTATGGCCTGATCGGACCCAACGGCGCCGGCAAGACATCGCTGTTCAATGTATTGACCGGTATTTACGACGCCGATACTGGCGAATTTACGTTCGACGGACTGCCGCTACTTGGCCTCAAGCCGCATGAGGTCGCGGCGCGCGGAATCGCGCGGACCTTTCAGAATATACGGCTCTTCGCCAATCTCTCGGCGCTCGAAAACGTGATGATCGGCCGCCACGTGCGAACGCTAGCCGGAGTGTTTGGCGCAATCGTCCGCGACGCGAAAACGCGCGCCGAGGAGCGGGCGATCGAAAAACGTGCGTACGAGCTACTTGCTTACGTCGGGATTTCTGAGCGCGCGAACGATCTGGCGAAGCACCTCGCGTACGGCGATCAGCGCCGCCTCGAGATCGCGCGGGCACTCGCCACCGAACCCAAGCTGCTTGCGCTCGACGAACCCGCCGCCGGGATGAACGCGACGGAAACGGCGGGATTGCGCAGACTCCTCGAAAACATCCGCAGCGATGGAACCACAATTCTCCTGATCGAACATGACATGAAGCTCGTGATGAGCGTCTGCGATCGTGTGCTCGTGCTCGATTACGGCAAGAAAATCGCCGAAGGCAGCGCTGCCGATGTGCAGAAGGAAGTCAACGTGATCGCCGCTTATCTCGGTGGTGAGGTGATGCTCGACCTTAAAGGCGCGGCTTAGTGTCCCCCGCCATCGCGCTGCTCGAACTCTCGCGTCTCGAAGTCGCGTACGGGGGTATCCAGGCAGTTAAAGGCATCGATCTACACGTTGCGAAAGGAGAGCTTGTCTGCCTGATCGGCGCCAATGGTGCCGGCAAAACGACAACGCTCAAAGGCATTTGCGGATTGCTGCCGGTCAAGGGCGGGGCGATTCACTATGCGGGCGACAACGTCACCGGACAAGCAGCGTTCGAACTCGTGCGACGCGGCCTCGCAATGGTGCCCGAAGGGCGCGGTGTCTTCGGCGCGTTGACCATCGAGGAGAATCTCGCGATGGGAGCGTACGTGCGCAGTGACAACGATGCAATCCGATCGGACGTTGAGCGCGTGTACGGGCTCTTTCCGCGGCTGAAAGAGCGGCGCCGGCAAACCGCCGGCACATTGTCCGGCGGCGAACAGCAAATGCTGGCGATGGGCCGCGCCTTGATGTCGCGTCCCAAGTTGTTGCTGCTCGACGAACCGTCGATGGGGCTCGCGCCGCTCATGGTGCAAAAGGTGTTCGAAACAATCATCGGTGTAGCGCGGGAAGGGGTGACGATTCTTCTCGTCGAGCAGAACGCGAAGCTGGCACTCGAAGTGAGCAGCCGCGGTTACGTGATGGAGTCGGGGGAGATAACGCTGGAAGGCGATGCTGCATCGTTACTGAACGACCCGAAGGTGCGTGCGGCGTATCTTGGGGAAACGATTAGTTAACCAGCTTTGCGAGTTCACTTGGAAGTCACTCCATAAGCAATCTCGCGCCTTCAATCGTCTTGCCTCCGGCGCGCGAACCGCGCACTGTGGGAGCACGGCGGCCGCTCGCCTGGTTTGCCGAAGCGATGCGCCTGTGGAAGCGCGGTCCCGCGACTTTCGCCGCTCTCGCCTTCATAACCATCATCGCGAGCGTTGCACTCGATGGTGTGCCGATCATCGGCTTCATCGTGGGCAAGTTTCTCGCGCCGCTTCTCGCGACCGGAATGTTGTTCGCGAGCCTCGCGGCCGATCGTGGCGATCGGCCGCGGCTCAAGCACGCGCTCGCTGCGTTCGCAACACGGCCGGGCGCACAAGCCGCGATCGTGCTCGCGAGCTTCGCAACGTTCGCCGTGGAAGCGTATGCGGCGTGGTATCTCGCTGATGTGAACCTGTTTGCTCCGCCTCGCGAAGGCCCGAATTTTTCTCTGGAAGTGATCGCCGGCATCTACGCAGCGGGCGTCTTGGCTTCGCTGCCGCTCACGTTCGTTCCGTTTGCCGCGATGTTCGATGGCGAACGGGCAAGCCGCGCCTTCGGCGCGTCGGCACGAGCATTTGCGCGCAATGTGCCGGCGCTGGCGTTGTACGGCGGGCTGTCGTTCGCGCTTCTGCTACTCGGGTTGGCGACGATGGGCGTCGGGCTGGTACTGGTGTTGCCGTGGATCGCCGCCGCTTCGTACGCAGGATGGAAAGACATTTTTGCAGTCAATACCTCGCCCGGGACGGCGAATGTCGATCGGCAATGAGCCTACCCGCTCGGCCGAAGCGCGAACCGCGTCAAACCCGCATCGATCTCCGCAGGGGAGACATCCACCGCAACCACTCGCGCCAACGGAGGGCCTTGGCGACACCATTCGATAAAGCCTTCGATTGACTCCGGAACACCTTGCACGAAAATCTCGACGCTGCCATCGTGCCGGTTGCGAACCCAGCCTGCGACGCCCTTGTCGAAGGCGGCCTGAACGACAGCGTCGCGATAACCCACACCCTGGACGCGACCGCGGATGACCAGCCGCTTCGCGACCGCATTCATCGTGTTTTTGCACGGTAGCGTTGCCACGCGAAGAGCGCAGCAATCGACTTGCCATCGGTCAACACACCGCGATCGAATGCATCGAGGAGTTCGACTTCGCTCATCAGGACGACGTCAAGAAACTCGCCTTCGTCAAGATTCGCACCGACCTGCGTGAGTTCCTGCGCCAGGAACACTGCGATGATCTCGGTTGAATATCCGACATTGGGATGCAATGTGGCGATTGGCGTCCAGCGTTTCGCCGTGTACCCGGCTTCCTCTATCAGTTCGCGTTGCGCCGTGGCAAGCGCGGTCTCACCGGTATCGAGCTTGCCCGCGGGAAATTCGAGTATCACGCGACCGACCGGATAGCGGTATTGACGTTCGAGGACCAGGCGGCCGTCGGCAAATTCTGCCACGATCAACGCCGCACCCGGATGGACCACGAACTCGCGCATCGCCGTCCCGCCGTCGGGCAGCCGCACGCGATCGCGACGTACTGAAAGCAGCTTGCCGTCGAACACGCGCTCGTTGTCCAGCACCGTTTCGATCAGGTGCGTGTCAGACATCGTCGTCCAGCCAATCCTTGACTACCAAAAAATCACTGTAAAGACCGGCCTCGGGCGTCCCAGGGGCGGGTCGATAATCGTAGCGCCATTGCGCGAGCGGCGGCAGCGACAGCAGGATCGCCTCGGTCCGGCCGTTCGATTGCAGCCCGAACAATGTGCCGCGATCCCACACCAGATTGAATTCCACATAGCGCCCACGGCGATAGAGCTGAAAATCGCGCTCACGATCACCGTAGGGGGTGCCCAACCGGCGATCGAGAATCGGCGCGTACGCGGGCAGGAAATGCTCGCCGATACTGCGGGTAAGGGCAAGACATCGATCGAAACCGCCTTCGTTCAAATCGTCGTAGAAAACGCCTCCGATGCCGCGTGGCTCCTGCCGATGCTTGAGCACGAAATACTCGTCGCACCATCGCTTGTACCGAGGATGAACATCGTCACCGAACGGCGCGAGCGCAGCGCGGCACTCGCGGTGAAAATGAACCGCGTCTTCGGTGAATCCGTAGCAGGGGGTGAGGTCCATGCCGCCGCCGAACCACCACACAGGCTCCGCGTCGGCTTGTTGCGCGACGAAAAAGCGGACGTTCAGGTGCACGATTGGCGCGTACGGGTTACGCGGATGCAGGACGAGCGAGACGCCTAGCGCTTGCCACGAGCGGCCGGCGAGTTCGGGGCGGTGCGCCGTCGCAGAGGCAGGCAATTGCTTTCCCGTGACATGGGAAAACAAAACACTGCCGCGCTCCAGCGCCGCGCCGTTTTCGACGAAGCGTGAGATCCCACCACCTCCTTCGTCGCGCGACCATATGTCCTGCGCGAATGATTCGCCTGTGGTTTCCTCGAGGCCGGCAACGATGCGTTGCTGCAGATCCAGAAAATAGGAGCGCGTCCCGGCAGTATCCACGTTTGCCGCTCGCATTTTAGAGAATGCGCGGGGCGAGCGCACGATGACCGATGTCGCGTCGGTATTGCATGCCGGCAAAGCTCAAATCCGCGATCGCTGCGTACGCCGCGCGCTGCGCAAGCTCGAGCGATTCACCCAACGCCGTCACGCACAGCGCGCGGCCGCCGCTTACCACGGGCACGCCATCCACGAGCTTGGTGCCGGCGTGAAACAAGAGGACGTCCGGATGCGCGGCGTTGCAGATGCGCTCGAGCCCAGTAATCGCGTCCCCGTGGCGGGGATGATCAGGATATCCGTGTGCTGCCAGCACGACCCCAAGCGCTGGGCGCTGGTCCCACGCCACCTCCGCCTGATCCAAAGTGCCGTCGACTGCATGCAGCAGAAGATCTACCAAATCGGACTCAAGCCGCGCCATGATGGGCTGCGTTTCCGGATCGCCCATTCGGCAATTGAACTCGAGCAACATGGGCAAGCCGTCCACGCCGATCATCACGCCCGCATACAGGAAACCCGTGTACGGCACGCCGTCTGCCGTCATGCCGAGAACCGCCGGGTGAATGATTTCGCGCATGATGCGCGCATGCATTTCTTGGGTGACGACCGGTGCCGGCGAATACGCGCCCATCCCGCCGGTGTTCGGCCCCTGATCGCCGTCGCGCAATCGTTTGTGATCCTGCGATGAGGCGAGCGGCAGCACATGCGCGCCGTCGACCATGACGATAAAGCTCGCTTCTTCGCCGGCGAGACAATCCTCGATGACGACTCGCGCGCCAGCATTTCCCATCGAGCTATGGACGAGCATCGCCTCGATGGCCGCGTGTGCCTCCGCGCGGGACATTGCTATGACGACTCCTTTCCCGGCGGCGAGCCCGTCGGCCTTGACCACGATCGGGACACCGCGCTCATCGATATAAGCATGCGCGTCCCGCGCGGTGGCGAACGTCCTGTGGTGCGCCGTCGGGATGCGATGTCGGATCATGAACGACTTCGCGTAATCCTTGGAGCTTTCGAGTTGGGCTGCGGTGCGCGACGGACCGAAGATCTTCTGTCCCGCATCGCGAAAGGCGTCGACAATTCCTGCAGCGAGTGGGGCTTCGGGTCCAACGACGGTGAGTGCGACGTCTTGCCTGCGCGCGAACGCGATCAGCTCGCCAATATCCTCCAGCGCAACGTTGGTCAGATTCGGCGCCAGCGCGGTCCCCGCGTTGCCGGGCGCGACGAACACCTGGGCGACGCGCGGACTCTGCGCAATCTTCCACGCCAGCGCGTGCTCCCTGCCGCCGGATCCCACAACCAGAATGTTCATGAATAAGGTTAGTGTCGGAAGTGCCGGACGCCGGTGAAGACCATCGCCACACCCCGCTCATCCGCGGCGCCGATCACCTCCGCGTCGCGCATGCTGCCGCCCGGCTGAATGATCGCGACCGCGCCGTTGTCGGCGACGACGTCGAGGCCATCACGGAACGGGAAGAATGCGTCCGACGCGACGACCGATCCGACGAGCGAGAGTCCCGCGTGCTTCGCCTTCTGCGCCGCGATGCGGGTCGAATCGACGCGACTCATCTGGCCGGCGCCGATACCCAGCGTGCGGCCTTCGCTGCAGTACACAATCGCATTCGATTTGACGAATTTAGCGACGCGCCACGCAAACAGCAGGTCGTTGGTCTGCGCTGGTGTCGGCGCCTTGCGCGTGACCACCTTGAGCTCCGTCTCGGATACGTTGCGCGCGTCGGACGACTGCACGAGAAAGCCGCCGCCGATGCGCTTCATCTCCCATGCATTCGCGCAAAGGTCCTGCTCTGGCAACGGCACTTCCAGTACACGCACATTGGCCTTTCCCGCGATCGCCGCCAGCGCATCGGCCGTGTAATTCGGGGCAATCAGCACTTCCACGAACTGAGCCGCGACGGCCTCGAGCGCTGCGGCTTCGACCGGCCGGTTGAACGCGACGATGCCGCCAAACGCCGACGTCGGATCGGTGGCGAGCGCCCTTTGATACGCGGCGAGCGGCGTATCGGCGATCGCTGCGCCGCACGGATTCGCATGCTTGACGATGACGCACGCCGGCTCGACGAACGTGCGCACGCATTCCCATGCCGCATCGCTATCGGCGATGTTGTTGTAGGAAAGCTCCTTGCCCTGTAGCTGGCGAAACGTCGCCAGCGATCCCGGGGATGGTGTTTCGTCGCGATAGAACGCGGCGGATTGATGTGGGTTCTCGCCATACCGCAATTCCTGCGCTTTGTGGCCGGCGACATGGAACGAGTCCGGGAATCCGTGCGCCGCGCCGTCGGGGCCGCGCATCGTCAGCCAGTTGGCGATTGCGCCGTCGTAAGCGGCGGTATGAGCAAATGCCTTGCGCATCAGCGCGAAGCGCGTCGCCTCGGTCAAACGCCCACCGGATGTCTCCAGTTCGTCCGACACCCAAGAATAATCGTGCGGATCGACGACGACACCGACGTGTGGCCAGTTCTTCGCTGCTGCGCGCACGAGCGCCGGCCCGCCGATGTCGATGTTTTCGATCGCTTCGCCCAGCGCGCAGTCCGGGTGCGCGACGGTCTCCCGAAACGGATAGAGGTTGACAACGACCAGATCGATCGTCGGGATGCTATGCGCGGCAAGCGCCTGCATGTGGGCTGGGAGGTCCCTGCGCGCAAGAATTCCGCCGTGCACGCGCGGGTGCAGCGTCTTCACGCGGCCATCCAGCATTTCCGGGAAACCGGTATAGCTGCCGACGTCAATGACCGGCAAACCGGCGTTGCTGAGCACCTGCGCCGTGCCACCGGTCGAGAGTAGCCCTACCCCCCTGGCGGCGAGCCGTCGCGCGAAATCGACGAGCCCGGTTTTGTCCGATACCGACAAGAGCGCCTGCGTCACTGGCGCAGACAACCCGGGGGAACGGATCAAATCAATTTGTGCCGCGAAAGTTTGGCCCGCAACGTGTTGCGGTTCATGCCCAGCATTTCCGCGGCCTGCGTCTGGTTGCCCTGCGCGCGTTCCAGCATCGACTCGAGCAGCGCTCGCTCGACGTGGCCGATGACCATGTCGTAAACACCCGACGGCGGTTCGCCGTCGAGGCGGCGGAAATATTCGGTGACTGAGCGCTCGACGCTGCGGCCAATTTCGTTGCTGCCATTCAACCGAGTTTTTCTATTCATGCGGCGAGGGCCTCCCCTACCCATGACGAAAGGCTGCTGATTTGTTGCCGGTGCGGATGTTCGCGTACCGGGATTGGCCGGACGATCGGGCCGTCCGGCGCCTTGACATAGACAAGACGCTCATCGTTGGCGGCGAGCGTGTCGCAGAGGCGTGCCACGGCCGCAAGTTGCGACTCGACGGTCGTCGCCGCATTCACCTCGGTGCGGAATTGCCCACCGCCGGCTAGATGCGCCGTGTACCAGCCGAGATGTTTGCGCGCGATGCGCACCCCTGCGTCTTCACCATAGAAGGCATAGTGATCGGCAAGATGTTCGGTAATCAAGTTACGAGCCTCCACCACCGTCGGCGCGGCCCGGTGGGTGCCGGTCGCGAGATAGTGCGCAATCTCGCGGAAAATCCAGGGTCGGCCCTGCGCGGCGCGGCCGATCATGATCGCGTCTGCGCCGGTCCGCGCGAGGACGCTTTGCGCCTCTTCCGGCGTGCGGATATCGCCATTGGCAATGACCGGAATCGCGACGTGTCGCTTGACGGCGATGATTGTCTCGTATTCGACGGAGCCAACAAATGCGCATGCCCGCGTGCGACCATGGACGGCCAGTGCTTTGACGCCGGCGTCTTCGGCGATGCGCGCGATGGCAAGCGCGTTTCGGTTCATGGGGCTGGGTCCGGTGCGGATCTTGAGCGTGACCGGCACGCTTGCCGCGCGCACGACCGCGGTGAGAATCGCGGCCACCAGCGCTTCGTCGGCAAGCAGCGCCGAACCGGCGAGCGCGTTGCACACCTTCTTCGCGGGACAGCCCATGTTGATGTCGATGATCTGCGCGCCACGGTCGATGTTGTAGCGCGCCGCGTCGGCGAGAAGCGCCGGATCGCTGCCGGCGATTTGCACAACGATCGGCGCGACTTCACCGCTGTGGTCCAGCCGGCGGCGCGATTTGTCGGTGCCCCACAGCTTCGGGTTCGCCGCGACCATCTCGGACACTGCGTACCCCGCACCCAGGCGTTTGCACAACTGCCGAAACGGACGGTCGGTGACACCGGCCATCGGTGCGACAGCCAAATTATTGCTCAACGTATAGGGACCGATACGCACAATCGGAGACGGACGGAAGTAAAAGGGAGCCGAGCGAAGAGAAACAACTGCAAATTATACTGGCATTAACCTTCGCTGTTTTCACGCTCGTCGCACATTCCCGCGAATTTTTTTCATTCACGGCGCAACGCGACGATCCATGCGAGCGAACGCGCGTTCAACGCATTCCGAACATCATTGCGCGCGTAAATGCCCGCTTGGCCGGCGGTATCGTGTCGAGCAGCGCAAGCGCCAACCCTCGTGGCCAGCGAAACGCCGGCAGGCTCAAAGCGAAAAGTTGCGTCAGTCCGTGCGTGAACGCGATGCCGCCATAGCGATCGCCCCGTCGTCGTGTGGCGTACATCCCGAGCATCGTGTGCTCTCCCAGCCAATCGCGCGGAGTCGCAATGATCACACGGGCAAGTTCGTAAGCATCACGCAGGCCAAGGTTGAAGCCCTGGCCTGCGATCGGATGCAGCGCCTGTGCCGCGTTGCCGATGACGACGGTACGCACGGAGATCAACGGTCGCGCGAACTCCAGTGCGAGTGGAAACTTCCGCCGGTCCGCGATCCGCGCGAATCCGGTAACGCGAGTGCCGAAATGCTCGGTGAGCGCGGCGAGAAACGCCGCGTCGGACAGCGCGAGCATCGCATCGGCCTTGGTGGGCGGCAGCGTCCACACGAGGCCATAGTGATCGCGTTCGGGTAGTAGCGCCATCGGGCCATCGCTGGCGAAGCGCTCGTACGCGACGCCGCCGTGCGCGCGCTCCGTCCATACCTTTGCAATCAGCGCGACCTGCGCGTAATCGCGGCGTTCCCGAGTGATGCCTTTCACTGCAAGGTTCGCGCCATCGGCAACCACGGCGAGCCGTGCGACGATCGGCTCGGGCTCGTGGCGATCGATGGTAATCGCGGCATGTTCCGAAGTGCTGCTTATCCCTACCGCCGTCGTGCCATAGCGGATCGTCGTTCGTGTTCCCTTGAGCGCCGCGTCGATTGCGTTTTGCAAGGCGCGATACGAAACGACGTACCCTAACGCCGGCAACTCCTGCTCATCCGCGCTGAGTCGCACGCAGCCGAAGCCGCCCGCTTGCGAGATATCGATTACCGTGATCGGCGTAACCGCTTCCGGGATCGCGGCGAGTCGGCGCCAGACTCCGAGCCGTTCGAAGATCAGCCGCGCGCCATGGGATAGCGCAAGCGAGCGATCGGTGCGGGCTGCCTCCCCTTCGGCGCGCGAATCGAGGGCTACGACGTCGAGGTCGGCGTCGGCGAGCGCCAGCGCGAAGGCACCGCCGACGGGTCCCGCTCCAACGATGACGATGTCGTGCGGCATCACCGAACGAGCGGCGCGTACCAGGCGAACGTCTTCGCGGCGTCGGCGAGGTCGTCCGTTACCTCGAGTTCCACGCGTTTCGCAAGGTCAACGCACGCACGCCGCCTCGACGTCGGCTACCGACTTTGGCGTGGCGGCGGTCAGATTGTCGTGTCCATCGGCGGTGACCAGCACGTCGTCCTCGATGCGCACGCCGATGTTCCAGAAATGTTCCGCTACATTGTCGGCCGGACGAATGTACGTGCCGGGCTCGACGGTCAGCACCATCCCCGGTTGCAGTTTCTGCGACGCTCCTTTCACTTGATACAACCCCGCGTCGTGCACATCCATCCCGAGCCAGTGGCCGGCGCGATGCATGTAGAACTGCTTGAACGCGCCGCTTTCCAGCACCGCGTCGACGGTACCGCTGCACAGTCCGAGATCGACATACCCCTGCGCGAGCGCCTGCTCGGCGGCTTTGTGATAATCATGAAAATCAGCACCCGGCTTGACTGCTGCCAGGCACGCCGCTTGCGCCGCCAGCACGAGCTCGTAGACGTCTTTCTGCGGCCCGCTGAACTTGCCCTCGACCGGAAACGTACGCGTGATGTCCGACGCGTAGCCCTGGTATTCGCAACCTGCGTCGATCAGCAGTAGTTCGCCGGCGCCCATCTGCCGGTTATTGTCGCGATAGTGCAGGACGCAAGCATTGGGGCCGGATGCAACAATCGACGGATACGCAACGGCTTGCGCGCCGTCACTCAGGAATTCGTGCAGAAGCTCCGCTTCGACCTGGTACTCGAACCAACCCGGCCGCGTGCGCTCCATCGCCCGGCGATGCGCATTGCTCGAAATGGCCGCCGCGCGCCGCATGAGCTTCAGCTCGTGTTCGTCTTTGACCAGCCGCAGCGCGTCCAATGTCGCGCGCACGTCCACAACCTGGTCGGGAGCGGCCACTCCCGTCCGAGCGCGGTTGCGAACGTCATTCAACAATTGCGTCACCTGCCGGTCCCACGTCTCGAACAGACCCAGCGGCGTGAACAGCGCCGGCCGATCGGAAGCGAGGTCTGCCACTGCCGATGACAGCGTGTCGATCGAATGCGCTTCGTCGAATCCGAAGATCTCCTTCGCCGCGTCGGGTCCATAGCGAAAGCCATCCCAGATTTCGCGCTCCTCGCTCTTGACCCGGCAAAACAGTACATGGCGGTCACCATCGGGACCGGCAATCAAAGCGACCACCGCCTCGGGTTCCGGAAAGCCGGTGAGGTAATAAAAATAGCTGTCGTGCCGATACGGAAAGAACGAATCGCGATTGCGCGCGAGCTCCGGCGCCGTGGGAACGAGCGCGAGACCGCCACCGGCATGGTTGCGCATCGACTGCAATACCGCATCTCGGCGCGCGCGATAGACTTGGTGGGCGTGGTTCATCGTGGAAGTGTTGGAGGCAATTCGCCGATTATATGTGCAATGGCATTCGCGGTTGCCTCCCGCGCCGATGCGCCTAACCTCCCACGTCGTCGCGCTAACCGCCTGCGCCGTTGCGCTACCATCCATCAATGGAGGAACGCGCCGCCGCTTATCTTACCGATTTGAACAGTCCGGTGCTGCGCGAGGCCAAGCGAGCGATGCGCCGGCGAGTGCTTGCATTGCGCGATTCGCTCCCTCCCGAAGTCCGCTCCGCCCGGTCAGCCGCCATTGCCGCACGCATTGCCGGGTTGCCGTCGTTTGTTGCGGCTGCGCGTGTGTCGCTGACCTTCGCGTACCGCAGCGAATGGGACACGCGACCCCTCATCGAGGCGGCGCTCGCGACCGGCAAGCTGGTCGCGCTGCCGCGGGTCGTCGACACAACGAAGATGCTCGAGTTGCACGTCGTGCGCGACCTTGGGCGCTCCATCGCGCCGAGCGCGCGCGGAATCCCGGAGCCGTTGCCAGAGTTGCCGCGCGTTGCGCCGCAAGATATCGACTGGGTGCTGGTTCCCGGCCTCGCCTTCGATCTGCAGCGCCGCCGATTGGGTTATGGCGGCGGCTTCTACGACCGGCTGCTGTGTCTGCTTGCCCCCGGTACACCCCGCCTCTCCGGAGCGTTCGATCTCCAGATCGTCGAACAGGTACCGGTGGCGGCGCATGATTTGAGCGTCGATGCAATCGTTACCGAAACGCGCGTGTTGGGAATGGCGGCATCTTGAGCAGCAACGCGGCGCAGCGGTCGCGCGATGCAATGGTGGCTCTGACCGCAACGCTCGCGATCCAGATGTTCACGTCATTGGCCGCTACTGCGCTGGCCGTCCTGGCACCGGCACTCGCGCAGGATCTAGGCATCACCGGGACATGGATCGGTGTATTCGTCGGGCTGATTTACGCCGGCGCGATGGTGTCGAGCCTCGCCTCCGGCGGCTTCATCACGCGCTACGGGGCGATTCGCGTGTCGCAAGTCTGCGTATTGCTCTGCGCAATTGGCATCACCCTCGTCGCGCTGCTGCCTGCCACCGCCGTCGGGTTGCTTGCGGGGAGCGCGCTCCTGCTTGGCCTCGGGTATGGCCCCATCACTCCGGCATCGTCGCAAGTGTTGGCGCGGACCACACCACCCGCACGGATGTCGCTCGTGTTCTCGATCAAGCAAACGGGGGTGCCCGCGGGCGCGGCACTCGCCGGAGCCGTGCTCCCGGCCTTTGCGCTCGTTGCCGGCTGGCGTGGCGCGCTGATCTTTGTCGCTGTCCTTGGCCTCGTGGTTGCCGCCGTTGCACAGGCAACCCGTGCGTCGTTGGACGGCGATCGCAACCGGGCCGCCCAGTTCAATGTCGCCGCATTGCTCGCGCCGCTGCACATCGTTGCACGATCGCGCCCGTTGCGTGAACTGGCGTTCTTAGCTTTTGCATACGCGTCGGTGCAGATGTGCTTGACGAGCTTTCTGGTGCTCTATCTGCACGAAGTGCTCAACTGGTCGCTCATCAAAGCCGGTTTGGCGCTGACCGCCGCGACGCTAGGGGGAGTCGTCGGCCGGATCTTCTGGGGCGCCGTTGCTGATCGAGGAGTTCCCCCGCGCCAGGTCCTCACCATTATCGGTCTCATCGCCGGCGTCTGCGGCAGCGTGCTCGCGCTCGCGTCGCCGGCTTGGGAAAGCTGGCTGTTGCTGTCGGTAGTCGCGTTGTTCGGAGCGACCGCAATCGGTTGGAACGGCGTGCAATTGGCCGAGCTCGCGCGCGAAGCTCCTATTGGAACGGCCGGCGCCATCACGGGCGCCGCGGGGTTCGTCACATTCGCTGGGGTCGTGGTGGGGCCGCCGCTCTTCGCATTGTTGGCCGGTATCACCGCGAGTTACCGGATTGGCTTTGTCACCTTTGCCGTGGTGAGCCTGATCGCCGCCGGGGTCTTGTCGCGGCGCGATCACGCGAGGAGCCTGCCCTAGCTCTTAGTTTCTTCGGAAATCGTTTCCGTCTAAAATGGACATTGAATCGGACGGCGAACATCCGTTGTGCCCAATGAGTTTTCCTCAAAGCGTCGTCCATACATCACGCCGGTCCAGACCCTACAATGGGCCTTTAATCTCCAGGTTGCTTCGCGGTTCTCCCGTTCGCGCGACTTGGATTGTCGGTTGGAGAGCTGCTCATGGATGCAATGAAGCATGACGTCGATCCCCAGGAAACCCGGGAGTGGCTGGATGCGCTTGCCGGCGTGCTGGCGACGGAGGGGCCCGATCGCGCGCATTTCCTGATTGAAAATCTAATCGACGAATCGCGTCGCGCCGGCGCGCACGTACCGTTTTCCGCGACCACCGAGTACGTCAACACGATACCCGTGGATCAACAGCCGCGGATGCCGGGGGATGCGGCGATCGAGCACAAAATCCGCAGCTACGCGCGCTGGAACGCGATGGCGCTGGTGGTGCGCGCCAACAAACACACAAACGTCGGCGGCCACATCGCGAGCTACGCGTCGGCGGCAACACTCTACGACGTCGGGTTTAATCATTTTTGGCACGCACCGTCGGAAACCCACGGCGGCGACCTGATCTACATCCAGGGTCACTCGGCAGCGGGGATCTATGCCCGTGCGTTCATGCTGGGCCGGATCACCGAGGAGCAGCTCGACAACTTCCGGCAGGAGGTGGATGGCAAAGGTGTGTCCTCTTATCCGCATCCGTGGCTGATGCCCGATTTCTGGCAATTCCCGACGGTGTCAATGGGGTTGGGACCGCTGATGGCAATCTACCAGGCGCGCTACATGAAATATCTGCAAGGTCGCGAACTCGCGCAGACCGCAGATCGCAAGGTCTGGGCGTTCATGGGTGACGGTGAAATGGACGAGCCGGAATCGATGGGCGCGATCGGCATGGCCGGCCGCGAAAATCTCGACAATCTGATCTTCGTCATCAACTGCAACCTGCAGCGGCTGGACGGTCCCGTTCGCGGCAACGGCAAGATCATTCAGGAACTCGAAAGCGATTTCCGCGGCGCCGGCTGGAATGTCATCAAGCTCGTTTGGGGCACGCATTGGGACGCGCTGCTCGCGCGCGACAAGACAGGCCTCTTGCGCAAACGCATGATGGAAGCGCTCGACGGCGAGTATCAAACGTTCAAGGCGAAGGATGGCGCGTACGTACGCAAGTATTTCTTCGGCAAGTATCCGGAGCTGCTTGATCTCGTCTCCGGTTACAGCGACGACGACATCTGGAATTTGAACCGCGGCGGTCACGACCCGTTGAAAACCTACGCCGCCTACGATGCGGCCGTTCATCACAAGGGGCAGCCGACGGTCATTCTCGCCAAGACGATCAAAGGCTACGGCATGGGCGAGGCCGGCGAGTCGCAGAATATCACGCACCAGCAGAAAAAGATGACAGCGGAACCATTGAAACGCTTTCGCGACCGCTTCGGCATTCCCGTGCCCGACGACAAGATCGAAGACCTTCCGCTCGTCAATTTCGCCGAAGGTTCGAAGGAACTCGAATACATGCGCGCGCGGCGGATGGAACTGGGTGGCTACCTGCCGCAGCGCCGCCGCAAGGTCGAACCGATGCCGGTACCGGGGCTGGCCGCGCTCGAACGATTCTTGAAGGGTACCGAGGATCGCGAGATCTCGTCGACGATGGCGTTCGTGCAGATCCTGCAATTACTGATACGCGACAAAACGCTCGGGAAGTACATCGTGCCCATCGTGCCCGACGAATCGCGAACGTTCGGCATGGAAGGCATGTTCCGGCAATTGGGAATCTGGTCGCAAGTGGGCCAGCTCTATACGCCGCACGACGCCGACCAGTTGATGTTCTACAAGGAAGACAAGAAAGGGCAGATCCTGCAGGAAGGCATCAACGAGCCTGGAGCAATGTGTAGCTGGATCGCCGCGGCGACCGCGTATTCGACGCACGGCGTGCAGACGATCCCGTTCTACATTTTCTATTCGATGTTCGGGTTCCAACGAGTGGGCGACTTGGCGTGGGCCGCCGCCGACATGCGTTCACGTGGATTCCTGCTGGGCGGTACCGCCGGTCGTACGACGTTGAACGGCGAAGGGTTGCAGCACGCAGACGGGCATTCGCATTTGATCGCTGCCACCATTCCGAATTGCGTGTCGTACGATCCGACGTTTGGGTACGAGGTTGCGGTCGTCATCGCCGAAGGTCTGCGCCGCATGGTGACCGAACAGCAGGACGTGTATTACTACATGACCTTGATGAACGAAAACTACGCGCACCCGGCGATGCCCGAAGGGGCGGCCCCGGGAATCCTCAAGGGGATGTACAAATTTCGCGATGGCGCGGGCAAAGCGAAAGCGCCGCGCGTGCAGCTCTTGGGCTCGGGCACGATTTTTCGCGAAGTGATCGCCGGGGCCGATCTGTTGCACACCGACTGGGGCGTTGCCGCCGATCTATGGAGCTGCCCGTCGTTTACCGAACTTGCGCGCGACGGATACGCCGCGGCGCGCTGGAACCTGCTGCACGCAACCGAATCACCCAGGCTCTCGTTCGTCGAACAGTGCCTGAAAGATACGTCGGGCCCCGTCATCGCGGCGACCGATTACATGCGCGCTTTCGCAGAGCAGATTCGCGGGATCGTGCCGCGCCGCTATGTGGTGCTGGGAACCGATGGGTTTGGCCGTTCGGACACGCGCGAGAAGCTGCGGCGCTTTTTCGAAGTCGATCGCTATTACGTTACGGTCGCCGCGTTGAAAGCGTTGGCCGACGACGGCACATTGCCCGCCGCCAAGGTTGCCGAAGCGGTCGCGAAATACAAGCTCGATCCTGCCAAACCCGCGCCGTGGACGGTGTAGCGTCGCACCAGATATCGCATCTTTCGCCGCGAATCAACTTTAGCCACCGCCGTTTCTTGAAGCGAGAGTCATGAGCGACATCGAAGTCAAAGTTCCCGATATCGGGGATTTTAGCGATATCCCGGTCATCGAGGTCTTTGTCAAGCCCGGCGACACGGTGAAGGCCGACGATTCGCTGGTCACCCTGGAATCCGACAAGGCCACGATGGACGTACCGTCGCCGTCAGCGGGTGTGGTCAAGGAGCTGAAGGTCAAGCCCGGCGACAAGGTCAGCGAAGGCAGTGTCATCGTAACGCTCGCGCAAGATGCGGCTCCCCCCGAGAAGCCGCCTGCTGCGAGCGGTGCAGGCGAACGACCCCGAGCCGAAAGCACGGAAGTCACACCGGCCGCGCCTTCCGCTGGTCAGGGCGCAGCGTTGGCACCGGAAAGTAAAAGTGCAGCGCCAGCCGCCACGAATAAAGCGCCTTCGGAACCTTCGGCAGCACCGCCAGCGCAACGGGGAACCGCCTCTATTCAATCGACACCCTCATCCGCGCCGGCAGCGCCGATCGATGCCGCAGCGTTCAAGCAAGCGCACGCGTCGCCGTCGGTACGCAAGTTCGCTCGGGAACTCGGCGTCGACCTGTCCAAGATACGCGGCACCGGGCCGAGTGGGCGCATTCTGCAGGAGGACGTGCAGCAGTTCGTCAAGGGCGCGTTGACCGGCACCGCCTTGCCCGGCGCGAGCGCAAGCGGCGGCGTCACAGGCGGAGGGTCGCTCAACCTGCTGCCGTGGCCCCAGGTTGATTTCGCGAAATTCGGGCCGGTGGAAACCAAGGCGCTCTCGCGGATCAAGAAGATTTCCGGCGCTTACCTCGCCCGCAATTGGGTGATGATCCCGCACGTCACGCAATTCGACGAAGCCGACATCACCGAACTCGAAGCGCTGCGCGTTGCGCTGAACAAGGAAAACGAAAAGGCGGGCATCAAGGTCACCCTGCTCGCATTCCTGATCAAGGCGTCGGTCGCCGCGCTCAAGAAATTTCCTGATTTCAACTCGTCGTTAGTGTCCGCGCCCGACGGCGATGCGCTCGTCCTCAAGCAATACTTTCACATCGGATTCGCGGCCGACACGCCGAACGGCCTGGTCGTGCCGGTGATTAAGAGCGCCGACCAAAAAGGCGTGCTGCAAATCGCGCGGGAAATGACCGAGCTTTCGACGAAAGCGCGCGAAGGCAAGCTCGCTCCTGCCGACATGCAGGGCGGATGCTTCTCGATCTCCTCGCTCGGCGGCATCGGCGGCAGCGCCTTCACACCCATTATCAATGCACCGGAGGTCGCGATTCTCGGCGTGTCAAAAGGTGTCACCAAACCTATATGGGATGGGCGCGAGTTCGTGCCGCGGCTCGTGCTGCCGCTGTCGCTCTCCTACGACCACCGCGTGATCGACGGCGCCGCGGCCGCGCGTTTCATAACGCACTTGAGCGGCCTTCTGACCGACATGCGCCGGGCGATGCTGTGATCGCAGCGGCTTAGTTAGGTCGATGAGAGGACGCCAATGAGGCCACGGCGATGAGCACGACCGAAGTCAAAGTCCCCGATATCGGTGATTTCAAGGATATTCCAGTCATCGAGGTGTTCGTCAAACCTGGCGACACGGTGCAAGCGGATGATTCGCTCATCACCTTGGAATCGGACAAGGCGACAATGGACGTCCCCTCGCCGGCGGCGGGTGTTGTGTCCGACTTGAAAGTGAAAGTCGGCGACCGCGTCAGCGAAGGCAGCGGGGTGCTCACACTCGAAGTCGCGGCGACGACCGGGCAACCCACGGCCGCTGCCGGAGCGGCTGCCCAGCATAGCGATGAAAGCCGCGCCGAATCGCCAACTCCAGCGACAACCCCAGCGGCAACTCAAACTGCTCCCGCAAGCGGCGCACTTGGGGGAGATGCAAGCAGCGCCGGAGCCACCGCGGCGACGACACCCACGCCCTCTGCGGCGCCAAAAATCACCACCGCTACTAGCTCCGCTTATCAGGGCCGCATCGACGTCGAATGCCAGATGCTCGTCATCGGAGCGGGACCCGGCGGCTACAGCGCGGCGTTTCGCGCCGCTGACCTGGGAATGAAGACGGTATTAGTTGAACGTTATCCGAACTTGGGAGGGGTCTGCCTCAACGTCGGCTGCATCCCGTCAAAGGCGCTGCTCCACGCGGCGAAAGTGATCGATGACGCCGCCGAAATGAGCCACTTCGGCGTCACGTTCGGCAAACCTGCAATCCATGCGGACAAGCTGCGCGGATGGAAAGATTCGGTCGTCAAGAAGCTGACCGGCGGATTGACCACCCTTGCCAAGCAACGCAAGGTCACGACGCTCGAGGGCGTCGCGCAGTTCGTCGATGCCCATCATGTTTCCGTCGCGGCTGCCGGCGGCACCTCGCAGATCGTCAAATTTACCCATTGCATCATCGCCACCGGTTCGCAGCCCGTCGTGTTGCCGTTCATGCCCAACGACCCAAGGGTCATCGATTCCACGGGCGCGCTGATGCTCGAGGGTGTGCCCGCGCACCTGCTGGTCATCGGCGGCGGCATCATCGGCATGGAAATGGCGCAGGTGTTCGCAGCACTTGGAGCCAAAGTGTCCGTCGTCGAAATGATGCCGCAGCTCATGCCGGGCGCGGATCCCGATCTCGTGCGACCGTTCGCCAAGCGGATGACCGCGCGTTGCGACAAAATCATGCTGAAAACGAAGGTCGTCAAAGCCGAGGCGCAAGACAACGGCATCAAAGTATGGTTCGAAGGCGAGCAGGCGCCAGCGGAGCCACAGCTATACGACCGCGTGCTCGTCGCCGTCGGCCGCACACCGAACGGCGGACAGCTCGCCGCCGACAAAGCCGGTGTGGCGGTAACCGAGCGCGGCTTCATCGAAGTCGACGAGCAGATGCGCACGAACGTCGGTCACATTTTCGCGATCGGCGATGTCGTCGGCCAGCCGATGCTCGCGCACAAAGCCGTGCACGAAGGGCACGTCGCGGCGGAAGCGGCGTCCGGCATGAAATCGTATTTCGACGCGCGCGTGATTCCGTCGGTCGCCTACACCGACCCGGAAGTCGCATGGGTCGGCGTGACCGAGGAGGAGGCGAAAGCCAACGGCGTCAAATACGGCAAGGGCGTCTTCCCATGGGCAGCGTCGGGACGCTCGCTATCGCTCGGCCGCGACGAAGGCATGACCAAGCTACTCTTCGATGAGGCGACGCACCGGATCATCGGCGGCGGTATCGTCGGGCCGAACGCCGGCGACTTAATCGCCGAAGTCGCGCTCGCGATCGAGCTCGGGTGCGATCCGACCGACATCGGCAGGACCATTCATCCGCATCCGACCTTATCGGAAACCATCGGCATGGCGGCAGAAGTGTTCGAGGGCACGATCACCGATCTCTACGCGCCGAAAAAGCGGTAAACGTCCGTCGGGTCAATTACGTTGAATTGTGCCGCATCTTGTGGCAACGCCACGTCTGGCTGATATTACTTATCAAATTCCCTTAGGGCATGCGATGAGCAATAAAGTGGATCAGCAACCCATTCGCCGTGAGGTCGGACGGCGCCGGTCGCGCGCCGGCTTGGCGCCCTCGCCCACGCAGCAAGCCGCGATGGCCGCGATGGCGCAGTACCGCACGCGTGCACCCAAGGGCGTCTTTCGCTACGACTCACGTGAGCAGATGGAGGCTGACCGCTTGCAGTGGACCGTCGACGCCATCGTTGCGAAAGCCGCAGCCGAAACGACCTCGGAGTGATGGAATACACCCGTCCGGCCACTTGGGCTGACGTTAAGACCATCGTCCGTTATCTGGACGAAGCGGGCGTCGCTTACGCGTTGGTGGGCGCGTACGCGTTGGCGGCGCACGGCTTCAATCGATTCACCGAAGACATCGACATCCTGGTTGACCCCTCGGCGGAGAACACACGCCGGTGGATTGTGGCCTTGTCGCGACTCCCCGACGCAGCGGCGTCCGAGTTAAACGATGAACCGGATCTGTTCGGGGCCGAGCGGCGCTACGCGATTCGCATCAACGACGAAATTACCATCGACGTGATGCCGACCGTGGCCGGGAATACCTGGGAAGCCATGCGTCCGCATATTGTTCGCAAACGCATCGATGACGTCGAAATCAGTCTCTTGGATCTGCCTGGTTTGCTCAAGACCAAAGGAGGCCTTCGACCAAAGGACCAGATGGACGCTGCCGTGATTAGCGCGGCGATACAGGCGCTGGCGCGAAGGTGAAATTTTCTAGATAGCGCCAATGCACGCTCATTACGGGGCGCTGTTGGCTCCAGGGGAGAGGGTCCGGCTTCAAATCTGAACGATCCTCAGATTCCGATTGATATGGTTGACAACGCACCCGTTTGGCGTCAAAAGCCGACATTGTCCTTGCCTTTGAGCGCGAGCATCCGGCGCGCTTCGTCGGGGGTCGTGACCCCCAGCGACAGCTCGTTCAAAATCGTACGAATCTTCGCGACCTGTTGCGCATTGCTTTGCGCGAGCTCGCCCTTGCGCAAATAGATGCTGTCCTCGATGCCGACGCGACAGTGCCCGCCCATGATCGCGCCCATCGTGATGAGTCCCATCTGGTGCCGGCCGGCGCCCAGTATCGACCAGTGGAAATCCGCGCCGAAAAGGTGATCGGCGATGCGCCGCATGTGCATCAGGTTTTCGGCTTCGGGTCCGATACCGCCCAAGATCCCGAAGATGGTCTGGATCAGCATCGGCGGCTTGATGAGGCCGCGATCGACGAAGTGCGCGAGGTTGTACAAGTGGCCGACGTCGTAACACTCGAATTCGAACTTGGTGCCGCATTCCTCCCCCAAGTGTTTTAGCGAGAATTCGATGTCCTTATAAGTGTTGCGAAAGATAAAGTCGCGGGTGTTTTCGAGATACTCGGGTTCCCAAGCGTGCTTCCACTGCGGGTACTTGGAGACGAGATGAAACAATCCGAAATTCATCGACCCCATGTTGAGCGAGCACATCTCCGGCTTGGCGGCGAGAGGCGCCTCCAACCGCTGCTGCACCGTCATGTTGTGCCCGCCGCCGGTGGTGATGTTGATGACCGCGTCGGTTTCGGCCTTGATCCGCGGCAGAAATTGCATGAACACCTTCGGGTCCGGCGTCGGCCGTCCATCACGCGGATCGCGCGCGTGCAGGTGGATGATCGCGGCGCCGGCCTGCCACGCGCCGATGGCGCCGTACGCGATTTCCGCCGGCGTGATCGGCAGGTGCGGGGTCATCGTCGGCGTGTGAATCGCGCCGGTGACTGCGCAGGTGATGATGACCTTGTCGCGCTGGGCTGCCATGGCAATCTCCTTTTGTCTATTTAGGCTTCAATCCTGCGCGGCGGCCTTGCGCTTGTGCGCGATCAATTGCATCAGGCGCCGGTCCCGCCATACGGCACGCTCGGCAAGCTCGGCTGCGTCGAGCAATGCTCGTCGCTCGTTCTCGATGCTGCGCACCAGTCGCTCATCCCATTGCCGCGGCGTCTGCGCTTTTGCCATCTCGTAGTAAAGATCGCCGTAACGCTCGCAATAAACTGCGACGCCCCCCGGCGCATTGAGATCGATCGTCTCGAACGGGCCCATGAACGACCAGCGCAATCCGAGCCCATCGCGCACCGTCTTGTCGATATCATCGGTCGACGCGTAACCATCGGCGTAAAGGCGAAACGCTTCCGCCAAAAGCGCGCCCTGGAGACGATTGAGAATGAATCCCTGAATCTCTTTCGTGACGACGATCGGCACCTGCCCCACCGATTCGTGCAACGCCCGGGCACGCGCGACGACGTCGGGCGACGTCCACGGCGCGGGCGAGAGTTCCACGAGCGGCACAAGATGCGGCGGGTTGACCGGATGAGCGACGAGACACCGGGCGCGGCCAGCCAGCCCCGCGCTCCATTGCGACGCCGGAATGGTCGAAGTCGAGCTTGCGAGGATGGCATCCGCTGGAGCGAGTCGATCGATCTCGGCGAATAGCGTCTGTTTCGCGGCGAGATTTTCGCCGATGTTCTCTTGCACGTAGGCTGCGTTCGCTATGGCGTCTGCCAGCGCGAACGCCGGCGCGATGCGTGCGCGCACCGTCGCGGGCAACTCATCGAGCAGGCCGGCAGCCTCGAGATCCGAGAGTGCGATTTCCAGCGTTGCGATGCTGCGCGCCAATGCGTCGCGATCGGCATCAAAAAGCGACACCGGATGACCGGCGCGCGCGAATACGATAGCCCACGCGCGGCCGATGAGTCCGGCGCCGATGACAGCGATCTTGTCTCTCTTATCCATCAGACCATCATTCCTACGTCGCCGCACACCGATAACGCTTGGCCCGAGATGTTCGCGCCTGCCGGCGTCGCGAGAAACAGCCCCATGTTCGCAATATCCTGCGCGCTGACCATTTTGCGCAGTGAGACCTTGGACAAAAGCTCCGCCTTGAGGTCTTCGAAGGTCACGCCGAGCGCTTCGGCCTTGGCGCTGATCACGCGATCGACGCGGTCCCCTTCGACGACTCCGGGCTGGATCGCGTTGACGCGGATGTTCGAGGGCCCGAGCTCGATTGCCAGGCTCTTGGTGAATCCCACGACGCCCCATTTGGCCGCCGAGTATGGCGTGCGCAACGGAAACCCAAGCCGGCCGGCGATCGACGACAGGTTGATGATGCTGCCACCCCCAGCCCGCTTCAGCAGCGGCACCGCACGCCGAGTACAGTAGAACATGCCGTTCAAATCGACGGCGATCGTGCGGTCCCAATCGGCGATCTCGATGTCCTCGACTGGCGCCGTCGGTCCGGCGATGCCGGCGTTGTTGACAAGAACATCGAGCCCTCCGAGGAAAGTGGCGGCGGCGGCGAACATCGTGTCGACCTGCGCGGCAACGGAGACGTCCGCGACGGCAGTGCCAACGGCCGGAGAGGCTTTGCGAAATCCCTCCAGCGCAACTGTGTCGTTGTCGCAGATAAAAACTTTTGCGCCGGCAGCGGCGAACGTGGACGCGAATGCACGACCGATTCCGGCGGCGCCCGCAGTGATGAGCACGCGCAGACCCTCAGCTGACATATTCACCGATGTATTCATATCCAGAGTACCTTTTTGCGAAAGTCCAAATCGTGGAGAAGCGGATAGGTGGGCCCTTGGTGGCTGACGTGACCGCGATCGAGAACGATGGCGCGCTCCGCCAATGCAAGAACGAGATCCAGATGATGGTCGATGATCAGAATCGAGATTTCGCGACGCAACTCTTCGATCGCTCCGAACAATTCGTCGACCAGTGCGGGCGACAGGCCCTCGAACGGTTCGTCGAGCAACAGCAGGCGGACATTGCCCGACAACGCGCGCGCGATGGCGACCATTTGCTGCTCGCCGCCGGATAGGCGATCCGCCTTAATTTGCATGCGCTCGCGGATGCGCGGAAACACGCCAAAAATTCGCTTGAGATCCCAATGCACGCCCTTCGTCGTTGCCGACCGGTAATGCAATGCGCCGAGCGCGAGATTTTCGGCGACGGTCAGGCCGGCGAACAGGCGGCGTCCCTGCGGCACCAACCCGATGCCCAACCGCGCAACGGCTTCCGGCGACATGCCTTCAATGCGCGTACCGGCAAGAGCGATGTTCCCCGCGGCGGGATGAATGAGCCCCATGATGCTCTTGAACGTCGATGTCTTGCCGGCCCCGTTACGGCCGAGGAGTGCGACGACTTCGTGCTCGCGCACCGTGAAAGACACGTCGTGCAGCACGTGGCTTTTGCCATAGAACGTATTGATCGCACTGACTTCGAGCAAGTCCTTGCCGGCCGTGGTTGTTGTGGGATGCATTTCACTTGGCGCACGCTGCGCGCCGCTGCCCAAATAAACGCGCTGCACTTCCGCGTCGCTGCGCACATCTGCCGGCGTGCCTTCGGCGATGACTCGACCTTCGTTCATAGCGGTGATCTCATCGGCGAGCGAAAACACGCGGTCCATGTCGTGCTCGACCAGCAGTATCGCCATATGCGGCGTCAGGCTACGGATGAGGGTGGCGATGCGTTCGCGCTCCGCGGCGGCGAGGCCCACGAGCGGCTCATCCAGCAGCAACACACGCGGTTTCGCGGCGAGCGGTATACCGATTTCGACCAGCCGCTGTCCGCCGTACGACAAGCTCGATACCGGCACACGCTCGAGCCCTTCGAGGCCGAGAAAATGAATAAGCGCTGCGGTCTCTCGATTGACGTCGACCAGCGTTGCCACGGATCGCCACAGACCGAACCGCGCCGGGTCGCGCGCCTGGCAACCGAGACGCAGATTCTCGATGACCGAAAGCGACGGAAAGATGTTGGTGATCTGGAACGAACGCGACAACCCGCGGGCCGCGATCCGGTCCGCGGACAGCGTCTCGATGCGCGAATTTGACAACATCTCGCCCGCGAGCGTGATGGTTCCGCCATCCGCCGGATAAAGGCCGGAGATCGCGTTGAACAACGTCGTCTTTCCAGCGCCGTTGGGTCCGATCAGCGCGTGCAGCCGCCGATCCGCGACCTTGAGGCTCGCACCGTCGACGGCAGCGAAGTCGCCAAAGCGCTTGACGACATCCGCGCATTCGAGAACGGCAGTGTCTCCGGCGTTTGCCGCCTGCTGCAGGAACGCCGGCACCGGTTGCCCGGAGATGGGCGCGATGCGCGCGGCCATCGCCGCGGCTTCTGCATCGAATCGTCCGCGCAACTTTTGCCATTGCGACCACGCGCGCGTGCCCAACCCCGCGAGACCCGCCGGCGAATACAGGATGAAGGCCATGAACAAGAGGCCGAACCAGAACAACCAGGCGTCCGTATGCGACGATAGAATTTCCCGGAACAGGATGAAGAACGACGCGCCCAGCGCCGGGCCGAGAAACGTGCGCGTACCGCCGATGATCGTCATCGCGACGATCTCGCCGGAAAACGATACGTGCACGGTATCGGCGGACACGATTGATTTGAGGTACGCGAACAAACCGCCAGCGAGGCCGGTTGCGGTCGCCGCGATCACGAACGCGATCAGCTTGTAATGGCGGACCGGGTAACCGGCAAACAGCGTCCGCTGCTCATTCTCGCGAATCGCCATCAGCACGCTGCCAAACGGCGAGCGGACAACGCGCAGCAGCGCCCACGCGGCGGCAAACACGGTGATCGCCGTCAGCGCATAGAAAACGCGTTGATCGTTCAAGTCGACACCGGCGACGACTGGCCTCACGATGCCGCGCAGTCCAGATTCGCCGCCGGTGAACTCGGTCCAGCGAAACGCGATAAAAAATGCTAGCGCGGTGAACGCCAAGGTCAAGAGTGAAAAGTACACCCCCCGCCGGCGCAAAGCGAAGAAACCGACGACGAGGCCGAGCAATGCGGTCGCGCCGACTGCGGACAAGAGGGGCAGCACGAAGCTCCCGCGAAACCAATGGATCTGCGAGAGCGCCGTCGCGTACGCGGCGAAACCGAAGAACAGACCATGGCCAAACGACAAGAGACCGGTATACCCAAGCAGCAGATTGAAGGCGAGTCCCACCAGCGCAAACAACGCGATCTCGGTGCCGAGACTCTCGGTCATGCCGATCGCGAGCATCGCAAACGGCAGCACGACGAGCGCAAGTGCCAAAATCACCAGCGGGCCGCGCGGTATCGTCATTCAAACTTCTCGAAGCGCTCGCCCATCAGTCCCCGCGGCCGGAACAGCAGCACCAGAATCATCAGGATGTACATCGAAGCTTCCGCCGCAGGTGGGTAGAACAAAACGGTGACGCCGCGGACGACGCCGACGAGCAAACCGGCAACGACGACACCCCAGAAGCTGCCCAATCCGCCGATGACGACGACGACAAAAGTCGCGGTAATGATTTCGGTGCCCATCGCCGGTTGCACGCCTGCCAACGGACCCGACATGACGCCGGCCAGTCCGGCCAATCCGACGCCGAGCGCGAACACTCCGGCGAGCGCCGGCGAGAGACTCACTCCCAGTGCGCGCACCATCTCTGGGTCGCGCGTCCCGGCGCGGACAATCATGCCGAACGCCGTCTTGTTGAGGAGTAGCCAGCAGCCGATGACAGCGGCGATCGACACTGCCAGCACGGTGAGCCGGTAATACGAATAAATGAAATCGCCGACGAGCAGCGTGCCGCGCAAACTTTCGGGAATCGAAAACGGCAAGCCGGTCGTCCCCCAGATCAAGCGCAGACTTTGCTCGATCGTCATCGCGAGTCCGAAGGTGAACAACAGGCCGAGCATCGGGTCTTCGCGATAGAGCCGTTGCAGGAACACGCGCTCGATGGCCACACCCAGGCACGCGACGCCGACGGGCGCCAGCACCATTGCGCCGCCGAATCCGGCGAATTTCTGAATCTCGTAGGCGAAGTACGCGCCGACTGCGTAAAAAGCGCCGTGCGCCAGATTGACGACGCCGCCGAGACTGAAGATCATCGACAGGCCGAGCGCCAGCACGATGTAGTACGAGCCGACGAGCAGCCCGTTGATGATCTGTTCGAGAACGATGACCAAGGTGCGAGCGCCTCGCCGGTGCCAGGCCGCCGGTAGAGCGCCTCCAAACGCCGGCGGCGGAGCGAAACCGCCTTTCTGGCTACGAAGCTACGCCATGCGGCAGGGGTTTTCGGCCTCGGTGGGCTGAATGACTTCCAGACTCTCGCCGGCCGCCGGCACCGGCTCGACAATGTCGAAAATGTCCCACTTGTCCTTCATTCGCGCTTTGTCCTTCACCTTGACGACGTACATCTCCTGCAACATCTGATGGTCGCGCTTGCGGAACACGCCTTTGCGCGCTTTCAGAATGTCGAATGACGCGCCTTTCTCGAAATGCTCAATCAGCTTTTCACTGTCGGTACTCTTGGTCTCGGCGATCGCTTGGGCTAGGACCTTGGCGGCGACGTAATCGCCCCATGCCTGGTTGTCCGGCGGATAGCCAAAAGCGCCGATGAATTTCTTGGTGAACGCGACCGATTGTGGCGTTTGCAGCGTGTGAAACCAGAGACTCTGCCAGTGCCCGGAAAGCGAATCGATACCCGCGGCCCAGAATGGAATCGTGTCCATGACGCCGCCCGCGATCGCGTATTGCAGTCCGTACTCCTTGTACTGCTTCAAAAACGTCGTCTGGTCCACACCGGCAAGATTGATGTAGACGAAGTCGGGCTTGGCGTTACGGATTTTCAGAATGTACGCGCTGTAGTCGGGAGAATTGGTCGGCACCAGGTCGTTGCCGAGATTGATGCCACCGTTCTCCTGTAGGAAGCGCGACGACACACGGTACAGATCGTGGCCGAACGCGTAATCGGCGGTCAGGAAATACCACTTGGCGCCCTTGATCAGGTTCTTCTGCTTCTGCCAGGTTCCGATCGTCTTGGTGTACATCGTGTTGCAACCCTCGACGTGGAACATATAGCGGTTGCAACCTGAGCCGCGCAGCGCATCCGAATTGCAGCCGGTGTTGATGTAGATTATTTTCGCGCGAGCGGCTTGCTCGCCAATCGCGAGACCCGACGCGCTGTTGATTTCGCCCAGCAGGCACGCCACCTTATCCCGCTCGAACAGTTTCTGCGCCTTGGTGACGGCCGTCGCGGGGTTGACGCTGTCTTCGGCCAGCAATTCGACCTGACGGCAGAGGAGGCCCCCGGCCGCGTTGATCTCATCGATGGCGAGCGTCGTGCCGCGCAGCCCGTATTGCCCCAGTTGCCCGAGGAAGCCAGTGCGTGGGGTCAGATGCCCGATCTTGATCGTACTGGCCTGCGCTCGGACGATCGCGGGAAATGTGAGCGAAGCGGTCGCCGCGGCTGCGCCGAGCGCGACGGTCTTTTTGAGCACGTCGCGGCGCGGCAGCGATTCAGGATATCCGCTGAGCGCGGCACGGTCGGCAATGCGGTGCTTGCTACGTCTCTTCTGCGACATGGATTTCTCCCCCAGTAATTCGGTTCTGACGTCGGGCATCCGTCGGCACTACAACGGCGCTAGGATATCGAGTATCGCAGCGGATCAAATACAATCTAAGGGAAAACACCGCTTCAGGCAAATCGCGCTCAAGCTCGGCGCGAGCGATGACGCATGACTCGGGGTCGGTATGGGTGGCTAGCCCTTCACCGTATGACTTTTTCATTCACCACACTCTGCCGGTTTGACCGGCGCACGGAGCAATCATGAGCCTGACGTTCGGCCACGGGCCATTCGGGCGGCAGCCCGGCGGTGAGTTCAATTTCACACGGCAGGGACCTGACGCCGTGTTGTATTGGGAAGACTTCCCCAAGCGCGTACGCGCCGAGTTCAACGGGAAGACGGTCATCGACAGCCGGCGGGTCAAGGCTCTCCACGAGACCGGGAAGTTCATGGTCTTTTACTTTCGTCGCCAGGACGTCGACATGGAGCAGCTCGAGCCCAGCGCTCATCGCACTGACTGCCCGCACAAGGGAACCGCCTCGTACTGGACGGTTCGCGTCGGCGATCGGGTCGCCGAGAACGCCGTGTGGTCATACCAGGATCCGGTCGCCTCCGCTCCGTTCCTCGCGGGCTATCTGGCATTTGTCTTCGAGAACATGGACGCCTGGTGGCAGGAGGACGAGCGGGTCTACGCCCATCCGCGCGACCCCTACCACCGCTTCGATGTCCATCGCTCGTCCCGGCATGTCGTTGTGCGTCACGGTGGCGTAGTCATCGCCGAGTCCTACAAGCCGCGCATCCTGTTTGAAACGGGCACCGCGGCGCGCTATTACCTGCCGCCCGAAGACGTGCGGACCGAGCTCCTGAATCAGAGCGAGACCGTCTCCCAGTGCCCGTACAAGGGAGATGGCCAGCACTGGAACCTGGCTGGCGAAGAGAGCACGGTACAGGACGCGGCGTGGACACTCCCCGACCCGCTCGGCGAGGCTGACGTGATCACTGGGTTTTTCTGCTTCTATCCGACGAAGGTGGAGGTCGAAGCGAACGGTGAGCGGCTCGTCGAGTGATCGCATCTCGCATGGACACATCGCTTCTCTTTAGGGACAAGCCCAATAGCGTTATGCTCACGCACGGAAAGTCCGAAACACCTTCTTTCATAAGTCTCGACATGACACAGGACGAACAAAAAGAGGCCGTCGCGCGTGCAGCGATCGCGTACGTCGTCGACGATGCATGGATCGGCGTAGGCTCCGGATCGACGGCTGATTGCTTCATCGAAGAGCTGGCCAAGATCAGGCATCGGATCAAGGGCGCCGTGGCGAGTTCGGTCAAGACCGCCGCACGCCTGAAAGCTCACCGCATCGACGTCGAGGAGTTGAACAACGTCGATGGCATCCCCGTTTACGTCGATGGCGCCGACGAAGTCACCGAGCACGGCGCGATGATCAAGGGCGGCGGCGGCGCGCTGACTCGGGAAAAGATCGTCGCCGCGGTTGCGCGTAAGTTCGTCTGTATCGTCGACCAATCCAAACTGGTCCCGGTGCTGGGCAGGTTTCGCTTGCCCGTCGAAGTGATCCCGATGGCGCGCAGCTACGTCGCACGCGAACTCGTCGCACTGGGCGGACGTCCGGCGTTGCGCGTGGGCTTTACGACCGACAACGGCAACGCGATCCTCGATGTCTCCGGACTGTCGATGCTCGATCCGGTCGAACTGGAGGCAAGGCTCAACCAGATCGTCGGCGTCGTTACGGTCGGTCTCTTTGCTCTTCGCGGCGCCGACGTGATCCTGATCGGCGCAGACGACGGCGTGAAGACGGTGGCGCTGAAACGCTGAACAGTCGCGTGTCGGGCTTAAGCTCGGTCGCCCGGGGACACGGCCTCCGCATTTGGTTGGCGCGATGCTTGCGTCGAGTTGTCGGCCGCTGGTTCGGTCGCGCGGCGACGGGCCCAGCAGGCCTTGGCTTCGCCCGCCGCGCTTACTCGCGCCCTTCGGGACTTGCCTCGGCCTGAGGCCTCGGCTCCCGCGCTCACTCTCGCCCTCCTTGAGCCCGGCAGCTAGGCCGTAACCGTCGCGCGTCGGGCTCTGCTCGGTCGCGCGGGGACGCGCCCTACGGGTCTTGCCTCGGCCTGACGGCCTCGGCCCCCGCGCTCACTCGCCGCGCTACAATCACCCAATGACCAATCTCAACATTCCCGGGTTAGACGCGGTAGCCGACGTCGCGAATTACATGCGAACGGTAGGCGCGGCCGCGCGAAAGGCAGCGCGGGCGTTGGCGCGCGCGGATACCTACGACAAGAATAGCGCGCTGCATGCGATGGGCGGAGCACTCCGTCGTGACGAAGGCCCGCTGCTTGCGGCCAATAGGCAGGATATCGGCGCAGCCAAAGAAGCGGGCTTTGAGGCGGCATTCATCGACCGGCTGACATTGACCGCCGAATCGATTCAGGCCATGGCCGCCGGGCTCGATGAGATCGCGGAACTGCCCGATCCGGTGGGCGAAATCACCGATCTCAAGTACCGGCCATCCGGCATTCAGGTAGGCAAGATGCGCGTGCCATTGGGCGTCGTCGGGATCATCTATGAATCGCGGCCGAACGTAACCGCCGACGCCGCAGGTCTATGCCTCAAGTCCGGGAATGCGACGATCCTGCGCGGGGGTTCGGAAGCGATTCGCAGCAACCAGGCGATTGCCGCATGCGTGCAGCAAGGCTTGTTTGAGGCCGGCCTGCCGCAACACGCGGTGCAGGTGCTGGCGACGACGGACCGTGCCGCTGTGGGATACCTGCTGGCCGCGACCGAGCACGTCGACGTCATTGTCCCGCGTGGCGGCAAGAGCTTGATCGAGCGAATCGTGCGGGACGCAAAGGTTCCGGTCATCAAGCATCTGGACGGCGTGTGCCATGTGTTCATCGATGCATCGGCCAACATCGAGCATGCGACTCGCATCGCCGATAATGCAAAAACCCAGCGCTACTCGCTGTGCAACACGATGGAGACGTTGCTCGTTCACGCGGATATCGCCCCGCGAGTACTTCCTTCGCTCGCGGCCATCTACTCGAGCAAACGCGTGGTACTGCGCGGTTGCGAACGATCGCGCACACTGGTTCCCTCGATGGAGGCGGCGAGTGAAGACGACTGGTACGCAGAATATTTAGCGCCTATCCTAGCCGTGCGAATCGTGGATTCGCTCGACGCTGCGATGGCGCATATCGCGCAGTATGGCTCGCAGCACACCGATGCAATCGTCACCGATAACCACGCGCATGCGATGCGCTTCCTGCGCGAAGTCGATTCGAGCTCGGTCATGGTGAACGCCTCGACGCGGCTGGCGGACGGATTCGAGTACGGATTGGGCGCCGAGATCGGCATTTCCACCAACAAGCTCCACGCACGCGGGCCCGTGGGCCTAGAGGGCCTCACGAGTCAGAAGTGGATTGTGCTCGGCACCGGTCAGATTCGCGGCTGACAGGGCGTTGGTTAGTCCCGGCCAACGTTAACGGTATGCGCTGTTCATACCGACTGTTTTAAGCAGCGCCTCTTCGGAACATTTCCACCATGTCGTCATCGGTATCGATTTCTATCGCCACCAACAGCGCCATTGCGGCCGCGAAGGGTTTTGGCTGGGTTGTGACCGGCTCCCCGACATTGTTTGCCGAAACAGTCCACTCGCTCGCCGACGTTGGCAACCAAGTCTTGCTCAAGGTCGGTGAAATACGCGGAAAAGGCGGACCCGACCATCTGCATCCGTTCGGCCGCGGCCAGGAAAAATTCTTCTGGGCGCTGGTCTCGGCAGTCAGCGTGTTCTTCATTGGTTGCGGTATTAATCTCTATCACGGCATTCATTCGCTGACCGCGTCGGTCGCGGTCGAGCCGTTCACGCCTTTGATCATCGGACTGCTGCTATTTTCACTCGCACTGGAGAGCTACACGCTCATCGTCGCGTACAAGGAGATCGGCGGGCTCAAAGGCTTGCGGGAAAACCGCAGCAACACGACCGTTTTCGCGGTGGTGCTCGAGGACGGTGTCGCGCTGTTGGGCATCCTGCTCACCTTGCTTGTCGCCGGCGTCTCGTTCGTGTGGGGGCCGAACGTGGCCTTCGACGCGTCAGTGGCGATTGCGGTGGGTGTTCTGCTGGGCCTGATGGCAGTGTGGCTGGCGGCACTCAACCGGCGGTTGCTGATCGACACGTCGGACCTCGCACTCGACGCAGAAGCCAAGACGTGGCTCGCCAAGCAAAAAATCCGCGGAGATGTTCGCTCGCTGGTGCTTGACGACGACCACGCCGTCGTGTTCGTCAAGAGCGCCCAGCCGGTTTCCAAATCGTTTGCCATCGGCGAAAAAATGAAGGCGCACTTGGCCGAACGCGGCAAAACCGTTGACGCGGTTTACTGGAAATTCACGTCGTAGAGTTGACGCCCGCCAAG
Organism: Casimicrobiaceae bacterium; assembly: GCA_037719965.1. Taxonomy (GTDB): domain Bacteria; phylum Pseudomonadota; class Gammaproteobacteria; order Burkholderiales; family Casimicrobiaceae; genus VBCG01. The sequence continues at coordinate 261,264 of JBBJMT010000002.1, read as the reverse complement.
GGCGAGACAAGCCCGGAGCTCGGAACGGCCGTTTGCGGACGTCAATCACCGCTTGCTATCCGCGCCGCTTGCATCCGCCGCCAGCCGAGCCAGAGAACGGCCGCCGCGACGACGACGAGAAAGGGCAGGACGCCGCGATTCATCGTTTCCCAACCGGCCGCCGACACGAGCGCGCCGGAGGAAAACGACGACACGCCCATGATCGTGAATACGATGAAATCGTTGGCGCCCTGCGTCTTCGCGCGCTCGGCAGGGGAATACGCTTCGGTCAAGAGCGTCGTGCCGCCGGTGTACATGAAGTTCCAGCCCACGCCGAGGACAGCGAGCGCAAACGTGAAATGCGCGACGGTGTCGCCGTTGAGCGCAATGATCGTGCTCGCCGCCATCAGCGCAACGCCCGCGAGAATGACCCGCAACACGCCCAAGCGCTTGATGAGATCGCCGGTAAAAAAGCCCGGCGCGTACATCGCGACGACGTGCCATTCAATGACGAATGCGGCTTGCGCAAACGGGTGCCCGCAAAAGCTCATCGCGATTGGCGTGGCGGTCATCAGGAGATTCATGAGACCGTAACCCAAACCACCCGCGAGCGCCGCGACGATGAACACCGGTTGGCGTACGATCGCCCTCAGCGGCCGCCCCTTGCGCGCGCGCTCTTCGATCGTGGGACGCGGTACGTTGACCTGGCTCTGAATCGCCAGCGCAAGCAGCGCGTAGCCCCCGAGTACGATGAATGAGCCGAGGAACGGTTGCGCGAACCAGTCTTTCGCGGCACGCGCGGATTCCGGGCCGAGAACGCCGCCGACAATGCCACCCGCGAGCACCAGCGACATCGCTTTCGCACGGTCAGCGGATGTCGCCACCTCCATCGCCGCAAAACGGTACTGGAAGCCCACGGCGGTATAGATTCCAATCACGGCAGTTGCGAGGCAATAGAGCGGAAAGTTCTTCACCCAGAGCGCGAATACCGCCAACGCACAGCCGCCGAGGTTGATGAGCGCCCCGGCCATGAAACCGCGGCGCCGCCCGACCCGTGCCATCCACAGCGACATCGGCATCGTCGCGAGCGCGGAGCCCAGCACATACGTCGTCGCGCCCAGTGTGGCGAGCGTCTTGGTGTCGGTGAGCCCGTAACCGACGAGACCGTTCATCGCAATCAAGCCGGCGGCGTTCGTCAGCAGCAGCGCCTGGCAGCAGGCGAGGAGAAAGATATTGCGATAGGACGTGGATGTGGACACGGGCTGGAACACAAAAAAGGACCGCGCGTGCATTGCGCGGCCCGCAACTTGCTCTATTCACTTTAACATGACGAATGTCCATACTCGCCGACGCAATTCTCGACTTCTGGTTCGCACCGACGGCCTCTCCCGAGCACGGGAAGGCGCGCGAGGTGTGGTTCAAAAAAGATCCGGCATTCGACCGTGAAATCGCCGCGCGCTTCGGCGACGCCGTCGCAGCAGCGCTCGCCGGCGCTTACGGCGAGTGGTGCTTGACCGCAACCGGCGCACTCGCGCGCGTCCTGCTACTCGATCAGTTCTCGCGCAACATGTACCGCGACACGCCGCGCGCGTTTGCCGGCGACGCGCGTGCGCTCGCCACCGCGGAAGACGCCATCGCGCGCGAGCTGGACCGAACGCTCGATTCGCATGGACGCTGGTTCCTGTACATGCCTTTCGAGCACGCCGAAGACGTTCCGGCGCAACGGCGTTCGCTCGAGCTGTTCGGAGCGCTGGCGCAGGATATGGGACTGCCCGAGCCACTATCCTGGGCGGAAAAGCACGCGGAGATCATTTTCCGCTTTGGCCGCTTTCCGCACCGGAACGAGATTCTTAAGCGCAGCTCAACTCCGGAGGAAATGGCGTTTCTCACGGAACCGGGCTCGCGCTTCTGACCACTCGGATTATCGCCGCGGTTAAAATGCCCGCCTGATGTCCGTGCCTAGCCTGGCGCCGCCAATTTGCATTCGCCTGCTGGGTATCCGCGGCCAACGCAGCGTTGTTGGCGCCTGCACGCAATGCCGCGACCGGTGACGCCGCCGCTCGCTCTGCTTGGCGGAACATTCGATCCGGTGCATTACGGGCATCTGCGAGTCGCCGATGAAGCGCGACGCGCGCTCGCGTTGTCCAGCGTCGCGCTCGTTCCCGCGGGCGATCCGCCGCATCGTTCACGCCCCGTCGCATCGGCAACCGATCGTCTCGCGATGCTGAAGCTCGCGGTTGCTGAATTTCCAGGGCTCAACGTCGACGGCCGCGAGCTCAACCGCGAAGGCAAGAGTTACACAGTCGTAACGCTTGAAGAACTGCGCTCGGAAGATGAGTCTCGCCCCCTGCTCCTGTTACTCGGCGCCGATGTTTTTCGCGGTTTGCCGGCGTGGCACCGGTGGAACGATTTATTCGCGCTCGCGCATCTCGTCGTGATCGACCGACCTGGGACCCCGCTCGATGCGCTGCCGGCGCCGCTCACCCTGCAGGCGCAGCAACGCGTCGTCAAGAATTCGCAGGCCTTGTGGTCGGCTCCCGCGGGTGCCATTTACTTCCAGCCGGTGACGCCGCAGCCGATTTCGGCAAGCGCAATTCGCGACTTGTTGGCAGTCGCCCCCCAGCCGATGAGCGCAGCGGGCGATGAGTTGCGTACGTTGCTTCCCTCCGCTGTTTTGACCTATATTGTCCGCAACCAACTCTACTGCTCTTAAAAAACGCCCGGATGCGCCTTAACAAACTGCAGAAAACAGCCGTAGCCGCGCTCGAGGACATCAAGGCGCGCGATATCAAGGTCCTGGATGTACGTAAGCTCACCAGTTTTTACGACACTCTGATCATCGCCAGCGCCGAGTCCAACCGGCAGGTGCGAGCGCTGGCGAACCACGTTCGCGACCAATTGAAAGACGCCGGAGCGACGATTATCGGCGTCGAAGGCGAGGAGACCGGGGACTGGGTGCTGGTCGACTGCGGCGTCCTGGTCGTCCACGTGATGCAGCCGGCCGTGCGCGCGTACTACAACCTCGAAGAGTTGTGGACGCCGGTTCCAAGACGTCGCAACAAAGCGGACACCACTGCTTAAGCCCAAGTAGGGCGGCTTTAAGCTCGCTTCTTGACTGCGCTGCGAATCACCATCGTCGCGCTCGGCCATCGGATGCCCGCGTGGGTCACCATGGGTTACGACGAGTACGAGCGCCGGCTGCCCAGAGAGTTCCCACTGGAATTGATCGAGCTCAAGCCCGAACCGCGCAGCCGGGGCAAATCAAGAACCCAGGTGCTCGCGGCCGAAGCCGTGCGTATCCGCGCCGCTTGCGCGGGATGCACGGTCGTCGCGCTTGACGAGAACGGGTCAACATGGACGACGCTCGAGCTCGCCGGGCATATCGGTCGCTGGCGCGATGAAGGTGCTCGCGTTGCCTTCATCATCGGCAGCGCCGATGGCCTCGCCCCTTCGATCAAGAGCACTGCGTTCCGCACGCTCGCCCTATCTGCGCTCACGTTGCCGCACGGGCTCGTGCGAGTCCTGCTGGCCGAACAGGTCTATCGGGCAGCGAGCCTACTCGCCGGCCACCCGTATCATCGGGCGTGAGCAGGATCTACGTCGCGTCGCGCAGCGCCCGCCGGCACGAATTGCTGCGCCAGATCGGCGTGGCATTCACCGAGCTCCGATTGCGCAACGCGGACGGTCGCGCGCCGGACGTCGTGGAAGCCCCGTTCGACGGCGAACCCGCGCTCGATTACGTATCGCGCATAGCCAGCACCAAAGCCCGTATCGGTTGGCTGCGCATGACGGAACGCCGTCTGCCGGCACTCCCAGTGTTAGCGGCGGATACCGAGGTGGTGTTCGCGGGCCGTATTTTCGGCAAGCCTGACGATGCAATCCACGCGAGAGAGATGCTCGAATGCTTGTCGGGCGCCACGCACGAGGTCATCACCACCGTCGCGGTGCGTGCCGAGCACGAATCGCTCCTCACCGTATCACGATCGAATGTGACCTTGCGCGTGCTCGCGCGGGAAGAGATCGAGCGTTATGTCGCGAGCGGCGAACCGTTCGGTAAGGCGGGCGCCTACGCAGTGCAGGGGATCGCCGCGGCGTTCATCTCGCGACTCGAGGGAAGCCACTCGGGCGTGATGGGCTTGCCACTCTGCGAGACCGCAGCCATGCTCGCGAAAATCGGCGTACGCGTGCTATAAGAGGGGAATTGCAACGCACTAGGAATGCAGTGAGCCATCGACGCGAAGTCTTAACTCTCCTCCCGCATGACGCATGAAATCCTCATCAATGTAACCCCCCAGGAAACGCGCGTCGCCATGCTCGAGCAGGGCGTGGTGCAGGAGCTGCACATCGAGCGGGCGAGCGCGCGCGGGCTGGTCGGCAACATCTGCCTCGGCCGGGTCGCACGCGTGCTGCCGGGGATGCAAAGCGCGTTCATCGAAATAGGCCTCGAGCGCGCGGCGTTTTTGCATATCGCCGATATCTGGGAACATCGCCAGAATGGTTATGGAAGCGAACATAAGCCGATCGAACGGATGTTGCACGAGGGACAATCGCTGCTGGTCCAGGTGATCAAGGACCCGATTGGCACCAAGGGGGCGCGGTTGTCAACGCAGGTGAGCCTCGCGGGCCGTTTGCTCGTGTACCTGCCGCAAGACTCGCATATCGGCATTTCGCAGCGCATTGGTGACGAAACCGAGCGCGGGATTCTGCGCGAACGCCTGCAGCATCTTTTGCCCGAAGGCAACACCGGCGGGTTCATTATCCGCACGATGGCCGAGACCGCGTCCGAACGCGAGATGCAGTCCGACATCGAATATCTGACCAAGCTTTGGCGCGACTTGACCGAGCGCGCACGCGAGGTCCCGCCAGCGTCGCTGCTTTATCAAGACTTGAACCTCGCGCAGCGCGCGTTGCGCGACATGGCAACCGAAGAAACGGCGCAAATCCTCGTCGATTCGCGCGAGACGTATGCGCGCATGCAGGACTTCGCGCAGCAGTACACGCCCGCACTGGTTGATCGGATCGACCTCTACATCGGTGAGCGACCTCTGTACGACCTGCATGGTGTCGAGGACGAAATCGAGAAAGCGTTGTCGCGCCGCGTCGAACTCAAATCCGGCGGCTACCTGATCGTCGACCAGACCGAAGCGATGACCACGATCGACGTCAACACCGGCGGTTTCGTCGGCGGGCGGAGCTTCGACGATACGATCTTCAAAACCAATCTCGAGGCCGCGCAGGTCATCGCGCGCCAGCTTCGCATGCGCAACCTTGGCGGCATCATCATCATCGATCTCATCGACATGGAGAACGGTGATCATCGCACCGCGGTGCTGGCCGAACTGAACAAGGCGCTGGAAAAAGATCGCACTCGGCTTACGGTGAACGGATTTACCCAGTTGGGCTTGGTCGAGATGACGCGGAAGCGCACCCGCGAGTCGCTGGCGCACGTGCTGTGCGAGCCGTGTCCGACGTGTGGCGGCCGTGGCGAGCTGAAAACAGCTCAAACGATCTGCTATGAAATCCTGCGCGAAATCGTGCGCGAGGCGAAGCAGTTCAACGCACGCGAGTTTCGCATCCTTGCCGCACAATCGGTGATCGACATGTTTCTCGATGAAGAGTCGCAAAGCCTGGCCCAGCTAGGAGACTTCATCGCGAAGCCGATTTCGCTGCAGGTGGAAACTCTGTATACGCAGGAGCAATACGACGTCGTGTTGATCTGACCGCGCTCTCTCGGCATGTTCGGCAACCTCTGGGCAAGAGTCAAAGCGCTCTTCGCGCGGGTGCTGCGCCGCGCGCCGGTCCCTGGCCACTTCGAATCGGGGTCGAAGTTCACGTGGCGCGGTTTTCTTGCAGTTGCACCCCTGGTGCGGCCGAGCCGCGACTACCTGCTGTATGTGCCGCAGGGGCGATCGCGCTGGAAACGGGCGCCGCTCGTCGTGCTCTGTCATGGGTGCAAGCAAACGCCCGAAGAATTCGCGCAGGGCACCCGGATCACCGACCTCGCGGACCGCATGGGCTTGCTCGTATTATTGCCGCGGCAGAAAGACAACGCGAATCCCTACCGATGCTGGAACTGGTTCGATTCGCGCACGGCTAGAGGCTCCGGCGAAGCCGCCATCGTCGCTGCCCAAATCAAGAGCATCTTGCGCAGCCATCGCGGAGACGCCAAACGAGTCATCGTAGCGGGCATCTCCGCCGGCGGCGCCCTCGCGGCCGTACTCGGGGTTCGCCATCCGGGGCTCGTCACAGCGGTGGCCGTGCATTCGGGCCTGGCGTGCGGCGCTGCCGCTTCGTCTTTTTCGGCGTTGAACGTGATGAAACGCGGACCCGACGCCGATATAGAGAGAGTCGCGGAGGTCGCGCGTTTAGCGGCCGGCCGCGGCGCCCTACCCGTCCCGCTGCTCGCCGTCCACGGCGATGCCGACGACGTCGTGGCGCCGCGCAACGCCATTGCGCTGGTCCGCCAATATTTGCGCTTGAATGGTCATCCGGCGGTTGACCAGGCTCCAGCATCCCTCGCGTCCGAGCTGCCGCCCGCCGACGCCATGGAACGGCTGTCGCTCGACAATGGCCGCACGCAAATCATTCACGAATGGCGGATCGATCGGCGTTTGGTTGCACGCTACGTTACGGTAACCGGCTTGGCGCATGACTGGAGCGGTGGCGATGCCGCGTTTCCTTTTCACGATAATGCGGCGCCTGACGCGACCGCGCTGCTCGGTGCGTTTATCGACGATGCCTTATCCTAGGACTATTCGGGAACAAACCTGACGTTCGTCATTTCCGGGACATGACACTCGCGCAAGCAGTACGAGGAGGAACTATGACCATTGCAGGGATGAATCATTTCACCGTGCTCACCGATGACGTCGCGCGCACGACCGATTTCTATCGCGACGTGGTCGGCTTGCGCGAAGGCGAGCGGCCCAGCCTAGGCTTTCCCGGTGCGTGGCTGTACGCCGGCGCGACGGCGGTTCTCCATATCGTCGGTGGAAAAACACGCGAGCAATTGCGCCCCGGTGTCATCGACCATATGGCGTTCACCGCCAGTGGACTGCGCGATGTGCTTGCAACACTCGAGCGTCACGGCGTCGAGCACGTGTGCCGGCAACAGACGGAAACGGGAACGTGGCAAGTCTTTTTCTTCGACCCCAACGGGGCCAGAGTCGAGCTCGATTTCTTGGCGCACGAATTGCGCGAATGACGCCGCTCGCTGTCGAGCCCGACCATCTCGTCGTCGCTGCACTGACTTTACGCGAAGGGTGCGATTGGGTCGAAGATCGATTGGGACTCCGCCCTCAACCGGGCGGACAGCACGTGGCGATGGGCACGCACAATGCGCTCTTGTCGCTGGGACCGCGCCTTTATCTAGAAGTGATCGCGATCGATCCGAATGGAATAGCGCCCCGACGCTCGCGCTGGTTCGATCTCGGCGAACCACGCTTGACCGCGCTGTTGACCGAAGGTGCGCAACTCATTCATTGGGTCGCGCGCACCGACGTTCTCGATGCGGCTGTGACACGTTTGCCGGAACTCGGCGCGCCGATGCCAATGACGCGCGGGGATTTCCGCTGGCGCATCACAGTGCCCGACGACGGACATCGGCCTGGCCGCGGGCTCGTTCCCACGTTGATCGAATGGTCGGGCGAGCGACGACCGACCGATACGCTGGACGAAACCTATTTGCGACTTATCGCCATCGCTGGCGAGCACCCGGAGCCCGCGCAAATTCGCTCGGCGCTCGCCACGCTGGGCTTGTCGGAGACGATGAAAGTCACCTACGGCCGCTCGCCGCGACTGGCCGCGATGATCCGCACGGCACGCGGCATCGCGACCTTGTGATCCCCTACTTAGGCAGCTTCGCCGCCAGAATCTCGACCTTCTCAATTGCGGGTGGCTGCGCGAAGAGTTCCGATGCCTTGGCCATCAGCGCGGCGGTGACTTTGCCCGAAAGATGCGCTTGTCGCCCCGCGTCGTCAGCGAACGTGTCGAAGATGCCGTAAGTCGACGGGCCGAGCTTGATGCCGTACCACGTGGTCGTCCCGGGTTCCTGCTCCACGAGTGGCAAGCCGCTGCGAAGGAAGCTCTCGACGTCGGCTTCTTTGCCGGGCTTTGCCTCCAGCCGAACCAATAATGCAAATTTGACCATCATCGATCTCGAAGGCAGTAAGGGTCAACGCGAAGTGCGGCGCCGGATCAGCGCCAACCCCGCCAAGCTCAAGCCGAAAAGCGCGAGACTGCCCGGTTCCGGAACCGGAAATTGTTGCGCGCCGATGGGCGCCGCGATATCGCGCAACGAGACGCCGCCGCCGATTGTTCCCACTAATATGACGCCGCCAGGACCTGCTGCATACAGCTGAGACGCAATCAACACCGGGATGGGGCTGGTCACTGAAAAATAAGGCGTGCCGGTTAGGCCTGAGATGTCGTAGCCGGTCAACGGGCCGACAGAATTGAAAGGCAAATCCAGCGCGGTCGTCAACGTCCCGGCGTTGGCGCTTGCAAACACGACCAACGCGTCGGGCGACTGCCCGATATCAACGCCGCGCAGCACGGTCGAGATAGCGCCGCCGAAGTTGTTCGAATAGGCGACGGACGCAACGAGTGGATTGTCACCGAAGTTGGGATCCCCCGCGACGTAGGCAAGCGGCACGTCCAACTGCACCAGCCCGTTGTCGACGTTGATACGTAGATTCTGATCCGAATTGCTAACGACGCGCAAACGGTCAACCACAGGATTGAAGTCAACACCGAAGAAGCTTCCTATCGCCGTGGTAAACGGAAACGGCACAACCGTGTCAGCCGGATCCGCAGCCAACGTCGAAACCAGCGTGGCCACCCCGGTCGTCGTATTGAGCGTATAGATGCGTCCGGATCCGTTGCTCGAATTGACCCCGACCGTGTACAGCAAGCCGTTGTTGGGCCCGAGCGACGGCCGAAAATCGATGCCGACGAGCGTATCGCCCAAGACCAAACCGGTTACGCTCACTGGGGCTGTTGTCGTGCCCGGTGTCGCGCTATCGAAGGTGATCAACGCATTGTCCGTCCTTAATCCGACGATCAATTCGGCTTGCGCCGCGGAAGCGAAACCGAACAGGACGAGGACCGTCGCGATCGCGCGCCGAATCTTGGAGTAACAAAGCTTGCTCATCTCGAGTCTCCTGCGGAAGTGACGGTTTATCGAGTCTTGCGCGCGAAAACCACCCGCACACAAACCGACGGCATGTAAGGCATAGACCGTGCCGGTAGTGGGTCAGTTTGAAATCGCCCAGTGAAACGGCGATGCTATTATTGGTGGCATGGCTGACTGCTGCGAAAACAAGGCCTGCGAGATAACCGCTCTACGCGACAGTCAAGCGCGCGTCTTGTGGATTGTACTGGGCATAAACGCCGTGATGTTCGTCGTCGAAGGAACGGCGGGGATACTGGCGCATTCCACGTCGTTACTAGCCGATTCGCTCGATATGCTTGGCGATGCTCTGGTGTACGGTTTCAGCCTGTTTGTGATAAATCGTTCACCCCGATGGCAGGCAGGGGCCGCGCTAGCCAAAGGATCATTCATGTTGGTTTTCGGCCTAGCCGTACTCGGTCAGGCTGCGCACAAAGTGTTCTATCCAGTGTTGCCGGATGCGTACACGATGGGTGTCATAGGTGCGCTAGCGCTCGCCGCTAATCTCGTTTGTTTCTTCCTGTTGTATCGGCACCGGTCGGACAATCTCAACATGTCATCCACGTGGCTTTGCTCACGAAATGATTTGATCGCCAATACAAGCGTATTGGCGGCGGCGGTTGGCGGGGCGCTATTGGTGTCTCACTGGCCGGACATACTGGTTGGTGTAGCAATTGCAGCCTTGTTCCTCAAATCCGCATTCACCGTTTTGTCCCAGTCCATTTCTGCACTGGCTAAGACCACTGCTCCGCTCGCACAGTAACGTGGCCGAGAAACAACTAAAGCGCCCGCGCGATCCGATCGAGCTAGCTAAGCTCATCGGCGATATTGCAACGGGTGAAGTCGTAGACAAAACTGATGACGATAAGAATCCGGCTGCGGTCGAACTTGGGCGACTTGGAGGCCTCAAGGGCGGCAAAGCTAGAGCAGAAAGCCTTTCTAAGAAGCGTCGCGTTGGAATTGCTAAGAAGGCCGCTGCTGCGCGCTGGAAGAATCGGTAAATCCTATCTGTAGCTCAAGCGTCGCGCCACGCTTGGGCAATACTTGGTCAACCATTTTCACGAACCGATTCCAGCCATATCCGTTGGCAAGAGCCAGACGCTGAAACATCAAAAGCGAATGTAGATGCTGGGACAGCATCGGATCGCCGATATCTAAGGTCAACCATTGATGCAGTTTGTTTGGTCGGTTGCCCTTCTCATCTTTAGGGCTTCGTTTCTCCAATTCTGGTAGTAGTCCAGGAGCGATCCGCTCGAATACTAGGTCGCGCGTGTACGTCCCAACAACGCTATATCGATTCTTACCCATACCGGGCCAAGTCCATCCCTTCAGCTTGTAAATGTTTTCGTAAAATTCGTCCGGAAATTTCTTAATCCACGCGGCCAATTCCTTACTGATGATTTTTTCAAGATAGGCCTGTAATGCATCTCTCGGCCTGATGTTTTGATAGCCAGTCGCCTCATCGACCAAAGCCACGATGCCGGTATTGGCCAAACCCAAGATCAAAATCTCTGCCTGCATCGCAATATGGTGCTGAGTAGGCGCAAGTTTTTCCGCGCTTCGTGCTTTCAGAAATACCTCGCAAACTTTTGGCAGCAATTCTGCGGAATAGCCAAACGCTTTATTCCCCTTTGCAGTCTGAAACTCGATCTGGCTTGACGTCACCGCTAAGTCTTTGCTAATAAAGGGTTTTAAGTTCTTCGCAGTAAGAAACGCGGGCATCGTGACGTCACCATCGTAGTAACTGCGTCCTTTCGCTTGTCGGGACCGGCCTAGCGCTTTCATAAAGCCGCTTTGAGTTAGCACTCTGCGCCCATCCTCAAGCACTGCGCATGCGATAGTAGCTTCTCCGATCTTTAGATCACCTTCGTGCGTTGCTCTAGGCAGCGGGACGCTGTGGCGTGCTTCCGCACCTTTTCGAGCAATCTCGCTCCGTCTCTCGGGCGTTAGTTTCTGCGCCCGCGCGATGCCGCCTTTAGCACGACCTTGTGGCACGTTAAATTCGTCGGCGTTCATCGCAAGCTCCTTGTGAAAAGTCGCTTGCATAATAGCCGATGGTTTGTGTAGAATGCAAGCTGTCCGACGAACGGTGCTTGCTCATGCTAGTCCAGTCATGCATAATGGTCAGTATGAACCAACTGACTACAGCACGGCGCGCGCAAATCCTCGGGATGATGGTCGAGGGTCTTTCGATACGTTCGATCACACGTCTAACTGGCGTAAGCAAGAACACCGTCGCGAAGCTCTTGATAGATGCCGGTACTGCCTGCGCGGAATATCAGGACAAGACGCTGCGCGGCCTCTCGTGCAAGCGCCTTCAATGCGACGAGATATGGTCGTTTGTCGGTGTGAAGGAAAAGAACGTACCGGCCGCTCTTAGAGGCGTGTTTGGCTACGGCGACGTGTACACCTGGACCGCGATTGACGCCGAAAGCAAACTCGTTCCATGCTGGCACGTCGGAGCGCGTGACGGCGTGTCGGCCAAGCTATTCATCGACGATCTCGCGCCCCGTATGGCGAACCGCGTGCAATTGACCACGGACGGTTACAAAGCCTATTTAAGCGCCGTCGAAGATGCTTTCGGTGCTGACATTGACTACGCGATGCTGGTGAAGCTCTACGGGGCTTCTAGTGGCAATGCGAACGAACGCCGCTACACTGCGGGCGAGTGCTGCGGAGCAATCAAGGGAACCGTTACCGGCAACCCAGACGAAAGGCATATCTCCACTAGTTACGTTGAGCGGCAAAATCTGACGATGCGGATGGGAATGCGCCGCTTCACGCGACTGACGAACGGGTTTAGCAAGAAGGTCGAGAATCACGCGCACGCACTGGCGATCTACTTCATGCATTACAACTTCGCGCGCATTCATTCGTCATTGCGCGTTAGCCCCGCAATGGCTGCTGGTGTAACGGATCGGCTTTGGTCGCTGGAAGATGTAGCAGGGCTGGTCGAAGCGAACGAGCTGCCGCCGAAGAAACGCGGACCTTATCTAAAACGAGTCAAGGACTTAGTACAATAGGAATCCTCATGCTTGCGCCCTATCTTGCCAAAGCCGTCGCCAGCTTCTTTTTAAAACTCGCGTATGCCGACGGGGAAACTCTGTCGCCTATGAAGCTTCAGAAGCTGATCTATTTCGCTCACGGTTGGCATTTGGCTCTGTACAACGAGCCTCTAGTTACCGAACCGATATATGCGTGGAAATTTGGCCCTGTCATTCCATCCGTTTATCACGAATTCAAGAGGTTCGGATATAGACCGATCACCGAAACCGATTGGGATGACGAGGAAGACGGTCTCGGGTTGCCGATCATTCCGCCGGACGATCGTCGCACGATCGAACTTTTGACGCGAGTCTGGGATGTGTACAGGAGATTCACCGCTGTACAACTTTCTAACATGACACATGCGCCCGACACGCCTTGGAGAGTCACTTGGGATAGAGGTGAAGGTGCACCAGAGCTTAAGATCGACGACGCTCTGATCCGACGAAGCTTCTTGACGAAGATTGGAAAAGATGCAGACGCCGCAGCCGGAAAAGGGTGAGCCCTTATCGCTTGATGTCATTAGCCAGCCAAGCGATGCGGTGTCCCGCGCACCAGACGAGAAAACAATACAAGAAATCGAAGACTGGGAATCGCAAGAAAAGGCCGCCGCCGTTGAACGGTACACACAGGACACGAGACAGAGAAAAGTATTCGCGCACTTAATCTATTGGCTTGTAGTGGGCTGGATAGTTGGCGTGTTCGCTGTTTTGTTTTGCCAAGGCGTCGAAATCTTTACGCTTCCGCTTGCTGATGGGGTGCTCAGGTGGTTGGTGGGCGGATCGACGGCGAGCATTTTTGGAATTCTGTACGCCGTCATTGCAAATCTATTCCCAAGCGGGAGGGCGCCAAAACAAAAGCGTCGTCTCAGAAATTCAAACTGACCCACTACCACCGTGCCGGAGTATTAACAACAGAGAAAATAATGGCTTACAATATTCGGCCGGAGCCCGTGTAAAAAAAATCGACGACGATCGAGGCGTCTGGCGTGCGTCGCTTGGCTCGTTACGGGCACAAGGTCTACGAGGGAAACTGGACGCCTCGACGCATGGTTCTGCGGGAGTTTGCCTTGTCGCCACCTGGGAGCGGGCGTCGACGGCCGGGGGGTGGCAAGCGGGGCTCGGACGCCGCGTCGTTACACGTCAGGCGCCCCACGGGTTCCGCACTTTGATGCCGCAACCTTCGTAGTCGCTCACATTGCGAGTGGCAACCGGATCACGAAGTCGTTTCATGTACGGCAGAATCGAACCCTAGCCCACCGCGCCCCGTGCCGCGATCGGCCACACGCATTCAACGCGCTCGCCGCGCACGCCGACGATCCAGTCGTATAAATTCACCGTCGGATCACAGTGTCCGGGAATGAGCCAGACGCGATCGTTGAGCTGCGGCCGTGCGACCTTTGAATCCACCCGCAACATGCCATGCTCATCCGAGGCCTTGATGTATTCGAGCCCATGCGCAGCGGCCACCAGCGGCAATCCGGAATCGAGCGCGAACGCTTTCAAGCCCGCGTCGACGATCGCACGCTCGGGTGTGGGCGTGCTCATCACGCTCGACACCACATACAGGCTTTGTTCGAACGAGTGCTCCTCCGGCGCCAGCGCGTTGCGGTTGTAGTCGGCGTCCATGAAAATGTACGAACCCGGTTGCAGCTCGGTGTAGACGTGGCTGTCGCGCTCGAGTTGCCATGTGCCGGTGCCAGCGCCGGTGACGACCGGGCATGCGATGCCTGCCGCCTCGAGCGCTGACTTAGTACCCGCGGCAAGTACGCTTGCATTGGCGATCGCCGTACGTCGCTCCGCCGGTGTGCGCATGTGTTGCGCAGAGCCGTGATACGCATGCACGCCGCGAAAACGCAGGCCGGGCGCCACAGTGATCGCGCGCGCCAACGCGACGCATGCCTCGCCGGGAAGGACGCCGCAACGATGCGCGCCGACATCGATTTCGACGTACGCGTGCAGCGTCCCGCCGGCTTGGATCGCTGCGGCCGAGAGGTCTCCGACAACCGACGCATCATCGACCAGCACACCGATCGTGGCCGCGCGGGCGAGCATGGCAAGGCGTGCGAGCTTGCTCGGCGCCACGATCTCGTTGGTCACCAGAACATTGGCGATCCCTGCAGCGACGAATGCGGCGGCTTCATCGACCTTCTGACAACAAATACCCACCGCGCCGCGAGCGATTTGCGCTTTGGCGATATCCGGACACTTATGCGATTTAGCGTGGGGCCGCAGCGCGAGTCCAGAGCTCCGCACGACATTCGCCATCAGGTCGAGATTGCGTTCGAACGGATCGAGATCGAGCACCAAGGCGGGTGTCTCGATCGTGCTCATCGGACTGCCAAGATGGGCGGGTACTCTTTGCATCAGTACATCGCCCCGTTGATCGAGAGCACCTGACCGGAAATGTACGCGGCGTCGTCGGAGGCGAGAAACGCGACCAGACGCGCGACTTCCTCCGGCGTACCAGCGCGTTGCATCGGCACCAGCCGCTTGATCGCGGCGTCGTCGAACACCGCCTGCGCCATCGGAGTATCGATGATGCCGGGCGCGACGGCGTTGGCGGTGACGCCGCGGCGCGCGACTTCCAACGCCAACGCCTTGGTCGCGCCGATCAGACCAGCTTTCGCCGCCGCGTAGTTCGCTTGGCCCCGATTGCCCGCCAGCGCGGCCACCGACGCAATGTTGACGATTCGACCCCACCGGGTTGCGATCATCGGCAGCAGTAATGGCTGCGTGACGTTGAAAAAACCATGCAGAATGACGTCGATCACGCCGCGCCATTGGCTGCGCGACATGCCGGCGAGCGGCGCGTCGGCGGTGCAACCGGCGTTGTTCACGAGGATCTGGATCGGGGCTCGCGCAAGCAGCGACTGCAGGACTGTTTCGGTTGTGTCGGCGTCGATGACGTCGAAAGAAACCGGTTCGGCCGAACCACCCTCGCTTTGAATTTCAAAAGCGATCTGCTGTGCCAACTCTGCCCGCGCGCGCGTATGCACAAAAACATGGTGGCCTCGGTGGGCGAGCTCGCGGCAGATCGCCGAACCGATGACGCCGGTCCCGCCAGTGACCAGCGCGTGCTTCATGGCGCAAAGACTCTTTGCAACATGACGCTCGCGCGGCCCTCGAGCAAGCGTCGCTCACCCGCAAGCACCTCGAATTGGTAGGTCTGCGCGTTGCCGCTGGAGCCAACGACTGAAGCTTTGATCGACAAGCTCTCGGCAATATCGTCGAGGCGAGGCGCCCAGAAATGGCAATCACGCACGCTCAACAGAAGCCCCACCGATGGTGCCGGCGCGCTGCCGGCCACGAGGCCGCGGTGCGCGGCCATCGCCTGCGCCGCAAACTCGATGCCATGAATTGAGGATAGGCGTTCGCCATTTTTCAGCGGATTGTCGGGAGCGCGGTGCCGCTCGCTGTGACAGATGATGTGCGACGCATCCCAATCGACCACCGCGTCGAGCAGGCACATCGTTCCGCGCTGAGGCAGCAGAGAACGCAGGTCGTTGTATGTCACGGTCAGAGCGAATCGGTCACGGAAAATAATGGATCGTCAGCGATGAGTTGTCGAGATACGGTAAGCGAACCACGGCGATCTTCTCGTCCGCGACAGCAGAGAGCAGCCGCAACGCCATAGCCGACGGATTGCCGGCGAAAGGCGCGGGCAATGCGTCCCTTCCCGCAGCGTTTGCGCCTTCCTCGTCCATGTCAATCGACCACCCGTCAAGGCGTTGCGCGCCCACCGGTTGCCTAGCGTCCGCGGGCAGCAATCGCAACGCGCAGGCAAAAGGCGCAGGGGCGTTGGCTGCATCGCGAAAAACGATGGAGCGCGTGACATCACACGCGATATAGAGAACTGGCGCTTGGGTCGCGATGATTTGCGCTTGCACCTCGCGCAACCCGGCGGCAAACGACGCATCGCCGGCGCTGACCGCCGTCGATGACGCATTGGACTGCGCGGCAAGGCCCCAATACCCCGGCGGCGCATTGAACACCGAATTATGAAACAGCGTGGGCGACAGCGCGACCTTGGGTTGCGCGAGAGCGACGAGCATCGTTGTCAGGACTTCGCCATCGCCGTCAGCCGAACTGAACACCGTGGGCATCCGAGCAACCTCCACCAACGGCACGTCGCGCACTGCTTGCATCGCCGCCGCCACGGCGAGTCGCGACGTCGCGTTGGCTCTGCGTCGCTCGATCGCAGGAAGCCACGACGGCGCGACCTGTGGAAACTGACCTGACGGCTGCGTTTCCGCGCCGCGCAAAATCGCTCGTGCTTCCTGCCAATCGGCCATCCCGGTGGCGCACACGCCAATTCCCGCGAGCGCGATGCCTATCATCGTCCGCCTTCCAGTACCAGCGAGCAATTCGTGCCGCCGAAGCCGAACGAGTTGGTCATGACGCGCAGCAGACGTTGCGAACGCGGCAGAAGCAGGACGGTACTCTCAAGCTCGGGATCAACGCGCGCGCAATTGGTCGTACCGGGCATCCATTGCTCGCGCAGCGCCAGCACGGCAATCAACGCCTCGGTCACGCCGGCCGCACCTAGCGTGTGTCCTGTCGCACCCTTGGTCGAACTCACTGGAGTTTCGGTGCCGAACACGCCGACGAGCGCTCGATCTTCGGCGGTGTCGTTGGCGCGGCTGGCGGTGCCGTGCAGGTTGACGTAATCGATATCCGACGCGGCGATTCGCGCATCGTGTAGCGCCGCACGCATGGCGCTTGCGGCGCCTGCGCCATCGGGATGGGGGCTTGACATGTGGTAGGCATCGCTCGACTCGCCGACGCCTACGACTCGCACGTCCGAGTCGCCGCCGGGGTCGAGCAATGCAAACCCGGCGGCTTCGCCGATCGAGATGCCGTCGCGATCCGCCGCGAACGGCCGGCACGCGTGGCGCGATAAGAGCGCAAGAGAATGAAATCCGAACAATGTAGAAAGTGCCAGCGAATCGACGCCACCGACAACTGCCGCCATGCATTGCCCCGCGCCAATGGCTCGTGCGGCAGCGCCAAAAACTTTGGCGCTCGATGTGCATGCAGTGGAGATCGTCAGTGCCACTCCCGCCAGGCCAAGATACGACCGCACGAACTCGGTCGTCGCCATCATGCTGTGCCGATACCGATACAGGTCGGACGGTAATGACTCGCCGGCGCCGCTAACGTTCAACGAACCTGCGCGAAACGCGAGTTCGGTAGCCAGAATGCCCGACGTGCTGGTTCCGACGAACACGCCGATACGATCCCGTCCATACCGCTGCACCGCGGCTTCAACGGCAACCGGAAAATCGTCTTGTTCGAGCGCGAGTTGCGCCAGCCGATTGTTGCGGCAATCGTAGAGTGTGTATTCCGACGCCACTCTTACAGTGTCGATCTGCCGGACGCGCCCGATCCAGGTATCGAGCAATGCCGCAGGCTCGAAATCGTTCCGCGTGAGTCCGCTGTCCCCCCGGACGAGCGCGGATCGTACATCGGTTGTCCCGACACCACACGCGTTGGTCATCGTGGACGCGGTCAGCGGCAACGGCTTCATGTTGTCGTCGCGAGGGCCGGCGGTGTCGCCCGCGCCAGCAATAACCAACAGAACAATAGGCTGTAGACGACCCCCAAACTCACCGTTATGCCGAGCGCCCGCAGAACCAGCGTTTGAGACAAAGCAAGCATACCGAATGCCGACAGCGTCGTGGCGCTGACGACCATCAGCGTTCGGCGCGTGCGCGCTGCGTCGTCGCGCTGCGTCGCCGGGCGCACGAAAAAGAGCGCGTAGTTGATGCCGATGCCGAGGATCAACAGCAATGCGACGAGATGCAATACCGAAAGCGGGACGCCGGCAGCTTTGATCGTTGCGGCGGCCAATGCGATGGCCGCGATCACCGGCACCATGACTTGCGCGGCGAGCCTGCCACTGTGCAGTCCTTGCGCAAGGACTCCAAAAATGAGCAGCATGCCAAGGCCGGTGAGCATGAGCGCCTGCCCTCGGTACGTCGACAGCATGCGTGCGGTTTCCGCACGCAGGTCGATCCAGTGCACAGCGGGCGTGGATAGCGCAGCAATGCGTTGTGCGACGGCCGCGGGATCGCCGACCTCGCGCAATGGAACGACGACATGCCAGCGCTCTCCGTCGTGGCGCACCAGCGATTCGGTCTTGAACCCGAGTGCAGTGCCCGCCAACGTCTCAAGCGTCACCGGTGGTAGCGCTCGCGCCTCTTCGATCGCGTGAAGAAACGGCGCAAAGATCGTCGGCACAAACGGCAATCCCATCAGCGCGTCATGCAAATTTGCCGCAAGGAGCGACGGTGGCGGCAATGCGGCCTTGCGCTCCATCTGCGTTGCGCGACTAGGCAATAGACGCGTCGCCAGATCGAACCCGCGGAGCAACCCCTCATCCACCCAGCGTTGCAGGTCACCTTGCACTACCTCGGTCGCGCGCAGCGCATCGTCTTGCGACGAACCGCTGACGATCAGCAGATAGCGAACGTCCGGCGCACCTAGCGCGGCACGAAGCTCGCGATCGCGCTGTTTAAGCGATACCGGCAATGGATTCATGCTGGCGATGTCGTCATCCCACCACTGCTTGTTCCACGCGGATGCGACGACGACTGCGATCAGCAGCAGAGCAAGCGCGCCCCGCGGCCACCGATGCACGCGAACACGTACGGCGGGTGCTGCCGACTGCGTCGTGACAACCGCGCGCACCGGGACGACGGGCGCCCAAATGGGCAGTATCCAGTACGTCATTGCTCCTGCCACGAGAATACCAACGACGGTCAGCAGGCCAAGCTGCGCGAGCCCGGGAAAATCCGCGAACAACAGCGCCAACGATCCGCACGCCGTAGTCAATACCGCCATCCGTAACGTCGGCGCGAGACGGGTCCGCGTCGAGGTTACGGTCTCACCGGGCCGCAGTTGCGTAAACAAAAAACTCGGATAATCGACCGCCTCTCCCAATAGCGTGGCGCCGAAGCCTAGCGTGATGCCGTGCACGCTTCCGAACGCCAGGTTCACGGCGGCGATGCCGGCGAGAAGCCCGGTGACCGCGGGTACAACGCACAAGCACACAATCGGCAGAGAGCGATACATCCACAGGAGAATGCCTAGGATCAACACTATGGAAATCGTCGAAAGGCGCGCGGCATCGGCGGCGATCAGCTTGCGGCTCTCCAGCGCCAATGCACCCGGGCTCGAGAAGCGCATTTGTGCGGTCGTGCCGCGACCCGCCTCGGCGAATGCGCCAGAAAGCGCGGCTACCGCCACTTGTTGCCCCTCGAGATCCGAACCGGCGGCACGTGTTTGCGCGACGAGCAGCGCGGCGCTCACATCTTGGTTGAACCACACGCCGTTCACGCGCCGCGGTTGGGCAGGGGCGTCAAGTGCGGCAAGGAGGTGCAACGTCTCGCCGGTCGGGTCGGCTTGCAGCCAGCGTTTTTCCAGCACACCTGCGCCACCGGCAATGCCCTCCAGACGTTCCTCGAGCGCAGCGCGCAGCGCCGCCGTCTCGAAGTGCCGCGGTTCGACGCGATCGGAAAGGACGTAGCGATAGCGTTCGAGGAGTTCGAGCTCGCGTCGCCCCAAGCCTGCACCGCCGTTGGCAACATAGCGAAACGCCGGGTCTTGCGCCAATCGGCGCGCAAGTTCGCGGCTCGTCTCCGCCAAGCGGTGCGGCGCGTCTTGCGCGATCTCGATCAACAACAGACGGCTGGTCACGCCTTCGCGCAGCTCCTGGCTGAATATCCGCTGCGTTTCGGTCATTCCCTTGGGCAGGAACGCGGAAAAATCGGCGTCGATCCTCCCTAACGTGACGAGATAAACGATGAGCGCCGCGACGAACAGACCCCAACCGGCGATGCTCGCCGCGCGCGCGCTCATCGCAGCGCGGCGGGTAGTTTCTGGTCAATCGGCGCTATGGTCATCACCGACCGGTCGCCACCGGCCTCCTCGATCTCGATGGCGGTCACCCCCGCCTGCGCACCATCGAGCTCGATGCGCTTGACCAATGCCGCGAAGTCGCGGTCGCGCGGCGTCAGCTCCAGTTTCCAACGCGCTTTATCTCCGCTGACGCGCGCGCGAAAATGCGCGTTGAGCGTTTCCACATCGCCGGCCAAGGTGGCGCGAATGCTGGCGACCCACGCACCGGCCGCTGGCTGGCTTGCTAGATCGAGCGTGCGTTTGCCGCGCCTGGTTTCGATCGTCAGATCGTTGCCGATGATTTCGACGCGCTCGTAAAACGGCGATTCGACGCGCATCTCGAGGCGGTCGGGACGAACGTACTGCAGTACGCCTCTTCGGATAAGTGGTGCGGTCAACGATGAAACGTGCTTGGTTTCCTCGAACGCCACCTTGCTTGCTTCGACGCGCCGGAGCATATCGGACAGTTCCTGCAAATCGAAGGCAAGCACCAGCTGCGGCGCGAGGAACAGGACGAGGGCGAGACGCGCTAGACTCCAGTAACCGGCGCGGGTTGCGGCGCGCGCCGCCGTGCCCGACATCGCCTCAGCGCGCTTGCGCGTCACGCCAGAAGTCAAAAAAATTGAACCAGTTGTACGGCGCATTGCGGCATTGGCGCTCGAGCCAGTGCGCATATCGCTGGGCATGCACCGCCAGCGCTGCCGCTCCATCGTCGCGCGCTCCCAACGCGATGCGTTCCGCGAACGGTTCGAAGCGAATGCGGTAATGGTTGTCGCCACAAGCGAAGGCGGAGAATAGCAGCACAGGCACCTTCAACAGCGCGGCCATCTGGTACGGCCCGCCGGGAAAAAGCGCCGTATCCCCCAGAAACTCGCAGGGAAGCAGTTTGTCGCCCGCGACGACGCGATCCGCGAGCAGCCCCACGATCTCGCCCCGCGCAAGCGCTTCCGAAACCTTCAGCATCGTTTGCGGCTGCCCCAGCGTGATGACCTGTCGCGGAAGATCATCGTTCAGCGCGCCAAGAACGCTATTCAATTTTGCCGCGTTGCGCTCATGCATCAACACGCGGACGACAACCGGGCTCTCCGCACGGCCGAGGACGCGCAGCACGTCGAAGCTGCCGAAATGCGCTCCCAACAGCAGGCAGCCGCGCTGGCGCGCTAGCGTTTGGCGGACCAACTCAATACCTTCGACGTCGACTTCGAAACGGTCAGCTCGACCGGATAGGAAGTAGACGCGATCGAGAATCGTCGCGGCGAAACAGTGGTAGTGCGCAAACAGCTCGCGTACGCCGGGCGTGCGGCCAAGTGCACGGCGCAGATAATCGTGGGACGCACGGCGCGACTGTTTCGAAAAGGTCAGAAAATAGCCGCAGATCGGATACAGCAGCGCGCGCCCCACCGGACGTCCGAGCGTCAACGTCAGCTTGACGATCAGCCGCATCAGTGTCCGGCTGCCCCGCTCGCGCTGCGCCAGCCATAGCGGATGCGTTGTCACGCCGGGACCACGCTCGTCGAACACAGGAAGCGGCCGATCACTGCGCTGCGCCCGGCGGCATCAATTGCGAAACGAGCGATGGGCGCGTCGGCCAGGTCCACGCGAATGTCCAGCGGCTCGCCGGGCGCCACTTGCGCCAAGAATTTGACTTGTGGACACGCATTTACCTGGTAGCCATTTTGCGCGAGCAGTGTCTCGATCAATTCCAGTAGCACCACTCCGGGAACGATCGGATGCCCGGGAAAATGGCCAGGCAACGTCGGATGTCCGGACGAGATACTGGTGCGCAGCAGCAGCGGCGCACCATTGGCGACGCCGGATTTCGCAGGCTCCCGCGCGGAGGCCAGCAACGCGAGCAGATCGGCGTGCGGCAGTTTGCCATTCAGGTCGCGCGGCAGCGCCGCGACGATCAGCAGCGGCCGCGGCACGAACGCCGGGTCCACCGACCGCGCGAGACTCGCCCGCACGGAAACCGCGGAGAGTCCCGGCGCGACGATCGCTCCCGCAAGCCGGGACGCATCCGGATCCGGCAAGAACACGACGCCGTCGCGCACGCCGGGAATCCGCAGCAATTCGCGCGTGAGACCGCAGAGCGACGCGCGCTTGCCCGCGATTTTGACCATGTCGTCATCGCGCCCCAAGATCTCAAAGCGCCCGCTTCCGTCACCGTCAACCGGCGCTTCCGGCCGCAAGCGATCGGTGACGATCAGCGAACGCGGCAGATGCCCGCCGGAGACCTCTGTTGCATCGCTGGCGGTGGTGCCGAACTTGATCCCGGCGGCCGGCATGAAGTATTTCGAACGTGCGGGCCGGCGCGTCGCCAAAATACCGCCTTCGGTGCAGCCATAGATTTCTTCGACCGTTACCTGCCAATCGCGCTCGACGGACCGCGCGAGCGCGGGGTCGAGCGGCATCGTCGCCGAGATGATGCGAGCAAGTCCCGGCACCGAAGTCAACTCTCGATGAAACGCATGCAACTGCAGCGGCGTCGTCATCAGCCAGACCTCGTCAACCCCAAGTGACGCTGCCGTGCGCAGCGCGCGCGCAAGATCCGCGGGCAACGCTGGCCTCGCTTCCAGCACGGGACGGCCTGATTGCAACGGCAGCATGCAGGTCGTCTCGAACCCGAACATATGCTGCGGAGGAACGGTGCCTAGTATCGCCACACCTGGCGGCGGAGTGCCGAATGAGCGCAAAATAGTCTCGGCCCCCTGCCACAATTCGCCCCATTCTTTGGCATGCGGTTTTGGCGCGTGCGTCGAACCCGACGTGAACAGAATCGCTGCCGTTTGCGTCGCAGCAATGGCTGGCGGTGGCCACGCGGTTGCGTTAAGGGTTGCATCACGGGCTGCGTCGAGCTGCGGTGAAACAGCGCACTCGGTCACGTCCGCTGCCCGGTAGCGCTCCCCAATGGTGTCGACCAGGCAATAGCTATCGGGATACGCGGCTAGAAGCTCATCGAGCGTACGGGCCAGCCGCGTCGAAGGCAGGATGAGCGTTTGTCCGGCAATCAACGCGACAGCGCTCGCCAGCAAAAACCCAGTCGTGCTTTCGCACAAATTGAATGCGTATCGCGCGGAAGGAACGCATGCCGCCAGCGCGGTCGCCACTGCACAGAAGGCTTGCGCCGACAGCGGCCGGCCGTCGTGCCATGCGAGCGTTTCTTCCGCTCCGAAGCCGCGCAACAGCGGCAACGCCGCAGTGCTCATTTTCCGGCGCTCATTCCCTGGCGCTCATTATTTGGCACGCAAGGCGGCTCGCACCAGCGCCAATTGCCGCAGCGGCGATACGTAGGGTCGATCCGGAAAGCGATGGCGGCGATACACGTATTCAAGACCGAACAGCAGCGCAATGCTCAAATAACTTCCCACCGCGGTGAACCAGGCCCACGCTGCGTGTGCGCCAACCGCGAGCAATGCGCCTGAAATCACGGCCATCGCGGCAAAAAATGCCGTCCAAACCCATGTCAGTCGCCGCGTATACGTAACAACTTCGCTGGGCATCGGCTGGTTGCCCAACCGTGCGAACCGCGTGATCAATGCCTCGCGACCCGGCGCCAAGGTCCTCGCAAAAAACCCGGCCAATACAAGATTGATCAGCGTGGGCAGAAGAAAAAACGGCACCGCCCCTTGCGGAACAAAAGCGGCAAGCGCACAGAGCCCGACCACCGCCGCGATGCCGGCAATTCGTCGCGTTCCGGATAGGGCGCGCACACAAACGTACAGCAGTGTGCATCCCATGAGCAGCAACGCCAGGTGGCGCTGCTTACTGGCATACGCGAGATACGCGAGAAAAGGATAGGCGACCATCGCGACCAGAGCCGCTGCGCCGCCAAGCCAGCTTGCCGGCGGATGCGAAGCGGACACCGGCGGTCGACCGTCGTTGGCGCCGGCGCTATTGCTTGCGGTGTTCCGCGACATGGTTCGCGAGCGCCCGCAACGACGCAAAGACATTATTGCTTTCCACTTCGTCGGAGCGCAGCTCCACGCCGTAGCGCGTCGAAACGGCAACCGCGATTTCGAGCATATCGATCGAATCGAGGCCGTATTCGTCGCCGTAAAGCGGCGCCGTGGGATCGATGTTCTCCGGCTGCACTTCGAGCGACAGTGCCTGGACGATCAGCTCGGCGATTTCGCGTTCCAATTCGTTCATGGCGATCAGCCGAAAACTATCGAGCTCGGAGTTCCCCGAGACCGCGCGAGCAGAATGTGGAAATGCCACCCTCGCCGGGCGGTATCCGACCGGCTAGTGCGCTAGATTGCCGCGAGTTCGTTGCGGATGCTGCGATCGAGGTTTTCGATCCAGCCATGATAATTTTTGTGGATTTGCCCGTTTTGATAATCGAGATTGCTACTGTCCTTGTACAGAATGCTATAGGTCTTCGCGTTGTAGCGCACGTCTACCACGGCTGCGTGCCTGCGCAGATTCAAGCGACCGGTGATAAGGCCGGGATCGGTTGCCGTCATCTGCCAGCCCAGCGACCTGCCGGCCCGCATGATGGCGTCCCTGACCTGCGTTGTACTCAACTGGTTCCCGCGGGAGACTACGACCGGCGCATCGGTCACATTGACGATTGGTCGCGTCGACGCACAGCCTGCCGCCAGGAGCAGTACGCCCAACGCCATTAGCACGTGATGGTAATGCATCGCGGCGTCTCCCATTCAGCCGTTGCACGATCGCTCAAAAAGCGTGCAAATTGTAACATGGCGATTCCGACGATTGCTCGTGCATCGCCGCCCATGGGCGATTACATTCCCGAGGCAAGAGAAGCGTCCTGCGTCCGCTTTCTACCTGCGCATTGCGCATATTCCAAGGGCAGAAAACAACTGCGGCGCGTGTGGCGTTAAAGAGCAACGACCTTCATATCACGGAGTCATCGGTCGCCACCAAGAGCTAGTAGGCACTACCACCGCCCGCGGAAGAACGAGCCCGCCCGGGCCGTGCAGAACACGCCCGTGCGAGCCGCTTACCCGCTACTTCGCGGTATGCCAGACGTTGTTGACGCCGTCGCCGGTCTTGTCACCGGGCTTTGCGTCCTTGCTCCACGTGTACAGCGGCTTCCCCTTGTACGCCCACTGCTTGGTGCCATCGTCGCGCGTGACGACGGTCCAATCGTCGGTGGCTTTGGCGTCGCCCGTTGCCATGAGCGGTGGCCAGTTGGTGGCGCACGGGCCACTGCAGGTGCTTTTGCCGCCGGTGTCCCGATCGAACGTGTAGAGCGTCATCCCGGCGGAATTCGTAAGCGTACCGTCGGCGGCGGTTTTCGCGGGCGCTTGTTGCGCGCAGACGGCGAACGATGCGGCAAAGGTCGCCGCAAGCAATGCGGTGGAGCAGAAAGAGCGGTAGTTGCCGATCATTTGGTCTCTCCTTTGCAAGCTTACTCGAATGGAACGAACCCCGAACGCGGCTGTTTTGTGTCGGCGGCCGCAAGACTACAACAAAAATAGCGTGGCAAGTCCCAGGAAAATGAAAAACCCCCCGGAATCGGTGACGGCAGTGATCAGTACGGACGAGCCTAGCGCCGGGTCGCGTCCCAGTTTGAGCATGGTCATCGGAATGAGCACCCCCATCAACGCGGCGAGCACGAGGTTCAACGTCATGGCGAGTACCATGACCAAGCCCAGCGCGACAGCTTTGTACAGCAGCGTCGCGACCACGCCCATCACGCCACCCCAGATGAGTCCGTTGAGCAGCGCCACCGAGATTTCCTTGCGAATCAGCTTCTGCGCATGCTCGCGCGCGAGTTGACCCAGCGCGACCGCGCGCACGATCATCGTCGTCGTTTGGTTACCTGAATTGCCTCCGATGCCGGCGACGATGGGCATCAGCGCAGCGAGTGCGACCAGTTTTTCAATTGAATTTTCGAACACGCCGATGACGCGCGACGCGACGAATGCCGTGACCAGATTGACCGCCAGCCACGCCCAGCGATTGTGAAACGACTTCCACACTGACGCGAAAACGTCCTCTTCCTCGCGCAGGCCCGCTTGTGCGAGCACTTCATCCTCACCGCGTGCCTTGACAAAGTCCAGAATTTCGTCAACGGTCACCCGTCCCACCAGCCGATCGTTGGTATCGACTACGGGTGCGGAGACTAGATCGTAACGCTCGAACGCAGACGCCGCCTCGTTCGCTTTCTCATGCTGCTGGAGCTTGACGACCGGCGGATGCATCACCGCTTCCACGAGCACGTCAGGCTCGCTGACAATGAGTTTATTGACGGGCAGCACCCCCAACAGTCGTTCCTCGCGGTCGACGACGAAGAGCTGATCGGTCTGTGAAGGCAGCTCGTCGAAACGACGCAGATAACGCAGGACGACTTCCAACGTCACGTCGGGCCGCACCTGCACATCTTCGAAATCCATCAGCGCGCCGACCATATCGTCCTCGAAGGACATCGCCGCGCGCAGCTGTTCGCGTTCGTCGATGGGCAGGCTCTGGAACACATCGTCCATCACCTCTTGCGGGAGATCGGGGGCGAGCTCGGCGATCTCGTCAGCCTCGAGCGTTTCCGCCGCGGCGACCAGCTCCTCCGTGTCCATCGAGGAGATCAGCGATTCGCGAACCGCGTCCGAGACCTCGAGCAGGATCTCGCCGTCGCGGGAGGCGCGGACCAGATCCCAGATGTAGAGCCGTTCGTCGAGGGGCAGCGCCTCAAGGATGAACGCTATGTCGGCCGGATGCAGCCGGTCGAGACGGCGCTGCAAGTGCGCCCGGTTTTCTTTGGTGACCAGACTCTCGGCGAGCTCGCTTGCTCCAGTGCCGTCGGCTAGTCTCGCGTCCTCGAGTTGCCCGTGTACCAGGCCCTCGACCAGACGATTCTTCCGCAGCAGTGCCGTAATTTCGACGAACGCATCCTGCACGCGTTTTTGCGCTTCAGGGCGATCTGTCGCCCGCTCGGCAACTTCGTCGACAATCTCGGTCATGGGCGCACGAGAACAATTCGAACTCACTTGAGGACCGTCCGCATTGTAACCGCGTGAAAACGACCGGAGAGCGAGTCTGCACGTCACCTCGAACTGATACCGCGCTTATGGGACTCTTGCGTAGGCCCGATCCCTAACTGCTAAGGAACCTCCGCCGCGGACATGCGGGCGCTGATGATCCCGGTCTTTTTGCGCAATCCCGCCGCATTCGGATTGCGTTCGTAGAAACGCGGGTTCGGCGCCATCGCGGCAAGGCGCGCGGCCTGCTCGGCTGAAAGTCGGGACGCGGACACGCCGAAGTAGCGCTGCGCCGCAGCTTCGGCGCCGAAGACGCCCGTGCCCCACTCGATGACATTCAGATAGATCTCGAGAATCCGCTGTTTTGGCAACAGCGCTTCGAGCATCAGCGTGATCACGGCTTCCTCGCCCTTGCGCCAGTAGCTCCTCACGGGCGACAAGAAAAGATTCTTGGCGAGTTGCTGCGTGATCGTCGAACCGCCGGCGACGACGCGGCCACGCTTTTGATTCTTTTCCAGCGCGACCTGGATTCCGTCCCAGTCGAATCCTTCGTGCTCGATGAATTTTGCGTCTTCAGCGGCGATCATTGCGCGTTTCAAATGGGGTGAAATCCGTTCGTACGGCATCCACGTATATTTTCGTTCCGCACCGGGGCTCTTGACACGCACTTCTTCCATCCGATACGACATGAACGACGTCTCTATGATCGGATGATCGCGCCACCACAGAATGCATGCGGCAAACCACAGGTGCACGAGTACGATGAGCGCCGCCAGCGCTGCCAGCGTCCAGACCAGCCATTTCATGACACGAAAACGACGGTGCGCGTACGCCATCAGCGCGGCGTGCTCAACGACGCACGCAACGGACCAGTTTCGGGCCGAACGCCGCGCCAGAACAAAAAACTCTCAGCGGACTGCTCGATCAACATGCCCAGACCGTCGTGCACCCGGGCGGCTCCACGCGCCTTCGCCCAGCGTTGAAACGCCGAGGAAGACGCGCCGTAAACGAGATCGCAGCCCAGGCCGCCGGCAGCGAAGTCAACCGTCGGCCGTGCCACATCGTCAGCGGGATCAAGGCCCGCGCTAGTTCCGTTGATGACTACGTCAAAATGGCGGCCCGCGAGTTGGTCGATGCTTAGCGCGACAATGGGGCCATGCGACACAAACTGAACCGCAAGCGATTGCCCCTTCACTGCGCTCCGATTCGCGATGACCAACGTGCGTGGCGATGTCGCAAGCAGCGGCCCCAAGATGCCGCGGACCGCACCGCCTGCTCCCAGCACCAGCACTTCGCGGTCCGTTAACACGACGCCACGGTTGACGCAGAGATCGCGCACCAGCCGGCGCCGTCGGTGTTATCGCCGCACCAGAAGTCCCCGTCGCGCCGCAGCGTGTTGACCGCGCCGGCTAGCCGTGCACGTTCGGTGAGATCGCGGGCCAAGCCAAGCGCCTCGACCTTGAACGGCACCGTGACGTTCACACCCTTGCCGCCAGAGCGCGCAAACGCTTCCACCGTCGTTGCAAACGCATCGAGCGGCGCAAGCAGTCTTTCGTAGCTGAGTTCCTCGCCGGTCGCGCGCGCGAACGCTGCGTGAATTTCCGGCGAGCGGGAATGAGCAACGGGATTGCCGACGACGGCGTAGCGATCGATCATAGCTGGTGGCCTTTGCCACTAGCGTAACAAGAGAGCGCTCGTCGCTACGCGGTTAGAAACCTCAGTTCGAAACGAGCGCGTCACCCTTGGTAAAGGTCCAGGTCCGCGTGATGTGCAGAATATCGGTATCGCGCCTGATGTCCGGCGGAAACGACGCGAACGGGCCGGCCATTTCGACGATTTTCTTCGCCGCAGCGTCGAGTATCCGGCTGCCCGACGTGCGATTGACTTCGACATTCTCGACGCTGCCATCGCTGCGAATCGAGACAGTGAGCAGCAGGCTTCCATATACCTGCTGCAGACGCGCGGCCTCAGGGTAGTTGAGATTGCCCACGCGCTCGATCTTCAGCCGCCAATCCTCGACATAGCGCGCGAAGCGGTACTCCTCCGCCCGCGCGCCGACAAAGCGGCGCTTCGGCCGGCTTTGGTACACGTCCATATCCTTCGCGATCTGCGCTTCAAGTCGGATCGCTTCAAGTGTGCGCTGCATGAGCTCGCTAGCAGTCGGCAATTCCGTCGGCTCGGTGGCCTCGGTTGGTTTCGGCTGCACCGGCACGACTGGTACCGACTGCAATTGCGTCATGAGTTCCTGCGTGTCGTGCTCCAGTTTTTCCACACTTTGCGTCGCGACCGTGACCTGCTGTTCGGGGTTGCTCCTTGGCAAGACCGGTAGCGGTGTCTTTGCCCGACGCTGGGCGTCGGTGTTACCGCCGCCGTCGAGGTTCGCCTGCGCCAGGATGTCCGCGTTCGTGGGTCTCGCTTGGGTCTTGGCGTTGACCAGCGCCACTTCCAGCGGCGGCCCCTTGTCGCTTAGGTGGCGTAGATCGAACGGGCGGAAATGAATCGTGAGTGCCGCCGCATGCACGAACAACGAAACACCGATCGCGATACCGACCAAACGGCCATGGCGAGGCGACGCAAGCGCCTCGGGCGGGATATGAGCAGGGGGCAGCGCACCGGCAGGCAGCAGACGTGCCGTGCGCGAGGGGGTGGTGGGCGCCGGAGGGTCGGGCGGCCGGATCAAAGCCGCGACGATCTTCGGCTTTAACGCGCGCACCGGCGATGTCTTCTTGAGGGGCGGAGAGTCTGGCGCTTTGCGACGTACTGCCGGAACGGCGACGACTCGCGGCCGCTCGGGCGTCGCGGAAACTACTTCTTGCTTCGGCGGTGCGGCACGTGGCGGCAAAACTGACGCCTTGCGAGAGATAGGACTGTGTCTATTGTAACGCTTTTCATGCCGATGTCATGTCGTCCGCTGCGCTGGAGAGTTCGCGGCTGAGGAGTTGTTGCAAACGCGGTAGCGATTTCCGCGAATTCCGAGGAACTTATGTCGGATGAACGCCAGGAGAGTTCCTGGCGGAGGAGTTGTTGCAAACGCGGCAGGGACTCTCACGAAGGACCGGGCGAGCGTGCCTGATCCATCGCGCGAGGCTACCGATCGCTTGCGTTCCGGACGCAGCTTTCAATGGTCGCTAGTCGCCCCTGTGCTCTAAAAGTTGATTTGCCACGTCGTCGCGGTGGCCGGAGTAAATGGCGTCATGCCGCTGAAGTCTGACGGACCCGTCGTGGATATGGCGCAGGAATACCCGCCGAGCTTCGCACTGATCACTCGCCGCGGCCCGCCCCCCTGATCACCGTTTGCCACCAACGCACCCCGCTCTTCTGCGGTGGTCCCGCTACGATGTGAATATACTTCTTGATAAAACTCGAGATGCGTATTCCATTGGCGATACAGTCCCCGGCGCAAGGTCACCGGACAGTCGCGTTGGTACGTATCGGACTCATCCAGCACGAACTCCTGGAGCGCAAATTCGTAGTTGAGGTATGGGTCGTACGACGATTGCGACGTCAGCCAGTACCGCGGGCGCGTTTTGGCAGTCAAGAACGCGAGTTGCGCATGTTGTCCTCCGTCTAGCCGGGAAATCGTGGCTGCGGCCGGTCCGGTTAGATCGGCAAAGCTTAACCGTACAGTATCCATAGGAATAGTTGCGCTCCAGAATCCATAAGGAAGGGCGTGATAGCGGCCATCGCCCGGAGTGTCGTAGATGTAGTCGGTGACGTTGGAAACCGAGAAATAATTCGGCTCCGCAATGTCCTGCGTCGCGACGGCCACCGCATCCGCTTCCTCTCCCAGTTGACCGCGAAACACGACCTGTAATGATACGTCCGTCGCATTCAACGGAATCGGATCGAGGCCAAAATCAAAGGTATACGGTTGTGCTTCGGAACGAGTCACGTTTTGCGTCACGTCCCGCGCTTGCGACTTCGCGATGTACTCATCGGAGCGGCAAGCGTTGCCGAAAAACTGCGGCCCGCCGAAGTCGCCGGAGAGGGTCGGCGTGTAGCAGACATTGCGCCGATACTTCACCACCGCGAGCAACGTGCCCCGCCCCATAACCTCGTCCCCGGGTGTTGTGTTCTTGAGCTTCAGCTTGATCTTGCGAAAGCCGCACGGATTGCCGCAGCCGGCGGGACTGGTATCGACCAACGCATAGACCTTGTCCTCCGGCAACGAAAGTTCGAGTTGGCCGCGGAAGAAATAACTCAGGAGTCCGGCGGAATAGGCGACCGCGCGGGGCATAAGAAACTGATGTGCCGCCTTGAAGTTGAACTCGTTCAGCGCGTAAATCGGCCCCATCCGCGGCGCATATTTTTGGAGATCGGCATCAAAGATCGACTCGGTGACCGCCCGGGAATTGATTTCGTCGATTCCCAGATAGTCGTCGCGAACCGTGTTCGCAAAGAAAAACACCAACCCATTCAAAGAAGTCCCGGGGACCAGTTGTTTGATGTCGACAACCTCCGGAGTCAGTCGCTGGGCCGGATAGATAGCGGGGGAGGCAAACGAGCCCTGGAGCGTACCGGCGGAAAAGAAGCCGCGATTGGTGTAGTCCGCGATCCCCTTGCCGCCATGGGTCCAGAGCTTTCGGGGAACATCGAAGGAAAGCGTGTCCGCTGCCGAATGCACGTTCGGATACGCGCCCGCCGAGACAACCGCGGTCAACGATCCAAGCGTTTCCGCATTGGTCAGCTTTTCGTAAAGACTGGGATTGTGCAAAGCGAAGCACGGTACGAGGAATGCGCAGTGATGATCGTTGCGTACGTGCTGCGGCTGCGCCATGTCCTGCACGTGATGGGCCACCTGACCCAGCGTTTGAAATAGCAGACCAAAATTTTGCGACCGGGTCAAACCCAAGCGATGGGTCAACGCCTTCCATTGGTAGTCGCGTGCATCGCGGAGGCTATGGTCCTGTTCCGAGAACGACCCGGCATCCTCTAGCGCCCAACCCGGCGACGGATTGAACGTCCGACCGCCTATCGTCAAGCCGCGGCCGTCGAGAGGATTGAAAAAGTGATGCAGCGGGCGGGGAATCGGTAAATCGAGATTGTCTTCGAAGCGAGCTCCGTCTTGTAATAGATTCAAAATCGAACGCAATGTGCCTTGTGTGTTGGGAAAGCGTTGTTTCTCATCGATCGCTGACTTGGGTAAGCCCAATCTTTCCAACCCGCCCGGGTCGACAACGAGCCAGCTATCCAATGCAATCGCCGAAAGGTTGGCGTGGGTCTTGATCTCATAGGCGGTGCCCAGGCTACTGAACAATGCGAGCACAACGCCAAAAATAGGCTTGGTAAGGACGAGTTTCATATCCGACCCCTAGCTTTGCGGTAAGGACCTGCAGCGCTGATCACTCAGCATGCTATTGATGTATTCCAGCGAGTCAGGACCGTCGACAATGCCGTTCCGCACAAAGACATTCTTCTGGTCAGCGAGTGCTCTGAGCAGCTTCGGAAGTTCGCGCAGGCGGCAGGTGTCCGTAATAATCATGGACCCAAATTCCAATGGGAATGCCCTAAGATCATAGGCATATTCGGCAAGCGTTCCTTTGAATTTCTTAAGCGGAATGGCTTTGCCGTTCCAGTCGGAACGCGTTTGTGTAGGAGCTGCCGCGGTCACCACCCGGTTCTGCACCTGGTGATAGGCGTAGCCAGCTTTGAAGAACAGCATCAGCGGTGCATCCGCATGCAATTGTCCGATCACCGCCGGCCGCGGGCCCCAACCCGGAAACGAAAATGTGCCGTTCGCATCGGTGACCGTTTCCAAGATATTGGCGTAGCCGACCACATTGCCACCTTCGAGTCCCCCTTTGAGGATCCACAACGCGGCGACGTTGACGCCGGCGAGCGGCTGCCCCGTTTCCGCATCGACCACCCGCGCCGAGATTGGGTCGGCGGTATAGGCAAATCCGCAGCCGATCGGCACCAGCGCGCAGAACAGCGTTGTCAGCAGATGGCGGTAGGCGAATCGCATGACGTTCACTCTTTAGAAGAAGCGTACTACTGCTAAAGCCCGTAGGCGCTGCCGGCTAGTGTGGAACTCAATGCGAACGTCACATCGAATCGATACGCCACACACCGTCGTAGCCTTGCAGCAAATAGATCAGGAACAGCCGCGATACTCCATCGATGGTGCGGTTGATCGCGAACTCGGCGAACTTCTCGGCCAGCTTATTCGTTTGCGGAGCAGACCAGCCGGCGACGATTCCGGCCAAATGCGGCCGTAGCACATCGAACACTGCGCCGTACTTGGTTTTTGCTGCATCACTCAAATACGCCATCGCGGCGTTCTTGTCGCCCGCCGCAATGCTGTTCGCAAAGTCGTTCCACGCTTTCTTTAACGTTTGCTCCTGCGCCACCTGATCGGGAATCAGCAATGCCACTGTCTGCGTGTACTCATTCCCCGTTGAATCGACAAGGGTCGGCGTCGGTTGATACACGCCTGGCACCCGGTAAGTGACCGTCCCAAGGGACTCCTGATCGGCGCCCGCGATGTCAAGCTGGCCGTCGCCGATATGGGCGATGCTGAACTCGGCAATAAGGTTCGTCGAGCGATTGTTCACCCGCAACGTTGTCGTGAACGGGCCAAAGCCTGTGTCCGGCTCTGCGACAATTTGGAAGGGAGCGGTGCCGCTGCGGGTGACGATCCAGCTTCGGGTTTGGATTTGTCCGTCTGCCATCGTTAGGGTGGCAGTGATGGAATTCTCTCCCTCGACCAGCGGCAGATTGTTCACGAAGAACTGTCCTTGTCCGTCGTTATGCGCAACCGTTCCGTTGATGGTCACGCCACTGTTGGGTGGCGCTTGGTAGGTTCCGCGCACCAAGACGAAGTCGGCGGCAATGATGGCGTTGGGCGCCGGCGACGTCATGGTCAGCGTTGATTCGCTACCGGCCACCACTTGTATGCGGATGTTCGCAGACGTGGCCGAGACGCCGCGGTCATCGGTGGCCTTGGCGGTGAGCGTGTAAGTGCCTAAAGCGGCGCCGTCCCATTGCCATGCGTAGGGCGGTGCCCTCACCGCGCCCAACAACGAGGCGCCATTGAAGAACTCGACCTTGCTCACGGCGCCATCGCCATCTGCTGCGGACGCCGTGAGCATGATCGGCTGCCCCACGGCGAACGATTGGCCGTTGGCCGGGGACGTCAGCGCAATGTCGGGCGCCTGGTTTGGAGCCGCCACCGTCACCGTGAGCGCGGGCGTGGTCGACGTGGCGCCGGTGTTATCGGTCGCCTTGGCGGTCAGTGCGTGGAACCCGGAAATAGCGCCGCTCCACACCACGCTGTACGGCGCAGTGGCGGCGCTGCCGACTAAAGTGACGCCAGCAAAGAACTCGACTACATTGACGGTCCCATCGACATCCGCTGCGATCGCGATAAGGGTGATCGGCTGCCCGACGGGAAACTCTTGCCCATCCGTCGGAGCGATAAGACTTATGGTTGGCGGCTGGTTCGATCCGATCACGCTGATGGGAAATGGCGCAGACGTCGTGACTTGTCCTAACGCATCGTAGGCCTTGGCCGTCAAATTCGTGTTCCCCACGGTAGGATTAGCCCACGTGACCGCGAACGGATCCGCCGTCACTGTTCCGATCAGGTTCGCGCCGGCAAAAAACTCGACCTTGGTAATAGTGCTTGACGGAGAGATCACTTCCGCCGCAACGGTGATCGGAGTGGCGTTGCTCACCGATCCGCAGATTGCCGGCGCGGTTAATGCGACCAATGGGGCCGAACTCGTCCCCAGCACCCTGACATAGGCTGCCGGCGAAACCGTGCTGGCGCCGCGGTCATCGGTTGCGCGTGCCGTGATTGTGTAACTACCGTCGGCGGCATTCTCCCAGATCGCGTTGAACGGTGGCGCAGTGGAAGTGGCAACAACCGTCGCGCCGTTCAGATACTCGACTTTCGCGATCGTGCCATCCGGATCGGTTACCGTGGCCTCCAGCGCCACGGCCGCGGGTGCGACATAGGTCTGACCGCTCGTCGGGGCGCTCAATAAAGCGGTCGGCGGCGCATTCGCGGCAACCACATGCACGATCGTGGTGGGACTAATCGCGGTCGATCCCAGCGTATCGACCGCCTTGAGCGTGTAGCGACGCGTGCCGACCGGTACATCGCGGTGTGTGAATACAAATTCGCCGTCGCTCCCGTTAGCCGTGGTAAGCGTGTCAACGACGTTGTCATCCACAACGAAATCGACTCGTTGTAGGCTGCCCGCCCCGTTGGTGCCCTCGTCATCGAACACTTTTCCGACAAAAACTACGGTGGCGGGAGCAGTCAGTACGACCGGGCCATTTGCCGCATGCGGCGCAAGTTTCCAGATGAACGGCGGGTTATCAGCCACCAGCGTAATCGGCACGCCACGCGAAGGCGTGACCGTGCCGCTGGCGTCGATTGCTTCCA
Source organism: Casimicrobiaceae bacterium (assembly GCA_037719965.1). Classification (GTDB taxonomy): domain Bacteria; phylum Pseudomonadota; class Gammaproteobacteria; order Burkholderiales; family Casimicrobiaceae; genus VBCG01. Next base: position 225,837 of record JBBJMT010000002.1, on the reverse strand, counting down.
CCCATAGGATATAGGATTGGCCACGGCTTAAGTCCGGCGGTGTCCACGCGACGCGATACGGCGGTGCACTCACTGCCGCAATGAACCTTGGATTGCCCGAGTTCGGCGCATAAAAGAACTTGACCTGCGTCACCGCGACACCCGTCGGATGAACGGCTTCGGCCTCCAATTCAATTGTGGTTAAGGGTGCAGCGAGAAAGCTGGCGTTCGCCGTGGGTGCCGTCATATCGACCCAAGTGGGTTGGCTGCCAGGCAATGCAGATACGCCGACCGTGACCGGGAGCGACGTGGCAGATTGCCCGAGGCCGTCGAACGCGCGTACCGTCAGCGCATAGGTGCCCACGACAGTCTCACGCCACATGACCGAATACGGCGGCGTGGTCGCGGTCCCGAGATAGGTGGTATCGCGATAGAAATTCACCCGGGTGATCGCGCCTCCGGGTTTCGCCGCATCTGCGTTAATTGCAATGGTGGCGGGCGCTACGAATAAAGAGTCGTGGCTCGGCGAGGTGATGGCCACTATGGGCGCTGCCCTGGTGATCGTTACAGTAACGGGTGCGCTAGCCGTCCAGTTGCCGGTGTTGTCAGCGGCCCTAGCCGTGAGCGTGTACGTGCCCGTTCCAGCGACATTCCAGTTGAATGTGTAGGGCGCGGTGTCATCGCTGCCGAGAAAATAGTCGTTGACGAAAAACTCGACTGTCGCAACCGTGCCATCGGAATCGCTGGCGGTGGCGGCGAGCTCAATGTCAGCGGGCGCCGTGAAAGTCGCATTGTTAGCTGGCGCACTCAGCGCAACCGTGGGCGCCGCGTTGATACTGACGTGCACATTGACGGGTGGCGAGCTCGCGCTCGCCCAAAGGCTGTCAGTTGCCCACGCTGTCAACGTATAAGTGCCTGGCCTCGCGACGTTCCAGACAATGGTATAGGGCACGGAGGTAGCGGTGCCGACGATCCCTCCATTGACCAAGAAATGGACGAAGGAAATCGTGCCGGCGCTGGCCGTCGCGGTCGCGGTTAGCGTGACGCTAGCGGGCGCCGTGAAACTGGCATCGTTGTTGGGCGCCGTTAGTGCGACGGTTACAGGCGGATTCGCATCCATTGCGACCGCGTGATCGGCGGACTCGCCCGACGCGCTGATAAAGTGAGAAACAGCGCCAATCTGCGGCACGCGGCGCACCATCCCGCTTGCGATTTCGATTGTTCCAACACCGCTTCGATCGCCAAACCAGAAATAGGGCGTAGCGTCGGAGGCGGCGATCCCGACAACGTCAACCACTGACTCTTCGGCAAAAGGTGCGCTCGGCTGGCGCTGCGCATCCCGGTCATAGCGCGCAATGCTTTGCCCCGCCAAGGCAGTCAACGAGCCGGTCTGCGTATCCAAGGATAGCGCTACAGGATTGTCGGTGGGGATGACTATCCCGGGAACGATTCCCGCAAGCACATCGAACTGCACAAGCGCCCCGGTGCGAGCGAGCCACAAGTACGCCGCCGAGGCGTCTGACAACAAGCTCTCCGCCCCGCTTCCAGCCATTTGGGTTAGGTCAATGCGAGCCAGCGACGCGCCAGCGGCGTCATAACGCGTCAAGGCGAAATCCGTGGCAATGAATATTGCTTCCGGTCCATCCACCACCATAGCGCGAACGGGTGTGGCGACGGACCATTCGCCAACGAGCACGCCATGCGTATCGAAATTCATGAGTCGTGTTTCCTGCGCGAGCCACACTCCGCCGGAACTGGCATCGGCGGCAAGCTTGGTACCGCCTGCGACGGGCGAAAAATCGAGCTTGACGCGCAAACGCTCAGCAAGATCCTCGTCGATTAGCACCAGTGCCTCGTCCGTCAACAACCATGCGCCCGTCCCATTGCTGGCGGAGATGGCTCGCGGTCGTTGCGAAAACGCTATAGATCGCACGCTCCCGGTATCGAGATCCATCCGAGTCAGCGCGCCGGACTCGAATAGCCACACGCTGCGGGCAGCCGCAACCGGCGAGCAAAGAACCCCCGTTAGAGCAAGAAGGCAGACGAGTAAGCGTCGGATCATCGGTCAGTTACAGAGGTGATTGACGACTTCGTACACGACGGGTGATGTATAGCCGTCAAGTTGCCCCACGCCGCGATACGTCGCGGTCAATGTATGCACGCCTGCGGGAAGTACTACATCGAGCCGCGACGCGCCGGCCACTACCGGGGCGGAACCGAGTAGGTCGGACCCTCGGCGAAATTCGATCGTGCCCTCGTTGCCCGCATTCCCGACAGCGGCGAGAAGCGGTAGGCTCTGTCCCGCAACGGCAGGATTGGCGCCCGCCGTAAGTACAATCGGCGAAGTAACGCCGCTCAGTTTGGTGACAAATGCGTTGACAGCGTACGGGTTTGTGGGAACACCCAGCGACCCCTGCACCGCACCGGCCACGGGAAAATCATTGGACGTTGTGTAACCTGCGATGAAGACATTTCCCAACCCGTCCGTGACGAGCGCGTTTCCACCGTCATCGCCGCTTCCCCCGAGAAATGACGCGAATAGCAGGTGGCGGCCATCGGGACTCGTTTTCACGACGAAGGTGTCGAAGCTTCGTGGAGTTGGTTGCAACGGCGCGACGGTTGGAAAAATCCGCGTTGGATGCGTATGGCCGGACGCCCATATGTTTCCGTTGGCGTCCAACGCCACGCGAATGGGTGCAACGTCGAGGTTGTTCACCGCACCGTACGCCAGATTGCCGCCGGCGGCCGCCAGCTTGCTGGCTGATCGCACAGCACTGCCGTCAGGCGAAAGGATAACCAGGTAGCCTATTTCCCGTTCGACGACGCTGACGCCCGGTTCGAATTGGACTGAGTCCTGAAACCCGTTGCTGGTTGGAAAACCGCTGTAGTCGAGCGTCTTGCCGCCGACGATCGCCGAACCATCAGTCGAGACTGCGATCCCCGTTCCCCGATCCGAGTCGTTGCCTCCTAGGCGCACAACGTATTCGAGCGCGGTTGCGGCGGAATTGAGTTTGGCGACGAACGTGTGCAGATGCGCCGTATCGCCCATGTTGACGGCGCCGGGAGTGGCGCCGAAATGCGAACCCGCTTGCCCGGTGACGAAGGCGTTGCCGTTCGCGTCTACCGTCAACGCGAACGGCGTTGTTTGAAAGTCGTATGCGGAGTGATCAATGGATGAGGGCGTGTACGCCCGCTGCCCCGGCTGCGATAGGTAGGTTGCGTAAACAGCCGATCGTCCGGCCGGGTCGACTTTAAGTAGAAACGGCCCACCGGTTGTGGCGTTTGGATACACGACGCCTGGCGTCGTCGCGAGCCCAGGACCGGCAACTCCCGTGACATAAGCATGGCCGGCGCTATCGACGGCGATCGCTCGGATGCTGGTAATGGCTGGATCGAAGGCAAACGCGTAGTGGATTTCCCGCCCGCTCGAATCGAGCTTGTACAAATATTTGCCACCAGTACGCTGATAGATGCCTCCACTCGCCGGAAACGCCATGGAATTGAAATACGCCGCTACATAGGCTGCCCCGGTCGCGTCAACAGCAAAGCCCGACACTCGACTGCCATCCTTCAAGCCTTGCGTGGCGTCGTCAAACAGATTGGAGTAACTGGCGCCGATGATCGTGGTGTAAAGCCGCGCGCTTCCGTTGGGTGCGTACTTGGCTACGTAAATCAGTCCGAACCCGGCGTTGGTCACCGTCGCTGAACTTGTTCCAGGGAAATTCGTCGAACCGACGATTCCGCTGACGTACACATTGCCGGCGCCGTCTAGTGCGATCTCATCTGCGCGGTCGTTGGCTGAGCCCCCAAGATAGGTGGAGAAGCTGATCACCGCGCCCGGCGACGCCAAGACTGCCGAAGAGGCAGCCGCCGCCGAAATAACGCTTGAGAAGAAAGCGCAACCAACAACGCAGCCCGTCCCGACAACGATCGTCCAACTGAAACCACGCATCGCAGCCTCCCTAACTGCTGAATGTGTGGCTTACGCTAACGCGTTGTATTGGACTCGCGCAATCGTCCGAAAGTCGTAGGACGCCGCTAATCGTAAGCGGCGTCGTTGATCATGCCACCCCCGCAAAACGACACTCCAGCGTGGCATTCAGCAGATCGATCCGCCCGATGGCGACGCGCACCTTTGTTTCCGGCGGTTGCGCCGGCAGATCAGCGAGGCGTTGAATCAACGGCAAGCGATCGAAGCGCACTAGATTTTCCCGGATCACTGTCGCTGTCGTTTCGGTCACGCTCTCCTGCAGCAACCAGCGCAGGCACCAGTAGTGCTCCATTCGCGTCTGGAACTCAGCGTACTGACTGTACGTAGCCTCGAAATCCGAAAGCGCGGCGATGAGCTCAGCGTCGGTTTCGGTGTAGGGGAGCTTTTCGTCGGCTAGGAGTGCGAGCAATTGGCGCTGATTGACGAGATCGCTATAGCGACGCAGCGGGGAACTCGACCACAGATAATGCATGAGGCCCAACCCTTGATGTTCCCCTGGACGCGTGCTCATCTTCACCTTGCCTCCGGCCTGCACGCGATACAGACCGGCAGCATTGCGCTCGGCGAGTAAGCGCCCCCATGAGTTGTTGACGTGGATCATCAGCTCGGCGATCAGCTTGTCCAGCGGACTTCCGCGTGCGCGTGGCCGGATCGTCACACGGCCGTCGGGGCCTCCATCCCAATCGACATCGAAGCTGAAATCGATGCGATTGACGTCGTTCTTGCCGCGTTGCGCGGACAAATGCTGCGCGAATCTCCACAACGCGCGAAGCTCAGGCGTCCACGGCGGATCGACAGGCGCCGGCAAATCGTTTGCGAAAGCGTCTTGGATAGCATCGAGCCGCAGGTTCACCGCGATCGGCACGCGGTTCACGCGCGTTTCTTGCCGCACGGGAGCGCCGGCTTCAGTTGTCTCCACGTACAGCGACAGCGCAGGTGGAACCGTGCCTTCGCGCAAGGTAAACGCTTTGATCGCCTCCTCCGGCAGCATCGTCAGCTTGCGCCCCGGCATGTACACGGTAGACAAGCGCTCGCGCGCGACCGCATCGAGTGCGCTGCCTCGCAACACACCCAGAGCCGGACACGCAATGTGAATGGCGATTTCACGATTGCCGTTTTCCAGTTCGCGCACCGAGAAGGCGTCGTCGATCTCGGTCGTCGTCGCGTCGTCGATCGAAAACGCGCGCACCGGCGCCAAGGCGAGATCGGCAATGCCGGGCAGCGATCCCCATGCGGGAAACGCCGTGCCGTTGCGAAACGCCTCCGCGAGGAATCGGTGGAAGTGGTAGTCGTGCGTCGACGGAATCGCGCCGCACCGGGCAAGCAATTCCACCGGGCTCATCTTGTTCGCATCGGCCGCGGCGGCGAGCGCTTTCCACTCCAGCGCATTTTTGTCGGGCCGATAGAGAAGCACCGGCAGCTTGGGGTTGAATTCCGCCGGCAGACTGTGCGCGTTGAGTTGCGCGACCCACGCAGTGATCTGATCCTGTTCACGCTGCTTGCGATCGAGCGAGGCAAGCGCCGCGCGCAACGCATCCGCCGGCGCCTTTCGGTATCTTCCCTTCCCCTTCTTGTAGAAATGCATCGGCGATGCGTGCAGCAGCATCGCGACGGCTGCGGCCTGCGCCGGCGTAGGCGCGTGACCGTAATAATCGCGTGCCAGATCGTCGAAGCGAAACTCGGCCTCGCCGACGACCTCCCACAGGAATGTGGCGTCGAGCTCGGTGAAAAGCTTTTGCCCCTCGGCCAGCGCTTCGCCCGCGCCAGGCGACGCAAAGCGCAGCAGGACGTTAGCTGCCTTGATTTTCAGGCGCCGGCCTGAAACGGTGTCGATTTGCAGCGACGAATCGTTATCGGCGAGAACCGCGCCAGCGCGCAACTGGCCATCATCCTCGAACAGGATATTCATGAAAGCAAGAGATTGATCGAGGCCGATGCGGGCGGGATCCGAGTACCCGGCCCAGGCCCGATGTGCATTAGAATCCGCAGCCTTTTTTAGTTGCACCGCGGGACTCGCGCACTGATTATAGCCGGGCAGGATGGCGGCGCCTTGCGCGAAGGCGCCGCCATCCTGCATAGTCGGACAACGACGGACCGAAAAGGACAAGCGATGGAATACCGGCGTCTGGGGAAAAGTGGGCTTGAGGTATCGACCCTGTGTTTGGGCACGATGATGTTCGGCGATCGTACCGATGCAGCGATGGCACAGCGCATCGTAGACCATGCGCTCGAACATGGAGTGAACTTCATCGACACCGCAGACGTGTATGCCAAGGGTGCATCGGAGAAGATCACCGGCGAGGCGATTCGCGCACACCGCGATCGCTTTATTCTCGCGACCAAAGTGGCCAACAACATGGGAGACGCCGCGCCCGCCACCAGCCAGAGCGGCCTCTCGCGGCGCTGGATCATGCGCGCGTGCGACGCAAGCCTCGCCCGCCTTGGTACCGACCATATCGATATCTACTATCTGCACTACGACGATACCGCAACACCGCTCGCTGAAACGATCGCGACGCTAGGCGACTTGATGCGCGCTGGCAAGATCCGCTATTTCGGCGTGTCCAATTTTCGTGCCTGGCGAATTGCGGAAGTCATGCGCTGGTGCGAGCGTTTGAACGTGCCGCAACCGATCGTCTGCCAGCCGTACTACAACTTGCTGAACCGGATGCCGGAAGTCGAGATCTTGCCCGCGTGCGCTCACTACGGCATTGGGGTTACCCCTTATTCGCCGCTGGCGCGCGGCGTTCTCACCGGCAAATATGCGCCCGGCGGGACACCTCCGGAGGGATCACGCGGCGCGCGCGGCGACAAGCGCATGCAGGAAACCGAGTTCCGCGAGGAATCCTTTGCGATCGCGCAAAAACTCGCAGAGCACGCGCGAGCAACCGGCCGCACCTTGGCGCAATTCGCGCTGGCTTGGCTGCTCGCCAATCGTATCGTGTCGTCGATCATCGCCGGTCCGCGCACGAGCGAGCAATGGAGCGATTACGTCGGCGCGATCGGCACGGCGTGGTCGTCCGACGACGAAGCGCTCGTCGATTCGCTGGTGCGGCCCGGGCATCCGTCGACCCCGGGCTATACCGATCCGCGTTATCCCTTCTTCGGACGGGATTTGGCGCTGACGTAAAACGAAGGATTAGATGCAAGAGCGGACATTGCGCTGACTACCGTCCCTCGCTCGACTCCAGGCATTTCATTCGATTACCCTGTCCGCCTGCAGGAGGACCGACTGCGGGATCGTGATGCCGAGCGCTTTGGCAGATTTAAGGTTTATCACTAACTCGAACTTGGTAGGCTGCTCGATTGGAAGGTCGGCAGGTTTCGCGCCCTTCAGAATCTTGTCCACGTAGGTCGCAGCGCGGCGAATCAGCGCATTGACGTTCGGCCCATAGGAGATGAGGCCGCCAGCATCGACAAATTGGCTCATTTCGTATATCGCCGGGAGTCGCGCTTCTGCGGCAAATTCGACAATTCTCAGACGCTGACTCAAGGTAAGCGGATCGGCCAATAATAGAAGCGCATCCGGGCGGTCGCGGCCCATGGTCTCGAGTGCGCTTTCCAATTCGCGCGAGTCTCGAACCTCCACAGATCGCACACCCACACCCACTGTCGGGGCCGCCCCTTGGGTTTGCTGAAACCGGGCAACCATGCCCGCGTAATCTGGATTCCAAAGCACTGCTACAGGGCGCGCTAGTTTGGGAAACACCTCTTTGAGCAGTTGTAGCCGCTTTGCCCCCAACTCAGGGGCCATCATGGACAACCCCGTAACGTTCCCGCCCGGTCGCGCAAGGCTTGCGACGAGTCCGTCCGCCACGGGATCCGAACTGAGTGGCATGACGATGGGGATCGTTCGTGTCGCCTCCTTGGCCGCCAATACCGATGGCGACGTTACGGCTACAATGACATCCACCTTTAGCCGAACGAGTTCCGCAGCCAGAGCCGGCAACCGCTCCAGCTTTCCTTCTCCCCAGCGAACCTCCAGGTGCAGGTCTTTACCTTCTACGTAGCCCAGTTCGCGAAGCCCCTGCCGGAATTCGTCCAAGAAGGGTGAGGAATTGTTTTGTGGCGCCGCTGGGTGTAGGAAACCGATTCGAGGAGTCTTGGGCGGCTGCTGTTGAGCGAACGACGTGAGTGGCGCCGCGAGCACTCCCGTGCCAAGTAAATTTACAACTTGCCGGCGAGTCACCATACACGGCCTGGTCGGATGTCCGGAATGGACAGCCGGACTCTATGCCGCTGCAGTTAGGGGGTCAAGGACACGGCGGGATGGAGTCAAAACCTGGTGAATCCGCACCGGTGAATGTCTGGTTGGGTTTTTAACGCTCGTTCGCGATTCCGTGCGGCACGTGACCCGACGGCACATGGCGCGCGGCGGATTCCACGTGCCGCGTCTGGTCGTCGAAATAGAAGTCCGGCTCGAACTCCCGCAGGAACGGCCCTTTTTCGAGCCCGCCCAGAAACATTGCCTCGTCGACGTTGATGTTCCAGTCCATCAACGTGCGTATCGCGCGCTCGTGCGCCGGTGTGCTGCGTGCCGTGACCAGCGCGGTGCGCAGCCGCATCGCCACTTTATCGAGATCGTCGGCCTGCTGCAGCCGGTGCAGCGCTTCCAAGAGTGGCTTGAATGGCCCGGGCGGAAGTGGGCGCGATGCGTGTTCGGCTTCGTGCGTCTGGAATGCGTCGAGCCCGTGTTCCTTGTAGACTCGTTCGGCTTCGTCGGCGAACAGCACGGCATCCCCGTCGAAGGCGATACGCACTTCATCCGGATGCGAATCGGAGCGGTTCGACTGCGTATAGACCAGTGCCGCCGGAAAACCCGCATTCAGCGCGCGGCGGACGTCGTCGTCGTTAGCCGAGAGAAAGAGGTTGGCGTTGAGCGGGCCTAAGTATGAGAACGGCGCACGACCGCGCGTAAACACGCCGCGCTCGATTTGCAAATCCGCGCCCTTGACCGACCGGAACACACGCAGTCCGGAAACAGGATCGTTGCGCGACAAGATGACCACTTCAACCCTTCGCGTTGCGTCGGCGTTGAATCCAAGCAGCTTGCGCACCAGCGTGTACGCAACCCCGGGCTTGGCGGGACGCTCGAGCCGCTCTAGCTGCAGCCTCATGTAGGCGCGATCGTCGGCGGTTTCGAATACCCGATTCTCTTCCTCGAAATCGAACAGCGCACGCGAGCTGATGGCGACGACGAGTTGTTCAGGCTTCGCGGCGGGCATGCAAAAAGTATACGCCGCGCTTCGCCCTCCTTGGACCCGGCAGCCAGGCCGCGACCGTTGCGTGTCGGGCTCAAGGTCGGTCGCGCGGCGACGCGCTCTCCGGGCCTGGGCTTCGCCCGCCGCGCTCACTCGCCTTCCTATAGCCCTAGCGTAGGGCGTGTTCACACTGTTCGCTCGCATTGTTGCCTGCCGTTCCGCCGAAAATCGTGCGGCTTTGCCACTGATTTTCGGGAAGCCTCTCCGGCCGAAAGTAGGTTTTCACTTTCGGCCGATCGAACTAGGGCCTGTTCACACTATGGACGCAAACGCGAACGGGTGGCCTGGGGCGCCAATCGCGGCAGCCGACGAAGCCAAGACTTGCGGTCTTGGCGAGGAGAGCAACAAAGAGTGGCGCCCCAGGGCGCCCGTTCCCTTCGGGTTGCTGCAACGCGTTTGTGCCCATAGTGTGAACACGCCCTAGTCTCCCGGCTCCGCGCTTTCCAATGCGAGCTCGACGGTTGCCGGCGCGCCGAGCGCGATTTCGACTTGATGTTCGCGCCCATCATCGATGAGCCGTAGCGCCGCGCCCGGTTGCAGCACACCATCGACGGTGACCCGGGTTTCACTATCGCCGGACGTTATGCGCAGCACCTTGATGCGATATGAAGTCGCGCGATAGCGGTAGTCGACGGTAAACGCTTTCCAGTCGGCGGGAAAATGGGGCGCGAAGCGCAGCTCATCAACGTCGAGGGAAAGTCCCAGCAACGATTCGATGATCAGCCGGTACATCCAACCCGCCGAGCCCGTGTACCACGTCCAGCCGCCGCGACCCACGTGCGGCGGCACCGCGTAGACATCGGCCGCGACCACGTAGGGTTCGACCTTGTACGTTTGCACTTGCTTGGGCGATCCGCCGTGACTGGTCGGCAGAATCATTTTTGTGAGTTCCCAGGCGCGCTCGCCGTCGCCCAACGCGGCGTAGGCCATTGCCGCCCAGATCGCCCCGTGCGTGTACTGTCCGCCATTCTCGCGCACACCGGGCACGTAGCCTTTGATGTAGCCCGGATCGAGATTCGACTTATCGAACGGCGGGTCCAGGAGCTGCACCAGCCGGTCTCTGCGGCGCACGAGGCGTTCGCTGACCGCGTCCATCGCGGCACGCGATCGCACCGGATTCGCTGCGCCCGACAGCACTGACCAGCTTTGGGCGACCGCGTCGATCTGGCATTCGGGATTGCTCGAAGAGCCGAGCGGCAGGCCATCATCAAAGTAGGCGCGGCGGTACCACTCGCCATCCCAGCCGTGCCGCTCGACGTTCAGGCGGAGCTGCTCGGCCTCGCTTGTACAGCGATCGGCAAATGCGGAATCATCATGCAGCCGCGCGACTTGCGCGAAGCGCATCAGCACCGAATGCAGGAAGAACGCGAGCCACACGGACTCCCCCGTGCCGCGGAAGCCGACGAGATTCATGCCGTCGTTCCAGTCGCCGGAACCCATCAACGGCAACCCGTGCGCGCCGAAACGAAGGCCGCGCAAAATGGCTCGCACGCAATGCTGATACAGGCTGGCCGCGTCGCCAGACTGAAACGGCAGGTCGTAGTACGAATCCTCTTCCGCGCCGACCGCGCGGCCTTCGACAAAATGCACGGGCTCGTGCAGGACGCCGGTGTCGCCGGTCGCCAGGACGTAGCGTGAGACCGCGAGCGGCAGCCATAGAAAATCGTCGGAGCAATGCGTGCGTACACCCCTTCCGGTCGGCGGATGCCACCAGTGTTGGACATCGCCCTCAGGAAATTGCCGTGATGCGGCGAGCAGCAGGTGGTCCCGCACAAGGCCCGGTTCGGCGTAGATCAGCGCCATCACGTCCTGCAACTGATCGCGAAAACCGAACGCGCCGCCCGACTGATAATAGCCGCTGCGCGCCCACAACCGACACGCCTGGGTCTGGTACACGAGCCATCCATTGGCGAGCACATCGAGCGTACGGTCGGGCGTTGTTATCTGCACCGCGCTCAAGGTCTGGGTCCAGTATTGCCGGACCGTGGCGAGCGCTGCGCGCGCCCCATTCGGTTTGCCAAAACGTTGGACCAGGTTCGCGGCGTCGTCGGCGCTGCGCCCCACGCCAAGGCGGAAGACGATCTGCCGCTCCTCTTTCTCGGCAAGATTGAACGCGACTTGCAGGGTGCCGCATGGATCCATCGCCGCGCCGACCTTGCCCGAGAGCCTGGCGCGGGACAGTGCCGCGGGATTCTTGAGCGTGCCGTTGCGCCCGATGAACTCGCCGCGGTCGCCGCTCACCGAACGCGCGTTACCATCGTCGGTGTGGAAGAAGGCGATCCGATCGGAGAACTCCGCGTTGTAGGAATTGCGCGCGAAGAGTGCGCCGCAGTTGGTGTCGATTTCGGTGACGATGTGCATTGTCGATTTCGGCCGCAGGTCTCCCAGCACCCATTCCACATAGCCGGTCACGGAAAGCCGGCGCTCGCGGCCGGACTCGTTGCGCACTCGCAACGCCCAGAACTTGATCGGTGCATCCAGCGCAACGTAGACCCATAGCTCGGTGCGGATGCCGTGTTCGGCGTGCTCGAACACGCTGTACCCGAAGCCGTGCCGAACCGTGTAAGGCGTCGCGCCGCGACACGGCAGCGGCGTGGGCGACCAGTAGTAACCGGTCTCTTCGTCCCGAATATAGAGTGCCTCTCCGCTGGGATCTCCCACCGGATCGTTGTGCCACGGCGTCAGGCGAAACTCGTGGGCGTTTTCGCTCCACGTATAGCCGAGCGAGCTTTCCGAAACGATCGTGCCGAACTGCGGATTGGCCAACACATTGGCCCAAGGCGCAGGTGTCGTGTATCCGCGTCCCGTGGTGATGACGTATTCCTTGCCGTCAGGCGTGAAGCCGCCCAGTCCGTTGTCGACGATGAGATCGCGCTTCAACGTTTCAGTTGCCGTCGCGGCTTCGGGCCGCTGGGTGCGCGTGGCCTCGAAGCGGGGAAGCGCCGGCTCTTTAGGCCGGCGTGTGCCGATCTGCTCAGCGAGTGACCCGCGGCTATCCGAGAGCACGACTCGAGCGACCGCCTGGAACAGGACGCGATCCTCGTTAGTGAGTTGCTCCGCGTGCTGGACGAAGATTCCGCCCGGCCGATCCATGACGTGCGTTTCGACCCGAGCGGAAATGAGCCCCATGATCCGGTCGTGCAGCAATTGACGATAGCCCGCGAATTCCTCGATCCAGATGACGAGGTCCACGCCCAAGCCTTTCAAACGCCAATAGGCATGCGCCTGGACCAGTTGCCGAACCAAGTCGATATTGGCCGGATCTTCCACGCGCAGAAGAACAATGGGCAAGTCGCCTGAAATCGCATGCGCCCACAGCCCCGACTGGCCGCGCCGGTTCTTGACCAGGATGCTCGCGTCGGCACGCAGCGACGGATTGGCGAACAGTACGGAGCTTGCGAGCCGGCCAAACAACTGCGCATCGGCCTCCGTCGCATTGATTTGCCGGAGGACCACTTGACTGTGCGTCCAGGCGAGATCGAAGACGCGATCCGCGAGGCGCCGGTCCTGGTATTTTTCTGTCAAGGTCAAGCACTCATCACGCGTGGCCGCGACGCCGAACACCATATCGACGGTGGCGGTTTGTTCCGGTTCGAGCGTAATGCGCGTGCGAATGGCGACGATCGGGTCGAGAACCGACCCTTGGCTATTGCTGAGCGCGGAACTACGCAGCGCGTGCGCATCGCCGAGCGTATTGCCGCGGCCGATGAATGCACCGCGGTCGGTTTCATACGAGATCGCGTCGGCGGTGGCGTCGTGAATCGCCATCCGATGGAACATCCACGGCGTCCGTTCGGTCTTCGAGCGCGGGCGGCGTGTACACAGGATCGCCTGCGTGCGCGCGACAATCTCGGTCTGCACGAACAGATTGGCAAACGCCGGATGCAACGCATCGGCGGCGGAAGGACCGAGCACTACCTCCGCGTAGCTCGTAAGCTCGATTGCGCGGCGTGTGCGGGCGCGGTTCGTGATGTGAAGACGGCGCAGCTCAATATCGTCTTCCGGCGAAACGACGATCTCGAGGTGTGAGGCGAATTCGTGATCGCGGCGGCGAAATTCGGCGCGGGCTTCGGTGAAAATCGCCTCGAAGTTGCCGCCGGGTTTGCGAGTCGGCTGAAACGCGGCCGACCAGAATTCTAAAGTCTCGACGTCGCGCAAGTAGCAGAAGGTCCCGCGATGGTCGCGCGTGGTGTCTTCGGTCCACCGCGTGACGTCGATATCCTTCCAGCGGCTGTACCCGCCGCCGGCGTTGGTGACGGCCACGTGGTAGCGCCCGTTCGACAATAACTGCACTTCGGGTTTGGGCGTATCGGGCGTCGTAATGACCCGCACCGGCATTGACGATTCGCCCGACATCGAGCGAAGATCGGAGAGTGGCGCAGTGTGCGCGATGAACGCCGCGGCACGCGGGACACGTTCCTGCAGTAACAACGTCGTTGCGGCAAACGCGGGATCGGATGCGAATCGCTGCTGCATTCGGCCGTCGAGTAGCAGCGAGGCGAGGGCGAGAAAGGTCATCCCCTGATGGTGAGCCATGAACGAGCGGACGACAGCGCTTGACTGTCCGCGCGGCAAGCGTGATGGCGTGAAATCGATCGCCTCGTAAAACCCGAACCTGCCGAGATATCCATCGGCAGCAAGACGCTCCAGATTGCGGCAGGAATCCTCCGGCGCCACCAGCAACGCGAGCGCGGACGCGTACGGTGCGATGACCAGATCATCGGCGAGCCCGCGCTTCAATCCCAGGCCGGGCACGCCGAACGCGCGATACTGATAGTTGAGCCGGACATCGACGGTGTTGTATCCGGACTCCGAGATGCCCCATGGCACGCCGCGATACCGGCCGTATTCGATCTGCCGAGCAACCGCAGCTCGGCACGTGCTATGCAGCAGCGTGTCTTCATACGTTGGCATGACCAAGAGCGGCATCAGGTATTCGAACATCGAGCCGCTCCAAGAAACAAGACTTGGCTCCCCCGGTCCACCGATCAGTAGGCGAGAAAGCGCGAACCATGCCTCCTGTGGGAGCCGCCCCTGCGCAATCGCGACAAACGTCGTCAGACGCGCCTCCGACGCCAGCAGGTCGTAATAGCTGGCGTCGCGCCGTCGCTCGCCGACGTTGTAACCGATAGCGAGCAAGTGCCGCGACTTGTCGTAGAGGAACTCGTACTCCATCTGCGCAAGCTCGTTCAACCGCTCCGCCAATCGCGAAAGGTGCGCCAATCGTTGCCGGGCGCGCAGGCTGCCTTCGCGAACCAATGGCGCAACGGTTGTGAGCCACGCCGCCTGTGCGGTTGCGGGCGACCCCGACGCATGCGCGACGGCCGAGGGAGATCCCGCGTCGACCTTGGCGAGCTCGCGCAACGTCGGCGCGGTGCTGATGACGACGATATCGGCCGGCGCCGCCAAGGCTTCCGTCAGCGAGAGCCAGGGCGCGAGCATCGTCAGCTCGTTCTGCGCATCGGTGCACTGGCGCGTCAGCGCATCGGCCCACCACCGCGCGTCGCTCTCCGTTATTTCGGGGAACGATGCGGCGAGGATCGAAGCCCGGGTGGTGAGTCTGGTGAGGCACCGCCTTATATCCGCGAGAGAGGCTGGTCGCATGGCGAGCGCTCTCGCGAGCTCATCGCCGAACTCTTCGATCTCCGGCAGCGCTGCCGGGTCCGCCGAATCCTTCAGTACGCGCCACGTATCGCTCAATCCTTCCAGCAGACGCCTCGATGCGATCGGATCGTTCGCAACGGCGAGTAAACCTGCCCGCAACGTTAGCGCGTGCGCCGCCAGATTGCCGCTATCCACGCTCGATACATAGTTCGGCAGCAGCGGCTCGAGTGTCTGCGTGTCATACCAGTTATAGAAATGGCCGCGATACCGCTTCAGCGCCGCCATCGTGTCCAGCGCGCGCTCGGTTCGCTCGATCAGTTGTCCGGCGGGGATATAGCCAAAATCGTAAGCGGCAAGATTGGCCAGAAGTGCTATGCCCATGTTCGTGGGCGATGTGCGATGCGCGATGGCCGCAGTGGGATGCTCCTGATAGTTGTCCGGCGGCAACCAGTTGTCCTTGGGACCCACGAACATCTCGAAGAATGCCCAGGTCTTGCGCGCCAGCGTCCGCATGAACAGCGTTTGCGCGGAGGTGATGTCGACCGCGCGCAGCAGCAGCGGTCGCGAGACCCACCAAGCAATGACCGGAGACAGCAGCCAGAGTGCCAGCACCGGCAGCGCAACCGGGAGCGATTCCGGCGCGAACGCAACGATGCCCGCGAAGGCGACCACTGCGGTAGCGGGAGCTGCCCACATCGCGCGCCACAACGAAGGGAGATCATCGCCACCGGTTCGCGCGGCCTCGCTCGACGCTTTCCATTCGAGCAGACGCCGGTGCGTGAAGAGCAAGCGCCAAGTCGTGCGCAAAATCGCATCGAGGCTGAAATACGTCTCGAACGGCAGCCACGTCAAGGTCAATCCGGCCTGAACCAACCCGCGGAGCGCCGAGCGCGCGATCGCCGCGACGTGTTGGGTGAGTGGAACTTGCGTGGAGCTGCCGACCAGCTCGATCGCCGTCGCCAGCAGAGTCGGCGTGATCAGGATGACGACGACGATGAGCGTCCACAGCCATGCCGGCGCCAGTACCGTCCAGCCGAGGAACAGGAGCACGGTCAAGGCAGCCGGAGTCAGGCTGCGGCGCAGGTTGTCGAAAATCTTCCAGCGCGAAAGCGCCGAGAGCGGGTTCTTCTGCCGGCCGGCGCCCGACGCCGGAACGCTCGGCAGAAGCCAACGGGCAAGTTGCCAATCACCGCGAATCCACCGGTGGCGGCGGTCGACGTCGGCCATGAAGCGTGCCGGGTAGTCCTCGTAGAGCTCAACATCGCTGACCAGCCCCGCGCGCGCGTGACAGCCTTCTAGCAGATCGTGACTCAGAATGCGATTTTCCGGGAAGCGACCGGAGAGCGAACGCTCGAACGCATCGATGTCGTAAATCCCCTTACCGATGAACGAGCCTTCACCGAACGCATCCTGATACACATCCGACACCGCCCGGGTATAGGGATCGACTCCCGGTTCGCCGCCCCACACTTGCGCGTAACGCGATCGATTGATACCTGGCAACGTCGTCGCCATCCGCGGCTGCAGGATTCCGTACCCCTCGCATACGATCTGCGTCACCGGATCGTGCCAGGGACGATTGAGAGGATGTGCCATGACGCTTACGAGTTCGCGCGCGGATTCGCGCGGCAGTTGCGTATCCGTGTCGAGCGTTATGACGTACTTGACGCTCGCCAGCGCGCCGAGGCGGCCGACGACGAGTGCGAAGCGATGCGGCGATCCATCGCGCAGCAGCGCATTGAGCTCGCCGAGCTTGCCGCGCTTGCGCTCGTAGCCCATCCACACGCAATCATGCGAGTTCCAGCGCCGCGGTCGATGAAACAGGAAGAATGCCGCTCCCCGCGCCTCCGGGTATTTCTCGTTCAGAGCCTCGATTCCTTGCGCAGCGAGCCGCAGCAGCGGCTCGTCTTCCGGCAGCGTTTCGGATGGCGCGTCGGTGAAATCGGTGAGAAGGGCAAAATGCAGCCTGTCGTCGCGATTGGCGAGAAACCGGACTTCCAGCGCCTCGAGCAAGCTCTGGAGATCGGCGGAATTAATGAGCAGCGATGGAACCACGACCAATGTGCGTGACCCAGGGGGAATGCCGCGCGTGAAATCCATCCGCGGCAGCAAGTACGGCCGTACGAGCAGTGTCGTCAGCCAGTTGACGATCGATATCGAAATCATGCTGCTGGCGAGGAGCGCGGCGATGCCGGCGAGCGCAAGCAGCCAACGCTGCTCTCCGCTCGCCTCCGCTTGTGCAAGCAGGGCTGCGGTGAACATCGCCGTCAACGCGGTGATGGCGCCGACGTAGAGCGACAGCGCTTGTCTAGGCTCCACGCCGAGGACATCGTAGAAGACGCGCCGGACACCTGCGGCGCGCTCAAGTTCGGGCGACCCGTCGTCGACCAGATAAAACCCAACGTGCGCCGCTCGCGAGCGTTCGGCCTCAGTGTGCGCGTGCTCGCGCGCCATCGCGATGGCTTTGCGGGCAACGTCGTCTTCGGTCCAACCGCTCTTCCGCGCAATCCTTTCCACGACGTGCCGGTAACGGTCGCGAGTCGCGAAATCCATCTTCGCGTATGCGCCTGCGGGATCCTCCCGCAACACGTGCTCGACCTTTGAGAGTGATTCGACGAACTCCCGCCAGTCGATCGCTTCGAGCAAGCGCAGGCTGCCGATGCTGTTGCTGACCGAGACTTGGTCGCTCGCCTGCTGCTGTGTTTCGACCTCCACCAGTTGTTCAATCGTCACACCGACCTCGGAAAGCTGCTGCTCCATCCAGGAGAGCGGCAACGCGAGCGTCGGACTCTGATTCTGCAAGCGGCGCGCCAACTCCGCGACGTACGAGCTCGCCATCGGCGGGTTCGAGCGCGCCATGTCCGCGATTACCAGGATCAGGTTTTTCGGATCCCGCTCGGAGATCTCGCGCATCTGATCGGCCCAGAAATTGGCGCGACTGCGATGCCTGCGACCGGCTGCGGTTCGGGCTGCGATGCGGCGCAGATTTTCCAAGAGCGACAGCCGCAACATGATCGGGATCGCCCACAGCTCGCCCAAGGTCAACGTCGTGACTGTCTGGTAGGCGGCGACGAACCGGCTGAAACTCTCAGCGTCCACGCGTCCGTCTCCGTGCGAGATCGCCTCGAGTGCAATGTCGTACACGCGCGGCAGACCGGCAGAAGGACCGTTCTTCAACCGCGGCAGTGCGCGGCTATAACCCTTGGGCAAATGGCGGCGTGCCTCACGAATTTTCTGCTCGATCAAGTAGAAGTTGTCGAGCAGCCATTCGCCAGCCGGTGTAACCGTTTGTCCTGCGTTGACTGCATCGGTGAGCAAGCTGCAAGTCTCGAGCAGCACCGCTTCGTTGCTGGAGAGCCGCCCGAGAAGCCGATCCGTCGTCGGTTCCAGACTCACCGCGTGCGAGCTGGCCAAGGTCTTGCCATGCTCTTCCATCTGATCGCTGCTGAATACTTCGCGGCGCAGCAGCGGCTCCTCAATACCGTCTTTCGGCGGAAATGCGCGCGTGCGCGCGCGCCCGCCCGCTTCACGCACGGCTTCCAGCAGATTTCCGATGTGGTTTTTCAAATCCTAGACGATCCGATTTTCACGCGCACCGGCGCAACGCAGTGGCTGCGCACAAACCCAACCGGCGCCACACCGCGATGCTAACGCATTCGGGAAAACCCAAGGCTTTAAGCGGCGCGTTGCACGTCCTCTTCGAGGCCTTTTAGCGCTGCACGGATTTGGCCGACGGCCCACACCAGATCCTCGCGCCGAATGGAGAGCGGCGGCGCAATGCGCACGACTGTGCCGTGCGTATCCTTCGACAAAATTCCGTGGGCGAGGAGCCGGTCGACCACTTGTCGCGCCGACACCCGCTGCGCGTCCACCTCGATGCCGATGAAAAGTCCACGCCCGCGTACGTCCTTGACGAGCGGACTGTCGAGTTTACCAAGCTCCGCCGCCAACCACGCACCCTCGCTGGCCGACCGCTCGATCAGCTTCTCGTCGAACAGTACGTCGAGCGCCGCGAGCGCGACCGCTGCGGCCAGCGGGTTGCCGCCGAACGTGCTGCCGTGATCGCCTGGATGAAACACCTGCATCACGTCGTCGGTTGCAACAAAAGCCGACACGGGCAGCAAACCGCCGCCCAAAGCCTTGCCCAGGATCACCCCATCCGGACGCACGCCGTCGTGTTCACACGCCAGGAACTTGCCGGTTCGACCCAGACCAGTCTGGATCTCATCGCAAATCAGCAGCACCCGCTGCTCGCGACAGATACGCGCGCATTCGGCAAGATAGCCACGCGGCGGCACGATGATTCCCCCTTCGCCCTGGATCGGCTCCACCAGAAACGCCGCGGTGTCCGGCGTAATCGCCGCGGCAAGAGCCTGCGCGTCGCCGAACGGAATCGAGCGAAACCCCGGCGCAAACGGCCCGAAGCCATTGCGATATTGCGCCTCCGACGAGAAGCCGACGATGGTGATCGATCGTCCATGAAAGTTCCCGTCGCACACGATGATTTCGGCGTCACCTGGCGTGATCCCTTTGACCGTGTGCCCCCATTTGCGCATGGCTTTGAGAGCGGTTTCCACGGCTTCGGCGCCACCGCTGCTGGGAAGCGCCCGGTCAAGACCGGTGAGTGTCGTCAGCCGCTCAAACAACTCGGGCAGACGCTCGTTGTAAAACGCACGCGATGTCACCGCCAGCCGTCGCGCCTGCTGCACGAGCGCCGCCAAAATCCGCGGGTGCGCATGGCCAAAGCTTACCGCCGAGTACGCACTCATCAAGTCGAGATAGCGCTTGCCGTCCACTGCCGTGAGCCACGCGCCTTCGCCGTGCGCCAGCACTACCGGCAACGAATCGTAGTTACGTGCGCCGTAAGTGCGCTCCGTACCGATCGCCGGCGCCGAAGCGTCCGCCGCAGTGGCGGGGTGAATGCTCGCTGCCGGCGCATCGCCGACGTTGGTCTTGGCTTTCATGCCGTTCTCCTTGCCGGAAGTCCGACACCGTCACGAGCAGCAGGAGCGACGTTACACCTTGGAAGATCAAAGGCGCAGACATTAAAGAGTCGTTGCCGGCGCGAACGCGGGCAGGCACGTGAAGTGTCGGCGGATATCGAATTACAACGATACCCGAGGCGCGAACAAAAAGGCGAATTACCTGCTACCGCTTAGCGGTTGTGCGTTGACCCGGCGATTACTTGATTGCCGCCATGACATCGCGAACTGCGGTCAGCAAGGTCGGCGGGCTGGCACCACGAGTGGCGCAATGATGCTCTCGGCGTTTGGAAAGGGGTAACGCTTGTGCACCCGACGTTCATGTTTGATTTCTTCCCGCCAACGTCGGCCTGACGCCAATGGGGACACTGACGTTAAGCTTCGCCAGCGGCAACCAAGCTACATTTGCTTACACGGTCACGGGGTGACGCAGAGCAAGCCGATCACCCGGCAGGTGTGCCGCACGCCGGGAACGGTGTGCCAGTAAGCGTGCGCCTGTAGCCCGAATCGCGCTGATCGGCGGCCGATGGTTTGTTGCCGACCCTCCGGCGCCGGACTGGCAAAGGCTAGGATCGGAAAAGTCGGTTGTATTCGAAGAGACGCACGACCTTAGCAACGATGGTGGAGGTGTCCGGGTGCCGTGGGTTGATGAGCGAGGCCCATTCTTCCGGCACGATCACCGAAGGCACCATCAGGACGTTCGACCGAACTGATGCGAGCCAGGCAGAACCGATCCTTACGCTCGCGCCGCCTGCTGGAATGGCCGCCCAGGTGGGAGGTAACTTCGCGACATCAACCTCTTCGCGTCGCGCCCACACGCCGTCGGGAACTTCGATCGCAACAAGGAAACGATTCAAGGGCAGTCCCGAATCGTCGACGTGTGCGGCGGTCTCCAGCACTGCCATCGCAATCGTCGGCGCGCAGTAGACGACTGGCTCTTTGTCGTCGTTCCAGCGGCCCGGGTACTGGGCCGCTCCTGCGCCACCCAGATCAGTTGCCGGATATTTGCGGGTCTTGGCGGCAATTCGCCAGAGCCTCACTGGTAGGCGCCGCTCTCGATCGAGCCCAGCAGCCGCGCGACCACGTCGACCCCGGTGGGCGTATCAAGCAGGTCAGCAGGCTTGCGACCACCGAGAGCCGGTTGTGGGCGTTCGATCCATTGACCAAGCCACTTCGTGGCATCGAAGCCCTGCGCCTCACTTGCAGTACTGTTGGCGACGATCTCCTCGGCGATGCCAAGGAGCT
Source organism: Casimicrobiaceae bacterium (assembly GCA_037719965.1). Taxonomy (GTDB): domain Bacteria; phylum Pseudomonadota; class Gammaproteobacteria; order Burkholderiales; family Casimicrobiaceae; genus VBCG01. The sequence continues at coordinate 204,775 of JBBJMT010000002.1, read as the reverse complement.
TCACCATTCCGATGGCGGCCTGACCTCCGCGACCCGCGACCCTTTCGCCCGCCGTGGCCTTCTTCTCCGCCGTGGCCTTGGGAATTCCAAGGATTGCGAAGATGCGCGAGGAGGGAATCTCCATACGCTTGGAGAGATCCTTGATGAACGAGCCGAAAACGCCTTGGCGCTCGATCTCGACGATCTGCATCGGCGTGGCGCGGGCGACGCGGCGTACGTAGTCGTCCACGCCCTTGGTCGAATGATAGGCAATCACATCGATATTCTTCGCGCCGCCCGCCCTGCTTCCCGTCGTGCCTTGACCCTCCGACAACTTGGACTCCACGATCAAGTTCTTGGCAATGGCTTTCTTGGGAGCGGCTGCCGTTCGCGCCCGTCTCGCGTGGGCCGCGGCCTTCTTGCTGCGCCGACGCTTGGGCAATGCGCCGAGCTTGTGCGCTGTTGCGGGCATGGTCTTCACCACTATTGTCTATATCTAGACACACTATAGTCTCAAAATGGACACGGCGCGAGGCGGCCAGTCATTTAGTCGCAGTGAGTTCGCCGAGCACGGGGCGGTCGACCTCGGCCGTCCGGGTGCGGCGGCGGCGACTCCTGCAATCCGGTTTCCACTTTGAGCCCGGCGAAGCGCAGCATTGCCGGTATCTCGGCGTCGATGTCCTCCCAGCCGTGCGTGCCACCCCCGGCGACGAACTGCCACGCACCCGCGTAGCGAGCGACCGCCTCACGCCAATCGAGCACTTCATCCCCGGCGCGCACCAGCAGAAAATAACGCTCGTGCCGGGTCAAGCGCGCGACCATAAGCGCTTGCAACTCCGCGAAATGCTCACGAGCGAGCTCGTAGCACTCGCCGGTGTACGGATTCTGTTGCGGACCCTGATGCGCTTGCAGCTCTGCAAACGGGCGCACGACAGGATTGATGACGATGGCGCGCGCGCCATATTTCTCGGCGAGCCACGTCGCGTAATACCCACCAAGAGAGCTGCCAAAGAACGTCAGGGACCTAAGCCGGTCGGGCCGCGCATCGACCCATGCGCAGACATCGCGCATCGCCTTCGCCGGACGATGGTGCAACGCTGGAATATGAAAATGCGGTGGATCGCGCCGGCTCGCCGCCGCCACCGCTAGCTTGCGCCCTTTCACCGTCTGCGGCGATGAATTGAAGCCGTGCAGATAAACGAGGGTCGCCGGCGTCACGCGCGATTGCCCAGCGCGCACAACAACTTCTCGTGTACGCCGCCGAATCCGCCGTTGCTCATGATCAGTACATGATCACCGGGCTTCGCCTCGGAGACGACCGCATTCACCAGCACCGCGAGATCATCAAAGACCAGCGCTTTGGCAGCGAGCGGCGCGAGCGCGCCGGCGACATCCCAGCCAAGCTTCGCCGCATAGCAGAAGACGCGGTCGGCAGTGGCAAGGCTCCCAGGCAACGCGTCCTTGACCGCACCCATTTTCATCGTATTGGAGCGCGGCTCTACGACAGCGAGAATGCGCGCGCCGTCGACTTTGCGCCGCAAGCCTTCGAGCGTGACGAAGATCTCGGTCGGGTGATGCGCAAAGTCATCATAGACGGTGATGCCTTCAACGATTCCGCGCACTTCGAGGCGGCGCTTGACGCCGTTGAACTTGGCAAGCGCTTTGATCCCCCTGATTACCGGCACGCCGGCATGCCGCGCCGCTGCCAGTGCGGCGAGCGCATTTAACTGGTTGTGCCGGCCCAGTTGTCCGAAGGAGAGCGTTCCCTGCGGCGCGCCGCCCAACAGAACGGCACCATCGACGCCGATCGTCCAGTCGGGCCCCGTGCCCGAGACTTCCGCCAGCCCGAAGCGTTCGACTTCACTCCAGCAACCGCGCGCGAGCACGCGAGCGATGCTCGCTTCGCCGCCGTTGGCGATGATGCGTCCGTTGCTCGGAATCATCCGGACCAGGTGATGAAACTGCGTTTCGATCGCCGGAAGGTCGGGAAAAATATCGGCATGATCGTATTCCAGATTGTTGAGGATCGCCGTGCGCGGCCGGTAGTGGACGAATTTCGAGCGCTTGTCGAAAAACGCAGTGTCGTATTCGTCCCCCTCGATCACGAAGAAATCGCTACGCACTCCGTCGCGCGCGAGCCGCGCCGAGATCGCGAAATCCACGGGCACGCCGCCAATCAGAAATCCCGGCGCTAATCCGGCGCAATCGAGTATCCATGCGAGCATCGCGGCGGTGGTCGTCTTGCCGTGCGTACCGGCAACCGCCAGCACCCAGCGGTCGCGCAACACGTTCTCAAAGAGCCATTGCGGCCCGGAGACGTACGCTCGGCCGCTGTTCAGCAGCGCCTCCATTAGCGGATTGCCGCGGGAGACGACGTTGCCAACGACAAATACTTCCGCGCCCACCGCCACCCCTGACAATTGCGCGGGATCCCACCCCTCGGTGAGGCTGATGCCGAGCGCGCTCAATTGCGTTGCCATCGGTGGATAGACATTGGCATCGCAGCCGGTTACGTGGTGGCCAGCGGTCTTCGCGATCGCCGCGAGACCACCCATGAACGTACCGCAAATTCCCAGAACGTGAAGATGCATTTTGGATTAGCGCGGAGGGAAAACACCTTTGACGGCAAGCGCCCGGACGTACGCTTCTTCTAGCGCCCGCGCGTAACGCGCAGGGTCAGTCAACTTGGAATCCGCGTATGCGCGCTCGATCGCGGCACGCTGGCTCGTCCGAAACGCTTGATCTTGGGCGAGGCGTACGGCGAGCGCGACGTACGCCTCGTCGGTTGCTGCAATCGTCTCTTCCAACCCCAAGTGTTTCAGTATGCTGTAGGTCATCCGCTCGGCATGACGCTGGCCGATCAAGGTCACCACCGGCACGCCCGCGGCCAAAGCGGCGCTGCTCGTGTCACCACCCGTATAGGGCAGCGTATCGAGAGCGACATCGACCAGCGCGTAGCGCGCGCGGTTGGCGCCCTCATCGTCCCGGCGACACGGCACAAAACGCAGTCGCGCTTCTGGGATGCCGAGTCCCGTCACGCGTCGCAGGATCGCGTTTCGCTCATCGTCTCGCAACGGCGAAAAGGCGAGATACGCGCAGGGTACTGAGTCGAGTATTCGTCGCCACAGGTCGATGCAACGCAGCGAGAGCTTGCCCGCGCCGACGAACGCCGCGTACACCACGGCATCATCCGGCAGACCGAGCGCCGCCCGAGTCACCAGCAGCGATGCGTTGGCGACCGCCGGTCGCGCGAAACGTCGCAGTGGAAGCACACACACGGAGAGCGGCAGCAGTGCCTCCATTTGCCAGCGCGCCGACTCCTCGGTGTCGGCATGCTTATCGGTCAGCTTGAAGTCGACTTCGGAGAGCCCGACCGCGCCGTGGTAGCCCAGATGCGTGGCGATGACAGGAGCCGGTTTCCACGACAGAATCGCCGGACGCGAAAACGACGAATGCCCCATCAGATCGACGAGCAGATCGAGATCGTCTGCGGCGATACGCTCCGCCGCCGCGCGATCGTCCAGTGACGATACGTTGACGAACTCGCTCACTGCGGCCCGCCACTGACCTGTCGCGGCATCTTCGTTTTCCGCAGGCGCGAGCGAGTAAGCGCGAATGTCGAAGCCTGCGCGATCGTGCGCAGCGAGCGCGGGCAGCAGCAATTCGCCCATCACATGCATGCGGAAATCCGCCGACAGATAGCCGACCTTAATCCGCGCATTCGCCGAGCGCCGCGGCGCGGCGAGCGATTCCGAGGGTACGCGGCCGCTGTGCACAAGCCGATCATATGTGCGATAGAGCGCCAGGATGCGCTCCGGCGCAACGTCGTCGTACTGTACTTGCGCGAGCAGCACCGACACGAGCGGCGCTTCGCCTGGCCTATATTCGGCGGTAAGCGCCAGATCGCGATAGCGCACCTGGCGCTCTTTGTCACCCATTCGGCGGCTCGCATAGTAGCCGGCGACTGCAAAGCTCGCGGACATCGGCGCGACCGCCTCGAACCGCAGGAAATCCTCATGGGCTTCTTCTTCGTACCGTAACATCTGGAGCACGCCGCGCAACTCGATCCACACCGCTTCATTGTTCGGCGCAAGCTCGCGCGCCGCCCGCAAGTGCGGCAACGCGATCCTCCAGCGCCGCACTCGTATCCACGTACGTGCGGCGTTGAAGCGCGCGTCCAGACGCTCGGGCGCGCACCCGGCCGCCGCTTCGAACGCAACCGCGGCATCGGCGTACCGGCATTGGCTCGATAACAAGTGACCCTGCGCAAGCAACGGCTCGACCCACCCGGGACGCGCGGCAAACGCGGCGCGAAACCCGGCGAGTGCCGCATCGGGGTCGCCGCGCTTCGCGTCGAGCGTGCCGAGATTATGGAGAACGGCGGCGCGCCGAGGGTCATCGCCGGGCATCAGCGTGAGTACGGTTCGGTACCGCGCCGCCGCTCCAAAAAAATCAGCGCCTTCGGCGAGTTGCGCGGCGTCGCTGAGCGCGCGCGCAACGACTGCCTCGGCCCCGGCGGCTAGCTCAACTTTCGTGCCTGGCGGCATGCTGGCGCCAACCCCATACGAACCAGGCGTTACTCGCGATCAGCAAGACGAGGATCAACGCGAAGGCTGCGCGCAAGCCACCGGCTTCATCGAGCGCTGACGCGACGCGCGTCGCATCGACGATCACGCCGATGCCCCATTGCGCCAAGAAGCTGGAAGCAAACATCAGAAGGTTGAGCGCCGTATTCGTCCGTCCGGCGAGCTCGCGGCCGAAGCCCTCGGTCAACACGGCAAACGCGAGAACGTTGACCGATGCGCCCAGCCCGTACAGCGACCACCAGACATAGCTGCCCGGCACCCGCAGAATGATAGCGGAGAGCGCCAGCGTGTTGACCGTAAAGCCGCAGGCGAAGAGATGCCGCGCATGCACGCCGCGACGCGCGAGGCGCGTTCCCATGATTCCCAACGCGACGTAGAGCGCGATGATCACGATGCTCATGGCGAGCAAATGCTGCGCAGCGCCGGGGCGCGTTTCGCCTTCGACTTCAAGTAACCAGGGCACCGCCCACAAACCTTGCACTGCCATGAACGACCCCATCCCCACGGCAGCCAGCGGGGCGATCCACCAGAAGCGCGGGTGCCGGAATACGCTGCGCACTCCCGACCATTGTGCAGCGAGCCCAACGCTACCTTGCGGTTTCGGGATATCAGGCACCCGCCACCAGATCGCGACCGCGGCGGCCAACGTGCAGAATCCGAGCGCGATGAAGACGATCCTCCAGCTCGTAAATCGCAACGCGAATTCGAGCGGCGCCGTTGCAGCCAAAACCCCCGAAGCGCCGGCGACCATGATCCACCCGGACAACGACGCCTGTTTCTCGGGCGGATACCAGGTGGCGATGGCCTTGAGTGGCGCCATCAGGCATGCACAGACGCCAAGCCCAATCAACGCGCGCGCCATCGTCAGGCCCAGGATCGTCTCGGCATAGGCAAATAGAAACGACCCCAGCGAAGCGATGCCGAGCAGCACCGGTTCTACGCGACGAGGACCGTAGCGATCGAGCAGCATGCCCACCGGCAGCTGCATCGCGGCGAATGCCAAAAAATAGGCGCTCGTCAGCAAACCCAGTGCAGAGGGATTCAGCGCCAGCTCGCGCGAGAGCTCCGGCGAAATGACGGCGTTGGCCGTGCGGAACAGGTACGACAGCAGATAGGCGGCGGCAAAGGCCGAATAGACGTAACGAAAATTCATCATCAAGTCATTGTTTGAGCTTGTCCCAAGTTCTTCACGACGCACATCACGCGAGCGGGAGCGTAACAGTGATGACGACACCAGCGCCGTCGCTGCGATTCGCAGCCACCACATGGCCTCCATGGAACTGCGCGATGATTCTGACGATATAAAGCCCCAGGCCCAGATGAGGCTCCTCGGTCTGACCCGCCGCACGGCGCACCGACACCATCGAGTCGAAGAGTCTCTCCGGCGAGATATCGGGTAACGGCGGGCCCGCGTTGATGACCAGAAGCCACGCGTTCGCGCCGCTTCGTTCCAGGCGAAACTCAACTGCTCCCCCAGCCGCGAATTCCACGGCGTTGGCGGTCAGCTTGTCGAGCATCTGGGCAATGAGATCGGACGCGCCGTCAATGACCAGAGTCTCGGCTGGCGGATCGAACTCGATCTGCGCAGCCGGGTAGGCGAGTCGGTAGCCTTCGACGCAACTCGCCACCAGGGACCCTAGATCGACCTGCTCGCGCTCGACTTCGGAGAGGCTCTGCTCGAGACGCGAGGCTTCGGTCATCCGCGTCAGGATTTGCGTCAGGCGCAACAGTCCATCGTGCGCACGCGCCATGTACACGCGCGCCTCGTCCGGCAGCGGCGTGAGCTTCAGGTTGTCCAGCGAAGAACGCACCACGGCGACGGGCGTGCGCAACTCATGCGACAGCCGGCTCGCCATTTGTTCCTGATAGCTCGCATATGCCGACAGACGCGCGAGAACATTGCCGAAGCTGCGCGAGAGATCGCCGATTTCGTCACGCGCATTGGAACTCGCCAGCGCGTGCCGCACACGCCCTTTGTCGTCGATCGCCCGCTCCGCATCGTCGCGCAAACGGCGAATACGCGACGATAGCCACGTGGCGTAGGTCGTCAGCGCCAGCGAGCCAACCAGTAGCACGGCGAGGACGATGTTGAACAACCGCTCGAATGCCCGGTTGCGTTCGGCGAGCACGGCATTGCCGGTTTCCTCGACGATCACGGCACCGCGAACCTGATCCCCGATCCAGATCGGATGCGCTGCACTGACAAGCGTGGTGCGGCCATCCACGGTTGCTCGGCGATCGGTGGTCAGGATGCCGGCCAGTGCACCTTCGACATCACGTCCGCGCGGCGCACCGCCTGCTACCGCGCTGTCGGTGAATTCGTCGGTCGGCTGTTCGAGCATCAATGCATAGAGCCGATGCACAGTATTGCGCCAGACCGAGTCCCACCAGCGCGACCACGCCGTCGCCTTCTCCTCGTTTCGCGCGGGCTTCGCTTTGAGTGAACCCGCTCGCGCGAGTATGTTCAAGTTGCGATCGACAACCCAGATTCGCGCCGTGGTCCTCGATAGGCCGGAGACGATCTGTTCGATTTCCGGAGAAGCCGATGGCGGCAAGCGTGCATCCATTCCGTCTTCGCCTTCCGCTGCGCGATCGCGCGCGAAAGAGGCAATCGGATCAGCCGGCGTCGCGAAGAGCGCCGGCCGGTCGTGCAACGCGGTTGCCACTGCTTGCGCGGTGCCGGCGAGCGTGCGTTCCTGCGCATCGCGCAACACCCGTTCCAGCTCGCGGACGTACTCGAAGCCGAGCCACGGCAGCGCGAGGAATACGGTGAGCACAAGCAGCAACTGCGCGCGGATCGACAAGGCGACGCGCCGCCCTTGCACCGACCCTTTCATTCGGCATTCCAGCGGTAACCCATGCCGTAGACCGTTGCAATGGAGTCGAACGTTGGATCGTGCGCCTGGAACTTGCGCCGAATGCGCTTGATATGCGACGTGATCGTGCTGTCGTCGACGACGATGCGCGCGTCGTGCATCAAGGCGTCGCGGTCCTTCACGTGCCCCGGGAAGCGCGCCAGCGCGTGCACCATCCAGAATTCAGTCAGGGTCAGGTCGACCGGCGTGCCGTTCCATGAGGCGGCCAGCCGCTTGACGTCGAGTGTGAGCGCTCCGCGATTTAGGATCTCCTCGGCGGAGGCAGACGCCGAGCCAAGTTCACTGCGCCGAAACAAGGCGGAAATGCGCGCGGTCAGGTGTGGCAGGCTCGCATCCTTGGTCAGGTAATCATCGGCGCCCAGCCGCAAGCCGACGACGATATCGAAATCGCTGTCGCGCGCCGACAGAAATATGATAGGGATCGTTGCCGACAGCGCACGCAGCTCGCGCGTGAGCGCAAACCCGCCGTCCATATCGTCGGCGAGACCGATATCCACGAGCGCCAGATCGGGCAGCCGCGTGCGAAACGCAGCCAGCGCGTCCCCGCGCGTCGCGTACGTGGCGACTTCATACCCGTGCTTGCGCAACGCTTCCGCATAGTTGGCGCGGATGGCGGGCTCGTCTTCGACGATGGCGATGCGACGGCTCATGACGAGAGCCAATATAGCGCACCGACCGATCGGGCCGAGGCGGGCGACTGCGTGCGAGAACCGCTCGGAGGTCTTGTCGCCCGAACGCCGCTAGAAAACCGTCTGCCACCGCGCATTTGCCACCACTTTGCCATTTTTGTTCATTGGTTTGCCGCATTTCTCCCCCTCCGCTGCCTGAATGCTGGCGCGCAATACGATCCTAAGGCGTCGGAACCGGTGACCCCAGGGTTTCTAGCAATTTTCGCGGCGTTTAATGCAACCGAAGGAATTGCAACAAATGGCAGACTCGAGTGACACGACGCGCCGCGGATTTCCGCGCCGCGAATGGCGCGAATTAGTGCGGCTAGTGTTGGAAAGCGTTGCGGCAGGAATGTTCGTGAGCCTGGTCCTGGCACTGGCGGTGTTCATTGCATCGGCCCAGGCATACGCCGCTGTGCCTAGCCCCAGCGGCAGCGGCCAGGGGATGCTCAAGCTGCACGACGCCTCGGGCAACCACGAGGCCGCGCCGCTGCTCTTCACCGACGTGCACATGAGCGTCAGCGGCATGATCGCTCGCGTACAAGTGAAACAGCGGTTCGTGAATCCGACGGCGGATTGGCGCGAGGGCGTGTATACGTTCCCGTTGCCCGAGAACTCCGCCGTCGATCGTTTGCGTATGCACATCGGCGAACGGGTCATCGAGGGCCGAATCGAAGAGCGCACCGACGCACGGCGGGCTTACGAACACGCGAAGCAACAGGGGCGTAAAACGACGCTCGTCGAGCAAGAACGGGCGAATCTCTTCACGACGAACCTTGCCAACATCGCGCCGGCCGAGGAAGTCGTCGTCGCGATCGAATATCAGCAGACGCTCTCCTACGACGCCGGCTCATTTTCGTTGCGCTTTCCGATGGCGGTGACTCCCCGGTACGTTCCCGGCGCTCCGCTTGAATCCATGTCGGCGAGTCTGGGGACCGCGGACTCGCCACCACAGATGCTGGACGCCGACCGCATCACGCCGCCCTACGTGCATCCGCGGGACGGCTGGGTGAATCCCGTCGCGATCACGATTGATCTGAACGCCGGATTTCCGTTGAGCAAGCTCGCGAGCGCGCATCACGCGGCTGCTATCGAAGAACGGCCCGGTCATCGCTATCGCCTGACACTCACCGATAACCCGATCCCGGCTAACCGCGATTTCGAGCTCGTCTGGACGCCGGACGTCGGTTCCGGCCCCGCTGCCGCGCTGTTCACCGAAACGCGCGGCAATAAAACGTATGCGCTGTTGATGGCGCTGCCGCCGCCCGTGGCGGACCTGGCGGTGGGCCGCGCTCCCCGCGAGGTCACGTACATCATCGACACGTCGGGTTCGATGGCCGGCGTGCCGATCGTCCAGGCGCGGGGAGCCTTGCTCATGGCGCTCGAGCGCCTGCAGCCCGGCGACCGGTTCAATGTCATCGAATTCAATTCGACGACGACACCGCTCTTTGCCGCTCCCGTTCCGGTCGATGAGACGACACTGCAGCGGGCTCGGGGCTTCGTCAGCGGGTTGATCGCGCGCGGCGGCACGGAAATGCTACCCGCACTCAAGGCGGCATTGACCGGCGATCTTGAGTCCAACCGCACGTCGTCGCTGATGCGCCAAGTGATATTCCTGACCGACGGCGCCGTCGGCAATGAAGACGAAATCCTCCGACTCATTCACCGGAAGATCGGCGACCGGCGGCTTTTTACGATCGGCATCGGGCCGGCGCCGAACGGCTTTTTCATGTCGCGCGCAGCGCAGTTCGGGCGCGGCACGTATACGTTCATCGGCGACGTGCGCGAAGTCAAGGACAAGATGTCGGCACTGTTCCGGAAACTCGAGACGCCGGTGCTGACCGATATCAGTGTCGTGTGGCCGGGTGGCGTCGACGTTTCGCCGGACCTCGTGCCCGACCTCTACGCCGACGAACCCGTCGTCGTCATGGCGGCATTCGCGACTGGGAGTGGAAACGGCAATGTCGCGATTTCCGGACGACGCGGCGATACCGCATGGGGAATGCTCATGCCCGTCACCGCTGGAGCGAGCGAGCCCGGCGTCGGAGTGCTATGGGCCCGCGCGAAGATCGAGTCGTTGCTGGATGCGGGGCGGCGAGGCGCGCCGCAGGAGCAAACACGCGCGGCGGTGCTCGACATTGCACTCGTCCATCACCTCGTGAGCAAGTACACGAGCATGGTCGCCGTCGATGTCACGGCGAGCAAGCCAGCGCATACCGCGGCAATGAAGTCTTCGCTGCCGCACAACGTGCCCGAAGGGCTCGACTACGACGCAATAATGGATGGTCTGCCGCATACGGCGATGCCAGCGCCGCTTCTATTGGTCGCCGGCGACGCGATGATGGGCGGCCTGCCGCGTACGGCGACGCCGGCGCCGCTGCTGATCGTCGCCGGCTTCTGCGCGCTGCTTCTCGCGCTGGCTCTCGCCGCGCTGCGCGAACCGACGTTGCGCATTGGTCGCGTTCATTGATTTTAGGACGGCGCGCGATGCATCACGTCGCTGCCGATTGGGGAGGATCTATCGGCCGAAACGGAGCCGCGACCCGCAATTGGATGGGCGGAAGCCGCCCCGGTATCGCGGTTCGCGCAGCGCCGGTCGAGTCTTCCCCAATCGGCGACGGCGAAAGGCACTGGGGCGAAGCCATGCCGATCGCGCGGCGCAGCGTCAGGCGACGCTTCGCTTTCCTCGCGTGCATCGCACTCCTTGGAGCAGCGGGCATTGCGAGTGTTGGTCACGGCGCCTATATCCTCGCCAAAGCCGAGCTTGCGCAATGGTTGCTGCATTCGGCGTGGTCGCGCACGCGGGTAACCGGGCTTCCGGTCAAGCCTTGGCCTTGGGCCGACACGCATCCGGTCGTGCGCTTGATCGCAGCCGATCAGGATACCGACTTGCTCGTGCTCGCCGGGGCATCCGGCCGCACCCTTGCGTTCGGGCCCGGGCACCTCGACGGGTCGGCGCTGCCGGGGGAGCCGGGCAACGCCATTCTGACCGCGCATCGCGATACCCATTTCCGCTTTTTGCAACACGTGGCCGTCGGCGATCCGATCGCCATCGAATCGCCGCGTGGCGGTCGGCGTAACTTTCGTGTTCGCGAAGTGCGCATCGTCGATCAGAGCGAGCTCGCGTTTGCGCGCGATACGCGAGTACCGACGCTGACACTGGTAACGTGCTACCCATTCGACGCAATCAAACCTGGCGGGCCGTTGCGATATGTCGTAATAGCGGAAGCCGCGTAGTTAGGCATCGCCAGAGAGGATCGCGGCGAGCTTCTTCTGGACCTCCGGCATACATTCAAGCTAGCCGCGTTGGCACCCACACTTCGCTGCGCAGCGTGCGATGGACCGGGCACTTGTTGGCAATTTCGAGCAGCTTGGCTTTCGCTGCGTCGTCCAAATCACCCTCCAATGCAACGATTCGTTCGATCTTGTCGATCCTGCCTTCCTTCGTCTCGCATTCGGCGCAGTCGGTTGCGTGCACTTTGTCGTGACGGAGTGTCACCGAAACCCGTTCGAGCGGCAGGTGCTTTAGGTCCGCGTACATTCGTACCGTCATTGCCGTACACGCGCCGAGTGCCGCGAGCAGCAGGTCGTACGGCGAGGGTCCGCTATCCAGGCCGCCCAGGGCGATCGGCTCGTCAGCGAGCAGGCGATGCGGCCCGGCGACGATCGCCTGTTGGAGCTTGCCCTCACGTGTTTCCGTCACGACCACCGAGTCTCGCATGATCTCCGCGCTGGGCGTTTCGGTCGGCCCGACCGGTAGGTAACGGCTCGCCCACGCGGCAAGCACCGTAGCGGCGTAGCGCGCATCTTCACGGCGCGTGAGCAGATGGTCCGCGTCGTCGAGCGAGACAAAGCTTTTCGGATGCTTTGCACCGAGAAAAAGCGCCGACGCATGATCGATCGACACAACCGTATCCCGCGGCGTGTGCATGACGAGCAAAGCGCGTCCCAGTCCAGTTAAGGCGCCGGCAAGTTTCTGGCCCGTGATGTCTTCGAGGAATTCACGCTTGACCCTAAAATGCCGTCCGCCGAGATCGACTTCCGCTTCGCCTCGCGCTTCGATTTCCGCTTCCCGGCCTGCGAACTGCGCTAGCACGTGCGCGGGGTCCGACGGCGCGTTGATCGTCGCCACCGCAGTGGCCGAGGGTATCTGCGCCGCTGCCGCGAGCACCGCGGCGCCGCCCAAGCTGTGACCGACGAGAAGCGCAGGAGCGCGGTGATGCTGCTCGAGCCATCGGGCCGCCGCCACCAGATCGGAAACGTTTGAGGAAAAATCGGTGTTCGCGAATTCCCCGTCCGAGCCACCCAATCCGGTGAAATCGAAACGGAGCGTCGCGATTCCGGCATCGGCCAGCGCACCGGCGATGAAGGCGGTCGCCTTGGTATCTTTGGAACAGGTGAAGCAATGGGCAAGAAGCGCATACGCCCGGGGCGTCCGCTCCAGCGGCAAGTCAAGCCGCGCGGCGAGCGCAGCGCCGCTGCTTCCGGGAAAGTTCATCACTGTGCTGGTTCGGCCCATATTGCAACTCCTTGTCGACGCGTTCTTCCCGTTTCGTGTCCTCGGCTCGACGCACGAGATGCAAGCGGGAAGGCATTATCATCGAGAGAATCCGAGAGGAGAGCAACATGCGGCTCGATGGATCCTGTCACTGCGGCGGAGTGCGTTTTCGTCTGGAATCGCAAACGCCGTATCCGTACATGCGGTGCTATTGCAGCATCTGCCGCAAGACACAAGGCGGCGGCGGCTACGCGATCAACATCATGGGCGCAGCGGCGACGCTCAAGGTACGCGGCGCGAAATACGTAAGCGTCTATCGCGCCCGCCTGGCGCAAGGGACGGCGCGCAAGCGGGCATCGCCGGCGCGTCGCCACTTCTGCGCTCGTTGTGGGAGTGCCTTATGGGTCACCGATCCCCGCTGGCCAGAATGGGTTTATCCGTTTGCATCAGCGATCGACACGCCATTACCCAAACCTCCCGAACACGTCGAGCTGATGCTGAACTACGCAGTGCCATGGGTGACGGTGCCGTCGGGCCGCAGGCATCACCACTATCCGGAGTACCCAAACGAAGCCATCATTGACTGGCACAAAAAGCGGCGCCTGACCGTAGACTGAACCTCGCGGAGAGGGTCATCGGCATTGGGGAGCCATCAAGCCGCTCGCACCGCTATTCGATGCGCAGTTCGAGCCCTTCCAGTCCGAGCGCACCGTAATCACTCGTCCACGTTTCACCGCGCGCAATCGGCCAGGCATCGGTCAGCGTGCCGGTGGTGACGATCTCATTGGCCGCGAGCACCGGTGCTTGAGGCTGTCCGATAAGCACGCGCGCGAGGTGTACCAGGGCAAGCGCCGGACTGTCCAGCACGTTCGCGCCGATGCCGCGATCGATGACGACGTTGTCTCGTGCAAGCGTTGCGACAAACTTCGGCAACTGGGCGGCAATGAAGTCGCAATTGGCGTCGGTCACTGGCAACGGTGTGCCGACGATGAGTGCACCGTGCAGTCCAAACGCAGCAGTGCAATCGGGCGCCTTGAATTTCCAGTCGACAAAGTGGCTCTGCACGATCTCGAAACCGGCGGCGACCCACTCGACGCAGCGGAGCACTGCGCGCGCATCGTCCGTCAGCGGAATGGGACGGCGCAGTTTGAAAACGACTTCCGGTTCGAGTCGCGGTTGAACAAAGCGTGCAATCGCCAGCGACGCGCGCCCTTCTGTCGCGTGATGGACCGTGTGCGTCCAGATGCGCGCCCACATCGGCTGGTAGACGCCATAACGCGGCCAAATCGTCCGATTGGTGAATCCGATCTTGCGGCCGGCCGGTTGCCAGCCTTCCCGGCATCGACGTGTCTCGATCTCGGCCAGAACCGCATAAGCGTCCGCGACGTCGAAGGCAGGTCGCGCCGCGGTAATCGGCGCGAGTATGCTGGCGCTGGTATACGCAGCGACCAGCTCGTCGGCGATTTCGGCGATTTCTCGCGCATTCACCGCAACAGGCGCAGCGAGCGCAGCACAACGGTCAATCCGATCCAGACCCCGGTCGCGACGACCATACCGACGGCCGCCGCGACCAGCGCGCCGCCGACGCCGGTCCACTGCCACCAAGCCACGACCGCCCAACCAGCCGCACCACCGATGGCTCCGGCGATGATGATGCCGAGCCCGCTCGCAATAAAGGACCAAAGCCTGGCGAGTGTCATCACCGCCCCATCCGATCAACGGGAAGCAACGCGCGCCGCTTGAGGTCCTCCCCTATCCGCCGAACGCTTCGTCGTATGCCGCCGCGTCGAAACCGACGATAAGACCGCCCGTCGATTCGATCACCGGCCGCCTGATCGCCGACGGATTGGCCTGCATGAAGGCGATCGCTGACGGCGTATCCTTCACTTTAGCCTGCACATCCGGTTCGAGCTTCTTCCAAGTGGTTCCCCGTCGATTGAGCAACGATTGCCAACCGGCTTCGTCGCACCACTGGGTGAGCTGCTCGCGCGTCGGAGGCGTTTTCTTGAAATCGACGAAGCGATGACCGATACCGCGCGCCGCCAGCCATGCCCGAGCCTCTTTAACCGTGTCGCAGTTGGAAATTCCATAAAGCTTCATCTTCTCATCCCTTGGCCATCGCGGCCCGTTGCTTGACCGCCTTGCGCGGCGAATCCTAAAGAAGCGAAGTATAAGACGAGACGATGAAATTCCGAACTAGCCGGACGACACGGCTTTCGTTTACCTTTCTTTTCGGCGCCGCGCTTGCGTTCACGGCAGACTACCGCGAAGCTTCCGGCGCTGACCCAAGCAAAACTCTGCGCGTCGAGTTTCGCGTCGCCGAATCAGGGTTCGACCCGCAAGCGGTCGGCGACAGCTATTCGTTCCACGTCATCAACGCGATCTTCGATCCTCCTTACACGTACGACTATTTCGCGCGGCCGGTGCGACTTGTTCCTAACACTGCCGCGGCATTGCCACAGATTTCCGACGGCGGTCGGACGTACACGTTCAGAATCAAGCCTGGCATTCATTTCGCCGACCACGCGGCGTTCAATGGGAAAAAGCGCGAGCTCGTCGCAGCCGACTACGTATTCAGCATCAAGCGGATGTTCAACCCGAAAGTTCGCTCGTACTGGCTTTACCTGTTCGAACACAATCTGCTGGGCCTCGATGCCACGCTCGCTGATGCCCGCAAGACCGGCCGTTTCGATTACGACGCACCCCTTGAGGGCTTGCAGGCGCTCGACCGCTATACGCTGCGGATCAAGTTCAAACATCCCGACTACGCGTTCCAGCATTGGCTGACGACAGGTCAGTTCGGCGCCGTTGCACGCGAAGTCGTCGACCTGCATCGAGATGACTCTAACCGCGTCATGAAACATCCGGTTGGCACGGGCCCTTATCTGTTGATAGCATGGACGCGGGGTCAGAAAATTGTCCTCGCAGCTAATCCGCATTATCGAGTTGAGACATACCCGGGGGAGAGCTCTGCCACAGCGCCGGATGATGCCGCGATGGCAAAGGATTTTGCGAACCGGAATTTGCCTCTCGTTGGCAACGTCGAAATCAGCATTCTCGAGGAGGCCCAGCCGCGCCTCCTGACGTTCGAACGCGGCGAACTTGATTACCTCGAATTGCCGGCCTCGCTTGCCGGGAACGTCCTCGCCGATGACGTATTGAAGCCGGCGTTCGCGCAACGCGGCATCCGGCTGCACCGGCAGGTTGAACCTTCGCTGTCGTTCACGTTCTTCACGCGCTGCCCGCTGTCCAGATCGACTACGCCGACTTGATAGGGGGCTTCATCACGAAAACGGGTCGGAGTAAGGTGGATCGTGGTCCAGCTTACGAGCTTCCCGGTGCCTTCAACCTCTACGCTCTCGAATGAGTTCCCAAGGCACTCGGAACATAGCGAGCGGGTCGGCCAACAATCCGCCACTTGGATTGATTGCCACATCGCCCCCGACGGACGTCCGCCCATCGGCGGCCCAAACGGCTCCCATTCCGCGCGGCACGATCCCCAGATCTTCGCTGTCGATGATTTCGGCGATCGAGAAACAGTCGTGCAATTCGACGACATCGATTTCGTCAGGGCGGACACCCGCCTGCTCGTACGCACGCGCGGCCGCGGCCACCGTAGCCTCGAATGAACAGAGGTCCGGATGTCCGGCGATGCGGGCGGGGCCGCGCGTCTGAACGGTAGCCAGGACGTCGACCGGCGTGCTGCGCAGCTCGGACGCCATCGACTTGGCGCCGAGAACGACTGCTGCCGCGCCGTCGCTTGTCGGGCAGCAGTCGAATAGCTGCAGCGGATCACAGATTTTCGCGGACGCGGCGATTTCCTCATTGGTGAGCTGCGCGCCCATTTCCGCGAGGGGGTTCCGCAATCCGTTCGACTTGTTCTTGCGGACTACCGCAGAGACTTGATCCCGGCTCGTTCCATACCGCTCGGCATGGGCACGCCAAGCCAGACCGAACAAACCGGGAAACGTCAGCCCGCTCGGGAGAGCTGCTCGGCGACGATTCCGGCCAGCACCTCTTTGCCGTTCAATGGTCCGCTGATGAAGTTGCCCAGATAGAGTGCACCGATCCTCTCGCGATCGACGCCTGCGTCTACGAGGGCCGCGGCCGCGGCGCGCACAGCGAGCGCTTCGATGGGGACTCCGGCATGCCGCCCGAAGACCGTTGAGCCAATACCGGCAATGACCACCTCACGCATGTTCTCGCTCCGCCTCTAGAAGTTGCCGCAGCTCTGTCTTGAGGATCTTGCCGTAGTTGTTCTTCGGCAATGCATCCACTAAGCGGTACTCGCTGGGGCGTTTGAATCGTGCAATGTGCTGCAGACACAAGCTTTCGAGTTCCCCTGCGTCCGCCTGCATGTCTGGACGGCACACGACAAACGCAACCGGCTCCTCGCCCCAGTCGTGATGTCTGCGTCCTACGACGGAGCATTCCAACACTGCGGGATGAAGCAGCAGGACTTCTTCGATCTCGCGTGGGTAGATGTTGGATCCACCGCTGATGATCATGTCCTTGGAGCGGTCGCGCAGCGTCAAGTAGCCCGACTCGTCCAGCGAACCTATATCCCCGGTCCATAGCCATCCGCCGCCAAGTGCTGCAGCGGTGGCTTTTTCGTTTTTCCAATAGCACGACATGACGCAGTCGCTGCGAGTGACGATCTCGCCAGGCTCGCCGGTGCGGAGATCCTCGCCTGCTTCGTTTACGACTCGCACCTCAACGCCCGTGCGCGCAGTCCCGCACGTTGCCAGTCGTGCGAGGTGAACTTCGTCCCGAGTACCGATGTGATCCTGCTTGGACAACCCGGTGATCGTCATCGGGGTCTCGCCCTGGCCGTACAGTTGAAAGAAGCGCGGTCCGAACCCGTCGAGTGCCCTCAGCAAGTCCGTCACATACATTGGTCCGCCGCCGTACACAATCGTGCGCAGGTTGCCCGCAACATTTGAGAGTCCGCTTGACGCTTGGACCAAGCGCGTGATCATGGTGGGCGCCACGAACATGGAAACGTCGGGAAAGCGCGAGAGCGCCTCAAAAATGTGGACCGGATCAAAACCCTTGAGGATCATTTGGTGGCCACCGCCGAACAGGTGCGGCAGGCCATAGAGTCCGGAGCCGTGCGAAAGCGGCGCGGCGTGCAGCATGGTCTGCCCGACGGTTACCTGCTCGATGTCGGCGTAATAAGCCGTCGTCATGAACAGCAGGTTTCGATGCGACAGCACAGCGCCCTTGGGCGTCCCCGTCGTGCCGCTGGTATAGAAAATCCAAGCTGGATCCGTCGGTGCGACTTCACAACACGTCGCCGCCGTTGCTTGCGCAAGTTCATCGTATTTCCGACTTCCAGCGACTACGACCATCGGCGTGTTGTCGACTGTCCCGATCTGCGCGACGAAGTCGTCGACAAAGACCTCGCTCGTGAACACTGTGCGCGCCTCCGAATCGCGCACGATATGCGTCACTTCGCGCGCGTGCAGTTTGGCGTTGACCGGGACCACGCACAGACCGGCTGCCCAGCAAGCGAATAACGTCTCGATGAGCTCCGGGCGGTTTTCCATGTAAATCACGACCCGATCGGCGGCCTGCAGGCCAAGCGATCCACGCAGCGCGCCTGCGATCCGGAGCACGCGTTCTGCCAGTTGGCCGAATGCGAGTGTCGATGCGGATGTGCTGATCGCGGGTGCGCGCGGCGAAGCTCGAGCGCGATTGAGCAGGCACTGCGCGATATTCATTCGGTCATTCTCCTGCAAAACAACCGGGTCGCAGTGTTCGCCGTCCTGGGAGCATTCAACTGGACGAAGTATGAAGACGTCGGGCAGCGACCCTAGCCGCGGAGCTAACCGGTAACTGGCATCACCAAATCGCCCGCACGTGAGGGTAGTTGAGAATCTTGGCGTCAGAGCTCACCAACGGCGCGCCATGCCTTCGAGCCAATGCGACGATGATCCGATCCGCCGGATCCTTATGGAAATTGCCGGGAAGCTCGGTACTGGCTATCGCGTCGAGCGGATCCATGGGTACGACGGCGAGGCCCTGGTAAGCCTTCGCTTGCTCGAACCATGAATTGATCTCAAGCGGTAGAGCAAGTTTTCCAAGCTGATTTTTGACCGCGATTTCCCAGACCGAGATGGCGGATATCCGAATAGCATTCTCCCTCTCCGCCCGCGTGATCGCCTTGTGGGCCGGCTTTGAAAGCCGAGCCGGATCGTGCAACCACCCAAGCCACACTGCCCTTGCGTGGACCCGGAATGCGGACGCGTCGCGACCTCCTCGAGAGTCTCAGTTCGACCAGGAGCCTACTGAGCAAATGGCGCCAAAGCCGACGCCAACATCTAGGAGGATACCGTACCAGGCAGATTGCACGCAGATTCGGGCGTCATCCGACTGGTTGCGCTGCTTTGGGTTCGCGCAGTGAAATAGCTATCCGTTCCTAGATATCTTTGACGAGCAAGGTGTTCGTGCGGTTGTTGGCGACGAAAAACATGAGCAGCAGATCGTCTGGAGTTCGTCCCAACGCGGGGGCAGCATGCGATTGTTCCCCCATCAAAGTGTGTGGATTCCAGTTGCCAGTGGCATCGTTATGGGTGCATTGAAGAAGCTCGTTGGCGTCATTGTTTGCGACGAAAACGACCCGCAACGTGGTCCCGCTACTGTCAATGGCGGGTGCGAACTTTGTGGATTGGCCGAGGTTATTCCGCCGCACGAAATTATGCCCGTCGCGAGAATCGGCGTGGAGCAATTCTTTGGAGCTATTGTCGGCCACGAATACCATGTGGGTTCGACCTTTATGCGAACAGACAGCTGGTGGTACAACCGCGCAATAAGAGCGACCGCTCCTCAAGATCTAATGAATGCCTCAAGGACAGCGGCGCCTTACCTCGAAACGAACAACGAATCCGGTCGGCGAGGTGCAGAATAATGCCCGGGAATGGTACTCCGCAAGGACAGTAAGTTCAAACGGCTGGCCACTGCTAAGGTGCTACCCGACGTTTACTCCGGAACGTATCGGCACCCTGCCGCAAAATTCCAGCTACGCCCCGGCGCCGCGGCGACCAGCGCCTTGGTATAAGGGTCCTGCGGGTTCGCGAATACGTCGGTCACCGGACCGTATTCGACGACGCGCCCGTGCGCCATCACGGCGACGCGATCGCACACCTGTGCCGCAACGCGCAAATCGTGCGTGATAAAGAGCATCGCGAGATCCAACCGCTTGCGGATTTCGTCCAGAAGCGCCAATACCTGCGCTTGCACCGACACATCGAGTGCCGACACCGCTTCATCCGCAATCAGCAGATCCGGCTCCATCGCGAGCGAGCGAGCGATGCAAATGCGCTGCCGCTGTCCGCCTGAAAACTGGTGCGGATAACGGTCGATCGCCGTGGGATCCATCCGCACCAGGTTCATTAGGTTACGGGCGCGCGCAAGCGCTTGGTCGCGAGTCGCGCCGTAGTTCATCGGACCTTCGATAATCGCTTCGCCGACGGTGCGCCGAGGATTGAGCGACCGGTACGGGTCCTGAAAGACGATTTGCACTTTGCGGCGCAGCGCCCGCAGCTGCACGCGTGAGATCGAGGCGAAATCGGTATCGCCGATGACGATGCGGCCAGCCGACGGTTCGATGAGCCGCGCGATGCAGCGCGCGACGGTTGATTTACCGGAACCGGATTCTCCGACGATACCCACGGTTTCGCCACGGCGGATTTCGATCGATACCTCGGCGGCCGCGGCGACATCGCGATTGTCGCGCGCGAACCAGCGCCGCTGCTTGTAGGTCTTGGACAGGCCGACAGTAGACAATACGAGGGACGCTGTAACAACATCGCGACGTTTTGGCGTCAGGCTCGGCACCGAGGCGATCAACATCTTCGTATACGCGTGCTGCGGGTCGGACAGAAGTCCTCTGGTCGGCCCCATCTCGACGAGTTTCCCCTGCCGCAGCACCGCCACGCGATCCGCAATTTCCGCCACGACGCCAAAATCGTGCGTGATGAAGAGCACTCCCATCCCGTGCTCACGCTGCAGGTCGCGAATGAGAGCGAGGATCTGCGCCTGGGTGGTCACGTCGAGCGCCGTCGTCGGTTCGTCAGCGATCAAGAGCGCCGGCTCGAGCACCAGCGCCATCGCGATCATGACGCGCTGGCGCTGGCCGCCCGAGAGCTGGTGCGGATACGACCTGATCATGCGCTCGGCCTCGGGCAGCCGAACATCGCGTATCACGTCCAGAACTTTTCGGCGGCGCGCCACCGCGTCGAGTCCGGTATGGGTGGCCAGCACTTCGTCGATCTGGTCTCCACAACGCATCACCGGATTCAGGGCCGTCATCGGTTCCTGAAAGATCATCGACATCTGCGTGCAGCGCAATTGGCGCAATCGCGCTTCCCGTACCCGCAGCAGGTTTTCCCCCGCCAATAGAATCTCGCCGTCGGTCGCAACCAGCCCTTGCGGCAACAGGCCCATTGTCGTGTGGGCGATGACGCTTTTGCCCGACCCCGATTCGCCGACGAGACAGACGATCTCGCCGCGATTGACGGTGAAGTTCACGTTGCGAACTGCGTACGGGCGGTCAGCACCCGCGGGCAGTGCGACCGCCAGGTTGCGCACGTCAAGAGCGGGAACGCTCGCGTTCAGAGGCGCTTTTCCATCCGCGGATCGAGCGTGTCGCGCAGTCCATCGCCGAGCATGTTGACCGCCAGAACGGTCAGCGCGAGGAAAACACCGGGAAAGAGAATGTTGTGCGGAAATACGCGGAAGAGTGTGCGGCCCTCGGCCATGATGTTGCCCCACGTCGGCGTGTCCGGCGGGATTCCGACACCCAGGAACGACAGGATCGCTTCCACCAGGATCGCGAATGCGGCAATGTAGGTCGCCTGAACAATCAGCGGCGGGATGGTGTTGGGTAATACGTGACGCACGAGCAGCACCGGCGTCGACGTCCCCACGGAAATCGCTGCTTCGACGTAGGGCTCCTCCCGCACCGACAGCACAACCGAGCGTACAAGCCGGACGACTCGCGGTATTTCGGGAATGACAATCGCGACAATGACCGTGACGAGTCCCGCTGACGACAACGAGACGAGTGCGATCGCCAGCAGGATCGCGGGAATCGCCATCAGACCGTCCATCACACGCATCGCAATCGCATCGATCCAGCGGACATAGCCGGAAACGAGCCCGATCAGAAGCCCGGCCGTGACGCTAATGATCGCTACCGACAACCCGACGATCAGCGACGCGCGCGCGCCGTACACGACCCGCGCGTAGATATCGCGTCCCAGCGAATCCGTCCCCATCCAGTGCGTCACCATCCGCCGCGTCCCGTCGTCATTGCGCAGCGTCGCCTCGGCGCCAGGTCTCTTGTTGCGGTAGCTGGGATTGATCTGCGCGGGGTCAAGCGGCGTCAACAACGGCGCAGCGAGGCCAATAACCAAGATGAGAGCGAGGATCAACGCGCCGATCACAACTCCGGGATTCGAGCGCAAGCGGCGCAAGGCACCTGCGCGGACGATCGGCGGTGGCACGATCGCCGTTTCGAGCCCGGCCGCTTCCAGAAGCGCGCTCAATAGCGAATCCGCGGATCGAGAAACGTGTACAGGATATCGACGGCGAGATTCAATAAGACATAGACGGCGGAAAACAGCAGGATGACCGCTTGAACCGTTGGATAGTCGCGCGCCAATACCGCATCGACGGTGAGCCGGCCCAGTCCGGGAATGCTGAACACGCTCTCGGTGACGACCACGCCGCCGATTAACAGCGCGATCCCGAGACCGATAACCGTCACGATCGGCACGGCGGCGTTGCGCAACGCATGCCGCATCAGCACCGTGTAATTGGTCAGCCCTTTTGCGCGGGCCGTACGGATGTAATCCTCACCCAGCACTTCGAGTACGCTGGTGCGGGTGATACGCGCGATCAGCGCGACGTAGATGACCGATAGCGTCAGGCTGGGCAGGATCAGTCGCTCGAGAAACCCCCAGAACCCTTCCGCCAGTGGCTGGTAACCCTGTACCGGCAGCCAGTTCAATTCGATGGCGAAGACGAAAATGAGGATGTAACCGATGACGAACACCGGCACCGAGAACCCGAGCACCGAAAATCCCATCACCAGGCGATCGATCCAGGTGCCCTGCTTGTATGCGGCAATAACACCCATCGGCACGGCAATCGCGATCGACAGCAGCATTGTCGTGAGCGCGAGCGCGAGCGTGGGTTCGATCCGATCCACGATCAGTTCGGCGACCTGTTTCTTGAAAAAGAACGATTCGCCGAAATCGCCGGAGAGCAGGTTGCCGATCCAGACGAAGAACTGCGCAACAATGGGCCGGTCAAGGCCGAGCCGGGAGCGAATTTCGACGATTTCCTGCGACGTCGCGGCAGCTCCCGCGATAATCGACGCCGGGTCGCCGGGGGTGAGCCGCAGCATGGAAAACACGAAAATCGCGACGACCGCCATCACGGGGATCGTCGCGAACAGGCGTTTGCCGAGGTAGGCGAGCATCAGCGGAACCTACATTGCAGGCCGCGGGCGCGCAAGCGACGCCAACTTGCCTGGTGCGCGCAATCAACCAGGCGAGCGCGTGATCGGGTAATGAGCGACTACCGTCCCGTCTTTGTCACGTTCCAGAATACGGGCACCGGGGCGGTGACGTAGCCGTCGACATTCTTGCGTGACGCGCCGGGTTGATACCACTGCCCGAGGTGCACGTGCGTCGGATACTGGGTGAATCGCACCTGCACAGCTTCGGCGATCGCTTTCTGTTGCGCCGGATCGGTCGCGCGCGCGAAATCGTCGCGCAGCTTTTCGAGCTCCGTATCGCACGGCCAGCCGAACAACGCCTTGTCGCAGCTCGAATTCAAGAACGCGGTCGAGACCGGGTTCAAGATGTCGGCCGACACCCACGACGTCAAAAACGCGTGCCAACCGCCCTGCGTCGGGGCGTCCTTCTTCGCGCGGCGCGCCACGACGCTCTGCCAGTCCATCGATTGCATGTCCACCTTGAAACCCGCGCGTTCCATCAGTGATTTCGCAACGGGGGCCAAGTTCGTCAATACGTCCAAGTCGGTCGAGTGCATGAGCACAATCGGCGTGCCGTCGTAACCGCCCTCCTTGAGCAGCGCCTGCGCACGCTGGAAGTTCGATTCGAGCCGGCCATCCATGCCCTTGGTCGACGCGAGCGGTGTCCCGCACACGAAGAGCGCCTTGCATTCCTTGTAGTATTGCTTGTCGCCGATGACCGCTTGCAGGAAATCCTCCTGGTTGAACGCGTACAGCAACGCCTCGCGGATCTTGACATTGTCAAACGGCTTCGCCGTCGTGTTGTAACGAAACGCATACTGGTTGCCGAGCGGGTTCCAGTCGACGAGCTTGATGTTGGGGTCCTTGCGCATCACCGGCAGGAGGTCGTGCTTCGGCGCTTCGATATAGTCGATCTCGCCCGCAAGAAGCGCGTTCACCGCGGTTTGCTGATCCGCGATCGCCTTCCACTCGACGCGGTCGACTTTGACGACCTTGCCGCCGGCGAGGCCCGAAGCGGGTTCCGCACGCGGCTTGTACTTGTCGAACTTGACGTACACCGCCTTGTCCCCGGGTTTCCATTCGTCGCGTTTGAACACGAACGGGCCCGAGCCGGTGAAGTCGGAAATCTGCTCGTTCGGATTCGTCTCGGCGACGCGCTTCGGCATCATGAACGGCACCGCCGAGGACGGTTTTCCGAGCGCGGTCAGCACCAATCCCGTGGGCGCATTCAAGACGATGCGAAACGTCTTGGCATCGACGGCCTGCAGGTCCTTCACGAACGACATCATCTTCTGGCCGGTGGCATCCTTCGCACCCCAGCGCTTGATCGATGCCACGCAGTCCTCGGCGGTGACCGGGTTGCCGTCGTGCCAGAGGAGGCCTTCGCGCAAGGTCATCGTGTACGTAAGCTTGTCCGGCGACAGATCGTACTTATCGACCATCTGGGGTTTGATCTGGCCGCTGGCATCGGTTGCGAACAGCGTGTCGTAGACCATATAGCCGTGATTGCGAACGATGTACGCCGTCGTCCAAATCGGATCGACGATCTTCAAATCGGAATGCATGACGGCGCGCAAGGTCGTCTGGGCGACGGCGGGCAGTGCGGCGCTCAGAGTTAGCGCGGCACTGGAAAAAAGCGCTAGCAACGACAGGAAGCGGAGGGGATTGCGAGCCGACATGATGTTTCTCCTGAACAAGGCGGCGACGGGAAAGAACCGCGCGAACCCGCACGATAGCCGCTCTCTCGCCGCGCGGCAACACGGGCGGTCCCGTTGGTTCCCTTTGTTCCCCCGTAGTTTCACCAACGCGGATCGATGGGAGTGATCCGCGGCGAGCGCGCCTCGATCGCCTCCGCCGCAGCGAGACACAGGTCTTCGCGAAAACGTGCACCGATGATTTGCACGCCGACGGGACGTCCGTTCGCCACACCGGTCGGAACCGCGATTGCCGGCAAACCCAGAACCGGCACCGCCATCAACGTCGCCGATTCCCGCCAGATTTGCATCGTGCGCGCCGCGCTTTCGACATCGAAGCCATGCTCATAGGCGAGCTCGGTCGACACTGGGGTCAAGACCAGTTGCGTCCGTTCCAGATAAACCGCCCAATCGCGGATCAGCCGCGTCCGCTGCGCCAGCGCGCGCAAATGCTCGTCGGTGCCCCGATCCGGCACGTTCTCGAGCATGAACTTCATCGCCGTGCGAATCCCGTCGTCGCCGTCGCGTTCGAAGTCGGCCTGCAGGAAGCGGCGAAACTCCGGGATCAACATATCGAACCAAAGCGGAAATGCCGCCGCAAACCCGGGCGTTTTCTCCTCGACGATCACGTACCCGGCGTCGGCAAGGGCGTTCGCTGCCTGGAGCAGCGCGGCAGCGACGGGGGGCGAGGGCCCCACGCCGCCCAGATCGCCCGGGTCGACGACCACCGCCACGCGAATGGGTGAATTCGCTGGCGGTCCTACAAGCGGCGCCGGCACCCACCAGGGATCGCGCGCATCGCCTGCTGCCATCGCCTCGAAGCCCACGCGCGCATCGCGCACGGTGCGCGCCAGTGGACCCTGCACCGACATGAGTTGCGTGGAGATCGCGCGCTCCGCCTTCCCCGTCGGGTTGAACGCCGGAACGCGCCCGAACGACGGACGCAGGCCGACGATGCCGGTGCAGTACGCCGGGTAGCGCACCGACCCCGCGATGTCGTTGCCGTGCGCGAGCGGCGTGATCCCCGCGGCAACCGACGACGCCGCGCCGCCGCTCGATCCTCCCGGCGTGTGCGTGCGCGACCATGGACTGTAAGTGCGGCCGCGGAAATCGTTGACGGTATCGAGACGAAAACTGAAGGCAGGCGTGTTGGTGCGCCCGATGATCACCGCGCCGGCACGCTTCCAGTTGGCGACGACCGGACTGTCCGAGGTTGCGATCACGTCGCGCAATGCGGCCACACCATTGGTCGTGGCGCAGCCTTGCTGGTCGATGTTCTCCTTGATCGTGACCGGAACGCCGTGCAGCGGAAGAAGCGGCTCCCCACGAGCCACGGCGCCATCGGCGCGATCCGCGGCGAGTAAAGCCTGCTCCGACAAGTCGACGGTGACGGCATTGAGCCGCGGATTGACGTCATGCATGCGCTCGATGCATGCGGTAACCGCTTCGCGCGCCGAAATCTCGCGCTTGCCAATCGCGGCAACGAGCGCGGTTGCGTCCCATCGCCACAGCGGCTCAGTCACAGCGTCCCTTTCGCGAATGCATTTGCGGACCAGCGTGAATCTCGATAACCTCGCCGCATCGCATTTTCAAGAGCGCACGCAGGATGAGCGTCATCGCAGTCGGCGGTTTCCAGCACGAGACCAACACGTTTGCGCCCTCAAAGGCGGACTACGCGGCATTCGAAGATGGCGGCGGCTGGCCGGAGCTCACCTTTGGCGCCGCCATCGCGCCCCGCCTTGCCGGCGCCAACATCCCCGCGGCCGGCGCGTTCGACGCGCTGCATGCGGGTGGCCATCGCACCAGTGGCCTTGTTTGGGGCGCCGCTTCGCCCTCGGCGCACGTCACGCGCGATGCGTTCGAGCGTATCGCTCAAGAAATGCTAGCACGCTTGCACGACGCCGGCCGAGTTGATGGCGTCTATCTCGACCTACACGGCGCGATGGTGACCGAGCATCTGGACGACGGCGAAGGCGAGCTGCTCGCCCGCGTGCGTAGGGTCGTGGGCCCGAACGTGCCGATCGTCGCCAGCCTCGATTTGCACGCCAATATGACGCGCGCGATGCTCGCGCATTGCGACGGCTTCGTCGCCTACCGCACGTACCCGCATGTCGACATGGCGGCGACGGGTGCACGTGCGGCGCGAATGCTCGAGCGCACGCTCGCCGCTGGGCACCCGCTGGCCAAAGCGATGCGCCAGCTCGATTTCCTGACCGGCCTGCCCTCACAGTGCAGTTTCATCGAGCCCGCGAAGAGCCTGTATGAACTGCTCGAACGTCTCGAGCGCGACAACGATGTCGTCCTCTCGTTCACACCGGGATTTCCGATGGCGGATTTTCCCGAATGCGGCATGGCCGTTTTCGGTTACGGCCCGAATGAAGCGCACGTCCGGCACGCAGTCGACGCGCTCGCGCATGCCGTGGACGACGCGGAAGGCGATTTCGCGATGGAATTGTTCGAGCCCGATGACGCCGTGGCGCGCGCAATGCAGCGGGGCGAACCGGGCGCGCCCGTCGTCCTCGCCGATACGCAAGATAACCCCGGCGCGGGCGGTAATGGCGACACGACTGGACTGCTCGCGGCGATGCTGCGGCGCCAACCGCGCGACGCCGTGTTGGGTCTCTTGATCGACCCCGCCTCCGCGCGTCAAGCGCACGCGGTCGGCGCGGGCCGAGCGGCGGTGTTCAATCTCGGCGAGATTTCCGGCGTGCCCGGACGCGTGCCGTTGGCGGGCGAATTCACCGTCGAATTGGTGGCGGACGGCAAGTTCACTTGCACCGGGCCTATGTTCAAGGGCTTCAAAATGGCTTTAGGGCCGATGGCGGTGCTGCGTCAAGGCCATGTGCGCGTCGTGCTGGCGTCCAAGAAATGTCAGGCCGCCGATCAAGAGATGTTTCGGCACGTCGGCATCGAGCCGAAGCAGCAGCGCGTGTTGGCACTGAAGAGCTCGGTGCATTTTCGGGCTGATTTCGAGCCGATCGCGAAGGAGGTGCTGGTCGTCGTCGCGCCCGGACCCGCGAAAGCCGATCCGACGATGTTCGAATGGACCCGGCTGCGCGAGGGCTTGCGCTTAAAACCGAACGGGCCCGCGTTTCACCCCGCGGCGGCAATCGCGTAAGCATCGCCAGCGAATTCACGATGCCGCGCCGCTACGTCATCGCGCTCATCAAGCACGAGACGAACACGTTTTCGCCGCTTGCCACGCCATTGGCATCGTTTGGCCACGGCAACGGGCCGGCGTTCGGCGCCGCCGCGCGCGCGCGCTTCGCCGGCACGAATACGCCGATGGCGGCGTACCTGGACCTCGCGCGGCGCGAGGGCGCGGAGATCGTGACCCCGGTCGCGGCCGAGTCGTGGCCGTCGAACAAGGCGTCGCGCCAGACGTTCGAAACGCTGGTGCAACCGCTGGAAACGGCGGTGCGCGCAGGGTGCGACGCCGTATTCCTGGACTTGCATGGCGCGATGGTGATCGAAGACTGCGACGACGCCGAGGGCGAGATCGTCGCGCGCATTCGACGCATCGCGCCGCGAATGCCCATCGCCGTTACGCTCGACTATCACACCAATCTCTCGCGCGACCTGGTCGAGAACGCGACCGTCGTCACCGGCTACAAGACGTATCCGCACGTCGACATGTACGAGGCCGGCCATCTTGCCGGAGAGTTGCTCGTGCGCGCGCTCGACGGGCGCATCGAGCCAGTGATGGCGTGGGGGTGGAAGCCGCTGCTCGCGTCGATCATGCGACACGCACCGGAAGACGGCCCCTCGGGCGACATCTTGGCCTACGCCAGGCAGATGGAGGCCAACGGCACCGTGCTCGCCGCCACATTGCTGCCGTCGTTTCCACACGCCGACACAAAGTACACCGGCGTCTCGGCGATCGTCGTCGGCAATGCGCGCAAAGGGGGCCGCGAATCCGCGCGCACGGTGTGCGACCACATGCTGGCGATCGCTTGGGAGAGGCGTGCCGAATATGCGTTTCGCGCGCCGCCGCTCGCCGAATCGGTCGCGCGCGCCAAGGCGCTCGGTCTCACGCATCCAGGAGCGCCGGTGCTGCTGATCGACCATTGCGACAACTGCGGTTCCGGCGGTGCGCAGGACGTGATGGACGTCGTCGCCGAAATCCTCGTGCAGGAACTGGACGATGTCGCGATTGCGCCGATTCGCGACGCTTCTGCGGTCGCGACAATGATCGATGCGGGTGCGGGTCAGCAGGTCAAGCTCAACCTGGGCGGCAATACCGACATGGCCGCGATCGGACAAGCGGGAATGCCGCTCGCCGTCGAAGGGCGCGTACAGACGATCACCGGCGGCGAGTTCACGATCACGGGACCGATGTATACCGGCGTTAGGACGTATCTCGGGCGGACAGCGGTGCTAGAGGTAAAGAATGAGCGGGCGCGCGCGCAGATCGTCATCACCGAGCGGCCGCACGAGCCGTTTGACGTCGGCGTGTTCACGCACGCAGGAATCGATCCTACGAAGAAGCGCTATCTGATGCTGAAGTCGCGCATCCACTATCGTGCCGGATTCAAACCGATCGCGTCGCATATCGTCGAATGCGCCGGGTCGGGTGTCACCAACGCTGACCTCTCTGTCTATCGGTACGAAAAGCTGACGCGGCCGATCTATCCGCTCGATCCGATTTAAGTACGACGCGCGATCCTGATTCGTCATGGCCCAAAACGCGCCGCACCATACCAGCCTGCTGATCGACATCGGCAACACGTTTTTGAAGTGGGGACTGTTCAGCAGCGATGGCAAGGGCCTCGCTTCCGATAACCGCATCGACTCGGGTCATGCACTGCTGGACGAGATTACCGGGCTCACCGCCTCGTTCGCAAAATTTGCAGTGCCGGCGCAGATCGTGATCTCTAACGTCGCCGGGACCCGTATGCGCGGCATGGTCGGCCGCGTGCTCGAAGTGTGGCACGACGCGCCCACCGCGCACTGGATCATCCCGCAGACCGCGCAGTGCGGTGTGGTCAACCGCTATCGCAATCCCGCGCAACTGGGGAGCGACCGTTGGGCCGCGCTGATCGGCGCGCGGCAGCTTTTGGGCTACCAGCCTTCGCTGGTCGTCGTGTGCGGAACGGTGACGACCGTCGATTTCCTCTCGGCGCAGGGCGAGTTTCGCGGGGGCTTCATTCTCCCCGGCGTCGGCCTGATGCTGCGTTCGCTGCACGAAGGCACTGCCGCTTTACCCGACGCGGAAGGCGAATTCACCGAGTTCCCGCAGCAGACCGTGGATGCGATCTTAAGCGGGTGTCAGCATGCGCAAGCCGGCGCTGTCGAGCGCATTTTCAAGCGGCATGTGCAGGACATCGCGGAGCTTACGTGCGTCGTTTCGGGAGGCGCGGCCCGCGCGCTGGCGCCGCGGCTCACGATCCCCTTCAGACTGCACGACAATTTAGTGATCGAAGGACTTTATCGCATCAGCCAGACGTTGGCGCGCGACTAAACCCGGCACGGGCGGCCATCAGACAAAGCGTGAATGGTGCGCGTTGCTCGACCGCGGCGATTTTTGAGCTCTCGTCGAGAGGTGCACTAGCATTCTCGCTTGGCGTTCGGATCGGGGTGAACGTTGTCCACCCAATGCACGTTTTCCGGATTCGCTTCGACATTCGGCAGGTCGAGATTCACCACAACCGGTTCCTGGCCGCTGCGTACGAGCACGCACGACAGCGGAACGTCGTCATTGGCGTTGATTTCCTGATGCGGCACGAAGGGCGGCACGTAGATGAAGTCGCCGGGACCCGCCTCTGCCACGAATTCGAGCCGGTCTCCCCATCTCATTCTGGCTCGGCCGCTAACAACATAAATCACGCTCTCGACGGGACCGTGATGGTGCGCCCCAGTCTTCGCTTTGGGATGGATCACGACGGTTCCGGCCCACAGCTTTTCCGCACCGGCACGCGCAGCCGTGATTGCGGCTGCGCGATTCATTCCAGGCGTCTGCGGCGTATTGACGTCGAGCTCATCGCCGTGCACGACACGCACGCCGTGATGGCGCCATTTCGATTCCGACAGTTGAGGCATCATGTCTCCGTAAACAAGCGGGGAACGGGACGATTATACTTTCGCGATGCCATTGAACGTCATTGTCGCCGCATGCGCGCTGATCGCGTTCGCTTTTCTGGTGCTTGCCGCGGCGCGCTTCAAGCGCCGCCGCTTCGTCGCAGGCACAGCGCACGGCCTGATGGCGGCGATCTTCGCGCTCGCCGCCGCGTGTGCGGGGCTCTTCGGATTCGACCTTCTCACGTATCAGCGGTTGACGCACGAGCAGGATGCCGCGCAACTCAAGTTCACTCGCATTGCCGACCGGCACTTCAACGCCCGCCTTCAGTATCCCGATGGAAATGCCCAAAGCTTCGAGCTGCGCGGTGACGAGTGGCAAATCGACGCCCGCGTGCTCAAGTGGCGGCCGCTTGCGAATCTGTTCGGCTTCGATACGGTCTATCGCCTCGAGCGGATCAGTGGCCGCTATCGTGATATCGAGAGCGAGCGCAACGCGACCCGGAGCGTCTACGCGCTCAACGAGCCAGTGTATTTGGACGCCTGGCAACTCGCCCGCCTGTACAAGGACCACGTGCGCTGGATCGACGCGTTGTACGGCAGCGCGACTTTTCTGCCGATGGCCGACGACGCGCACTATCAGTTAAGCGTCTCGCAAAGCGGCGTGCTCGCGCGGCCGCTCAATGATGCGGCACGGCAGGCGATCGGCACCTGGCGCTAGGCAGCTGGGCTTGCCAAACGACACCGCCACAATCAAGGCGAACGGCGAGCGATCATGAACACCAAAATACTCTGGTGGCTGCTCAAGAAATCGGTCTCGGCATGGATCGACGACTATGCGCCAAGCATGGGCGCGGCGCTCGCGTACTACACGATGTTTTCCCTCGCTCCGCTCTTGTTGATCGTCATTGCCGTGGCCGGCCTGGTCTTTGGCCGCGAAGCGGCGCAAGGCGAAGTGTTCACGCAATTGCGCGACTTGATGGGCGACGAAGGCGCAGTGGCGGTGCAGGGCTTGCTCAAAAGCGCAAGCGAGCCCGCTACCGGTACGCTGGCCATCATCCTGGGCGGCCTTGCACTCTTCATCGGCGCCACAACGGTATTCGGCGAGCTGCAGACGTCTCTCGACCGGATCTGGCGCGCGCCGTCGCTTAAGAAAGGGAGTGGTGTCTGGATGCTGGTTCGGGAGCGCCTACTCTCCTTCGGCATGATTCTCACGATCGGTTTTCTGCTGCTGGTCTCGCTTGTGATGAGCGCCGCGCTGGCGGCCCTCGGCAAATGGTGGAATCCGAATTTTCGCGGCTGGGAAGCGGTGCTCCAGGTCGCTAACTTCGTCCTGAGCTTCCTAGTCATTACGGTGCTCTTTGCGCTCATCTACAAAATCCTGCCCCGCGTTCGCATTGCCTGGCGTGACGTCTGGATCGGCGCCGCGGTGACGTCGGTGCTGTTCGCGATCGGGAAATTCGCGATCGGGCTCTATCTCGGCAAAAGCGGAATCGTGTCCGGGTTCGGCGCGGCCGGCTCGATTGTGCTGCTGCTGGTCTGGGTTTACTACTCGGCGCAGATTTTCCTGTTGGGCGCGGAGTTCACGTGGGTCTACGCGTATCGCTTGGGCTCGCGCCGCAACGAGCCGCATCCCGACGTTGCGCCGCCGTTACCCACAAAAGCCAATGCCGCGTCCCCGATCAATGAGTCCGCCGCCAAGGGGGAGGGGACGAAGCCGAGCGGCCCGCACGATCTGCCTACTTAACGAGTCCCATCTGCTTGGCCGTATTCAAGTATTCCTGCGTTCGCTCCTTCATGAACGCGGGCATTTTCTCGAGCGAGATGTCGGTGACCTCGAACCCGCCGTCAACCATCTTTTTGCGCAATTCGGGGTCCTTGTTGATCGCGTCCATCATGTCGGAAACCTTCTTGCGTAGATCGGCGGGTGTCGACTTGGGAACGCCGATCCCGCGATAGGCACCATCGACCCAATCGATACCCAGTTCCTTGAACGTCGGAACGTCCGGAAACTGCGGCACTCGCTGCGCCGTGGCCACGGCAAGTATGCGCATCTTTCCTTTTTGCTGAATCGCAAGCGTTGAGTACGACATCGCCGCCGACACGTGGTTGCCGAGGATCGACGACACCATATCGCCGGTACCTTTGAACGGTACGTAGGTGGTCTTGATCTTGAACTCGCGGTTCAAGCGCTCATGCGCCAGGTGATTCGCCGAGTTGGTCCCCGAGCCGGCAAAAGAAATCGCGCCGGGTTTTTCGCGTGCGGCTTTGACGAGATCGGCAAAGTTTTTGTACGGGCTGTCCTGCGCCACGACGATCGCATCCGGCGTGTAGTGGAAGAAATAGATCGGCGTCACGTCCTCGGTCTTGTAATCCACCGTGCCCTCGAGTGGCTGCAGCACGATGTGCGGCAGGTTGACGCCGACGATCGTGTGCCCGTCGCCCGGCATGGCATTCATCTGCGACCACGCAAGGCCGCCACCCGCGCCCGGTTTGTTGACAACGACCATATCCTGATTGAATTTGGTCTTGAACGTCTGCTGCTGCAGCCGTGCCGCGATATCGGATTCGCCCCCCGCGGCGAACGGAATGATGTACTGGACGGGCTTGTCGGGATAGGCGAACGCCGCGACGGATACTGCCAGCACGAACATCCCGCTTGCCCAGCGTTTGTCGATGCGTAATTTCATGCTCTGCTCCTTGGTTCCTGGTTGGGCGGTGCGAGTTGGTGCGTCATAAAATGCCGCGCAACCGGTCTCAATGATCCGCAGTATGATGGAAGTTCATTTAGAGAGGAAAGACTCATGGATGCAGCACGCGAAGTCGTCATTTTGAGCGGAGTGCGTACGGCCATTGGCGATTATGGCGGCAGCTTGAAGGATATCCCGCCCACCGAGCTCGCAGCGAAGGTCGTTAAGGAAGCGCTCGCTCGGGCCAAGATCGATCCCAAAGATGTCGGCCACTGCGTCTTCGGCAACGTCATCCATACCGAGCCCAAGGACATGTATCTGTCGCGCGTGGCGTGCGTGAACGGCGGGCTGCCCGTCGAGACGGGGGCGTTGACGTTGAACCGCCTGTGCGGGAGCGGATTGCAGGCGATTGTCTCGGCGTCGCAGACCATCCTGCTCGGCGACACCGACGCAGCGGTAGCCGGAGGCGCCGAGAGCATGAGCCGCGCGTCATACATGAATCTGACGCAGCGCTGGGGTGCGCGCATGGGCGACAACAAAGTCATGGACGCGATGGTCGGCGCGCTGACCGACCCGTTCGACACCATTCACATGGGCGTCACTGCGGAAAACGTCGCGACCAAATGCGGCATCAACCGCGAGCAGCAGGACGCCTTCGCGGTCCAAAGCCACCAGCGTGCCGCCAAGGCCATCGCCAACGGGCACTTCAAGGACCAGATCCTGCCGATCGAGTTGAAGACCAAGAAGGGCTCGACCTTCTTCGACACCGATGAACACGTGCGCGCGGATGCCAGCCTCGACGGCATGGCCAAGTTGAAAGCCGTGTTCATCAAGGAAAACGGTACCGTCACCGCCGGTAACGCGTCGGGCATCAACGATGCCGCGGCGGCGGTGGTGCTGATGGAAAAGGCAACCGCGGAAAAGAAAGGATTCAAGCCGATGGCGCGGCTCGTCTCCTACGGCCACGCCGGCGTCGATCCGAAAATCATGGGTTTGGGACCGGTCAGCGCGGTCCGCCACGCGCTCGAGAGAGCGGGGTTGACCATGGATCAAATCGACGTCGTCGAGTCGAACGAAGCGTTTGCCGCGCAGGCGCTGGGCGTTAACAAGGAACTCAAGATG
Organism: Casimicrobiaceae bacterium; assembly: GCA_037719965.1. GTDB lineage: Bacteria > Pseudomonadota > Gammaproteobacteria > Burkholderiales > Casimicrobiaceae > VBCG01. The sequence continues at coordinate 170,140 of JBBJMT010000002.1, read as the reverse complement.
GACGCCGCCAAAGTCAACGCCAACGGCGGCGCGATCGCGCTCGGCCACCCAATCGGGGCGACTGGCTGCATCCTAACGGTGAAGGCGATGTACGAGCTGCATCGCACCGGTGGACGCTATGCCTTGATCACGATGTGCATCGGCGGCGGCCAAGGAATCGCGGCGGTCATCGAGCGGATGTAGCGCCCGCGCGCTCGATTGCGGCGGGCGCGCTGAAGACAGTGATTGCGAAAGCGGCCCGATTGGGCGGCAGCGCGTGGTCTACTTCGGGACGCCGACGCCCGGCGCAAGTTTCAGCGCACGGACACGGCGCGCGAAGCGCCGGTCGTCGAAGGTCGCCATCAATGTGCATGCGCGACAGGCGGCATGGTGCAAGGCGTCGGCGAAATCCATTCCCGTTGCGTACCGATCCACGGCCAGTTCGACCATCGGCCGATCCTCGAAATGCAACTGCCGCATCGCGAGCAGGCTCTGCATGGCCCTCGCGCATTGATCGCCGGTAAAGCTGTAGTAGCCGCGCATGACCCACTCTAGCTCGAGCACGACCGTTCTGGGTACGAAGAGCGACTCGCCGGATTCGATCAAGCGGCGTGCCGCTTCGCGCTGGCGCTGCGCTTCGGTATCGGCAGCGTCCTCGATCAGATAGCGGGCCAGGACATTCGTGTCCAGGCCGATCATTTGCGGCCCGGGCGCAGCAGCGAGGCGGGATCAAAGTCGGCAGGAACGGGCGACCGCTTCGAACGCAACATGCCGAAGATTCTGCGATTCTGTTCTGCCCCGTGCACGACCAGCACCCGCAACTCAACGCGCTCCCCCTTCACATCGAAAGCGACGCGCGAACCCTCGCGGATACCCAGCCGCTGGCGCACCGCCTTCGGGATCGTGACCTGGCCCTTGCTCGTGACCCGTGCCGCATCCATTCGACTGCTCCACGTTTGTATTACCAGGTAAGGAGTATACCGCGCGAAACAATGAATTGGCTCGATTACCCGTTCGAGTCCAGGCCGTCGCCGCCGGACCCCGCCCCGGGCTCGTCACGGAAGGCGCTTGTGCCGGCCGCCGCGGCCGTCGCGGCTCCAAGAATCCGCACAAGAGGCGATCGTCCGGCCCGACGCGCGTCGCGGTCAGTGAATTTTCGGGTCGTCAATCTTCTGTCCGCCTCGAGAAAATCGAAATCGCAGCCGTCGTTAGCCTGCGTGATGTGCTGGACGAAGAGCGCGCCGTAACCGCCGCATACCGCGGGGCGGGGCGTTGCCACGCGGCCCGGCGCCGCGCGATTTCCGCCTCGGGAACATGCAAGGTCAGCGTACGCGCCGGAACGTCGAGCTCGATCAAATCGCCGTCCTCGACCAGCGCGAGCGGACCGCCGATCCAGGATTCCGGCGACGTGCAACACGCAGGCGCCATATGAGGTGCCGCTCATCCGCGCATCGGAAATGCGCACCATGTCGCGGACGCCTTGCGCCAGGAGTTTCTTGGGGATTGGCAATCGCGTGCTACAAAACCGAACAGATCACGAACTCGCAACAGATCCTGTGTCGTGGTTGATTAAGGCCAGATACAGCTGTTTGACGAACTGCCGTTTTCAGGTTGGATCCTACCTGGTTTGCCTGCGCACCGCCACGAAGCCAAACAGGGCCAGAAGTCCAGCAAGGAGGACCATCGCCCACTCGGAAAGCGTGGGGATATTAGCGAGAGGCGGGATCAGCGTGTTGGTAATCGTGCAGCTGCCACCCAGCGCCACACTTACGCAATTCGTCTGGTCCGCCGTGTAACCGGCGGGCAACGTCTCCGTTGCCGTACAGGTCGCCCCCGGACTCGCGCCGGTCACCGTGAACACCGCCGGGGTCGCCTCGGACGCGTTCAGCGGCGTGGTGGTCACCGTACCCGAGGTACAGGTCAGCGCCACCGGCACCGGCGCGACACTGTTCGGGAGGAAGTCCTTGTTGACCGTGATCGCGTTGCTGAGGAGCGTGTTGGTAATCGTGCAGCTGCCACCCAGCGCCACACTTACGCAATTCGTCTGGTCCGCCGTGTAACCGGCGGGCAACGTCTCCGTTGCCGTACAGGTCGCCCCCGGACTCGCGCCGGTCACCGTGAACACCGCCGGGGTCGCCTCGGACGCGTTCAGCGGCGTGGTGGTCACCGTACCCGAGGTACAGGTCAGCGCCACCGGCACCGGCGCGACACTGTTCGGGAGGAAGTCCTTGTTGACCGTGATCGCGTTGCTGAGGAGCGTGTTGGTAATCGTGCAGCTGCCACCCAGCGCCACACTTACGCAATTCGTCTGGTCCGCCGTGTAACCGGCGGGCAACGTCTCCGTTGCCGTACAGGTCGCCCCCGGACTCGCGCCGGTCACCGTGAACACCGCCGGGGTCGCCTCGGACGCGTTCAGCGGCGTGGTGGTCACCGTACCCGAGGTACAGGTCAGCGCCACCGGCACCGGCGCGACACTGTTCGGGAGGAAGTCCTTGTTGACCGTGATCGCGTTGCTGAGGAGCGTGTTGGTAATCGTGCAGCTGCCACCCAGCGCCACACTTACGCAATTCGTCTGGTCCGCCGTGTAACCGGCGGGCAACGTCTCCGTTGCCGTACAGGTCGCCCCCGGACTCGCGCCGGTCACCGTGAACACCGCCGGGGTCGCCTCGGACGCGTTCAGCGGCGTGGTGGTCACCGTACCCGAGGTACAGGTCAGCGCCACCGGCACCGGCGCGACACTGTTCGGGAGGAAGTCCTTGTTGACCGTGATCGCAGCCGGCGCGGCGCACCCCGCGAAGGTCATTGGCGCTGCGTCAGTCACCGTCACGTCGGTTCTCGCCAAGGCTCGCCCTTCGTAGCTTCCTCGGGTCGAAGTGATGGCGCCACCCGCGAGGAGGGTTCCTTTGAAGTCCGAATCCGTCATCGTCGCGGCCTCGGCGGTCCGCCAGTACACGTTACACGCCTGCGCGGTGCCGCCCATGACCACCTGGAAGCTGTTGCCTGTGAGGGCGCCAGACCCGCCGGTCCCGATCTTGAAGACCCAGACATCGGCTGCGGACCCGCTGAGCGTCAAAATGACGCCGGCGCTTATCGTGGTCCCTGCAGCGGAGCAGTAGACACCGGGCGCGAGCATGGTGCTGGTGGTCGGCACGACGCCGTCGCATGTCGGGTTCAGGCTATCGAGCGCGCTGTACGCGTTGTTGAAGTCAGTTACAACCGAACCGGCGACCGGCGTGTCGATCGTCCCCGTAATCGTGCACGCGCTGTTTGTGATCGAGGTGAAGGTGGAGCCCACGTCTCCGTTGATGGTGGATCCAGATCCGGTATTGGTGCAGGTTACCGTCCCCGCAGTCGGGATGGAGTTTGTACCCAGGACCGTGTAGCTCGCCGCCGTACCCAGCGGTGGCGAGGTTGCGGCCAATGCCGGGGCGGAAACCAGCAAGCTCGCCGCCGTACCCAGCGGTGGCGAGGTTGCGGCCAATGCCGGGGCGGAAACCAGAAGAAACGCAGTGAATCCCAAGCTTGCCAGCAAACCGGGATAATTTCGCCTGAACCGGGAGTCTGCTACGACAACACGGGGCACAACAGGCCGGGAGCGAGTGATGGAGGCGGACTGAGCATTCATGGCATTGTGCCACGAGATCCTCCCCCGCGCGGCCGAGATCGCGATTCCTGGCTTCGCGGGAAAGATAATCTCGCTGCACGGGGAGCCATAAGAAGCGATCATCCGCCCCGACGCGCAGCGTGATTAGTGGATTTCGGGGTCTTCAATCTTCCTGCCAGCTTCGAGAAAATCGAAATCGCAGCCGTCGTTGGCCTGCGTAATGTGTTGGGCGAATAGCGCGCCGTAGCCGCGCGCATAACGCGGGGCAGGGGGCTGCCACGCGGCCCGGCGCCGCGCGAGTTCCGCCTCTGTGACATGCAAGGTCAGCGTACGCGCCGGAACATCGAGTTCGATCGAATCGCCGTCCTCGACCAGCGCGAGCGGACCGCCGATCCAGGATTCCGGCGCGACGTGCAACACGCAGGCACCATACGACGTGCCGCTCATCCGCGCATCGGAAATGCGCACCATGTCGCGGACGCCTTGCGCCAGGAGTTTCTTGGGGATCGGCAGTTGCCCCCACTCGGGCATGCCCGGACCGCCTAACGGCCCGGCATTTTTCAGCACGATGACCGAATCCTTGTCGACCGGAAGATCGGGAGCGTCGATGCGCGCGGCCATGTCGTTGTAGTCGGCGAACACCACCGCCCGGCCTTTGTGCCGGTGCAGTTGCGGCTCCGCGGCCGGCGGCTTGATCACCGCACCGTCAGGCGCGAGATTGCCGCGCAACACGGCGAGGCTGTCCGAGGGGACCAATGCGCGGTCGAGCGAGCGGATGACGTCATCGTTGAATGTTTTCGCGTCGGCGAAGTTTTCCCCCAAGGTCTTGCCGTTCACCGTTCGCGCATCCGGCTTGAGCAGTGAGCGCAGGTTGTTGAGCACTGCGCGGAGCCCGCCCGCGTAATACAAATCCTCCATCAGATACTTCCCCGACGGCCGAATGTTGGCGATCAGCGGCGTCTTGCGCGCCAGCGCGTCGAACGCGTCCAAGTCGAGCGCAATGCCCGCGCGACGCGCCATGGCAAGCAAATGGACCACCGCGTTGGTCGAGCCGCCGATCGCCAGCACAGCGGTCACGGCATTGTGAAATGAATCGGCGCTCAAGAAATCCGCGGGCTTTAAATCCTCCCATACCATATCGACAATGCGTTTTCCGGTGAGTGTCGCCATCGCCGCATGCCGCGAGTCGGCCGCCGGAATCGAAACCGCGCCGGGAAGTGTCCAGCCCAGCGTCTCGGCGGCGCTCGTCATCGTCGAGGCGGTGCCCATCGTCATGCAATGTCCGGGCGAACGGGCGATGCCCTGCTCGATCTCCTCCCAGTCGCTCTCGGTAATGTTGCCGGCGCGCAGCTCTGCCCAATATTTCCAGACGTCGGATCCGGAACCCAAGGTCGCGCCACCCCAATTGCCGCGCAACATCGGGCCGGCCGGCATGAAAATCGCCGGCAGGTTCATGCTGGTGGCGCCCATGATCAGCGCCGGCGTGGTCTTGTCGCACCCGCCCATCAGCACCGCGCCGTCGACCGGATAAGAGCGCAAGATTTCCTCGGTCTCCATTGCCAGAAAGTTGCGGTACATCATCGTCGTCGGCTTCTGAAACGGCTCGGAGAGTGACATCACCGGCATCTCCATCGGGAACCCGCCGGCCTGCCAGACGCCGCGCTTCACTTCCTCGACCCGCGCCTTGAAATGCGTGTGGCACGGGTTGACATCGCTCCACGTGTTGACGATGCCGATCACCGGCTTGCCGGCGTAGTCGCTGCGGTCGAAGCCCATTTGCGCAGTTCGCGAGCGATGACCGAACGCGCGCAGATCTTTCACTCCGTACCAGCGATGGCTACGCAGGTCCTCGGGTTTTTTGCTCATGCTGCGGCCTCCTTGTTTTGCCTCATGCCGGTATCTCACGCATTTCACCTGCGGCACGGCGCGCGAAATCGGCCTGTTGGTCGTCACCGATTTTCCCGATTGCGAAATAAGTTGCCTCGGGATGCGAGAAATAAAAGCCAGACACCGCTGCCGCGGGCAACATCGCGTAGTTCTCGGTAAGCGTCATCCCGATCGCCTCCGCTTGCAAGAGATCGAACAACGGCGCCTTGACCGCGTGATCGGGACACGCCGGGTAGCCGGGCGCCGGACGGATGCCACGGTACTCCTCGCGAATCAGCGCCTGAATATGGAACGGCTCGTCGTTCACTCGACGAGGTTCATACGCCCACAACTCGCGCCGTACCTTGGCGTGCAGCCATTCGGCAAACGCCTCGGCCAGGCGGTCGGCGAGGGCTTTCAGCATGATCGCGCTGTAGTCATCCTTGGCGGTCGCGAATTCGGCAAGCTTGCGTTCGATGCGCAAGCCGGTGGTGACCGCGAAGGCACCCAGATAATCGGCAACTCCCGAACCTTTTGGGGCGAGGAAATCGGCGAGGCAATAGTTGGGCTTGCCCGGCGGACGTTCGTTTTGCTGGCGCAGATTGGGCCAGAATAGTGCCTTTCTGTTGCGCGCTTCGCCGGTGTACATCTCGATGTCGTCGCCGATGGCGTTGGCGGGCAGAAGCGCAACCACACCGTTCGCCGTCAGCCAGCGACCTTCGATGATCTCCTTCAACATGACCTGACCGTCGGCGTAGACGCTACGCGCGGCTTCACCGACGACGGCGTCGTCGAGGATCGCAGGAAACGGACCCGCCAGCTCCCAAGCCTGAAAAAACGGGCCCCAGTCGATGTATTCAGCCAACGCGGCTAGATCGACGTTGCGAAATTCGCGCCGACCCAGCGACGCGGGTACCGGCGGCACATAGCTTTTCCAATGGGTGACGAAGGCATTGGCGCGGGCTGCTTCGATCGGTACGATTTTCGGTCCCTTTTTGCCGGCATGTTGCTGCCTTATCTTCTCGTAGTCGGCAGCCACTTCGGCAACGTAGGCTCCCCGCAAATCTTGGGACAGCAGGTTGGATGCGACGCCGACGGCGCGCGACGCGTCGGGCACATAGACGGTGACACCCGCGAAGTTCGGCGCAATTTTCACCGCCGTATGCACGCGGGATGTCGTGGCGCCGCCAATCAATAGCGGCTGCGTCATGTTGAGCCGCTGCATCTCATGCGCGACGTGCGCCATTTCCTCCAAAGACGGAGTGATGAGACCCGAAAGCCCGATGATGTCGGCGTTCTTGTCGCGCGCGGTTTCGAGGATTCGTTGCGCCGGGACCATGACGCCCAAGTCGATGACGTCGAAGTTGTTGCACTGGAGCACGACGCCGACGATATTCTTGCCGATGTCGTGGACGTCACCTTTCACTGTCGCCATGACAATCGTGCCCTTGGGCTTGCCCGCGTCGCCCGATTTCGCCTTCTCCTCCTCAATGTAGGGGACGAGATGGCCGACTGCCTGTTTCATGACGCGCGCCGACTTGACCACTTGCGGCAAAAACATCTTGCCCGCGCCGAAGAGATCGCCGACGACGTTCATGCCATTCATTAACGGGCCCTCGATCACCTGAATCGGCCGCGCGAACTGGCGTCGCGCTTCTTCGGTATCCTCGATGATGTACGTGGTGATGCCCTTGACCAGTGCGTGCGAAAGCCTGGCCTCGATCGAGCCCTCGCGCCACGAAAGGTCCTCGGTGCTGACCTTGCCCCGCGCCTTTACCGTCTCGGCGAAAGACACCAGCCGCTCGGTCGCCGTCGGGTCGCTCCCGGAGCAACGATTGAGCACGATGTCCTCGACCAATTCGCGCAGCGCAGGCTCGATTTCATCGTACACGCCGAGCTGGCCGGCGTTGACGATGCCCATCGTGAGACCAGCGCGAATCGCGTGGTAGAGAAACACCGTATGAATCGCCTCGCGCACCGGCTCGTTGCCGCGGAAGGAGAAGCTGACGTTGGAAATGCCACCAGAAACCTTGGCGTGCGGCAGATGCGTGCGAATCCAACGCGTTGCATTGATGTAATCGACGGCATAGTTGTTGTGCTCTTCGATGCCGGTGGCAATCGCAAAGACGTTGGGATCGAAAATAATGTCTTCCGGCGCGATACCCACTCGATCCACCAGCAAGTCGTACGCGCGCCGGCAGATCCCGATCTTGCGTTCGAAGGTATCGGCCTGGCCTCGCTCGTCGAACGCCATGACAATCGGTGCAGCGCCGTAGCGCCGGAGGAGCTTCGCCTGGCGCAGGAACTCGCCTTCACCCTCCTTGAGCGAGATCGAGTTGACGATCGGCTTGCCCTGCACGCATTTCAGGCCGGCCTCGATCACCTCCCACTTCGACGAGTCGATCATGACCGGTACGCGCGCGATATCCGGCTCCGAGGCGATCAATTGCAAGAACTTGACCATCGCCGCCTTGGAGTCGAGCATGGCCTCGTCCATATTGACGTCGATCATTTGCGCGCCGTTTTGCACTTGTTGGCGGGCGACTTCCACCGCACCTCCAAAATCCCCGGCGAGAATGAGCTTCGCGAATGCGCGCGAACCGGTGACGTTGGTACGCTCGCCAACATTGACGAACAGCGAATCATCGCCGATGGCAAGCGGCTCGAGGCCGGAGAGGTGCAGGACGTGGGGCATCTGGGGAGAAGAAATGGGAAGCCTTGTCGATCGACACCCCGTGCCGGAAGAGCCCTATGCAGACGCTAATCTACGAACAGCTGGGAGGGCGCAACACTTAAGCCGCGGCGGCGAGCTCGCGATGCACCAACCGCGGCTGCAGAGGCTTCACCGCTTCGGCGATCGCGCGAATGTGCGCGGGTGTTGTTCCACAGCACCCGCCGACCATGTTGACAAAGCCGCTGCGCGCGAAGTCCTCTAGCAGCCGCGCCGTTTGCTCCGGCGTCTCGTCGTACCCCGTCTCGGCCATCGGGTTCGGGAGCCCGGCGTTCGGGTAACACGAAACGAACGCATCGGCGACTCGGGCGATTTCTTCGATGTAGGGCCGCATCAATGCCGCGCCCAGCGCGCAGTTCAAACCGACGGCGAGCGGCCGCGCGTGCCGGACCGCGTTCCAGAACGCCGCCGGGGTTTGCCCCGACAGCGTGCGCCCCGAGGCATCGGTGATCGTGCCGGAAATGATCAGCGGCAAGCGTTGGCCGACACGATCAAAAAACGCTTCGATCGCGAACAGCGCGGCCTTGGCGTTCAACGTGTCGAATATCGTTTCGACAAGAATCAGATCCGCGCCGCCTTCCGCCAGCGCCTCGACGGCTTCGCTATACGTCGCGACGAGCTCATCGTAGCTGACGTTGCGGGCGCCCGGATCGTTCACATCCGGCGAAATGGAAGCGGTACGGTTGGTCGGCCCGATCGCTCCGGCAACGAAGCGCGGCCGATCCGGCGTACGCTCGGTCCACTCGTCGCAACACTCTCGCGCGATACGCGCCGCGGCAAAGTTGATGTCCTTCACGCGGTCCTGCATTCCATAATCGGCCTGGGCGATCGCGGTGGCATTGAACGTGTTCGTCTCGACGATGTCCGCGCCGGCGGCAAGATACTCGTTATGAATCGCACGAATGACGTCGGGACACGTCAAGACCAGTAGATCGTTGTCGCCCTTCAAATCGTGCGAATGGTCGCCGAAGATTCCGCGAAATTCGGTCTCGGTCAGCTTGCGCTGCTGGATCATCGTGCCCATCGCGCCGTCCATGACCAGGATGCGCGATTCAAGCAGGCGGGCAAGCAAAGCCGTGCGGTCGGGCTGCATCGTGACTTCCACTCCTCAAAAAAACCGGCGTTAGGCGGCAAAGCTTTGAATTTTAACAGCCTGCACGTGTGAGAGCCGCATGGTTCCGTTATATCCGGAGAACCGGCCGGCATAACGCTCGCATTCGCGGCGTGCTAATCTTTTCCCATGAAACACTTGAAACCCAAGGAAGCCCACGAGTTTTTGCAGAAGAATCCGCAAGCGGTCTTCGTCGACTGCCGCAGCGAGATGGAATATTTTTTTGTCGGCCACCCGGTCGGCGCCCAGCTCGTGGCATGGAATGACGGTCCCGACTGGGACATCAATCCCCACTTCGTCGGCCAGGTCAAAAAGGTTGCGAGCATGAACCGGCCCGTCGTGCTGATCTGTCGCAGTGGCCATCGTTCAGTCGATGCCGGGCTCGCTTTGGAAAAAGCGGGGTTTTCCGACGTCTACAACGTCCTGCAGGGATTCGAAGGGCCACTTGACGAAAAACATCATCGCGGCACGCTCTCCGGGTGGCGCACGGAGGGGCTGCCTTGGGAGCAGTTATAAGCGGCGATTGAGTGTTTTCGGCGCGTTCCGGGCGACCAGACCGCGTGAAAAAATCAAAAAACGTCGGGTGGTAGGGGTATGCTCCGCGGCTCATTTCGAACAACGCGCCGATGCCCGCCTACGGTCCGCTTGCAACGCTTTTCTACGACGCCGACAAACCGCGCGCGTCTGATGCCGAAGTGATGTGGTATGCGCAGCGGCTGCCGCGCGAACAAGGCTTAAGTCTCGAAGCGATGTGCGGTTCAGGGCGCCTGCTCGTGCCGCTGGTCGCGCGGGGCTTGAAGTGCCACGGCGTCGACAACTCGAGTGCCATGCTCGCAAGCTGCGAAGCGCGGATCAAAGCGGCTGGCCTTACGGCGCCCGTGTTCCGGCAGGATATCGCGCAGATGAATCTGCCTTTCCGCTATACCGCGATCTTGATCGTCGCGGGATCGTTTCAACTCATTACCGATCCTGCCACTGCAGCGTCGGCACTGCAACGATTGCGCGCGCACTTAATTGCCCCCGGCTTGTTGCTGATGGACATGTACGTGCCCTCCGAATCCACGCAGCGCTTGGGCGCGCCGTTGGTCGAAGTCAGAACGGCGAAGCTCGACGATGGCTCGCAGATTGCGCTACGGTCCGAGACCACGGTGTGGGCCGATGCGCGGCTATCGCGCTCGGAGAATCGCTACGCGCATCGACGCGGGACCGAACGCGTAGGCGAGGAGCGCGAAACGCTCACGCTGACGTGGTATCCGCCTGACGAGATTGCGGCTCTGGTCGCGGACGCGGGCTTTCATGACGTGACCATCGGTCCCCCGGCACGCGCGATCGACGACGCGCAGACGTTCTCGCTTACCGCGCGGTTATAGCAACGTAAGGAAACTTGCCAGCTTCCCGAACTGCCGCCGCCGCCTGAACTGCCGCCGCCACCGGAAAACCCTCCGCCGCCGGAACTGCTGCCGCGGCCGGAAAAACCTCCGCCGCTGCTACGGCTCGACGACGACGACCCCGACGACGCGCCTCCCGTGGTCATCGTGAACCCGCCGATGGACGCGCGCCCCTTGGTCTTCAATTGTTTGGCCGCCTTGGCATACCAATCCGTGCGGGCGATGAAGAGCTTCGCCACGGGAAATCCAAGCACATAGATCGCCAACAGGACAAGGGCTCCCTTGAAGCCCAGCACCACGATCGGAAACATCGCCCAGAACGGGATCAGGAACACATAAAGAAACCATCCGACGCCGGGCGTCATGAGTCCGATGAACGTGAAAAGACCAATGATGCTGAACACGAATGCTCCGATCAGGATGCGCACCGGCCAAGGCGGCAAATCCGGATCATCGAGACCGAGCAATGATGATGAGGGCGGCGTTCCCACACCCACGGAGTTCGTCGCGGGCGCCGCGCCGCCCGCGAGCAACGCGACGACCGCCGTCACGCCGTCGCTGATCCCGCGATCGTAATCACCGGACTTGAACTGCGGCCTCATCCCGGTGCGGATGATGCGGTTCGCCGCAACGTCGGTCAGCGTTCCCTCGAGACCATAGCCGACTTCGATGCGCATCTTGCGGTCCTGCGGCACAACGACCATCAAGACACCGTTGTCTTTTCCCTTGCGTCCGAGCTTCCAATCCTCGAAGACGCGCACTGTGTATTCCTCGATCGACTCGCCGTCGATCGTCGGGACCGTCAGCACGGCGACCTGGTTCGTCGTCTTCTCCTCGTGGGCTTTAAGCGCAGCCGACAGGCGCTCGCGGGTTTGCGGTTGCAGGATTTCGGCGGTGTCCACGACGCGACCGGTGAGATACGGAACCTCGGCCGCGCAGGCCAAACTGACCGACGACCACGCGACCGCGCCAACGAACACGGCGAGCGCACGTCGTGGCACGCTCACGGCCCGCTCGCGACGATCGGTCGCTCCGGAAACGACGTGGCGGCTTCCGCTCCACCCGGAAACCCCGTGCTGACCAGTAGCTCCTGCAACGCGGCGACGCCCTCGTGCAGCGCGTCGGCTATGCGACCAGCGTGCAAGAGCGGCGTCATGCGCGCGACGACGACGTGCCAATCCTCGGGGCGGACGCGGCCGGCATAACCGGTATCGGCGACCAACTCGATGCGCCGTTCGAACAGGCTCGCCAGAATGAGAATTCCGGTGCGTCCGCTCACCAGGAACAGCTCACGCGCGAGAAATTGCGACTCCGCGTATTGGCGGACCTCAACCGCCACACGAGCTTCGCGCAGAAAAATACGCGCGAACGCAGGGACGAAGATCGCCAGCAGCGCGAGCGCGGCGCCGGCGCCGAGAATCGCGACCGCGCCCGACAACAGGAAATACTTTGTTCCCCAATCCGGCGAGAGCAGATCGAACAGCACGACCGAGAATGCCGCGAGCGATGCGCCAAGCGCGAACGCAATCCACGGCAGCTCGGCGTACGCGTCCGATTTGGCCACGAGCAGCGTGACGATCTGCGTGCCCGTGCGCGACTCGACCGCCGCAATCCGTTGCGCGAGCGCATCGCCCTCGGCGGCGGTCAATGGCGTCGCGAGAACCACTACGCTACACCAACGTCAACGCCATGTAGACCACGCCAGGAAGCGGGTTGTGATAATACGGCGCGCATTCGCGAAATCCGAAGCGTGCATAGAGGGCGCGCGCATCTGTCATCCAGTCGAGCGTGTCGAGTTTCAACTCGCGATAGCCGATGCTGCGCGCTTCATCGAACAGGCGCCGCGCAAGACGACTTCCCATGCCCGTGCCTCGCGCGGCGGGTTTCACGTAGAGACGTTTCACCTCGGCAACCGAAGCGGCCGGCATGCCGTCGGCGTCAATCGGGCGCAGCGCGATACAGCCCGCCGCAGCATCGGCCGGGGCTTTAGGACTCCCGAGCAGCAGGCATCCCAGCGGTTGCGCGTACGCACCCGGAAGGGTCGCGAGCTCTTGCGCGAAGCCTTGAAAGCATAGATCGACGTCGAGCCACGCCGCGTATTCTTCGAACAACGCCCGCGCCTGCGCGAAATCCTTCTGCGTTGCGGCAATCCAAATCACGTTTAAGTACACGCTCCGGTCTTGAGCTCGCTTCCCGGAAACTGTGCCTGCAGCTCGCGCAGCCGCGCCACAACTGTCTGCTGCGGATCGCGCACGACCAGGATTGTTTGCATCAGCGCTGGTGGCCGCGGTTCGACCTTCGTCAACTGTACGCCGAGTCTGCCGAGCGACTCGGCATGCGCAACTGCCGCGCTTTCGGTGCGAAAGACGCCGAACGAAATAGCGAACTGGCCTCGTCCAACGTCCACGACCGCAGAGTCGCGCACGCCCTGTACGCGCAACTCTGCCATCCGCTTATCGGCTGCGGCGCGACTCGGGAAGGGACTTAAGTTCACCCAATAAGCGCCATCCGCGTCCACTCTCTTTTGGGAAAGCACGCGTCCGAGCGCAAGTGGCTCGAGCTCGGCCAGCGCGCGTCCGCGTTCGCCGTCCGACAACGGACCAAGCTCGACGCACAAGTCGTATAACGCGGCAATCTTCGATGATCCCAGCGCCGCGACCTCCACTGTGGAGAGCAATCGGATTTTTTCCGGTTGCACCTGTTGCGTCAGACGCACGCCTTCGCCGCCGCCGGAGTCGAGTTTCGTATACGCAAACAGCGTGATGTTCGCGAACAACAGCAACAACACGATGATGTGCATGGCGGAGGGGTGGGGTCAGAATGGAGTTATGTTGCGGCAAGGGCCTGGACGCCCGCGCGCACCCGATTATCCATGGCCAATGGCGAAGGAACGCGTCAACGGCAGACTGCGGCGTCGCTGGCGCTGTTGGCAGTGAGAGCCCCTGCGCTTCCCGCCCGAAAAAGGGCGCGCCTGTTACGCGCGCCGCAGCGAGATTTCGCCGGAAAGAAAGCGCGCGCGGCGCGGACCGTCGGCGAGCACCAGCGCGCCGGTGCTGTCGACACCTGCGACCGTACCCTTGACACTTGCGCCATCGGGCAGCACCAGCTTGACAGGCTTGCCCTGGTACGCGTGCCGGCGCTGCCATTCGACGGCAAACGGCGGGAAGCCCGAGTCGGCGTACGCGGCGAGCGTGATGGCCAGGCTGGCCGCCAGGCGCGCAAGAAGATGATTGCGATCAATGGGTGGTGCACCGCGGCCGGCGACGGACGCAAGGTCGCTCACCGGTTGTTCGATACTGCGTTTGACTGCGACGGGTAGACGCACGTTGAGGCCGACGCCGACCACCACCGTCGAGGGTCCGAGCGCATCGCCATTTAATTCGACCAGGAGTCCGCCGATCTTCAGATGGCGATAGACGAGATCGTTAGGCCACTTGAGCTCGACGCCCTCGAGCCCTTCCGCTTCCAGCGCCTTGACCACCGCCACACCAACGGCGAGAGACAAGCCGGCCAGAAAGCCAGCGCCCTGCTCGAAGCGCCAACCCAGCGAGAAAGTCAGGCTCCCGCCTGCGGCCGCGTGCCAGGAGCGGCCGCGACGCCCGCGGCCAGCGGTCTGCCATTCCGCGGCAAGCACGTCGCCGTGGATATCTTTGCGCTGTGAGCGCTTCAAGAGCTCGGTCGACGTCGAGCCGATCTGGTCGAGCACCTCGACCTCAAGCAACGGAATGGCGGCGCTCTTGGGCACCAGGGTTCGCAGCGCGGCGCGAACAGCGCCGGCATCCAAAAAATCAGGCGTGGCAAGCAAGCGATAACCTCGCCCGCGCACGCGCTCCAGCGACAGTCCGGAGGTCTCCGCCTGCTTTAAAAGTTGCGAAACGCGAGCGCGCGTCAGCCCCACAGTGGCGGCCAAGTCTTCGCCGGAATGGTAAGCACCGTCTGCAAGCTGGCGCAGGAGCGTGAATCCGAGAGGAGTAAGCACTGACGTATGGGTTACGGTTGAGCTATCGAATGTAGCACGTGATTCGATTTCGTGCATCCATTTTGGCCACATAGTGACGAGACATGTAGCCAGCGCAGGTGCTTTGCAACCCCTTGCCGCGCACGGCCGAATTTTGGGCATCAAGCATTCAAAACGCCGCGCCGAATCTGATCCTCTTCGATGGACTCGAAGAGCGCCTGGAAGTTGCCTTCCCCGAAGCCCTCGTTGCCTTTGCGCTGGATAATTTCGAAGAAAATCGGCCCGATCACTGTCGACGTAAAGATCTGCAGCAGCATTTCATCCTTGGCCGGCGCGCCGTCGAGCAGGATGCGGTTGCGGGACAGCCGCTCGACGTCTTCGCGGTGACCGGGCAGGCGCTCCGCGAGCTTCTCGTAATACGTTTGCGGCGTGTTCTGGAACGCGACGTTGCGGCTGCGCAACTGCTCGACCGTCGCGTAGATATCCGCCGTACCGAGCGCGACGTGTTGAATGCCCTCACCGCGGTACGCAACCAGGTATTCCTGGATCTGGCTCTTGTCGTCGGTGGACTCGTTGATCGGTATGCGAATCTTGCCGCACGGGCTCGTCATCGCCTTCGATTTGAGTCCTGTCAACTTGCCCTCGATGTCGAAATAGCGAATCTCGCGGAAATTGAAGATGCGCGAGTAGAAATCCGCCCATTCATCCATCCGTCCGCGATGCACGTTGTGGGTCAGGTGGTCGATATAGGTGAGCCCCGCCCCCTTGACGACGCTCTCGCTGTGCGCATCGACTCCCGGCAACGCGACGAAATCGATGTCGTAGATCGACACGTTGGTGCCTGCGTTGGCACTCGACCCGGGATAGCGGTCGACCAGATAGATCAGCGAATCGCCGATACCCTTGATCGCGGGAATATTGAGCTCCATCGGGCCGGGGTGATTTTCGACACCCCACGCGCCTTGTTCGACCGCTTTTTTATACGCGAGGGCCGCGTCGTGCACGCGGAACGCGATCGCGCAGATTGATGGACCGTGCACGCGCGCGAACGATTGCGCAAACGAATCGGGTTCAGCGTTGACGATGAAGTTGATCGCACCCTGCCGGTACAGCAGCACGTTTTTCGAGCGATGCCGGGCGATCGCGGTAAAGCCGAGCTCCGCGAACAGCCAGCCGAGCGCCGCCGGATCGGGCGCCGCGTATTCGATGAATTCGAACCCGTCGGTACCGAGCGGGTTGTCCCAGAGCGAAGCGATAGCGTTGGCCATGGCAGGACCTCCTCGATTGCAATGCGGTCAGACCCGCATCAGCCGTTTCACGATTCTGGCATGCAACCGCAATCGCCGCACGCCAGCACCCGAGCCGCTGCTTAGGGCCGCACCGCTGGTGTTTCCAGCGGGAGCCCCGCCGCCCGCGAAGCCAGATAAAGCTCGAGATTAACCAGCTCGATCGACCCGTAGGCAAAGGGTTCGGCCCGAATGCCGGTGAGGCAACCGCGCAAACGTCGTTGCAATGATCCGAGCGACTGCCATTCCAACCGGTAGATTGGATAGCCCGTGGGATGGGCCTGCGGGATGACGCTGCTGGCCAACCGCTTGCCGGCGGAGTCATCGTGGCATTGGGTGCAGGCAAGGTCGAGCTGCCCCATCCGTCGCCGGAACAGTTGCTGACCCCGTTCGCGGAACGGCGCGAGGCGCGCATCCGTCGGCGGCGCGATCGGCATCCCGCGGGACTGGAACGCCACGAACGCCTCAAGGCTCAACAGTTCCTGGCTCTCGAGTCGCAGCGGTACGGCCTGTTGATGCCGCTCGCGGCAGAGATTGACGCGCTCTGCGAGGTTGACCGGTCGTCCAAACCGCGCGTCAAAGTCCGGTAAGCGCGCGGCGACCCCGCGCATGCTCGCCGCCGCAGCGCCATGGCAGTCGGCGCAGGCTAGGTCCGCTTTGCCTGCCTTGCGTTGCCACAACGCTTCGCCGTCCTCGACCATAAGCATCCCGGGGTTCTGAGTGTCGTCGCGTTGCATGGCCTGGGTGGATGGGGCCATGAACGCGAACCCTGAACGGCGACTGTCCGCACCCGACTCGGCGGCGACCGCGTGCCGCAGGCCGAGGGCGCCGACGAGCAACGCCAGCACGACGGCGCGCGGCCAGCGGCTCATGTGACCGTGATCGCCACCGTCTCGGTCTGCGCGAATCCGTCGTCGCCTTGCCAGGTGAAACGCAGCGTGCCGCTCTCCGTAGCCACCGTGTAGAAGGCGCAATACGGATTGGCCGCGACCGCCGCAAAAGAATTCGGCGCTGAACACCAGCGCGCCGTTGTACTCGCAGGACAAGCGCCGGATCAGACTGCGGGGAAGCCGCTGGCCGTCTGCGCCCGCGCGAAAGCCCGTCTCCATCGGATGCGCGATCAGCGTGCTGATCTCGACCACGTCGCCGCGCCGGGCGGAACTCGGGACTTTGATCAGCGCGCGCGCCATGTCAGTCCAATCGGCAGGCAACAACGCGAGTGAGCGCGGCGGGCGAAGCCCAGGCCCGGAGGGCCCGTCGCCGCGCGACCGAGGGGCGCCCGACAACGCAACGCAAAGCATCACAACGACGGGCGTGGAGGGCGTGATTGAACAGTGTGAACACGCCCTAGCTTTCGCCTTCGATGCACGCCGCCAGGGTGACCACCACGTCGGCACTCCCGGACCAGTACGTACCGTAGTTAAGCTGCGCCACCGCGACTAATCGCTGCGACGTCGCGAGTCGGATACGGGTGGCCACCCGCGCCCTGCCCGCCCGCGGGCCGAGCCGGAACCGCGCCACGTCGTGCTCGGGATTGCGCTCGCTGAAGATGGCAATCGCCGCCACATGGTCCGCCGCGGTCATCGGGCTGTCCACCGCGACGCTGATCGGCACCCCGTTCCCGTTTTCGACCAGCGTCGCGATATCGAGCGTGACCTTGCCCGGAAGCACGCGCGCACCCCCGGTGAAGGCATCGATCGCGCCCTGTAGTTCGGTTGGCGCACTCGCCGCCGGACGCAGCAGAAGCAGCAAAGTAAGGCCGCCGCTTCCGACGAGCCAGCGGCGCCGTGCATGCGAGGAGAGATGGGTATGGGCGGGCATGCGACGATGTGTTGCAGGTTCTAATCCCGCAGCGTGCGCAGCAGCGCGACGACGTCTTCGATCTGCTGCGCCGTGAGCACGGGCCGGGTTTTCCATGCGCTCCCCACGCGCGACAAACCTTCGGTGCGATAGAACGACGGCATCGTCGTCGGCACGTGCGGGTTGCGCATCGCGTGGTCGATCAGCAGCGCGGGAAACGTGTAACCGATCGACGCCTCCGGGCCCGGCGGATTCAAGCCCTGGAACACCACCGGATCCTTCCCGTCTTTCACATTCTGCGGTAGTGCGGCCAGGATCGACTGGCCCGAAATGCGCATGTGCAATCCGGTTACGTGCCTTGCGCATCCACACCCGCGGTCAATTTGCATTGAGTCACAGGATGGTAGAGGCCGTGTTGCATGTCCTCTTCGCGCGACCAGATGAGCTTGACCGGTGTGCCCGGCATATCTTTGGCAATGGCCACGACCTGGCGCACCCAGTCGTGCACGGCGCCGCGGCGACCGAAGCCTCCGCCTAGTAGCTGCTTGTAAACCTCGCATTTCGCGAGTGGCAGGCCGGAGGCCTCGGCGGTCGCAGCCAGTGCCGCCTCGCCGTTCTGCGTGGGCGTCCAGACCTCGCAGCGCTCCGGCGTGTAGCGCGCCGTGGCGTTCATGGTCTCCATCGTCGCGTGGTTCTGGTGCGGATAGGAATAGACCGCCTGGATCTTGCGCGGCGCTGCGGCGATTGCTGCGCGAGCGTCCCCGACCGCGTTGCCAACCGCAGCATCCTTGGCGTCGAGCCCCGCCTTCATCTCCGTCGCGAAGCTGGCGCTCGACGCAGCCGCATTGGGACCATAATCCCATTCGATCGGCAACGCATCGAGCGCTGTCTTCGCGCGCCACCAGGTGTCCGCGACCACGGCCACCGCCGAATCGCCGACGCGCACCACCTTCGCAACACCCGGACGCTTCATGACGGCGGCGGCATCGACGCTTTTCACCTTGCCACCGAACACCGGGCAGTCCTTGATGGCCGCATTGAGCATGCCCGGCAACTTGAGATCGCTGCCGTAAACCTGCGCGCCCGTCACCTTGTCGGCCGTGTCGAGCCGCGCGAGACGCTTGCCCGCCACCTTCCACTCCTGCGGATTCTTGAGCGGCACGTCGGCCGGTGCCTTCAGTGTAGCGGCGACCGCGGCCACCTTGCCGAAGGTGGTCGTACGACCGCTCGGCGTGTGCGTGATCACGCTGTTGGCCACGACGCATTCGCCCACTGGCGCCTTCCATCCGTCCGCGGCGGCCTGCACGAGCATCGTCCGTGCGATGGCGCCCCCTTTGCGCACATATTCTTGTGATTCGCGAATGCCGCGACTTCCGCCTGTCGAGAAATTGCCCCAGACGCGATTGCGCGCAAGGTTCTCGCCGGGCGTCGGGTACTCGGTCGTGACCTTCCCCCAATCGCATTCGAGCTCTTCGGCTACCAACTGCGCAAGGCCGGTCAGCGAGCCCTGTCCCATCTCGGAGCGCGCAATGCGGATCACGACCGTGTCATCGGGCCGCACCACGACCCACGCATTGATTTCCGGGGTTAGCGCGCCTTGCGCCTTCGCGCCTTGCGCAGTTGCGTCACGAGCGAACGGAACGTGAAAGCCGACGACCAGGCTGCCGGCCGCGGCAGCCGAGGTGCCGAGGAAACGCCGGCGGGCGAGATTCGTGGTCATGATGCGCTCTCCTCGACGTGCAGAATTGCGAGGCCGGCACGCTTGGCATCACCTCCCTGGGCGGCGACCTTGATCGCCGCCCGCACCCGGTTGTAGGTGCCGCAACGACAGATGTTGGTGATCGACTCGTTGATCTGCTGGTCGCTGGGATTCGGCGTCGCCTTGAGGAGCACCGCGGCCGCCATGATCATCCCGGACTGGCAGTACCCGCACTGCGGAACATCGAGCGCTACCCACGTTTTCTGCACCGGATGCGAGCCGTTGGGTGAAAGCCCTTCGATAGTCACGATCTTCGCGGTGGGGCCCACCGTCGATACCGGGCGGACGCAACTGCGCATCGCTTCGCCGTCGATATGCACGGTGCAGGCGCCGCATTGCGCCACGCCGCAGCCGTACTTAGTGCCGGTCAATCCGAGCTGCTCACGCAGCACCCAGAGCAATGGTGTGTCGGGTTCGGCCTTGAACTCGCGCACCTTGCCGTTAACATTCAACTGGCCATATCGAGTCTCTTTCTAGGGGTTGACCGACCGTCAGGAATTCTAGCGTGTTACCGTTGAGTTTCCTATCGTGTGCTCGCCAATGGAGACGCCAATGAAGCGACATGTCAAGCATACGCTGCAGCTCTTAGTCGTCGTGTTTCTCGGCTTGGCTGGGTTCACAGCGCACGGACAGAAACTCGAAGGTACGCTGCGCTTGCTTGTCGGCTATGCGCCCGGTGGCGCGTCGGATCGGGCTGCGCGGCTGGTAGGTGACGCGCTGCAGAAGAGGTACGGTGTCACCGTCATCGTCGAGAACAGAACCGGCGCCGGCGGCCGTCTCGCCGCGCAGCAGTTCAAGCTGGCGACTGCAGCGGACAATGTCCTGATGCTCGGCAACCCCGCGGTGATCACCGTCGCACCGCTCGTCTTCAAGGACGTTGGCTACATCCCCGAGGTCGATTTTGTGCCTGTAGCGCAGGTCACCTCCTACGAATTCGGCGTCGCCATCGGGCCCGAGGTGCCCGTGAGTCAGTTGAAGGAGCTGCTCGCTTGGCTCACGGCGAATCCGCAGAAGGCCTTCTTCGGCGTGCCGGCGACCGGCAGCCTGCCGCACTTTTTCGCACTGATGCTGGGCGAGCGCGCCAGCTTGAAAGCCGATGTCGTCGGTTACAAGGGCTCGGCGCCGCTCGCCGCCGACCTCATCGGCGGACAGATTCCCGTTGCGGTCGACACGCTGGATAGCCTGATGCCTCTGCACGACGGCGGCAAGCTCAAGGTACTCGCGACGTCGGGTCAGTCGCGCTCGCCTTTCGCCAAGGACCTGCCGACGTTCAAGGAGGTAGGGGTTGACCTCGTGGCATCAGGTTGGAATACCTTCTTCGCGCCTAGATCGATGCCGGCGGATAAGGTTCGCGATTACGCCACTGCCATACAAACTGTGATGACGGATCCGGCAGTACGCAAGCAGTTCGTCGCCGGCAACATGGATCCGATATCCGCGTCGCAGGAGCAGACGATTAGCATGCTCAAAGCCTATCGCGCCCAGTGGGAGCCGGTGATCAAGCGCAGCGGCTTCCAGGAGTGACCGGCAAGGCACGGCGGCGCTCGCCATGGCCGGGAATTCGAGCATGAGCAGGAACGTCCTTTTCATCATGTGCGACCAGCTACGCTGGGACTACCTGGCGTGCGCCGGGCATCGCCGGCTACGCACGCCAAACCTCGACGCGCTCGCCGCGCGAGGGGTGCGCTTCACCCGCGCGTACGCACAGTCGACAATCTGCGGCTCGTCGCGCATGAGCTTCTATACGGGGCGCTACGTGCAGTCGCATGGCGCGGCATGGAACAACTTTCCGCTGCGCGTCGGCGAATGGACGTTGGGCGACTACATGCGCCCGCTCGGGCGGCAGACCGTGCTCGTGGGCAAAACGCACATGGCGGCCGACACCGAAGGTATGGCACGTCTGGGTATCGATCCGACCTCGACGATCGGCATGCGCGTGTCCGAGTGCGGGTTTGATCCCTACGAGCGGGACGACGGATTGCACGGCAGCGGACCCGATGGCCGCTATGATCCCAAGACGGTGCGCTATAACGAATATCTCAAGAACGTGGGATACGCCGGTGACGACGGCTGGGACGACTGGGCCAATGCCGGCGAGGACGACGACGGCAATCTTCTCTCCGGCTGGCTGCTGCGCAATTCGTCGCGACCCGCACGCGTGGCCGAAGAGCACTCCGAGACGCCGTACATGACGCGTCGCGCGATGCAGTTCATCGATGAAACCGGCGACGCAGCTTGGTGCATGCACCTGTCCTACATCAAGCCGCATTGGCCGTGCATCGCGCCGGCTCCGTATCACGCGATGTACGGCCTGCAGGACATTCCCGCGATCGTGCGCTCGGAGGCGGAGCGCGCCGATCCGCACCCGGTGTATCGCGAGTTCATGAACTCGCGCGTAAGCCGCGCGTTTTCGCGCGACGACGTACGCGCCGCCGTGATACCAGCCTACATGGGGCTGGTCGCGCAGATCGACGATCAGATCGGCGTGCTGATGCGGCAGCTCGAACGACGCGGGCTGGTCGGCGATACGCTTATCGTCTTCACGTCCGACCATGGCGACTACCTGGGCGACCACTGGATGGGCGAGAAGGACCTCTTCCACGACCCGTCGGTCAAGATTCCGTTGATCGTCGTCGACCCGTCGCGCGAGGCCGACTCCACGCGCGGCAACGTGTGCGATGCGCTGGTGGAGGCCATCGATCTGATCCCGACCTTCGTGCAGGCCTGCGGAGGGGCTGCGCAACCGCACCGGCTCGAAGGCCTCGCGCTGCAGCCGTGGCTGCATGGCTATCCGCCCGAGCGCTGGCGCCGCTTCGTCGTGAGCGAATACGACTACTCGGTAACGCCCGCAGCCAAAGCGCTCAAGGTCGCGCCCATGGATGCGCGCATGTACATGATCGCCGATAAACGCTGGAAGTATGTGCATGCACCGGGATTCCGGCCGATGCTGCACGACCTGCACAACGATCCACAGGAACTGGTCGATCTCGGCGCCGACCCCCGTTTCGAAGCGCAGCGCCAACGCATGCACGAAGCGCTCGGACGTTGGGGTCTGCGCCAGTCACAGCGAACCACGCGCAGCGAAGAAGAGATCGTCGCCATGCGCGGTACTTCGCAGCGCAAAGGCATCCTGCTGGGCTTCTGGGACGAATCCGAACTGCCCGACGATCTGGTCCCTGACAAATGGCGTGGCGCATTGAAACGCCGACTCGACGAACGGCTGTTGCACCTCTCGCCGTCAGACGGGTAGCCGCTGCAGAATTCTGGCGTGCAGTGCGGGATCGCCGCACGCCAGCACCGAGCCACCCTGATCGCAGGGACCGCCGTTCCAGTCGGTGATCTTGCCCCCCGCTGCCTCGATGATCGGAATCAGCGCCTGGATATCGTAGGGCTGCAAACCCGTTTCGATCACGATGTCGATGAGCCCCATCGCGAGCTGTGTATAGCAATAGCAGTCACCGCCGTAACGCGTAAAGCGCGCCCCCTCGCTTACCACGCGCAACGCCTCGGTTTCCCCCACAGACCGGAAAGTTCGCGGATCGGTGGTCGCGACGATCGCATCCTCGATCCGGGCACACTGGCGCGTGCGCAATACGCGACGCTCGCCGGCGCGTCGCCATTCCGCAACATGGCCGATGGCGCCCAGAAACGTCTCGCCGACGAACGGCTGATGGGCAACGCCTACGACCGGCCGTGCGCCATCGTGCAGCGCGACCAGTGTCGCCCAATGCAGGTGCCCGAGAATGAAGCTCTTGGTGCCGTCGATGGGGTCGATGACCCACGTCAGCGGCGATGCACCCACCAGGCGCCCCTGCTCCTCGCCATGAATGCCATGGTCCGGATAGGTACGCGCAATGGCCGCACGGATCACCTCTTCAGCGGCGTGGTCGGCGATGGTCACCGGATCGTAGCCGAGCGCACTGCGCTTGTCCTCGACCGCGATCGCCTCGCGAAAATGCGGCAGGATCACCGTCCCCGCAGCGAGCGCCACGTCGTAGGCGAATTCGAGAAACTCGGCGGTACGGTTCACGCGATGCCCAACGATGCGTCGTTCGGGAGCCCCTGATCAATGCGCGCGGTTGCGACCGGCCGCAGAGGTTCCCGAGATGATCGCACGATCGTGTACCGTCACATTGACTGCAGAATGTCGCGTTCAGCTTGCGCGGACAGCACCTCTTTCCAAGTATTTGACCGGTCGCGCCGTGCAAGCCACGCAGCCGTCGCGGCGATCGTGTCGGCAAGTGGGCGTGTGGTGAGCCCTGCCGCCTGCGCACGTCGCGCGTCGATTGCCAGCAGCCAGGCCAGCTCGGCGGTCGTAGCGGGAATCCAGAGGGGCAACCCGGTCCAAGGCACAACGTTGTGCGCAAGCAACCGCACTTCGTCGACCCACACCGGACGCGGCGCACCCGACTTGGCGCTTGCGGCGAGCGCATCGACGAGATCGCCCATCGACCACTGCCCTGCCGGACTGGTCGCGTTGTACACGCCCTCCGCGCCGCGCTCGATAAGGTCGAGCATCCACTGCGCAAGATCGCGCACGTCGATGCATTGGATCGGCCGCGCAGGCGGCGCGGGTACGACGGCGTCCGGTGGACGGTCGCCCAAGGTTTCCGGCATCATGAAGCGAGCGACCCAATAGCCGAAACGGTCCGTCGGGTCGTGGGGTCCGACGATGAGACCGGGTCGCACGATGAGCGCGCGGTCGCCCAACGCCTTGGAGACTGCCTGCTCACAAGCGACTTTGAGCGGCCCGTAATGCTTGCCGACATCCTCGTCATTCGGGTCTGGGAGGAGAGCCAGCTGTCCCGTTTCGTCGGTGCCTGGTGAGTTCAAATGGGCGTACACCGATACCGACGACACGAACAAATAGCGCCGAACGCGCTCAGCCAAAAGTGCGGCGGAGGCACCCACGCAGCGCGGCAAATAGCCGCTGGTATCGATGACTGCATCCCACGTTCCGACGCGCAGCGCATCCAAGCCGGGCGGAAGCAGAGGATCGCGGTCGCCGATTAGCGCGGTGACCGCGTCACCCCACGGATTAGGAACTCGTCCGCGCGTGAACATCGTCACGGCATGGGCGCGTTGGATCGCAGCATCGATGCAATGGCGGCCCAGGAATTTGGTGCCGCCCAGGATCAGCAGATGCATGCGACGAATGCTTGCGCAAGGTGTGGGCGAAGAATGGGGTAGCGAACTTAGGGCGAGCTCTTATCCGCGCGGCACGATTTTCACTCCGTTCAATTTTTCCTGTGCCTCGACGAGCGACGCAACGTACTTGTCGCCGAAGCCCATGAGATTCGCGTGAACGAGGCTCTGATGCACCGCTTCGCCGACGATCGCCGAGGCCGGCAGCGACTCAGCGAAATGAGTGTAGTAACGCATATCCTTCATCGCATTCACGAGCGTGAACTTGAGTCCCGTCAAATCACCGCCGTCGAGCAGCTTGCCGACGATCATCTGAAAGATGCCCGAATTCACGGCGCCGGCGGAGATCACTTGGTGGAGTTTTTGCAGCGACAGGCCCGACTTCGCCGCGACGGCACACGCTTCCGCCGTGGCGGTCGCGATCGCTTGCGCGACGAAATTGTTGATGAGCTTGAGCACGATGCCGTGACCGGGCGGCCCCGCGTGGATGATGTTCTCGCAGAACGCTTCCAGCACCGGTTTCAGCTCGGCGAACGTCGCATCGTCCGCGCCTACCATGATGTTCAGCCGCCCCTGTTCGGCCTCGATTGGCGTACGGGCCAGCGGCGCATCGACGAAGCGCACGCCGGCAGGCGCCAATCCTTCGCGCATCCTGGCGGTCGTTCCCGGTTCGCTGGTGGACGTATCGACGATGGCCAGGCCCTTATGCGTGGCAGAGGCGATGCCGTTGGTGCCATAGACGATTTCTTCGACCTCCGGAGCGCCGGTCACGCACAGGAACACGATATCGGACGCCCGTGCGACATCGGCATTGGTCTTGACTTCCTGCGCGCCGGCCGCCAGCAGGTCCTGCAAGGGCGCGCGATTGCGGTTCACGCGCACAACCAGAGGATAGCCTTTGGTTACGAGGTTTTTCGCGATGCCGTGGCCCATGAGGCCGACACCGATGAATCCTATCCGGGGTTTGTCTTTATTCTGCGACTTGTCCATGTTCGAAGTCCTTCGTTCAATTGTTCTCTAGGGTCAATCGACCGCGGGAGGTTCCGGCGGCGGGATCAGCGCCCGTCGCCGTTCATGCCAGGTGAGCAGCAATCCGCTGCCGCCGATTATGCCCATGCCGATCAACGTAAGCCCATCCGGAAAATCGCCGAACGCAATCCAGCCGAGCAGCGTCGCCCACACCAGTTGCAAATAGGTGAACGGCGTGAGTGCGGATGCAGGCGCCCGGGCAAACGCAAGAATGAACAGGAAGTGGCCAACGGTGCCGAGCACCCCCGCCAACGCGAGCAATGCAACCTCTGCCCAAGTCATCGCGATCGGCAGGCCAAACCACGGCCAGACCAAAGTCATCACGAGCGTTCCGATCAATGCCGGATAGAAGAGCGTCACGCGCGGATCCTCGCCCGCGAGCATACGGGTGATGATCTGAAACGTCGCGTAGCAGACCGCCGCCGCCAGCGCCAGGAACGACGCGCCCTTGAAAAATTCCGCGCCGGGCTGCACGATCAACAGCATACCGATTGCGCCGGCGACGACGAAGCCGATCCGCGCCTTGGTCATCCGTTCGTGCAGCACCACGACCGCGAGCAGGATGACGAGCGTGGGCGTCGTGTAATTGAGCGCGGTCGCATCGGCCAGCGGCAGGTATTTGAGCGCGCTCATGAAGAAGAGTGAGGAGGCTACGAGCAACACGCCCCGCAGCAATTGCATCCTAAGCTGCTGCGTCCGCACCATCGCGAGTCCCATGCTCGGCGCCAGCCACACCAGCATCGCAACGGCTTGAAACCCCCAGCGCGCCCACACCAGCAACGGAATCGGATGTCGGGGCGCCAGCGTCTTGACGATGACGTCGAGGAGCGAAAAGCACGCGACCGCCCCGGCGATCATGACGACAGCCACGGTCGGAACATGAGCGTGCCGCGCCGTCACCGTGCGGCGGCAAAAAATGCGTTGATCGACGCTTGCCGCGCAACTCGCAACGCGAGGCACAAATCGATCTTCTCGAGCGCCTGGCGATAGGAGCGCGGGCCCGCGTCGAGCTTCGCCGCACGAGGTTCGAAGATGGCGACAAATTGCGTCCGCCCCTCCGCCGTGCAGACATTGTCCGCCCAGTACGGCCAGAAGCCTTGCTGCTCGCGCGGCGCCCGCGCGGCCAACACATCGTAGTTCTGCGCAAACCAGAGAAGCGCCGTCGGGCGGGTACGGGCATCCTCTAACGCTTCGCGCAATGCGCGCGTGCCGAGACGGACGTCGATGGCGGGGTCGAGAGCCAGCGCCGCTGCACGCTCGACGAGTGCGGGATCGAGAAACGCACCCAGCGCCGTCAGCACGTCCTCCTGTTCGTTGCGGTCGCTGCTCGCGCGCGCAACCGCCAACAGTGCGTCGAAGAGCATCGGTGCATTGTGGTTCGCGGTACGCGCTGCGGCAGTTAGCACGCTCCGTCGTACCGTAGGTGGCATCGCGTTACGCCGTTTCAGCCAGCGCGCGGTAAGGCTTTGCGCTTCGTTCACGAGCTTTGGATCTCGACCCCGGTCGGCAACGAACGGCAACGCCGCGTTGCGAAGTTCCGGCAAATCCGTTGATTCACCCTTACGCGGCAACCATCCGACCTTGTGCGCTCGCGCGGCATAGTGCTTGCTCACCCACGCCGCAAATTTTGCGGCATTGATCGGCGCGACAAACTCCGCCGGCAAATCGGCGGCAATAGCGAGGGCCGCGAGCGCAGTGCGCGGCTCGGTGGCGCCGGCATGGCGTGCGCCAAATTTCAGCGTGTCCACGTAGCCGAGCGCGCCCGCTCGCGCCAATGTATTGGTGTCAGCAATTAGCGACGCCATACCCTTCGTGCCCAGCGCCCGCTCTGCCTTCGGCAGCGCCGCAAACAGTGCAGGCGAGAGCCGCGGCAGGTAGTAGCCGACGCTGTCGCGATTCGCAACCACCCACTGCGGACAAGTGTTGACTTTGAGCGGGATGCTCTGCATGGCGTCCCGGACCAGCGCGCATTGGCGAACCCCCTTCTGTGCGCCGCCATACTCAAAACACACCGG
The DNA here is from genome assembly GCA_037719965.1 of Casimicrobiaceae bacterium. Classification (GTDB taxonomy): domain Bacteria; phylum Pseudomonadota; class Gammaproteobacteria; order Burkholderiales; family Casimicrobiaceae; genus VBCG01. The sequence continues at coordinate 142,469 of JBBJMT010000002.1, read as the reverse complement.
AAAAACCCAAGGTTCCGCAGCCATCGGCGCTACGCCAACCGGAGCAAGACGCTGCTGTGAAAGCTCGATCGTCGGCGCCGCGCTGCAATTGAGCACGACATCCAGCAGCGGTATCCCAGGCCGATCGACGAAACCGCGAAACGCCGGAATCAACGCCGGATCGGCGGAGCCAAGCGCCACAAAAAAGTCGTCCGCGGTGGCGTTGCCCCATTCGTGCTGGGCGAGATAGCGCCGGACGCCATCGCGGAAATTTTCGGGACCGAGCCAATCCTCGAACATCGTCAGGACCGACTGGCCTTTCGAATACGTGATGCTGTCGAACGCCGCGCGAACTTCGTTGACCTCGGTCACCGGCTGCCGGACTTGCCGCGCCGAAGTCAAGCGGTCCGTGGCGATCGCCCAGCTGCGGCTGTCGGCCAGCCGTGCGTTCCAACGCCATGCAGGCTTCAGTTCAGCCGTGATGCGATCGCCGAGCCACGATGCGAACGACTCGTTGAGCCAGAGATCGTCCCACCATGCCATCGTGACCAGATCGCCGAACCACATGTGCGCGATTTCGTGCGCGGTCACTGCGATGAACCACTGCTCGAACGTCGTTGACATTTCATCCGGGCGCGCAAGGAGTCCGCGGGCGCCGTACGTAATGAGTCCCGCGTTCTCCATCGCGCCGAAAAAGGTTGACTGCGGGAACGCGATCAGGTCGAGCTTGGGAAACGGATACGGGCGACCGAAGTATTTTTCAGCCACCGCGAGGATCGCGCCGGTGTTGACCGCGGCGTAGGCAGCCTCAGCCGCGCGACCCTTTGGCGTTATGACCGAGATCGGCGTCCGGTTCATCCCGGCTGTTCCACCGTCGCGCACGTCGAACGAGCCGACGGCGAAAGCGATCAGGTACGTCGGCAGCGGCGGCGACCGCAGAAAACTGATTTCGCGCCAGCCGGGCGCCGAACCGCGCTCCGACTCGACTGGCATGTTCGCAAATGCGCGCAAGCCTTCCGGAATCAGCAAGGTGAGCTTCCACGACGCCTTCAAGGCCGGTTCGTCGAACGAAGGGAACGCGCGCCGCGCATCGAGCGGCTCGAAATGCGTGAAGATGTACCAGTCGTCGCGATCCTTCTGTTTGAACGCGCCGTTGACGCTCGTCGTTTGGAATGTACCGGTGTAACGGATCCGCAGTGTCGCTTCGCCGGCCGGCAGCGGTTGCGCAAACTTGAGTCCGATGACCGAGTCGTTTCCGGGTACGACGGTCGCGGCAAAACCCTCGGCGTTCGGACCGGGAAGCACGGCCCGGGCCTCCTCGATTGTTAGTTTCACGGCGTTCAACCAGACGAGATCCGTCGGCTTGTCGACGCGCACCTTGATTGCTAGCGCGCCGCTGAACGTCTCCGCTTTGGGATCGATCGTGAGCTGTGCCTCGTAGGAGAGCGGCACCACATTGCGCGGCAAGCGCAAGCCCGGGACCTCATCCTGAACGAGCGTTTGCGCTTGCGCGGCCCCCAGCGCGAAGTGGAGAGCCCACGCGACCAGGATTGTGCAGCGAACGAGGGCGCGCGTACGCCCGGCGGTACGCGTGGACGTACGCGTGCACGACGCGGGTTGCAGGTTCAAGGGTTCAAGGATGCGGCCATGATGTCGAGAGGTGCGCTTTTTTGGCCTCAACGTTTTTTGCTCATGATCTCTTGCGGGAAAAGTAGCGCAACCAGGGAGGCGTCCACTGCACGGGCATCGTTCGAAGCGAGCCGCCCCGCCCGTCGCAAGACGAAGCGGTGATCGAGGGTGAAAAGCTTCATGCGCACTACGGAAGGCGACGGCAGTCCGGCGGACTTCAGATCGGCTATCGGCGTGTCCAGCACCCAAGGCGCATTGTCGGCACTCGTGATTACGGCCATGACACTATGACCCGCAATGCGATTGAACCCTGGCGCATTCGAGAGCACCAGCGCTGGCCGGCGCTTAGCGGCCGCCTTGTCGGTAAAAGGAAACGGTACGATAACGATGTCGAAGCGTGCCAGTCGATCGGGATCAAAGATCGCTATAGGCTTCGTCATCTGTCCTGGAATTCCACTCGGTCAGTGTTGCAGCTACCGCGCCGTGATACGCGAGGTCGAGTGGCGACGCGCGGCGCAGCTTGACTTCGCCCGCTTCGATTTCATAGGCCACCGTGTCGCCTTGTTTGATTCCCAAAAATTCCCGCACTTTCTGAGGGATGGTCGCCTGGTATTTGGCGGTAACTTTCGAGATAGCCGTCACGTTGCCTTCCGTTTTTCGTAATACGCATACCACTATCCCGTATTACGTATACCATGTCAACCCCTGCAGGCAAACAAGCGGTCTGGCGTGGCCTAGCGAAAGAGCTGCTGGAGCGGGTGAAGGGAATCGAACCCTCGTCGTAAGCTTGGGAAGCTTCTGCTCTGCCATTGAGCTACACCCGCTTTGCTGCATGATTCTACGCGGAGCCCAGGCCGGCGAACCAGGAGTTCTAAAGTGGCAGAATTGCCACCTGCATGGAGCTAAGCCGCATGGAAAACGACCACGAAACCTTAACGCAGCTCAACAAAGACTACATCCGCTCGGTGCAGGCCGGCGACGTGCATCGGTTCGAAGACGACCCATTGCCCAGCACGCCTTTTCGGCGTACCTTTCGTCCAACGCTAGGGGTCCTTCCCGCGAGTGTGCGGGTCGGTGAGAGCAAACCCTTGGAACCTGTTCGGATAATGCCGGCGCAGGGAAGCGTGAAGCGTCAAGCCTTCTGCTCCTCTTCCCGGTTTTTGGATTTCACGTAAGCGGCGTTCGCGCGGGTGCGCGATGACGTCGCACATTGCGGAGCATTCGGGGGCGAACCTCGGCTCCGCGGGATAAGGAGCAACATGAACGCCAACGACCAGTTTTTCGCCCGCGACGCCAAGGTGGATTCGGCCGCCGTCACGCCGCTTCCCGCCTCGCGCAAGATCTACATCAAGGGATCGCGTCCGGACCTGCGCGTTCCCATGCGCGAGATTCAGCAGAGCGAAACCCCCGCGTCCTTCGGATTCGAGAAGAATCCGCCGCTCGTCGTATACGACACGTCCGGGCCCTATACCGATCCCGCCGCGTCGATCGACGTCCGCACGGGGTTGCCGGCAGTGCGCGCAAGCTGGATTGCCGAGCGCAATGATACGGTGGAGCTTCCCGGCCCGACGTCTGCGTTCGGCCGCGCGCGCCTCGAGGCCCCGGCACTCGCCGGTCTGCGCTTCGATCTGCATCGCCGGCCGCGGCGCGCAAAGTCCGGTGCGAATGTCTCGCAGATGCACTACGCGCGGCGCGGCATCGTTACGCCCGAAATGGAATTCATCGCGATCCGGGAAAACCTGCAGCGTGAGGAGCTGCTTGCGCAGATGCCCGACATCGTGCGCCGGCAGCACGCGGGCCAGAGCTTCGGTGCGGCGATTCCGCCGTTCATTACGCCCGAATTCGTCCGCGACGAAGTGGCGCGCGGCCGCGCGATCATCCCGAACAACATCAACCATCCGGAATCCGAGCCGATGATCATCGGCCGCAATTTCCTGGTGAAGATCAACGCCAACATCGGCAACTCAGCGGTGTCGTCGTCGATCGCCGAGGAAGTCGAGAAGATGACGTGGGCGACGCGCTGGGGCGCCGACACGGTGATGGACCTGTCGACCGGCAAGAACATCCACGAAACGCGCGAGTGGATCATCCGCAATTCGCCGGTCCCGATCGGTACTGTGCCGATCTACCAGGCTCTCGAAAAGGTCGACGGCAAAGCCGAAGACCTGACGTGGGAGATGTATCGCGACACGCTGATCGAGCAGGCCGAGCAAGGTGTCGATTACTTCACGATCCATGCGGGTGTTCTCTTGCGCTACATCCCGCTTACCGCCAAACGCATGACGGGAATCGTTTCGCGCGGCGGCTCGATCATGGCGAAATGGTGCCTCGCGCATCACAAGGAGTCGTTTCTCTACACGCGGTTCGCGGAAATCTGCGAGATCATGCAAGCGTATGACGTCGCGTTCTCGTTGGGCGACGGGCTGCGCCCCGGCTCGATTTTCGATGCCAACGATGAGGCGCAAATGGCTGAACTCGCAACGCTCGGCGAACTGACGCAAATCGCCTGGAAGCGCGACGTGCAGGTGATGATCGAGGGCCCCGGCCACGTCCCGATGCACATGATCAAATTCAACATGGACGAACAGTTGCGGCTGTGTGGAGAGGCGCCGTTTTATACGCTGGGGCCACTCACCACCGACATTGCGCCGGGGTACGACCACATCACGAGCGCGATCGGCGCGGCGATGATCGGCTGGTACGGCACGGCGATGCTCTGCTACGTCACGCCCAAGGAGCACCTTGGCCTGCCGAACAAGGCCGACGTCAAGGACGGCATCATGGCGTACAAGTTGGCGGCGCACGCCGCCGATCTCGCCAAGGGCCATCCTGGCGCGCAGATGCGCGACAACGCGTTATCCAAGGCGCGGTTCGAATTCCGCTGGGAGGACCAGTTCAACCTCGGCCTCGACCCGGACAAGGCGCGCGAATTTCACGATGAAACGCTGCCGCAGCATGGTGCGAAGCTCGCGCACTTCTGCTCGATGTGCGGGCCGCACTTCTGCTCGATGAAGATCACGCAGGATGTGCGGGAATACGCAGCGAAACTTGGAGTCTCGGACGAAGCCGCACTGCAAAAAGGCATGGAAGTGAAGGCCGTCGAGTTTGTGCAGAAGGGTGCGGAGATTTACTCCAAGGCGTAACCCTCCGCTATGTCCACTGCGAGAAAACGACCTTCGCCGAAACTTACGGCAGCGGCGCCTCCACGAGCCCGCTCTGCGGCGAACGCAGTTGCGGCACCCGCCGCGCGGCAGATGCTAAGTGTAGAAGTCACCCTCGACGGAATCACACCGCCGATCCGGCGGAAAATCGTCGTGCCCGACGATCTCACGTTCGCGCAGCTGCATCGGGTGATCCAGGCGGCATTTGCGTGGGAGGATTGCCATTTGCACCAGTTCGAGGTCGGCGATCGAAATATCGGCACGCCGGAGCCCGGCGGGTTCGAGCGGGATCAAGAACTCGAAGACGAACGGGTGGTCCGCCTTGCCGAAGCGCTGCGGGCGACGGAAGTTTCGCTATTGGTACGATTTTGGCGACGACTGGTGGCACGACATTGCGATCGTGGAGCGACTGCCGGACGACGGCAAGAGCGCGCGTCTGCTTGCCGGAGCAAGGGCCGGCCCACCCGAGGATTGCGGCGGTCCTTACGGCTATGTGGAGCTTTGCGAAGCTCTCGCGGATCCGACTCATCCGGAGCACGCCGAGATGCGCGAATGGGCCGGGAACTTCGATCCCGAGCGATTCGAACTCGACAAAGCAGCGCGCGCGGTTGCGCGCTCTTCGTCCGCCGCGCCGTTCGCACTAAGCGGCGCGCTTGCCCGAGTTGGCGACGAGCGAGGCCGTGCTGCCGCGTTCGACGAGAAATGGTTCGAATGTCGCCGCGGCCGGGGGCCCCGGAGTCGGATCACCGCTCCCGCCCGCACCGCGCAGTACACCGAGCAGCCCTGCGGCGCACGCTACCGCGATGTCGCGCACCGGCAGCCCGACTGACGTGACGCCCTTGCCCCACCAGCCGAGTGCGCCGGAGTCGTTGAACCCGACCACCGACAATTCGCGCGGCACGTCGAGCCCAAGTTCGCGCACCGCGTCGAGCGCGCCCACCGTAAGTCGCGATCCGGCTAGCACGAGTGCCGTGGGCCGCGGATTCGCGGCGAGGACTGCGCGCGTCGCATGGGCGCCGGAGCCTGCATCGCCCGGCCCATGCGCGCACAGGCCACGCGAAACGGCTACCCGATGGGACTTCAATGTCTGTTCGAAACTGCGAAAGCGATCGGCACCGGTCGATAGGGCGAGGTCCCCGCCAACATAGGCGATGCGACGATGACCGAGATGCAGCAAATGCGCGGCGGCGATACGCGTCGCCGCCGCGTCGTCGATGCCGAACCACGGGGCACGTATAGCACGCGACCGGCGAATGAACTGCACGTGAGGGATCTGCTGCAATAGGGCGAGCGATTCGCGGTTGGGCGCAGCGGTGGGCACGACGATGACGCCGGCACAGCGCGCCGACACCAATCCCCGCAGCTGGTCGCGCTCGCGCGCGACATCGTCGTTGGTAATGCTCAACACCACCTGCAGGCCGGATGCGGCGCATGCCTCCGCGATCGCCTGCGCCGCCGTCGAATAGAAATCGTTACGGATGTCCGGAATCATGAGCCCGATCAACCCACTATGTCCGCACCGCATGGCCCGCGCCGGCGCGTGCGCGACATATCCCAATCGGGCCGCTTCCTCGCGGATGCGCGCCTTGGTGTTTTCGTGCACGTGGGGGTGATTGGCGAGCGCGCGCGCCACCGTCGATGGCGCGACGCCTACGGCACGGGCGATGTCTTTGATGGTAATCATGAACGATGTCCGTTTCTGCAAACGATAGCAGAAGTTGCTCCTGTCAGGGAGGCGCGTAGGCGACCTGTCCCGCACTAAGCTTGTTGCGAATGCAGACGCTCGACGCCGACAGGCGCGTTTGACATTTCCCGGCAACGTCTGCTAACGTTTGCAGAAAATGCCTGTCCGATGACCACTAGACTAGGAGGAACGCATGAGCTCGCATTCGCCGTTCGGCACGCGTACCAACCGGCGCCGCTTCCTTGCAGCCGCAGGCATCTCCGCACTCGCTCTGCCACTCGCACGTCCGCTCTTGGCCCAAGCCAAGATCACGTGCCGCATCGCGCATTCCGAGGCCGTGGGATCGCCGATGACGTTGGCGTTCGACAAGTTCACCGCCGTGCTGCGCGACAAGAGTGGCGGGCGCATCGATGCACAGCACTTTCCCGCCGGGCAGCTTGGCAGCTATACGCAGCTGATCGAGCAAAGCCGCATTGGCACCATTCAGATCACCGCGGGCGGACCGGACACGGAAGAAGCAGTTGCGCCGGAAATCGCCGTCGCCGCGGGCGCTCCCGGCTTCATGTACAAGGACGAAGCGCACGCCGACCGCGTGCTCACGGGCCCCATCGCCAATGACATTTCGGCCATCGCGCGAGCCAAGACCGGAGTCGAGTTCGTCGCCTACGGTGAAGTCGGCTTTCGCCACCTGCTGTCGAAGAAACCGGTGACCAAGCTCGAGGACCTCAAGGGACTCAAAATCCGCACGCCCGAACTCAAACTGTGGCTTGATTTCTGGCGCAAACTGGGGGCGAATCCCACGCCACTCCCCTATGCCGAACAGTATTCGGCGTTGTCCACCGGCGTTATCGATGCGCTCGAGGCGGACTATTTCTCCATCCTGGGTTTCAAATGGTATGAGCAGGCCAAGAACCTGACGCTAACCGGCCACTGGTTTCTGCCGAAAGCCGTCCGCGTTAACGCCAAGTGGCTCGACGGTTTGCCCCCCGACTTGCAGACGCTCGTGCGCGATTCCGCAAAGGAAATCTTTGCCGAGCAGCGCGCGCTAAATCGCGCGAAGGCCAGCGAAGCGCTGGCGCAACTCGAGAAGAGCGGCGTCAATGTCGTTCGTCTTTCTGCCGCGGAGCAGCAGCGCTGGATGGCGGCTACGGCGCCGCTGTTCGATGAGTTCGGCGGCAAGAGTCCGGAGACCAAAGCGATGATCGTCAAGATCGTCGCGTTGCGCGGCTAGCCGCGGATGCCGTCGGACGCTCCCCGCCCCACGCTGGCGTTCGCCGGCGCGGGAGCGGTCGCGGTATTGCCCGGTTCCGCGCCTGCGACGTCGAGGGTCGAACACCTGCTCGAGAACGGCGCGGTCGTGCTTCTCGTACTGGCGGCGACCGTCGCGCTGCTGCAGGTGTTCTTCCGGTATGTGCTCAACGCGTCGCTGGCCTGGCCCGAGGAGTGCGCGCAGTGGATGTTTGTCTGGGCGGTATTTGTGGGCGCCGGAATCTCTGCCGGGCGCCGCGGCCATATCGCCATCGAAACGTTTTCGTCGCGGCTGCCGCCGGCCGCCCGGGCAACGCACGCGATGGTCGTCGATGCGTGCGTGGCCTTGGGCGGCGTGATCCTGTTGGGCGAAGGCATTTCCTTTGTCGCGAAGACGACCTATGTATCGCCGGGTCTCGGCTGGTCGTTTAAGTTCCTGTACGCGGCTGTTCCCGTCTGCGGCGCCCTGACTCTCGCCTGTCTGGCCCGCGCACGGTTGCATGGCGGTTCCGCGCTGAGGGCGCTCGCGCCGATGGTCGTGGCGATTGCGCTCTACGCTGCCTTGCTCGCGTTCGGCACCGGACTGCCGACCGCAGGCGGCGCGATCGTGCTGATGGTGGTTGCGCTGTCGCTGATCGCCGTGGAGGTTCCGATCGCGTTCGCCTTCGTGGTCGGAACGTTTGCCGCCTTCGCGCCGCAGGGCGACTTGATGCTAGTGACCATTCCGCAGAACATGGGCACCTCACTCAATTCTTTCACGCTGCTGGCCATTCCGTTCTTCATCCTTGCCGCGTCGTTGATGAACGCCGCCGGCATCACGTCCCGTCTGGTCGACCTTGCCAGCGCGTGGTTCGGTCATCTGCGTGGCGGGCTCGGGCACGTTAACGTCGCCACCAACACGATGATGGCCGGCATCTCCGGATCGTCGATGGCGGACGCCGCAGCGATCGGCAAGATTCTCGTACCGGAGATGGAGAAGCGCGGCTACTCGCCGGCGTTCGCGTGCGCACTCACCAGCGCCTCGGCCACGCTCGCCAACCTGATCCCTCCGAGTCTCGGTCTCATTATCTACGGCGCCTTGGCGTCGGCCTCGGTGGGCGCATTGTTTGTCGCGACTATCGTACCCGGGTTGCTCACCGCCGTAGCGTTGGTCATCGTCGTACATCTGTGTTCCGGTGGTCGCGGCCGCGACCTCGCGCGCACCTCGTCAACTGAGCGCTGGCGGGCGCTGTCCCGCGCAGTGCCGGCCCTGCTGCTCCCCATCGCCATCGTCGGGGGCGTGCGGTTCGGCGCCTTCACCGCCACCGAGTCAGGCGCGGTCGCCGCGTTTTACGCGCTAGGGTGCGGCGCGCTGCTCTACCGGGTGCTCACGGCCCGATTATCCTTCGCAGCAGCGCGCGAGGCGCTGCACGATACGGTGGTCGTCGCGTTCATCATCGCCGCCGCTGCACCATTTGCATGGACGCTCACCGCCGAGCAGGCACCGCAGAAAGTCGCCGCGGCGCTCGGCGCCATCACCGCCAGCCCGATTGTTCTGCTGGCATTGATCAACGTCTTTCTGCTCGTGGTCGGTTTGTTCATGGAGATGATCGCGGCGATGGTCATCCTGGTCCCGATCCTGGTGCCGATGATCAAGGTGGCCGGCATCGACCCGGTGCATTTCGGCGTCATCCTGGTGATGAACCTCGTCATCGGCGCGCTCACGCCGCCGATGGGCATGCTGGCCTTTACCACGGCGCGCGTCGGGCAGGTGCCGGTAGTCCATGTCTTCCGCGCGCTAATGCCGTTCATGGCGGGGTTGCTGGTCGTGCTTTTGATCGTCACGTACGTGCCGGCGCTCACCACTGGCATGGTGCGGCATTTCGGACCGTAGCTATTCCATGGCCATGACCTTCGACACCGGCGCCATTGCGCTCCCCGCCGGGGCCTGGGCGCGCACGCACCGCCGTTATCTGCGGCGCGACGGCGTCCCGGTGCTGGCGCTTACCGCTGGCGACTTCCGCCCGTACGTCTTTCCATTGTTCACACCGGCCGGCTTTGCCGTGACTTCGGAAGCGCCGGCCGATCATCCACACCACCAGTCGGTGTGGATCGGCGCGGACCACGTGCATGCGCTGGTGCCGGCAGGCGAAGGCGTCATCGAAGAGTACACGTACAACTGCTATATCAATGACGTGTTCCAGGGCCGCGCGCCCGGGCGCATCGTCGAAATGGCGGCCACGTTCCTCACCGCCGGCAACGATGCCGGCACGATCCGCCAGTCGCTCGAATGGCGCGGCCCCAGCGAGTGGGCGGCACCGCAGGGCCGCGTGATCCTCGCCGAAGAACGCGCGATGCGCGTACGCATGCACCCGGACGCAACGGTGCTGCACCTCCGTTCGCGCCTCGCGCCAGTGACATGGCCGGTGCGCTTGGGTCCCACCCGGCATGCCTTCTTCAATGCGCGGGTGGCGGAATCGATGCAGGCAGTGGCAGGCGGGCGGATGCTCGATGATCGGGGACGATCTATCGGCACGACGCAGACGCCGGACGCCGAGTGGATTGACTACATCGGGCCCGTGGGCGGCGGGCGGGAAGCGGGCGTGGCGCTGATGCCACTCACGGACCAGGAAGACGGCTGGTGGTTCGTATCCGACTGGGGCGTGATCACATGGGGGCCCTTCCGGCGCCGTGCGCGAGAACTTGCGCTTGGCAACGCGCTGGTGCTGGAAGCCGGCGTGGTCGCGCACGATAGCGACATCGGCAGCGCCCGGCTGTTCGCATTGCGTGCCGAAATGATCGGCGACACGGTACCGGCATGAGACCTCGGTGCGCTGCCGCGCGGCGTCGACGCGCCGGCACGACCCCACGCGGGACGCAGGCTTAAGCTTGCACGCGCTGCAGCCACCTGTTCCGTTCGGACCCTGTTAGCAACGCGCCATTGCGACACTCACCGAAGGATTACGCATGAAATGGTTACGCTTCGACGACGGGCGGGGTCCGCGCTATGGCGGCCTGCGCGACACCCGCACCATCGAGGTCGTCGATGGCTCGCCCTTCGGCGCGCATCGCGCCACTGGCGAACGCATCGCGCTCGACACGGTGCGGCTGCTGGCACCGATCGACGTGCGCCGCGTTTACGGTGTGGGGCTCAACTACGTGAACCACATCCGCGAAGTGGGGGCGCAGACGCCGAGGATTCCGTTGCTGTTCATGAAGCCGGATTCCGCGGTCATCGGCCCCGACGCGCCGGTGGTCTACCCGCGCGAGGGACGCGACGTGCATTACGAATGTGAGCTTGCCGTGGTCATCGGCCGGCGGGCACGGCGCGTTTCCAAGGCCGATGCGCTCGGAGTCGTGCTCGGTTACACGTGCGCCAACGACATCTCGGAACGGGTGATCCAGCGCGAGGAAATGGGCATGGGCGCGCTGCTGGTGAGCAAGGGTTATGACACGTTCTGCCCATTGGGACCGTTTGTCGTGACCGATCTCGATCCGTCGCGCTTGCGAGTGCAGACGCGCATCAACGGTGTCGTGCGCCAGGACAGCAACACCGCCGATCTGCTGTTCGACGTCCCCACGCTGGTGTCGTATCTTGCCCAGTCGATCACGCTCGAACCAGGTGACGTGATCCTCACCGGGACGCCGGCCGGCGTGGGCCCGATCGTGCCGGGTGACACGATGGAGATCGACATCGAGGGCATCGGCGTGCTGCGTAACCCTGTCGTCGCCGAGGCCGCCTGATGACGGACGCCGGCGCCGCGGCGCCGATCCTCGCGGCGCTGCGCCGAATGGGATTGCTGGCCAATGCCGCGCTCCCGCATTGCGAGCCGCTGACCGGCGGCGTGTCCTCTGACATCTGGCGTGTTGATCTGCCGGAGGGCCCGATCTGCGTCAAACGCGCGCTGCCGCGGCTGCGCGTCGCCGCCAACTGGGAAGCACCGGTGGAGCGCAGTCGTCACGAATGGGCATGGTACGAAGTGGTGAGCGCGCGGGTGCCGGGCGCTTGCCCGCGACCGCTCGCGCGCGACGACGCGACGGACCTGTTCGCCATGGCCTATCTGGCGCCGGACCTGCATCCGCTGTGGAAAACGCAACTGCTCGCCGGCCACGTCGATCGCGCAGTTGCATACGCGGTCGGCCGCCTGTTAGGACGCATCCACGCTGCCACGGCCGGCGATCCGGTGCTGGCCGCGCAATTCGCTACCGACAGTTGCTTTGCCGCATTGCGGCTCGACCCGTATCTAACCGCCACGGCCGCCGCGCATCCGGATGTCGCCGCGGCCATCCTCGCCCGTCGCGACGAAACCGCGCAGATCCGACTCGCGCTAGTCCATGGCGACGTGAGCCCCAAAAATATTCTGGTCGGTCCGCAGGGACCGATACTGCTCGATGCCGAATGCGCGTGGTACGGCGACCCGGCGTTCGATGTGGCATTCTGTCTCAATCACTTGCTGCTCAAGACCCGCGCGCTGCCGCACCACGCGGAGTCGCTGCTTGCCGCTGCTAGCGCGCTGCTCGCGGCGCACCGTGCGGAGATCCTTTGGGAACCTGCCGATGCGTTCGACGCGCGCGTCGCCCGCCTGCTGCCAGCATTGACCCTCGCGCGCGTCGATGGCAAGTCGCCTGTCGAATACCTGATTCGTGACGACGATCGCGAGGCGGTGCGCCGCACGGCCAAGGCCATGCTGCTCGAGCCGCCCATCAGCGTGGCCGACGCACTTCTGCAATGGCGGAGACACCTACTCCGGTGAACACCGTCAAGATCTGCAACGTTGTCGGCCGTCGCGTCTGGGATTCGCGGGGTCGGCCGACCGTCGAAGTGGATCTCACCCTCGACGACGGCAGCCGGGGTCGCGCCATCGCACCCGCCGGCGCATCCACGGGCGCCGGCGAGGCGCACGATCTGCGCGACGGCGGCACGCGCCTCAACGGCTTCGATGTGCGCCGCGCTGTCGCCAACGTCAACGGCCCAATCCGTGACTGCCTTCTCGGACAACCTGCCGATGATCAGGCGGCCATCGACCATTTACTGATCGACGCCGACGGCACGCCCGACCGTTCGCGTCTTGGCGGCAATGCCATGATCGCCACCTCACTGGCGTTGCTCAATGCCCGCGCCGCGTCGGCACGCATGCCGCTGTGGCAGTTCCTGGGAGGCGCGCGCGTCGAATGGATTCCGGCTCCTGAGATCCAGATCTTCGGCGGCGGCGCCCACGCGCGCGGACGCTGCGACATCCAGGATTTCCTGATCGTGCCGATCGCCGCGCCGAACTTTGCCACCGCTCTCGAATGGGTGGCGGAGGTCTACCATGCAGCGGGGGCGCACCTCGCGCAAAAGGGCATGCTGCAAGGCGTGGCGGACGAAGGTGGCTACTGGCCCAACTTTGCGCGTAATGAAGATGGGCTGGTGGCGCTGACGCAGGCGATCGAGGCCGCGGGTTTCGCCGCGGGCCGGGAAATCGCGATCGCGCTCGACGCAGCGGCCACGCAATGGCGCGACCACGACGGGTACCGGTGGCGCCTCGACGATCGGACGCTGAGCGTCGAAGCGTTGCTCGACGAATACGAGCGCTGGCTCGACCGCTATGCGATCGTCTCGATCGAGGATCCCGTCGGCGAAGACGATATGGACGGCATGCGCGAGTTCACGCGGCGCTTCGGTCACCGGATTCAGGTGGTGGGCGACGATTACCTCGTCACGTCGGGCGAGCGAATCGAGCGCGCCGCCCGCGAAGGCGCCTGCAACGCCGTGCTGATCAAGCCGAACCAGGCAGGCACAGTGACCGAAACCGAGACCGCCATCGTGGCCGCACGTCGTGTTGGCTACCGCATCATCGTGTCCGCCCGCTCGGGCGAAACCGAGGACGCCACGCTGGCGCATCTTGCCGTCGGCTGGCAGGCCGACCAGATCAAGGTCGGCAGCTTTGCGCGCTCGGAGCGGATGGCGAAGTGGAACGAGGTGCTGCGCATCGAGGAGGCATTGGGCAGTGCGGCGCGATATCGCGGCGCGACCCCATTTCCTCGTGCCGAGTCCATTGCCGTCGCATCGACCTGAACCCTGCATGCGCGTGCTGCTGCATTTCAACGCGCCACCGCGGTTGGTATCACGCCTGCACGCGTTGGCCGCCGAAAGTTTCGACGTCACCGTCATCGCTGAAACGGATATCGTGGCGTTCGACGCCGCACTGCCTTCCACCGACGTGCTGTGGCATGTGTTGCGGCCGGTTACCGCAAGCGAAATCGCCGCTGCGGCGCGCCTCAAGCTGATCCAGAAATTCGGCGTGGGCGTCAACACGATCGATGTAGCGGCGGCCGCGGCGCACGGAATCGCGGTCTGCAATATGCCCGGGACCAACACGCAAGCCGTCGCCGAAATGACCTTGCTGTTGATGCTGGCGTGCTTACGACACCTTCCTCAATTGCAGCGTGTCGCGCGCGACGGCAATGCATGGTCGTTGCCGCCATCGCTGCAAGGCGACGTGGGGGAATTGGCTGGCCGCACCGTTGGGCTCGTCGGTTTCGGCGCCGTCCCGTCGCGGCTCGCGCCATGGCTGGTGTCGATGGGCGCCCGCGTTGTCTACACAGCGCGTTCGGCACGCGCGGTTCCCTACGAACGCTTGCCGCTGGAGACGCTGCTTGCGAGCGCGGATGTCGTATCGCTGCATATGCCAGCAACGCCGGAGACCACCCACCTGCTCGACGCGCGCCGTTTGGCGCTGATGCGGCGCGGCGCCATTCTGGTCAACACCGCCCGGGGCGCGCTGATCGACGCGACGGCCATGGTCGACGCCTTGCGGTCCGGGCAACTCGCGGCAGCGGGCCTCGATGTCGCCGCCGTCGAACCACTGCCGGCAGCGCACCCTTTGCACGCCATGCCGCAGGTGGTGTTGACGCCACACGTCGCATGGCTGACGCGGGAAACCTTTGCCCGCTCCCTCGACGTCGCATTGGACAATCTGCGTCGGCTGCAACGCGGGGACGCGCGGGTGCATCGCTTCGCGTAGCGGACCCCGCCGCGGTTGGCAGCGGTCGAAGGCGCGCTACGGTCAGTCCCAAAGCGTAGACCGATTCACACGCAGCTTTCGGCAACTTGAAGATGCGCGTATGGAAAAGCCCGGATGTGAGACCGTTCTTCAGTCTCGCATCCTTTGTTACGGAACGGAAAACTAATTATGGAAGCCATGGGAAAATCGGGGACGGGAACGAACGATATGAGTGGAGCAGTCGCAGGCACAGGGGACCACGCCATGAGCATCTCCCGCGGATAGTCTATTAACCGTGTAGTCAAACAACGACCCTCGCCTAGACTCCGTCATTCGCAACTCTCAATGGCAAAGATCGTTCGCGTCGATGTCGGCAGGTTCGATTACGAACTGGTCGGCACATTCAAATTCTTCAAGACCGCTAAACGCCCGTCCGTCGTCCTTCGGTTGATCGACGAGAATGGCTTGGAGGGTTGGGGTCAATCGGTTCCCGTCGAGAGCTGGACCTACGAGACGGTCGAGAGCGTCGAGACCACGCTGCGCCATTACCTCGGTGCCGAGCTCATCGGTGCGGATCCGTCGGACGTCCCTGACATTCACGCGCGGATGGAGCGTGCGATCAGGCCTTCGTTCTCCGTGGGCCAGCCGATGTGCAAAGCCGCGATCGACCTCGCCTGTTACGACCTCTGGGGCAAGCAGACCGACTGCCGTGTCTGCGATCTGCTGGGCGGTGCGAAGCGTGCGCAGATCAAGCTCAGCTGGACAGTTCAAGCGCCCACGCTCGATGGCGCCGTGGCGCTGCTGGAGCAGGGCCGAGCGATGGGCTATGACAGCTTCAATATCAAGATCGGTCCGCCGCAGACCCCCGAGTACGATGTGGAGCTCGTGCGCACGGTATTCGCGTTCGCGCCGCGGGGATTCCATTGGGCGGATGCGAACACGAGCTACGATCTCGCTACTGCGCTTGCGATCGCCCCAAGGCTTGCCGACGCCGGATTGAAGGCGCTCGAATCACCGCTCCCGCCCAATCGCATCCGCGATTACCAGGCGCTCAAGCGACAAGGCGCGTTGCCGATCCTGATGGACGAGGGCATCGTGTCGCCCGTTGAAGTCGCAGAGTTCATCGCGCTCAATATGTTCGACGGGATCGCGATGAAGGTAGCGCGCTGCGGCGGCTTGTGGAACGCATCGCGCATCGTGACCCAGCTTGAGGAGAACAGGCTCGCGCTGTTCGCCTCCGGGCTCACCGATACGGATTGGTCGCTCGCCGCATCGATTCATCTTTTCGCGTGGGCCGGCCTTGACTTGCCCGCCGCGCTCAACGGCCCGCAGTACATTGCGGATCGCGGCACGACCGACCTAAATTTCCGCGCCGAGGGCGACTCGATCTGTGTTCCGAGCGCATCTGGGCTTGGCATCGAACCGGACGAGCGCGCCAAGCGCGTCGTCACCGCCGTGGCCGCAGCGTGACAACCAGCGAAGCTTTGAAAAGTACCGACGTCAAGACGCAGCGGCGATCGTGCCAATCGCCGCGCCGAATTTTCGCACTACTCCCAACCCTGCGCGACTCGTCGCCGAACCGTACGCCGCCGCGCCGCCCGCTTGGCCTGGGCGCTGTTCTCGGCATCCCCCGGAACAAACCATGGAAAGCGGTGCGACAAGGCTTTTGCCGCAGGAAGTCGCCGGTTGTCCAAGAGCACCAAGCCCGAAATGCTCGGGTTCGTCCGGCTGAATTTCCTATCCTCTTTGCGTGTATTACGGGAGAAGCTGCGAATGGACCCCGTACTGCTCGTAGATCCTCAGCGCCCGGCGATCGCAACTGACAAGCGCGGCTTCGCAGGCGGCCGCGGTTGCAGCTACAAGTGCATCGTACGCGGCGCCGCCTGTCACCGCGTGGTCGGTCAATCCGAGAATGAAAGCCTTGTAAGCTTGCTGGCTCAACCGCAAGAATGGTTGCGGAAACCGTGCCGTCAAGAAATCGCGGACCAATTCTCCGGAAGCCCTGTGAGGAGGGGGCAGTCGAGTGAGCACGGAGTACGTTTCGAGCGCGCAGTGCTCGATCAGGCGTAATCCGCCGTCGAGAGCACGTCGCGCCGCCTCGTGGTTCTCGTGCCACGAAGCGAACGCAGCGACCACCACGCTGGTGTCCGCCGCTTTCAACGCCGAGCGCGCTCCAAAGTCTCGCGGACCTGATCGGCAGTGAGCGCAGGCAGCTCAATATTCGGAACGGCAACCAAACCTTTACCGCGCTTTTTCAACTGCATCAGTGTCGGTGCAATCTCGATTTCGATGCGTCCGTCACCAGCGCGGATTTCCAGAGATTGGCCTGGAGTCAGCCCCAACGCCTGTCGTACCGCCTTCGGCACGACAATTCGGCCTGCGCTGTCAATGGTGGTTTTCATGGCATTTATTGTGGCATGAAGATGGCAGAATCGCAATGATCGGTTTTCTTGGATGATGGAAGCGTCCCTGCTGCCGGCTGGTCTTCCATTGGCGACCCGCCGTCAATAATTCTCCGCCAATCTCACCGACCCGCGACTATGGCTCACGCTCAGCGGATGAACTGATCGGCGTAGCCCGCGCCCAGTCCGGTGCGCTCGTAGTGCGCCCGGCACATTTCGATCTTGCTGAAGACATCTTCGTAGCCGACCTGGCGGCCCTCGGCGTCGAGATAGATCATCGCGCCCGCGATATTGAAGAACGTGATCATCTCGGCGCAATCTTCGGGCACCACCAGGGTGTGGATCTCGCCCGGCGGCTCGTAGACGAAGCTGCCCTCGGTCGCGACCCAGTCGTGCTCGAGGTAGCGCCATTTTCCCCTGATTACGTAGCCGATCACGATCATCGGATGGCGGTGGCGATGCAGAACGCCACTCTTTCTTACCCGCAACAGGTTGCACCAGCCACCGTTGACCGTATTGAGCAGCAGCGGGCGGAACCATACATCCTTCGCCTGCGGTACCCAGACGCGCTCGTCGTCCGGGATCGCCTGGAGCGCGAGCTCGGGCTGTATGCCGTTGGAAGGGAGCACGAGCGGTGCGTTCATTTCTTCACCTCCGAAAGTGAGCCAATAAGATAGCCCCCTTCCGCCGGGAGAATCACCCCGGCGACGAATCGCGCGGCATCGGAACAGAGAAACAGGATTGGGCCGGCACCGTCCTCGGGCGTTACTCCTCTGGCGCGACGAGCCTTACCGTATAACCGCCGGACTTCTCGTCGCGGTCGAGCTTCAAGCTGCCGCGCCGTTGCGCCTCTTCCAGGAGACCATTGAACGAGCGAAAACCGAAATAGCTCTCGTTGAAGCCGGGCTTGCGGCGTTTCAGCGCCTGCTTGACCATCGATCCCCAGATCTTCTCCTCACCCCCGCGCTCGGGCACCAGCGCTTCGACCGTCTCGACGACGAGGTCGAGCGCCTCGTCGCGCCGCTCGTCGTCGCTCTTGCGTGCGGGGCCGGGTGCGTCTTGTGCCAGTGGTTTTGCGGGGAGTGCGGCTTCTTCGACGTCTTTCTTGACCGCCGGCTTCGACCTCGCCGCTCCCCCCGCCCGCGCCGGCGTTCGCCGCGATACTGATTTCTTCTTTTCCCGAACGAGGTCGTCGTAGAAGATGAATTCATCGCAGTTCGCGATCAAAAGATCAGCCGTCGAGTTCTTGACCCCGACGCCGATCACGACCTTGTCGTTCTCGCGCAACTTCGAAACCAACGGCGAGAAGTCGGAATCGCCGCTGATGATGACGAAGGTCTGCACGTGCGCCTTCGTATAGCATAGGTCGAGCGCGTCGACGACCATGCGGATATCGGCCGAGTTCTTGCCCGATTGGCGAACATGCGGAATTTCGATGAGCTCGAAGGAAGCCTCATGCATGGGCGCCTTGAACGCTTTGTACCGGTCCCAGTCGCAATACGCTTTCTTGACGACGATGCTGCCCTTCAGCAGCAATCGCTCGAGCACTTTGCCGATGTCGAAGTTGGCGTAGTTCGCGTCGCGAACGCCGAGCGCAATGTTCTCGAAATCGCAGAACAGCGCCATGTTGGTGACTTCGGGGGGATTGGCCATGATAGGTTCCGTGGACGTTTGTTAGGGACGTTGCCGTCCTAGAGATCGGTGGCGATGGACGAATATTTGCCGCCCCGCACGATAACAGCGACGTTGTCGGTGAGCGAGAGAAAGGCGACTGTATAGCAGTGCAGGCCTCTGACGCATCTCGACCGCGCGGGCATCCTGCCGCCGGCAGCTTTTCCCGAGCGGAATCGATGCGCTGTGCCTCACGTTAAACTCCTCCTTCGATCGAATAGTTTGTTCCCTGCAACCTATGTCCTTCCCCCCACTCTCGCTGCTCGAGACCCGGATCTTGGGCGTTCTCGTGGAAAAGCAGCATACGGTGCCCGACACCTATCCGCTGACCCTCAACGCGCTGGTTGCGGGGTGCAATCAGAAAACCAGCCGCGATCCGATCCTCAATGCGACGGATGCCGACGTGCTGGCGGCGATCGATCGCTTGCGGGCTTTTTCGCTGATCGTAGAGTCGAGCGGTGGCCGGGTAATGCGCTATTCGCACAACGTCGAGCGCGTGTTGGCCGTTCCCGCGCAAGCGGTCGCGCTGCTGACGGCTCTGATGCTGCGCGGCCCACAGACGGTCGGCGAACTGCGCATCAACTGCGATCGGCTGCATCGCTTCGCCGACTCTTCGGCGGTCGAAGGCTTCTTAAACGAGCTTGGGGTGCGCTCTACCGGCCCGTTGGTCGTCGAGCTCACCCGCCAGCCCGGCGCGCGCGAGACGCGCTGGGCGCATCTGTTATGCGGCCCGCTGGTGGCCGAGACCGCCCCTCCGATCGCCGGCCCAGGCGACACCGTTGCGGTCGTCGACCTCGCGACGCTGAAGGCCGATATCGTGCAGTTGCAGGAAGAGCTCGCAGCGGTGAAAGCCATCGTGCTGAAGTTGTGCGCGGGCCTTGGCATGCCCCCGCCGTAATCGGCTAGTCATAATTGCCGTGCGCAGACATAACGAATACGATTAGCGTCGCGTTTTATCGATTGCATGTTTTTCATCAGAGGAACGTCATGAAACCAGTATCTCTAGCACTTGCTGCGTGCATTTGGCTTGCATCGACTGGGCTGGCCATCGCGCAATCACCGGCGCCTGCCACATCGCCTCCGCCTGCCGCATCGCCAATGCCTGCCGACAAAGCGCCTGGCGCACCTGCCGCAGCGACCGTGGGCAAGGCCGACTCCATGGAAGGGCTGGCCACCGTTTATTCCGACAAGCTGAATGGACGCAAGACGGCCAACGGCCAGATCTTCAGCCAGCAGGCGCTGACGGCGGCGCATCCGTCGCTCGCCTTCGGCACGCGCGTAAAGGTTACCAACACTAAGAACTTGAAGTCGGTCGAAGTGCGCATCAATGATCGCGACCGACGCAGGCAGGGCGCGTCATCGACTTGTCGCGCGCCGCAGCGGGAAAGATCGGCATCCAGAAGACCGGGATGGCGCCCGTCAAGCTCGAGATCGTCGGCGAACCTGCGGCGAAGAAAGCCCCCAAATAACCAGCTTCAAAAAACCCTCGCAGCCGCTCCGTAATCCGAAAGGCGCGAACATTCTGCAATCCAACGCGCGCATAATGATTCTCCATCAATTCCCTTTCTCGGAGCGCAACATGGGCCTACTCGACGGGTTACTTGGAAACGTGATCGGCGGCATGATGCGCGGCGGGCAATCGGGGCCGGCCCGGAATCCGCTACTTCAGATCGCACTGCAGATTCTGCAGCAGAGCGGTGGCTTGCAAGGCATGCTCGGCAAGTTTCAGCAGGCGGGCTTCGGCGAGCAGGCGCAATCGTGGATCAGCCCCGGTCGAAACATGCCGATCTCGCCCGACGCGTTAACGCAAATCTTCGGGCAGGGTCAGCTCGGACGGATGGCGCAGCAGCTCGGCCTGTCGAACGCCGAGGCTGCCGACGGCCTCGCGCAAGTACTGCCGAACATCGTCGACGAAATGACGCCGCAGGGCCAGATTCCGGAGAACGACACCGACCTGGTATCCCGGGCTCTGGCGATCCTGGAACAAGGGCGGCAGAACTGACAAGGCAAAGGCCGCTCATCGTTGCGCATGTTGCGGGAAAACGTTGTCGAGGCGCCCGTTCCGTGCCCCGCGTAAAATGCGCGAATGGAGTTTCCCTTGCTGTTGGTCGCCGCGCTGCTCGGCGTGGTCGAAGGTTTCACTGAGTTCCTCCCCATATCGTCCACCGGACATCTGATCGTCGCCGGGTCGTTGTTGGGCTACACCGGGTCCGAAGCCAAGGTTTTCGAGATCGTGATTCAGGCGGGTGCAATCCTCGCCGTTTGTTGGGAGTTTCGCGCGCGGCTCTTTCGGGTGGCACGGGGTTTCGGCCGGGACGCGAGCGCCAACCGCTTCGTCGCCAACGTCGCTCTCGCGTTTCTGCCGGCGGCTCTGCTGGGTCTCATCTTCGGTGCGACGATCAAGGCGTCGTTGTTCGCTCCGGTGCCCGTGGCCGTCGCGTCGATCATCGGCGCGTTCGTGATCTTCTGGGCGGAGCGCCGCCAGCGCTCGCGCCCGGCCACGATACGGATCTCCGATGTCGACGCGATGCAGTGGAGCGATGCGCTGAAAGTAGGATTCGCGCAGACCTTTGCGCTGATACCCGGCACCTCGCGGTCCGGCGCGACAATCATCGGCGGCATGCTATTCGGCTTGTCCAGGCAAACGGCGACCGAATTTTCCTTTTTCCTCGCCATACCCACGCTGTTCGCCGCGTGCGGCTACGAAATCGTGAAAAATCGCGAGCTGCTGGCGCAAGCCGATCTGCCCGCATTCGGCGCCGGATTCGCTGCGGCATTCGTCTCGGCATTCCTGTGTATACGTTGGCTGCTGCGGTACGTGAGCCGGCACGATTTCACGCCGTTCGCGTGGTATCGCATCGTGTTCGGGGCGATCATTCTTGCGACCGCCTGGAGCGGTGCCGTGGTGTGGACCTGAATAGACTGCATGCTCGACTCATCTTGCGTGCCGCGGCATGCAACGTTGGCGTGCGAGCGCTCAGCGCATAGCCCGCGGCTCGCGTTTCCGATTTCTTGAACTCCGCTCGGCCGGGTCGCTGGATCGGTCCGACGTGCGCCATATTCGGCGTGCTCGGATTCTCGTTCAAGGCAATCCTGATCAAGCTCGCCTACCAATGGCAGGAGCCGGACGCGATCACCTTGCTTGCGTTGCGGATGCTGTATTCGGCTCCCTTTTTCGTGGTCATGGCGTGGTGGGCGGCCCGGTCGCCAACCGCGCCGGCGTTGCGCAATGCGGACTGGATGCGACTTGCATGGCTTGGCTTTATCGGCTATTACCTCGCAAGCCTATTCGATTTTCTCGGCCTGCTCTATATCACCGCGTCACTCGAACGTCTCGTCTTATTCCTGTATCCGACCATCGTCGTGGTCCTCTCGGCGCTGCTGTACCGAACGCCGGTGGTACGCCGCCACATCGGGGCGCTCGTCATGTCGTATGTGGGTATCGCGTTCGTCTTTTGGTACGACCTTCGCGTGAGTGGCGATGTAGCCGCGACGCTGGCCGGCGGTGCGCTGGTCTTTGCGAGTGCGGTCTTCTACGCCCTCTATCTGGTCCAGGCGGGCGATCTCATCACGCGCCTGGGATCGATGCGCTTCATCGCGTGGGCGATGCTCGGATCCACCTGCTTTGTGCTGATCCACTTCCTGCTGACTCGGCCGTTAGCAGCACTTCTGGTTCCCGCGCCGATTCACGGCCTTGCGCTGGCAATGGCGCTCTTCTCCACCGTGTTGCCGACGTGGCTGATCGCAGAAGCGATTCGCCGCATCGGCGCGAACAACGCTTCGCTGATCGGTTCGCTGGGTCCCGTGTTCACCATAGGTTTGGGCGCAGCGATGCTGGGTGAATCGATCCGCGCGCTCCAGCTTGCCGGGGCGGCGTTCGTCGTGGGCGGTGTGTGGCTCGTTACGTTCAAGGCCAAGGTCCCCGCAACAGCGGCAGACGTCGACACGTGAATGTGCACCGGTCACGGGCGCTGACGTACAGCGCGCCACGACCCGCCGCGGCGGCGAAAGCTCGACACGTGAATGTGCATATATGCCTGCGCTAGAATGACGGTCGTACTAAAGAACCTTAGGAGATTGCCATGCCCCCCGACACCATCGAGCGCTCGGTCCCCGCGCTCAAAGACGCAGCACTTTTCCGGTCACAATGCTATGTCGATGGCAATTGGCATGCCGCCGACAATGGCGGCACGATTCTGGTCGTCAATCCCGCCTCTGGGCGCACTATCGGCACGGTACCGATGTTTCATGGCGGCGAGACGAAGCGTGCGATCGCCGCGGCGGAACGCGCTTGGCCCGCGTGGCGTGCGAAGACCGCGAAAGAGCGCAGCAAGATTCTGCGCAATTGGTTCGAGCTCATGGTCGAGCATACCGACGACCTCGCGCTGATCCTTACGACCGAACAGGGGAAGCCCCTCGCCGAGTCCAAAGGAGAAATCACCATCGGTGCGGCCTACATCGAGTGGTTCGCGGAAGAAGGCAAGCGCATCTATGGCGACGTGATTCCGACGATCGGCAACGACCGGCGGCTGGTCGTCGTCAAGGAGCCCGTCGGGGTATGCGCGGCAATCACGCCGTGGAACTTTCCCTCCTCGATGATCACGCGCAAAGTCGCACCGGGGCTCGCCGCCGGGTGTACGGTCGTGATCAAGCCGGCCAACGCGACGCCCTATTCGGCGTTCGCTTTGGCTGAGCTCGCGCATCGCGCCGGCTTTCCGCCGGGTGTGCTGAACGTGGTCACCGGCAACTCCAAATCGATCGGGGCGGAAATGTGCGCCAATCCGGCCGTGCGCAAGCTATCGTTCACCGGGTCGACCGAAGTCGGCCGGTTGCTGATGACGCAGGTGGCGCCGACGATCAAGAAGCTCTCCCTCGAGCTGGGCGGCAATGCGCCGTTCATCGTCTTCGACGACGCCGACCTCGACGCCGCCGCCGAAGGCGCGATCATTTCCAAGTTTCGCAATGCCGGTCAGACCTGCGTCTGCGCCAATCGCTTGTTCGTGCAGGACAAGGTTTATGACTCTTTTACCGCCAAGCTTGCCGAGAAGGTGCGTGCATTGAAGGTCGGTCCCGGCACCGAGGCCGGGGTCACCCAGGGCCCATTGATCGACGCCCACGCGCTCGCGAAGGTCGAGGAACATGTGGCCGATGCAACGGCGCAGGGCGCGACGGCCGTCACTGGCGGTCAGCGGCACGCGCTCGGCGGTACGTTCTACGAGCCGACCGTGCTGACGGACGTGTTGCCGGGGATGAAAATTTTTCGCGAAGAGACGTTCGGTCCGGTCGCCCCGTTGATCCGTTTCCGCGACGACGCAGAGGTCATTGAGCTTGCCAACCGTACCGAGTTCGGTTTGGCCTCGTATTTCTACAGCCGTGACATCGGCCGCATCTGGCGCGTGGCCGAAGCGCTCGAATACGGCATGGTAGGTGTCAATACCGGTCTCATCACCACCGAGGTGGCGCCCTTCGGCGGAATGAAGCAATCGGGACTGGGGCGCGAAGGCTCGAAATACGGCATCGAGGAATTTGTCGAAGTGAAATACATCTGCTTCGGCGGCGTCGACAAATAGCGCCCCGGCGCCGCGGGACAACGAGCACGCGAGCGCAAATCGCAGCGCTTGTGTCTTTGCTACTCGTACTTGCGGACGTCGTCGATCACTTTGCCGTCATTCGGCAGCTCGTTCGGCGCGCGGAATACGACCTCGCCGCGCAGCTTCGTTATTTCCCGGATCGATTCGACGATCGCCAACGTTTGGGCTGAGCGGTGATCCGGAACTTCGACGTGCAGCAGCAATCGGTCGTTGCCGTCGGGATTGTCGATGATGAGCCGCGCTTTGCCGAGCTCGGGATGGCGTTTGAGGATGGCGGCCACTTGCGCGGGATGAACGAACATACCTTTTATCTTCGCCGTCTGGTCGGCGCGGCCCATCCAACCCTTGATCCGCATATTGGTTCGGCCGCAGGGCGACACGCCGGGTAGAAGCGCGGATAAGTCGCCGGTGCCGAAACGAATCAACGGATAATCGGTGTTGGTTAGCGTCGTGACGACAACTTCGCCGACCTCAAAGGGAGCGACGGGGTCACCCGTGCCCGGCCGCACGATTTCCACGATGATGTCCTCGTCGACGACAAGCCCTTCCCGCGCAACCGTTTCGTAGGCAATCGTGCCTAAGTCGGCGCTCGCGTAAGCCTGGAAGCCGGCAATCCCGCGTGCGATGAATGCGTCGCGCAAGCTCGGCGGAAAAGCTTCGGCGGACACCAACGCCTTGCTGAGCGACGGCAGCGCGATACCCAGCGCATCCGCCCTTTCCAGAATGATTTTCAGGAACGACGGCGTTCCGACGTAACCGTCGGGCTTGAGGTCGGCAATCGCCTGCACTTGCTGCTCGGTCTGGCCGATACCGGCCGGGAACACCGCGCAACCCAGCGCATGCGCGCCGGTTTCGAGCATCGAACCCGCAGGCGTGAAGTGGTACGCAAAACAGTTGTGAATGAGGTCGCCCGCGCGAAAACCTGCCGCGAACAATGGTCGGGCGAGCCGCCAGTAATCGACGCGCGCGCCTTCAGGCTCGTAAATAGGCCCTGGCGACGCGAACACGCGCTTTACCAGCGGCTTGTGCGCGCCCCACCCCGCCGCGGCGAATCCTCCGAACGGACGCTGCGTTGGCTGCAACTCGACCAATTCGGATTTGCGGGTCACCGGCAGGCGCGCGAGCGCAGCAAGCGACACGATGTCGCTGGGTTCGACGTCGGCTAGCAGTCGCCTGAATGCAGGTGCGTTGGCCTTCGCGTGAGCCACCTGCCCCGACAACTGCGCGAGCTGGTCGCGCAGGCGCTCTTCCGGGTCGCGCGTTTCCCGCGCATCGTAGTGATCGCTCAACCTAGTTTTCCGTGCGCTTGCTCGTCATCCCCGCGTATGCGCAGTCGAGCAACCGCCGATCAGGCCAGCCAGCGTTTGCGGCGGCGATAGTGCTTGACGTCACGGAAGCTCTTGCGGCCCCCCGACGACAAGCCGAGGTAGAACTCCTTCACGTCCTCGTTCGACGCGAGCTCGCTCGCAACGCCATCCATCACCACTCGTCCGTTTTCCAGGATGTAACCATAGTTGGCGTAACGCAGAGCAACTGTCGTGTTCTGTTCGGCCAGGAGAAACGACACGCGCTCCTTGGCGTTCAAGTCGCGCACGATCTCGAAAATTTCCTCGACAATCTGCGGCGCCAACCCCATCGACGGCTCATCCAGCAAAATCATCGACGGATGCGCCATCAACGCGCGTCCGACGGCGGTCATCTGCTGTTCGCCGCCGGACGTGTAACCCGATTGGCTCGTGCGGCGTTGCTTGAGGCGCGGGAAGTAACGATATACGCGCTCAAGATTTGCGGCAATCTCTCCACGCGACGCTTTGCGCGTAAACGCTCCGGTCAAAAGATTTTCCTCGACCGTCAGGTGCTGGAAACAGTGGCGCCCTTCCATCACCTGACACACGCCCATCCGTACGAGATCGTGGGTGGTCAGCCTGTCGACGCGCTTTCCTTCGAACTCGATGGTGCCCTTGGTCACTTCGCCGCGCTCAGCGCGCAGCAGGTTGGAAATCGATTTCAGCGTCGTGCTCTTGCCGGCCCCATTCGCGCCTAGCAGCGCGACGATCGTGCCTTTGGGAACTTCGAGTGAAACGCCTTTCAACACGAGGATCACATGGTCATAGATGACCTCGATGTTGTTGACCGACAGATAAGACGTGGCGGCGTCGGCTTTGGGCGCGGCGGCGGTTGCTGTCGACATGAAGACGCCCTAGATTTTCCGGCTCAAGCGAAGGCTCGCCCGAGCATTCGCTAGAACCCTCCCACGAGGGAGGGCCGCCGGATTGAGCGGCATCAGTTTCATCGATGACCGCTCCACTCCGGCGAGTTAGTATTAAGTTTCTTTCGAACAGTCGCGCGGCGTTATGTTCTTTTCCTTCGCGTAAGCGGCCGCCGATTGCTCGATCATCGGGCGGACCAGCTCGCGGTCAGGCGTGATCCAGTCGGTGATGACCTTCCACGCCTTGCCGTCCCACTGCTGGAACTTGACCGCGCCGCCGCCTTCGTGATCGGCACATGTGACTTTGAGCGGTTGCATAAAGCCGGATGCGCCCAACTGCTTCAAACGCGCCTCGTCGATAGACAGATTCTCAAGACCCCAGCGAATCTGCTCACCGGTCATCGGCTTCTTGCCGTACTTCTCCTGGGCCTTGCGGATCGCCTCGACCGTGAGAATGCCGTGAACGACCCCGCGGTTGTAATAGATGCTGCCGATCCGGTTCTGGTCTTCCATCTCCCCCTTGCCTTTCGCGTACACGTACTTCTTGATCTCCTGGACCACCGGGAAGTTGGCGCCTGCGACGTTGAAGCCGGCGGCGATAAAACCCTTCGCTGCGTCACCTGCGGGAATCGTGTCCTCCTCCGCACCGGACCACCACACGCCGATAATGTGATCACGCGGGAAGCCGACCTTGGCTGCGCCTTTGAGCGCCACCGGATTCATGACGCCCCAGCCGCGCAGGATCACCCAGTCGGGCTTGATCTGGCGAACCTGCAGCCACTGCGCGCCTTGCTCGTTGCCCGGATGCGGGACGGGGATGTGCGAGACGGTGAAGCCATATTTCTTCGCTTGCGCGTCGAGAATAGGAATCGTTTCCTTGCCGTAGGCCGAGTCGTGATAGATGTTCACGATCTTCTTGCCCTTCAACTTGTCCATCCCGCCTTCCTTCGACCCGATGAACTTGATCTTGGCGGTGTTTTGCGACCAGTAGTTCGTGATCAGCGGAAAAATGTACGGGAATACCCTGCCATCGCTGGCGTCGGTGCGCCCGTAACCCACCGAGACGACGGGCACCTTGTCGGCCAAGGCCTTGTCGATCAGCGAATACGTGATGCCGGTAGACAGCGGATGGACCATCGTCGCGCCGGTCGGCCCCTTCTTCTTCAAGCGCTCGTAGCACTCAACACCCCGCGCGTTGTTGTACTCGGTCTCGCACTTCTCGTACGTCAGCGTGACGCCGTTCACGCCGCCGTCCCGCGCGTTGACCATGTTCAGGTAATCGATCATTCCACCAAATATGCCCGAGCCTCCGGCGGCGTACGGACCGACCCAATACCCGGTTATCGGGATGAACTGCTCGTTCTGGGCGGACGCAGCCGTGGCCGCGCCGAGCATGGTCAGGCCCAACAGGACCCGTTTAATCGCCTTCATGGTGCTCCTCCTTGGTTCGGATCTCCGCGCGGGAGTCCGGGTTGTAGATTGGGGTTCGACAGCATTGGCTAGCCAGGATTCCCTGTCAATGGGGAAATGGCCACAACCGCAACTTCTCCTTGCCGATCTGCCAGAGGCGCGCCAAACCATGCGGCTCGACCGCCAGGAAGAAGATGATGAGGCCGCCGAACACGATCAGTTCCAGGTTCGACACGAGTCCTGGGGGAAGCGATATGCCCAGCGCCTGTTCCAGCGGATGCGCGATTGTGTTCAGAAAAATCGGGAGCAACACGATAAATGCGGCGCCCAGAAACGAACCCAGAATGCTGCCTACGCCCCCCAGTATGATCATGAACAGCACCCGAAACGAAAGATCGAGGTTGAAGCCCTCCGGCTCTACCGTGCCGAGGTAGGCGAACGCATACAACGCCCCCGCGACGCCGCAGTAGAACGAGCTGACCGCGAAGGCGAGCAGCTTGGCGTGCATGAGCCGGATGCCGATCACCGAGGCAGCGACGTCCATGTCGCGCACGGCCATCCACGCGCGGCCAATCGAGCTGCGGACCATATTTTTCGCGGCGAGCGCGAGCAGTACGACAATCGACAGCACCAGCACGTATTTGGACAAAGGCGTGACGAACGAATAGCCCAGAATCTCCATCGTCTGGGCGCTAATGACCCCGGACGTGCTGTTGTTCGAAAACCAGGGAAAATGGGTAAGCGCCCAGACGACAAAAAATTGCGCGGCCAAGGTGGCCACCGCAAGATAGAAGCCTTTGATGCGCAGACTTGGCAGGCCAAACAAAAGGCCAATGCCCGCCGCACACACGCCTCCCAGTGCGAAGGAGACGAGCAACGGCATCCAGGCAATCCGCAACTCGAAGTTGTAGGCCGCAAACGCGCCGACCGCCATGAACGCCGCGGTGCCGAGCGACAGTTGGCCGGCGTAACCGGTCAGGATGTTGAGGCCCAGCGCGGCCAGCGAAAAGATGAGAAATGGGACCAGAATCGCGGACAGCCAGTATTGGTTGGCAATGAACGGAACAACGAGATACGCGAACGCAATGACGCCGAATACGCCGATCCGGTCCTGCAGGATCGGAAAGATCTGCTGGTCGCGGGCGTACGTTGTCTTGAACTGGCCAGCTTCGCGGTAGAGCATTGGAGTTGAAGTTTTGGGTTGGAACGTTGGGCGCTAGACGTGCGATTGTTCGTGGTTTTTGCGCTGAACGTTTAACGCGAGCCGCGGGACGTCCAACGGTTCACACGCGATCGATATGTTTTTCGCCGAACAATCCTTCCGGCCGCACGAGCAGGAACAAAAGAGCGAGCACGTATGGGAACCAGCCTTCGATGCCGCCGCCGACGAACGGGCCCAGGTACACCTCCGCCAGCTTTTCGGACGCGCCGATGATGAGGCCCCCGACAATCGCCCCCGGAATCGACTCGAAACCGCCCAGGA
The DNA here is from genome assembly GCA_037719965.1 of Casimicrobiaceae bacterium. Taxonomy (GTDB): domain Bacteria; phylum Pseudomonadota; class Gammaproteobacteria; order Burkholderiales; family Casimicrobiaceae; genus VBCG01. Next base: position 113,037 of record JBBJMT010000002.1, on the reverse strand, counting down.
TCAGCACGGGCAGCGCCTTTAACGCGACGAAGGTCAAGGCGAATTGGACGCCGTTGCGCGCCCCCCACAACAGCCCGGCGACCAGCGCGACGAACCCCGCCACCGACCATACGATGGCCCAGATTTGCTGCAATGGAATGCCGACGGCCAGCGCCGCCTGATGATCGTCGGCCACCGCGCGCAACGCGCGTCCAATGCGGGTGCGGCTGAAAAAGAGCGCGAGCGACGTCACCAACACGGCTGCAATGCCCGCAGCCGACAGATCGAACTTCGACACGTTCATCCCCGTGTTTTCGGTGATCCAGCCAATCGGCTCGTCCTGAATGCCTAGATCCAGACCGCGCACCTGCGCGCCCCACAGCAGTTGCGCGATACCTTCGACGAGGAACGAGAGGCCGATCGTCGCCATGAACAGCGTGATCGGCGGTTGGTTGACGAGCGGCCGCAACACGATGCGCTCGGTTGCCAACCCCAACACGATCATCGCACCCAATGTCGCGACGAACGCGAGCCAGAACGGCAGCCCCATTTCCTGCATCCCGACAAAGGTCAGCGCGGCGAAGAACACCATCGCACCCTGCGCGAAGTTGAAGACGCCCGACGCCTTGAAGATCAGCACGAAACCCAACGCGACGAGCGAATACATGACGCCCGATAGCAGACCTCCGATCAACACCTCGAAGAAAAAGGACATGGACTGCAAACCCCTCTGGTCCAGCGTCTAGCTGTCCGCGGTCTGGCGCTTTAATGCGCGACACCTAGGTACGCGTCGATGACCGCCTTGTTGTTGCGTACATCGTCCGGCGTGCCGTCGGCAATCTTCCTCCCATAATCGAGCACGACGACCCGATCGGAAATGTCCATCACCACACCCATGTCGTGCTCGATCAACACGATCGTCGTCCCGTACTGCTCGTTCACGTCGAGCACGAACCGGCACATGTCCTGTTTCTCCTCGACGTTCATTCCCGCCATCGGTTCATCGAGCAACAGCAGTGTCGGTTCCGCCGCCAGCGCACGTGCCAGCTCGACGCGCTTTTGCAGACCGTAAGGAAGTCGCCCCACGGGAGTCTTGCGGATGTGCTGAATCTCCAGAAAGTCGATGACTTCCTCCACGCGGCGACGGTTCTCGAGCTCTTCGCGCCGTGCGCGGCCTATCCAGATCGCCTGCTCGATGAACGTCGCCTTCATTTTGAGGTTGCGGCCGGTCATGATGTTGTCGAGCACCGACATGCCGCGGAACAACGCGATATTCTGGAACGTCCGCGCGATCCCGTGCGCGGCGGCATCGTGCGTGTCCATGTCCCGGCGCACTTTGCCATGGTAAGTGATCGTCCCCTGCTGCGGGTGGTACACGCCGTTGATCACGTTCAGCATCGAGCTCTTGCCCGCGCCGTTGGGCCCGATGATCGCGCGTACCTCGTGCTCGCGCACGTCGAACGAAATCTCGCTCAACGCCTTCACGCCGCCGAATGACAGCGAAATATTTTCGAGCTTCAGCACCACGTCGCCGATCGTGCGTTGCGTTTCCGCCATGAAGCTTAAGCGACCTTGCGGGCGGTCACCGGCGGGTACGTCGTGGCATCCTCGATCCGCAAGTCGGCGGCAACGTTATTCGTACGTCCATCCTCGAAGCGCACCAGCGTCTCGATGTGCTGCGAGCTCTTGCCGCCGTACATCGCGTCGATGAGCACCGCGTATTTTTCCGCGACAAAACTGCGGCGCACCTTGCGCGTCCGCGTCAATTCGTCATCGTCCGGGTCGAGCTCCTTGTGCAGGATCAGAAAGCGACGGATCTGCGAGTCGGCAAGACCGGCCTCGGTTGCAAGCTCGGCGTTGGCGTGTTCAACGCATTCGCGAATCAACGCGTACACCTCTGGCTTGGCGGCGAGATCCGTGTAGCCCGAATACGCCATGCCCCGCCGCTCGGCCCAGTTGCCGACCGATCCCAAGTCGATGTTGACGAAGGCGCACACGCGGTCGCGGCTGTGTCCGAACGCGACCGCTTCCTTGATGTGCGGGAAGAACTTGAGCTTGTTCTCGAGGTAGTTCGGCGCGAACATTCCACCGCTTGCGAGCTTGCCGACATCCTTCGCGCGGTCGATGATCTTCAGATGTCCGCCGTCATCGAAGAAACCAGCGTCGCCAGTGTGAAAGTAGCCTTCCCGATCGATCGATTCCGCCGTCGCATCGGGGCGCTTGTAGTATTCCTTGAGCAGCATCTTGCCGCGGACCAGCACCTCGCCGCTGTCCGCGATTTTGACTTCGACCCCCGGCGCCGGCGTGCCCACGGTGTCGAATTTGACGCCGCCATCCGGTTGCAGGCAAACGTACGCGCAGGTTTCGGTCGAGCCGTACAATTGCTTCAAGTTGACGCCGATCGAGCGGTAGAACCGGAAGAGATCGGGACCGATGGCCGCGCCGGCCGTATAGGCGACGCGAATGCGGCTCATCCCCAGCACGTTGCGCAACGGGCCGTAGATCAGCAGGTTGCCCAGCGCGTACTGCACGCGATCGGTGAGCGCAACCGCCTTGCCGTCGAGAATCTCCGCGCCGCAGCGGCGGGCGACGGCCGTGAAATGACGAAACATCCAGCGCTTGATCGCGCTCGCGTCTTCCATCCGGATCATCACCTGCGTTAAGAGATTTTCGAACACGCGCGGCGGCGCGAAGTAGTAGGTCGGTCCGATTTCCCGCAGATCGGTCATCACCGTATCGCCCGATTCCGGGCAATTGATCGTGAAGCCAGCGACGAGCGCCTGCGCGTAGGAAAAGAGGTTGTCGCCCACCCACGCCATCGGCAGGTACGACAGGATCGATTCATCCGCCGTCAACCGGTCGAACTCGATGCCGCCTTTGGCCGCGGCGATGAGCGCCGCGTGCGTTTGACAGACACCCTTCGGCTTGCCGGTTGTGCCCGACGTGTACAGCATGATCGCGGTGTCGCCAGTTTGGCCTTTCGCGATCTCGGCGTCGTAGAAGCCAGGATGGACACGGTCGAATTCACGGCCGGCTTCCTGCAGCCGCTCGTAGCTCATGACGCCTTCGTAGTTCCGCAGGCCGCGTGCATCGTCGTAGTAGATGTGGGCGAGGGTCGCGACCTCCGGCTGCGCCTCGAAGAGCTTGTCGACCTGCTCCTGATCTTCGACGATGGCATAGGCGATCTCGGCGTCGTTCAACACGTACACGAACTCCGCCGCCGGCGCATCCTGGTACATCGGCACCGGCACGCCGCCCACTGCCTGCGCCGCGGCCATCGCCCAATACAAGCGGGGACGATTGTCGCCGATGATGGCGAGATGCATGCCGCGTTCGAAGCCTTGCGCCGCAAGGCCGCAGGCGAGCGCCCGCACCTCCGCGGCCACTTGTGACCAGGTCCAGGTCTGCCAGATGCCCAGGTCTTTTTCGCGCGTCGCCGGATGATCGGGCCGCACCTTTGCATGGTGCAGCAGCAAACGCGGGAATGTATCGAGTTGCTCCTCCATCGGCTCCTCCGTTCTAGCGCGGCCGCGGCAGTTTTGACTCTGCCTGAAGCATCATATCTTGATTCGGCCTGACGCCGCGGTCCGCCCGTCCGGGACGGAGAAGCTCCGCTGCAGGTGCTTACCCTGGGCGAGCCGTCGCGAGGACAGCGCGTGGGAGCGCTTGCGGATAAAGGTTTTCGAGCAATTCGGTCGTGACGCTCGCCAGAAAATCCTGCAATGCCGCGGTCAGGTTGGCGGCGCTGCATTTCTCGCCGCGCTGCGCCCAGATTGCGGCAAGCGGCGCGCGGCGCGACTCAAGCACCGCCGCGACAGCATTCTTCCAAAACGGCGGATGCTCGCTTGCGCTCCACTCACCGCGCCCGCGACCATAGTGCGCGACCGCAAGGTAGCGCAAGAGCGCCGCCAGAACGAGTCCGTCCAAGAACTCTTCGCTCCAGCGCACCGACGTTTCCTTGCTGCCGCGCATCAGATTGAAGCCGCGTGCGAGGCCGGCCGCGCCGAGCGCGCCGAGTACGCCTCCCGTCAACAGGCCCGCGCCAAAGGTGATTCCGCCCGCCGCGAGGTCGGCGGCGAGACCGCTCACTGCGCCGGTCACGAACCCGCCGAACACTGCCGCGGTGCCCTCGTTCACCGGCTCATCCGAGGTAAAGCTCGTCGCCATCCGCGCCAGCACCTCCCCCGCTGCGCGGCCTTCGAGGTTATGCACGGAGATGAGCTGATCGGTACTCGCGCGGATATCGATGACGAGTCGATCCGCCAGAGCACGCATCGCGCGCTCCTTTGCGCTCTCCTCCCCGCCGCGCGTCAAACCAATGGCTTTACCCACGTCGCGTAAGGTCGCGCGCAAACCCGTCGCGGTGAGCGCCTCGCGGTCGCATGCCGCGTGCGCGATCTGCGCGGCCAGCGCGTTCATCGCGGCTGCAAACTGCTCCTCGCGCCGCGTTTGCCACGCGGCGGTCAGGCGCGCGAACGCGGAACGCTTGGCGTCCGGTATCGCAACGCCGACGGCGCGCAATAAGGTCAACTCCTGCACCCAGCATCGGGCGAATGCGTCGAGCGGGAGCACCTTCTGGATGAATGCATGCTGTCCGAGCACCCGTTGCCAGCGCGCCTCATCAGTCTCTTCATCAAAGCGCTCGCGTGGCTGGCCCATCTGGTTCAACAGTACGATCGCGGGCTTGCCGATCCACTCAAGGATTTGTAATTCGGGCGCGACATAGCCGGCATCCGCCGGTGCTTCCGACGCGTTGATGAGATAGAGAACAACGTCGGCCTGCTCGCGCACATTCCTGATGGCCTGCTGACTCGACCAGAACGGCCGGTCCCGCCAGCGGTCCCACACTTCGCTCAAGAACCAGCCGATGGGATTTCCGTGTTGCTGCAAGCGCTTCGCGAGGCGCGCGCTGTCGCCGAAGCCGGGTGTATCCCACAGCCGCAGGACGTCGCCCTCTGGCGTTTCAACCAGCGTGTAGGGCTCCGCCTGCCCGGTGACGTGCGGCGCGTCGCGCACCTCGCCGACATCCCTGCCGAGCAAGGTGCGCGCGAGCGTGGTCTTGCCCGCGTTCGTGTGCGAGATAAGGCTCAAGTCGACGCGCGTCGCGGCGTCAGTCATGTTGGCGGGGGACGTAAGCATTCAGCGCGGCCTCGGCGGCCGGCAAATCCGGCTGGGCGAGATCGATGAATATCGGCGCGATTCCGTGGCTCGCCAGCATCTGCCGCCACGCCGCGCGACGTTCGTCCACGCGCGTCGTTTGCCCGGCGAAACGAACGCGAAAGCTTGCTTCATCGACGATCGCCGCCAGTTGCGTTCCTGGAGTGACGGCTCGGGCGAGCGCAGCGATGAATGCCCCGTGGTTCTCGCTTTCGGGGGTCGCCGCGAGGCTGAACAAACCGACGAGTACACTCGGCGGCATGCTGGGTAGCACGCCCGCAGCGAGTTCCTGCTCGTCGCCGTACGCGACCGTCGGAGCCAACGTCACCTCGGTGCGCGTTCCGAACGTGCGCGCCATCACGGCGCGCAAACTAGCAACCGAGGCCTCAGGGACATCGAAGCTGTAAGGCACCACGTGTACTCGCGCCGGGCCCTCGGTAAACCCGCGCAACAACCGCGCGTAGTAGGGATCGGAAAGCGGCAGCGGGAAGTGTTGCGTCGCGCGCCGCTCGCCGACCCACGCGCGGGCACCGAGCAACAATCGGGGCAGCAAGACCATTATTGCGACCGTGGCCGCGTAGAGATGTATCCACGGCGCTGCGTTCTCCCCGGCACGGCCCGGCGCGCGGATCCCCTCCAGTTGCTCCGCGCCGGGAATAACAATCCCCGTGAGCCACGCACCCGGCGCAAGGGCGAAGGAAAGCACTCGGGCAACGGTGTCGGCGTCAAGGAACGTGCTCTCCCAGCCGGCGCGGTATTCGAACGCGAGACCGCGGACGTAAAGACCTGTCAGCGCTCCGAGAGCAAGCGCCGCCGCCGCGAAATGAAGAATTCGGCTGATCCGCGCGCCCAGGAGGGGCGCTGCGGCCCATGCCCACTCGGCACTAAATTTGGCGGACGCAGCGGCGGTGGCAGACGCAACGGCGGAAGCAGACGCAACCGCGACCGGCTCGCCCTGCATTGCCGGCGCAGTTCCACGCGGCACCGCGCGACCAAGCCACGCCACAATTCTGCGCAGCGGTCCCGACTCGCTGCGTTGACCGCCAACCGAACGTGCCGCCATCTGCCCGAGGAGCACGATGTACGCGCCGAGATTCCAAGCGATCAGCGCGAGCAGCGGCGGCGCGAGGATGTTGATGCGACCCGCTGCGCCGATCTGATCGGAGATCACGCCCACGGTGAACGCAACCAGCACGAGCGCAACGCCAACGCCGGGTCTCCAGGCGTACATTCGCGCCAGACGCGGAACGGACGGGTGGCGTGCACCGAGCCGTTCGACTGAGAGCGCTGCCCGGCGCGCAAGAAACACATCGGCTGGCGCGGCGGCGCCGACCACTTCCGCCGCGGCACGCCCCGCCCATGCACGATCGGCGTCGGTCCACATCGCGCGCGCCACGTCGGTGGTTTCAACGGCGCGGACGAGGATGACCTCGCGCGCGGCGGCTTCGTTCATCGCGTAGTGTGTCCCGTATGCTCACCCGGCACAGCGATTATGCCGACTTCGCGATGCTTAAGTTGCAGCCTCGCTCAAGCGATGCGAGTCTTGGGCCGAACGCGCGGTGTGCAGCGCCGTTCGCGGCGTGGCGGCTGCGCGCGCAGTCCGGCGAGAAACACATCGACCAGCGCGGGTGCGGCGACAGCTAAATCGTAGGCACGCGGGTGGAGCAGCCATTCGTGCATCACGCCGGTCAGGAAAGCATTCAGTGCTCTTGTTGCCATCGCGACGTCGGCGTTCGCGCCAAGCTGGCCAGCGTTCGCGGCCTGCTGCACAATCCCTTCGAGTCGAGCCGTGCATTCGGTGCGGTCGCGCTCGTGTCCGGACGCGAGGCCAGCCAGCTCATCGACCAACTCGCATTTGTGAAAGATGATTGCAAAAACGGTTTGCGTGCGAACATCGGCGGCCAACCGTTGGAGACCTGAGATACAAAGGCTGCGCAAGGTCGCCAGCGGATCGGCCGCCGCGGTCGCGCCGGCTTGCTCGATCATGGCCGTGAATGGCGACTTCGCGCGGTCGCACATCGCGCGAAACACACCGCCCTTGTCCTCGAAGTGCCAATAGATGGCGCCTCGGGTAACGCCCGCGGCCGTCGCCAACTCGGCGAGCGAGGTCCGCGAGACCCCCCGCTCGCGAAAGACGCGTTCCGCAGCGTCGAGCAACCGCTCGCGGGTTTCCAGCGCTTCCTTTCGCGTCTTGCGCATTGATAACTTCGTTCCAATCTGGGACTGTAACAAACAAGCGAACTAGTATACAAACATTCGCGAATGTATGTTATATTGGGTACATTCACCAGATACACCTGCGACAACGCGTAACTCGTTCGGCCTCATAAGCGACACTGAGTCCTCCGACGAAGTGATGGCCGCTATGACTTTTTGTATGTACAATCCGTTTCGTGCGCGTCCACTTCGATCCTGCCAAGAATTGGCGCAATGTTCGCGATCGCGAGCTGTCGTTTGAGTCAGCGGCGGACTTCGACTTCGACACTGCGTTGATCTATGTCGACGAACGGCAGGACTACGGGAAGCGCGCTACGTGGCGCTCGGGCTCCTCGACGGGCGTCTGCATATTCTGTGCTTTACGGAAACGAGCGACGGAATTCGGGTGATCAGCTTTCGTAAGGCCAATTCTCGCGAGGTAATCCGCTATGCCAAAGTCCAAAGCTCTCGTTGACGCCCGAGGCGAAGTGCGCGAGATCACTTCCGGTGACCTCAAGCGCTTTCGTCCCGCTCGTGAAGCGCTACCTGCATCCCTTCGAAGGAAGGTTGGCGTGCGTGGGCCGCAAAGGGCACCCACTAAGGAGCGCATTACCATCCGATTGTCTCCTGAAGTCGTTCAACGCTTCCGGGCGACCGGCGATGGATGGCAAACCCGGGTGGACGACGCCCTTCAGGAGTGGTTGAAGTCACACACGCCGCGTAGCTGACGCTTCGCTATGATGGAGCCAAACAGGTTGTTCCGACGGACCGCCTCCGATGGCCGCTGAGCTTCACCGTTTGGGCCTCATTGGATGCGGAGTGGTGCGTGCTGGCGTCCGTCCGATAAACGAGGGGGAGTGGCATCCAGGATTGACATCGATGGCCTTACGGAAGCGGAGCTGATCGATCTCAACAATCGCATCGTCGATGGGTCGCCGGTTGACTTGTTTAGTTAGAGGAGCATGTGCACGGTTTGTGACAATCGCGAATAGGATAACTCAATGCCGGACGGTATAACCACGAAGATCGCGCGCTCATTTGGCGTATTGAGTTTGCTGGTCTTGCCAATTGGTTCTGTCGGCCAAACGATACCGCTCCATTTTGCAGGCGAAATCCGGAAAGGCCTATTCAATCCTTTCTTGGCAGGGTGCGACGCGCAAATTCGAGCTGGTTTTGAATGCCCAGGTGAAACTACTCGGTGAGGAAACCGCATTCATTACCCTTGCGGAAAGCATTCCATAAGGCATTCCGAGTGGAACCAAGCAACCCGCTCAACCATAGCACTTCGCCCCGGCGAATCAATTCCAGTGGTGCGACTGTCACCCACGCTGAATTTCTAGAATGCACGCTGGTCATTTTTACGTTTAGCCCTCGCATTTGCGGCGCGGAGACCTCAGGGGTAGTCCCTCTTTCCCTGCAATCGCCGATCTCGCGAGCCCCGATGTCCTTGGCGGTACCCCAGTTTTTGATGGTACGCGTGTGCCAGTCCGAGCGCTCCTTGATTACTTTGAGGCGCGAGAATCCATTGACGACTTCCTTGATGGCTTTCCTAGCGTCAAGCGGGAGCAGGTCGTTTCTTTTCTTGAACTAGCGAAGCCCGCTTGTTCGAAGCCACTTTGTGAGGCTGCTGCCCCATGAGCGCATTGATCACCGGTTAGCGTGCGGCATCCACGCCGACGACGTATTCTCTGTGTTCGATCTTGTCTGGGCGGTCGTACGCAATGGAACGCTGCTCGACGTTTATTACCTCATTCTTCCATGCCAATGTCCGAATACGTCCGATCGTTGCGCGAGAAGATCGGAAACGCGCTTCTCGAAGTCCCGACGGTCAGTGTGCTGACGTTCGATCAGGATCGGCGTGTTCTATTGGTGCGTCATGTTGAAGGCGACTTGTGGACCACCCCGGGCGGAATGATCGAACCCTATGAAACGCCAGCCGATGCCGCTGTCAGGGAGATGTGGGAGGAAACGGGACTCTACGTCGAGCTCACCCACGTCATCGGCGTGTTCGGCGGCCCGGTGTGCTCGGAGACTTATGCGAACGGCGACAGGATCGCCTGGGTATCAACGGTATTCGGTGCGAAAGCGACTAGTGGAGAACTACAGCCTGACGGCGATGAAACGCTGGAAGTTCGTTATGTCGGTCGCGATGAACTGAGCCACCTTCGCTGCAAGCCGCATGTCGATCTTTTCCTGGACGCGGCGTTTGCGGAAAGTCCGGTTGCTCGATTCCAGCCTGCGGTATGGAAGCCCCCGCATGCCTGATAGCTGCGCTGCGAACCGGAATTGCGCGCGGTGCGCGGGCAACCACGATGGATAGGCTCGCCTTCGCTTCCGCCCTCGCGCGCGACGCGGGAAAGCTCGCTCATTCCGCGTTCGGCCAGTCGGTTATATCGCTCAAAGGACGGCACGACCTCGTCACCGCGATGGATAGCGAGGTCGAGCGCTTTATTCGCGCGGCGATCGCACAGCGGTACCCCCAGGATGCATTGATCGGCGAGGAAGAAGGCGGCAGCGGTGGCGACCGGGTGTGGATCATCGACCCGATCGACGGCACCGCCAATTACGCGCGGGGCATCCCGCATTACTGCGTGTCGATCGCTTACGTCGAGCGCGGCGTACCGACCGTGGGCGTGTTGTACGACCCGCCGCACGACTGGCTTTATGCCGCCACCCGCGGAGAAGGCGCGCGACGCAACGGCGAGCGGTTGTCGGTGAGCTTATGCGCCGAGCTGACCGCCGCAACGGTCGAATGCGGCTGGTCGACGCGACTCCCGAGTGCCGACTACATGGCACTGATTGGCCGCGTGCTTGGCGCCGGTTGCGCCATCCGCCGCGCCGGCTCCGGCGCGCTCGGGCTCGCCGACGTCGCCGCGGGCCGCACCGAGGGATACTGCGAGTTGCACATCAACGCGTGGGATTGCGCAGCCGGCATTCTGCTCGTGCACGAAGCGGGCGGCGTCACCAACGATTTTTTCGCCGGCAACGGACTGACCGCAGGCAATCCGTTGCTCGCCACCAACGCCGCGCTTTGCGCTAAGCTAGCTGGCGTAACAGGCATTCCCATCATAAGCTGACTTCTGGAGGAATCGATGCGTGCATCAACTTGGCATACGTGCCTTCGCGGCATTCTGCCCGCGCTCCTACTCGCCACGCCGCTATCCGCTATCGCGCAGGGCGAGGTCGTCGTTTATTGCACGGTGCAGGAGGAATGGTGCCGGCCGATGGTGGCTGCGTTCGAGAAGGCAACCGGCATCAAGGTGCTGATGACGCGCAAGAGCTCGGGCGAGTTCTACGCGCAAATCAAAGCTGAGGCGGCTAATCCGCGCGGCGACGTCTGGTGGGGCGGCACGGGCGACCCGCATCTGCAGGCAGCCGAAGAAGGCCTGACCGAGCCGTACAAGTCGCCCAGGCTCGCCGACCTGCAGGACTGGGCGGTGCGCCAGGCGGAGGCAGCGAAGTACCGAACCGTCGGCGTCTACGCGGGCGCGCTCGGCTACAGCTACAACACCGAGCAACTCAAGAAGAAGAACATCGCGGAGCCCAAGTGCTGGGCCGATCTCACGAAACCGCAGTTCAAGGACGAGATCCAGGTCGCGAACCCGAACTCGTCCGGCACCTCGTACACGATGCTTGCGACCCTCGTGCAGCTGATGGGCGAGGACAAGGCGTTCGACTATCTGAAGTCGCTGCACAAGAATGTCAACCAGTACACGAAATCTGGCGCGGCGCCGGCACGCGCGGCTGCCACTGGCGAAAGCCTCGTTGGCATCACGTTCCAGCACGATGCCGTTGTCCAGGCAGTCGGCGGCGCATCCGTGAAGATCGTGTCACCGTGCGAAGGCACCGGCTACGAGATCGGCAGCATGAGCATCATCAAGGGCGCGAAAAACATGGAGAACGCCAAGAAGTGGTACGACTGGGCGCTCACGCCGGAAGCACAGGCGATCGGCGCGCAGAACAAGGTGTCCTACCAGGTGCCATCGAACAAGAGCGCACCGGTACCCGCGCAGGCGCCGAAGCTCTCCGAGATCAAGCTCATCAACTACGACTTCGCGAAGTACGGCTCGTCGGCGGAACGCAAGCGCCTGCTCGACAAGTGGGACAAGGAAGTATCGACGTTGCCGAAGTAAGCTGGCGTTAGTGTCGCGAGTCGTTCACTCGTTGATGAACGTGGATCGCTTCGCCGAGGATTAGCGACTCAGGACACTAAGTGGCAACACCAACGCTCGCGTCGCTCGCGCCGGCCACGTTCGTGCCGGCGTCGCGTGACCGCGCAACACCCGTAGTCGCCGCCGTCGCTCTCATTGCGCTTGTGCTCGTACCGTGGGCCGCCGACGGCGGTCCATCGGCACTAGCGCTCGCACTCAGTGGAACGCACCCGAAGTGGCCGGCGTTTGCGGCAACCACCTCATTGGCGCCGCTGCTCGCCGCGGCCATTGCTACGGTTCTGTTCGCTTGGCTCTCGCGCGACACTGCGACGGCAATCGCGTCGGGTGCCGCGTTGGCTTGGGGCTTCGCCGCGGGCTTCGCCGCGGAAGTCAGCGGACCTGCCTTTGGTCTCGGCGCGGCGCTGGCACTCACCGCGCTCACGGTCTGCCTTGCCCGCGCGCTCGCGCGGCTTGGTGCATTCGCCGGTGACGCCACCGTCGCGACCATTGTCGTGGTGATCGCCGCATTGCTTATCGTCTTCATTTTCTTCCCGGTGGGCAAGTCATTGCTCTCCGCAGTTCTCGACGCACAAGGGCGCTTCGCGCCCGCGCTCGCCGCCGAGCGATTGTTGACTGCCGACATCTGGGGCTTCGGTTGCCTGGGCGGCGGCACGCGCTGCGGCGTTGCGATCAACTCCGCACTGCTCGCCGTGATCGTTGGGCTCTTATCGACACTGATCGGGCTCGTCCTCGCACTCGTCGTGCAGCGTGGAGGCCAGCGCTACGCCGGGGTGCTCAAGGTGATGTCGATCTTGCCGATCGTCACACCCCCGTTCGTCGTCGCATTGGCGCTCGTTGTTCTGTTCGGGCGGACGGGCCTCGTCACCGGCTGGCTCGACGCCGCTTTCGGCATTCCGCGCTCACGCTGGATCTACGGACTTCCCGGCGTGACGCTTGCGCAACTGCTCACGTTCTCGCCGATCGCGTTCATGATCCTGCATGGCGCGCTGACCGCCGTCAGCCCCGCGCTCGAGGAAGCGGCGCAAACGTTGCGCGCCTCGCGCGGCCGGGTATTCCGCACGGTGACGTGGCCGCTGCTCCGACCGGCGCTCGCGAACGCATTCCTGCTGGGCTTTGTCGAAAGTCTCGCCGACTTCGGCAATCCCATCGTGCTGGCCGGCAACTTCGAGGTGCTTTCAACCAAGATCTTTTTCGCGATAGCCGGCGCGCAGCACGATCCGGGCCGGGCGGCGGTGCTGGCGACGGTGCTGCTCGGCTTGACCTTGCTTGCGTTCTGGCTGCAGCAACGCTGGCTCGGGCGCTCGTCGTACGTGACGGTGAGCGGCAAAGGCGACGGCGGGGCGCCGGCGAAGTTGCCGCGCGGCCTGTGGCTCGCGTGTTTCTGGATTGCGGCAGCGTGGATCTTCTTCACCTTGGTCTGTTACTTGATCATCCTCACCGGCGGCTTCGTCAAGGACATTGGCCGCGGCGACATGGCACTGACGTTCGCCCATTTCGCGGCGGGATTTGGCACCGAATGGGGCCCGCGCGGATTGTCGTTCAGCGGCTCAGCGTGGAACAGTTTGTTCACCACGATTACGGTGGCCGCGGTCGCGGCGCCGCTGACCGCGCTCGTCGGCCTGCTCGCCGCCTACGTCATAACGCGGCATCGCTTCGTCGGCCGCCGAGCGTTCGAGTTTCTGACGCTCGTGAGCTTCGCGATTCCCGGCACGGTCATCGGCGTGTCGTATATCGTCGCCTTCAACGTGGCGCCGCTCGAATTGACCGGGGGCATGCTGATCCTCGTGCTGTGCTTCGTGTTCCGCAACATGCCGGTGGGTGTGCGCGCCGGCGTTGCCGCGCTCGCGCAGATCGACAAGACGCTCGACGAGGCGTCGGCGACTCTGCGCGCATCGACGTTGCGCACGCTCACGCAGGTCGTCGTACCGTTGTTGCGGCCGGCGATCCTCGCGACGCTGGTCTTCAGTTTCACGCACGCGATGACCGCAGTCAGCGCGATCATCTTCCTCGCCACCGCAAAGTACAATCTCGCCACCGTCTACATCATCGGCCGCGTCGAGGCCGGTGAATACCCGCTCGCGATTGCGTATTCGTCGGTGCTGATCGTGTTCATGCTCGCCGTGCTGCTCGCCGTGCAGAAGGCAATCGGCGAGGCGCGGCTCGGCCGCCGCCCGACCGCGGTGCTCGTCACCGGACACTGACATGAACAAGGCATCGGGAGGGGTCGTCTTCGAGCACGTCACGAAGCGCTACGGCAACGTGACCGCCGTCGACGATGTGTCGTTCCGCGTCGCGCCCGGTGAGCTCGTCACTTTGCTCGGGCCATCCGGTTGCGGCAAGACGACGACCTTGCGTATGGTCGCCGGCCTCGAGCCGGTGGCGAGCGGGCGCATCTCGATCGGCGGCCGCGACGTGACCTTGCGGGCGGCCAACGAGCGCGATGTCAGCATGGTATTCCAGTCGTATGCATTGTTCCCGCACATGACGGTGCTCGAGAACGTCTGCTACGGCCCGCGATCGATGCGGGCCGACAAGGGCAAGGCGCGCGAGCTGGCGCAGGCGAAGCTCGCGATGCTGGGTCTCGCCGGGCTCGAGCACCGGCTGCCCTCGGAGTTGTCGGGCGGCCAGCAGCAGCGCGTCGCCGTCGCCCGCTCGCTTGTGCTCGAGCCTGCCGTGCTGCTCTTCGACGAGCCGCTGTCAAACCTCGACGCCAAGCTGCGCCGCCGCGTGCGGCAGGAGATCCGCGAGCTGCAGCAGTTGCTCAGCCTCACGGTGATCTATGTGACGCATGATCAGGAAGAGGCGCTCGCTGTTTCCGATCAAATCATCGTGATGGAAGGCGGGCGCATCGCGCAGCAGGGCACGCCGCACGAGCTCTACGAGGCGCCGGCAAGCCGCTTTCTCGCCGACTTCATCGGTGATGCGAACCTGGTCGAGGGCGAGCTTGAAAACGGCGCGGACGGCATGCGCTTTACCGCCGGCGGCGTGACCGCTGCCGTACATGCGGATGGCGTCGCACCCGGGCCGGCCACACTTGCTGTGCGCCCGCATCGCTTGCGGCTCACGCCGCCGGGCGAGGGAATCCTGCCGGGAGAATGCCGGCGCGCAGCGTATCTCGGCAGTCGCGTCGAGTATGTCGTCGCGACCGCCTGGGGCGAGTTGCTGATCTTTGACGCTGGTGCGCGCCAGCCGCTGGATCGCGGGTCGGCGGTCGGAGTCGTCTTCGATCCCGAGGCGGCGATCGTGTTGCCGCGGCCATCCTCGTCCGGCTGAGAGTGGGATCGCGTCGGTCGTTACCAACACGCTAAATTAACGGCCCGTGGCGGTGAGGGCCGATGTTTCAGACCTTCAACCAACGACCAAGGACGCAGCCGCGATGTCGTCAGGCAGCGTCCTTCGTGCCGACATTTAGTTATCGCACAATCGATCATGGCCTTCCATATCGATGACTCTCGTGGTACGCCCATTAGATTTCAGGGATCGTGGGCAATTGCTCTATGTGCAGCAATGTGGCTACCTGCACCTCATCGTTCCCGCATATCGCTTCAAGCTGCTTTCCGGTAGCGAGGTGCTGACAACCTACAGTTTCAACACGCACACCGCGAAGCATTTGTTCTGTTCAGTTTGTGGCATCAAGTCCTTCTACGTGCCGCGCTCGCATCCTGAGGGTTTCAGTGTCAACGCTCGATGCCTGGACCCGGGCACAGTGGAGGAAGTCAGCATCGCGCAATTCAATGGTAGAAACTGGGAAGAGCAATACCCTGCATGTCGACGGGAGTTCACGGAGTAATGGAGAGCCTGTCGTCTAACACGTCGGTCGAGGGGACGCGCTGTCGGCGTGGTTTCTTCGACCCAGCGCCGGTTCAGGCGTGCCCCTCACCTCTGCGTTAGACCGCAAGGAGATGGGCGTGCAGGTTCGCCGCTTAAGAGAGCGATCTGGCGCAAGTTGCCTGATTCATGCTGAGGCATTTCCGCGGCAAGGGCACTCCGCGGAGTGGGTGTCGTGCAATGCTCGAGCGTTTCCTAGAATGAGGTATTACGTGGCCGAGTTAGGCGGTCGCGTATGCGGATTTATCCTCTGGACAGAGAAAAGCGGATTCCGAACCCAAGTCGTCCTTGAGCTGGAGCAGATCGCGGTTGATGTTACGTCTCGGAAACAGGGCGTCGGCTCGGCTTTGATCAACACGTCTCTTCCTGACGTGATCTCGCACCTCGCAGAGCGCGGCGCGAAGCTCAGTGCCGTTCTAGTGACTACGCGCGCCGACAACCAAGCGCAGCGCCTTTATCGAAGAATTCTAGGAGCGGAAGTGGAGGCGGTCGTCCCATCGCTGTACTCTGCGCTCTCCAGAGCCGAAGGCGGCGGCTGGTTCATAACGTGGCCCAATCTTCCGGTCGCATGAGCGATGGCGCAACGCCAGAGTAAACGATCGAGAACGGCAAGGACGCGTTTGCGGCGTGGATGGCCGTGCGTCAAGAGGACTTCAAACGGCCACCACCGACACCTCGTTAATTGCCGAAAGTCTGGGCAAGCGGCACCAGCGGGCGGGGATTCGTAAATAAAGCGGTCGGTGCTGGTGAGATACGTAATATTTGTGTTGCCATGGGTGTGCCACCGCGAAAATTCAGAACGTCACGACCGAGCGGATCGATTTGCCTTCGTGCATCAGAGCGAACCCGTCGTTGATCCGGGGAAGCGGTAAAACGTGAGTGATGAGATCGTCGATTGCGATCTTGCCCTCCATGTACCAATCGACGATCCGCGGCACATCGGTTCGGCCCCGCGCACCGCCGAATGCACTGCCCTTCCACACGCGGCCCGTGACCAATTGAAACGGACGCGTGCGGATTTCCTGGCCGGCGCCCGCCACGCCGATGATCACGCTGACGCCCCACCCCTTGTGGCAACACTCGAGCGCCTGCCGCATGATGTCGACGTTGCCGATGCATTCGAAGGTGTAATCGGCGCCGCCCTTCGTTAGATTGACGAGATAGGGTACGAGGTCACCCTCGACGTCTGTTGGGTTGACGAAGTGCGTCATCCCGAACTTTCGCGCCAGCGCTTCGCGCGCTGGATTGATGTCCACTCCAACGATCATGTCGGCCCCAGCCAGACGCGCCCCCTGAATCACGTTGAGTCCGATTCCGCCCAAACCGAATACGACGACTTTAGCGCCCGGCTCGACCCGCGCGGTGTTGAGGACAGCGCCGATGCCGGTCGTCACGCCACAGCCGATGTAGCAAACCTTGTCGAACGGCGCGTCGTCGCGAATGCGGGCGAGCGCAATCTCGGGCACCACCGTGAAATTGGCGAACGTCGATGTGCCCATGTAATGGTGCAGCATTTGACCGTCAAGAGAAAAGCGGCTGGTGCCGTCGGGCATCAGTCCTTTTCCTTGCGTTGCGCGAATCGCCTGACACAGATTGGTCTTGCGGCTCAAGCAATATTCGCATTGCCGGCATTCCGGCGTGTACAGCGGAATGACGTGATCGCCCGGTTGGAGGCTCGTCACGCCGGCGCCCACTTCGACTACCACGCCCGCGCCTTCGTGCCCGAGGATCGCGGGAAACAATCCTTCCGGGTCGTCCCCCGATAACGTGTACGCGTCGGTATGACAGATGCCGGTGGCCTTGATCTCGACGAGTACTTCGCCCGACTTGGGACCTTCCAGCCGTACGCTTTCTATGGTGAGCGGCGCGCCCGCTTCATGTGCGACTGCGGCACGTACGTCCATCAGCGCTCCTTGTAAGTTCTCCGCGTCGACCGCAACGCAGAATCCAGCGTCGCGCCGCACGCATTTATGGCGTCAGGACGCGGACCAATAGCATTCGATGCAGTAGCCGTCCGGATCGGCGCAACGAAACGACGTGAGCGTCGCATCATCGTAGAGCGGCTTCACGATCGGCACCTGCGCCGTCTGCATTTTCGGCAGCAGCGTTTTTACTGCTTCGGACGATGGGAGCGTGACGCCAAAATGAAACCACGCGGGCATGGCGGCTGGGTTCGGATCGTCCATCAATGCGAGCAGGAAATCGCGTTCGCCGGTCAAAAATGAAATGCTCTCGCCGTGGCGTCGCAACGCTAGACCAAACCAATCGCGATAAAATGCTTCGGACCGAGTGCGATCGCGAACATGCAGATGCAGATGGGCGATATCCATTTCTGTTCCATTTTAACGTAGCAGACGAAGCCGAAGGCCTTTTTTTGCTCGACATCGCGATTGGCATGATCCGACCTGGGAACACCCCGCCAAAGTGTTCGAAGTCCGGCATCGGCAATGTCGATGTCTGCAAGCCTATTCGGGTTCGCCAGGGAACGTTTCAGCATCTGCGGAAAGGATGATCCCCGGCAACATGCGCGACGTCCAAATGTGAACGGCAGGCCGTAGATCAATCGGCGCGTCCAATGACCCACCCTTTACGTTGATCGTATCCGCAGCGCCGCGCCGTTGATGCCACAAGCGGGAGCCACAGTCCGGGCAGAAAGCGCATTCGAGCGTGTGACCCGTGTCAGTGGCACGTGACCAAAACTTCGGCGTGCCCCGCGTTATGCGCAACGCGGTGCGAGGCACGACAACGGAGATGCCGAAGGCGGAGGCCGACTGCTTGCGGCATTCTTTGCAATGGCACGCATAAAGTGCAAGCGGCCTGCCGGCAAGCTCATAGCGGATCGAGCCGCATTGGCAACCGCCGTACGAAACGCTGTCGCTCATTCGCGTTCCTCAACGCAAGCTTCCCGATCTCTGTTGCTTAAGCACGTAGCCCGACCGCGCAAGCGGTGCGTGCCGTCGCTGCAGCGGTTCGGCGTTGGCTTTGGAAAAGGATTAGACATGGCGGCGGTATAAAGCGAGCGACCCTGCGAGCGCCAGCAATGCTCCACCGCAGATGCGCTCGAGCCAGAGCACGCCTTTGGCGCGAAAAAAGCGAATGGTCTGCGCTCCGGCAGGGCATAGCCAAGCATGACCGGGAAGTCAATGGCGGTGGATGTAACGGCGAGCGTTACGTACTGCGGCGGCTGCGGTCCATCATTGCGCCCGCTTCCTCACATGCTCCGCCGATATTGCCCGCCAACGTCGAATAGCGCGTTGGTGATCTGACCGAGCGAGCACACGCGGACCGTGTTCATCAATTCCGCGAACACGTTGCCGTCGTCGATCACGGTCCGCTGCAGGCGCGCAAGCGCCGCCGGTGCCTCGGCGGCATGGCACTCGTGAAAATCGCGCAAACGTTGCAATTGCGATTGCTTCTCCGCGTCCGTCGACCGCGCCAGCTCCACCTTGTGCGGCGAAGGATCGGCACTCGGATTGCGAAACGTGTTGACGCCGATGATCGGGTATGAGCCATCATGCTTCTGGTGTTCGTAGTGCATCGACTCTTCCTGGATCTTGCCGCGCTGGTATCCGGTTTCCATCGCGCCCAGCACGCCGCCGCGCTCGGAGATCGCTTCGAATTCTTTCAACACGGCCTCTTCGACCAGGTCGGTCAACTCGTCGATGATGAATGCGCCCTGGTTCGGATTCTCGTTCTTCGCAAGCCCCCATTCGCGGTTGATGATGAGCTGGATGGCCATCGCCCGGCGCACCGATTCCTCGGTCGGCGTGGTGATCGCCTCGTCGTATGCATTGGTGTGCAGCGAATTGCAGTTGTCGTAAATCGCGATCAGCGCTTGCAGCGTCGTTCGGATGTCGTTGAACGCGATTTCCTGCGCGTGCAATGAGCGTCCCGACGTCTGCACGTGGTACTTGAGCTTTTGGCTGCGTTCGCCGGCGCCGTACTTGTTCTTCATCGCCACCGACCAAATGCGGCGGGCGACACGCCCCATCACCGAGTATTCCGGGTCCATGCCGTTGGAAAAGAAAAACGACAGGTTTGGCGCGAAGTCATCGATATGCATGCCGCGCGCCAAATACGCTTCGACAAAGGTAAAACCGTTGGAGAGCGTGAACGCGAGCTGCGAAATCGGGTTCGCTCCAGCCTCCGCGATGTGATACCCGGAAATCGAGACCGAGTAGAAATTGCGAACATTGTTGCGAACGAAATATTCCTGGATGTCGCCCATCACCTTCAACGAGAACTCGGTCGAGAAGATGCAGGTGTTCTGGCCCTGGTCTTCCTTCAAGATATCGGCTTGCACGGTGCCGCGGACGGTGGTGAGCGTCCAGGCGCGAATCTTCTCGGCTTCATCGTCGGTCGGGTCGCGGCCGTTGTCGTCCCGAAACTTGTCGATCTGCTGGTCGATGGCCGCGTTCAGGTACATGGCAAGGATCGACGGCGCGGGTCCGTTGATCGTCATCGATACCGACGTCGCCGGATCAGTCAGGTCAAAGCCTGAGTAGAGCACCTTCAAGTCGTCGAGCGTGGCGATCGAGACGCCAGAATTGCCGACCTTGCCGTATATGTCCGGCCGCAAGTCAGGATCGTTGCCGTAGAGCGTGACCGAATCGAACGCGGTCGACAGCCGCTTGGCGGGCAGGGTGTCCGCAAGCAGATGAAAGCGCTTGTTCGTGCGAAACGCGTCACCCTCGCCCGCGAACATGCGCGTCGGATCCTCGTTCTCTCGCTTGAATGCGAAGACGCCGGCGGTGAACGGGAAGCTGCCGGGGACATTTTCCTTTAACTGCCAGCGCAATATTTCGCCGTCGTCCGCAAAGTTGGGCAGCGCGACCTTACGGATCTTGGTCCCCGACAGCGTCGTCGTCGTGAGCTCCGTGCGGATTTCCCTGTCGCGGATCTTGACGACATATTCATCGCCGCTATAGGCCGCCTTGGTCTTCCCCCACATGTCGAGCAGCTTTTTCGCGCGCGGCTCGAGCTTGGTCTCGCGTTCGGCGATCAAGGCGTCGATTGCACCTGGAGCGTTCGCGTCCGTCGCCCCGCGCTCGGCATCGGCGCGTTCCGCGAGCATGCGCTTGGTCGCGGTCAACTGCTGCCGTTCCCGCGCGACGCGCGCCTGCCCGTCCGCCCAGTGGTGATACTGGCGCACCGTTTCCGCGATCTCGGCTAAATACCGCACCCGCGCAGGCGGCACGATCGCGTGCTGCCCGGTCGACTGTTTGGCGCCCACCGCGGGCAGTACCGCGGGCTCGACGCGCAGCCCATGCTGGGCCAATCGCACGGTCAGCGACTGGTACAGCGCCGTCACGCCGTCGTCGTTGAAGCGCGACGCGATCGTGCCGAACACGGGCATCTCCTCGGGCGCGGATTTCCACTGCTCCCGGTTCCGCTGGTACTGCTTGCGAACATCGCGCAGCGCATCCTGCCCGCCCTTGCGGTCGAATTTGTTGATAACGACAAAATCCGCAAAGTCGAGCATGTCGATTTTTTCGAGCTGCGAGGCCGCGCCAAACTCGGGCGTCATCACGTACAGCGAGAGGTCGACGTGCGGGACGATGGCGGCGTCGCCCTGACCGATCCCCGACGTCTCGACGATGACCAGAGCGCTACCCGCAACCTTGCACGCGGCAATCACGTCGGGCAATGCGTTGGAGATCTCGCTGCCCGCGTCGCGCGTCGCCAGCGAGCGCATGAAAATATTCGGGTGCTCAATCGCGTTCATCCGGATGCGATCGCCCAGGAGCGCGCCGCCGGATTTGCGCCGCGATGGGTCAATTGAAATGATCGCGATCTTCAGCCGATCGCGCTGATCGAGCCGGAAACGGCGCACCAACTCGTCGGTCAGCGAGCTCTTCCCCGCACCACCGGTGCCGGTAATCCCGAGCACCGGCACTGTCGTCTTCTCCGCCGCGTCGTACAAATCGCGCCGCAATTTTTCCGGCACGGCGGAAGCTTCAAGACCGGTAATAAGTCGGGCTAAAGCGCGAGTGCGCGCGAAAGCGTCGCCATCGGTCAGCGATGAAAGCGCATGCGGCAGCGACGAAGAGAGATCGATGTCGCACGCCGCGATGATTTCATTGATCATCCCCTGCAAGCCGAGCCTCTGCCCGTCTTCGGGCGCGAAAATGCGCGTCACGCCGTAAGCATGCAGCTCGTCGATCTCCTCTGGAATAATGACGCCGCCTCCGCCGCCGAACACCTTGATATGACCCGCTCCGCGTTCGCGCAACAGATCGATCATGTACTTGAAAAATTCGACGTGGCCGCCTTGATACGAGGAGATGGCAATCCCATGCGTATCTTCCTGCAGCGCGCATTTCACGATTTCCTCGACCGACCGGTTGTGCCCCAGGTGAATCACTTCGCAGCCGGACGCCTGCAGGATGCGGCGCATGATATTGATCGCCGCGTCGTGGCCGTCGAATAGGCTCGCGGCGGTGACGAAGCGGATTTTGTGCGCCGGCTTGTAGACGAGCGGCCGGCTGATGGCAAGATCATTCACACGCGAACTCTCCTTCGAGATTCGACCCGCGCGCTAATTTGCAAGAAGAGCGGTTTCGCCGGCCATCGCGGGCAACGGACGCCGGAGAGACAGAGAAGCAAGCTTACCCCGATCGCTGCAAAACGGCGTAGGGCTAGGTTCGACAGTTGGACTTCGAATTCGGGTAGCTAAGATATATGACGTTTACGTAAACGTCAACAGCATGCATAGTATCTAAGTGATGAGTGAACCCAAAGGGAACCCGGGCGATGGTTCTCGAACTCTGACGCCAAAGGGAACGATTGACCCTTCATCCAGTCTGGTACGAGAGCGCGCGATTCGTTTGCCGCGCCGGATATCAACTGCGATCAACCGCGGGGCGCCGTTATACTCGCGCGCTAACTCTTCAGGTCGGCCATGGGCAAATTCCCTTCACTACTGCGTTACGTCTTCCCTGTCGTTGCCGCGTTCTGTTCCGCCGCAGCGGTCGCGGCGCTGCCCCCTGGCATCATCCAGGGGCCGTCGATTGAGGGCATGACTGAATATCGGCTGCCCAACGGGCTCACCGTGCTCTTGTTCCCCGATCCATCGAAACCGACGACGACGGTCAACGTTACCTATCGCGTCGGCGCCGTCCACGAAAACTACGGCGAAACGGGGATGGCGCATCTGCTCGAACATCTGGTGTTCAAGGGTACGCCGTCGCGCGGCAACGTACTGCAGGAACTGGGACGGCGCGGCATGAGCTTCAACGGAACGACGTCGTGGGACCGTACCAACTATTACGAATCGTTTACCGCGTCCACCGAAAACCTGGACTGGGCGCTCGCGATGGAAGCGGACCGGATGGTCAACTCGTTCATCGCGAAAAAGGATCTCGACAGCGAAATGACCGTCGTCCGCAATGAGATGGAGAGCGGCGAGAACAATCCGTCGCTCATGCTCCTGTCCAAGATGCTCGCGACTGCGTACCAGTGGCACAACTACGGCAAGATGCCGATCGGCGCGCGCTCCGATGTGGAAAACGTCAATATCGAGCGGCTGCAGGCATTTTACCGGCTGTATTACCAGCCGGACAACGCGGTCCTGACCGTCGCCGGCAAGTTCGATCCCGACGCAACTCTCGCACTGATCGCGAAGTATTTCGGGCCAATCTTGAAGCCGATGCGCTCGCTTCCCGATCTGTATACGGCCGAGCCAGTGCAAGACGGCGAGCGCAACGTCACGCTGCGGCGCGTGGGCAGCAACAAACTGCTGGGCCTCATGTATCACACCGTTCCCGGCGCCTCCCCGGAATACGTCTCCGTCGACACGCTGGGCGAGATCATGACGCTCGCGCCCTCGGGCCGCATGTACAAGGCGCTCGTGGAAACCAAGAAAGCGGCGAGTGTCGATTCCTGGCATTGGGGCATGCGTGATCCGGGTCACCTCTCGTTCCTCGCGCAAATTCCCGAGACCCAAGACATCGAGCCTGCCCGGACCGCGATGCTGGCCACGATCGACAACCTAAGCAAGGAGCCAATCACCGAGGCGGAAGTCGCGCGCGTGCGAGCCAAGGCCGCGAAAGCTTTCGACGACGTGATCAACGATCCGCAAAAGCTGGGCGTGGCGATTTCCGAATCGATCGCGCTGGGCGACTGGCGTTTGTTCTTTTTGCAGCGTGACCAATACCGCAAGGTCACCGCCGAAGACGTGCAACGAGTCGCGCGCGATTTTTTCAAGCGTTCGAATGTGACCGTCGGCGAGTTCGTGCCGGACGCCAAACCCGATCGGGCTTCGGCGCCCCCGACCGTAGACGTCGCGGCGATGCTCAAGGACTACAAGGGCGACGCGAGCGCCGCCGCCGGCGAGGTGTTCGACACGTCGACGGCAAACCTCGACGCGCGGACGCAGCGATTCATGCTTCAGAACGGCATGAAAGTCGCGCTGCTGCCGAAAAAGACGCGCGGCGAAGCGGTGACATTCGCGTTGACGACGCATTACGGCGACGAAAGATCGGTCTTCGGCAAGCAGGCCGATGGCACGCTGACCGCCGCGTTGTTGAAGCGCGGGACCGCAAAAAAGAATCGGCAGGAAGTCGAAGAC
The DNA here is from genome assembly GCA_037719965.1 of Casimicrobiaceae bacterium. GTDB lineage: Bacteria > Pseudomonadota > Gammaproteobacteria > Burkholderiales > Casimicrobiaceae > VBCG01. Next base: position 89,136 of record JBBJMT010000002.1, on the reverse strand, counting down.
ACGCTGGACACGCTGCGCGCCAAAGTCAACGTTGGGGGAAACGAGGTTGGCGCGACGGTGTCGGGTCAGACGTTTCGCGCGCAGTTGCCGGAAACGCTGCGATTGGTCGCGGAGATTCTCCGCCAGCCGTCTTTCCCGCCGACCGAGCTCGACAACCTTAAGCGCGAACGCGTCTCGATGCTGGAATCCGCGCGCACCGAACCGCAGGCGGTCGCCCAGCGTGCGTTGCGCCGCCATAACAATCCGTATCCGGCCGGCGATCCGCGTTATGTCCCTACCCTCGACGAGGCACTCGCCACGGTCAACGCGGTCACTCCCGAGTCGGTCCGCAAGTTCTATTCGCAATTCTACGGCGCGAGCAATGCAGAGATCGCGCTTGTCGGCGACTTCGATGCCGCCGCCATTCGCGCCTTGATCACCGAGCTCTTCGGCGGGTGGAAAAGCCCGAGCGCCTACGCGCGGGTGCCCAATCCGCTCGTCCCCAACCAGCCCGCGGCGCTTAAGTTCGAACTGCCCGATAAAGCGAACGCGATGTTGATCGGCAGGCTCGCACTGCCGATCAACGACATGAGCGCCGACTACCCAGCATTGAGTGTGGCCAACTTCATTCTCGGCGATTCAACCGATTCGCGCCTGTTGAACCGGCTGCGGCAGAAGGAAGGGCTGTCCTACTCGACTGGCAGCTTTTTCACGCCGTCGCAGTTCGAGCCCAATAGCTCGCTTGGCGTCTACGCGATTTTCGCCCCCGAGAATCTGGACAAGGTGCGCAGTGGATTAAGCGAAGAGATCACGCGCGCGTTGCAGGAGGGCTTCACCGACCAAGAGGTCGCCGACGCGAAGGCGGGTCTCTTGCAAGAGCGGCGTCTCGCGCGCGCCCAGGATGGGGCCGTCGCGGGCTCACTCGCCAACCAGCTCTACCTCGACCGCACTTTTGCGACCTCGGGAGAAATCGACGCCAAGATCGAAAAACTGACGACCGCAGAGGTCAACGCGGCGTTGCGCAAATACTTGAAAGCCCCCGAGTTCGCATTCTCGTTCGCTGGCGACTTCGCCAAGATCAAGCGATAATCCAAGCCGACGACGGCAGGAGACAACGATGCCCAGGCCCACGGCGAAAGCCGGGACGCGTAAGAAGATGCAGACCGCAAATCGCCAGAAACCCGACGACGCAAACGCCAAGGCCCCGTCGTCGCGGACGACCGCCGCTCTCTTGCCCAAATCGCACGATGCAGAGATGGCTCGCGGCGCGGTCACGGCGAACAGCGCCAACGTCAGTTCCAACGTCGCCCGTACCCCTAATACGCCGGTCCCCAACAAGGCGGGATATCAGGAAACGGCGCCAACGACCGACGCGATGAAGGGCGACCGTGAGGCACGCTCCAACGAGACGTTGACCCACCGCGCGCGCACGTCGGACGAGAGCAAACTAGGCACCGGCCCTGCGTTCCTCGAGCCGCGGAAGACCGGCAAGCGCTGATCGGAAGCGCCTATAGCCTCCTCGATCCAGAACGACACGTCAGATTTCCACCGCGCGGTGCTCCTCGAGCGACCGGCGCAGCGCGATGGCGATGCGTGTCGCTTCAGTCGCGTCCTGCAATGTTACGGCGGGCGCGCGGTCTTCTAGGACCGCCTGCACGAAATCGCGCTCCTCGCACAAGAAAGCGTCTTCGAAACGCTCGTAGAACGTCGGCGTGCATTCGTTGCGCACGCCATGCGCATCGGCGATGTCCACGCGATTCAGGCGCGCGTCCTGGCCGATGGTCAACCGGCCCGCGGTGCCGATCACCTCGGTTAGCGTCTCGTGGCCATGCGCCATCGTGCGCGACGCATAGAAACACGCGATCTGGCCGTCGGCGAACTCGCATATAGCAACGCCGTTGTCCACATCGCCGCAGGTAGCAAGCCCCTCGTGCACAGCCACGGTGCCGGCGGCAAACACGCGCACGGGCCTCGGGTTGCCCAACAGCCAACGCGCGAGATCGATGTCGTGCACGCTCATGTCCAGAAAGATGCCGCCGCTGGTCGGTGCAAAACGCACGAAGAATCCGCTTGGATCATTTTGATCGCACGTCTGGGCGCGCACCAGAAACGGCCGGCCGATCACGCCTGCCGCAATCTTCGCGGCCGCGTCACGATAGTTGACGTCGAATCGGCGCACGTAGCCGATCATCACCTTGAGGTGCGGATGCAGCCGCGCCTCTGCTTCGACGCGATGGCAATCGGCGAGTTCGAGCGACGTGGGCTTTTCGCAAAACACGTGCTTGCCGGCTTTGAGCGCCGCAATGATCTGCTCCGCGTGCAGAGTTGTCGGGGTCACCAGAAACACGGCGTCCACTCCTGGATGCGCAAGCAAATCGGCATACTCGCGAAAGAGATGTGGTACTCCGAACTGCTCGTTAGCCCACGTCAGTTCGCTGGCGCTGGGACTGCACGCGGCAACCAGGTCGGCATCCGGCACCCGGCGCGCGAGATTCTCCGCGTGGCGACGGCCAAGCCGTCCGAGACCAGCAACTCCCACGCGTAAACGGGAAGCGGTCGTCACAAAGCGGCCATTTGCGCGGTCCGGGTCGCCCGTCGACTGCGCGAGCATCGGGTCATACGCCCAGGACGTCCTCGACCGCGCGAACGGCGATCGTCACTTCATAGTCGCGATCCCGATGGTCGAGCTCTTGCTCGGTGAGCTCGGCGACGGTAAGGCCGTGCAGGAAGGCGGTCGCGGCGAGCACATTACCGAACGCGGCGACATGCACGCGCTTCGAATCGAATTCTTCACTGAATAAGCGCGCCGCGGAAAGCGACGTGAACCGCCAGTACTCGCCGAACGTGTCCATGTCGTGCCGAGAGATTTGGCTGATGCCGGGAAACGTGGCAAGGAGCACGCCGCCGGGCTTAAGAGCCCGACGCATCGACCGCAGCGCAGCGCGTGTGTCGTAAATGTACATCAGCACTTGCGTGCAGATGATGCAATCGAAGGCAGCCAACTCGAGCGTACCGGGCAACTCGATGTTGGCGATGATCGTGGCCTTCGGATGCCCCGGCCTCGGGTAGAGCACGTCGCTTTGCTGCACACGGTCTCCTCCCAACCGGCGAGTGTACGTCGCATCGCCGAACTCGAGCACGCGACCGCGGATGTCCTCAGTGTATGCCTCGAGAAATTTCCCGATGTAGTAGCGGTCCACCGGCCGGCCGCGATCCGAGCCGAAGGCGCGGCTTTGTGGTTCGACGCTTCGCAGGAGGCTCCAGTCCATCGTCGCTAGCTTAATGCAGCCATCCGCACGGTCGATCCTGTTCTCGGCGACGACTCATTGACGTTTATGGCTTCGACGCGCGCAAAACTATAGGCTAGAGTTCAACGACCCGCTGCTCCCGCCACGACTTTGTCGCGGCTTCGGCCAATTCAAGCGCCGCTACGCCATCGTCGATCGTCGTGCGCACCGGCCCACCGGCAGCGAGCGCATCGAAAAAGTGTGCAATCTCGCTTGCGTAGGCGGCGCGATAGCGTTCGAGAAAAAAATGTTCCGGCTTGTCGGAGGCAACACTCGCCGCAGTGGATGCTCGAACTTCCGTCGGCCTGTGGTTGCCGGCCTGCAGCATGCCGCGGCTGCCCAGCACTTCGAAGCGCTGGTCGTAGCCGTACGCCGCACGCCGGCTGGTGCTGATCTGCGCGAGGAGTCCCCGCCGCGTGCGAATAGTGACGGCCGTGGAATCGATGTCACCCGCCTGCGCGATGGCCGGGTCGGTCAGGCAACTGCCCGTTGCATACACGCTCGCTGCTTCGTCGTCCAGGATCCACCGGAAGACATCGAAATCGTGGATCAACATATCTTTGAAGATGCCGCCCGAGCGTGCGATGTATTCAGGCGGCGGAGGACCCGGATCGCGGCTAGTCACGACCAGCATTTCCGGTTCGCCAATTTCCCCGGCCGTCAACCGGCCTTTAAGTGCCGCGAACGTGGGATCGAAGCGACGCTGGAAGCCAATCATGCAAGTGACGTTTGCTTGCGCGACGGCTTGCGCACACACAAGCGCGCGCTCGACCGTGAGATCGACCGGCTTCTCACAGAAGATCGCCTTCCCGGCGCCGGCGGCGCGCAGGATCAAGTCTGCGTGGGTGTCGGTGCTGGTCGCGATGAGGACCGCCTGCACCGCGCGGTCCGCGAACACCGTTGCTTCGGCCACAACCTCCGCACCGTGCGCTGCCGCCACCTCGCGTGCCGCGGCCGCGTTGACGTCGACGACGAACTTGAGCTTGACGCGCGGTTGCCGCGCCAGGTTGCCGGCGTGGATTCTGCCGATACGGCCCGCGCCGAACAGCCCGACCTCAATCATCGCGACTCGGCCATCCGCTGTTCAAGAATCGGAACGTGGAGAGCTGACGGGCGGTTTTAGCATCCATTCGTGTGCCGGATCGTTCCTGAAGTGCCACTGACGCTTCGGCCCCGCCATCACGTTCAAGTAATACGAATCGTAGCCAAAGGGTACGACGACCGGATGGTAGCCCCGGGGCACCATCACCACGTCGTGATCCTCTACGGCGTGCGATTCGTCGAGCAAGCGATCGTCGGTGTACACACGCTGAAACGCGAAACCCTGCGCCGGATTGAGGCGATGATAGTACGTTTCCTCGAGCGAACTCTCTTGCGGCAAGTTATCCGTATCGTGCTTGTGCGGCGGATAGCTCGACGAATGGCCGCTGGGCGTCCGCACTTCCACGATCAGCAGATGCTCGGCAGGTTCGGTCTGCGGAAGAATATCGCAAACGTAACGCCGGTTGAGCCCTTCGCCGCGCACCGAGCGTCTCATCGTTGCCGGTTCGAGCAGGCGCGCCGGCACGCTGCCCTTGCCAGGGGCGCTCGCCACGGCGATCTCCGCGCGTGTTTTCGCGATTACGCGTGCCATTTGCGCATGCGGTAGATACACGGCAAACGGCGCAAGCTCGTCGAAGACACTCATGCGTTCGCCGATCTCGAGCCACGCCTGCCCTTCCGTGCGCACGCTGACGATGCCGCTCAACACGACGATGCACACTTCGTTCGCGGGCAGCGCAAGCGAGATTTCCTCTTGCTGCGCCAGACGGTACGCGGCGAAGCCGACGTACTTCCAGCCTGCCGATTGCGGTGTGACTCGCACGATTTCCGTGCCGGTACCGCGGCCTTTAACGAGTAAGCTCACGCGTTCGGCCTCCTTGTGCTCGATGTGCCGCATGACGGTCGCGCGTCGGCTTCCGGCTTCATAGCGCCTGGCATCGACGCCACTATTTCCCGCAGGTACCGGTAACCCTTGTCGGCGTACGCGTAACTTGGCGCGACCGCGGGATCCTGCTCCGCTTCCACGACCAGCCATCCCTCGTAACCATCGTCGTAGAGCATATCGAGCAGCGGTCTAAAGTCGATTGCCCCGTCACCGGGGACGGTGAACGCGCCGTTGACGACCGCTTGCAGAAAGCTCCAGTTGCGGTTGCGGGCCAGCCGAATCACCGCGGGTCGAACATCCTTGCAGTGCACATGGCATACGCGCCGTATATGTTTGGCCATTACTTCGGCCGCGTCGCCGCCCGCAAAAGTGATATGCCCGCTATCGAACAAGAGTCCGACGTCGTCACTCGTCAGCGCCATCAACCGGTCGACATCGGCAGGCGTCTCCACGTACGCGCCCATGTGGTGATGGTAGGCCGTGCGTAAGCCACGGGCGAGCGTATGGCGCGCGAACACGTTCAACTTCTCGGCGTACTCCGCCCATTGCTGTTCCCGAACGAAACGCGGGCGCTGGTACAGCGGCGCGGGAGTGCCCTGAATGCTATCGGCAACTTCGCCGTAGACGACGACCGTTGCGCCGTTGTCTGCGAGCAATCGCAGGTGCGCGTCGGCGGCGGCCATTTCCGTTTCCGCCGAGCGCTGCGCAAGCCGGCCAGAGTACCAACCCGACACCAGCGCCAGGCCGTGCTGCTCCAGCACGTTGCGCAGAGCGGCCGGCTCACGTGGAAATTTGTTGCCCAGCTCGAACCCCTGGTAACCGATTGCCTTGCCTTCGGTGAGCGCGACTTCCAGCGACGTCTCGCCGCCTAGCGCAGGCAGATCGTCGTTGCTCCACGAGATCGGATTGATGCCGATCGTGACGTTGAACCGCTTCTTCATCCCTGGGCTCACCTTCGCTGCTGCCGCTTGTCCTGCTCGTACCGGGTACGCGCCTGCTGCACCTCCTTGCGCTGCGAGACTTCGGGCACGGCCACTTCCCACCACCATCCGCCTTCTTCAGTGGTCCGCGCGGGATCGGTTGGAATCGCGATCAGATACGTGCGATCCGCCGCGCGCGCGCGCCGCATTGCCGCTTCGAGTTCCGGTAGGGTCGTGATGTTTTCTGCCAGCGCGCCGAGGGAGCTCGCGTGCGCGGCATAGTCAATCTGCGGCGCACCCCGCGACCCCTGCACGCAGCTCTCGAACAGATTGTTGAACGGCTCACCACCGGTCGCCTGCTGCAGGCGATCGATGCAACCAAAGCCACGATTGTCGAGCAATACGATGATGAGTTTGCGGTCGAGCATCACCGACGTCGCGATCTCGGAATTCATCATCAGGTAGCTGCCATCGCCAACGATGACTATTACTTCGCGCTCGGGCTTCGCCATTTTCACGCCGAGGCCGCCGGCGATTTCGTAGCCCATACACGAGTAACCGTATTCCACGTGATAGCCGCCGGGCATGGCGGTGCGCCAGAGCTTGTGCAACTCCGCCGGCAGAGTACCGGCTGCGCAGACGACGATATCGCTAATTGTCGATTCGGCGGCTGAACGCTGCACGGCGCCGATGACGTCGGCCTCAAAGGCCAATCCCTCTACCGATCGGCTGGTGATGCGTCCGATATCGGCACGCCAGTCGTTCGCCGCACGCTTCGCCCTCTGCTGCCACGCGGCGTCGGCTTGCCAACTCGAGAGCGCGTGCGACAGCGCGGACAAGGCCAGCTTCGCATCGGCCACCAGGGCAACCCCTCGCCTCTTCTGCGCGTCGAATGCATTGACGTTGACACCGATGAGTTGGGCCTGCGCGAACAGCGAGTGCGAGCCCGTGGTGAAATCGGAAAGCCGGGTGCCAATCGCCAACACGACATCCGCCTCCTGTGCGAGTGTGTTGGCCGCAGGCGAGCCGGTCACGCCGATGGCACCCTGCTGCAGCGGATGATCGAAGGGCAACGTGCCCTTGCCGGCTTGCGTCTCGGCCACCGGCACACCGTGCGTATCAGCGAAGACGCGCACCGCCTCGCTGGCCAACCCGTAGAGCGCGCCCCCGCCTGCGATGATCAGCGGTCGACTGGCCGCGCGCAGCAACGCAACCGCGCGCATGAGCTCGGCGACGGCGGGCGGCGGCGCTCGAAAGATCACGGTCGCCGGCGCGAAAAAATCGACCGGATAGTCGAACGCCATCGTTTGCACATCCTGCGGCAGGGCCAACGTGACCGGACCGCACAACGCCGGGTCGGTCAACACGTGAATCGCACGGGGCAGCGCGGTCAACAGCTGTGATGGCGTGTGGATTCGGTCGAAATAACGCGAAACCGGTTTGAAGCAATCATTGGCCGAGACTCCGCCGTCGTGGAAGTCTTCCAATTGCTGCAGCACCGGGTCGGGCGCACGTGAAACAAAGACATCCCCCGGCAGGAACAGCACCGGCAGGCGATTGACGTGCGCAAGCGCCGCCGCAGTGATGAGGTTGGTCGCGCCCGGGCCGATCGACGTCGTACACGCCATCATGCGCCGGCGCATGTGCGCCTTGGCGTAGGCGATCGCCGCATGCGCCATCGCCTGCTCATTGTGAGCGCGATACGTGGGCAGCTCGTGGCGATGCTGGTAGAGCGCTTCGCCGATGCCTGCGACGTTGCCGTGACCGAAGATCGCGAACACGCCGCCGAACAACGCCTCAACGCCATTTTCGTCGGCCGCGCGCAAAGCCGCAAGGTAGCGCACCAGCGCCTGCGCCATCGTCAGTCTCTGCGTGTCCTTCACGCCGCGCGCTCCTTCTCGGCATCCGCACGGATCTCCTGCCAGACACCGATCACCTGCTCGAAGTTCGCACGCGTCGCGCGCACCAGCGCGCCGTCATCGATCTCGCCTGCCAGCCACTGCCGGCTTGGCTCGTGGAAAATCGTTCTGCCAACCGCGAAACCGCGACAACTCCTGCTCGCGCGCGCCTCACAGAAGCCGGCGGCGAGCTCCGCAACGCTGGCGTTCAGGCCGAGTAGAACCACGCCGCCGCGACAATAGGGATCTCGTTCAAAAATCAATGAATCAATCGCTTGCCATTGCGCTGCGCTCATCGGTTCAAGCTTCCACCACTCAGGATAAATGCCGAGGTTATAGATTCGCTGCAACGCGCGATAAACGGTGTCGTGCACTCGCGGCAAATTCGCGGGAGGAATGATTTCCAGCAACAGCTCGTGTCCACTCACCTGCACGGCGTCGTACAACGCCCGCATCTGCGCTTCCTGCTCCAGCCGATGCAGGACCGGCTGGTCGGGATGGAACTGGACCACGCACTTGACGACGTGCTCTTGCGGCCATTGCAAAAGATGCGTGCCGACGGAGCGGCCACGGTCGAATTCGACCGGATTCGATCCCGGCAACTCGATGGGACGCCCGATCCACAAGCCGCGTCCGGTCGCCGCATTGAGAGCATCCTGCCCATAGCGATCATCGCACAGAAGCCCGATCTTCCCCGAGAGCCCGAGCGCTTGTTCGGTCTCGATCACCGCCAGGGCGAGCAGACGCTTCAACGCTGGTAGACGCGCTTCACCCGCGCCGGTCTGCTGCGCCAATTCGAAAAACTGATTGCGGTGGTCGAATGCGAAAGCGAACAGCACATCTCGTTGCACGCGCGACACCGTCACCCGGTGCAGCCGCGCGAGCGTGGCGTCCTGATCTGGACGAACAATGCGCTCTGCGTTTGCGAGAAAGTAGTCGAGCTCGACCTTGGAGGGCATCGCCGGAGCACAACCGTGACGCGAAACGACCAGCGCACCGCACGCGTTGGCGTAGCGCGCGCATGCGCCGTAATCCTCGTTGCGCACCCAGCCCGACAGAAAACCCGCCGAAAATGCATCGCCCGCGCCGAGGACGTTCAGCACGTCGACGGTAACGCCGCTGCCATTGAACGCGGCGTCGAGCGAGTCCGGTACCGCTGCGTCGATGACCGCGCACCCGAGCGGACCGCGCTTGACCACGAGCACGCCGGGAGTGAGCCCGCGCACTGCACGCAGCGACTCGATGATCTCGGTTGCGCCGCCGGCGATGTTGAACTCCTCGATCGTGCCGATTACGAGATCGAACTTGGGCAGAATCCGCTGCAAGTGTGCGGTGACCGTGTCGGAGCGGACGTAGCGCGTCTCTCCGTCACCGCGCTTGGTCAAGCCCCACAGCACCGGGCGATAGTCGATGTCCAGCACCGTGCGCACGTCGTTGCGTCGCGCGCGCTCGAGCGCCAGACTGCTGATCCGGTGCACGTGCTCGGTCGAAAAATGCGTACCGGTGATCAGCAGCGCCTTGCTTTGCGCGATGAACGCCTCCTCGACATCGGGCTCGGTAATGGCCATGTCGGCGCAGTTCTCGCGCAGGAAAATCAGCGGAAATGTGTCGGTGTCCTTGATCCCGAGGACGACCGCTGCCGTCAGCCGTGCCGGGTCAATGCTCACATGGCTGACATCGCACCCTTCGCGCGCCAGCGTCTCGACTAGAAAACGACCCAATGCGTCGTCACCGACGCGTGAGATCATGCCGGCGGCAACTCCCAGCCGCGCGCAGCCGAACGCCGTGTTGGCGGACGAGCCGCCTAAGTACTTGGCAAAGCTCGTCACGTCCTCGAGCCGGGCGCCAATCTGCTGCGCATAGAAGTCGACCGCGAGACGGCCCAGGCAAATCACTTCGAGCGGGCGGCCTTTGGCAAACGGGATATTGTTTTGCATCGATCTTTTTCTTGTTCAGGCTTTACACGGTATGGCCATTGACGATTCTGGGGCAGCCGCTTTTGAATAACAAGTTCTGCTGCAAGATCCAGCCAACGGCGGTTTCGTTTCTTATCGCTTGCTAATCCAAATCAGGAACGTTAGCGCAACGGCAACAGGTGTTCTGTGAAGACCCGCCTCGCTCCACGCGATTTGGCGCTCACGCTCGCGATTGTCGCGTTGTGGGGTTTCTCCTTCGTTCCGATCAAACTCGGGCTGCGTGAGCTGCCGCCGTTTGCGCTGGCGGCGTTTCGCTTCCTGTTCGCCGCGGTCCCGCTCGTATTCTTCATCAAGCCGCCGCAGATGCCGTGGCGCTATGTCGTTGCGTACGGTTTTGTCATCGGCGTCTGCCAGTTCGGTCTTTTGTTTCTCGGAATGAACCTCGGCATGCCTGCGGGACTGTCCTCACTGGTGATCCAAGTGCAAATATTCTTCACGATTGGCTTGGCGATCGCATTTCTCGGTGACCGCCTGCATCGGCAGAATTTAATCGGCGCCGCGATCGCGACCGTTGGCGTCGTGCTACTCGGCGCGTACAAGTTGATCGGCGGCCCGACTGCGACGCTCATCGGCTTTGTACTGGTGCTCTTTGCCGCTCTCGCATGGGCGATCGGCAACGTTATCGCGAAGCGCGCCGCCGGTGCGCACGACGACGACATGTTCGCGCTGGTCGTCTGGTCGAGCCTCATCCCGCCGCTGCCGCTCGCCGCGCTCTCGTACGTGTTCGAAGGCGGGGCCGCCGCGTGGCACGCCGTCGCAAACGCGAGCGCCTTTACGTGGGGCTGCGTCCTCTTTCTCGCCTGGGGCGCGACGCTCTTCGGCTTTGCGTCATGGGCGGGCTTGTTGCACCGCTATCCGACCGCGCTCATTTCCCCCTTCGCTTTGCTCATCCCGGTGGCAGGGCTCGCGAGCGGCGCGCTCTTCTTGGGCGAGTCGCTTGCACCGATGCAGATGTTGGGCGTCGCGCTCGTATTTGGGGGACTCGCGGAGAACGTCTACGGAGTGCGTATTCGCGCGTGGCTTGCTACGATCGGAAAGTGACCTGCGTGCGATGCTCCCGGTCTAGGTAGACCATGGTCATCCCCCGTTCCAAGCACTACCACCCGCGTGACTTGGGCGAGTCAGATCGCATTCGCGAGGTCGAGTGTCGCCCCAAAGTTCGCGGAGAAACGACGCTCGAATTCCTCCCGCGTAAAGCGGTGATTCTGTGTCCCCTTCGATTCGATCTTGATCGCGCCCATCAGCGAAGCAATCCGGCCAGTGCGCTCCCAGTCCAACCCGTGCAAGAGACCGTGGATCAAGCCGGCGCGGTACGCGTCTCCGCAGCCCGTAGGATCGACGTTCTCGCGTGGCGTCGCGCACGGTATTTCGATCGTGCGATCACCTGCGTAGATCATCGATCCTTCCCCTCCGCGCGTCACGATCAGCGCTTCCACTTGCTGCGTCACGTCGCGCGCGGATAGCTTGGTCTTCTGCTGCATGAGTTCGAACTCGTAGTCGTTCACCGTAACCCAGGTCGCCTGTCCGATGAAGGTCCGCAGCTCATCTCCGCTGAACATCGGCATTCCCTGGCCCGGGTCGAAGATGAACGGGATACCGGCGGCGGCGAACTGCGCGGCGTGTTCGATCATGCCTTGCCGGCCATCCGGCGCGACGATACCAAGGGTTACACCGCGCGCGTCTGCAATGCGGTTGACGTGCGCGTATTGCATCGCGCCGGGATGAAACGCCGTGATCTGATTGTTGTCGAGGTCGGTCGTGATAAACGCTTGCGCGGTATGTTCGCTATCCACAACCTTGATGTAGTCTTGCGCGACACCGCATTGCGTCAACCACTGCGCGTAGGGCGCGAAGTCTCGTCCCGCCGTTGCCATCGGATAGCAAGAACTTTGCAGCAGGCGCAAGTTGTAGGCAATGTTGCCCGCGCACCCGCCGAACTCGCGACGCATCTGGGGGACCAGGAAAGAGACATTCAGGATGTGAATCTGGTCCGGCAGGATGTGCGCCTTGAACCGGTCGGGAAACTGCATGATCGTGTCGAAGGCGAGGGAGCCGCAGATCAGGGCAGCGCCGTCTGTCTGGAGGTGGTTTCGTTTCATCGTTGGTAGCGGAGGTAGGTGTCGTTGCGGCACTGGTCTGCGTGCATGCTAAGCAAATCGGGCGCAGGTAACGGTGAATGGTAACCCGTCCTCCATCGGGGCGTCCGGTCATGGTTTGCGTTGTGCTCGGACGAGCTCCAGCCGCTGGCACAGGAGCCTTGCACCGTCCAGGATTTGCGGCGAATGCCGGCTGATGGTTCCCGAGTCGAGAATGATGAACGCATTGCGGGCAACCGCACTCATGCTCGAAAACTTCTTCCAGACGCGAAACGCTTCGTCGTTGCTGAACTCCCCGCTGGTCGTCACGATGACCTCGGGTTGGGCCGCCACGACCGCTTCCACACTCACGGTCGGGACGAGCGCCTTCAAGTCGGCGAAGATATTCGCGCCGCCGCATAGACGGACAACGTCGCTGATCAAATGCTCGCCATTGATCGTGAGCAGGGGATCGGTCCAGAGTTGGTAGAACAACGGTACCGGTAGCCGGCCGGCATACTGGGCACGCAATTCGGCGACTGCCGCGGCAAAATCGCCGGCCGCTTTTTCCGCGTACGCCTCCGTTCCGGCGACCCGGCCCAACTGCACAAGCGAACGCGAAATGTCCGCTAACGTGCGCGGCTCGTTGTGGAACACCGGAATCCTTAAAGTTCGCAGTTTAGAGAGTTGCCGCTCCGGCGTGCCGTGCAGCCATACGACAATCAGGTCCGGCTTCAGCGCGATGATGCGCTCGATGTCCAACAGCGAGCTGTCGCCGATCCGCGGAATTCTCTTCGCCTCCGGCGGATGATCGCTGTAGCGATCCGCACCGACGATGCGCGTCCCGGCACCAGCGGCAAATAAGAGCTCGGTCGTGTGCGGCGCCAGGCTGATGATGCGTCGCGCTGGCACTTTCAGCACCAGAGTCTGACCGCTGTCGTCGATCACGCGAATTTCCGCGCAGACACTGGCGGCAAGAACCGCAAGCAGTCCGAGCACGGCAAAAAAACGCGCTCGCGAAAGCGCGCTCTGCCACTCGTGCGAAGTCATTGCCAGGTCCGTTGGGCAATCAGTCGGGAACAAAGATCGAACGTGCACCGAGGTCGATCTTTCGCACGGCGCACCCGAAGGCATCCGACAACGATGCCTCGGTCATGACGTCTTCGATCGGGCCTTGCAGCAGGACCGCATTAGCACCAAACAACATGCCGTGCGTGGCGAAGCGGTACGCGAGGTTCAAGTCGTGCAGCGACAGCACGACGCCTCTGCCTTCATCGCGCGCGAGGAAGGCAAGGTGCTGCAGCACTTCGATCTGATGAAACAGGTCGAGATGCGCCAACGGCTCGTCGAGCAGCATCAACGGTGCTTCCTGGACGAGCAATGCAGCGATCGCGACCCGCTGCCGCTCTCCGCCCGAGAGCGTTGTCACGTCGCGATCCGCGACTTCCTCGAGGCCGACGGCCTTGAGAGCGGCCACCGCGGCGGCACGATCCGCTTCACCCTCCCACTGCCAGCGACCGAGATGTGGGTGACGGCCCATCAGAACAACCTGCGCTACGGGCGCGCTGAATACATCGTAATTCGTCTGGGGGAGAAACGCCCGAACGCGAGCCGCGTTGACCACTGACCACTGCGGCAGCGGTTTCCCGGCCAGGTGCACGCCCCCGCGTTGCGGACGGCGCAGTCCGACCAGCGTGTGCAGGAACATCGTCTTGCCCACACCGTTGGCTCCCAGAATGCACCACATTTGGCGCGGACGGACGCTCATACCGAAATCGCGCATCAGCGTTCGTTGTCCGACCCGTAAGGTCAGGTCACGAACCTCTATGAGCGGTGCGGAAACTGCTCCGTTCATCCTCAGCGCCCGTTGCGTAGCAGCAAAAACATGAAGGTCGGCACGCCGACGAGCGCAGTAATCACGCCGACCGGAAGCTGCTGCGGCGCGATCGCCACGCGTGCCACGGTGTCGGCCAGGAGCAACAGCGTTCCGCCGGCAATGGCGCAGGCAGGAAGCAACACGCGCTGGTCGTTGCCGATCACGATGCGCAGCGCGTGCGGGACGATCAGGCCGACGAAGCCGACGGTACCCGTCGTCGTCACCGCGAGCGCCGTCGCCAGCGACGCCGCGAAATAGACGATGCTGCGCACTTGGGTGACCGGTACGCCTAGCGCTTGGGCGAGCGCCTCGCCCCTCAGCATCACGTTCAGCTCCCGCGCCACCGGATAAACGATGACGAGCACCGCCAGCAGCGCGAACAGCGCGGTCGCGTAGGAGTCGGCGCCGCTGACGTCCCCCATCAGCCAAAACAGCATGCCGCGAAGTTGGGCTTCCGGCGCGAGGGCCAGGATCAACGTGATCAGCGCCGACCAACCAGCGGCAAGCACCACGCCGGTCAACAGCAATCGTGGTGAAGAGTCGGCGGCGCCGGACGCCTGCACGCGAGCGAAATCGCGATTGGCGACGGCGAACACCAACAGGATCGACACCAGCGCGCCGATAAAAGCACCGAGATCGACGAGGGCCGCACTCAAACCAAGCAGCATGGCGGAGAGCGCGCCCACGGCGGACCCACCGGAAATTCCCAGGATGAAAGGATCGGCGAGCGGATTGCGCAACAACACTTGCATCAGGGCGCCTGCGACCGCCAGCAAGCCGCCCGCCGCAAATGCGGCCAACGCGCGGGGCAAGCGCAGGTGATGGATGACCTCGGACGCCGGCGAATTCTCGGGGCGCAGCAAGAGCTGCAGTGCATTGATCGCTGATATGGGCATGCTGCCCAGCGACAACGCACCGAGCAACACTATTGCCCCGGCAACGCAGAGGATCAACCAGACTTGAACGGCGCGCCGCAACGCTTCTCTCCCCAACGGTTAAGGGAAACTAAAGGCCGTTCGGCCCCGCGTCCTACGTTACTGCGTCGGCGTCCACCTGATGCTGACGAACACGTTGCTGCCCGGCGTGTTGTAGAACTGGGCCAGCTCGTAGTGCTTGTCGGTCACGTTGTTCCAGCGTAATTCGACCTGCCAGTCGGGGACGATCGTTCGCGTCACGAAAAGATTGAGCAACGCGTATCCCGCAAGGCGGCTCGCCGGATCTTCATCGCTCGAATCGAAGCGCTCGCTGCTGCCGAAAACTTCCGCACCGAATCGCCATTGAGCGATGGAACGCGTGGCCACAACGCTTCCGAACACTTTGGCCCGCCGCCGCAACTGCGCACCCGAAACTGCATCTACCGGATCTTGCAGGTTAAGCTTCGATCGCAGTTGCGTACCCGCAATTTCACCGTGGTACGAGAGTTCGGCTCCGCGGATTCTGGCGCGATCGATGTTTTGTGGAAGGAAGGTGGCGAGATCGAAGACAATCAGATCGGTGACGCGATTCTCGAACAACGTTGCGCCGAAGCGTTGTCCGCGAACCTGGTAATCGATGCCGACTTCGCCGTTGCGCGAACGCTCCGGTTTGAGATCGGGATTGCCAAAGCCCGGAAAATACAAGTCATTGAAGGTGGGTGCGTGGAATGCATTGCCGTACGTCGCGCGCAATCCGAGGTCGGTCGTCAGGCGCAGCCCGTAACCGACTGAGCCCGTGCTATGCCCGCCGAATTGACCGTTGTCGTCGTGCCGCGCGCTGATCTGCACGCCGTGATCGCCGTGATCGCCACGGTAGCCTAAAAAGACCGACCGTATGGTGCGCGCGGACACCGTGTAATCCGCGGTGCTCTCGACTTTCTGCCGCAGATATTCGACACCGGCGAGCATCGATCCCACCGGTACGATGAACGTGTTCTGCCACGTCGCCTGATCCTGCTCGGTCCGAAACGTGGCGGGAAAGCTGCCGATTAAATCGACCGCGTCGCGCCCGGTACCCAGACGCACCAGACTTTGCCAAACCGGTGTGATCTGGTTCTGGCTATAGACCGAGAAACCACTGAGTTTTTGATGGTTGACGTCGTCCGTATCCGGGCCGCTGTCGAAATGCGTTCGACCTTCGCTCGAAAAGGCAGTGGCGCCCAAGACGTGCTTTGGGGTAAAGCGATGCGCTATCTTTCCGGAGAAATTCGTATTGCGGTAGCTATCGCGGTCGGGATTGTGCTGACCAAACGGAATCATCGACTTGGTTGCGTCGATGCTGTCCGAGTCGCGATAGCCCGCGGACAGCGTGAAGTCGGTCTGGTTGATACTGCGGCTCACCGACGCATTGAGCGCTTGCGTGGCGTAAGTGCCGTAGCCGGCGGTCACACTGGCCCCGGGCGAATAGCGCCCGCTCTTGGTGAATATTTGGATGACGCCCCCGATCGCGTCCGATCCGTACACGCTGCTCAACGGGCCTGGCACGATCTCGATCCGTTCGATTTGATCGAGCGGAATATTCTCGAACGCCGTGGTGCCGGTGGTCGCTGACGCGAGCCGGACGCCGTCGACGAGGACCAGCGTGTGCGCGCTGTTGGCGCCCCTGATGAAGACCGCGCTCGGCTGTCCCAACCCGCCGTTGCTCGTGATCTCGACGCCGCCGTGCACTTGCAGGAGTTCGAGCAATGATTGTTGCCCGCTCGCGGCAATATCGCCCGCGGTGATGACCGTGACTGCCACCAGCGCATTGGACAACGGCTGGGCAACGCGCGTCGCGGTCACGACGATTTCGGGTCCAATCCGAACTGGGGGATCTTGAGCGAGCGCCGGCGGAAAAAATGCACAGGCGATTACGGCGAGCGCCGCTCTGCGCGGTGCGACGCCTGACCCGGTGCTCTTTCCGATGGATGCTCGCGTCGCGGCGCGCATGGGCGCCCCGCGACGGCAACACGAGAAGACCACATCTAAAGCCGCCCTCCGCGACACTAGATCGATAAGCGCCATAAAGGCCGGTCTACGGGCTTGCAAGCATTGGGACGTCCTTCGGACATTCCTGGGGCCGGCGCCTTCCCGTGAGTTACACAGTGGCGTTGTGCCGGCCTTATGGCTTGCTTACCGTTGCGAGGGCAGCGTCGGAATTGCCAGCGTGAAGCAAGCGCACCGACTTCCCGTTTCACTCCTCGGGATGGTTATCCGTTGGAGCACCTAGAAGGCGTATAGGTTAAGCCAACAAAAAAGCGTGCAAATTATAGAAAACTAAGTCCACGGGCGCAAGCTTTGCGCAAATACGCCGTAGACCCACGCAACTGGCCAGGCTACAGCATGGGCGTTCTGAACAGACCGCCACTGGCCGACATGAAGAAGAGCATCGGTAGCGACAGCACGACGTTAGCACGAGATGCCAGAAAGGCAATGCGACGCGCTGTGGCCTTTTCTTCGTCGCTCGCGGGTTTCATGCCGAGAATCTTTTGCTGGTTGGGCCAAATCAGTCCCCACACATTGAACAGCATGATCGTGCCAAGCCAAGCGCCGATTCCAATCGCAACGTAGGCGCGTTCACGAAACAGGAACGCATCCAAAAAATGACTGCCGAGCAACAACGCTCCCGCGAGCCACGTGACGAGCGCCGCCCAGCGAAAGAACAACAACGCGCGCGGCATGACGTGCTTGCCGATACCCGCGGCGGTTCCATCGGCCGTTGCTGCCTTGGCCGCCGCGACGTTGACGAAGTTGAAATAGTACAAGAGGCCGATCCACATGAGGCCCGCGCCAATGTGCAGCCAGCGGCCGAGCCCGTGCTGAATGAAGTCCATGGTCATCATCTCAGCCTCCAATCATGAATTTGACAACACAGTACAAGACCGCGGTCAGTACCACACCGGAAATGACGGTTCCCCAGAGTGAATCCAACGGATTTTTCATTGTGTAGCCTCCTCGCTTCGTTGCCTGTCTCTAAATCAAATTGATGCCGACTTGGTCGTGCGGCCCATCACGGGCAGGAGCAACCGATGTCATTGCTCTTTAGCAGACGCGCCACGAAGTGTCCGACCAGAGCGGGCCTCGAGTCAAGTTTAACGACTGCAACGGCTTTACTTGGCCGCGGAAAACGAGAGATTTTCGAACACCGCCTTGACCGAACGGGATTTATTAAGCGAGTAGAAATGAATCCCGGGTGCGCCAAAGCGCAGAAGACCCTCACACTGCTGCGTGGTGTAATCGATGCCCAGTTGCACGGCTTTTTCGTTGTCATCCCCAGCCGCTGCCAGCAACGCTTCCAGTCGCGGCGGAATCTTCGATCCGCACAGAGCGGTTATGCGCCTTGCCTGGGCGACCGATTGGATCGGCAACAATCCCGGGGCGATGGGTACGCGGATCCCCAGTTTCCGCGCGTCGTCTACATACCGGTAATAGTCGTCGTTATCGAAAAACAGCTGGGTGATGACGACGTCGGCCCCGGCGTCGACCTTCTCTTTCAAATAGCGCAAATCCGCTGCACGGCTCCCAGCGCGAGGATGAACCTCGGGAAATCCTGCGACAGCAATCGAAAATCTGCCGTGCGCAACGGCCTCCCGCACCAGGCCGATCGAATAGTGGAACCCGTCCGGATGCGGCACCCACTCGGCGGCGACCCCCTGGGGCGGGTCGCCGGCCAATGCAATAATGTTTTCGATACCGTTGGTCTTGAGCTTTTCCAGGACCCCGCGCACTTCCGCCTTGGATTGCCCGGTCACGGTCAAATGACACATGGTGGTCAATGCGCATTCGCGCTGAATGCGAGTCACAAGGTCGACGCTCTTTTCCCGCGTCGTGCCCCCGGCGCCGTAGGTCATCGAACAATAGAACGGGTGCAGCGACTTGAGAATCAGCGCCTCCCGCAACAGGTCTTCGTCCCCCTGATCCGACTTGGGCGGATAAAACTCAACGGACAACGTGACGCCGGGCCGGGCATACAAATCGCGCAATTTCATAAATAGTGCTGCATGGGGCGAATCGACGGATTTAGCTCGTTGGGATCTCTATCCCGGAATACATGGAAGGTGGCTCGCTTGGCATTAACTATTCGCCAGCATGCGGATCAAATTCGGCATGCCTCGGCCTTGAATATACTGGTCGCGCCCGAGGTCGGTGCAGTTATCCAGGAGAATTCGCTTGACGCGATCCGGATAGCCAATGAACTCACGGCGCACCGACAGAAACCCGGCCAGCAGTCCGGAGACGTGAGGCGCGGCCATGCTGGTGCCGCTCATCTCGACGTAGAGATCCTTGACAGTCTGCTCGCTACTCGCGACCGGCGGCTTGAAACTGTGCAACGCGGAGAGGATGCGTTCCCCCGGAGCCACCAGGTCGGGCTTGCGGCGCCCATCGGCGGTGGGACCGCGGGAGGAGAAGTAAGACACGCCATAGGTATGCGGGTTGGTCTTGTGAACCGAGCCGACAGCGAGCGCCTCGTCGAGATTGGCGGGGTCGCCAATCGAGAGGTCCATATTCGAAGGGATCTGCCCATGCTCGCCTTGCAGCAACGCGTAACCTTCGTTGCCCGCGGCCAGGCACACGAGGACGCCCTGGTTCCATAGCCGCCGTAGCTCTTCGCACAGCGGCGTGTGACCGCAGGCATAGACGCTGGGGTCGAAGTTTCCACCCAGGCTTAAGTTCACGCCGGCGATGATGAGCCGGCCGGCCGATTCGTTGAAGGTTGCAATCGCGTCCAGCGCTTTGATAATCCACGAATCCTGGCCGTTGCCGCGATCGTCCAGCACTTTGAATCCGTAAATGGCAGTCTCGGGCGCCATGCCGGAGAAGAGGGTCGGTTTCGCGCCAGCCTTCAATGGCACTTTTTTGTTACCGCCGATGATGCCGGCCACGTGCGTGCCGTGCCCCTGCTTATCGAGCTCATCGAACTTGGTCTCGCCGGGGCTGAATTCCTTCGGCGGCCCGGGCTTCCTGCAATCCCATTGCCGCTTGATGTTTGCGTATTCCTGGAAATGTGGATGATCGCCGCGGACGCCGGTGTCCAATACCGCCCAGCCGATATCGCGACCCGTTGCACCGTAACCCAAGACGGCAGGGGACGCCTGGATCGTATGCGTCGATGCGAACACCAGCGCGCGCTTCTCGGCGTCGCGCCAGACGCGCTCGATCTTCAGATCGATAAAACGCGCACGCAGGTGCTCGATCTCCAGGCGCGTGAGTTGCGCCGCAACGTAGCGTTTCAGCGGCTCGATGCCGGCGCGTTCGATTTCACTTTCAACGTCGGATTTTCTCGCGCCGTCCCCACCGCGAATCATTGCCCTGATCGCATCAATCAGCTCTCGCCGAACAACATCCATCGAGCCTTCGACTTTGGTCGCGAGCTGAATCAGCGTCGGATAGCGCTCTTCGCGCCGGCCATCCTCCATCTTGGCCACGAGATCTTTGGCGATGACGAATTTCGCTACGTGCTGAGAAAACGCGTTGCCCACGACCTTCAACACTTCGTCCTGTACCGGAGCAGTGCGCAGGTAACCGGTGCCGGAATGCGGGTGGTGCGGCGACTCCGGATTCAGCACAAGGAAATCGTCCAGTGTCTGTCCCGCTGCACAAGCGTATTCATCAGCGAGCGACTTGTCGGCGGCCACCGGGTCGAACGGATCGGCGACATTGACCCAGTGGGCCACGCATTCCGGTACGCGCAAGACCCCATCCGGGATCCATTGACGAAAGACGTCCTGTACTTCGGCCATTCCCAGCGGCGATCCGATCGTGACGAACAGCGGAACCTGGCAGTTCGCGGCAGTAAGTTGGCGCAAGACGTCGTAGGCGATCATCGATCCCTGACTATGGGCAATGATCACGAAGGGTCCCCCGCCCGCGGTCAAGCGGTCGACCAAACCTTGTTCCATGTCCTGCCGGCGCTCGGCATCGAACAGAAAATCGTTGACGTCGCGCAAAAAAGCGCGAGTGATCTTGCGCGTGATCAATCGCCGCAGGAACGGCGGCAAGGGCAGGATTTTCGCACGCGGGTCAGTGCCTCGATTTCCGCCTTTACCGCGACACTCTCGTCCGCGGGCGCGCGTTGCGCCAACGCCAGAATCAATTGTGTCGTGATCTCGTCATCATCGATATGCACATCGTCTTCGGCGATACAGGTTTCGTCGGAAGGCAATGGGTAATACTCCCGATTGACCCAGTAGACGAGCCGGGTGCGATCGCCCATTTCGACGTTGAACAGTGCGTTATCCCATTGACACTTCAGGACCGACGCCGGGGGCTTATTGCCAATGCCATGGACGTAGATGACCGTGTGCGCATTGGGCTGGGCCCCCTCCGCCGCTGGTGCACCAGGACTGGGAGCGATATTCCTGATCGTCACCGCCAATGGTGCAGCGACTTTGAGTTTCGACGCGGTTTTGACCTGCTTCGCGCCGACCACCTTCGCCCCGGATTTGACGGTCGAACGTTTCGCGGAACGGCGGACTTTTTTGCCGCTTGCTTCGCTTTTCTTGGTCATTTTTTCCTTAGCCAACTTGCCGGTTAGAACATCAGTTTTGGCGGCGTTACGCCCTTGCCGCTCGTTCGCCACCCGCAACACCTTCCACACCCAGCGCGCGAGTCCTGCGTACAAGAGACCGAGCAATGCTGCAATCAACTTGTTGTTTTCGAGCTTGGAGTACCAGTCACCACTGATCGCCGTGCCATCCTTGTAGACGAAGGCGCTGCCGGCAAGATCGAGCTTTATCCTGTCCCACCCAGCTCGAATCCGGTCACCCGAATGAGCGCCGGCGCTGCATCGCAATTGCCGGGGCTTATCCCGCGCGCTGCCGATTTCGGACTGACTTGGGCAGCGGCTGCCTTCGGACGAGAGTAGGTCGATGGAAAGGTATCAGCTCCTGCAGCCGGGAACGACGGTAACGCTATAAGACTCGCAACCAGTATGGCGGCGATCAGCGAACGAACCCGTTTTTCAAGGGGCGGGGCGCGGACATGATGCCCTCCTTTCGCGATTGCTCGCCGCGCAAGCGAGAGTGTGCCGGCGTAGTGGCGAGCAATATTCTTACTCTAGCCAAAAAAGATTGGGACCTGCCTGCGTAGAATGCGCGCTTGCTCCTGCGCTAGTCAGGTCCTTTACACCAGCGAGCCACGGGGTACACGTCTGACTTTCTGTTCCTGTGCCGCGACCCGTGACGAAAGCTCCCGTATCCGTTGTTGCGTCGCATTCAGGTCGTTGCCTGTGTTAATTTTCTGTGACGCCCGATCGCCGTCTTGTGTAGTAAACAATACAATTCGCACGAATGCAATCGGACATGCGCGCGGTGGCGTAACGTCAATGCCGGTCAACGCGCAATTTCAGCGTCCGGGTCTTGCCGTCGAAACCACGATTGCCCTCTTACTTGATCGCGGCCCTTGAAGTATTCGATTTTCTCGCTCGCCCGCAACGCGCTCAGCTTCCATGAGAATTGGCCGCTTGCCTGGCGCAGTCCGCTCCCGAAAAAGCGCTACGACGCGATTGTGATCGGCGGTGGCGGGCATGGCCTCGCCACTGCGTACTACCTTGCCAAGGAGCAAGGAATCACCAACGTCGCCGTGCTCGAAAAGGGCTGGCTCGGCGGCGGCAACACCGGACGGAACACGACGATCGTCCGGTCGAATTACCACCTCGACGCCAACGCGCACTTCTACGAATTCTCGCTCAAGTTGTGGGAGGGGCTGTCGCAAGAGCTCAACTTCAACGTGATGTATAGCGCGCGGGGCGTGCTGAACCTCGTGCATTCGCCGGCCGATCTCGACGCGGCGATGCGCCGCGGCAACGCAATGCGGCTGAATGGCATCGACGCCAAATTCCTGTCGCGTGATGAGATCGCGCGTCGGATGCCGCTCCTCGACTGTTCTTCGAATGCGCGCTTTCCCATTCACGGCGGTTTGCTCCAGCCGCGCGGCGGAACGGTACGCCATGACGCTGTCGCGTGGGGCTACGCACGCGCTGCCGACGCGCGTGGCGTCGACATCATCCAGCAGTGCGAGGTCACCGGCATCCGCGTCGAGAACGGCGCGGTCACCGGTGTGGACACGACGCAGGGCTTCATCGCGACGACGAAGCTCGGCGTCGCGGTCGCCGGGCATTCGGGCCACGTCGCGGCGATGGCCGGACTCCGCTTGCCGATCGAGTCGCATGTGCTCCAGGCGATGGTATCCGAGCCGATCAAGCCGGTGCTCGACGCCGTCGTGACGTCCGGCGCCGTGCACTTTTACGTGAGCCAGTCCGACAAAGGCGAGCTGGTGATGGGCGGCGATCTCGATTTCTACAACTCGTACGCGCAGCGCGGCAACCTGCCGGCCGTCGAGCATGTGGTCTCCGCATGCCTGGCCCTCTTCCCCAGCTTCGGACGATTGAAGCTATTGCGCACCTGGGGTGGGATTATGGACATGACGCTGGATGGCAGCCCGATCATCGGCAAGCTGCCGATTGCCGGTCTCTACATGACTGGCGGCTGGTGCTACGGCGGCTTCAAGGCGACACCGGCGTCGGGTTGGCTACACGCGTACACGATCGCTCGCGACGAGCCGCATCCATTGAACGCCGCATTCACGCTAGGGCGCTTCGCGACCGGCCGGATGCTCGATGAAAAGGGAGCCGGGCCGTATGCATGGGCGCATTGACGTGACCGCATCGACATTGACCTCATTTGCGTAACCTCATTTACGTAACAATACGCGCAATGCTGCTGATCCCCTGTCCCTGGTGCGGGCCACGCAACCAGGTCGAGTTTACGTACGGCGGCGATGCGACCGTCAAGCGCCCCGCGCCGGACGCGGAGCAGGCGGCGTGGTTCGACTACGTCTATCTGCGCGACAATCCGTGCGGGCCACACGACGAGTTGTGGCTGCATAGCGCAGGGTGCCGGCAATGGTTCAAGGTGCGCCGCAATACGCGCACGCATGCGATCCTCGCGAGCGTGCAGCTTGACCTCGATCTGCCCGGAGCGCCGCAGTGACACAGCCGTTTCGTCTTTCGGCCGGCGGGAGCATCGACCGCGCGCGATCGCTTGCGTTTACGTACGACGGGGTAGGTTACGAAGGCTACGCCGGCGACACACTGGCCTCAGCACTGCTGGCGAACGGCGTGCACCTCGTCGCTCGCAGCTTCAAATACCACCGTCCGCGCGGCATCGTGAGTGCCGGCGCCGAGGAACCGAACGCACTTGTCCAATTGCATCGCGGCGCGCGCAGCGAGCCCAATGCGCGGGCGACGACGGTTGAGCTGTACGATGGGCTTGTCGCGACGAGCCAGAACTGCTGGCCGTCGGTGCGGTTCGACGTCGGCGCGGTCAACGACGCGCTGTCGCGCTTATTCCCGGCGGGCTTCTACTACAAGACATTCATGTGGCCGCCAACGCCAAAGTGGTGGCTCAAGTACGAGCACGTCATCCGGCACGCCGCCGGCATGGGGCGCGCGGCCAGCGAGTCTGATCCGGATCATTACGAGCATCGCCATGCCCATTGCGACGTGCTGGTTATCGGCGCCGGTCCGGCGGGCCTGACGGCGGCGCGAGCAGCCGCGCACACGGGCGCCCGCGTGTTGTTGTGCGACGAGCATCCGCATTTCGGCGGCAGCTTGCTCGGCGAAGTGGGCACCATCGACGGTCAGCCCGCCGCTGCGTGGATCCGCAAGATCGAAGGCGAACTTGCGGCGAATCCCGATGTGACCTTGCTGCCGCGCACCACGGCATTCGGCTACTACGACCAGAATCTGGTGGCGCTCCTTGAAAGAGTTGCCGACCATTTGGCCCAACCTCCGGCGTCCGCGCCGCGGCAGCGACTCTGGCACGTTCGCGCGCGGGCCGTCGTGCTGGCTGCCGGTGCATTCGAACGCGGCATCGCGTACGCGAACAACGATCTGCCGGGAACGTTTCTGGCCGGCGCCGCGCGTGTGTACGCGAATCGCTACAGTGTCAAATCCGGCAGCCGCGCCGTCGTCTTCACCAACAACGACAGTGCGTATGCTTCAGCTTTAGCGTTGCACGGCGCGGGTGTCGCGATCGGCGCGATCGTCGATTCGCGGTCCGACACGCTCCTCAACGGCACGCTACCGCAACGCGCTCGGGACCAGGAGTTACGCATCATCGCCGACTCCGCGATCGTCGGTGCGCGCGGGCGTTTGCGCGTCGCTGCGGTCGACGTCGCGCAGCTCGCCGGCGGTGCTCCCGAGCGAATTGATTGCGATCTGGTCTGCGTCTCGGGCGGGTTCAATCCGGTCGTCAATCTTTTCTCGCAGTCGCGCGGCACGCTGCGTTACGACGAAGCTCTTGCGACATTCGTGCCCGACTCCTCGCCGCAAGCGATCATCGCCGCGGGTTCCGCGAACGGTCGATTCACGTTAAGCACCGCATTGACCGACGGCCATGCCGCGGGCGCCGCGGCAGCGGCGCGGGCAGGAATCACAACGCCGCCTGCGTTGCCCGCTCCGACGGGCAACGCCGACGCCGTCGGGCCACTGAAGACGCTGTGGGCGGTTCCGGCGCGCTTCAAGGGAGACAAGTGCTTCGTCGACTGGCAGAACGACGTGACCGTGGGCGACATTGCACTGGCCGCGCGCGAGGGTTACCAGTCGGTCGAGCATCTGAAGCGCTATACGACACTGGGCATGGGCACCGATCAAGGGAAGACCAGCAACATCCTAGGCATTGCGTTGCTGGCCGAAGCGCTCGATCTGCCCATCACCAAAGTTGGCACGACGACCTTTCGCCCACCCTATACACCGGTGACCTTGGGCGCGTTTGCCGGCCACGACGTCGGTCGCTTCATTGAGCCGACGCGCTACACCGCGGGGCACGACTGGCATGTCGAGCGCGGTGCGCGAATGCTGAACGCCGGACTGTGGAAGCGGCCGCATTCTTATCCGCGCACCGGCGAATCGGAGGACGATGCGGCCAATCGCGAAGCGCGCAACGTGCGCGAGAACGTCGGCGTCGTCGACGTGTCCACGCTCGGCAAAATCGAGCTGCAGGGCAAGGATGTCGCCGCGTTTTTGAACCGCGTCTATATCAACCGATGGGACACGCTCGCCTTGGGCCGCTGCCGCTACGGCGTAATGCTGCGCGAGGATGGAATCGTGCTGGACGATGGCACGACGTCGCGACTTTCCACGATGCACTACCTGATGACGACGACGACGGTGAACGCGGTCAGGGTGATGCAGCAACTCGAGTACCTGCTGCAAGCCGAATGGCGCGACCTCGAAGTTTTCGTGACGTCGGTGACCGAACAATGGGCGGCCCTTGCGCTGTCGGGGCCCAACGCGCGGCAGGTTCTCGCCAAGGTCGTCGACATCGACGTTCGCAACGAGGCTTTTCCGTTTCTGGCGGTCGGCATGTGCAACGTTAAGGCCGCTGGCGGCGCGATTTCGGCGCGACTTTTCCGGATGAGCTACTCGGGCGAGCTGGCCTACGAGATCCATGTGGCAGCCGATCGCGGCCGCGCCATGTGGGAGGCAGTGATGGCGGCCGGCGAGGAATTCGGGATCATGCCTTATGGTACCGAGGCGATGAGCACGCTGCGTATTGAAAAAGGCCACGTCGTCGTCGGCGCCGAGGCAGATGGCCGCACGACCGCCGACGACTTGGGCCTGGGGATGCTCATCAACGCGGCGAAGTGGTGTGTCGGCAAGCCATTGCTCGCGCGGCCTGCACTCACCGCGCCCGATCGCTGGCAACTGGTGGGCTTGACCGCACTCGATCCTGCGCAGGCGATCCCGCGCGGCGGGAAACTCGTCGCCGACCCCACGCACACGCTGCCGAACCCGATGCTGGGGCATGTGACGTCGTGGTGCTTTAGTCCCAATCTCAATGCGTCGATCGCGCTCGCGCTTCTCGCCAATGGCCGCGCATGCCACGGCGAAGAAGTGTGGTCGGTATCGCCGCTCGCTGAGACGCACGTCAAGGTGCGTGTCGGCCCCCCCTGTTTCATCGATCCCGACGGAGCGCGCCTGCGTGTCTGATACCGCCGCCGACGGCATCGGATCGGCAATCCCAGGTCGGTACGGCGCCGGATCCGCACACCTCGTGCTCGCCGAGACAACGATCGCCGCCGCGTGGAACGTGCAAGGCGAGCCAACGCGACCGCACTTCATTGAAGAAGTGCAGCGCCTGTTCGATGTCTCGCTGCCCACAGCGCCAAACACAACAATGAGGAGCGACGCGCTGACAGCGTTCTGGCTCGGACCTCGTTCGTGGCTGCTGGTCGCCGGCGTACCATCTTCGGCACTCGGCGGCTTTAGCGATTTCGCCCCGAAGCGCGACTCGTTGAACGCCATCGGCGCCGCGCTGTTCGATCTGTCGGCGAGCCGCGTCGCTTACACGCTGACAGACACGCACGCCGCCGCCGTTCTCGCCTCGGGCTGTCCGCTCGATTTGCATCCGCGCGCATTTCCCGCCGGTGCTTGCGCGCAGAGCGTGTTCGGCCATGTCAACGCGCTTGTGTACAAATCAGACGAAACGCCGTCGTTCACCGTCATGGTCGCGCGCAGTTTTGCGCGCGACGTGTGGCAGGCGTTGTGCGTCGCCGCTGCGCAGTATGGCTATGACGTCAAACCACGCATGCCGTTTCGCTAGTACGAGTGGGTCATCGTAGAAAATCAAGCAGCGCGTCGTGAAAGCGATGCGCAGACTCCAGATGGGGAATGTGTCCGACATTGGTCAGTTCGACCAATTTGGCGCCTGAGATTTCCTTCGCGGCGGCGCGCCCCAATTGTGGATACTGACCCAGGGCGTTTAGCACTTCCGGCTCGACCTGCCCTCGCCCTAGGGTCGTGCGATCCTCCTGGCCAATCACCAGCAAGGTCGCGCTTCGATCAATCCGAATTCGTGACGCACCGGTTGCTGGTAAATCATCTGATAGGTGAGCGCGGAAGCTTTCGCCCAGCGCGGATACTCGCCGGATAAGGCGAGGCGCGCGCGCACTTCGACAAAGTGTTCGTACATCTCGGGCTTCCACTCGACAACGTAACGTTGGAGAAATTCCCGGATCTTTTTCGGGTCGCCGCCGTTTAGCTCGCTCTCAATAAATTTCCTTAGTCGTCCGTGGCGGTACTTTGAAACGATAATCTTCAAGCCCGATCGGGTTCTCCAACAAGAGGTGCGTCGTCACTCGCGGATAGGTGCGCGCAAAGGGCACCGCGAGCATGCCGCCCATCGAATGGCCTACCACCGCGGCCTGCTTGATGCTCAGGTGTTCGAGAAGGCGCGCGGTATTCGCGGCGAGTAGATCAAAACTGTAGGGAATATCGGGCTTGGATGACTTGCCGAAGCCGATTTGGTCGGGAACGATCACCCGGTATCCCCCGGCCGTCAGCGCTTTGATCGTGGTTTCCCAATAGCTGCCATAAAAATTCTTGCCGTGCAGAAGTAAAACCGAACGGCCATCGCCCCGATTTGCCGGCAACACGTCCATGTAGACCATGCGGGAGACCTCGCCTTCGATCTCGATCGGCAGGAAGTGCACCGGATACGGATACGGGTACGCTTCCAGCGCGCTGCCCAGCGGAGTGGGGTAATCCCGCACGGCAAGCATTGGGGCGAAAACCGCCCCGCTAATCGCCATCACGGCGAGCAATGAATGGACCATTCTCGAGCGCCACATCAGCCACATCAGGTTTACCCTCGGGGCCCTGCCGCCGATGCTATTGCGCAAGCGACTTTGCGCGGCCCCTACGATGGCAAATTGTAACGCGTGCCCGGCGCTGCTCAGAGCGGCGCAAAGTCGAAGCCGAATTCAGTAACGCCTGCTGCGCGTCTTAACCGACCGTCTCGGCGGCCGCGAGGCAAGGCGCGAGGTGTGCGAGCTCGCGTTGCCAATCCCATCCGACGTTTAGGCGTGACTGCCGGTGTTGGCGGCGAGCGAATGCAAGGCCGCTTTGGCAATACTCGCGGCGCTGACTTCAAAATAATCGCGCAACGCCGCCCGCGTGTCGCTGCGGCCAAAACCGTCGGTGCCCAATGTTACGTATTCGCGCCGCACCCAAGCGCGGATCAGGTCCGGCACCGCGCGGACATAGTCGCTCGCGGCGATCACCGGTCCTGCGGTGGCATCGAGGCACTGCTCGACCCAGCTCGTGCGCAATTGCGCTGCGGCAGCGTCTTCTTCGTTCTCGCTCGCGGGCAAGGTGCGGTTATGGCGGTCGCACGCAAGTCCATCGCGGCGCAACTCTGTAAAGCTTGTCACGCTCCAGACGTCCACGGCAATGCCGTGCTGGTTCTCCAATGTCTCCGCTGCCGCCAAAACTTCGCGCAGGATGGTGCCCGAGCCGAGTAGCTGGACGCGCGACGTGCTCTCGCTGGGAAGGCGGCTCGGTCGCAGCAGATACATCCCGCGCTTGATCCCTTCTTCCGCGCCCGAGGGTAACGGCGGCTGCGCATAGTTCTCGTTCATCACGGTGACGTAATAGAAGACGTCCTCCTGCTCCGCAAGCATCCGGCGCATGCCATCGTGCAGAATCACCAAGAGCTCGTAGCCGAAGCAGGGGTCGTAAGCGACGCAGTTCGTAATCGTCGAGGCGATCAAATGGCTCGTCCCGTCCTGGTGTTGCAACCCCTCTCCGGCGAGCGTTGTGCGCCCGGCGGTTGCGCCGATCAAGAACCCGCGCGAGCGCGAATCGGCGGCGGCCCAGATAAGATCGCCGATTCTCTGAAAGCCGAACATCGAGTAGAACGCGTAGAACGGCAGCATGGGCGTGCCGTGCGCGCTGTAGCTTATCGCGGCAGCGATCCATGACGACATCGCGCCAGCCTCGGTAATGCCCTCCTCGAGAATCTGGCCGTCCTTTGCCTCCTTGTAATAGAGCAGTTCGTCGTGATCCTCGGGCTCATAGAGCTGGCCGACGGTCGAGTAAATGCCGAACTGGCGAAACAGCGATTGCATGCCGAAGGTGCGCGCCTCGTCGGCGACAATCGGCACGATCCGGCGGCCGAGCTCCGGGTCCTTCAGCAGTTGCGTGAGCGCTTGCACGAACACCATCGTCGTCGACTGCTCGCGACCACGCGATCCTTCGAGCAACTTGGCGAACGCGGCGAGCGACGGCACCGCGAGCGCGGGCGCACGGCTTGCGCGAGCCGGCAGGTAGCCGCCCAGCGCCTGACGGCGGCTGTGCAGATATTGCATCTCAGGCGTGTCGGCGGCGGGCTTAAAGAAGCACACTTGCTCGATGTCGGCATCCGAGAGCTGCAACTCGAAACGGTCACGAAATGCGCGCAGCGCCTCATCATCGAGTTTCTTTTGCTGGTGCGTCGACATCTTGCCCTGCCCCCATTGCCCCATGCCGTAACCCTTTTTAGTCTTAGCAAGGATGACCGTGGGCTGGCCCTGGTGGTGCACGGCCGCGTGGTACGCGGAATAGATCTTCACCGGATCGTGCCCGCCGCGACGCAACCGGTCGATATCGTCGTCCGACATGTTCGCGATCAGCGCTCGCAGCTCGGGGTACTTGTTGAAGAAATGCTCGCGGTTGAAGCGGCCGTCGGTCGCGGCGTAGGTCTGAAACTCGCCGTCGACGGTTTCATGCAGACGCTGCAGCAGCACGCCATCTTCGTCGCGCGCGAACAGCAAGTCCCAGTCGGCGCCCCATAACAGCTTGACGACGTTCCACCCTGCGCCGGCGAAGAGGCCCTCAAGCTCCTGAATGATCGAGCTGTTGCCGCGCACCGGGCCGTCGAGCCGCTGCAAATTGCAGTTGATGACGAAGATCAAGTTGTCCAAACCCTCGCGCGCGGCGAGCGACAGACCCGCGAGCGATTCGGGCTCGTCCATCTCCCCGTCACCGACAAATGTCCAAACTTTGCGGCTGCCGGCATCGAGGATTCCGCGTCCGGCGAGGTACTTCATGAAGCGCGCCTGGTAGATCGCCTGGATCGGCCCCAATCCCATCGAGCCGGTAGGGAATTGCCAAAAGTCCGGCATCAACCACGGGTGCGGATACGACGAGAGTCCGTTGCCGCCGGTTTCGCGACGGTAGTTGGCAAGCCGCTCTTCGCTCAAGCGCCCTTCGAGAAACGCCCTGGCATAAACGCCGGTCGCCGAGTGTGGCTGAAAGTAGACGAGATCGCCGTTTTGGCCCGCGCGAAAAAAGTGATTGAAGCCGACTTCGAACAGATCGGCCGCTGACGCGTAGCTCGCGATATGTCCGCCCAACTCAGGGGACGCACGATTGGCGCGCACCACCATCGCGAGCGCGTTCCAGCGCACGATCGACGACAGGCGCCGCTCGAGGGCGAGGTCGCCCGGATATTGCGGCTGCTCGGCAAGGCCGACTGTGTTGCGGTACGGCGTGCTCAACACGGGTGGCATTTGCACATGCCGCTTGCGCGCGTGTTCGAGCAGCCGGCGCAAGAGGTAAGTGGCACGGTCACGGCCCTCGGTTTCGACCAACGCGTCGAATGCCTCGAGCCACTCTTTCGTCTCGGCCGGATCGGGGTCCTTGCGATTGACGCGCCAGAAGGAAGATGCGGCAGATCCGCCCAGGTCGGACAGGTCGTTCATGGTGTGCTTCCAGGATTCAGGATAGTCGGAAGGGCAATGCTAGCGCGATCGGCGGCGCTCCGACATTCGCTGCGGCTGTTTGCAGGTCCGCGACTTAGTTTGCCTTCCTTGACCTCAAGATGTCCTTACGCCATTGTAAGGGTTTAGCGTAAGTGAAAGGTTTTATGACAACTGCTACGCTGACGAGCAAGGGGCAAATTACCATTCCGCTGGCGGTCCGGCGGAAGCTTGGCTTGGACGCAGGTGACGAGTGGAGTTCGTCGAGCTCGCCTCGGGCGAGTTCGCATTAAAGGCGGCAACGGAAGACGTCCGGTCGCTCAAAGGGATTATTCGACGACCGGCGACAGCCGTATCGATCAGCGCGACGAATGCCGCGATCAAGCGGGGGGCCGCCCGCCGGTGATCGGTCTGGATACCAACGTTCTCGTACGTTACATCGCGCAGGACGATCCTCGTCAAGCGGCCAAGGCAGTTCACCTTATCGAAGAAAAGTACCACGAGTCGCGACCGGGTTTCATCGCTGCCATCGCGTTAGCCGAGCTGGTGTGGGTCCTGGAGGGTTGCTACGGTACCGCCAAAACCGAGATCATCGCCATATTGCAGCGCATCTTGCGGACGAAGCAATTCGTCGTTCAGGATTCGAGACTATTTGGAAAGCGGTCCGACTGTTCGAGACGAGTCAAGCGGACTTCGCCGACTGTCTGTTTGAACGCTTCAGCAGCGCACGACTGCGAGTACACGGCAACGTTGACAAAGGCGCCGCGACGGCCGGCATGCGTTTGGTCGAATGATCTGAATTAACTTCTAATCGTTGCTCCACGCACGATAGCTGTCCCCGAGATTAGCTCCACGGAAACGGGCTATGGCTAACCGGATGCAGGCGGCCTTGTGCGTAGCGCGAAAAGCGAAACGGCTCGAGCAACGCGCGAGGAGTGCCTAGAAGCTCGTCGGCGACGAGCTCGCCCACACCGATCATCTTGTAGCCGTGATTCGAATCGGCGATCACGTACACGTTGTCGCGGAAGCGGTCGAACACCGGAAAGTTGTCCGGCGTGAAGCTGCCCACCCCCCCTGAAGGCTCCTGTTTGTAGACGCCGTGCTTACCCTCGAAGCGCTTTTGGCAGAACGCGAGCGCCGAGGTCCACATGTCGGCGAAATTGTCGGTGACGACGAACTCCGGCGACTTGGGACCATAGGGATCGACGCGCACGTCGTCGGGGTCGCGCTCGACCACGGCCGGCATCGCGCCACCCTGCACGCCGCCAAAGTGGAAGTCGGGCTTGTAGTAAATGCCCCATAGCGCGTCGGTAATGAGCCGGCCGTCACGGTCGGAATAAAGCGGCGCATCGGTATCGACGTGAATCACCGGCGGCATGAGGCCGGAGTTGGTCTTCTGGTAGTTGGGATCCACGCCGAGCGTGCCCTCCTGCAGCGCCATGTAATGCCACATGCGCACGCTGTTGTGAACTTTGCCGTCGCGCCCTGTGATGTTGATCGTCTTCGGCAAGTCGAGCATATTCCAGATCGAATTGATCCATGGCCCGACCGCGACGACAATTTCCTCGCACTCGATTGGGCCCTGTGCGGTTTCGACCGCGATAATCGCCCCCGTACCGGTAGCCGACCGAAAACCGGTGACGGGGATCCCGGAAACGATCTCCACACCCAGCGCCTGCGCCTTGTTGACGAGACCCTGAACAGATGCCCGGTTGTTCGCGTACCCTCCGCGCTTTTCATGCAAAACCGAGGTGATGTTCTTCGCCTGCCAGTCGTGGAAAATTCCCTGCATGTATTGACTCGACTCGGCCTGCCCCTCAATGAATACCGATTCGTAGCCGATGGCCTTCTGCTGCTCGTAGATCGTGCCGACCTGCGCATGCATGACCTCGGGGCTGATCTGCATGTAACCAACCGGGTGATAGCTGTACGCATTGGGGTCGCTCTCCCATACCGAAACCGAATGCGCCATCAACTCGCGCATCGCCGGCTGGAAGTAGTTGTTGCGGACGACGCCGCACGCAATTCCGGAAGCGCCCGCGCCGGGCCCGGTCTTGTCAAGTACCACGATCCGCGCGCCGCCTTCGCCCACCGACAAACCCTTCGCCTTCAATTTTTGCGCAAGATGCATCGCCGTCGACAGACCATGGATGCCGGCGCCGATAACGACGTAGCGGGAAAATGCGGGCAGTGCGGGCATGAAGCGTCCTAGACGTGAGTGGGGCTTACGATCATCGCGGACCGGCTAGCGGACTACCATCACGAACGCGACTCTTGCTGGCGTGCCGACGACATCGCCGATCGCGTAAACGAGGCGTCAGTCGATCGGTCGAAGCAACTCATTGATGAGAGTTGCAAGGGACGCCGGGGTGCTCGCAAGGGTTGCGACCGCGCCTTCGACTCGCGTCGCGCGATCCGCACCCAGCGCCGGTACGGCGAGCTCGCGATACTTGGCGCGTAACTCGTCGTCGGCCAGCGGATTTTCCGGATTGCCGCGCGCTCGTGCCGGCTCGGAGGCCAGCGTACGGCCGTCGCGCAACGCGATGCGGACGCGCGCCCAGCGTTCCGCCGGGAAACGGCGCGAGAACTCAGCGTCCTCGGCCAGCGAGGTCACGTCAAGCATGCGCCGCACCCGCGGTTCAGCGAGTGCCGACGCATTGACTTCATCGACGCCGACGCGGCCGAACACCAAGGCCGCCGCGACCGCATACGGCAGGCTGTACTGCGCCTCGTCGGTGGTCGCAGGAAACCGGCTCTGTGAGCCGAGGTCGATCGCTTCGCGGAAACTCTCGATGCCGATGCCGACGACATCGTCGGCGCGGAAGCGCTGCGCGCGCTTGAGCGAGAGTACCGCTTCAAGGGCTGGCTGCGCCCAGCGGCACACTGGATACGCTTTGAAGTACTGCTCGCGAATGCGCCAGCGCGTCCCGACGTCATGCCAGAACGGACGCGCATCGTCGCGCTCGACGGTGAGCGCCGGCGCGCCGGTGAAGCCATCGCGGGCGAGCAGCGCCGCGGTCACGCCCGCGTGCGCCCCCCAGCCCGAGCCGTCCTTCAGCATTGTGGGGTACGAGCAGACGCGCAGAATTTGCCCGCGCGGCCCGAAATATTCGGCGATGCCGAGCGCGTGGCGCAAGCGTACATCGTCGAAACCGAGTAAACGGCCGCCAAGCGCTGCGCAGGCAAGCGCATTCCACGCGCCGGAGCAGTGATAGTCGGGAACGGTTGCATGCAGCGCGACGCCGGCCCGCGTCGCGATTTCATAGCCGAGCACGAGGCACAAAAGGAATTCGCGGCCGTCGTTCGCTGCGCGCGCGGCAGCACCGCCGTCGATGTACGCGAGCAGCGCGGGCAACACAGCGACGCCGGCGTGGCCCTTGGTCAGCACGTGGCCATCGTGCGCGTCGATCGCGTCGATGATCGTAGCGCCCGCGAACGCGGCGCCGGCCATGCTCGCGCGCCCGCCGTCGAAGAGAATGCGCGCCCCGCCGTCGCGTGCGCAGAGTTGCGATGCCGCGTACGCATTGACGATGGCCGCCGCCGGCGTTTTGCGACCGGCCGCGGCGACGCCGATCAAGTCGAGCAGGCAGCGCTGCGCTTGCGCCACAACATCGTCCGGCAGGTCCGCAAAGGTCAATTCGCGAGCGAATGCGGGCACGTCCGCGAACCACACCGGCGTTGGTGCCGGTGTGGTTATCGCTGCGTTCGCGGTCATTACGCCGCCTCCTTGCTGTAGCGGTCGAGCAACTCCCGCTTCACAACCTTGCCGCTGGGGTTAGTCGGGAGACTCTCGACGAAAACTATTTTTCTTGGCCGCTTGTACTGGGCGAGATCGTCGCTAGCGCGGCAGAAATCATTGACCGCGGCGACGGTAAGCCCGGGCGTGCGCGCGACGATGAACGCCGTGACGACGCTGCCCCATTTCGCATCCGGCATGCCGACCACTGCTGCTTCCTGCACCCCGGGACAGCGGTAGAGAATTTCCTCGACTTCCCGCGGATAGATGTTCTCGCCGCCGGAAACGATCATATCGTCGACACGGCCATGAAAATAAAAGAATCCATGCTCATCCTTGCTCATCAGATCGCCGGTAAAGAGCCAGCCATCGCGCAGCTTCTTTGCGCTTTCGCTCGGATTGTTCCAATAGCCGTACATGACCTGCGGTCCGCGCACGATCAGCTGGCCGACCTCACCGGTCGCGACGTAATCGCTGGGCGTTGCATCTTCCTCGGCGCGATGGGCAATAACCCGGCATTGGCTGATCAACGTCGGCTTGCCACACGAGCCAAGATGCGACAGCGCATCTTCCGGATGCAATAAGAGCGCGAGGCTCGCCTCGGTCATCCCATAACCGTTGAAGATGTTCGGGCAGAACTCGCTGATGACCCGTTCCATCGTGGCGGCGGCAATCGCCGCGCCCCCGGTCGTGATCAGACGCAGGCTGCCGACGTCGTAGCTGGCGAACTGCGGATGGAGCAGCATCTGCTGGATCTGCGTGGGCACGGCGAAGAGCGTGGTGACGCGTTCCGTACGAATCGTCTCGAGCGTCTTCACCGCCTCGTAGCGGCCGAGCACGACGTTGGTGCCGCCGACCATCATGTGCGGGATGAAGAATGCCTGCATACCGCCGACGTGATAGAGCGGCGCGATGTGCAGCGCAATGTCGGTATGGCGCAGCCCGTACTCCATCACACAATTCATCGCGATGGCGACGTCGTTGATGTGGCTGTGCATCACACCCTTCGGCCGCCCGGTGGTGCCGGACGTGTAGACCAGCGCCGATAGATGGTCCGAAGAAGGAATCGGGCGCGCCTGGTGGCTGTCGACAGTCTCTTCGGCGATGGTATCGAAGTGATGGTGGCCCGGGGGCACGTTAACCGGATCGTACGCGCACGAGATGTAGTCGTGGACGCTCCTGATGCGCTTTTGCACATCGAGCACATTCGGCGTCAGGTAGCGGCCGTACACGAGAACACGCGCGCCGGAATCTTGCAGCACGTAGGCAGCCTCGCCCGTCGCGAGGCGATAGTTGAGCGGCACGGCGACCGCTCCCAGCATCTGGCAGGCAAAGTACGTCGTGACCTGGTTCTCGGACGTCGTGACGTAGAACGCGACGCGATCACTCGGCCGCACGCCAAGATCCGCGAGCCCCTGCGCGAACCGGCGCACGCGGTCGTGCCACGCGCTGTAGGTCCAGCGCCGGTCCTCGAAGATCAGCGCCGTGTGGTTCGGGTACCGCTCCACGGCTTGCACAAAGATACTGGCGATATCCATGGCTTTAAGTTGACGTGACGATTCTTCTCTAGAGGTTGGGCTTCAGCGACGGAAGGTCGGCCGCGGCGATCAAGTACTTCGCCATCTCCGACGTACCGCCGACAATCGGCAGGGCGCGCGCGTCGCGATAGATTTGCTCGGCGCGCCCATACTCTTTGGTGATGCCGTCCCCACCGAGGATCTGCACTGCGCGGTCGGCGCAGAAAGTTGCGGTTTCGGTTGCGACAAGCTTCGCCATCGCGGCCGGCTTCATCAAATCCTTGGCGGCGGCTCCCGCATCGTAGAGCTTGGCGGCGCGGTACGTGAGGAGCTCCGCGGCGTCGATCCGCCAGCTCATTTCCGCGATGTCGCTCCACACGAGTTGTTTGCAGCCGAGCTTCTGGCCGAATGCCTCACGGCTCTGCGCGTGCGCCCGCGCGATCTCGAAAGCGCTGCGCGCCACACCAAGGCCGGAGCCGCCCAGGATGATGCGCTCGAAATTGAACATGCCGAGCATAATGCGGTGGCCGGCGTTCGCCTCCCCGAGCAGATAGTCGGCGGGCACGCGGCAATTGTCGAACGCGACTTCACCGACGACGCAACCGCGCCGGCCCATGAACGTGTACCGGCGCGGGAACGAGAGGCCCGTCGTGCCGCTCGGCACAACGATCGCGCTCAAACCTTTACCGGGCGCTGCCGTTGGGTCACTGACGCCGTAGACGATGTACACGTCAGCCACAGCGGCGTTCGAGATGTAGCGTTTGCCGCCGCTGATTACGTACTCGCGGCGGCTCTCGTCCAATTCAATCGTCGTCTGCAGACGAGACGTGTCGGAACCCGCGCCCGGTTCCGTAACACAGATGGCGCCAACCATGCGCCCGTTGACGATGTCCGCCAGGTAGCGCTCGCGGGTCGATGGGCTCGCGTGACGGTGTAGCGGATACGCGCAACTCAGCGCGGTCGCAATCGTGGTCTCGAACGCGTAGTTGATAGTGGCCGCTTCCTCGGAGAGGATCGTCGCGTGCGTCAGACCCGGATCTTTGAGCGAGCCGCGGTAGAGATCGCGGAACATGAGCTTTAGGTAACCGGCTTGCCCCAGTGCTCCGACCACCGCCTTGATCGCCTCCCAGTCGTCGCGATCTTCGATCGCCGCGGCGCGCGGAGCCAGTTCGCGACCTAGGAAGTCTCGCACTTCGGCGCGAAACGATCGGTCGGCCGCATCGAGAAGAAAATCACGCATCAGCCATTCGCCGTCGTCACTTGACCAGCCGGGTATCGGGATAGGCGGCAAACCAGCCGAACCAGAACGCGCGATGCGCCGGCAGCCGCGGTAACGTCGCGCCGTCAGGCCCGATCAGTTGCGACTCGTCGACCTTCCATAGCGTTCCGCTGCGATCCCGCGCCGCGTCGCGGCCATTCCAGCTCGCGAACGTTACGTCGCGCGCGTCGTACACGCGATTCGCGCCACTCGTGTCGGTCAAGACCACAAAATTCACGCGGCCGACGCGGTCATGATAGAGGGGGTTGGCGGAGAGGAATTCGGCGGCGATCGCGAGCGTCTCGCCGGGCACTTCCGTGCTCCGCAGTGCCAGCACCTCGGCTTTGTTGAGCAGGCGGTCGTCGAGCTTGGGCACGGTGAACATCAGCCGATCGGTGGCGAAGTAGGCGCGATAGGCGGCCCCTTCGCGGTAATCGCGCTGATGGCCCGTGTCGAGCGACAAGACCAATGACTCGGGATGCCGCGTCCGCCATTCTTTCCAGGTGGTGGTGACGACGTACAGCGGTTTTAGCTCGATACCCTTGCCGGTCAGCGGGCCGACGACGGGTGTGCCGGTCAATGTCGACCATAGCGACTTGGTGGCGTGGTCGTACATGAGCTTATTCGAGCGGTAGAGAAAGCCGCTAGTGCCGAGCTCGTGATGCATGCCGTTGACAGTGACATCGTAAAGGATCATCGAGCCGCACAGCGTGCAATAGA
This sequence comes from Casimicrobiaceae bacterium, assembly GCA_037719965.1. GTDB lineage: Bacteria > Pseudomonadota > Gammaproteobacteria > Burkholderiales > Casimicrobiaceae > VBCG01. The sequence continues at coordinate 50,493 of JBBJMT010000002.1, read as the reverse complement.
CGCCGTTCAATTCACGCCCGGCGATCTTGTCCTTGAACATTTCGTGCCACGCCAGAATGCGCTTGGGGTACGCGCGCACGTCGCCATCGATTGCAACGCCGAAGATGACGTTGTCGTCTTGCAGCCACGTCGCCTCCTTTGCCGGAATCATCTTGGGATTCTTCAGCGGCGGGATGCCGTCGCGGCGCACGCCGCCCCAGCGAATCTCGTCCAAGCGAATGGATGTCTTCGGCCGATTCTCGAAATACTCGCGAAAGCGCGAGTCGACCGACGCATAGACCGTCGCCTTGAACTCCGCGTACTCCGGATGCGCCTTGCGTTCGATCGACCACAGCCACTCGTACCAGCGATCGAGATCGCCCCCAAATGGGCGCCCGGACACCCATTCCAGCAGTTCCACGACTCCGACTTGCACGCGTCCGCCCGGCAGAAAGCCGACGATTTCAAGCAGCATCGCCGCGTAGGCGTCCTGCCAGTTGTCGCGGATCCGTTTGAGCGCCGCCAGCGCCTTGGCTTCGTCGTCGCTGCCAAGGGCGTAAAAGACCGTCAGCGGAATAACGGCTTGCTGCTGTGCGGGCTTCTTGGCCGCGGCCGCGGACTTGCCTACGGTTTGCGCGGCGACGGGTTGGTTGACCCAATACGTCGCGGCGAGCAGCGTGAGGAGAGCGGCGTGCCAGAAATGCAGCGAATGTCTCCGCATTTGCATGTGTGCTGCTGGAGTTTGCGGACGAGAAAATCGCGGGCTTAAAGCGCGGAAACGCGGCTGTGATCACTGCGAATATACGTCGCGAACTCCAGGTTGCTTCTCGTATCCCGGCTGTGTCGGCGCTTGCATCAAGCGCTCGATCTCGCGGTGCAGCAGCGGCAGGTTCGAGTCGCGCAGCGTCGGCAACTGGTAACGGGCGCGGCGAACGTCGTCGAAATAAAGTTCGGCGCGTACCAGCTCTTCGCCGCTGCCGGCCGCGCCAGCGAGCAGGCGTCCAAAGGGGTCGAGAATGCGAGATCGTCCCCAGAACGTTAGATCGGCTTCGCTGCCGACCCGGTTGGCCATCATGACGGGCATCCCATAGGTCAGCGCGTAGAAACGCAGGTTGGTATCCCACCCTTGCGGATTGTCGAACTCGGCACTTACGGCTTCGACCGCCGAGCTGATCGGCGCCAAGAGCAGCGTGGCGCGCTGCACAGCGGCGAGATGTACGAGTGGAGGGTTCCAGGTGTCGGCACAAATCAGAATGCTGGCCCGCCATTCAAGGGCAAGATCAAAAGTTCCGACTTGGCAACCCGCCGCAAAGTGCTTGCCATCCTCGAGTTTGCCGTAAGTGGCCAGGTTTATTTTTCGGTGCACGAAGATAACCCCGCCGTCGCGCACCGCGATCGCCGAGTTGTAGAACTGCGCAGCGGCACCTTCCTCGATGATCCCAAATACCGTGCACATCTCGCCCGCCGCCCGCGCGATCTCGGCAACGAACTGGTGGTTGCGATCAATTGCAAGCCGGAGCGTCTCGGGGCCGGCACTGTGGCCGGTGAGCGACATTTCGGGGAAGAGAAGGACCTCAACGCCGGCGATCCGTGCGGCGTTGATCACGTCCAGATGCTTGCGCAGATTCGCCTCAAGGTCCCCGAGAATCGATTCGGTCTGGGCGACCGCGACATTCAGGGTCGCCGAGTTCGCCATGCGCGCGCATTCTCCGGGCATTTGCTTGAAAGAGGAGTCCCGCCAGGCCGGGAGCTCCTCTTGCGCGCCCGGTCGCCGATCAGATCAGCCCTTGTTGCTTCAAAAAAGTCTGGGCGACGTCCTCGACCGTTTTCTTGTCGACGTCCACGCTGGCGTTGAGGCGCGCCATCGTGGCGTCGTCGAGCTTGGCGGAAAGCGAGTTGAGAATGTCCGCCAGTTTTGGATTGGCATCCAGAACCTGCTTCCTGACCACGGGTGTCATCGCATAGGCGGGGAAAAAGGCCTTGTCGTCCTTCAAGACGACAAAGTTGAACGCCGGGATGCGGCCATCGGTCGCGAACACCAAACCCACGTCGACCTGCTTTTCCTTGAGCGCCTGGTAGACGAGGCCGGTGTCCATCCGCTTCACGTTATCGCGTGCGAATTCGAAGCCGTAAGATTGCTCGAGCGGCTTCAAACCATCGGGGCGCGCGTAGAACTCCGCGTTGCTGGCGAAGTTAAGTTTGGTGCCGTCCTTGACCTTCTTGGCGAGGTCGCTGATGCTGACGATGCCGTGCTTCTTGGCGTCATCCGAATTCATCGCCAACGAATACGTGTTGTTGGCTTTCGACGGGTTGAGCCATACGAGGCCCTTGGCGGCATCGAGTTCCTTCACCTTCTTGTAGTTATCGTCGGCCGACAGTTTATCGGTGAATTTGTTATACGTGATGAGCGACGTCCCCGTGTACTCCCAGTAGACGTCGATCTGGCCGCTCTCCTGCGCCTGGCGCAGGACCGCACTGCCCATACCCGCCTTCACATCCACTGTGTAGCCCTTGGCCTTGAGCAACTGGGCGGTCATCGCCGCCATGATCTGCTGCTCCGTAAAATTCTTGCCGCCGACGACGATATTCTGCGCGTTCACTATCGCAGAAGCGCCGGTCAGCAGCAGGCCGGCCGCCAAAATCGAGAGTGCCCGAGTCATCTTCATTTGCTGTCTCCTAGATTATGTTTAACTACTGCAACAGTAACGTCTCTCACCGCAGTGGGTTTACACCACGCGGAACTACGAAATACGCAATAGCGCCCACAGCGAAATCCACGATCACCGCCAGCAGCGCTGTTGGGATTGCGCCTGCCAGCATCATTCCGGGCTCGTTTAGGTCGATGCCGGTGAAGATCAGCTCGCCCAACCCCCCGCCGCCGATGAGGAAAGCGAGCGGCGCCGTCCCCACATTGATGGCCAGCGCCGTGCGAATTCCGGCGAAAGTGACAAAAAGAGCATTGGGCAGTTCCACCCCGGACAGGATTTGCATCGGTCGCATTCCCATGCCGGTCGCCGCCTCGACGTAATAAGCCGGAACTCCAAGCATACCGGCATATGTGTTGCGCACGATGGGAAGCAGCGACGCGACCCACAAAGCGAAGATCGCGGGCACAGTGCCGATGCCGAGCAAGCTCATGGCGAGCGCTAATACCGCAAGTGTGGGCACCGTGCTGCCGATGTTCAGCGCCTGCATCATCGACTCGGCCACCCGGCGCATGTTCGGCCGGCTGAGCCAGAGACCAAACGGCACACCGACCGCGATCGCCAAGCCTCCCGAAATTGCGACGAGCTTCATATGCTGCTGCGAGAGGAAGACGATATCCGACCGATATTTGGCGATCTGATCGAAGAGACCACTGCGCTGGGCGAGCACGCCGAGACCAAAGGCCACGATGAGCGAGACCACGATCAGCGCGCGGCCGGTCAGTGCTGCGCGCATGGCTCTTAAACCGCCCGCTTCGTCGCGTCGCGATACGTATCGCCCAACAGGCGTGTGATGCCCCGCTGGGTGACGACCCCGGCATAAAGACCGTCGCTGTCGACGCACGTCAGCCAAGGTACGTCGTACATGAACATCATGGAGACGGCCGTGCGCAGATCCTCGTCGAGGCCGACCGTTGCCGGCAGACGGGCGCTGTGCTCCACGACCGTCCCGGCCTGTCCTTTGCAGACGTCGAGACCGACATAGCTATGCGGGCGGCCGCCGGAATCGACCATTACGATGAACTCTTGCTGGTGCTCTTTCATCAGCGCAGCCGCCTGCTCGAGGCGTTCGCCGGCAAGCACTTTCGGCGCCGCTTGATCGATCGCCGCTTCGACCTTCACCAGACGAAGGCGCTTCAATGTCCGGTCGGTGCCGACGAAATCGGCGATGAAGTCGTTGCTCGGGTGGGCGAGGATGTTGTCGGGGCTGTCGAATTGCTCGAGCTTGCCGGCGCGGAATATGGCGACTTTGTCGGCCATCTTGACCGCTTCGTCGATGTCGTGGCTGACGAACATCACCGTCTTCTTCAGCCGCCGGTGAATCTTCAGAAACTCGTCCTGAATGACCTCACGATTGATGGGGTCGATGGCGCCGAACGGCTCATCCATGAGCAGGACTGGCGGATCGGCCGCGAGCGCCCGGGCGACGCCGACGCGCTGCTGCTGGCCGCCCGACAACTCCTTCGGGTAGCGCTTGAGAAAGATTGCCGGCTCGAGATTGATCGTGGCCAAAAGCTCGGCGGCGCGCTTGCGCGCCTTCTCCATGTCCCAACCGAGCAATTTCGGTACGACGCAGATGTTCTCCTCGACCGTCATATTGGGGAACAAACCGATCTGCTGAATGACGTAGCCGATGGTGCGGCGCAGTTCGACCGGGTCGTACGAGTCGGTGTCCTTGCCGTTGATGTAGATCTTGCCCGACGTGGGCTCAACAAGACGGTTGACCATCTTGAGCGCCGTCGTCTTGCCACAGCCGGATGGGCCGAGCAGCACGCAAATCTCGCCCTCCGCAACTTCGAAGCTGACGTGGTCGGCCGCGAGAGTCGTGCCGGCGGAGGTTTCGAAGGCTTTGGTCAAATTGTCGAGTTTGATCATTTCCGTCGCTCTTCCTCTTAATTGACTCGCGCGATCTTGGCCGGAGAAAGACGCAGACCTTTCGGCGTCAGCCGGTGCTGAACCCAAAGCAGGAAATAGTCCGCGAAGATGGCCAGCAGGCTTACCGCCAAGGCGCCCGTGATCAATTGCCGCGAATCGGTCTGCGAGATACCGCGGCTGATGAACGCACCCAGGCCGCCCGCGCCGATGTAGGTGGCGATCGCGGTGATGCCGATGTTGATCACGACTGCTATGCGCACGCCGGCCATGATCACCGGTACCGCGATGGGCAGCTCGACCTGACTTAGCCGTTGCATCGGCGCCATGCCCATACCCCGCGCCGCTTCGCGCAATGCGGGGTCGACGTTGGTGATCGCGGTATACGTGTTCCGAATGATCGGAAGCTGCGAGTAAAGCAGCACGGCGATGACGGCCGGCAGGTAACCGATCCCCTGCCCGATCTGCGCCAGTATCGGAATCATCAACCCGAATAGCGCGATGGAAGGGATCGTCATGATCATCGCGGCAACATACAACACAATGTCCGCCGCGCGCTTGTTCTGGGTGATCGCAATCCCGATGGGAACGCCGGTGAGGATTGCGAGTCCCACGGCGACGCCGACGATCGATATGTGTTCGATCGTGCGCTGGCCAATGGCCGGCAGGTTATTCAGGATAAACGTCAGCGTCTCCACTGCGATCCTTCACATCGACGGACTGCGCTTGACACTCGCCAGCAGCGCAAAAGCATAGACGGCGGTCCTGGTGGCAGGTGTTCCAAATGCGACCCGGGTTGGTCCAGGGCAGACAATACGCCCGGCCTCGCCGGCGATGTCACTTTTTTTGCCCTCGCTTTGCGGCCGAAGAGGCACAAACATGTTGTGCGCGCGCTGGCCGAAGCGGGGGCAAAACCCTTTCGCCAGAGCTGAGCATAATTCGGCAACTCCCGCCATTGAGGCCAATTGCGGATTCGCAGCACCTTCGCAGTTGATCAAATTCGGCTGCTGTCGCGTATTATTTCAATGCCCTGGCCGAAGCGCGCGATGGTAAGTCTTCCGGGCAATGCAAGCGTGTCGCCAAGATCGCCGCCTCGATTCTTACCTTGCAATTGTTCGCAGACACTCTACCTGGAGCGATCAATCATGTTTGCAACGCCCGACATCACTACTCAGGATTCTGAACGGATGAAAGCGTGGCTGTCGAGGCTGCCCGACACCAAGTCGGTCGCCCATTTTGTTGGCAGCGCGGAGATCCAGAGGATCGGCCTACGCTTTGATATCGCAAAACTAAGGGAGGCGCTCGATCAAGCTCTTGCGTTGGTTCATTTCAAAGGTGATCTCGATCGCGGATTTGGCGCATTTTCGCTTACGCGTCGTTCCGGTGTTGAGATCGAAACGGCCAACGACCTATCTGGTCGTTTCTATACTAGAGTCAACGATAGCTACGAAGAAGTTGAGCGGGAAGATCTCGTCGATGAGTTTGCATTCACTGAGTTTGTCCCGACTTTCAAAGGCACGTATTTCGAGCATGTGCACCAGGAGCTAACCAAGAGATTTCCGATCGGCCGTGTGCGCGTTCTTTCGAAGGCGCCCTATAACTGCAACTCCTGGCATCGGGATCCGGAACCGCGATTGCACATACCAATCATCACGAATCCCGGATCATTGTTCATCGTGAACCATCATGTAACGCATCTTCCGGCCGATGGCTCCGTATACTTCACTGATACACGCGGATACCATTCGGCGCTCAATGGTGGAGAGAGCCGTCGCGTTCACCTCGTGGCCGCTCTGCCACTTTAAGGGCAAGGCTACCTCCGGTTGTCTAGGTGACGACCAGAGCGCGAAGGATCAACCAATGTATGCCGAAATGACGGCGCTGCCGGCGTCAATCAATGAAGGCGCTACGCGCGTCATCGACCTGCGTAGCGATACAGTAACCCGTCCAAGCCGGGGAATGCTGAACGCTGCCGTCGTTGCGAAGGTGGGTGATGATGTCTATGGCGAAGACCCGACTGTTTCGGCACTTGAGGAGAAAGTCGCCCAATTGCTCGGCAAGGAGAAGGCGCTGTTCTTGCCGACCGGCACCCAGAGTAATCTTGTCGGGCTACTGGCTCATTGCCAACGCGGCGACGAGTACATCGTCGGAGACTGCTATCACCTCTACCGTGATGAAGCAGGCGGAGCGTCTGTACTCGGTGGCGTTTCCGCGTGTGCGTTGCCGACCGACAGCAGGGGCGGGCTGCACGCTAAGAGCGTTGAAGCGGCGATTAAACCCGATGATTCACATTACGCATCGACCCGGCTGATATGCCTGGAGAATACCGTCCACGGCAGGATCCAAGATCAACAGGAAATGGGCGAAATCGGTCAGCTTGCTCATCGCCGTGGACTGGGCGTTCATCTTGATGGCGCCAGAATAATGAATGCGTCGGTCGCATCCGGCGTGCGCCCCAGTGTTTTGGCCGAGAGCGCGGACACCGTGTCCGTTTGCCTATCCAAAGGTTTGGGTGCGCCAGCGGGTTCGGTATTGTGTGGGCCGGAGCACCTTATCAGGAAGGCGCGGCGCGCTCGAAAATTGCTGGGCGGTGGCATGCGCCAATCGGGCCTTCTGGCGGCTTGTGGTCTTTTTGCCCTGGATCATAATGTTACCCGCTTGGCGGAAGACCATAGGCGAGCCAGGCACCTTGCGACTGCGCTTTCGGCATTCTCGCAGCTGGCAGTGAACTTGGTTGAAACTGAAACCAACATGGTGTTCATTGGTCCGCACGCCGACGATCACGACGCCCTAATCACGCATCTTCGTCGCAGTGGCATTCTGGTGGGGGCGCAGAAGCCAAAAATACGACTGGTCACACACTTGGACGTGAATGATGATGACATTGAAGCCGTTATTTCGTCTGTCTCAAGCTTCTATGCCAGATAGCGATTCAAATTGCCGACCAGCATCGGGCATTCGGTAAATGGAAATATTGTGGAGGCCGGCAAGCACACTCCATCGCTGTAATAAATCCCACAACCGAAGAGCCAGATAGGCTGGGTTGCCCGAGGAACGCAACTTTCCTCTCTATCAGATAATCGCCAAGATTGCGCCAGCGCTGGCCCTGGGTTGTACGGTGGTGCTTAAATCGAGCTCAGTCGGCGTAGCCAGGCAACTCGCGATCGAGCACCCGCATCATGGCCTCGAAGAATAGGCGATCACGCTCCCCTCGTGTGTGACGGTCGTTCTCATTTGGCGCCTGCACCTGCGCGACGATCTCATCCGAGAGCACCTCGAGCGGCCGTCCTGTGCCCATCGCCAATACTTGCGTGCGGCACACGCGCTCGAGTTTGTAGAGCCGCCAATAGGCCTGTGCAACCGTGTCTCCCGTAACGAGCACGCCGTGGCTTTTCATGAACACGATGTGCTTGTCGCCGATCAATCCAGCCAAGCGCTCACCCTCTTCGAGCGTGTCTGCGGTCCCGGTATACGTGTCGTCATAGGCAATGTTGCCATGGAAGAAAGCGGCGGTCTGGTTGGCCGGCACGAGGCGATTGTCCTTCAGCATGTTTAGCGCGAGCGCCCAGGGCTGGTGCGTGTGAAGCACCACCCTTGCACCGCAGATACGATGGACCGGTGCATGTATGCACTGTGCCGACAACTCGACAATGCCCTCGCCCTCGAGCGTCCTCCCAGTCTCGTCAAACACGATCATGTCGCTCGCCCGCGCCTCCGACCAATGCAGGCCGAAGGGCAGAATCAGATACTGACCGTCGCAGCCGGGCACGGTGACCGTGAAGTGGTTGTCGATGCCTTCCTCCAAATCGTGCAGCACGGCCAAGCGGTTGGCGGCGGCGAGGTGAATCTTCGTTTGCTGGACGGGACCAACTGCTCGGGAGGAAGACAGCGGATGGACGGACATGACGAGGCCCTCAAGGTGATCGTTCGATTAGAGTATAGCGAAGACCGCGTCAAGAATAGGAGATTCGACCGCACGACCGCTCGTGACTTCGCGCGCGAGCCGCTGGACGAACGCCGGTAGCCGTCTCACTGTGGTGTCAATCGTCTCAGTGCGTGGTGGAAAGCTTGGCGCTTGCCAGCCGGTTAAGGCTTACCCCCTCTTCCGCCGCCTGCAACGCCAGCGCTCGGTGGACCTGCGGCGGAATACGCACTTTGAACTGGCCGCTGTAAGCCTTTTCCGCCAAAGGCGCAGGAATATCCTCGCGGTTGCGTTTCATGTCGGATACCACTCCCGCCACGACCTTGCGAATTCCGGCCAGCGCCAGGAGGTCGATTGCCAACAGAACTTGTCGCGCCTGATTCGGTTTGGCCTTCCCTTTGACATCCTGGACGTTCACTCGCGGATCACCGGGCTGCCCTGCGCCATCGACACCCAGAATGATGCGCCGAAGAGCAATGCTTCATCATTGAAATCATACGAGGGTTGATGCAGCCGTGCGGTGTCGCCATTGCCGATGAACGCAAACGCGCCAGGCACTTGGCCTAAGATGTAGCTGAAGTCTTCGGTAGCCAAAAGCGGATCGCAATTGTCGGTAAGCGCGGCCGTTGGAATGCGTTCTGCCGCCTCTCTCATCATTGCTACGCTGTCGGCTTCATTGACGGTGGCGGCGTATCCGTCTTCGAACTTCGTCCACACGTCGATGCCAAACGCGATTCCCGCAGCGCGCGAGATTTCCGCGATACGCGTTATCACGTGCTGCCGCACCTGCGGATTCAGAGTCCGGATCGCTCCCTGCAATTTGACCTTGGCCGGGATCACATTGACGGCCGTGCCCGCCTCGAAGATCGGAAACGTCACCACCGCCGACTCCAGGGGCGAAATGCCGCGCGAGACGATGGTCTGAATATTGAGAAGGATGGACGCGCCGACGATGACCGGATCGACACAGGTGTGCGGGAACGCAGCATGCCCGCCGGTGCCCGTGATCTCGATGGTGACGACGTCGGAAGCCGCCATGATCGGGCCTACCCGAAGGGCAAATGCCCCGACGGCCAAGCCGGGAAGATTGTGCAGAGCAAAGGCGCGACCAATTCCAAATTTCTCGATGAGCCCGTCCGCGAGCATTTCGGAAGCGCCACCGATCACCTCTTCCGCCGGCTGAAAGACGAACGCGATTTCATTGGGAAAATCGCGGGTCTCAGCGAGATATTTGGCAGCGGCCAAGAGCATCGCGGTATGCCCGTCGTGACCACAAGCATGCATCTTTCCGGCATACGTTGACTTGTGGGCGACGTCGGTTAGTTCGTGAATTGGCAAGGCGTCCATATCGGCGCGAAACGCGACATTGCCTGCATTCGAACGCGGCCCGTTCTTACCTTTAAGCCGGCCGACGACCCCGGTTCGCCCGATGCCTGTCGCCACTTCATCAAAACCGAATGCACGAAGCTGCATGGCGACGAATCCGGACGTCCGCTCGACGTCGAAGCCGAGTTCAGGGTGCCGGTGCAGATCCTGCCGCCACGAAACGGCTTCCATGCAAATCTCTTGCAGACGAGGGTTCATTTCGAGTCTGGGTTCTGCTTTGTATGGCGCGGTTGTGTCTTTGGTGCCGATGGCTTGAACTACACTTCGGCCCTAACTTTCGATCGCAAGAAGGGCGTCGGGTGGCAGATTGATCTTCGCTCTTTTCGCGACCGCCTCCTCCAGCCACCCGGTTCGCAGTTGCGGCACCGAGCCAATCAACACCTTCGAATAGGCGTGCTGCGGTCGATTCAGGACGTCGATGGTCAAACCGGCTTCCACGACCGCACCGCGCAGCATCACGATCGTATCTTCGGCGAGTGCCGCGATGGTCGAGATGTCGTGGCTGATCAGAATGACGGACAGACCGAGCCGCTCCTTGAGGTCCTGCAACAATTTGATGATCTGCTCGCGCACCACCGAATCGAGCGCCGACGTGACTTCGTCGCAGATGATCACGTCGGGATCGGCGACCAGCGCGCGCGCAAGGTTGACGCGCTGCTTCTGGCCGCCGGACAGTTGCTGCGGAAAACGGTTAACGAATGATGCGGACAGTTGCACCATGTCGAGAACGCTGGCCACCTTTTGCTTGCAGGCATGACCGGAAAGCCCGAGGAGATGCTCGACGACGCGGCCGAGCACTTTGCCGATTGTATGCTTGGGATTGAGGGCGGTGTCGGCCGCCTGGAACACGATCTGCAGACGGCGGAGCTGGTCACGCGTGCGCCGATCGATCCCCGGGGCGAGTGGCTGTCTGCCGAGGAGCACCTCGCCGCCGGTGCGTGGCACCAGGCCGGCGATGACGCGGGCCAGCGTGCTCTTCCCGGAACCGGACTCACCGATGACGCCGAGAAAACGTCCGCGCTGCAGCGTCAGGCTGACGTCGGACAGCGCCTTGTTCGCCGGCATGCCGGTCGCGTCGATGGTACCGTAGCCTGCGATCAGGCTGCGCGCGGTGAGCACCGGTTCGCTCGTGACGTTTCGTCGCCTGTCGTGCGCCACCGACGCGACCCCAGCGGACGCCGGCGCGACGGCACCGGATGCCGGCGACGCGCGACCAGGATCGCTCGCCAGCATCAGGATGCGCGTGTATTCGCTCTTCGGACGCGCGATCAGTTCGTCCGTCGCGCCTGACTCCTGGATTTCGCCGTTGAGAAGAACGATGATGCGATCGGCGATCTGCGCCACCACCGCGAGATCGTGGCTGACATAGATCGCCGCCGCGCGTCGCTCGCGGATCAGTTTCTTGAACGACATCAGCACCGAGATTTGCGTCGTGACATCGAGCGCCGTGGTCGGCTCGTCGAATACGATGAGGTCGGGTCCCGAGCCCATGGCCATGGCGGCCATGAGTCGCTGCAGCTGGCCACCCGAGACCTCGTGCGGAAAGCACGTCCCGATCCGCTGCGGATCCGGCAGCCCAAGCTCTGCGTAGAGTTCTAGCGCATGTTGCTTTGCCACCGAGCGCTTCGCGATACGGTGCTCGAGGACAGGCTCGATCACCTGCTCGTCGATCGTGAGGCCGGGATTGAAACCCGCTGCGGCGCTCTGCGAAACGTACGCGACCTTGTGTCCCCGCAGGGCCCGCAACGCCGGCCCATCGAATTCGAGGACGTCGGCGCCGTTCATCAACACCCTGCCGCGCGTACGCACCAGACCGGGCCGCAGGTAGCCGAGCGCGCTCAACGCGATTGTCGTTTTGCCGGAACCCGATTCGCCGATCAGCGCCACGACCTCGCCCGGGTGAACGCTGAGGTCGATGCCAGTCACAATCGGCGCGCTGCCGGGGCGAGGATCTTCGGTTTCGATCGCCAGATCTTCGATCTGCAGGATGGGACTCATTGGTGTGCCCCCGCGCTTGCGGCCGTAGTTGCCAATTCGGCCGCTGCGCTGCCTCCGAGGGGGAGCGAGCCCTCCTTCGGACGGCCGGGCGGAGGGCTCATGCGATCTTGCCCGCAATGCCTCGCCCGGAACTGGCGGCGAAGTCGTCGACAATCAGATTGAGCCCGATGGTGAAGGAAGCGATGGCGAGTGCCGGATAGATCGCTGCCGGCGATCCGGAAATCAGGCCCGCCATGTTCTCGCGCACGAGGCTCCCCCAATCCGCGTAAGGAGGTTGTACACCCAACCCGAGGAAACTCAGACTGCTCAGAAAGAGGATCGCGAACGATAGTCGAATGCCGAAATCCACGACCAGTGGCGTCGCCGCGTTCGGCAGAATTTCATGGAAGAGTATCCAGCTCGTGTGCTCTCCGCGTGCGCGGGCGACCTGCACAAAGTCGGTCACGACGATATCCATCCCCAACGCGCGCGCGATCCGGTAGACGCTGGTGGCGTAGATCAGACCGGTCATCAGAATGAGCAACGCGGCTGAGGGGCCGAGCGCGGCGATAATCACAAGACCGAGCATGAGCGTCGGGAAGGAATGAAACGTGTCGACAATCCGGCTGATAGCCATGTCGATCCAGCCACCCTTGATCGCCGCGAAAATGCCAAGCGCCGAGCCGACGACGGTGGCGGTCAGCGTCGCGGCGGCGGCCATGCCAAGCGTCAGCCAGGCGCCGTGCAGGATGCGCGAGAAAATGTCGCGCCCCAGATAATCCGCGCCCAGCAGGCTCCCACCGCGCGCCGGCGCAAAACCAATGTCGGATACGAATTCGCCTAGCGTGAACGGCGCCACAAACGGACCGACGATAGCGACGCTCACCCAGAACAGAACGATAGCGGCCCCGATCCGGCCTGACCAAGTCAGCCTGAACCGCGCCTTCGAGAGCGCGTCGCCCCGGGCGACCTTGGGCACCTCGATGTCGATCGTCGACACGCTCAATGCCCGGTCCGCCGCAAACGCGGATTCGACAGGATCGCCGCGATATCCGCCACGAGGATGAACAGGATGTAGGCGCTGCAAAAAATAATCGCGCAGGTCTGGATGACCGGATAGTCGCGCGACGATACGCCGTCGACGATCAGCTTGGCGAGGCCGGGATAGGCGAAGATTGTCTCGACGATCACCACTCCGCTGACCAGGTAGGCGAGATTGAGCGCAATGACATTGGCAATCGGACTCATCGCATTGACTAGCGCGTGCCGGAAGACGATGCGGTGCCGGCGCACGCCCTTCAAGACCGCCATTTCGATGTAGGAAGAGCTCAATATGTTGAGAATGGTCGACCGCGTCATGCGCGCCATCTGGGCGAGCAGCACCAGCGAGAGTGTCAGCACCGGCAGGGCCAGCGCTTGCATCATCTGACCGACGGAGCGGAACTCCGAGACGTAGGAGATCGCCGGCAACCAGCGGAGCTTGACCGCAAAAATCAGGACGAGCAGCGTTCCCAGCAGAAACTCCGGAACGGCGACGAGAAACATCGTCGTCACCGACACGGCGCGATCGAAAATGCTCTCCGGATACATCGCCGAGACGAGGCCCAGTACGATCGCCGCCGGCACGACCAGAAGCGCGGTCAATCCCGCCAGCAGCAGGGTGTTGGGGAGGCGCTCGGCGATAAGGCTCGATATCCGCGCCCCGTTGGCAAGCGAGGTGCCAAGGTCGCCGTCGAAGAGACCCGCGATCCAGGAGAAATACCGGACGATCGCCGGGCGATCGAGACCCATTTCGATGCGTAAAGCCGCCACCGCCTCCTTTGTTGCGGATTGTCCTAACACCGCTTGGGCGACATCCCCTGGCAGGAGTTGCGTCCCGATGAAGACGAGGATCGTCACCAGCCAGAGCGTCAGCAAACCGGTGCCAAGGCGTTGCAAGATCAGCCTCAACATCTTGCGGAAATCCTTGGTTGTCGCATTGGGGAGTGGGTCGCGCGCGCAACCCACTCCTGCCGACCCGCCTAATGCTGCTTTTAGGATTCCAGCCAGGCGGTGTCGGGGAACGCGTAGCCTCCGAGATAGCCGATCGGCACCGGTGTGATGCCCTTCACTTTGGCGGAGAGGCCGTCAAGGAAGTCTTGGAACGCGAAGACGGCGTTGCCGCCCTGGTCGTAGAGTATCTTCTGGATCTCGCCATAGATCTGCTTGCGCTTGGCCGGATCAAGCTCACTGCGACCTTGCACGATGAGCCTGTCGAAGGCCTCGTCCTTGAACTGCGCTTCGTTCCAGACAGCCCCCGACATCCAGCCCAGCGAGAGCAGGATGTCGACGGTCGGACGCGCGTTCCATTGGCCACCATAGAAGGCGCGCTTGAGCCAGATGTTGCTCCAGAAGCCATCCGCCGGCTCGCGCTTGAGATCGATGGTGAGGCCCGCCCGTGCGGCAGTCTGCTGCAGGATTTGACCCATCTCGACGGTCCCGACTGCCGCATCTGAAACAATCAACTCCAGCTTGCCGTTGGCCAAACCCGCCTTGGCGAGGTGAAATTTCGCCTTGTCGAGATCGACCGTCCGTTGCGGCAGCGCCTTGTTGTACAGCGGATCGTTCGGCGGCACGACGTGATCGTTGCCGAGCTGCCCATAGCCCTTCAATACGGTCTTCACATAGCGTTCGCGATCGAGCAGGGATTTGATCGCCAGCCGCATATCCAGACTATCGGTGGGCTTGCGATCGACCATCATGACGATTTCGGTGAACGTGGAGGATGGCGTCGCCAACAAAGCGAGTTCCGGCCGGCCCTTCACCTCGTCAATGGCATTCGGGGAGAGGTTGGTGATGGCCTGGACGTCGCCGGAGATCAGCGCATTGACGCGAGCGACCTTATCCTGGATGCCGAAGAACTCCAGTTCGTCGAGGTAGGGCCGTCCCTGCTTGAAATAGTTGGGGTTGCGGGTTCCAATCGAACGCACGCCCGGAGCGAACTCCTTCATCTTGAACGGCCCGGTGCCGATGGCGGTCGCGAAATCCTTCGTCCCATCCTGCACGATCATGAAATGCGACGTGCCAAGCATGATCGGCAGATCGGCGTACGCGGCCTTGAGCTTGACCCGCACCACGCCGGGGCCGTCGGCGCTGACGCTGTCGATCTGCTCGGACAACGCCTTCGCCGCGGAGCCCACCGCCGGGTCCTTGTGGCGCATGAGGGAATAGACGACATCCTGCGCGGTCAGGCTCTTGCCGTCGTGGAATTCGACGCCCTTGCGGAGCCGGAACATCCACTCGGTCGCGGTCGGGTTCGGTTCAAATGCCGCAGCCAGTTCCGGTTGCGCGACGGCGTTGCCATCGAGCCGCGTCAGCCCGTTGAAATAGATGTAGCCGCGGATGTAATCCGTGCTGAGCGTCTGCTTGGCCGGATCGAGCGTGTCCTTGGCGCTTGAAGAATGCCCGGCTACGCGCATCTTGCCGCCCCGCTTCGGCGTCTGCGCCAGCGCGACCCCGGCGTCGGTCAGAATGCCGACGCCCGCGGCGGCGGCGATGCCGGCCGCACTCATCCATTTCAGCATGTCGCGCCGGCTTACGCCGCGCTTCAACCCCTCGACGATGGTCTCGCGATCCCTAGACTGAAGGTCCTGGAAACGAGGGTGGTTGTTCAATCCTGTCTTGTGGTGGTCGTTCATGTAAACCTCCTCTGGCGTACGGTGACGTTCAAGCGGCGACAGCCGATGCGCCGCGTTCTCCGACGGTCGCATCGGCGATGGTCGCTGACTTCGGTCGTTCCAGAACGAGTGACAGCACGCGTTCCAGTTCGCTCGGTGAGAGACTATCGAGCGCGTGGCTCGCAGCCTCTATCTCCAACGCGTTTTCGCGACCGAGAATCGGGTCGGCGAACGCGTGAAACTTTTGGGAAATCTCGGCGTCCGAGAGCGGATCGTCGGGATCGCCTTTGGGCGTTTTTGGGCTCGATTGCAGAACTCGTCCGTCGGTCGTGGTCAGCACAACGTCGGCCCAGCGCTTATCGATGCTGATCTTCGTATAATGGTCTGACTCGACGAGATCGGTGAGCGCGGCGACGCGCCGGATCTCCGGATCCAGCAGCACATCCGGCCGCAGCTCATCGACGCCGATTCGCCCGCGAGCCGCCATGGTCGCCACCGGATAGATGATCGCGTAGGTCATCTCGTCCAGCGTCCGTGGATCGCGGCCGGCCAGTCGCGTGGCGTAGTGGAACGTCCGGATGAGCACCTTCGCCAGATCTTTCGATGTCAGGCTGTTTTCGGTCATCAGTTCGCGCACAGCGTCGATGGCCGGATGGGCCCAGCGGCAGACCGGATAGCGCTTGTAATGCGTGTGCTCGACAATGCGCCACGCTCTCCCGAGATCGGACCAGAAGGGCGCGGCTGCCTCGCCCTCGATCGTGATCGCGGGCGCGCCGGTGAAACCCATACTCGCCAGATAGGCGGCGGTGACGCCCGAGGGAGCGCCCCATGCGACGCCGTCGCGAAGCATGGTCGGATGATCGATGCAGCGCATCATCTGACTGCGCGGGCCATGATATTCCGCGATTCCGACCGCGTGCCGCAGAATATTCGCGTCGGCGTCAAGCATCCGCGCCGCCATCGCGGCGACGCCGACCGCGGTCCAGGCGCCGGACGTGTGATAGTCGGCGCAGGTCGCATGCTGGGTCAGTCCGGCGCGGTAGGATGTTTCGTACCCGATGGCGAGCAACGTTAAGAGCGCACGTCCATCGAGACGTTGGCCTAGCGAAGCCTGCGCATCGACCATGGCGAGAAGGCTTGGAAACACCGCGGAGCCGGCGTGCCCGCGAGCCGGAGTCGACCCGTCATGGGCGTCGATCGCGTCGATTGTGGCTGCACCCATGAAGGCCGCGCCCGCCGGGCTGACGCGACGCCCATCGAGAAGCATGCGCGCCGAGCCAACGTCCGGGCTCGAGCGCCAGAGTGCGTCGGCGCAGCGCCGCGCGATTGCGGAGTTCGCGGTGGTCGAGCCAATGGTGGCGACGCCGATCGTATCGAGGAAACTGCGCCGCATGATGCGTCGCACGTCCTCGGGAATGTCCTCAAGTCTTAGGCCGCGGACGAAATCCGCGAAGGCGACTGCCATCGTTCCCGTCCCTTCTCGAAGAGCGCGGCGCAGGCTTCGGCGATCAATCGAACGCCGCGCTTAAGCGTTGCGTCGGACGTTGCGATGGACAGGCGAAAATAGGGATCGCATTCGAAGCTCGGGCCTGGCACGATCACGACATTCCAGTCTTCCAGCAGATAGCGGGCAAAGTCGGTGGACGAGCCGATCGTCTCACCATTCGGCCGACGGGCTCCAATGAGCCCCGCGCATTCGGGCATGAGATAGAACGCGCCCTCCGGCTTGGCGGTTCTCAATCCAGACGCCGCCGCTAGGCCTTCCAAGGCAAGGTCGCGCCGGATCTGATAGCGCGCTGACCAGTCGGCTAAAAATTCCTTGGGGCCTTCCAGCGCGGCAATGGCCGCCGCTTGGCTGATGGAGCAAAGTCCGCCGCTCGATTGGCTGTAGATCTGACGAATAGCTTCCACCCAAGCGGGCGGACCGCCCGCGAATCCGATGCGCCAGCCGGTCATCGCATAGGCCTTGGACAGGCCGTTGACGGTCAACGTGCGATCGTAGAGGCGCGGTTCGACGGCGGCGATCGTGTTGAAGCGCCGGCCGTCGAACAGGATGTGCTCGTAGAGATCATCCGACAGAATTGCGATCTTAGGATGCGCGAGAAGCACCTGCGCCAACGCACGCATTTCCGCCTCGTCATAGACGGCGCCCGTCGGATTCGACGGCGAGCAGAGAATGACCAGCCGGGTTTTTGGACCGATCGCGCGATCGAGCTCTCCCGCTGGCATCTTGAAGTGGGTGTCGATTCCGGTCGCGAGCTTGACCGCGCGCCCCCGCGCCAGTTCGATCATGCCAACATGCGACGGCCAGCACGGCGTCGAGAGAATCGCTTCATCGCCCGGCGACAGAATCGCCTGCACCGCGGCGGCGAGCAGCGGCTTGGCGCCCATGCCGGCGACGATCTGCGCAAGCGGATAATCGAGACCGTTCTCGATCTTAAATTTTCTGCGCACCGATTCTTTGAGATCGATGCCGCCGTCGGTGGGCGTGTACCGCGTCTCACCCCGATCGATCGCGATCTTGCCGGCTTCCCTGATGTGGGGTGGCGTGTCGAAATCCGGTTCGCCGATAGAGAAATCGAGCAGCTCGCGGCCTTCGCGCCGCAAGCGCTGCACATTCGCGAATATGCCGGCAATAGGCGAGGCGTGGAACCGACCGAGGATGTCGCTGGTGTTCATGCGCCCCCACTGCAGGTTCTTGTGGCAGACCTCATTTGAAAGCTTTGCTTCATTGCCGAACTATCTCCGCGATAGACGATGATACTCGGAAGCGACCAGCTTCCCGGACGATTCGCGGCGTCCCATGCAACGCCCTGTGTCGCCGCTGTAGTTGACGCTCGCGGGTACCTTTAGGATTGGCGCATCCGCATCGCCTGTGGATCGTAAAGCGGCCGCGGCGCCAGGACCGCCCGCCGGCGCTCACCAAGGATCTCCACGTCGAATCCCTGTGTTGCCTCGGCCAGCGCGGCCGGAACATAGCCCAATGCGATTGATTGGGTCACGCAATGGCCATAGCCACCCGAGGTAATCCATCCGACGACCTTGCCGTCATGCCATACTGGCTCGTCGCCCGATGCGTCCGCGTCCGCAGCATCGACGACGAACGTAACCAAGCGGCGCGTTGGAGCGGTCTCTTTTTCGCGCAGAACTGCCGCGCGACCGATAAAGTCTGCCTTGTTGAGATCGACAAAGCGATCGAGGCCCGCTTCCCTTGGCGAATAGATTGGCCGGAACTCGCGCGCCCAGGTGCCGAAACCCTTTTCCAGCCGCAAGGAATTGAGCGCCCGTGCGCCGAAATGGCGGAGGCCTGCGTCCGCACCCGCATCGACGAGCGCTGCGTAGAGCGCTAGCTGGTCACCGACGGACACCCAGATTTCGTAACCCAATTCGCCGGTGAACGAAATCCGGCCGATACGTGCCGGCACGCCGGCCGCCTCCGTCGTGCGAAACGACAGGAAAGGAAACGCGTCATCCGCGACGTTGTCAGTGCAAAGCCGCGCCAGCACGTCACGCGATCGCGGACCCGCAAGCGCGAAGCCACAGAGGTGAGTGGAGTGCGAGTGGACGGCGACGCCCGTCTTCGGCAGGCGCGCCTCGAACCACCTGAGATGATATTCCTCGGCGACTCCCGACCCAAACACCAGGAAGGAGCCTCCGCCGGAGTTCGCCACCGTAAAATCGCCGATCAATTTGCCTTGGTCGTTGAGCATCGGCGCGAGTCCCATCCGTCCTTCGCGCGGCAGCTGGTTCGCAAGCAGTTGGTCAAGCCATGCTCGCGCGCCGCCGCCGGTCACTTCGTACTTGGCAAAGCTCGAGATCTCGGAGAGACCCACGGCGCTGCGCACGGCGCGACATTCCTCACCCACCGGCGCGTGCGCATTCGAGCGGTGGTAGGTTACGTCCTCAATGGGCTCTATTCCCTCGGTTGCGAACCACAGCGGATGTTCGAGCCCGAACCCCGCGCCAAAGACCGCGCCGCGCGCCTTCAGCTCGCCGTACACAGGCGTCATCCGCAACGGCCGCGCGGCAGGTAGTTCCTCGTTTGGAAAACGTATCTGAAAACGGCGCGAGTAGTTTTCACGCACTTTGGCGTTCGTATAGGCCATCGTCGCCCAACCACCGAAGCGAGCGACGTCCATCGCCCAGACATCGAACCCGGGGTCGTCGTGCGCGATCCAGTTCGCCAGCGCAAGACCAACACCGCCGGCCTGACTGAAACCGGCCATCACCCCGCATGCAACCCAGAAATTGGAGAGACCGCGGACGGGTCCGATTAGCGGATTGCCGTCCGGCGCGAACGTGAACGGCCCGTTGACGACGCGTTTGATACCGGCGCCCTCCAATGCCGGAAAATGGCGGAAGCCGACCTCGAGACTCGGCGCGATCCGGTCGAGATCGGGGGGCAGCAACTCGCGCGGGAAGTCCCACGGCGTTTCCTGCTCGGACCACGGCACCCCCGCCTTTTCGTACGTGCCGATCAGCATGCCCCGGCCTTCCTGCCTCAGGTAGATCTCGCCCTCGAAATCGATTGCGTGAATCATTTCGGTCGGCGAAGCGACGACTTCCGGCATATCGCCAGTGACGAGGTACTGGTGCTGCATCGCGAGCACCGGAAGCTCGAGGCCGACCATCCGGCCCACCTCGCGCGCCCATAATCCGCCGGCATTCACCACGTGCTCGGCGACGAGGCTTCCCTTATCCGTGATCACGTCCCAGCTGCCGTCGGGACGCGAGTGCAAGGCGGTCACGCGAGTGAACCGATAGATTTCCGCGCCCCAGTTGCGCGCCGCCTTTGCATAAGCCTGCGTGACGCCGGAGGGGTCAACATGGCCCTGGATGGGGTTGTACAGGGCGCCGATGAAGTATTGCTTGTCCAGCAACGGAAACAGCCGAGCCGCTTCGTCGACGGAGATAATCTCCATGTCGAGCCCGAGATAGCGGGCTCGCGCGACGGCGAGCTTCAGGAAGTCCATCCGCTCCGGCGTGCCGGCGAGATCGACCCCGCCGGTAATATGAATACCGCAGGATTGTCCGGAAGCTCGTTCGAGTTCCTCGTACAGCTTGATTGTGTACTGCTGGAGTTTGGCGACGTTTGGATCGCCGTTCAACGTATGCATACCCCCCGCGGCATGCCATGTCGAGCCCGAAGTGAGTTCATCGCGCTCGATCAACACCGCGTCGGACCACCCCGCCTGCGTAAGGTGGTAGAGAACGCTCGCGCCAACCACGCCGCCGCCGATCACCGCGACCTGGACGTGGGTCTTCATCAGAGATCGTCCGCGCAGCGCTGGCGTTTGAATTCGAGCATCGGAAATCCTGACAGCGTGCGGTTATGCGCGAGATGCACGGCCGTCGCCAGACCGTGGAGGCCGGCGCCGATGAACGTAACGCGTGCATCCGGGCAGTGCGGGCATGAAGCAATCCTTAACGTGAGCAAGCTTGCGATCATTGCGGACCGGGCGGCAGGCCACCATCACGAAAGCGACGCGTGCTGGTGCGCTCGCGACATCGCCGAGCGGGTAAACCTCAGCGTCCGGCGGTTGCAGCCGCGAGCAGACACAAGCATGTTGTGCGCCGCACCATCCGTTCAGGCGTCGCTCGAGCGATATTTCGCGTCGCACGACGACTGATTGCGGACCTGTGAAGGTGCGATAGTCACCTATCCACACTCACGCGAGGCAGTGACGCAATGGCCGCACAGACGCTTGAACGATCGCTTATGCAACGGCTCGGTGAAGGCCCGGTGATTTGCGCCGAGGGCTACGTGTTCGAGCTCGAACGGCGCGGCTATTTGCAGGCGGGCGCCTTCGTGCCAGAGGTGGTGCTCGAGCACCCCGAAGCAGTAACCCAGTTGCATCGCGATTTCGTCCATGCGGGCTCCGACGTCGTGCAGGCGCTCACCTATTACGCCCACCGCGAAAAGCTGCGCGTCGTGGGTCGCGAAAAGGACTTGGAGCCAATCAATCGCCGCGCTCTGGCGATCGCCAAGGACGTCGCCCGTGACAGCGGCGCCCTGCTGGCCGGCGGAATCTGCAACACCAACATCTACGATCCCGCAGACGCCGCGTCGCACAAGGCAGTACGCTTGATGTTCGAAGAGCAGGTCGGCTGGGCAGTCGATGCCGGCGTCGATTTCATCATTGGCGAAACGTTCTCGTACGCGGAAGAAGCGCTGATCGCACTCGATGTGATCAGGGAGGCGAAACAGACCTCGGTGATGACGTTGGCGCTGCATCAAACCGACAGGACGCGCGAGAACTGGACCGTCGCCGATGCGTGCAAGCGTCTCGCGGACGCCGGCGCGGACGTCGTCGGCTTGAATTGCATTCGCGGTCCCGACACGATGATGCCGCTGCTGCGCGAGATTCGCGCGGTGGTGAAGACGCATCTAGCAGCGCTTCCGGTTCCGTATCGCACAACCGCAAAGGAACCCACGTTCCAGTCGCTGCGCGATGCGAGCTGGCCAGGCGAGTCAGGCACACGGCCATTTCCGGTGGCACTCGATCCCTTCACGTGTAACCGCTTCGAGATCGCTGAATTCGGACGCCAAGCCGCGGCGCTCGACATCCGCTATCTCGGCGTGTGCTGCGGCGCCGGGCCGCATCATATCCGCGCGTTAGCCGAAGCCGTGGGCAAGCGGCCGCCGGCGAGCAAGTATTCGCCCGACATGTCCAAACACGCCTTCTTAGGCTCGCACGAACGCATCAAGCAAGTGCAGAAGGATTACGCTAGCAAGCTTTAGACTTGCGATGCAAAGAAGCGCCGTGTTCCGCGGCCACTTCGGAACGCGCGATCAGTCAGGCCGCTGCGGCACGTCGATGGGGATCGTGTAGTAGTCGCCCGCGCTGTTGCCATAGATCTGCAAAACGGTCTTGAGGCCGGTCGGCTGATCGACTGTCCCGGCGGCGATCGAAATATAGTCTTTGCCGTTAGGCTCCCAAAATACGCTACCGCCGCATTCGCTGCAAAAGCCTCGGCGGGCGATGTTCGAAGCTGCGTACCACTTGAGCCCGCGCGACTCGGTCAGGCGCAACGCCGTCTTCTTGGTTGCCGTATACGCTCCGATATGACCATGCGACTTGCGGCACATCGCGCAATGGCAATTGACGACGTCGCGGAGCTCGCCGTCAACTTCGTAGCGAACGGCGCCGCAAAGGCAGCTCCCCGTTGCCCGCACGCCCTGCGTCGAACTTGTTAAGGCCGTCATTCTGAGACCCCCTTTCGTGATTTCCGCGATAGGCCGTTGCAACTCGCACCGGCTCTTTAGCGCGGGTGAGCCCGAGCGTCCTGCGTCCCCGAGTTGCCCAACAAGGTGCAGGTGCGGTTGGCTGCGGCGTAAAACCGTCTCCTCCGCGCAGCGGCCCGTGAGTCGCCATGTCGGCAGGTCCTAGCTTCGTGCGCGCGGCTTCGAGCTCGAGGCCAAACGCGTAAGATAATCCTCGTGTCATACGACATGGAGTTTTCGCTACGTGCCCCGCTTCGTTGGAACCCTCGTCATCGCGCTTCTTTCAGGCGCGGCGTGCGCGGTCCCACCTGCCGAGGAATGGGATATCAAGGCCGTCCGGCGGGAGGGCGAAGTGATCGTCGACGCCATCATGTATGCGCCGGTGGCGCCGCGCGAGGCTTGGGCCGTGCTCACCGATTTCGAACGGATGGCCGAGTTTGTCCCCAACTTGCAATCGAGCCAAGTCCTGAGCAAGCCTGGAGTACATCTCGTGCGTATCGCGCAAAAAGGCGCGGGACGGTTGGGTCCCTTCTCCTTTCCCTTCGAATCGGTGCGCGAAGTGGAGCTCGTGCCTTACGAAATTATGAAAGCCAAAAACATTTCAGGGAACATGCGCAAG
The DNA here is from genome assembly GCA_037719965.1 of Casimicrobiaceae bacterium. Taxonomy (GTDB): domain Bacteria; phylum Pseudomonadota; class Gammaproteobacteria; order Burkholderiales; family Casimicrobiaceae; genus VBCG01. Next base: position 27,152 of record JBBJMT010000002.1, on the reverse strand, counting down.
ATGCAGAGCACGACGCGGCTGATCCCCGAGGGCACGGGCACCCGGCTCGAATACCATCTCGAAGTAAAGCCCAACTACTGGGTGCCGCCGCTGATCGGGCCGGCGTTCATCCGGGCAGGCGTACGGGATCAATTCCGCGCCATCGTCGGTGAAATGGCCCGGCGTCAGGGCGTCGCCACGCCAAAGCCGATGTCCGAACGGACTGCTGGACTCTAGGCCGCTGCGGTTAGGGGGTCAAGGACCCGTGGATGCACGACCAACCCGGTGCCGCACGGATGGATGCCGCGCAGGTGCCGGCCGATTACGTCGTAGACGACCTCGCGGTAGGCGCGGTCGGTTGACGCCAGCGCGTTAGACGCAACTAGCTCAGGCGGGGTCGAGTCGATCGGCGGGGCCCTCGACCGCCGCCCAGCGGGGGGTCCGCGGGTCGGGGCGATTCGCGGTGCCGTGTAGGGTCCGATATGGCCATGCGTCTTGCGGCACATCGCGCAACGGCAATTGACGACGTCGCGGAGCTCGCCGTCAACTTCGTAGCGAACGGCGGCAGGGGCAGCTCCCCGTTGCCCGTACGCCCTGCGTCGAACTTGTTAAGGCCGTTATTCTGGGAGCCCTTTCGTGACTACCGCGATAGGCCGTTGCAACTCGCACCGGCTCGCTAGTGCGAGCGCGCACGAGGCTTCGGCAGGCGCTCGACCAGCGCGGCGCTGCGCTCCTCGCTCGGCTTGTGTCCGTAGCGCGCGCGATAGCAGCGGCTGAAATGCGACGCCGACGCAAAACCACAAGCAACGGCGATGTCGAGGATCGGCTTGGTCGTCTGCAGCAAAAGCATCCGCGCGCGATCGAGCCGCAGCTCCAGATAATAGTGGCCCGGTGTCGCGCGCAGATATTTGGCGAAAAGCCGCTCGAGCTGGCGCGGCGACAGTTCGACGGCGGCGGCAATTTGCGCAACGTGCCGAGGTTCGTCGCTCGCGTCCTCCATCAAGCCGATCGCCGCGAGCAGTTTCTTGTTGGCCACACCGAGCCGGGTTTGGATGGCCATCCGCTGTGGGTCGTGCGTGGCGCGAATCCGCGGATGAATAAACTGCTCCGACACGTCGTTGGCAAGTGCCTGACCATCGCGGGCCGCGATCACTTGCAACATCATGTCCAGACCAGCAGTGCCCCCGGAACACGTCCAGCGATTGCCGTCGATGACGAAGATATCGGTGGCCGTGCGAATTCGCGGAAATTGCTCGGCGAACGCTGCGAGACTCTCCCAGTGCAGCGCGCAACGCCGGCCATCCAGAAGTCCCGCGTACGCCAGCACGTAGGCGCCGAGGCTGATGCTACCGATCGACGTACCGCGCTGGGCGAGGCGTCGCAACCATTTGTGCAGCGCGTCGTCTTCGCAGGACGCCTCGCGCGTTCCCGCGCAGACCAAAAGCATATCGAGCGCGACGCCGTCGCCGATTGCGCCGTGCGCGGTGATCTCGATGCCATTACTCGCGTGCACCGAGGTGCCATCGCGCGAATAGAGCCGCCAGGCGAAGAGCTCGTCGCCGGTCAGGCGGTTGGCGGCGCGCAAAGGCTCGATCGCCGCGGCAAACGCCATCATCGGAAAGTTCGGAACCAGGTAGAAGCCGACCATGTACGGCAAGGCCGTGCGCAAGCGTGCATCCGCCCTGGGCAGCGACTGCGCGCTCTTAAGGGACACGTCGCGACTTGACGGATTGCGGCATGCGTCGATGTTACCGCACGTTCGAACTGCCTTAAGCGACGGCGGCCGCGCACCGTCCCTGATGCATGGCTAACCGCTCATCCGTTTTTGGCGGCTCGTCTTGGCTTCCCGGGACCTTGGCGTGCATACTTGGCGCCATGCGCTATGCGACGCGAAGACCAAGTCCATGGTCGTTCCATGCTGCGAGGTATGGGCTTCGTAACGTCGTCGTAGACGCCAATCAGGAGCCTATCGCTTCTAATATCCCGCTCGGATCCGGCCCGCTGGTAGCCGCCGCCCCGGATCTGCTCGAGGCACTCGAGACCGTTGCCAAGGAAGCGCCGGTTGGAACCCCCGCGTGGCATACGGCCACCGAGGCGATCGAGGCTGAACGAGCTCTTGAAAAAAAGACCATTGAGGGTTCCGACCTCGCACTTGAGTCGTAGTCCGGGATGCCGCGCTGCCACTGGGTGGAGGGAAAGCGAAAAGTGATGGCGCAAACTTTGGCCGCAAGCTTGTGCGCCGCGAAAGCATGACCGGGCGCATAGGTCATGTTTAGGGTCGGCTTCGGGCAGGATTCACACCGTTTTTCGAGCGATCCCGACAGGAAACTGATGTTGGGAGGGGTCCACGTTCCCAACGAAGCCGGCCTCGAAGGCAACTCGGATGGAGATGTCATCCTCCATGCGCTGTGCCGAGCGCTGGAGCAAGCCATTAGCAGCGGCTCTTTTTCCCGGTATGCGGATGAGATGAGCCGGAACGGAATCAACGATAGCCGCGAGTACGTCAAAGTCGCGAAGTTGCATGTCGAGGAAGCGGGCTACCGCGTGAACAACGTGGGGCTCAGCATCGAAGCCCACAGGCCGAAGATCGAACCGTTCTCGGAAGAGATCAAGAGCGTCGTGGCCGATCTTCTGGGAATCGCCACGGACACCATCGGCGTCAATGCAACGACGGGGGAGGGCATGACGCCTTTCGGGAAAGGCGAAGGCATCCAGGCCTTTGCCATCGTCAGTCTCGAAGCCGCGAAGCCCCCTCGCCGATGAGGGAGGTGATCACACTGAAAGCGCCCGCGAAGATCAATCTCACGCTGGAAGTCGTGGGAAGGCTTCCGAATGGTTATCACACGATTCGTTCGGTATTCGTCCGGCTCGACAAACTGTCGGATACGATCGAGTTGCGAATCACGCGGAGTGAGACCGGTATCACGCTCTCCACGACGTCCAAAGACGTTCCTACCGACGAGACAAACATCTGTCATCGCGCAGCGGCGGCATATTTCGCCGCGACCGGTGAAACGGCAGGAGTCGCTATCCACATCGAAAAGAACATTCCGGTCGCTGCCGGCATGGGTGGAGGCAGCTCCGACGCGGCTTCGGTCTTCGTCGGCCTGAACAATTACTTCAAGGCGATGTCACCCCGGAAGCTCGAGGCGCTCGGCGGCGACATCGGGAAGGATGTCCCGTTTTTCATCCGAGGCGCTGCCGTATGCCGCGTATCCGGAATGGGCGAAGGCATCACGCCGCTCCGCTCCTTTCCCCGCATGCACTTTCTGATCGTTCACCCCGGAATCGCCATCTCGACCGCGGACGCCTATCGAGCGCTCGGGCAGCGCGTATGGTTCATGTCGAATGCGGCAAGAGCGGACATCTCGAGTGCGATGGCAAGAGCCGTGAGGGCGCGCGATGTTGGCGGGATCGCCGCCACCCTGTTCAACGACTTCGAAGCTTGCACGGAGGACGCCCATCCCGTCATCAAGGAAATCAAACAGGCCTTGCTGGCTTTCGGTGCCCGTGGCGCGCTCATGACCGGCTCCGGCTCGGCGGTGTTCGGCATCTACGCTTCCCGGAAGGCGCTATTGAACGCTGAACGGATTCTCAAGACGCATTACGCCGACTACGTCATAGCGTCGGCGTAGACGCCGTCGATCGGGGTCGGCCTCTTGCGTGCGGGCCGCCTCGGAAGCGCGCCCGCCGCCGTCATGCCGCCGGCTTGGGCACCCTATCGAGCTTGTGTTGACCGAACCGGCGCTGTATGGCGGTGATGATGCCTGCAGCATCGAGCCCGCAGTCACGCAGGATGGAAGCGGGTTCTCCGTGGTCCGGAAAGCGATCCGGCAACCCGAGCTGCAACAGCGGAATGGTCATCCCGGCTGTCGCCAACGCTTCGGCGACCGCGCTGCCGGCACCGCCCGCCACGACATGCTCCTCGACCGTGACGAACGCCGCGTGTTCGTCGGCAAGCTTCAACACGAGCTCGATGTCCAGCGGCTTGACGAAGCGCATATTCACCACCGTGGCGTCGCACGCTTCACCGGCCATCTGCGCCTGATGCAATGCGCTGCCGAACGCGAGAATCGCCACGGCGCCGTGCCGCCGCGTCGTTTGACGTCGCACTTCGGCGCAGCCGAGCGGCAACGCGACCATCTCAGCGGCCACCGGCGCCCCCGGACCACTGCCGCGCGGATAACGCACGGCAACCGGGCCGTCGAGTTGGAACCCGGTGTAGAGCATCTGCCGGCACTCGTTCTCGTCCGCGGGGGCCATGATCGTCATGTTCGGCAGGCAGCGCAAATAGGCCAGATCGAAGGCGCCGACGTGGGTTGCGCCGTCTGCCCCTACTACGCCCGCGCGGTCGATGGCAAAGAGGACCCGGAGGTTCTGCAATGCCACGTCGTGGATCACTTGATCGTAGCCGCGCTGGAGGAACGTCGAGTAGATCGCTACGACCGGTTTCATGCCCTCGCACGCGAGGCCCGCCGCGAACGTCACCGCATGCTGCTCGGCGATCCCAACGTCGAAATAGCGTTCCGGGTATTCCTGCGAGAACCGCACTAATCCGGACCCTTCACGCATCGCGGGCGTGATGCAGACGAGGCGCGGATCGCGCTCGGCCATATCGCATATCCAATCGCCGAAGATCTGCGTATAGGTCGGTTTTCCAGCGGGCTTGCTCACAATGCCCGGACCGGGATCGAAGCGCGTAACGCCGTGATAGAGGATCGGATCCATCTCGGCCGGCGTATAGCCCTGGCCCTTCCTGGTGACGACGTGCACGAACTGCGGACCCTTGAGCTGTTTCACGTTGCCGAGCGTACTTACCAGCGCATCGAGATCGTGACCGTCGATCGGACCGATGTAGTTGAAGCCGAGTTCTTCGAATACGGTGCTGGGCAGCACCATGCCTTTCACGTGTGATTCAAACCGCTTGGCGAACTCCTGCAGCTGGGGGAGTCGCGACAGTATCTCTTTGCTCCCGCGGCGGACGTGGTTGTACAGCCGCCCCGAGAGCAGACGCGCAAGGTAATTGTTGAGCGCACCGACGGGTTCGGAGATCGACATGTCGTTGTCGTTCAGGACGACCAGCAGATCCACGTCGGCGCTGCCTGCGTTGTTCAGCGCCTCGAACGCCATTCCGGCGCTCATTGCACCGTCGCCAATGATTGCCACCACCTTCCGCGTCTCGTTCTTTTGCCGCGCCGCGATCGCCATGCCGAGAGCGGCCGAGATCGAGGTCGACGAATGGGCGGTACCGAAGGTGTCGTACTCGCTTTCGCTCCGCCGGGGAAAGCCGGAAGGACCGCCTGCCATTCGCAGCCGGTCCATCTGTTGCCGCCGACCCGTGAGAATCTTGTGCGCATAGCACTGATGTCCCACATCCCATACCAGCCTGTCAGACGGGGTATCGAACACATAGTGGAGCGCGATCGTGAGCTCGACGGTTCCTAGATTGGACGACAGATGGCCGCCGGTGTGGGCCACCGACGCGAGCACGAAGGCGCGCAGCTCCCGCGCAAGATCCGGCAGCGCCGACGGGTCGAGCTTGCGCAGCGCGAGCGGAGTATCGATTGATTCGAGGAGAGAGGACATCGCGGCTTCTCTCTTTGACTTCAACAACCGCGGGCGTTCTGCGCCGACATGATCGCGGCGGCGAGTTCGAGATCTTCGGGAAAGGTAATCTTCAGGTTGAAGCCGCTCCCAAGCACGACGCGCGGCTGCAAGCCCAATGCCTCGATCGCATGGGCTTCATCGGTCCAACGCTCGATGTCCGGATCCGAAAACGCCTTGCGCAAGACGCCGTAGCGAAACATCTGCGGCGTCTGGGCCCGCCAGATCCGGTCGCGCGGCTGGCTCGTGCTGACACGTCTCTCGTCGGTGACGACTTTTAGCGTATCGGACACCGGAATTGCAAGCAACCCGCCGACCTCATCGTCCGTCAGCTCGGATTGCAGACGCAACGATGTAGCCCGGTCGATGCATGGTCGTACGGCATCGTGTACGACGATCCAGTCGTCGTCGTCGACCCCGGTCAAGGCATCGATCGCGTTGCGAACGGTCATTTCGCGGCTCTCGCCACCGCATCGAAGGATTCTCATGTCCGCTCGCGTCTCAATGCAATCCTCGAACCAGCGGTCTTCGCGCGCGAGCACCACGCAAATGGTCGGTTCGGGAAAGCTCGACGCCAAGCGATCGATCGCGTGCTGCAATACGGGCCTATCCAAAAGAGGCAAGTACTGCTTCGGAACGCTCGCACCGAAACGGAATCCGTTGCCGGCGGCGGGAATGACGACGTGGTAGCGCGTGGCTCGCAATGCGGGTTTCTGTAGCAGCGCCGGGGAAAACGGATTACGGTCCCAGCATTGTCTTGGCCTGCTCGATCGGAGGGGCCGCATAACCGGCGCTTCCCCGGTTGGAATGCGGGCGCGGCTCCTGCGTCAGGACCTCCCGATCGAGATCCCGCCAAACACCGCTGCGGGGCATTATACGGAAGCAATATGACAGACAACCCCGATCCGACTTGACGGATGGCGGCATCCGTCGAGGGGCGTCGTCCAGGCCCGCCAGCATGGGGCGTGAATGAAAGGTCCGGCGGATCGCATGAGAGCGCCCCTCAAAAAATACGAAGCGGCCCTTACGGCAACGATTGAATTTTTGGTGGGCCGTGAAGGATTCGAACCTTCGACCTACGGATTAAGAGTCCGCTGCTCTACCAGCTGAGCTAACGACCCGCGTTGTCACGGTGGTGTTCTTGCTTGGCCTACCGAGGGATGATGACACACTGGTAGGCCGTGCTGGATTCGAACCAGCGACCAACGGATTAAAAGTCCGATGTTGAACCGCAGCAACAAAACACCGCAACACGGTACAACACTTTAGCTGGGGGCGGACCGCTCGGTCAAGCCCAACGCGATCGTCGGAAGTTGCGTTTTGTTGGCTTGATCGCCCCACGTCTGCCCCACGCCTACGAGGTCATCAGGAGACTTGCACGCGCACCTCCTCTCTCGCAGGTCTTCGATAGGGCTCGAGATCAACGCCTGTAAGCCCAGGTATAGCTTTGTAATCGATCGCCCCCGACTTCCAGTATCGAGTCACGGACACACCACCACCTTGCTCCTTCGCATGGCAGCTCAGATCAACGAGCTGCGACTTTGCCGCGTCGACCTTAGCACTTAGCCCGTCGTACGCAGTACGCAGTTCGACATACTCGGCCGCAGCCTTGAGCCACTCTGGATCGTTGCGAATTCGGGCATCGCGATCGGTCAGCGGCGGAGCCTGAGTCTCGGCGATGTAGCGCGCGAACTCATCCCACGCCGCGTGGATCTGCGGCCAGCTGCTCGGGTCCGGCGCGACCGGAAAGATGACGCCCTCCGCCCCGTCGAACACGAATACATCGGCGATATCGGCCTTGGTCACCATCAGCTGATGCTGGACTTGCCACTGATAGTGTTCCGGTAGGCAGCGCCCCTGCACGGACTGCCACAGGCTCGACGCGCGCCCCTGCCGCGGGCACTTGATTTCGACAATGCGATCGCCCGCCAAGGTGTAGCCGTCAAGGCTCGCTGAGTACTCGCCGTCGACCAGCACCAGCGGTTTCATCACCAACCCGGTTTGCCGCTCGTACGCTGCCCGGGCGGCAGGCTCCAGTTCGCTGCCCCGCAGCATCGCGGCGTTGACCTGTGGCTGGGCGAGTCCGAGCTTCTGCTGCCACAACTGGTACGGCGTGGTCCAGGGTGAAACGCCCAATACGACGGGCGTTTCACTGGCGTTGCGATGCGTGCGCCGATGTTCCTGCCACTCAGCGCTGCCCTGCACCAGATTGACGATGGTGCTCATGCCGCCCGCCGCTTGGCTTGTTGGAGGCCCTTCATGGCGCGCTCGAACTCGGCCATCGGCAGCTCGGCCGTTGTCTGGAGGCCGAAGTAATCGAGGAAGCGCGCTTCGGTCCAGCCGGCTTCGGCGATCAGCCGTTCCAGGAAACGCTGCTGGCCGATGGTGATGGTGCGCGTGGTTGGGATCGCCGTGACCTTGGGCGCGGCGGGTGCTTCCCCGTGCGGCAGATCCTCGCCGGCATAGACGTAGAGACCTAAGCCGTGGAGCGCAATGGCCTTGACCAGGCAGCGCTGAATGGACGTATTGATATCGAATGCGGTGGGCTCGGCCAGCGGCCGGTTCTTGCCGTCCAGCACCGGGTGAATCTGCGCCAGCGTCACGCCCTGCACGGTGACGGCGACCTCGACGAAGGTGCCGGTCGCGGTCTTCAAATAGGGAAGTCCATCGAAGCGACGCACTTCCCAGAACGCAGTGGGATCGGCCAAGCGCAGCTGCGCCACGGCGTAAGGCCAGCTCAAGTAGCTGAACTCGCCCTTCTTCTCCAGGTGTGCGGAGACATTGATCTGATTTAAGCGGGCAAAGTAGTTCTCCATTGGTATTACTCCTTTAGATGAAGTGAAATGCACAGCGCCCGGGACCTTCCGAGGTACGGCGGCCAGCCGGGCGCTGCGGGGGAAGGACGTGGGATTGAGTGGCGGACGTCGCGAGCCGCCGACTGGCTACAGCAATCCGCGCTCGGCAAACGACACGAGCTGACTGCCGGCAATCACGAAATGGTCGAGCGTGCGGATATCGAGCAGCGCCAACGCCTGCTTGAGCGCTTGCGTTAAGAGCTCATCCGCCCGGCTGGGCTCCGCTACCCCGGAGGGGTGGTTGTGGGCGAAGATCACCGCGGCGGCGTTGTGCGCTAAGGCCGCCTTGACCACCTCGCGCGGATAGACGCTCGTCTGCATCAAGGCCGCGGAAGAGCTCCTCGCACGCGAGCACCCGATGCTGCCCGTCGAGGAAGACGCACACGAAGACTTCGTGGCCCCGCTCATGCAGCAGTAGCCGGAGATAGTCGCGCACCGCGCCCGGTGCGGACAGGACGGGGGCGGTGCGCATGCGCGCAGCGAGGATCTTGAGCGCGCGCTGGATGGTTTGGTCTTGCGTCATGGGTCTCTTTCTCTTTGAGTGGAAAGGCAAAAGGCCACGGGGTTAAGCCGTGGCCTTGTGCGGGAACTGGGAACGGTGTCAAGCCGCGAGCTCAAGCTCCTCTGCCTCCGGCGGTTGCGCCAACTTGAGCAGGTAGTCAGCCGCCTGTTGCGCGCGGGACGCCGCGATGAAGACCGCCCGCTGGTCATGGCGCAGTACCTTGAGCCAGGACGCCACGTAGTCGGCGTGGTGCAGTTCGCCGTCGATCCGGCAATGCGCACAGAGGAACGCCGCACCCATCTCGGCGATCAGCTCCTCCGCTGCGTACGCGTCGTCCCCAAAGCGCTGGCCAAGCTGCCGGTTACAGCGAGAGGCATGTGCGCTCCAATGCGTGAGCTCATGCAACGCCGTCGCGTAGTAGCGATCGGCGGCCGGGAACGCCCGCTTGGGCGGCAGGTGAATGGCATCATCACCCGGGCGATAGAACGCGCGCGAGCCGCCGTGACGGAGGGTGGCGCCTGAGCGGAGCAGGAGCTCCTCAGCCCGCGCTTCCGGCTCCCAGGTGCAGGGTTGCGTCGCCTGCAGGGTTGCCGGCACCCCGTCCACTTGCGCCAGGTTGAACACGGTGAACGCGCGCAGGAGTGGGATCACGCGCTCCGGCACATCCGGTTCATGGGGCGCGGGATAGGCGTCGGCCGTCGCCGCGAGCGTGCGTAAGCGCCAGAGGACGACGGTGGTGCCGCGCTCACCCCGGCGCACCTGCGCGCCCAGCTCGGCGGCTTGGCGGTAGGTGAGCCAGCGGTTGAGCGGATAGCCCTGGCTCGTGGCGGCGAGGCTCAGTAACAGCGCATTGATGCCGCGGTACGGGCGGCGCGTGCCGGCATTCATGGCGCAGCTGTCGACATCCTGCGACCACGGCCGCACCCAGGGTGCGCTGCCGGCGGCCAACGCGTTGACGATGCGCGCGGTGACGCTGGCGTAGAGATCGTGCGGTACGACGGTCGCAGTCCGGTTCATGACGCAGCTCCCAAGCGCGGATCGCGGGCGCGCAGGACGCCGGGATACCAGATGCCATGCCGAATGTAGCCACGCAGGTGTTGCTGCCAGCGCACATAGAGCGCGCTGCAGCAGCCGCTGACGATCGCCGCCATGGCGCCCTCCGCCGAGCCGCCGTGAATGGCTAAGCCGGAGCCGATGACGATCACGTGGATGAGGAGCGGCTTGCCCAGCAGCTTGGCTTGGGTGACGCGGTTGATGTCGGCTAGGATCAGCCACAGGCCGGCGAAGACGATCAAGCCCCAGGTGATCATGATCTCAACCAGAGGACGAGGGTGAGAACGCTGGCGGTGCTATACAACGCGACGTTGAGCGGACCGAACATCTCCAGCGCGGCGTAGATCAGCGCGAAGTTACCGATCAGTCCGAGGGTGCTGCTGGTGAGAAGAGCGACGAGCCTCATGCCAATCTCCAGTGAATAGCCAAAAGCGGCTACACCAGACATGGCCTGCAGGGCGCGCCGCGCCCCACAAGCCGCTCTATTCGAGGAATTACGCGCGGATCGGCTTGAGCCGGATGATCGCGACGCCGCGCCGCTGCAGGGCGTTGCGCCTGCGCTGCGTTTTCCAGCCGGCGGCGAAGCTGACCGCCGCCTGGGCGGTCCCGTCATACGCGTCTTGGGTGACGTTGAGCGCGCCGTCGATGACGTTGGCCGTGGCGCGGCCTGCCGCTGCGAAGAGGGTGTTCATGGTGGGAGCCTCCGGGTGGTGTAGCCGAAATTGACTACACCGCACGCGACTTGCCGCGTGCGCAGCACGCAGTACTGGGTACGTCGCGCTCAGTCCGCAGTGCGCAGCCCACAGTGCCCAGGACGCAGTGCCCAGGACGCAGTGCGCAGCACGCAGTACTCGGGACGCAGTGCTCGGACTTAAGGGTCCCCTTTCCCAGCGCACGCTGGCGAATCCGAAGTGGGGGTGGGTCTGGTGCTGCACCCGGGGGTGAGGACCAGTGACGCGCTTGCGTCCGCGTTCTACTTGGAAAAAAATTGCGCAAAAAAATTGCAGGAAAAACCTCGACCAGCGCCTTTAGCCGTCGCCAGGATGGCATGGAATGACATTCTGAAATCTACTTGCTTGACGCAGCACGCACCGCCATGATGCCTTCGGGCAGTCCGGCTGGCGGCATGCTTGCCGCCTGTACAAGAGTGTCCGCCATTGAAGCCATCCGCTAAGTGCAGGGGCCGAGAGCGACCTACGAAAATTCCTGATAATGTCGGACGAAGGGGGAACGATCCCCCGCGATTCAGGGTCCGCTGACGGCGGCACGTCACAGTAGGGCAGGAGTCAAAATGAAAGTTGAGGAAGGTAAATACTCGGTCGCGGAGTTGGTTGACTGGTATCGCAATCGGGTCCTCGTGGTCAATCCGGAATACCAGCGTGGGGGTGGGCTGTGGCCCGCCGCAGCGAAAAGCTATTTTATTGACACAATCCTAAAGGATTTTCCGTTCCCAAAGGTCTACTTTCACGAACGAGTCGACAAAAGTTCAAACAAGCCACGCCGGGAAATTGTTGACGGACAGCAGCGCATCCGCACCATAGTCGAATTTGCTGATGGCAAGTTTTCCCTAGGCAGAAATGCGCGCGAGCTTGAAGGCGAATATTTTGCCGATCTCTCGGAAGCAATGCAGGAAGCGTTTTGGTCATACACAGTGTCGGTTGACGTGATCCGGAACGCAGATCGGAACGACATCCTTCAGATGTTTCGACGGATGAACGCATTTACGCTGCCGCTAAACGAGGCAGAGAAGCGGCACAGCGAGTTCTTCGGTGAGTTCAAGGATTGGGTGAACCGCGCCCTCGACCGATTTGGTTCCGTCCTTATCGACTGGAACGTGCTTACGAGTCGCCAGATCGTACGCATGGCAGACGCCGAATTCGTGGCGGACCTGGCCCTCGCTGTAGAGGAAGGCATTGTCAGTACCAGCCCTGCCAAGCTTCGAACGATGTATAAGCGCCATGATGAGTCGTTCGGCACACTGGACACGGTCGACCACCGCGTCGGCGGCGCTTTGAATGCTGCTGTCGAGCACCTATCAGACATTCAGGGCACTTACGCTACAAGATCGCATGTCTTCCATTCACTGTTGTGCGCGCTCATTCACAATAGGTTTGGGCTACCTGGTGCGGCCGCAATGACCGGGTTGGACCCTATCGGGCAGTACCTAATAACCGCGGACCGTGCGGTCGCATCAATCAAGCGCTTGGCCGCAGCTCACGAGGAGAAGGACCTTGGAGAGTTCGCGGAGTATGTGAGAGCAACCTCTGAGGGGGGCAACCGAGGACCTCAGCGCGTATTGCGCATCAAGTGGTTGTGCCGGGCGCTACGTGGCGAGTTTGCGCAGTAACCATGTCTCTGCGCGCGGTATGGACTCAGCTTTGCAATGAGTTCGATGGGCTTTCTTCCCACCTCCGTGATTTCGCTACTGCAAGGCCATCCATCGGATCTACATCACATTTCACCGTTATAGATGAGTGCTTGCTTGAGGGACTGCTTTCAAGACTCTGGCAGGCTTGGGGCATGTTCTGTCGGTCCTGCATTTGTGAGTCATGCTTAGGCACAACGGACGCTAGCGGATCGCCAGTGGCTGCGCACTCCCGGGCGACATCCGAAGCTCACGTTTCAGGCGCCGCGATCCGAGCGAAGCAAAATAAGAATCAGCCAACTTGGGGTACGACCAACACAATCCTGAGGTACGAACCTACATGGGGAGATGTTGACGTACTCACCATGATCATTCCGCGCCTCGGCCCCACCAATCAGGGCCAACTTCTTGCCGCTTTCTCGGCTGCCCATCAGAGTGCGAGGGCGGTCCAATTGATCCGCAATGCGGCAGCCCATTACAACTCGCAAACCATGACAGAGGTACAAAGCATTCGATCTAAGTACATTGTCTTTCCGATCACCCATCCGACACAGGCACTCTATTGGATCGAGCCAAATTCACGGGACTTCCTGGTGCTCCACGCTGTTGAGGAGCTTCGCGATGCAAGCCTCGCTGCAATTTCATAGGTGACAAACAGTGAGATAGGCCAGAACCGGACTTTGCTCGGTGCTAAGGTTGTGCCCCGGGAAGTGATGTAGGAGTGAGGCGCAGATGTAGGCCCGTTTCGGGGTTCATTGGGCCCGTCATTGTTGGGCTTGCGAGGCTTCAACCCAAGGACCATCCATCGACGTTAATCATCCGAATTCGATATAGCCGCCTTTAAGTATCTATATTGGATGCCCGGTATAGACGATGTCGTGGCGGGGCTGCGCTGGGGTCTGCTTACGTTCTTTTTTCTACCTGTCGCGCTATCTCTTGCGGCGGTTTTTTCTGGCTCGTTCCCAGAAGTGGTTCCTGAAAACTGGACAGCGGGATAAGTGACGGCTTTGCTCTGTGCGGCGATCATAGCGCCGCTGATGAAAGGAGCAGAAAGCATGAAAAGACCGCGTCGTAATCACTCAGCCGTGTTCAAAGCCAAGGTGGCAGTTGCCGCCGTCAGGGGTGACCAAACCCTGGCCCAGTTGGCGCAACGGTTTGATGTGCATCCGAACCAGATCACGCAATGGAAGACCGAGCTGCTGCAACGCGCCGCCGAAGTATTCGCGACGGCGGCGGAGAAGCGCGAGCACGGTCCCGATATCAAGACGCTGCATGCCAAGATCGGCCAGTTGGCGCTGGAGAATGATTTTTTGTCCGGCGCGCTCGGTCGCATCGGCGATGCGAGCGCAAAACGATGATCGACGCGAATCACGAGCTTCCGCTGGGCCGCCAGGCGCAGTTGCTAGATTTGTCACGGTCATCGCTCTATTACCGGCCCCAGCCGACTTCGGAGGAAGACTTGGCGGTGATGCGCCGCATCGACGAACTGCATCTGGAGCATCCGTTCGCCGGCGCGCGCATGTTGCGGGACCTGCTGCGCCAGGACGGCTTTACCGTCGGCCGCAAGCATGTGGCGACATTGATGCGCACCATGGGCATCGCGGCGTTGTATCGGAAGGCCAACACCAGCCAGCGGCATCCGGAGCATCGGATCTATCCGTATCTGCTGCGTGGCGTGGCCATCGAACAGCCGAACCAGGTGTGGGCGATGGACATCACCTTCCTGCCGATGGCCCGTGGCTTCGTGTACCTAACGGTGGTGTTGGATTGGGCGACCCGGCGCATCCTCGCGTGGCGGCTGTCGAACAGTCTGACCGCCGACGCACCGGTCGAAGCATTGGAGGAGGCGATTACGAAATATGGGACGCCCGAGATCATAAACACCGACCAAGGCAGCCAATTCACCAGCAGCGACTTCATCGGCACCCTCGAACGTCACGGCATCGCGATCAGCATGGACGGCAAGGGTTGCTGGCGTGACAACGTGTTTGTCGAGCGGCTGTGGAAGACGATCAAATACGAACACGTTTACCTCCACGCCTACGCCACGGTCAGCGAGGCGAAAGCCAAGCTCGCCGTCTACATCGACTTCTACAATGGCCGCCGGCCGCACACGGCGCTCAACCGGCAAACGCCGGACGCGGCATACTTCAACCGGCAACCGCTCGCTGCGGCTGCCTAAATGCAAAGCCATCACTTAACAAACCCGAAAACCTGTCCAACTGCATGGGGCCACTTCTCCCGTTGGCGTCGACGTGTTCGAGACGCTCGGGTTATTGAGGCAGGCACGAGCGGCGACGGGAACGAGCTAGTGTGGCGTCCGAACGCGGTCGGTGAATGGAAAGTGTTGCAACTTGATGGGAGGTCATCCGTCCGAGCAAGTCCCCGTCAGGACACGTGAATCGCAACGGATCCCTTCGTTCGGTTTATGCCTGAGTTTTACGCTTCGTTGTCATTCGTGAGAGCATTCCTTTGTAAACGGTGCGGCTGCAACCGCTCGCACCGCCACATTAAAACCAGCAAAGATTCTTGACTTATGCTCATCGGCGAAATCCGCAGCCAAATCGACCGTATATGGGACGCGTTTTGGTCGGGTGGCATCTCGAATCCGCTGGAAGTGATCGAGCAGATCACCTATCTGCTCTTCCTGCGACGGCTGGACGACCTGCACACGCTCGAGGAAAACAAATCGGCGCGCCTCAAGGCGCCCATCGATCGCCGCATTTTCCCTAAGGGCAAGGATGCCAGGGGCCGTCCGTTCGACGACCTGCGCTGGTCGCGTTTCAAGCATCTGGCGCCGGCGGAAATGTACACGGTCGTCGGCGAGCACGTGTTCCCCTTCCTGCGGTCGCTGGGCGTGAATGGGACCAACGAGAACTCGACCTACGCGCACCACATGAAGGACGCGCGTTTCACGATTCCTACGCCGGGCCTGCTGGCGAAGGTGGTGGATTTGCTGGACGACGTACCGATGGAGGATCGCGACACCAAGGGCGACCTCTACGAATACATGCTCGGCAAGATAGCGAGCGCCGGTCAGAACGGTCAGTTCCGCACGCCGCGCCACATCATCCGGCTGATGGTGGAGATGACGGCGCCACAGCCCAATGACGTCATTTGCGACCCGGCCAGCGGCACCTGCGGCTTCCTGGTCGCTGCAGGCGAGTATCTGCGCGAGCGGCATCCGCAGATCCTGCGCGATGCAAAGCTCAAGGAGCACTTCCATCACCGCGCGTTCCACGGTTTCGACTTCGACAACACGATGCTGCGTATCGGCAGCATGAACATGCTGCTGCACGGCGTCGAGAACCCGGACATCCGCTACCGTGATTCACTGGCGCAGGACCACGCAGGCGACGAGGAGGCCAATACGCTGGTGCTCGCCAATCCGCCATTTGCCGGCAGCCTCGACTACGAGAACACCGCGAAGGATTTGCAAGCGATCGTCAAGACCAAGAAGACCGAGCTCCTGTTTCTCGCGCTGTTCTTGCGCCTTCTGAAGCCCGGCGGCCGCGCCGCGGTGATTGTGCCCGACGGCGTATTGTTCGGTTCCAGCAACGCGCATAAGCAACTGCGTCGCATGCTGGTGGAGGAACAAAAGCTCGACGCCGTTATTTCGCTGCCGGGCGGCGTGTTCAAGCCGTACGCAGGTGTGTCCACGGCCATCCTGCTCTTCACCAAGACCAACAGCGGCGGCACCGAATACGTGTGGTTCTACGACGTCGATGCCGATGGCTGGAGCCTGGACGACAAGCGCACGCCATTACTCGCCGACGACAAGCTCGGCCCTACACCCGGAACGCCGCTCACGTCCGACGAGCACGCGAAGAACAACCTGCCCGACGTGTTGGCGCGTTGGGCGCAGCGCGACAGCAGCGAGCGCAAACGCGCGCGGACTGCGCAGAGCTTTTGCGTGCCGAAGGCGGACATCGCCGCGCAGGGCTACGATTTGAGTCTGAACCGCTACAAGGAAGTCGTGCACGGGGACATCGATCACCGGCCGCCGCAGAAGATCCTTGCGGACCTCGCAAAGCTGGAAGCGGAGATTCAGCAGGGAATGAGGGAGTTGCAGGGGCTGCTGTCATGAATGATTGGAGAATCGCCGAAGTCGCTGAGGTCGCGGCAGTTTTTAACGGCAAGACCCCCTCGAAGGCAGAACAGCGATCGAAAGGACATCCAGTTCTGAAAATCAGGGATGTAAATGAAATCGGCGAGTATCGAGGGGCGTTCGCATCGTTCGTCGATCTCGAATTTGCGAGCAAGTTTGCAAACAAGCATGTGCAAGAAGGAGACTCACTGATTCTTAATGCTGCACATAACGCGGCCTATGTTGCCTCCAAGACGTTTCGTGCGCAACCGCCGACATTTGGCGCCTTGCCGACCGGTGAATGGCTTGTTATTCGACCAGACGCAACAGTCCTCGACGGCGGTTTCGCGCACCATTGGGTGAATAGCGTCCGAACTCGACGCGAGTTGCGCGAGTTGGTGAATGGAATTCATCTTTACCCGAAAGACGTTGCTCGATTGCGAATTCCCATTCCTCCCTTACCGCAACAGCGGCGAATTGCGCGCGTGCTGGACCGAGCCGAGGCATTGCGGGCCAAGCGCCGCGCCGCGCTCGCTCAACTCGACTCCCTCACCCAATCCATCTTCCTCGACCTGTTCGGCGATCCGGTTCGGAACGAGAAGAGTTGGCAAATCGCAAAGGTAGTGGAAATTTGCGAACTCGTCAGAGGCTCATCACCGAGACCGCAGGGTGACCCAATGTTCTTCGGTGGTCCCGTTCCACGTTTGATGGTTGCCGACATCACACGCGACGGCTGGTTGGTGACTCCTAGTATCGATTCCCTGACTATAGAAGGCGCGAAACGAAGCCGCCCCGTTCCGCGTGGAACAGTTGTTATGGCCGTAAGCGGCAACATCGGATTGGTTTCCCGATTGGCAATTGACGCGTGCGTCCATGACGGTTTCGTCGCATTTGCCGGACTCGATGAATCGAAATGCGAGCCGGGATTCCTCCTTGCAACGCTTCATCTCTCCAAGGCTCTCCACGACAAGAACAAGGCGGGAGCCATTTTCATCAACCTGACAACTACGGACATTAAAGCGATGTCATTGCCACTACCACCTATTCAATTGCAACGCGATTTCGCCCGCCGCATCGCTGCCGTCGAAAAACTCAAAGCCACCCACCGCGCCTCACTCGCCGAACTCGATGCGCTATTCGCGTCTCTCCAGCACCGGGCTTTTCGCGGCGAGCTGTAGCGGTCGCCCGCATGTTGCAGTTGCGATGGCTGGTTCCGGCTGATGCACGTCGCCAAGTTTGAAGAGGCCATTTACGTGCTCCTCAGCTTCCAGAAGACTGCCGGAAAAACCAGCCGGGCGATGTCGAAATCGCTAGGACACGTTATCGGGCCGTGGTTCGAGAAAGGAAGACATCGAAATGACCATTGATACGAAATCACGCCATCGGACCAAGGCTGGTGCCAACGTATTCCTGGGTCTGGGATTTCCACCCAAGGAGGCGAAGCGGCTGCTGGCCCACGCTGACGTTCAAGTTGATGAGTCGATTCGGCTGAAACAGCAGCTCATGGATGAGATTGCCGAATGGATGAAGGAGGCGAGCGTGACGCAGGCTGCGGCGGCAGAAGTACTCCAGGTCCCGCGTCCTCGAGTGTCCGACGTGGTCAATCACAAATTGGAGAAATTCACCATCGATGCGCTGGTGAGCATGGTGAGGCGCATTGGCAAGCAAGTACGGTTGGCTGTCCTGTAGGTAGCGCGATCTCGCGGTTTATAGGATGAGCAACTTTGCTTTCCTTCAGAGCGAATTTTGGGCGACGTACGAGGCGGCTACGCAAGCGGAGCGCCTTGCCATCAGCGATCCCCGGGTGGCGTGCTTTTACGCCCGACGAGCGCTTGAATTGGCAGTCAGGTGGGTGTTCAAGCACGACCCATCGGTGCGACTGCCGTACCAGGACAACCTGAGTGCGCTGATCCACGAGCCGACATTCAAGGCGGTCGCTGGCGAAGCGGTATTCGGCAAGACAAAGGTTATTGTCACGCTGGGCAATCAGGCGGTGCACAGTGCGCGGCCGATCCAGCCGTTCGATGCGACCACGGCCGTGCGGGAAATGTTCCACGTCGGGTACTGGCTTGCGCGCACCTACGGCCGTGCGGGCCGTCCCGCGCCGGGCTTGACGTTCGACGCCAGCGCGCTGCCACGTACCGCACCAATTCCGCGCCAGACCCTCGACCAGTTACAGAAGCTCGAGGCTGGGCTGCGCGAACGCGACGAAAAACTCGCAGTGTTGCTTGCCGATAAGACGTCGCTGGATGCGGAACTCGCGCGCTTGCGTGCCGAGGTGGCAGAAGCGAAGAAGGTAGCCGTCGCGCAGCCGGATACGCACGATTATTCGGAAAACCAGACGCGCGACTACTTCATCGACCTGTTGCTGAAGGAGGCGGGGTGGGCGCTCGATCAATCGCGCGACCGCGAGTTCGAGGTCGCGGGCATGCCCAACCAGCAGGACACGGGGTTCGTCGACTATGTCCTTTGGGGCGATGACGGCAAGCCACTTGCCCTGGTCGAAGCCAAGCGCACGCGCCGCGATCCGCGCGTCGGGCAGCAACAGGCGAAGCTCTACGCGGATTGCCTGGAGCGGCAGTTCGGCCAACGACCGGTGATCTTTTACTCGAATGGCTATGAGCATTGGATCTGGGACGATGTGACCTATCCGCCCCGGCACGTGCAGGGCTTCTACAAGAAGTCGGAGCTGGAACTCGTCGTCCAGCGCCGCAGAAGTCGCAAACCGTTGGCGGAGGCGGAAATCGACGCTGAGATCGTCGAGCGCTTCTATCAAAAACGCAGCATCCGCCGGATCGCCGAGGCGTTCGAGCGCGACCGCGATCGCAAGGCCCTCGTGGTGATGGCCACCGGCGCCGGCAAGACGCGTACGGTGATCGCGCTCTGCGACTTGCTGCTACGCTGCAACTGGGCCAAACGCGTTCTGTTCTTGGCCGATCGCGTCGCATTGGTCAATCAAGCCGTCGGCGCGTTCAAGCGCCATCTGCCCGACGCGTCGCCGGTGAATCTGGTGACCGAGAAGGACACCGAGGGACGCGTTTTCGTCTCGACCTATCCGACGATGATGGGGCTGATCGACGACACGCGCGACGGCCAACGGCGCTTTGGTGTCGGCCATTTCGATTTGGTCATCATCGATGAGGCGCACCGTTCGGTCTTTCAGAAGTACCGCGCCATCTTCGAGTATTTCGACTCGCTGCTTGTCGGTCTCACGGCAACGCCCAAGGACGAGGTGGATCGCAACACGTACAGCCTTTTCGATCTGGAGAACGGTGTTCCCACCGACGCTTACTCGCTGGAAGAGGCGGTGCGGGACGGTTTCCTCGTTCCGCCAAAAGCCGTGTCGGTGCCGCTCAAAGTGCAGCGCGAGGGCATCCACTACGACGATCTTTCCGACGAGGACAAGGAGCAATGGGACGCGCTCGAGTGGAGCGAGGATGACGACGTTCCCGACCGGGTGGAGGCCGCAGCCGTCAACAAATGGTTCTTCAACAAGGATACGGTCGACAAGGTATTGGCGCACCTGATGACGCGAGGCGTTACCGTGGCCGGCGGCGATCGGCTGGGCAAGACGATCTTGTTTGCCAAGAATCAGGCGCACGCGGAATTCATTGCCGAACGATTCAACGCCAACTACCCGCACTTCAAGGGCGAATTCGCGCGTGCCATCACGTTCAAGACCGAGTACGCACAGAGCTTGATCGACAACTTCTCGCACAAGACCAAGGCGCCGCACATCGCCATTTCGGTGGACATGCTCGACACCGGCATCGACGTGCCGGAGGTAGTCAATCTGGTGTTCTTCAAGCTGGTTCGCTCGAAGACCAAGTTCTGGCAGATGCTGGGTCGCGGCACGCGGCTATGCCCCGACCTGTTCGGACCGGGGCAGCACAAGCAGTTCTTCTCCTTGTTCGACTATTGCCAGAACCTCGAATTCTTCAGCGTGAATCCCGACACGATCGAGGGTGGCGCAGGCGAGTCGCTCGGCAAGCGACTGTTCAAGACACGACTCGAACTCATCGCTGAGCTTGACCTTCGCCTGGCCGACAATGACATCGCGAAAGAGCGTTACGCGACGTACGGGGAGCCGAGTACCGAGGAAGGCATTCGCCATGCACTGAGCGGCTTACTGCATCGGGAGGTGGCGGCGATGAACCTCGACAATTTCGTCGTCAGGCCCAAGCGCCGGCTGGTGGAAAAGTACGCGAAGGAGGGCGCGTGGGCCGTCTTGTCGCCGGGGGCCTTTGCCGAGCTTGCGCAGGACGTCGCCGGGTTGCCCGCCGAGCTGGATCCCGAGGCCGAAGAGGCAAAGCGCTTCGATTTGCTGATCCTCAACCTCGAGCTTGCGCTGTTGCGCAAGGAACCGGCATTTGCCCGCCTGCGCGATCAGGTGCAGGCGATCGCCGGTCTGCTCGAGGAGCAGTCGAGCATTCCCATGGTGCGCGAGCAGATGCCATTGATCCAGGACGTGCAAACCGACGAATGGTGGCAAGACGCGACCGTGCCGATGCTGGAAGCCGTGCGCCGGCGCCTGCGCGCGCTGGTGCGGCTGATTGAGAAGACCAAGCGCAAGCTTGTTTACACCGACTTCGCGGACGAGATCGGCGGCGACATCGACGTAGCGCTCCCCGGCTTTGTGGTGAGCGGCGATTTCGAGAAGTTCCACGCCAAGGCGCGCGCGTTCCTCCGCGCCCATAATGACCATATCGCCATCCACAAGCTCCGAACGAACGCGGCGTTGACTGCAGTCGATCTGGCGGAACTGGAACGCATGTTGGCGGCAAGCGGTGCGGGCGGTGCGGCAGAAATCACGCGCGCCAAAACCCAGTCGCGTGGTCTTGGGGCCTTCGTCCGATCCCTCGTCGGACTCGAGCGGGAAACTGCGAAGCAAGCATTGTCGGGTTATGTGGTCGGCGAGACGGCCAATCAGATCGAATTTCTTGACCTGATCGTGAACCACCTGACCGAGCACGGGATCATGGACGCATCGTTGCTTTATGAGTCCCCATTTACCGACGTCGCGCCACTTGGCCCGGAGGGCATTTTCACGTCAGCCCAGGTCACGGAGATTGTCCGGGCAATCGAGAAAGTCAACGCGCGCGCAGAAGCAGCCTAGATTTAAGAAGGGGAAGATCCACCAGGCCGGGCCGGTGTTTTTCGCATACCATCACCTTGTCGCGCTATCCTTGCCGATTAGCTACGACTTGATCCGACATTATTCTCGCCCCGTGAGGCGCAACAGGAGATGTAACCTAGCGCATGGAACGCAGCGGCCTGACTCATGCCAGGCGTCTTGGTGCGCAGAGCGAAGTACTTTGAACTGCGTACTGCGCGCTGCGTACGCAGAACTGAGGCGAGAGGTGGACGTACCTCGTGCGAGTGGTAAAACCTCAGGGTGTCATCGCGCGCCCCGACCCGCCTAACCAGCGGCCGCGTTGCGAGCCCGCACGGTCCGCGCCGAAAGCAGAAACTCCGCAATGAACGAGTGACATGAAGGGTAGGCACCGCCCACTCACTCGCTGCCGCACTTGGACGTGAAGGTCGTAGTTGCCGTCGACGTGCTCGTGGCGCTGGGGTCCGAAGCGGCGTCGAGGATCGCGCGCCTCAGACCGGGATGTCCCAACGCTCCGGCTCATAGCATTGGAAAAACTCGATCAGAAGGTCGTCCGGCCCGGCAACCATTACGTAGCGGAACTTCGGATAATCGCGGATGGGGTTGCGGAACTGGAACCCCATGCTTTTCATTTTCGCAGCAAGGGCATCCACGTCATCGGTCTCTATCCCGAGATGATGGATGACGCCACCCTTGGCGGACTTGGGCCGCTGGTCGTAGACGTGCACGAACCCTCGCCCGATCTTGAGCCGAACGTTGCGTACGCGGGCCGCCTCCTCGTCCCAAACCACGCGGGCGTCAAACATCGACTGGAAGAACGCCACTGTTACGGCTACATGCGAGGAAAAAACGTGCGCGTGATCGAGGTTGATGCGCATAGGTCAGTTCAACGCATAAGTACGTACGGGGCCGAGAAATCCATGCTGCGAATCGTATCGCCGATCGTCGGGCAGCTCGCGGGTGAAGCGGCCTCCCGGCTCACCTTTAAACCGCCAATTGGATAACCCGGGCCGGAACGGAGCAGTGAGCGACGTATGTCACTTCGTGATGACTTCGTAGTCGCCAGGCGCGCCACACCGCTATTAGGCCGTATCAAATACAGATCAAACATCGTCAGTCAGGACGAGTCGCAATTCCTGCTGCAGATCCGCGCGGCTTCGTCTGCTTTCGGCCAACTCCAGTCATCCCGCAGATCGGCTCAATTTCGCCGTAAGCGGTCAAAGCAAGCCGGGCAGCGCGAGATCGATCCGCAGGCCCAGCCGGCACCGGACTACGCGTTCGATCAGCGCATTGCCTGGTAGCGCCGCCGTAAGACGGGCCGCTGCTGCTCAGGGACCGTTCGTGCCTTGGGCCACCCGAGCGGCCAACCGCAGCCGCCCCGGCAGCCCAAGGCAGTGATTACGTCGCGATGGTGGGCCATTCCGGCGGTCCTTGCACCATCCTTCAGCACGCATTCCCGGATGGACCCCGGCTGCCACGCGCTGAATACTCCACGATGTGCCGTTAAACTTCCTATCCTCTATGGGATACGGATTCCAGGGGCAAGGTCAAGATAATCCGTTAACCAGCGAAATCTTCACCCGCTTTCCCACCGGATCGCAAGATGGGAGCACGAGGACTGAACAGCCCTGGGAATCCCGGAGGACTGCTGCGCCCACGCCAAGGCCAACTGCACAACGCCGGACTGCACCTTCCGCGGTTTCTTGACTTCCTCGAGGAACACGGCTGCGCGCTTGTCGGCGGTTCAAGATGGGGCGGCCAGCCGCTTACGTCATACCAGCCGTGAGCCAATCTGTGGAGTGGGCGCATTCCTACAACTCTGGGCCTGCGAAGGGCGCATGCTTCGTTTCCCGCTTGGTTGAGGCTCAACACGACGTTGCTCCTCCTTTTGCGTGGTTCCCCTCGCGATCATCACTTTGATTGCCCTGTTTTCCGTATTGAACTAGGAGAATCGAAATGGCAACTGCAAAGAAGGCTTCTCCGAAGGATGCGATCGCCATGTTAAAGGCAGATCACAAGAGAGTCAGCGGATTGTTCGAAGAATTCGAAAAACGCCAGGCCGCTACGACATCTCCGTTCACGCGCTTCTCGACCGTTGCCGGCGGCGCAGGCTCGGTTGGACAAGCAAGGCTAGAGCTGGGACAACAGGCACACGGCCTTGTCCGCACCGACAGGCACGAGCTTTTGAGGGTGCAGAGATGAACTTGATCGGGAACCTTGACCGCTTTGGTCTGGTGATAGCGTTTGGGCTGCTGTTTGCTGCCGCAATGATCGGTGTTCTGCCAAAGCGCGTGTTCTCAAACGACGACGTGGGATCTAAGCCCATGGACGCGCCCCCGGAAGCGGGCATCCCCCAGCCGAAATCGTTATTCGTGCTACTGCACGGGATGGATCCCAAGCACGATCAATGGGAGGTACTCGCTAAGGAGTTGGTTAAGTATGGTCACGTCGTAACCCTGAGCTACAACGGCCGCTTCTACTCGAATGCCGACGCAAATGAGGTGGCCGGCAAGATCGCTGAACGGGTCAAAGAAGCACTCAAGGACAGGGGCTTCAAGCGGGTAGTATTTATTGCGCATAGCATGGGAGCACCACTGGCACGGCGCGCGATCTTGAAAGCGAAGGACGAGAGTTGGCTGCCAAACGACATACGCGTCGTTCTATTGGCCGGAATAAGTCGCGGATGGGACCTGACAGAACCACCGCCGGACAGTATTTTCCTTTGGCGGGTAGTCCTCCGCTTCGCTGAGTGGTTTGTACGCCTCGTCGGCTACGGCGACTTGGCACGTTCATTCGAACGTGGGGCCCCATTCATCACGAATCTACGCCTTGATTGGATGAATTGGATTCGATATCGGTCCGACACCCGAAACATCGAAGTCGTACAGTTGCTGGGAGATATCGACGACATTGTCAGCCGCCAAGACAACGAAGATCTGCGTGTGATGGCCACGGGTACCACGGGTACCACGGGTACCACGGGTAAGTACGCCCTCCTTCTCGTCCGGGGCACTGATCATGGCGGCATTGTGGATTTTCGTCACAAGGACGAGGTGCCGGATACGAAGTGGGGTCGGCGTGGTCGGCTAGCTAAATACCGGCTCGACAAAATAGTCCACACAGCCACCAAGGGCTTCGCTGATGTGCTCAAAGGGAATGAGGAACTCCCTCCAGCCACCGACAACGCGATCAAGAAGGTTATTTTCGTGCTGCACGGCATTCGCGACCTCGGACGCTGGTCGGCGGAGTTCGAGCGCGCGATACCAGATGACGAACGGGCTACAGTCGCAATCATCTCACCGCGATATGGATACTTCGGAATGGGGCCTTTCCTGTTCGAGGAGGCGCGCCAGCGTCACGTGCGCGGGTTGATGGACTCTTACACAGAAACGTTGGCCCGGTTTCCAAAGGTCACCCGGGAAAACATTAGCTTCTTCGCTCACAGCAACGGTTCCTACCTGCTGGCCAAGGCCCTGCAGGATCATTCCTCGATGAAAGTCGGCAAAATCGTCTTTGCCGGCAGCGTGGTTCGCAAGGACTATGACTGGAAAACCCGGATCAAGGCCGGCCAAGTCAACAGCGTGCGCAACTACGTTGGCGCCAGCGACTGGGCGGTTGCCTTGTTCCCGCGCCTGTTCGAGATGTTGCCCAAATTCGAGACGCGGCTGCTTCGGGGACTGAATAATGACATCGGCAGTGCCGGCTTCAATGGATTTGACCAAGGGCAACAAGCAGGCACGGGAGAGAATTCGCCGCCAGTCATTGAGAACGTGAAGTACGTGCCTGGTGGCCACAGCACGTTCGTCGACCGGGCGGATGCGATCGTTGGGTATCTCCTAGGGAAAAGTTCCAAGGCTGGCGAGGTCGTAGAGCGTCCCTGGAACAGCTGGGGCGGTGTCTTGTCATGCCCTTTGACGCCGCTCGCCATATGGATCGCTTTGGCCACGATCGTACTGTTCACTGGCGTCCGCGTCGTCGGCGCGGCTACGCCTGCATGGCCGGTACTGCTGCTTTTCGTGCTGCTAGTCGTGCGGGTCTTGCAGACCCTTTGAGCGCAACGCAGCAAGCTGAAGGGGTAGGCGGCCCAAGGGACTTGTAGTAGTTCGTCGCGACGGCAAGCGCCGGTACAGACTCGAGCAAAGCAAGAGCTGATCGCCGAGTTCGACGTGGCGCCGTCGAGCAAAGCCTGCGACAGCGCTCGGCACTGCGCAGCATCCAACCGCTTGGGGCGCCCCAGCGGCTTGGCCTTGAGCTTGCCCACCGCGCCGTTGACCTCGCCCAACTGGCGCGCCCACACGCTCACGGCCTGCCGCGACACGCTCAGCCGGCGTGCCACCTCGGCCTGCGCGACCTTGCGTTTGAGCAGTCGCGCACCTTCGATGCGCCGAGCCTCGATCGCTTCCAGGTCCCGCTTCGTACCCATGCATCGCCCTCGACATCGCCAATGTCGATTCAAGGTACAACGGTGCTCGGCGGCTATCTTCCGTCTGATCGCGGGGTACTCACCCCGCGCGTCACCATGACCGCCCATCCCGGTGCACCGGGCGCATGGGGGCGGCATGACGGTGGTGCAGCAGGCGGTAGCGAACGGGCCCCGCCGCCGTACCGCCGGCGGCGGCCCGAGCGCACCCTGCTCACCGTGCAGACCCACTTCGCGACGTGGCTCGCGCTCCGGCGCGATGGGTTCGCTGACGGCGACCCAGTGCCGGCCCACGTCGAGCGCGAGTTCCGCCGCTATCTCGACTGCGGCATCCTCGCTCACGGCTTCGCCCGCGCCCGCTGTGGGCATTGCGGACACGACTTCCTGATCGCCTTCTCCTGCAAGGGACGCGGCGTGTGCCCGTCGTGTAACACCCGGCGCATGGTCGAGACGGCGGCGCTGCGCCTGTTCCTGCGCGCGGTGGAGCAATGCCTGCGGGCGCACAGTGCGGGTGGTCCCGCGGCGCGCCTCGGGGCGGTGGCGTTCATCCACCGCTTCGGCTCCGCGCTCAATCCGCATCTGCATTTTCATTGCGTGGTGCTCGATGGGGTGTTCGCGTCCGCGCCCGCCGGGGACGTCGTCTTCCACCCGGCCGCAGGGATCGATGCCCAGGCCATCGCCGCGGTGCAAGCCAAGGTGCGCCGGCGACTCCTGGAGAGCTTCGTGCGCCGTGGTCTGCTCGATAGCGATGCCGCGCACGCGATGCAAGCGTGGCAACACGGCGGCGGGTTCTCCGTCGACGCGTCGGTGCGCATCGAGGCCGCTGACCGCGCGGGGCGCGAGCGACTGCTGCGGTACTGCGCCCGCCCGCCGTTCGCCCTCGAACGGTTGCAGCAACGGGATGCCGAGCACCTGCTCTACCAAGCCGGCAAACCGGGTCCTGGCAGCAGTGGCGCGCAGATCCTGACCCCGCTGCAACTGATCGACCGCCTCGCTGCCCTCATCCCGCCGCCGCGGGTCCATCGCCATCGCTACTGCGGCGTGCTGGCACCAAACTCACCGCTGCGCCCCGCGGTGATCGTCATGGCTTTGTCCGGCGCGCCACCGTTGAGGGTCCGCTTTCGCGGTTTCCTACGGCCGCTTCCGGCGGACCGTTCTGTCGGCAGTGGGTCGA
>JBBJMT010000011.1:0-127395 GCA_037719965.1 Casimicrobiaceae bacterium | reverse complement strand
GCTAACCAAGCGGACCACCAAGCGATGAAAGTGAAGAACCACCTTGCGTAGTTTGAAACTCCCGCGCAGTTTGATTCTTCCTTCCTGGCTGTTGCTAGCGCTCGCTTGGGGCGACGCACGCGGGCAGATCGTCAAATGCACCGATACAAACGGACATGTGACGTATCAGCAGGCACCGTGCGCGGCGGGGCAACAGGGCCGTGCAATCGACATCAAAGTTGATGAAGCGCCAGTCGACGCGGTGACCTGGGAAGCCGCTGCCGCCGCAGGCCGCGTAGTTCCGGGGATGCCGAAACGCTGGGTATTGCGCGCCCGTGGCGCCCCGCCGGACATTCGTGCCGCCACGCCTAGCGAGCAGGCAACCGAAACCTGGCGCTATCCACAAACAACAACCGTGTTGACGGTCGGCTTTGCCGGCGATGCGGTGGCGTGGGTACGTGATGAGCCACGGCTCGCCGGCGCACCGGGGGCAACGGGTGCTCCAGCCACAGCCCCCACTCCCACGTCGCCAGTTGCAGCAAGTAATCCGCGAAGCGCGGAAAACCGCAACTCGATTGCGCATGGCCACACCTGCGATTCGGTTCTGGCGGCGATGGGACCGCCTGACCGCAAGGAAGGGGTGCAAATTTCAGCGGCAACGCTGGGTGGTCCTGATATCCTCGCCGCGGCGACGAAATATATCTACGATGCCGGCGCCGATGCGAACGAGCGAACAGCGTTCACCTGCCTCGGCGGCAAAGTGGCGGACGTCGAGCGTGCTGGTGCGCTTAAGCCTACCGCGCGGCGGCCTGCGCCTGATCGTTGAACTCTTTGGTGGCTGCGTTGAATTCGTCGATGGCGTTGTTGGCGGCCTGCAAATGCGCATCGGCAAGAGCTTGCTGCTCTTTGACGTAAGCTTTCACGCAGTCCTGCCATGTCATCACATCCTTCTGCCAGGTCTTTTTCTGATTGTCCGACGCGAGGCGTCCCGGAAAGGCTTCCGGCTTGTTGCATGCGGGCTTGGCGACACTGGGCGCCGGCGTTTGCGCGCGGACTGCGCCGGCGGTGACCGCCATTACCAGCGCAAGAAGAAGTGCTGCGAGGACACGAGAAGGCGACATGGTGAGGCTCCGCAATGCGTGAACAAGGCGCGATTCTAGCGCCGCTGCCGAGACGCAGCCAAGTCGCTCGTGCCGCACGCGCGGTGGCTTTGCTCGTTGCCGCGCTGCTCACCGCATGCGGACTGGGACCAGAGCCACTTCCGCTCAATCTGCCGAGATCTGATCCTTCCGCCATTCCGGCGACGCCGCGGCTGGCGCTCGTGCTGTCATCCGGAGGACCACGCGGATTTGCCCATATCGGGGTCTTGAAAGTGCTCGACGCGGCAGGAATTCGCCCGGACTTGGTTGTTGGCTCGTCGTCCGGTGCATTTGTCGCCGTGTTGTACGCGGCCGATCCGTCGCCGCAAGCGCTCGAGGCGCGCGCGCTGGCGCTCACCGGTGCCGATGTTTTCGATTACAGCCTGGTGCAGCGGCGGGTGACGGGAACCGGCTTGCAATCGTGGGTCAACCAGGCGGTCAACGGCCGTCCGTTGGACGAGCTCAAGCTGCCCGTCGCTGTCGTGGCGACGCGCAGCGATACGCAACGCCCGGTCGCATTCACCCGGGGCGACGCCGGGTTGGCCGTGCGCGCGTCGAGTGCTGTGCTGGGGAGCTTCGCCCCAGTGGAATTTGGTGGCGTGACGTACGTGGACGGCGACGTTGCCGCGCCCTTGCCGATCGAGGTGGCGCGGAGCTTCGGCGCGCGCAAGGTCATCGCGGTCGACGTGGCGCAAAACGTGGGACGCGCGCCGGCACCGATCGGCTCCCCCGCCAACTGGACGCAGGAGGCGCTCGACCGGCGCGTGAAAATCGAGCGCGAGCTGTCGCGCGCGGACGTCGTCATCGCACCCACGTTGCCGTACATCACCGGGTTCTCGGCCGACTACCGAAAAATGGCTATCGCCACCGGCGAAGCCGCGGCGCGTGCGGTGTTGCCGCAATTGCGCGCACTTGCGGCGCGGTAACTACTCGCCCGTCAGCCGCGTGCAAACAGCGCGGCGGCAAGCACACCGATCCCGACGCTGACCAGGTCGACCATCGACCCTTGGCTGCCGCGCGCCTGTTCGCGTTTCATCTCGCGCTCGAAGCGAGCCGCCTCGAGGAATCCTGCGGCATTCTGGTCCGGGGGAGCGGCGTGCGTTTCGGCGGTGTCGAGTTGCCGGATCGCTTTGGTGACGGCGTCGGGATCGAGGACCACGATCGGTGCGCGACAATAACCGCAGGCGGTCGCGCGCTCCAAGTCAACCGGTGCGCCGCAACTCGAGCAGCGAATGATCCGGACCAGTTTTTTCAAGCGTTTGAGTTCGTCCGGCGGCACCGGCCGGACGAAATCCTTTTCGCGCAGAAACTGCAAAAACGGTGTGAATCGGCCATGCCCGTGGCGGCAGCGATAATAGGAGAAACGCGTCGTCCGCTGCAGATCGTGCGTCAAGGTAAGCGGGGTATCGCAACGCGGGCAGGAAACCCGCGAGGGTAGGGCGCGCCGCGCCTCGGGTCGCGCTGCGTGTATCGCGCGAAAGAGTGCAAGCGTTCCAACAGGCGAAAGGTGCAGGCTTTCCAGCGCGTCGAACCACAATGCCTGACAAGCATTGCACAGGTCGACGACGACCCGCCCATGATGCTTCCGGTCGAGATCGACCCACCGCATCGGCATGCGGCACCCGGGGCAGTCGAGCGGACCGCCAGCGTGCGCCGTGCCATCCGGTGCGCCGGATGGCATCAAAACCAGAATCGGGCAGCGCGGCGTCCGCGGCCCGGCGCTACTTTTAGCTCGTCCGCAAAGTAACCGTCGGGCAGTTGACCCAACGCACTTCCCTGTTGTCCATTCTGGCTTGGTGCTCGACCTTGGTCATCCGGTCCGAATCGCAGACGATTCGTCCATCCACGTCGGCTTTGGTCAACGGGGCCTGCGCGCAACCGGCGCAGAGTGCAATGCCGGCGACGCCGGCAAGTGTAAGGAGCGTACGCATGGTGGCTCCCTCCTTTCAACGCCATTATTACGAGCGCTGGGCCACGTGCGCAAGGCCTTTCAGCGCCCGAGTACGATTTTAGGGATCGCGGGCGGCAAAAGTGTTGCATGAGCGCGGATCGCCGGATTGAAAGCCCGTCTGGAACCATTTGATGCGCTGCGCGGAGGAGCCGTGCGTGAAAGCGTCGGGCACCGCGTAGCCCTGTGTCCGCTTCTGGATCGCGTCGTCGCCCACACTCCCCGCCGCGCGGATGCCTTCTTCAGCATCGCCCGTCTCCAGCGCATTCTGCTTCGCCGCGAAAAAACCCCAGACTCCGGCATAGCAATCGGCCTGCAGTTCGAGCTTTACCGTGAGCGCGTTGCGCTGACGTTGATCCAGGCGTTGTGCCTGCTGCTCGTATTGCCCCATCGTTCCCATCAGATTCTGCACGTGGTGGCCAACTTCGTGAGCGATCACGTACGCCTGCGCAAAATCGCCCGGCGCACCAAAGCGGTTGTGCAAATCGCGAAAGAACGATGTATCCAGATAAAGCGTGCGATCGGAGGGGCAATAAAACGGCCCCGCGGCCGAGCCCGTGATACCGCAACGCGACTGCACGCGGCCGTCGAAGAGCACGAGTTTCGGTGGCTCGTAGCGCGACCCGCTGGCTTTGAATACCGCCGACCAAACGTCTTCGGTGTTGCCCAACACGGCGCGAACCAGATCCTTTTGCGGGTCGACAGTGGCTTTGGGAGACTGCGGTCCGGAGCCGGGCGGCATCGCCTGCTGGCGCGGCGCAGGCGCGGGCGCCGGTGGTGCGCCGCCTTCCAACATGCCGAGCAACTGGAACGGATTGATCCCGAAGACCATGCCGACGATCACGATGACGATCAGCGCGCCTCCGCCGATCCTCATGCCGCCGCCGAAGGGCATGCCGCCCCCGGCCGGACCCATGCCGGTCCGGTCCTCTACGTTCTCACTGCGTCGGAAATCGCCCCAGCGCATATCGTCTCCTCGATGCCGGCGTGATTCTCGTCAACGCGCTCTCGCCGTGATCCATTATAAGGCGCCTTTTGTCGGGCGCGGACCTGTTCGTTTCACGCCTTCAGCGCTTTATAGAGGAACGGCAGGCTGACATCCATCCGGTAATCGATCGATGAATGCGTGTCGTCGAATTCCTCGTACGTGTGTGCGATACCGTGCGCCGCCAGCTCGCGCGAGAGTATGCGTGCGCCGTAGTGCAGGTGGTACTGATCGCGCCAGCCGCAGTCGATATAGATTCCCCGCAAAGACTGCAAATTCTCCGCGTATTTTCCGACGATGCGGATGGGGTCATGTTTGCGCCACTGGCGCCAGCGCTCCGGAATGATCTCCCCTGATTCGAGGTTGAACGGCAACCTGAAACCCAGCGGCGCCGATGGGTGGGGATCGTAGGAGGCAGCCATTGCGATCTCCATCAGCGCGTGCGCTTCGTTGTCGGTGAGCTTGTCCTTCCCCCAAACCGCGGCGAGAAAGCGCCGCACCCGGCCATCGTCGTTGCCGCTGCTCGCACGGTTTGCGTCCCGGGTCGCATCGATGCGGCCCGGACGGCGTTTCCGGAGTCGATAGCGATCGAGTTCATTCAACGTCCGCGGCCAATCGGTGAGGTAGCAGAAGTCGAAGTAGGCATCGCCCGAGTGATCGGCGATCGCCCCCCAATACCGCGCGTATTTCATCCCATGAATCATCGCGCCGTAGCCGCCCGACGATTTGCCGAAACAACCGCGATGCTCGCGTTCGGAAAGCGTGCGGAACTCGCGATCGACGAACGGAACGAGCTCGCGCGTCAGATAGTCGGCATAGTCGCCGATCGCCGAAGAATTGACGTACTGATTGCCGCCGAGACTCGTGAAGCAATCGGGGAACACGATAATGCATGGGCCCATCTTTTTTTCGCGCATCAGCCGTGCGGCGCGCTCCGGGACGTTTTCGTCGAAAGGGCGCCAATTGAGGTGCGCAAGACCGGAACCGGTGAAGCCCACGAAATCCCAGACCGTCGGAAAACGCGCGCCGCGTCCCGAGCTGCGGCCGCGAACGGTGCCGTCGTCGTAGCCGGGGGGCAGCCAGACGGCGAGCTTGCGTACGTGCGGATCCCGCAGCGGATTGCCGGCGAGGATCTTCGATGTCAATTCGACGACAACGGTCGTGCCAGACGCTTTGTGTGACGATTTGCGGGCCACTGTTCTTGTTCCCGAATACTGCCGCGCGCGGCGACTATGATTCGGCGCGCGGCGAATAGGATTTTGGGATTGTAACCGGCGAGCCGCAGCCGCGCTCGCGGCTATATGCGCAACTGCCAACGGCTTTCATTAGCTAACCAAGCGCGTTGCGGGCCTTAATTGCCTTTTGTTGTCATCGACCCTCGATGTTCGGCTATAGTTGCCAATGGCAACTTAATTACTTGTTAAAGTCAAGTAAGCGAAGGAACTTTAGACAAGTGGCCGCACCTGCCCAGCGCGTTGCCTACCCGCCAGTCGATCGCATCGATGCGGTGCGGCGATTTAACCGCTTTTATACCGAGCGAATCGGCGTCTTGCACGAAACGCTGCTCAAGAGCGAATTCTCGCTGACCGAGGTGCGCCTGCTGTACGAACTCGCGCACCGCGACGCCCTCACGGCGACGCAGTTGGGCGACGAACTCGGGCTCGACGCTGGGTATTTGAGCCGCATTCTCAAGAGTTTCGTACTGCGGGGATTTCTCCACCGGGCGCCAAAGGCCAGCGACGGTCGTAGCAGCCTGCTCGTACTGACCGCGAGGGGACGCAAAGCTTTCGCGCCGCTCGACGCGCAGTCGCGCGAAGACGTCGCGGTCAAACTGCAAACGCTCTCCGGCGGCGAGCAGGTCGAACTCGTGAGGGCTATGCAAACAATCGAGAAGCTCTTAGGCGCGGTTGGACGGCAGCATTCGAGTGACCAAGCAGCGATCGTGCTGCGCCCGCATGCGCCAGGCGACATGGGCTGGGTTATTGGCCGCCACGCGGCGGTCTATGCGCAGGGATTCGGATGGGACCAGGCGTTCGAAGCGCTGGTCGCCGAGATTGTCGCGAAGTTCGTTCGCAACTTCGATCCGAAGTGCGAACGCTGCTGGATCGCCGAGCGTGGCGGCGAAAACGTAGGCTCGGTATTCGTTGTACGCAAGTCAAAGAGGGTCGCGCAACTCAGGCTCCTGCTGGTCGAGCCTGCCGCGCGCGGCATGGGGATCCGGGCGCAACTGGTCGCTGAATGCATCCGGTTCGCGCGTGCGCACGGTTATCTGAAGATCATGCTATGGACCAACGATGTCTTGCGCGCGGCACGATCGCTCTACATTGCGGCGGGGTTCAAGTTGGTAGCGCAGGAGCGGCATACGAGCTTCGGTCATGACCTTATGGGGCAAACCTGGGAGATGGATCTTTAGGAGATGACAGGGCGTTGGTCACCGTGACTTAGGGCGGCGGAGCAACGTGCCGCGGCATTTCTTCGCGCCGCAGCGACAGATGTATTCCGCACGTTCCTTTTTCGTCAAATGGCCCTCGACCGAGAGACGATAGTCGTAGGTTAGTTCTTCCGCCGGCACGATCGCGCGCCGGGCCTCGATGAACACACGACCGTCATCGTCTTCGTACGCCGCGCAATTCGGGGCGCACGAGTGGTTGATCCAGCGCGCGGCATTCCCGCGCACTCTCGCGTCGATCACGCTGCCATCTTCGACTTCGAACAGGAACGTGTGCGCGGAATCGTCCGGGTCGCTGTCCGGCCGTTCCATCGCGTCGTCCCACGAACTGCGCAAACCCTTGTATTCGATAATGAGACGACCTTTGCGAATCTTCTGCGCTGCAAATACGCCGCGGCCGTGAATCGACGAATGGCGCACAACGTAGTTCTTTTTTTTTGCTGCGATTTTGACCTTCTTTGCTTGCGGCATTGCAACGAACTCCCCGTCGATGGAGGGATAAAGAGCAATAAAGAGCAAGAGAGTCAGCGGCCCTTGGGGCTGGCTTTGGTACGCGGGATGACGCGAGGCACCACCGTAGGCGGGCGGCGTCGCGCGTCCTGAGGGGGCAACGGCTGGCCTTTCTTGCCTTTCGGCGTTGGGAAGTTGATCGCGTTTTTAGGTTTGTTCATTACAGAGAGGCTCCTGTCTGAAAAGGATGACATTGCGTGTCCGTGAATATCCTACGCGAAAAAACGGCCTCCGCGGGCTGCTGCAAAGCGATCGTAATCGCATAATACAAAGGATTTCCGAGCAACCCGACGAGCTACATTTCTCGCTATCCTTGACACGCAAAGCGCTTTGGTTTGCAGGCGCACTAGTCGCCGTTCTCGGCGCCGGGGTTTGGCTGGCCGGCCGCGAGGCAACACTCTTATGGGCGGTCGAGCGCGCCGCAGCGCTCACCAACGGCCGTTTGACGACGGCAGGGGTGTCGGGATCGTTGTTGGGCGCCATTCGTTTTGCGCGCATCGAGTGGCACGACGACGGGGTCGCAGCGGTCGCGGAAAATGGCGCGCTCGAATTCTCGCCGCTGCCGCTCCTATGGCGCAAGATCGACATCGATCGCTTGCAAGCGGAAGCCGTGCGCATCACGCTAGCAGATGCCGGCGATGCGCCCGCGCAAATTCCGGAGTCCCTGCGTATGCCGTTACGCTTGTCGGTGGACGACGCGACGGTCGCGAACCTGCAAATAAACCATCCCGATTTCTCCGAACGCCTCACTAAGGTCTCGTTCGATCTGGCCGCCGGCAGCCAAGAGTGGCGGGCGGTGATCAAAGCGGCACAAACCCGGTTCGGCCATTTGACCGGATTCGGGCAAATTGCTACCGCGTCGCCTTTCGCCGTCTCCGGTTCGGTCGAAGTGCGCAACATCGCCGAGCCGGTGTATTTAGCCAAGGTGCAAGCATCGGGGACCCTTGCACGAATCGAAGTCAACGGCTCGGCGGAGGTGCAGGCCAGCTCGGCAAAAGCGCCTGTTGCCGCAACTTCGCCTACCACGACCATGCCGGCGCCGACGACTGCAGCGGCGCCTATCACCGGAACCGTCTCGACGATCGCGAAGGCGCCAACCACTGTAGCAGCGCCTACCACCGCAACGGTGCTGGCGACGTTTGCGCCGTTTGCGCCGCAGCCGATTGAAAAAGTGCACGCGCAGGCCCGCGGCATCAATCCGCGTGCCTGGTCGGCGGCCGCGCCTGTGGCAGCGTTCGATATCGATCTCGATGTCAGCGGCTCGCGTTCGACGGAAAACCTTGCAGGTACGCTGCGAGTGGGCAACAGCGCCGCCGGTACGCTTGATCGCGAACGCTTGCCGCTGCGCTCATTTACGGCCAATCTGACCGGTATACCGAGTGCGTGGGATTTGAACCAGGTTGCCGTCGATCTCGGCGAAGCAGGCCAGTTGACGGGAACCGGGGTGGCAAATGTCTACGCGGTGGCACTCGCGCTTACCACTGCCAATCTCAATATGCGCGGCATGCACGGCAAGCTGCGCGCGACACGCTTAGCCGGCGATGTCGCACTGGCGGGAAGCGCTGCGGCGCAACGCGCCGTCTTGGCACTCGCGCAAACGCGCTATCGCTTCGCGCTTGACGCGACGGCTTCCGACGGCATGCTACGCATCGCGCATGCGGAAGCGCGCGCAGGAACGAGCCGGCTCCTCGCCAGCGGCCACGTTGGATTCTCGGGCCGCCAGCCGTTCGCTTTGAAAGGCAAGTCAGTGCGTTTTGATCCGGCGCAGTTCGGCGATTATCCTAAGGCCGACATCAATAGCCGCTTCACCGCGTCCGGTGAATTGGGGCCGGTCCTCGACGTCGAGGCGGATTTGACGCTCGATCCCAGCACACTCTATGGCTACCCGTCGTCCGGACACGTCACTTGGCACTCGCGCGGCACCGAAGCGCCCGAGGTCGCGTTGGAAGGATGGGCGAAGGCTGGCGAAACAAGAGTCGCCGCTCGCGGTACGTTGGTCGACCCCATGCGCTTGACGGCCCTCGACTTGCGCTTGGAACTTTCCGGACGCGATCTCGCCGATTTGTACCCCGTGTTCGGCGTGCCCCTGCCGCCGACACCGCAGTATCGGCTGGCCGGACGCCTTACCCAGCGCGATCGACTATGGGAGTTCAGGAAATTCGATGGCCAGATCGGCCGCAGCGACTTGACTGGCGATTTTTCGCTCGATCGCAACAAAGAACCGCAGCTCATGCGCGCGGATTTGACATCGCGGCGACTGGATATGCGCGATCTTGCGGGCTTCGTCGGCGCACAGACGACGGGACCCAAAGGCGCATCAGGCAACGGTCCCGAGCGCGTTCTGCCGTCCGGCGCATTCCGGCTCGACAAGCTCAACGCCGCGGATGCGGACATCCGTTTCACTGGCCGCCGAATCGTCAACGAAACGTTACCTCTGCGGGAAATGTCGACGCGCTTGCACTTGGTTCGCGGCGAACTATCGCTCGACCCGCTTCGCTTCAGGGCCGCGGGCGGTTCCATCGACGGCAACGTCGTCATGAATGCTCGCGGGCCTGTCATTCGGTCGGCCGTGGACATGCGATTCACTGGGCTGCATCTCAATCGGTTGTTTCCGGCGCTCAAGTCATTGTCGGGAAGCGTTGGCATCTTGGACGGCCGCGCACGACTCACCGGCGGGGGCAACACGATTGCCGCGATGCTGGGTGCGGCCGGTGGACAAGCGGCGTTTCTCATGAACGGCGGTGAAATGAGCGACCTGACGCTGCGCTTGGCGAACCTGGACCTTGCCAATGCGTTGCCAGCGCTTTTGACCGGCGACCGCAAGGTTCCTATCCGCTGCTTGGTAGCCGATTTTTCGGCGCAGCAGGGGCGCCTTAACGTCTCGACACTCGTCCTGGACGCCGCGCATACGACGCTCCAGGGCGAGGGATCGATCGATTTGAGGGACGAACGACTCGACTTACGCATCGTTGCCCACCCCAAGGAATGGAGCCTATTTGCGCTGCGCGGACCGATTCTCGTCACCGGCACGTTGGCAGACCCGACCGTTACGCCGGACGTGGCGGGCATCGCCTTGCGCACTGGCGTGGCGGTGGGCCTGGGCGTGGTGGCGACCCCGTTGGCGGCGCTCATCCCTTTCATCGCGCCTGGCCAGCGACCGCAAACGGACTGTTCTTCGCTGATCGCCGATGTGCGCGGCTTTACTGCACCCCCTGATGCAGCATCATCGATCAAAGGAACCCACGCCGGAAGTTGACACGCGCGGCGTTTAAGCTTGCGCGGTCGCAGAATGATGGTCCGGTGCGAAGTTCGTAACGGCGCGGCTATGCGAGAATCAATGTTTCCCTTTATCAGGCGGACACGCGTGTCAACTCGCACCTTCGTAGCGCTGGCGTTCGCCGCCGTCGCGGCGCTTGGGGCATGCGCGGCCTTTGCCGAAGAAATCGGTTCGGTCGACACCGAGTTCAAATTGATCGGTCCCGACCACAAAGTGGTCGTCGAGGCGTTCGACGATGCGTCGGTCAAAGGAATCGCATGCTATGTCTCGCGGGCCAAGACGGGTGGCGTCAAAGGGGCGATCGGGCTCGCGAATGATCCGTCGCGTTTTTCCGTTGCGTGCCGCCAAGTGGGACCGATCAGCTTCGTGAAACCGCTACCGCGACAGGAAGAGGTGTTCAAGGAAGGCGCGTCGTTTATTTTCAAGCACGTGCGTGTCGTCCGCATCGTCGACGTGAAGCGCAACACGCTGACCTACCTCACGTACTCTGACCGGGTGATCGACGGGTTTCCCGACAATGCGATCACCGCGGTGGCGGTGCTGGACCAAAAGATTCCGATGGCCCGCTAGGCACGCCGACAAAAGTCCAATCCTTTCATTGTCGGATAGGGATTACCCGCGAATCGCTGGCTGATTTCCAACTGTGTTGCCCAATGAGTTGCCAACTGAGCGAGTCGAGTGCCCGCGCAACAGCCAATCCGCTAAATCCGCTCGTTTGCTAGGCGACCAACTGCGAAAGCTTCTTTGCGCTGCCTTTTTTCGCCGCCAGCCTGTCGAGCGCCGCGCTTACTGCGCGATCGAACAATGGTACCGGTTCAACGACCAGCGAGACCTGACCCGAGCCGAGTTCGTACGCTAGCTCTTCGGGGGTATAGACGAACGCACGTGAACGCGCGCGACTGGTGAAGATGTACTTGCTGCGCAGCGGACTGATCCACGCGAGGCGCGCGTGAATCGGCTCGCTGGGATGGTTGAAAGAGAGCCACGTGCCGACGACCATTTCGCTGACGTAATCGTGGACATTCGGCAGTGGCACCGTTTGCGGTCCGGCCGTAGGCTCTGCTACCGCCTCGTTCGCCGGCCCGGCGTTTTCCGCTTGTGTTCCCGCGCGGGCGGCCGGCGTGCCGGCCGACGCCGTCGCGGTCTCGATCTTGGGCTTGATCGCCGCGATGTGCAGTTGATAGAGCGATTCGAAAAACGCGCTCGCCCGCTCGTCGGGAATACGCAAAGCCACGCAACCTTTGCGCAGACCGCCGATGAGCATAGGAATCATCTTGGTCAAACGCGCCTTTTGCGCGGTACGCTCCTTGGCGACAATGCTCCAGAGCGTGTCATCGAGCGTCTTCATCGCGCCCTCAACCTCGCCGCTGCCGCCGCGTTGAGCCAGTGCCGTGACGTAGTCCGCCCACACGGTTTCCGCAAACGAGCGGACGTCGAACGGAATGTCGAGCCCTGCGAGCTTGTCGCGAATCTGGGCGCGTACTTGTGCGCGATCCGCCTCGCCTTCTTCGGCTGCAAGCGCCCCGGCGACATCTTCCTTGAGCGCGGCGGTGCTTTTGGCGCGCTCGGCATCGATGAACGCCTGCAGTTTTTCGTCGGCGTTTCTGAAGACGACAACGTCGATCTCGAAGTCGCGACAGACCTCGTCGACGACACCGGTCGCGATAAGTTCGAGCCCCATCCCGTAGGCTTCGTCGTTGACGGCCCCAATCGCCGCTTCCGCCAAATGGTCGAGCAACTGCCGCGCCGGATGCTTGCGATCGGAGAAAAACGAGCGATCGAGCAGCGCAGCCTTGACGATGGGCACCTGCAAACGACCGAAAATAGCGCGCTGCGATTCGGGGATCGATGGGTCGCCAAAGATGTAATCGAAAAGGAGCGCGATCACGTCGATTGTGATGCGGTCGGTGGGATTCGCGATCTGATCGACGATTGCGGCTCGGATGTGCGGGATGAGATTGCGCGGCACGGCAACCCCTACGTCGCCGCCGCCGGTCATTCCCGTCAATTTTGCAAGCGCCGCCGGCAGATCGATGCGCTGCCATTGGGCGAGGGTCGCGAACAGCGGCGATGAAGTACCCAATGCCATCAGCGGGTCGAGATCGGGGAAGTCGTTGGCGTTCGCCGGCGTTTCACCTAAAGCGTTGCCGCCCGGGCCCGTGCTGGCGGTTGCCAGCTTCAAGAGCCCGGCGAGGATGGCTGGAGCCGACATGAGCGCCGGGGCAATCCGCGCCATCATGTCCGACGGCAGGCCGGGAATCGCCACTATGGGTGCTGCGCCCGACGCCCCGGAAACAGCACTTGGCCTGTCCGCAAAGACCAATGCCGGTGGCGCCCCGGGATCGGACAGCGTCTCCGGCACTACGATATCGGTCGGGAGCGCTTGGTCCGCGTCATGCAGCATATGGCTGAACGTGTTGAACAGTTCGCGGTCGTCGACAGGCCGCAAATCGCTGCGCACGCGCAACGCCGCTTTGATTTCCGGTAGCACGCCGCGATCGGCCAGGAAGCGATTCAATGAAATGTAGAGCTTGTTGAACACCGGTGTTAGGTCGGCGAGCAGGCGCTCGAGCAACGGCCGCCATATCCGCGGGTTCGGGTAAACGGCGCGCGACGTCGATCCCATTGCATCGAGCACGTAGGGAATGCCGAATGGATTGTCGATTTCGCGCGACTCGGTATCGTGCACCAGCACGTCGATGCGCAGATCCAGCGCGTCCTGCTCCCGGTGAGTGAAGCGCGTCAGGAATTGCGTCGCGGCGGTTAGCGCCGCTTGCTTGTCGTGATCGAACGCCGTCAGCACCTTGAGCGAGGCGGCGGAAGCGTCGCTATCAAGCCTGCGCCCTCGACGCCGGTGGCCAGCCAAGCGAC
The DNA here is from genome assembly GCA_037719965.1 of Casimicrobiaceae bacterium. GTDB lineage: Bacteria > Pseudomonadota > Gammaproteobacteria > Burkholderiales > Casimicrobiaceae > VBCG01. The sequence goes on along the minus strand of JBBJMT010000011.1, from coordinate 114,237 downwards.
GCTCGAACAGTTCCTTCAGCGTCTTGTCACAGCGCTCGAGCCACTCGCCGCGCTTGTTGCGGAATGCCTCAACTTCACCGTTCGGGATGTGACTGTACATCTCGAACAAATCGTTGGTCTGTTCCAGCGACGACCGCATGAATTCGATGAGCTTCGCGTGATACTGCGCGAAACATTCGCGGAGCAGCGCCTGCACTTCGTCCGGGCGGAGGAGCAGGCGCCCGTCCACGTCCGTGGCGGCTGCGTGCGCGTCCACCGATTGGGTCAAAGTAGGAATGCGCTCGGACATCGGCATGGTTGATTGTAGCGAGCTGTTGCTTGGCTGACGCTCGGATGATAACGCCCGAACGCGGACCGGCCGGACGAAGGGGGACAGGCGGCGCGATGGGGCGCTATTCGGATCACTCTAGTCACGATCACAACGACGACACCGGACTTTGCAATCACCTTGTCAGCGGCTTGATACCGATTATATCGACGCTTCAACTTGATCGCCTTGGCAGCGGCGCCGCGACCGAAGGTAGCCGAAAGCGGCGGACATCTAAGAATTCTTCAAAAGCGCACAAACAAGCGAGCAACGCATTGCCGGAAGCCTCGCGGGTGTGCAAGTATTGATCTCGCTCATACGCTGACGTAATCTCCCCGCGCTTTAGCCGCACTGGCTGCCTGCTGCCGTGCTCGAAAAGATGTCCTATACCGATATTCCGCTTATGCTGCTGACGACTACCGTATGGGCCTATTGGCTCGGGGTCGCGGTCATGATCGCCCGCGTTCGCCGCCGGACGCGCAAGTCGGTCGGCGTTGTTCCCGAGCAACGCATCGAGCGCCTGATGTGGGTCGTGTGGGTGCCGCTCATCACGTTATGGCTCGCCTTGCCGTATCTGGCGCAGACGAGCCTGCAGTCTTGGCTCGTAGTGCCGGCATTCGCGCGCGATGCGGGCTACGCCGTGTTGCGTTACGTTGCCGCCGCATGCGCGATCGTCTGCCTCGCGGCGACCGTTACGTGCTGGGTTCGCATGGGCGCAGACTGGCGCATGGCTGTAAGTGACACGCGCAAGAGCGAGCTCATCACCGATGGATTGTTCAAATGCATCCGCCACCCGATCTACGCGTTTTCGATGCTGCTCATAATTTGTTCTGCAGTGATCGTGGCCACACCGCTGATGCTCACCGTCGCTCTAATCCACATCGTGCTCATGAACTTGAAGGCGCGCAACGAGGAATTCCACTTGCTGCGCGCGCACGGCGACGCGTACGAACGGTATTTGCGCGGGACCGGTCGCTTCGTCCCGCGTTTGTTTCCGCGTAGATCATGGCGCTGACCAAGTTGTCGTCGCTGATCCGCATAATCTTGGGGTGCAACAAAGGGCGGCGCATTCGGGTAGCGGCCGTCGCTGCGAGCATGTGTGTTGGCTGGGCGGTGCATGCGCAGGAGCCAGCGCGGCTCCCGCGCGCCATGGTGGACGCATTGCTTGCGCGGCAAATCCTTGCGCTGTCGCCGGAGCGCATCACCGCGCGCGACGTCCGAGAAATTCTCGTGCGCGCTCCGGCGCCGCGAATCGTACTGCTCCAGGGAAGTGTCGCGGCGGTGACCATGCGGCCGTTCGCCGAATTCTTGATCGCAATGGGTTTCCCGGCCGATCGGCTGCGCAGGCCACAAGACGGCGCGCTGAGTTGGCCAAGCTCCGGCAGCAGTGAAGAGCTCGCGGGCACGCTCGCCTGGCATTTTGAGGCCGACGGCATGATGCCGCTGCTGGTCGGACATAGCCAGGGCGGCATGCTCGCGATCCGCACGCTGCATGAACTGGCCGGCGCGTTCCACGACTCGCTTCCTGTCTGGAATCCCGTCGTGGACAAGGCAGAGAGCCGCGCTACGATCATCGACCCGCTGACTGGGCAACCGCGCGCGGTCGTCGGCTTACAGATTCCCTTCGTGGCGGCACTTGCGACCGGCAAGCTACCGCGACTCGTGCTGGGACAATGGTCGATGCTTGCGAAGCTGCGTTCCATTCCCGATACGGTGGAGGAATTCACCGGTTTCGCCTTCGAGTGGGACCTGATCGCCGGCCAGTTTCCGGGTGCCGAGCCGTACCGAGCCACGGGCTCGGCCCATGTGCGCAACATCACGCTTCCGCCCGGTTACAGTCATATCGCGCTGCCCCGCACGCAGCATCTTGCAGCGCATCTCCGAACGCGCCGCTGGATCGACGAGTACGTTCCGGGAACCGCAACGGCGACGTTGCCCGATGCCGACGAGTTCGACTCGACTAATCTCCTGCATGCCGCGGATATCTGGTACAGCGTTAAAAAGCATTGGTGCCTCGCAGTGCAGCGGCTGATCGTGGCACGAGGACTACCGAGCGAATAACGATGCAGGGCCGGCTCAACTTGTTTCAACGGACGATGTTGCGCTGGCGCGAGCTTCATCCGTACAACTCGGTTCATGTCGTCTGTGTGCCCGAGCCGCTCGAAACCGCGCGACTGCAGGCGGTGATCGATCAGGTGCTCGCGGCGGCACGCCTAACGGGTTTTGCGCTCGATGCGCGCCGGCGACGGTTTACTTATGACGGAGAAACGACTCGCGCCGAGTTGCAGGTAGTGCCGCCTGATGGCGGGGCGGTCGCGGCGACCGACGTCGAAATCGAACGCCAGTTGAACGCACCCTTCGCCGCAGCGGGTCACATGGCGCCATTCCGTTTCTTTGCAATCGGCGACGAACCTGGATTCTGGTTGGGCTTGACCTACGACCATTTCATCGCGGGCGGCGATTCGATAGTCGTGCTGTTGCGCACAGTTGTGGAAGAGTACAGCGGCCGGAACGTCACTGAACAGGAGCAACCGCCCTTGCGACGCTATCCGCGGACGTATACGCGACTGCTGCTGAGCCATGCTGGTGCGGCGGTCCGTGGAATGAAGCAATTGCCGCGGATGGCGCGCAGCCTGCGCCGATCGGTGCGGCCGCGGTACGCCGATTTGCGCGATGCACGCAATGCGTTCACCCATTTCTCTGTCCCCCCAGAGCAATTCGCCCAAATCATGCGCAGCGCCAAGGCGTGGGGGGTCACGGTCAACGATATGTGGCTCGCGCTCTTGCTCCACGCGCTCGCGCCTCTCCTGCCGGGGGACCGTCACGCGGCTCGCCGCCGCGATCTGGCGGTTGCCTCGATCATCAACATCCGCGAAGACCTCGAAGCCGAAGCGCAGACGACCTTTGGCCAGTTCTTAAGCTCGTTTCGCGTTGCGCATCTGGTTCCCGACGGTATTTCGCTGCGGGAACTTGCGCTGGATATTCATGCCGAAACGGCTCGAGTCAAGCGCGACCGGCTGTATTTGCAAACCTTGCTCGCGCTCGGAATAGTGGGTATGGTCTGGGGCTATCTTTCGCGCGAGCGCCGGGAGCGGTTTCATTCGAAGAGCTATGCGATTCTCGCGGGTCTGACGATGCTCAATGTCACGGCTCTTTGGCCCGGCGCAGACACGCAGGCGCCGCCTCTGCAATACTTACGGGGTGTTTCGACGGGTCCGCTTGCGCCGCTGGTCCTGGCTATAACGACCGTGGGGAATTCGCTCATCGCCGGTGTGTCGTACCGGCCAACGGCGTTCGATCGGGCCACGGTCGCGCGGCTGATTTCCAACCTTCTTCACAGCGTAGAGACCCTGGCATGATGAATTGGCTTAGGAACTTGCATATCCACCGTTACCGCTGTGCGTTGATCGTTGTCGTTGCGCTTACCGTTGCCGGCTGTGCTACGACACCGCTCACATCGCTCGATCCCGTCAAGCAGGCGCCGCCGCTCGATCGGGCGCTGGAAGAGCGGATTCTTGCACTCAATCCCGCCAGCGTATCCGATCAGGACGTGCAGGGTGTTCTAGCCAAAGGTCCGGCGCCGCGGATCATGCTGCTGCATGGCGGCATCTATCCGGTCCACCTGGTCATGAACTCGTTCGGTGAATTCCTGGTTGGCATGGGGTATCCCGAAGCGATGATCCGCGATCCTGGTTCCGGCGATTGGTCGTATAGCCCGTACAGCAGCACGGCGCGGCTCGCCGGCATCCTCGCGTGGCACTACGAGCGCGACGGCGTGCGGCCGATGATCATCGGCCACAGCCAAGGCGGCTTGTACGCGATAAGAATCCTGAAGGAGCTGGCGGGCCAGTACAGTGACCGCATCGCGATCTGGAACCCGCTGACCGACGCAGCCGAGAACCGGACGACCGTCATCGACCCGCTGACGGGCCGCGAACGGCCGGTGGTAGGCCTGTCGGCCGCATACGCGTCGGCATTGGGTGCTGGCGGATGGGCGCTCGTACTTCCAAACCAATGGGAAAACTTTGCTAACCTGCGCCGGATTCCGGACACGGTGGACGAGTTCACCGGCTACTTCATTGGCCTGGATTTCTTCGCATTGAGCTTCCCCGGCAACCCGTTGGACAGCCGGTACGAGAACAACGGTACCGCGAATGTCCGCAACGTCGTCCTGCCCGCGGCCTACAACCACGTCACCGTACCAGTGACGCATGATCTCCCGCACGACGTGCAAACACGGAATCGGATCAACGCCTATGTTCCGGGCCGCGATGCAGAAGGGGAGGACCGCACGTCGGACGTCGCCGGCGGTGTCACGTGGGCGGCCGACGTCTGGTACAGCATCAAAAAGCATTGGGTGCTCGAAGCCCAGCGTCTCATCCGCGCCAGGCGGGCCACACTGCAACGCTAGCGATGCGCGCGCAGCGCGCGCCACGGCCCTACACGGCGGGCGGTTAGAATAGCGGTTTTTTTGCACGCCGGCGCCGTTCGCTTTAAGAAGCCGCGCCCGGCGTCGCCAACGCAGGGATTCATAGCATGCGAGGTCCCCTGACCGGTAAAGTTGCGCTCGTCACGGGTGCAGCACGCGGGATCGGCCGCGCGATTGCGCACAAGCTCGGGACCGAGGGCGCCGACGTCGCGGTGAATTATTACAACAGCAGCGACGAGGCGGAAACGCTGTGCGCGGAACTAAAGGCGATGGGGCGACGCGCGTGCGCCATTCAGGCGAGCGTCGGCATGCCCGAGAGTGTCGACGAAATGTTCGCCGAATTCGAACGACAGTTCGACCGTCTGGACATTCTCGTGAGCAACGCGGCGAGCGGCGTTTTGAAACCTGCAGTGGAGATGACACTTAAACATTGGCGGTGGTGTCTCGAAACCAATGCGTTCGCCCTCAATCTGCTCGCCCAACGTGGCCTCCCGCTGATGGGGCATGGCTCGCGGATCATTGCGATGTCGAGCCTTGGCGCGCAGCGCGCGATGCCCGCGTACGGCTTCATCGGCGCCTCCAAGGCGGCGCTCGAGTCGTTGGTGCGCACCTTGGCGCAGGAACTCGGGTCGCGGGGAATTCGGGTGAATGCAGTGAGCGCCGGCGTGGTTGCGACCGATGCGCTGGCATCGTTTCCGAACCGGGAGGAGTTGCTCGCCGATTTCGCGCGGCGCGCTCCGGCGGGGCCGGTGTTGACGCCCGACGATGTGGCAGGCGCTGTGTATCTGCTTTGTTTGCCCGAGGCGCAAATGATCAACGGGCATACGTTGGTCGTGGACGGCGGTTTCGCCATCTCGGGGTGACGCGATCATGCTGGATTCCGGACTCGCCGGCAGGACGGCGATTGTCACCGGCGGCAGCCGCGGCATCGGCCGCGCGATCGTTGAGCTTCTCGCCGCAGAAGGTGTGGACGTCACGTTCTTCTATCGCGACAATGTGGCCGCGGCTAACGCCGTGATGGCCGGCGCGGATGCGCGGGGAAACAAGATTGCGTCGGATAAGGTCAACATCCGCGATGCGCAGGCGTGCGCCGCCGCCGTCGACCGCGTGGCCGAGCGTTGCGGCCGGATCGATATCCTCGTCAATAACGCGGGCATGATTCGCGACAATCAGCTTGCGGCGTTCGCCGACGAGGACGTGCAGATCGTGCTGGACACGAATATCGGCGGCGTCTTCAACGTAACCCGCGCGGTCGTCCCGCACATGATCGTGCAGCGCTCGGGCAAGATCGTCAACGTGAGCTCGGTCGCCGGCGAAAAGGGCGGACGCGGCCAGACCAATTACGCGGCCAGCAAAGGCGCGATCAACGCGTTCACACGCTCGCTTGCAGTCGAGCTTGCGCCGCGCAAGATCACCGTCAATGGGGTCGCGCCGGGCGTCATTGAAACCGAAATGTCGCAGCCGGTGCGCGAGCTCGCTGGCGATGATGTATTGGCGCGCATTCTGCTCAGGCGCTATGGCAAGGCGGAGGAAGTGGCGTATGCGGTGTGGTTCCTGACTTCGCGCTTCGCGGATTACGTGACGGGCGCGGTGTTCAATGTCGATGGCGGCTTCAAGATGGAGTAATGGCAATCATGCAACCCACAATCACCAAAGAAGAGATCATGCAGGTGTTCCCCAAGGTCGCGGCCACGATGGCCGACGCTCTTGGCTGCGACGTCGAGGACATCAAGCTCGACGTGTCGCTGATCGAAGGGCTCGACGCGGAATCGATCGACTTCCTCGACATGGTGTTCCGGCTCGAGCGGGCGTTCAAGATCAAGATCCCGCGCGGCAAGATCATCGACAACGCCCGCGGTGACTTATCCGAGGCTGCGTTCGAGCAGAAAGGGGTGTTGACGCCGGTGGGTCTTGCGCAGTTGAAGGCGTACTTGTCGGAGGTTCCGGCGGAGCGCTTTCGCGAGCCGATGAAGGTGGCCGACATCGCGCGGCTCTTCACTCCCGAAACGTTTTGCAAACTCGTCATCATGGCGCAGCGCGAAACGAAGGCGGCGTAATAGACTTGCATGAGCGATCACTTCGCGACGTTTTCCTTCGTCGACCGCATTACCGAGTACGAGCCTGGTCAATTGGCGCACGGCCTCTTCGCCATTCCCGCGACAATCACTGCATTCCCCTCCTGCCTCGTCGCCGAGGCGGTCGGACAACTCGCCGCCTGGGCAGCGATGGCCCATGTCGGATTTCGCGCTCGCCCAGTCGCGGCGCTGGCGTTCGAGACGCGATTCGTGAATGACGTGATGCCCGGGAGTGAGCTCGAGCTGGCAGTCGCCCTCGCTAGTTGCGATGACGCGGCCGTCGCCTATTCCGGGCATGCGCGCGTGGGCGGGGCGACGGTCGTCGAGTTGCATGATTGCCTGGGTCCGATGCTCGACATCGAACAGTTCGACTCAAAGGCGGCGTTGCGCGATCGCTTCGCGTTGCTTTGCGGCGCCGGCGCCGAGCCGGGGCGCTTTCACGGAGTGACGACCCCCGAGCTTGTGGTGACGAGCGAACTGGCAGGCCAATCGGTCCGCGCAATTCTTCTCGTTCCGACCGACGCGCCTTTTTTTGCCGACCATTTTCCGCGTCGGCCGGTGTATCCGGCCACACTATTGCTCGAGCGTCAGATCGAACTCGCGCTGCGGCTCGCAGGAGGCGCCACCGACTGGCACGCGGGCGAGTCGATCGCTCCAATGCGCATGACCAACGTCAAGATGCGCGCTTTCATAGCCCCTGGACAGCGCCTGGAACTCCTCGCTGACATGGCTGCTCCGATCGGCGAAACCGCAAAGATTGCGCTCTCCGCGCGGATCGATGGGCGGCAAGTAGCGACGGCGCAGGTTGAAATCGGCCGGCGCCAAAATCAATGAACCGAACCAGACGGCGTGTGGCGATTACCGGTCTCGGGCTCATAACACCCGTTGGCAACGACGTCGCCAGCACATGGGGCGCACTGCTCGCCGGCAGCAGCGGAGGTGCGCCGATCACGGTCTTCGATGCCAGCGGATTTCCCGTGCGCATCGCCGCGGAAGTGAAGGGCTTTCCGGCCGATGGCGGGTTGTCCGACCGCAAACTCGCCAAACTCACCAACCGATCGCACCGATTCGCACTCGCGGCGGCTGAGCAAGCGCTGGCCGATGCAGGCATCGCGCCCACAAAGGCGACCGCGACCCGTTGGGGCTGCGCGGTTGGCGCCGGCATGATGACCTACGACTTCGCGGATCTCGCTTCGACGCATCGGCATGCGGCGCAGACCGGCGAGCTCGATGCGCTGCGCATGTTGAGCGACGACGCCGCCAACGATCCGTTGGTGTTCTGCCGCAGCCAGGCGACGGCAGGGATCTCGCTGCTGACGCGCCGCTTCGGGATCGAGGGTTATGCAACGTCGGTCCATACCGCGTGTGCGTCAGGAGGCCAGGCGCTCGGGACCGCACTCAAACTCATTCGCCGCGGCGCCGTCGACTACGCGCTTGCCGGAGGTTTCGATTCGATGATCAGCCCCGTTGGCGTTGCCGGCTTTTGTTTGTTGTCGGCGCTCTCACCTGACAACGACACGCCGCTTGAAGCAAGCCGGCCATTCGACGTCACGCGCAATGGGTTTTTATTGGGCGAGGGCGCGGGCTTCGTCGTGCTCGAGGAATGGGATTCGGCGCGACGCCGCGGCGCACGCATCTATGCGGAACTCGCCGGCGACGGCAATTCGTTGTCGAGCTACCGGATCACCGATTCGCCGCCCGATGGCGACGGGCCGATCCAGGCAATGCAGCAGGCGTTGGCGGACGCCGGCGCTGCCCCCGGCGACGTCGATTACCTGAATGCGCACGGCACGTCGACATGGATGAACGACCGCAGCGAGAGCGCCGCGATCCGCACCGTATTTGGCGAAGACACTGACCGCGTCGGCGTCAGCTCGACCAAGAGCTCAATGGGACATCTGATCGCGGCAGCGGGTGCGGTCGAGGTCGCCGTATGCGCGCTCGCCATTCATCATGACGCGATGCCGGTGAATGCGAATCTGCGCGAGCTCGATCCGGAAATCACGCTCAACATCGTCCGCGGCGAGCCCCGGCGTGCGCGCATCCGCGTTGCGCTCTCCAACTCGTTTGGCTTCGGTGGCTCCAACAGCTGCGTCGCGTTGCGTCATCCCGACGCGGTTGACGGCCGCTTGGCGCGCGCCTGATTGTCGCGCGAACCATCGTGCGTCACGAGAAGATCGTCATCACCGGAACCGGCGCGGTCTGCGCCGCGGGCGGTGATCCAGAGCGCATCCTCGACGCGGTGCTGGACGGGCGCTCGGCCATCGCGCCGATCGAGCAATGGGATGCGAGCGAATGGCCGGCACGCAACGCCGGCGAAGTGCGCTTGACTGCGCGCGAGCTCGTCGACGACCGCAAGCTGCACAAACTCATCCGGCGGACCGATCTCTTCGGCTTGTACGCTGCCGGGCGCGCGATTGCCGGCGCGGACATCATCGGGTACCGCGCTACGCTGGATGAAGAGGACGCGCGTCGCTTCAGCGATCGGACGGGCGTCTACGTCGGTTCGGGTGGCGGCACCTACGAGAGCCACTACGATTATTTTCCGCTGCTCACCGAGGCGAACGGCGAATTGCCGGAGTTCGGCCGCGAGCTTGCCAACACGGTGAACCCGATGTGGCTGTTGCGCACGCTACCCAACAACGTGCTCGGCCATATCGGGATCCGGTACGGATTGAAAGGCGCCAACGCCTGCATCACCAACCATAGCGTCAGCGGAACGCTCGCGCTGATCGAGGCGACCGAAGGGCTGCGCCAAGGCGAGGGTGAGCGCGCGGTAGCGGTGGGCCACGATGCGCCGGTCGAGCCGCAATTGGTACTCTTCTATCACCGGTTCGGTTTGCTTGCCGCTGATGGGTTGCGCCCGTTCGACGCAACACGCGACGGCAGCTTGTTCGGCGACGGGGCGGGCGCGCTGATCGTGGAGACGCAAGCGGCTGCTGCGGGCCGCGGTGCAAGTGTGTTGGGGGAGGTTCTGGGCGGCGGCTACGCGACCGAAGCACAGGGGCTGGTCGCGATTCGCGACGATGGCGACGGGCCCGCGCGCGCAATCGCCGCTGCGCTGGCCGATGCACAAATCGACGCGCGCGATGTTGGCATGATCGTCGCACACGGTAACGGCACCCGCGCGTCCGATGCGTCGGAAGCGGTGGCAATCCGCGCGGTCTTCGGTGCGCAGCCGCCACCGGTCACCGCATTCAAATGGGCTTTCGGGCACCTGATCGCGGCGGCGGGGATCATGGAAACCGTGCTCGCGCTGGCTGCGCTGCGCCGGAACGTCGTGCCCGGTGTCGCGACGCTGCGCGAGCTCGATCCGGCCTGCGCGGATATGCCCATTTCCGCCGCGCATCAAACGCCGCGCAGTGACGTTGCTCTTATCCTTTGTCGCGGCTTTGCGGGGACCAACGCCGCGCTGCTTATTCGCGCGGGTAAAGTGTAGCCGCGCAACAGGCGCCATGGCGGACGCTGCCGCAACGCCCAACCGCTGCGGCATCGACACCGTCGACATCGCGCGGATCGAACGGCTGCTGCGCGAAACGGCGCCGTCCGATCTTGCCCGGTTTTTCACGGCGCAGGAAATCGCGGACGCGGGGGAGGGTCCGGGGCGCGCCGCGAGTCTCGCGGCGCGGTTTGCCGCGAAGGAGGCGTGCGTCAAGCTCTTCCCGCGCGAAGCCGCGTTGGGAAAGATCTCACCCGCGGATTTTGCCGTCGTGCGCGACAACTACGGTGCGCCGCAGATCGTCCCGAGCTTGGCGGCGGAAGCACTGCTTGGGCGACTCCGTATCGGGCGGATCGGGTTGTCGCTGACGCACGATCGCAGTTCGGCCTCCGCCGTCGCATTGGCCGAGCCGGCAATCGTCGACGTACCGCCTGCGGGACGGATCATCGCGCGCTTTCTGCCGATTCGCCGCGACGTCATCCTTGCGAACTTGCGCCGCGTCTATGGCGCAACACTCGCGGAAGCGGAAATCGGCCGACTCGCGCAAAGCCATTACGCGCACTTGTGGCGACTCTTCGGTGAATTCGTGAAGTTCCGCTGGTTGTCGCGCAAGCGCAAGCTGGCACTGGTAAGCGTGGAGAACGCCGAAGCCTTCGTTGCCGCGCGCGCGCAAGGCAAGGGGGTGCTGTTACTGACTGGTCACTTTGGCAACTGGGAGGTCGCGACGGTCGCCGGGATCGGCAATTTTCCGGAAGCGCGCGGCCAATTCCATTTTGTCCGCCGGCCGATCAAGCCGCGTTGGCTTGATGCGCTGGTCAACCGGCGCTTCGCGGCAGCGGGCTTCGGCGTCATCGGTAAACGCGGCTCGCTCGCTACCATTCTCGATCGCTTGGCGGAAGGCGACGCAATTGTCTTTCCGTTCGATCAGCACGCGAATCCGCCGGACGGTATCGAAGTCGATTTCTTCGGATATCCGGCATGGACGTTCAAGAGCCTCGCGATCATGGCGCTGGCGACAGGCGCGCCCGTGGTTCCGGCATGGAGCTATCGCCAAGCCGACGGCACGCATGTCCTGCGCTTCGAAACGGCGCTTGTGGTGCTCGAACACGACGACACGAATGAAGCAATCCGCCGCAATACTCGCGCGTATAACGCTCAACTCGAACGGCTGATACTGCGCCGGCCGGAACAATGGTACTGGGTGCATCGAAGGTGGAAGACCGTGACGAAAAAAACCAGGACGACGCGATTGGGCAAGACGCGCGGTTAGGTCGAAGCCACGGCGTTCGTCACGTTCCGATCCCGATCGGCCGGCACCGCGCATGTCGAATTTTTTGACAACCGGACCCGACTTGCCGCTAGATCGAGTAAACAGCCTGTTGGTTACATTGACAAAATTTAAGTCGGCGCATTTTTTGCATTCCGACGCGGCACGCTGCGACAAATGCGAAATCGGTAACGTTTACAACGGAGTACTCACATGAAAAAGCTCGTGCTAATCGGCGCGGCGTTGCTGCAGTTCGCGGTGGTCGCTCCCGTGTTCGCCGTGCCCTGTGTGCCCCAAACGCTCGCCCAGTACATCCTGCTCGGTGTCACCGGCTGCACGGTGGACGGTGTGGACTTCAGCGATTTCACCGAAGTCGATGCCGCGCTGCTGCCCCCGGACGCAATCCGGATCGCCGCCACGGCCGTCATGCTGACTCCGATTACCGACGCATCGGGCCTCGGTTTCAGCCTTTCCAGCGCCACGCCGCTTGTCGATAACGCGGGGGGGCAGTTTCTGGAGCTGTTTTTTGGCTTCACTGCCACGCCCGCGCCGAGCCGCGCGTTCAGCAGCAATACCATCACGCTCGACTCGTCAGCCGTCGCTACCGGCGCGGCGGCGATCACGATCGTCGAGGACAAGTGCCTGAACGGCTCGTTTTCCTCGCCCATTTCGGGTTGTTCGGGGACGGGCATCGTTCTGATCGCGTTTGCGCGCGACGGCATCAGCGAACTGTCGCAGAACGCCACGTTTCCCGCGGCGAGCTTCTTCGACGTGTTCGTCGATTTGGTAATTGACGGCGGCCCCGATCCCACCACTGGGCAAGCCACACTCGGCCCGACGTTGGGCGAATTCAGGCTGACACAAGTCGGTGCCGCGGTGCCTGAGCCCGCGAGCTGGGCGCTCTTGCTGATCGCTCTGCTGGCTTTGAGCGGGCTGCGTTGGCTACCGCACAGTCTTACTCGCGCCGATCCATCAACATGGCACCTCTTGCGCTGTGGCCACTAGCCGTCGCTCAAGCAACCACAACGTAAAGGACCTATCGTGAAAACCAAACTCGCCATCATCGCCCTGGCGGCCACACTCACGCTGCCGCTTGCCTCGTTCGCCTCCAGCCACCGCGAGGCGCCAATTACCGCACTGGACCACAAGGCGGACATCACCGACATCTATGCCTTCCGCAGCTACGGCGGCGACTCGCCGACACCGCGGGTCACGCTGATCCTCGGCGTCGACCCGCTGCTGGAACCCGGCAACGGCCCCACCTGGTTCCCCTTCGACCCGGACATCCTTTACGAAATCAAGGTCGACAACAACCACGACGCGGTGGAAGACGTGGTGTTCCAGTTTCGCTTTACCACCGAACAGCGGCTGCCCGATTTGTTCACGGTTTACGCAGGCATTGGTCTCAATGGCGCCGTGGCGCCCGCGAACTCGCCACCGCCGGTGCCGCCTGGTCAGCTCATCGTGCCGCCGCGCATCATGTCGTTCGGTGATGCCGGCCTAGGCCAACGGCAGAGCTTCACTCTGAACATGGTCAAGGGAGGCGTGGTCACGCCGATCACCAAGGCCGGTGGCGGCCCATTCTATGTCGTGCCGGCCAATGTGGGCCCGCGCACGATGGACTACGCCGCGCTATTCAATCTCGGCGTGCATTCGACGAATCTGCCCGATGTCAAGGCTTTCGCCGGAACGACTGACGACGCCTTCTGGATCGACTTGGGGGGCGCGTTCGACACGTTCAACACCAGCGCGTTTCCGGTGCTGAGCGCAGCGCAGGATGCGAGCCTGGTCAACATCGCTTCCGATACGGTGTCCGGCTACTCGGTCAATTCCATCGCCATCGAGGTGCCGGTCTCGTTGTTGACCAGCACCGGCAATGTCGAACCGGCTACTTCCACTGCCGCCACCATCGGCGTCTGGGCGACCACGTCGCGGCAGCGCCTCACCGTACGCCGCTCGCCGCTGCCGGCAGCGAATTCCGGCAGCTTTTTCCAGGTACAGCGGATGGGTAACCCGCTGATTAACGAGCTCTTGATCGGCACGGGCATGAAGGATCGTTGGAGCATGGACCAGCCGAAGAATGATGCGCAGTTCGCGGACTTCTTCCTCGACCCGAGAATCGCCCGCGTCATCAACGCACTCACGGGCGGGGCGGTTGCAATCCCGACGCCGCCGCGGACCGATCTGCTGCCCGTCGTGACGTATGCACCACCCATCGCTGCACCAGGAACACCCGCAGGCCCGATTGCCGACCTGCTGCGGCTCAATACCGGGGTCGGGCCAACCGCACCCGCCAGTGCAAGTCGTCTGGGAGTGTTGGGCGGCGACTTCGCGGGCTTCCCCAACGGCCGCCGCGTGTTCGACGACGTGACGGATATCGTGCTGCGGCTGGTTGTCGGCGGTGTGCTGGCGGCGCCCTTTGACGGTTTCAACCCGGAGATCAACGGGAGGCTAGGCGATGGCGTCAATGTCAACGACGCGCCTTATCGCACCGACTTTCCTTATCTCGCCGATGCGCCTAGCGGGCGCACCCGCCGGCACATCGATCCGGGCGAGCCAGGCTGCACCGCAGGCGTTGGCCCGGCGTGCTTCCCGTAGACGCTCTAATTTGATTCACAACAAACCGCGGCGGCTTTCGGCCGCCGCGGTTTTCCGGCACCGCGCGCCTTCGGCCAAAGGCGACGCGCCTAAGCTCATCGATGGGCGATGAAGAAATACCGGGCGATCATTTCTCCTTTTTCTCGTCCTTGTCGCCCTCTTTCTTTTCGTCCTTCCGCTCTTCGCGGCGGTCTCTGCGCTGCAAATTACCGTCCTGTTTCGGCGCGGGCGCCGGAGCCGCGCCTGCGGGTAGCTGCGGCACCGGGCTCGCGGGGGCGACCACTTGCGGTGGCCGAGGGGGTGCTGCAACTGCGGGAGGAGCCGCAGGCGGCTGAGGTGCAGCCGCCGGCGCGGTGCCGGGTTGTTCGCGCGCTCGGTCGCCTCGGTCTCGAGCCGTGTCACGCGCGTTCGGGTTGGGCTGGGGTCCCGGTGGCGCGGCGCTTTGCGCCGGACTCGGAGGGGCGGGGGGCGTAACGGCGGGGGCAGGTCTCACGGCCGGAGCCGGTGCTACCGGTACTGGTGGAGCAGCCGCAGGTGCCGACGGCGCGGCCGGTAGTACTGGTGGTGCTGGCGTGGGCCTGACGGCTGGAGGCGGCGCTGCGGGCGGCTGCGCAGCGGGCGCTGGCGCAACTGCGGCTGGCGCCGGGGGCGTTTGCGGCGCGGGGAGGGCGTCGCGGCGAGAGTCGCGCTCGCGCCGGTCGCGCTCCGGGTTTCCGCGCGGATCACGTGGCTCAATTCTTAGTGGTGGAGCAGCACCCGGAGCTGGTACGGCGACGGGCGGACTCGGCACGATTGTCGCGGGACCGGCTATTCCCGGTTGCATCGCCTGCGGCGCGGCGCCGGCAGGTGGCTGCGCAGCGGCCGGGCGCCTCTCATCGCGGCGTTCGTCTCTGCGTCGTTCATTCGCGTCTTGCTGACGTATCGCTGCGGGGGCAGGCGGCGCGGCGGCAGGAGTAGGCTGCGCGGCCACGGCGGCGGGTGGTGTTCCGGCAGCGGCAGGTGGCGCCGCGCGCTGCGGGGCGACACTCGGTTGTGGTGCTGGTGCAACCCCCGGCTGCGTCATGACCGGGGGTGCGGCACGCGGCGCTACGGCTGCGCCGCCGGGCGCCGTCGAACCGGGCGCTGGCGCAGGCGCGGAGACCGCAACACCCTGCTCTGTGATGCTGCGTCCTTCGTCGATCTCGCGCGAGCGCATCGGCATCGGTTTCGGCGTTTCCGTGCCCACGACTCTAACGTTTGAGGCCGGCGCGGGTGTTGCAGGTCTCACCGCTACGGGGGCACGCTCCGGGGCGCGGCCTGGGACTTGCTGCTGCGCCTCCAATCGTTGCGGAGCGGGCGCCAGTGGGGCCACCGGCGGAGGCGGAGCCTGGCGCACGACCGCGGTTCGCCGCAGCACGTCAACGGCCGGTTTTTGCGCGGCGGGCGGTGCCCCGCCCGTCATGCTCATCGGCGTTGGCGCAACCGCCGCGAGCGACGTCATCACCTGCGCGCGTGAGATCGCTTCCCGATTCACCGGCACTGCAACCTTGTGCACCGACTGCGATTGTGCGAACGCGACCGCAGGCACAGCGGTAATCGCATTGCTGACCTCGCGATTGCGGTAATTGACCTCGGTGAGGTTGGTCTGGTTGTAGACGTTCGTGATGTAGGTGTTGGTGACGACGGTATTGCTGACGTTGACGTTACGAAAGTAATCGGGCGTTACGCTGTACGCCGGCCGATACACCTCGCCCGGCGCGAGCGGGAACCAGGCGATACCGCTGGCCGCGGGACCGCTCGCGACGGAAACGCGAAAGTTCGAGCCGCCGACAAAGGCGACCAGGGCTGGGGCATAGACCGGCCGCACGCTCCTGGGACCGGGCACCCACGACCACGATCCGCGAATATGCGCCCAGCGGCCGTAATGGTATGGCGCAAAACCCCAGGGGGCGTCGTCGACCCACGTCCAGCCGTACGGTTCGATCCACGACCAATGGCCGGTGCTGTAAGGCGCCCAATCGGCTGCGACGGCGCGCGGCGTCCAGACGGTGCCATAGCCTTCGACGGAGCGCCAGCTACCGTAGGCGTCCAGATCTTCGTAACCGATGACCTCTGGCGCAACATAGCGGGCTGCAACGGCCCGGTCCACGCGTTGTTCACGCCCGCGCGCCCAACGTTCAAAAGGATCGGGTGCGTCGAACGCCAGAAATTCGGGGTCGGCCAGATTGGACCCGTAAAAGCGCACCGTTTCCTGGTCGCGCAATTCGTACGCGACACCATCGCCATAGACCTGACCCTGACCGCTGCGCACGACAATGGTCGTCGCCTCTCCGCGCGGATCGACGGCAATCAGGTACTCACCCGGACCCTCGATTGCGAAGGCGAGATTGGGTGTCGCGATTTCCACGGCTTCGCCGCGCCGCAAATGCCGCACGCGAACGCTCAACGTCCCTTGCGCAAGTTGAAATTGAGTGATGCGGTTGCTGATATCGAGCAACGAAACGCTCGTGTATTCAGCCAAGCGTACGGCGCCCACGCCGATCTGCAATTCGGCGCGGGCATCGTTATCGGTCCAGAGGCGGTCACCTCTTACCAGCGGGCGGTTCAGGCGCGCCTGCACCCAATCATCGTCGCCAGCAGGCGAAAAGCTCACGACTCCCTGCGTGTGGCTCAAGCGCGCCACGCGCGCAGGCGGATCGGCGCTCGCCCATCCGGCGGCGAGCAGGCCCAAGAGCGCGATGCACGCTGCGAAGGTGCGGTGAAGAATTGTTCTCGGATTCATCGATTCGTTTCCTTTAAGAATAAGGTCTCGCATGACATGAGCGTACCTGCACTGCGAAGGCAAGGCCAGTCGTCAGAGCAGAGAACGTTTGGCGGCACGGTCTCGATGACAAGCGACGGGCAGGCAAACTGCCTCATTGCTTGTTGTTCGACGTCGAAATTCGGCGCGCGGCCGTGGCGCAGGCGGCTACGACTCCCGGGAGGTAATTATTACATTGGTACGCGTAAGTCCTGCGCGCGATACCGTTACGCGTATTGCGTTTCCCAGTACGTGCTTGTAGGCGACGCATGGCACATAACATGCTGTAACGAGGCGATTGGCCACGTCATCGTTTTGACCTGAGGGGTCGATCATGCAGAAATGCAATCAATTTGGCAGACAGGCATTTCGTACGGGTCTCATCGTTGTGTCGCCGGCACGCTTGCGGGCTGCAACTGGCTCGCGAACCTGAGGGAAGAGAAGAAAGGCATCCAGCTCGATCGACTGAGCGCCCCCGCCGGCTACAAGACATCAGTGCTCACCCGCGATGTTCCCAAAGCACGGCAGATGGTCTTAGGCAATCGCGGCACGTTGTTCGTGGGCAGCAACGCGGGCAAGGTGCACGCGCTGACGCTCGACGGCAACCGCGTGGTCAAAGCCCGCACGCTCGCGACGGGGCTCAACGATGGCAGCGGCGTCGCCTTTCACAATGGCGCGCTGTTCTATTCGGATCGGACGAAAATTCTGCGGATGGATGACATCGAGAATCGGCTCGACAATCCTCCGGCGCCGGTCACCGTCGTCGACGGGTTACCGAGCGAGGAGCGGCACGGGGCGCTATTCATGATGATCGGGCCCGACAACAAGCTCTACATCTCGGTCGGCTCGCCGTGCAACGTGTGCGAGGCGCCGAAGGACGAATTCGGCCATGTCCTCCGCGTCAATCCCGACGGCAGCGGCCGCGAGATTTTTGCGCGCGGCATTCGCAACACCGTCGGCTTCGATTTTCATCCGCAGACGCGCGACTTATGGTTCACCGAGAACGGTCAGGACGATCTCGGAAACGAGCGGCCCAACGACGAGCTGAACCGGGTATCAAAGGTCGGCGAGCTTTACCGCGTCGCCCGCAATTAGAGCTAGAGCATCGTTAACCGGAGAACAAATGATGAGTAGGAATCGGAATCACTCCTCGGTGCTTCGCCCGTTGCGCGGACGCGGATACCAGGAAGGCAAGTGGGGCTATATCCTGGCGTGGCTGCTGGGAATTCCTATTCCGATCCTCTTGATCGTGTTTCTGCTGCGCGGCTGCACTTAGCAAGCTCCATAAGGCGCGGTTGCTCCCGCGCCCCAGCAGCGTTGAATTACTGCTTGTAGAAGACGTAGTCGGCTGTGTACGGCACGGTCTTTTTCTGACCGCCCATCGCCGCGGTGCATGCATCAGCGGGCGCGACGCCACCCTTCGGGTTGACGCGCTGGATATAGGTAACGCCGGTCATCGACCCGCTGCCTACTGCCGGCTCGGTCTTGACAAGTTGCATGGGAATGTTGCCTGCGGTAGCAGGCGCCACGGCGACCTGTTTGCCCGTGATCTTGCTTCCGTCCATCGATTCCCACGTGGGCCCCGCGTAATACTTGCCGACTTCTTTGTTCGTCTTGGCATCGGTGAGCTTCGCCACCGGACCGACGAACGTCCATTCCATCGCGCCACCCTTGTCCACATTTGCCTTGCATTCGTACGTTAGATCGCCGGCGCCCACGGCAGTCATGAACGCGTTGTGCCCGGCGGGCACGCGTACCGGCTCAGGAATGTCCACATTCTGAGCGAATACGGACAGTGACAGGGGGAGCACGGTAGCAACTGCGGTGGCAACGGCCGCGAATCTGGTTTTCATAGCTTTCCTAACGTCAAAAGAGGCGTCATGTGCCCCGATGCTCTGACTACGCAGCAACAGGATATTTGGATGCGAGAGACAACGCTCAACATTTTCAGGATAGCAGGGCGAGCTTCGCGAAATGACCAAGATAATCGTCGATCCGCCAGCGGATTTCGTCGACGGGACTCTTCGGCCAAGCGACGGCCATCGCCGTATGGAGTGCTGCGCGCGAGCGGCTGCCGTCGAGCAGTGCAAGCAATCGTCGCGCGGCGGCATCCGGCAGCCGCAACGATTCGTGCCGGAGATTGGTGATTTGCTCTTGCCGGCTCGCTTGCCAGCGCGCCATCGCGCTGGCTACCGGAAATTCGCCGGCGACGGATGTTGCGACCGGCGCATCGACATGCAGTTGCACCAAGCCGCGCATGCAAGCCTCAGCAAGCAAGGTCTCGATCTCAGGCGGTGCGGCCGACGAACGGGCGCGATACCACGCTCTAGCTTCCGCCACCGGTACCGCGCGCGGTGATTGAGTGACGAGCCAGCGCAGGAGTTCACGCAGCGACGCGACTTCATGCGTTGCTTGCTCACCGCCGGAACCTTCCGCGTTTAGGGCTGCGCCGGGATCCTTTCCGGCCAACGAACTCCTGATTAGCGGGGTTGCTGCAGAGACGTACATCTTCGCGATAGCTGCAACGACTATGCCCGTCGTGGACGCAGCGGCGCGGCACAGTAACGTCTGCCGAAAACACCGCATCCGCGCGAAGTCGATGTATTGCTCGCGCGCCAGCCGGTTCATTCCCGCAACGAATCGGCTCATGTTCGCGGAAAGGCCGCCGACGCTCATCATGGGGAGCGCCGCCTCGGCGAGGAAGTCGAGCCCGAAGCGCTGCGCATGCGCGATGAACTCGTGAAAATAGACGGGATCGTTCGGGCTGCCCATGTCGTCGTGAAAGAGTGCGCTGTCGGACCGGCTCTCGATTCTGCGGAACTCCTCCCGCAACAATGCATCGGAGGACTCGTGCGTCGCGCCGGGCTCGGCTAGCAATCCCGCCATCGTCCGTGCCGCTTTGATCCGCGCCTGCGCATCGGCGATGGCATCGGTATGAAAGTGCAGGATGTCCCACGCAGCTCGACGGATGTGGCAACCAGGGTAGGCGTTGTAACTGACGAACATCACGCCGTTGCTGGAGAGTCGCTGTGCCGCGAGTGTGAATAACGAGTCGCGCACCGATGCCGGCACCCACGAATAGAGCCCGTGCGCGATGATGTAGTCGAAGTCGCTTAAGTGTGCCGGCAACGACGTCAGATCCTCGATCAGCAACGTTGCGTTGGCCAGACCGAGCTCTGCGCCGATGGCCCGTGCCGTTTCGATTGCTCGTGGGGCGATGTCGCAGCCGAGGAAACGCGCGCGCGGCAACGCCGCCGCCATCGGCAGCAGGTTGGCGCCGTCGCCGCAGCCAACTTCGAGCACGCGGCACGTGTCGACCGAAGGCGACGCAAGCCCGAAGAGCGTCGCGACGGTCGCAAGATGCGCGGGATGCGTTAGCGGGTTGGGTTGACCGACATACGCGACGCTGTCGTATTTGTCGGCCAGGGCGGCCGTCGTGCGGCTGGTCAATTCATCCCCGTCCCACGAACGGCATCTTGGTGGCCATGACGGTCAGGAACTGCACGTTCGCATCGAGCGGTAGACTCGCCATGTAGAGCACGGCGCTCGCGACGTGCGCGACGTCCATCAGCGGTTCGACCGCGATCTGTCCGTGCGCCTGCATCACCCCGCTTGCCATGCGTGCCGCCAAATCGGTCGCCGCGTTGCCGATGTCGATTTGTCCGCACGCGATGTCGTACTTGCGCCCGTCGAGCGATGTCGCTTTGGTGAGGCCGGTAATCGCGTGCTTCGTCGCGGTATAAGGTGCTGAGTTAGGCCGTGGTGCGTGCGCGGAAATCGAGCCGTTGTTGATGATGCGCCCGCCGCGCGGGTTCTGGTTTTTCATCATCTGGAACGCCTGTTGCGTGCACAGAAATGCGCCGGTCAGATTGATGTTGACAACACTTTGCCACTGCGCGAGGCTCAAGTCTTCGAGATTGATTGCCGGCGCGCCGACGCCGGCGTTGTTGAACAGCAGATCGAGCCGTCCGAACGTTTCCTTAGTGCGTGCGAAAAGTGCCAGCACGGATTCGGCGTTCCCCACGTCGGCAGGGATGGCCACCGCGGCGGTGGCCGCCGCACGGGCGTCCGCGACAGCCTGCTCTAGCGGCTCGCGGCGACGTCCGGTCAACACGACTTTGTAACCGGCGGCAAGTAGCGCCGTGGCGACGGCCTTGCCGATGCCAGTGCCGGCGCCAGTCACGATCGCCACTTTGGCCAATGCGTTCATCTAAAGTCCCTCGCTTTCGATGCCGGGTCGTTGTCGCGCTATCAGTTTACCTTGCCGGCGCGCCAACGGAGGTCGCCGGACGTTGTCGTCTTACCGCTTTTTCTGTAATTGTTTTTGGCGTTTCGAAGGGCAGGACACGCGACGCGTCATCGCGCGCGTCGCGCGCGATGCATCAAGGGAAATCGGGGGTTCGGAAACCGGCTACGCGACTGCCACGCGCCGCGGCGTTTTTTCGCGCACCGCGCGCAACTGGCCGAAGGGTGCCGGAGCGGCGATGGCAAACCCTTGCGCGTAGTCGACGCCGATGGTGCGCAGCGCGTCCAGAATTGCGCGAGTCTCGACCGATTCGGCGATCGTCTTTTTGCCCATGATGTTACCGATCCGGTGAATGGCCTCCACCATCGCGTAATCGACGGGATCGTCCAGCATGTCTTTCACGAAACTGCCGTCGATCTTCAAGTAATCGACCGGCAAATGCTTCAAATACGTCAATGACGACACGCCGACGCCAAAATCGTCGAGAGCGAAGCGGCAACCGAGTCCCCGCAACGCGACAATGAATTCGGTGGCTTTCGACAGGCTGGTAACGGCCGTCGTCTCGGTGATCTCAAAACAGATGTACGAATGCGGTATGCGCGAGCGCACGAACTGCGCGCGCACGAAATCGAGGAACTCCTCATCGCCGATCGATGTGCCGGAAAGGTTGATCGCATACGTGCCAATCGTCGCCGCGTCGCCCTTGGCTTCGAAATGCCGCGCCAATATGTCGAATGCCGTGGTGATGACCCAGCGGTCGATCGAAGGCATCAGGTGGTAACGCTCCGCTGCCGGAATGAACGCCATCGGCGGAACCAGCTCGTTGTTCTCATCGCGCAGCCGCAGCAGAAGCTCGGTGTACGGCGGCGCGCCGGCAGTCGGGTGCGTCGCGTGAATGGGCTGGGCATACAGACAGAAACGGTTCTCTTCGAGCGCCCGGTGAATGCGGTTGACCCATTCCATTTCGCCGTGGCGCAACGTGAGTTCGTCGCTTTCGGGACTGTAGACCTGCACGCGGTTACGGCCTTTGTCCTTGGCCACATAGCAGGCGGCATCGGCGGCGGAAAGGACTTGCGCAAGCGTCTGCGGACCTTCGGCGATGTTGACAAGACCGATGCTGACGCCGACATTGAACGAGCGATCTTTCCAGACGAAATGGAAATCACCTAGAGTTTTGCGCAAAGAGTCCGCGATGCGCAGGGCGGGCGTGGCCGCGCAATGCTCGAGCAGCACACCGAACTCGTCGCCGCCGAGCCGGGCCAGCGTATCGCCTTCGCGCAGCCGCGGGCGAAGTAGCGCGCTGACCTGCCGTAGCAGCTCGTCGCCGGCGGCGTGGCCGCAGGTGTCGTTGACGACCTTGAATTGGTCGAGGTCGAGGTACAGCACCGCGTGATTAACGTTGTGGTGCTGGCCTTCGACCAAAGCCAGGTTCAAGCGGTGTTCGAATTCGCGGCGGTTGAGCAGGCCCGTCAACGCATCGTGGCTTGCTAGATGAGCGAGCCGCGCGGCGTATTTGCCGCTCGCGGCTCATGTCGTAAAATGCCAGCACGGCGCCGACGGTGTTGCCGACGCGGTCGCGAATGGGGGCGACGCTATGGTCGATTGCGATCGGCGCTTCGTTGCGGCGTCGCAGCACGGTTGCCTTCCGATTTCACCGTGCAACCGTCCCGCAGCGTACGCGCTACGAGGTCGTCCACTTCGCCGCCGGTGCGCTCATCGACAATCGAAAATACCTCCCGCAGCGAACTGCGGTGCGCATCCTCCTGCCGCCAGCCGGTCAACCGCTCGGCAATGGGATTCAAGTATTCGACACGACCCAACGTGTCGACGGTAATAACGGCGTCGGCGATCGAGGCCAGCGTGACCTGTGCTCGTTCTTTTTCGTCGAAAACCTGCGCTTCTGCTTGTTTGCGGTCGGAGATGTCGGTAAGCGATCCGGCCATCCGCTGCGGTTCCCCTTGCGCTCCCCGCACCGAGCGTCCGCGTCCGCGGAACCACCGGTAGTTGCCCTCGTGCGTGCGTAGTCGGAATTCTAGATCGAACGCATCGCCACGCTTCAGGTGCTCGCGCAACCGCGCAACGACCGATTTGCGATCAGCGGGGTGGATACGCCGCAGGAATGACGCCGTGGTTTCGCGCATCCCGCCCGCTGTATACCCTAGGAGCTCCTCGAACCTTGAGGAAAAATAGATTTCGTCGCTGTGCGAGTTCCAGTCCCAGATGCCATCGTTGCTGCCGCTGATGGCGTAATCGAATCGCTCTTCGCTGGTGCGCAGCGCGCTCTCGAATGCTTCGCCCTGCCGGATCAGGTGCCGTGTGCGCAGCGCGGCGATCAATGCCAGCGCCACTGCCACCAGCAGATTCGAGAGCGTGTGCAATAGACCGGTCTGCCGCGACGCCGCCCCCATCGTTGCCGAAAACGAAATGACCAGAGGC
The DNA here is from genome assembly GCA_037719965.1 of Casimicrobiaceae bacterium. GTDB lineage: Bacteria > Pseudomonadota > Gammaproteobacteria > Burkholderiales > Casimicrobiaceae > VBCG01. The sequence goes on along the minus strand of JBBJMT010000011.1, from coordinate 90,661 downwards.
GTCAAACGCTCGTCGATCGCGCGCACGCGCAACAGCAGGGGTCGCAGCTCAGCCGGTTCGCGCGTGCCGGCGCCAATCGCCGCGTGCAGCGCGCGAGCAGTCTGATCGAGCTCGGCAATGTGGGTATCCGCTTCTGCCCAGATCGCAATGGCCTTCGCCATGAAGCTCACGTTCCGAAAGCGCCGGAACAGGTTGATCATGTCATCGATATCGTCCGGATGATTGCGGCCCGCAACCAGCGCCTGGCGGGCGATGTTGAAGTCCGGATGAGGTTTTTCGAGCTCGATCCGCGCCTTACGGTCGCTCAAGTTGACGGCGATTTCGGCAAGATAACGACTGTAATCGTCCTCGTTGCGCGTTTGTCCGTATTGCTCCAGATGAATCACCGCACCTTTTTGCGCCTTCGACCATTGGCTTTCCGCGCCGACATATGCGCGGATGGCGGAAATCACGGTGAGACTCGCATGGCCGAGCAGCAGCAGCAGAAGCACGGTGACGACAAACGGCCAAATGATCCGCACCAGGCGCCAGCCACCAGGTCTGGCGGCTTTCTGCGATCGTGAATTTGTCATAAAGCGAAGGGTGGTGCCGACCCGAGATAGGCGCGCACCGACCGCGCGCCCACCGAGCGGACTTTTAGCCAGCAGCAATTTCGGGGCCAGCAGCCCGGTTAGGAGACGAGGCGATAGTCCGGCTCTGGACCGAGCCGAGCTCGACGCGCAACGGTCACGGCCTGGCAGCCGCGTCCAAGGAGGGCTTCTTCGGGACCGGCAGTCGAGCCGGTATCTAGAAGCTCTTGCCGGCGGCTTTAGACGCGATTCCCCGTTAGAAGCAGAGGCTGCCGAATGCGCGGCGGCCGAAACCCCCGGCGCAAAAGGAAATTCTGGGACCCCAATAATACGGCTCCGCCCCCCAGAAATAGGGCCGCGGCTCCCAATGGTAGGGGCTGGCGTAGGCATAGGGTCTGCCGTAGTAGTACGGTCGGCCGTAGTGCGGGTTCGTCTCGACGAATGTCGGTGCGACCTCGACCCGCGGCGGCGCCAGACCCGCCACCTGACGGGCGAGTTGCCATCTGCGCCAGGCAACGAGACGCTGCGCTTCAGCCTCCGTGACTTGGCGAAGCGCGACGCGGGCGCCGACATCTTGCCGGTAACGTTCCATCTCCTGCTCGAGATTGGCCGACTGTTCCGCGGTTAACGTCGGCAACGGGGGTGGGGCAGTTTCCGCCGAAGAGGAGGAAACCACCGCGAACAGCAAGCCGGCGGCCGCTAGCGCAATCAGGGGCACTTGCATGACTTTTTTCTCCAAGTTGATACGAGACCTAACGACGCAATAGCCAACGGCTTAAGGAGGTACAAACGTCTAACGCAGTTCGTTCGACGACTCGTAATACCGTTTCGTCTTGCGCGATGGTCAACGAATTGCAGTCCACAAGCTCATCGTGGCACATAAATGGCTTACTGCAACATGCACTTGAGCTTGGTTTTTCAACCGCCCTTCATGCGAGCAGCGCGCCCGCGCACAACACTGCGCAGGATTTTGGGGGCAGAAGCCACAGTGCCCGAACCCAATTCAGAACGATTACGGCCAGTAGCGCTACGGTTGGTGCGCTTATCTGATACCGGCGCGCGACGCGACAAGCCACGCGGCCAATGCGGTCAGCGTCATGGGCCACTAAAACGAGATCGAAATTGTCCATCGCCTGGTTGTTGCTCCGGGGCTGTTACTTATAAACAGCGCCGGTACCGCGGCCGCCCGATGCGCGCGGAGGAGCTGACGCAGCAGGAGCGCCGCTACTCGGTGTGGGCACACCGTTTTTCGCTGAACCGGTGACCCTACCCGGTGATACGCCGTAGGACCGCATGCCGGAGACGATGTCTTCGACGGAAGCCGCGGGTGTTCCGGATGCCCGCGACCCCGGGTCCGCCGGCAGGCATTGGTCGAAGTCCGCGATGATCAAGTGCTCACCCCGCTCGCGCATCGGAACGCGGGCGGCAGCTCCACCATCGCTTAAATCCACTGGAGGTGTCGCGGACTGGTAGGTCACGGTCCCAGCGCGGTCGTAGATCACGTAGCAGGTAATCCCTGCGGCGTTGCCGGCGATTCCGCAAGCAGCCAATGCCGTTGCCATCACGTTGACCCATTTGTGCATGACGATCCTCCGTACGTGACCGGCGATCTCAACTAACCGCTTGTCTTTGCCCGCGCTCCCGCCGCCGTTGTTCTAGTCAAACCTGCGTTGGCGGGAGGTCATTTCGGGCGCGGTGTCGCAAGTTGTGCGCCGGGTGCGGAGAGGCGTCCGGCGCGCGCCTCGCCAACCGCGTTGACCAAGGCGCGTGCCACATTGCGCACCTCTTCTTCCTGCACGTCCTTATCGCGATCGAGGACGTCGTGGCTGGTCGCATAGGGCTCAAAGTAGCCGATGTAGCGATCGAGGCGCGCGCGCGAGCCGGCGTCGATCAACCCCATCCAGTCGAGCCAGTCCGACAGCGATCGGCGCACCCCCTCGATACCCGCGACGTCGCCGTGTACAACCAAGCCATACGCTCGGCCTGCGAGGTGCTTTGGGTATGGCCAGCCCTTGATCTCGAGAGCCTTCGCCTTTTTCGCGTTCTTGCCCGCCGTCGAAGTGGGATCGGGATTGCCGCCGTCCGCACATACGAGACGGTCCATCATGAGCTTGAGTACGCTCGGCACCTGGTACCAATACACCGGAGTGACAATGAGAATGCCGTGCGCGGCGACCCATCGTTCGTAGATCTCCGCCATCCAATCGCCGGTCTGGTTGAGTGAGTGGTTCGGGTAGCAACTGCACGGCCAGTGGCAGAGTGGCATTGCGGTGGAAACGCAGCCTTTGCACGGGTGGATGCGCCGGCCGTAATCCGACGTCAGAAGACTTAAGTCGAGGAGATCGGTATCGATGCCTGCCTTGTCGAGCGCCTCGCGCGCAAAACCGGCTAAACGGAACGTTTTTGACATTTCGCCCGGACAACTGCCGTCGTTGCGTGCCGCACCGACAATGAGCAGCACGCGCGACGTCGTCTTCGAATTCCGGTGCGTAACCTCCGCTCGCTTGAGACGCGCGCGCGTTTCTGCCCACTCGACCGACAGATCGTAGTCGGGATCGGCGTACCCTTTGCCCGCCTTGCGCGTTACCGGCGATTTGCGGCCGTCGCTATACGCGTCCCATGCGACCTTCTCGATTCGGGAAAGCGCGTCGCTTTCTTTCGCAAAAGCCGGGTCGCGAAACGACTGCTCGAAGCGGCTGCGAAATTCGACGCGCGAAAGTTTCGCCGGTGCCTGCCCTTCTCTGATTTTGGTCATGGATCGAGTTCCTTATTCGCGTCAAGTTTGCCACAGGCTAGTGTTCGCGCAAACGCACCGTGCATTACGCTTGTCGCGGATCGAGCGCATCGCGCAAGCCGTCGCCCACCAGATTGAATGACAGCACCAGCACGAAGATCGATACGCCCGGCCAAACGGCCATCCACGGGGCACTGTCGACATAGTTTTTCGCGGTGTTCAGCATGCTGCCCCAGCTCGGCGCTGGCGGTTGCTGGCCGAGACCGAGAAACGACAGGCTCGCTTCGGCGATCACCGCGGCGGCGATGGCGAGGGTGGCCTGCACGATCAGCGCCGGCACGACGTTCGGCAGCACGTGACGCAACGCGACGCGCCACGGCGCATTGCCGATCGCGCGTGCGGCGAGAATGAAATCCTCTGCCTTGATCGCCATCGTCTGGGCGCGCGTCAACCGGATGAATACGGGCGTTGCCGAGACGCCGATCGCGATCATCGCGTTGGTCAAGCTCGGACCCAGGAATGCGGCCAGCGCGATCGCGAGAATGAGAAACGGGCACGCGAGCACGGCGTCGGTGACTCTCGAGATCAGCATGTCGACCTTGCCGCCCGCGTAGCCCGCGAGCAAACCGACGGGCACACCGATCGAGAGGGAGATCAGCACCGAGACCACACCCGCCAAGAGCGAAGCACGCGCGCCCCATACGACGCGCGAGAGCACGTCGCGGCCGATCTCGTCGGTGCCGAACCAATGCGCGCCGCTTGGGGCTTTGCGAATCGCCGTCCAACTCGTGGCGAGCGGATCGTGCGGCGCAATGAACGATGCCAACAGCGCCAACACGACGAAGAAGATGATCACCGCCAACCCTACTGCGGCGCCACGCCGGCGTAAGAGACGCCGGAATGGGTGCGCGCGCGGAACCGCTTGGATTGGGGCGGCCAGCGAAGGCAGCGCAGCAACGACCGTCGCCATCACTGCACCCGGATTTGCGGATTGACGATCACGTACGCGACGTCGGCGAGCAGGTTCAGCACGATATACGCCGTGGCGGTGAAGAGAACCACGCCCTGCACGACCGCATAGTCGCGGTTGAACACGGCATCGACGATCAATTTCCCGAAGCCGGGAATCGTGAACACCTGCTCGGTCAACACGGCGCCTGAGAGCAGGGTCCCGAGTTCCAGTGCTCCCAGCGTGATGATGGGGATCAGTGCGTTCCTTAGCGCGTGAATCAGAATGACGCTGCGCTCGGACAGACCTTTCGCGCGCGCCGTGCGCACATAGTCGGACGAGAGCACCTGCAGCATCGCGCTGCGCGTGTGCCGCATCAGGACGGCGGCGATCGCGTTGCCGAGCACGAACGCGGGCATGATCAACGACGCCAGATTTGCTTTCAGATCTTCGAACGGACTGACGAAACCCGATGCGGGCAGCCAGCCAAGCGTCACCGAAAAGAGCAGGATCAGCATGATGCCCAGCCAGAAGTTGGGCGTGGACAGTCCCCACAGCGCGATGACGTTCGCGGCGTAGTCCCACGCGCTGTTGCGCTTGACCGCCGAAATGATGCCGGCCGGAATGCCGATGGCGAGTGCGATCAGAATCGCCATGCCGGCAAGCTCGAGCGTCACTGGCAGCTTTTCGAGGATCAGCGCGAGCACTGGTTTTTGCAGGCGCATGGATTCGCCGAGGTCACCTTGCAGCACGCCGGTGATCCAGTACAGGTAGCGAACCGGCAAGGGCTCGTCCAGATGGAGCTTTGCCCGCAGGTACGCGACAACGCTCGGGTCCTGGTCCTCGCCGGCCAATACGATCGCCGGATCGCCGGGCAGCAACTGCTGCAACCCGAAGATCAATATCGACACGAAAACGAGTGTCGGAACGATGGTGGCGATGCGGCGAACGAGGAACGTCAACATCGAATGGAACGAACCGTTCTTCTATCGGCTGTCATTCCGGCGCGGGCGGAATCGAGCGCCGCTTTTTTTCGGAGAGGCCGCTCAAGCGAAGGCAGTGGCGACGCGGCGCCGCTCGCGTGGAGACGACGCCTACGTTGCGGCGCTCAGCTGACTCAATTCCGACTCAATTGAATTTGAGTCCCTGCACGCGCACGAGACCGTCGGGTATCGTGCGCAGGCCGCCCAACTTGTTCGTGTACGCCCACAGCCAATGCCGGTGATACAGATACACGATCGGACGATCCTTAAGCGCAATCGCCGCCAGTTGCTCGAAGAGGCTCCGCCGTTCGGCGGGGTCGCGCGTCGTGCGCGACTTGTTCAAGAGCTCGTCCACCTCGGGCTTGCAGTAGCCGGCGTAGTTGAGTGGCTGCTTGCACGCGTCGAAGCTGAAGATGTTGCCGTCGGGGTCGGCGCGGCCGCTCCAGGCGAGCACGTAAGCGTCGAACTGGCCCTTGTCCGCCAAGTCGAGCGACGTCGCGAATTCGGTCGACTGGATCTTGATATCGAACCCGGCTTCTTTCGCCATCGCCTGGACGACCTGCGCAATGCGCTGCGCATCAGCGGTGGTCGGCGTCATCAATGTGAAACTCGGATTCGTAACACCGGCCTCCTTCAGCAGAGCCTTCGCGCGCGCCACGTCGCGCTTGGGCACCGGCATGTTCTTCGCGTAGTACGGATTCGTCGGCGCCACCCACTGGTTGCCGACCTGCGCCTCGCCGTCCATCGCGACCTGCACGATTCCTGCGCGATCGAGGACCAACTCGAACGCCTCGCGCACCCGCGGGTCGCGTCCCAGCGGATTTTTCTGCGCGAGATCGCTCTTGCCGAGATTGATCGTGATGCCCTGATAGCCGATCTCGGTGATCTTCGCGATCTTGAAGCGCGTGTCGTTTTTAAGCTGCGGCACGTCGGATGCAGCCAGCCGCTCGATGAAGTCGAGCTGTCCGGAGCGCAGATTGGCCAGGCGCACTGTCGAATCGGGAATGGGCAGGTAAACGACCCGGTCGACATGGATCTCGCCCTTATTCCAGTAGTTCGCGTAACGCTCCAGCACGATGCGGTCCTGCGCCACGCGCTCGGCGAAGCGGAACGGGCCGGAACAGATCGGCTTCGCCCCGAACTTGTCGCCTTCGGCTTGTGCGGCCTTGGGCGAGACCATCATGCCGGCACGGTCGGCGAGCTGGGCCAAGAGCGGTGCGAACGGCGCCGACAAGTTAAGCCGCACGGTGGCAGGATCGATCACATCGACGGTCGCGAGCAGCGCAAGTTCGCCGCGGCGATTGGAGCCGGGGAGCGTCTTGTGCCGCTCGAGATTGAACTTGACGGCGGCCGCGTCGAGCTTTTCGCCGTCGTGGAACGTGACGTTCTGGCGCAGCTTGAGCGTCAGCGCCTGGTTGTCCGCCGACCATTCATGCGATGTCGCGAGTTGTGGCACGATCGTGAGCTTCTCGTCGATATCGAAGAGCTTGTCGCACAGCGCCGAGAACACGATGCGCCCGACGAAGGTTCGGGCGAGCGTCGGGTCGAGCACATCCGGGTCTTCCGCGAGGCCGATGCGCAGCGTTTGCGCGTGCGTTGCCGGCGTAGAGCCGCCGGTGAGCGCAAGCGCGAGCCCAAGACCCAACGTCCATTGTGCGATGCGCATACGTGCTCCCGAGAGTTCGTGCCGCAACTGCATTTCAGCATAGCATGCACGGCTTTGCGGCAAGCTCTTCTCGTCACCGACGGACAGCGCGCGCCGAATGGAAACGGCCGATCTCGGCTTCGATGATCGCGCGATCGGTGACACCGGCGGGGTTGGCGCGGCTGGGCAGGCAAGCGACGAATGGCTGGAAGCGCTCGAGACTCTTCTCGTACAAACGCTGCAATTCGACGATTGGGTCGGCGTGGTCATCCACGCGCAGATCGAGCGCGGGATAGCTCTCGGTTGTATAGACGAGCAGCGCCGCCGCCTGTTTGCCGCGCTGGTCGCCGCCGGCGGCTTCCCCCGCGGCGAGCGCGGCAATGAGGCGTTCGGCGAACGGCAGCGCGGCGTTTGCCACGAACGTCGCCGCCGTATCCTCGACTACCTTGGGGCCTGCCAGCATGTTCCCGGCCACCGAAAAATCACGGCCGGACTGCTGCCCGTACCACGCGATGCATGCCGCGCCCGTGTGCGCGGCGGTGCGGCCTTCGATATCGATCACGTGGAGCTGCCGGTGGTCGCGACCTTCGTCCGCATCGGTCAACGACTGCACGACGTGCACGGAAGCGGCACCGCGCGCCAGCGCGTCCAGCGCGGCCGCGGCGTACAGCGGATTGACGAGCGCTTGCGTCGCAAGCGCGCCAACGCCGCTCGCCGCGTGCGGGCAAAGCGCGCCGACGGCGAAGAAACGGCTGGCGACAGCGACGCCGAACGCTCCGGTCACGTCGCGGGCGATGAGCGACCAAGTCATCGGCCGCCTCGCGTCAAAACGCGAGCGATCGCGTTGCCGGTCTCGCGACGCTCACCAGCATACCGCGCGCACTACCGATTGCGGCGTGCCGAATCCGGTGTGCGCGGCTTGGTGCCCTTCGCGGAAGCCGCCACCGGCGCCGGACGTGCGCCGGATATGCCTGCCACCGGCACTCCATCGACCACCTGATCGATGCTTAAAGTGCGCGACCCTGCCAGACCCGTGAAGTAGTCGATCGCCGGGCAGCGTTCGACATCCATCGCGATCAAATGCTCGCCGCGTTTGCGCAACGTTTCGCGCTCGGCAGCGCCTCGATCCGAGAGATCGATGGGGGAATAGGAATCGCGATAGACGACGTTGTCGTTGCGGTCGACCAGCACGTAGCACATCGCGGCTTCCGCGGGCACTGACAAGAGAAGCGTTGCAACGAGCATCACAAGAGAACCGGCCAAGTGGCGCATCGAAATCTCCGTTGAGAAGCCCGGACTAATGGCTCGGGGCAATTGCTTTGGTTTACTTCGATCCGGCGAGCCGTGCAACCGGCCGGCGACGCACGGCGGCACCCCAACTTGCCCATCCGCCTGCGCTCTCGCCCGTCAGTCGCCGGTTGTTACGACGCGCGGCCATGCCGGCGTGTCAGAAACAGCGCGACCGCGCCGACCGCCATGACGAGCAGTGTAATGTGCACGGCATTCTTGCTGGCGGCGTAGGTCACGCTGGAGTAGAGCAGATACGCGCTAACTGCGCAGAACAGCAACGGCGTCAACGGGTACAGTGGCACGCGAAACGGGCGCTCGGCGCCGCCGTCCTTCGCCCGCAGCACAAACACCGAGATGCCCACGAGCAGTAGAAAAAACCAGAACACCGGTGCGGTAAATTCGACCATCGCTTCGAACCCGTCGTGCTGCAGCGCGCCGAATCCAACCAGCGCCAGGGCGATCGCGCCCTGCACCAGGAACGCCGACACCGGCACGCCGCGCGTGACGTTCCATGCGCCTAAAAACTTGAGCGCGGGCCAATCGCGACCCATCGCGTAGTTGGTACGGGCGCCGACGATCATCGTCGCGTTGATCGACGTCAGCGCCGCGACTGCGACGAACAATCCAAGCGCGCGCGCCGCAAAAGGTCCGAAAGCACGGTCCATGACCTCGGCCCCGGCCGCTTTGCTTTCGGCCAAGGCTTTGAAGCCGAGGCCCTCCAACAGCGCGAGGTTCACGGCGACGTAAATCGTGCCGATCATGGCGATGCTGACTATTAGCGTGCCGACAATTGCGCGTCGGCCGCCTTTGTGTTCAGCCGAGATGTACGCTGCTTCATTCCAGCCTCCATAGGTGAGCAACACGAACACCATCGCAAGGCCGAACATTCCGAGCGCGGGCGTTGCAGCGAACGCCGCGGGCCCCGCGCCCGCGACCGCCGGAGCCAGCAGGCCCGCGATCACGATCGCTACCAGCCCCGCGACCTCGACGGCGGTGAGCACGTTCTGCGTACGCACCGACGCGCGCAAACCCGCGACGTTGATCAACGTAAGCGCGACCACGATGAAGGCAGCCCAGAGCGCACCCGAGTTCGCTCCGAGTGGTATAGCCTGCGCCATGTAATCGCCGAACACGAACGCGAGCAGCGCGATCGAGCCGGTGTTGATGACTGTTGCCCTGGCCCATGCGTAGAGAAAGCTTACGTTGCGGCCGTAAGCACGCGTGACGAAATGGTAATCGCCGCCGGCGTGCGGATACGTGGTCGCGAGCTCGGCGTAGCACAGCGCGCCGACCAGCGAGACAACCGCGCCGAGCACCCACGCGACGACTAACCATCCGGGGTCGCCGACGATCCCGGCGACCAGTGACGGCGTCTTGAAGATGCCGGCGCCGACGACGATGCCGACGATAATTGCGACCGCATCGATGCGCCGGAGCAGCGGTTGCGGCGCGGACGCAGCCGCTTGGGCCGGGCTGTCCATCGGAGGGAGTCCGACCATAGACCGGCTTACCTTAGCGGCGTTCGCCGGTGATCGAATTCAAATAGCCCCCGAATCGCAACGACCCGGTAAGCGTCTTGCCGTTGACGGTGGCGCGCAAATTGCGCAGTCCATGGTCTGGATCGATGTACGTAAAGCCGATGTCGTCACCGCTCACGTAAGCGCCTAGCAGCGGTTGCATCTTGCCGCGGATCGTTAACGTACCGCCGATACGCTGAAACCGTTGCGTCAGATTGAGATCACCCTGCCACGCCCCTCGATCTTCCTTCAACGCCCAGCGGCCCGAAACGTCGGTCGGGACAATCCAGAAGTAGGCGTCGCGCGACTCGATCTGCATCGTCTCGTCGGGCTCCCACTCACCCATGTTGAATTGATGCGAGACGAGGCGCGTCCCCGGCTTCATCTTGAGCAGCAGCGGACGGAGCTTGAGATTTAAATCGGGCAACAGATACATCGTGACGACCGTCGCCTTGGAGAAATCCTCTTTGAAGATATCGCCTTCGATGATGGTCACCTTGCCCGCGACACCCGCGCGCTCGACGTTGCGCTTGGCAAGCGCCGCCATCTCCGCGTTGTATTCGATTCCGACCGCTGTCGCGCCGAACTGTTTGGCAGCGGCGATGGGTATCTTGCCGTCGCCCGCGCCGAGGTCGTACACGAGATCCTTGTCGGTAGTCTTGGCGGCTTGCAACATCCGCATAACCAGTGCGTCCGGTGTTGGCACCCAAACGACGTCTTTCCCCGGCTGGCCGACGGAGGGCCGGTAGACTTCGTCTCCGAGCTGGGGACTGCTTTGCGCGGCGAGCAGTGGGGCGAAAAAGGCAATCAATAACGGGGTGAAGAGGCGGCGACGAATCATGCGAGATTTCCTGTATCGGGTGGTGGAGGAGGACCGGGGCGAGAGTGTAGCGGAGTTGCCAGTGGCACGTGCACCGAGCGCTTTAAACGTCGCAACCCGCACGTGAATTGACGGTGTTAGATTGTCCTTACGCTTGACTGGCTGAAATCGGCATCATTGCGAGAGCGACCGTCTCATCGACTGAAGCTATATGTTGGACACGCAAAGACCTGCGCGACAAGCATTAGTTCCTTGAACTTCAGCCGGGGTTACCCGTTGTTAGATGTCGGGTGAGCTTTGCGTTCAGGTTCTCACGCGCATCGACTTCCTCGCGTCCTCTCATGTTCTAACCGTCCACCAAGGCGTTTCATTTAGCAAATGAATAACCAGGCATACCTACGACACCCGAACCTACTCGACGACAAGATCGTTTTTGTAACCGACGACGATCTATGGCAGGTGAGTGCGTCGGGCGGTATCGCCCGTCGACTGACCGCCGGGTTGTCGGAGCCGTCGACTCCGTGCTTGTCACCTGATGGCCGATGGATCGCTTTCGTCAGCCGAGATGAGCAGCACGCCGAGGTGTATCTGATGCCGAGCGACGGCGGCCTGGCGAGACGCATGACCTGGCTCGGCCCTGACACCATGGTCAGGGGATGGACGCCGGAAGGTCACATTCTATTTGTCACGACCTACGGCCAGCCGTTCTTTCGAAACTACCGCGCTTACACATTGGATTCCGCTGGCGGCGCACCACAGTTGCTGCCGCTCGGACAAGTCAATCATCTGGCGCTTGGGCCGGGCGGAATCAAGATCATCGGTCGGAATACGGCCGACCCAGCACGCTGGAAACGTTACAAAGGAGGGACGGCTGGACATCTGTGGATCGACGCGAATGGCAGTGGAGCGTTTCGGCGCATGGACGAACTTGCCGGGAATGTCACGAGCCCCGTGTGGCTGGCCGGACGCGTCTATTACCTCTCCGACGCCGAGGGAGTCGGCAACCTTTACTCGTGCATGCCCGATGGATCGGAGGTAAGGCGTCACAGCGATCACGACAACTTCTACGCGCGACACGTCCACACGGATGGCAAACGCATCGTCTATCAATGCGGCGCCGACATATGGTTGTTCGATCCGGTAACGGATACGACAACTGAACTGGATATCCAAATCCTTTCGCACCGAACGCAAGCCGCGCGCAAGTTCGTGAGAGCCGAGGAGCATCTCGGTTCCGTCAACATCCATCCCGCGGGACACAGCCTTGCGGTCGATGCTCGCGGCAAGATCTTCACGTTCGCGCTGTGGGAAGGTGGGGTCCGACAACTTGGGAAGCCGGACGGCGTGCGTTATCGGCACAGTCAGTGGCTCGACGACGGTGCGACGGTGGTGGCAATTGGCGACGGCTCAGGCGAGGAGCGCGTTGCAGTGTTCGAGGGCGCCTCGAGCCGCGAATTGCCGTGGGACATCGGTCGAGTCGTTGCCATGAAAGCCGCATCGCGCGGCCGTCGGATCGCCATTGGCAACCATCGCAACGAGGTATTCATTGGCGATCTTGACGCCAACACGTTGACGTTTGTTGACCGCTCTGATGCCGGCCGAACCGAGGACCTCGCGTGGTCGCCGGACGGGGAATGGCTTGCCTACACTTATTGGATAAGCACACGGCACAGCGCCATCAAGCTCTTCGATGTGGCGAAGCAAACCAGCACGATCGTGACCCAACCGGAGTTTCGCGACTACAGCCCTTCCTTCGACCCTGACGGACGCTACCTCTACTTTCTTTCCTTGCGGACGTTCGACCCGGTGTACGACAGCGTGCAGTTCGAATTGAGCTTCCCGCGCGCCGGCCGGCCTTATTTGATTGCCTTGCAAGCAGGCGGTGCCGCCCCGTTTGATCCGGCGCCCAAAGGTTTGACCAGGCGGGAGCCAGGGAGCGAATCACCCGAACCGCACCCGGTGGCCATTGCGCCGCGAGTGGACCTCGAAGGAATCGCCGCGCGAATCGCGGCGTTCCCCGTACCTGAGAATCTCTTCGGAAAGATTGCTGGCGCGGCCGACAACAAGGTGGTCTGGAGCGTTTTACCAATTGCCGGGGCGCATGGACGCGGCGGACACAAGGAGGTCAAGGGCAAACTGGAAGTCTTCGATCTCGAAACGCTGCGCACAGAACCTTTAGCGGACGAGGCGGACACCTTCGAGCTGGCAAACGATCGGACGACACTCGTGTTCCGCGCCGGTAATCGACTGCGCGCCGTGGTTGCAAGCGGGAAGCCGGCACGAGGGAAAGACGAAAGGGGAGCGAGCCCCAGCGACAGACCGTCGCGCGAAACGGGCTGGATTGACCTGAATCGAATTCGCCTGTCCGTTGACCCGCGTCTCGAGTGGCGTCAGATGTTGCGGGAAGTGTGGCGCCTACAGCGTGATCATTTCTGGGTCTCCGACATGTCCGGCACGGACTGGAACTCCGTGTACTCCCAGTACGAGCCGCTGCTGGAGCGCGTGGCCACGCGCGGCGAGCTGTCGGACCTCATATGGGAGATGCAAGGAGAACTCGGCACATCTCACGCCTACGAGATGGGAGGTGACCATCGGCGTCCGCCGTCGGTTGCCCTGGGCTATCTAGGGGCCGAATTTCGCTTCGTGCAGGAAGACGAAAGCTACGCAATCACCCGCATCGTGAACGGCGACGCCTGGGATGCCGGTGCCGATTCGCCGTTGAACGCCGTTGGCGTCGAGGCGAAGGTTGGCGAGCGAATCGTCGCCGTCAATGGTCAGCGAGTATCACGCGAGCGCCCGCCTCAGGTGCTGCTGGTTCATCAAGCGGCAACCAAAGTGGAACTGACGCTAAAGACCGACTCGAGCGGCGTCGTGACATCCCGCACGGTCCTCGTTGCAACCTTGAGCGACGAAGTGCCGGCTCGGTATCGCGAGTGGGTGGAGTGCAACCGCGCGTTCGTTCACAAGCAGTCCGATAGTCGTATCGGTTACTTCCATCTTCCCGACATGATGGCCGCCGGCTTCGCGGAGTTCCACCGGTATTTCGGCGCCGAATGCGAGCGCGACGGACTGGTCGTTGACGTCCGGTACAACCGCGGCGGCCATGTGTCGCAACTGCTGCTTGAAAAGGTGGCGCGACGACGTATCGGCTACGCAATGGCGCGCTGGAGTCAACCGAGCTCATATCCAAACGAAGCGGTCGCCGGTCCGGTGGTTGCACTCACGAATGAGCATTCAGGCTCGGATGGGGATATTTTTTCCCACGGTTTCAAGCTGATGAAGATCGGGCCGCTCGTGGGGACACGCACTTGGGGCGGCGTGATCGGTATTTGGCCGCGTCACATGCTGGTCGACGGTACGCAAACAACGCAGCCTGAGTTTTCGTTCTGGTTTAAGGACGTCGGTTGGGGGGTCGAGAACTACGGTACCGATCCCGACATCGAGATTGACAACGCGCCGCAAGATGCGGGTGCGCAAAGGGATCGGCAGCTTGAAACGGCGGTGGAAACCGCTCTTGATCTGATCGCGCGCGATGGCGCAAGCAAGCCCGAATTCGGCGCTCGCCCGGTGCTTGGGCGCCCTGTATTTCCCCCGCGCCGCGGAAATGGCTAACGCGCTATAGGTCGGGTGGCCAGAGAGCGATTGGCGGCGGCGGATGTACGTAACGAAACCGATAATCCTTGCAGAAACTGCGAGCCCAGGTCTTGGCTATTTTCTAAACGCGTGCACGCGATGCCCGCTGGATGCAAATGCGTTATAGGCGGAGAATGCGCAATGTGGAAAATGCGCGGTGGATAGAAATTTCGCAGCGATTCTCGGACTCGTCTTTGCTCTCACCCCCATGGGCTTTGCCGCCGCCGATCTCGACTTTGCAACGCTGCGCCAGCAGATGGTCGCGGAAATCGCGGCGATGGCGAAAGCCACGGAGCGCGAAGTCGGTCGCGAGCGATTCTCCGATTCGGTGATGCAGGCAATGGGAAAGGTTGCACGCCACCGCTTCGTCCCCGGCAGTGCGGCGCACGCCGCCTATCGCAATCGTCCGCTACCCATTGGCCAAGGCCAGACAATCTCGCAGCCGTACATTGTCGCGCTCTCGACCGACTTGATCGAACCGAAGCCGCATCATGTTGTGCTGGAGATCGGCACTGGCTCGGGCTATCAAGCCGCCGTACTCGCCGAGCTGGTCAGACACGTGTACTCAATCGAGATCGTCGAAGCGCTGGGAAGCGAGGCAGCGGCGCGTCTGACCGCGTTGGGTTATCGCAATGTCGACGTGCGCATCGGCGACGGCTACCAGGGGTGGCCCGACAAAGCGCCCTTCGACGGCATCATCGTCACTGCTGCGGCGCCGTTCGTTCCCGCGCCGCTGGTGCAGCAGCTGAAACCTGGCGGCAAGATGGTCATCCCGGTGGGGACGCAGCTCGGAGGTCAGGAGTTGTTACTCGTCGAGAAAACGGCGGATGGCTCGGCGCTGACGAGGGTCGTCCTGCCGGTTCGCTTCGTACCGATGACGGGTAAAGGTGTTGAGGAGCGACCGCAGCGGAAGTAATAGCGAACGGCGATGTGCGCAAGCGGGACTACGCCAGATCGAGCTGATAGATGACGCTGAACGGACGCGGCAGGCTCGCCGTTTCGGTGACGAGGCGTACCCGGACGAACGAACTCAGCTCGCGGAACGCGTGGCGTATCTCGTGCGCCCCTTGTGCCTTGGTCGTCATGCGTCCGAAGCGGGTGCGCCATGTCGGCTCGCGCGAACGCACGACGAGCCCGAGCTTCAGCTCGGCTATCTTGTCGTCGCGGCTCATGTACTCGCCGTAGATGGCGATCGCGGCGATCTCGATGCGGTTGTGCAGCCACTCGTCGTTGACGCGCTCGGCGAGCTCGCATACCTCCGCGAGAAGCTGCTTGGCTCGAGAGCGCGGCAGCGGTTCGACGACGCGCGCCGAGGCGAACTCGAGGAAGCGTTCGGTCAGCCGATAGTCGCCGTGCTGCTCCGAATCGGGCTTCAGCAACCCTTCAGACACGAGCTCATTGACCAGCGCCTGGCCTCCGATGGTGTCGACCGCGAAGTCCTGCCTTAAATTGACTGCACTGACTCGCGCCCGGTCCGGCGCGAGCCCAACGATCCGCGCCGCGGCGCGACCCGTCGCGGCGCGTAATTGGACGGCATCCAAACCGAAATAGAGGCGCTGCGTAACGAGGGTGCGATTCTTCATGCCGTGCCTCCGTCGAGAGGAAAATATGACAATAACATATTTCGGACTAAGAAGGTAAACCCCGAGGTCAACCCCGCGTGCGGCACCGCGCAACGAGCTCCGAGTTTGCGGCTGCTAGCGGCGCTGGCCGGTGATCGGGATCAGCGTCCCCGCGAACCGCAGCGATCCGGACATCGTGTCGCTGTCGATCTGGCTCCGCATGCTGCGCACACCGCCGTCGGGATCGAAAAATGTGAATCCAATGTACGCGCCGTTGACGTAGCCGCTTAGCACGGGTTGTGTGCGGCCCCGGATCGTCAGCGTGCCTCCGATACGCTGGAACTGTTGCGCGAGGTCGAGTTCCCCATGCGGACGACCAATGCGTCCGGGGTCGGCAACCACATGACATCCTTGCCGGGCTGGCGGGGTTGCGGGCGATAGAGCTCATGGCCGTACTGACGAGGTTCCTGCGCGGCCAGCGGTAACACCGCCAGGATGCCAATGAGTGTAGTGACAAAGCGCAAGATCAACGCGGAGGTTTGATTGATAAAATACATTCAACGAGTCGTCGAGGACCCGAAAATGTATCACCCCGTAAAACCGAGGCTGAGTACGCCAAGCGGGTGACGCGTGTCCAGCTCGGGAATTAAAGGAGAATCATGAAAAGAAAAACGCTCAAGTTCAATCCAGGTTTTCGCGTCGCGTTGGGCAATGACCTTGCTGAAGCTGCGGAGATGGTGTTAGCGCCCGGCGACGCGGAAGGCGATTCGGGCAATCGCCATCGCGGTGCGGATCAGTGGCTTTTCGTCGTGTCCGGCACCGGGGTCGCGCTCATCAACCGGAAACGATACCCGCTGCGGGAACGGACCCTGCTGCTGATCGAGCATGGGGATCTACATGAGATACGCAACAGCGGAAGCGAACCGCTGCGCACGTTGAACTTTTACATCCCACCCGCTTACGCCAAAGATGGCAAGACGCTGCCGCGCGGAAAGCGCTAGTCAAACAATCGAGGAGTCGACCATGGCCGACAAGGCGAACGAGCAAGCGGCGGACGCGGCACCCAGCGCGGAAGGGAACCCGGACGGCGCGCACAAGGAAAAACTGGGATTCCAGGCGGAGGTCAAGCAGCTTCTGCGGTTGATGATCCATTCGCTGTACAGCAACCCGGAAATCTTTCTGCGCGAGCTCATTTCCAACTCGTCGGATGCCGCGGACAAGTTGCGCTTCGAGGCGCTCGACCACCCTGAGTATTACGAAAACGATTCGGCCCTACGCATTCGGGTGGCCTTCGACAAGGACGTGCGCACGATCACCGTCAGTGATAACGGGGTTGGCATGTCGCGCGAGGAAGTGATCACCCATATCGGCACGATCGCCAAATCGGGTACCCGCGAGTTTTTCGAGTCGCTTTCGGGCGACCAGACGAAGGACGCCCAATTGATCGGCCAGTTCGGCGTCGGATTTTACTCATCGTTCATCGTCGCCGACCGCGTGACCTTGCGTACCCGACGCGCGGGATTACCGGCGGAGGAGGGTGTGAACTGGGAGTCTGAGGGTGAGGGCGACTACACGATCGAAACGCTCGATCGGGCGCAGCGCGGCACCGAAGTCGTGCTGCATTTGCGCGAAGGACAAGACGAGCTCCTGTCGCGGTGGCGCCTGGCATCGATCATCCGCAAGTATTCGGACCATATCGCGCTGCCCATCGTGATGCGCAAGGAGGTGTGGGACGAAACCGCGAAGGCTTACCGAGCGACCGACGAGGACGAGACTGTCAACCAGGCGTCCGCTCTTTGGGCGCGGCCGAAGCAGGACATCATGCCGGAGCAATACGACGAGTTCTATAAGCACGTCGCGCACGACGGTGAGCCGCCGCTCGCACACGTACATGCCAAGGTCGAGGGCAGGACCGAGTACACGCAGCTCCTCTATATTCCGGCGCACGCCCCGTTCGATTTGTGGGATCGCGACCATCGCCGGGGACTGAAACTCTACGTCCGTCGCGTATTCATCATGGACGACGCCGAACAGTTGTTGCCTGCGTACTTGCGCTTCGTGCGCGGCGTCGTCGATTCCAACGACCTGCCATTGAACGTATCGCGGGAAATCCTGCAGGAATCGCGCGACGTCGACGCGATTCGCAGCGGTTGCGTCAAGCGCGTGCTCGGCCTGCTCGACGATCTCGCGGCAAACGATCAGTCGAAGTACGCAAAGTTTTGGACCGAATTCGGCAAGGTGCTCAAGGAGGGCTTCGCCGAAGACCCGGCCAATCGCGACCGGTTGGCGAAGCTCGCTCGCTTCGCTTCGACGGCAAGCGGAACCGACGAGCAGGCTGTCTCCCTCGCCGACTACGTCGGCCGCATGAAGGAAGGCCAGACGGCCATCTATTACGTCACCGCCGAGACGCATGTCGCCGCGGCGAACAGTCCGCACCTCGAAATCTTCCGCAAGAAGGGGATCGAAGTGTTGTTACTGTCCGACCGGATCGACGAGTGGCTTGTCGGCAGCACAACCGAGTTCGAAGGCAAGCCGCTATCGTCGGTGGCCAAAGGCGCGCTGGATTTAGGCGCTCTCGCGGATGAAGCGGAAAAGGCGCAGCAGAAAAAGGAAGAGGACGAGTGGAAGCCGCTGGTTGAACGCATCGCCAAGGCGCTTGGCGAAAGAGTCAAGGAAGTGCGCGTGACTCATCGCCTGACCGAATCTCCCGCGTGCCTGGTCGTCGGCGAGGGCGAACTCTCGGGTAACTTGGGGCGATTTTTGAAAACTATCGGACAGAAGGCGCCCACGATCGTGCCGATTCTCGAAATCAATCCGCACCATGCGCTCATCCAGCGATTACCGGGTGAGAGTGACGTGCGTCTCGGTGATTGGGCAGCGCTCTTGTTCGACCAGGCGATGCTTGCCGAAGGCGCGCAGCTCGACGACCCGGCGGGGTTCGTGCGCCGGTCGAACGCGCTGATGCTGGGGTTGGCGGGCACCGCTGCGAGTGGAGAGGGCACCGCGTGACGGCAGAGCCGTCCGAGACCCGCACGTTTGCCGCTCGCGCAGCAGCTCGCCGGGCGTTTTGTGGGCCGTAACTCATCGCGCGCGCGGGCGTTTACCTTATACTGCCCGCCACATCCGTGGCCTCGATCCTTGGGAGGAGTTCTGGCAGAGGAGTTTTTTGGTCATCCCGCGGTGCAGGGCGGTGTCGCCCCGTTCGTTGTCGGGCTGGTCGTGACGCTGTTGCTGCAATCGGTGCGTCTGGGCGGGCTTGCCGTTGTGGCCGCTTTCGCCACCGCCGTGTATTTCGTTGCCGGCTTTACCTTTTCACCGCTTACTGCTACGCGGAAAATTGTCCTACTCGGCCTCGCGGCCCCCGCCATTGGGATTTTCATTGATTTTGGAGTCAAGACGACGCATACCGGCGCAGCGATGCTCGCCTTCGCTGCGGGTATGGCAGCGCTGTGGATATTTTGGCCCGTGCTGTCGCAAAAAGAGATGGCGCAAATCTGGCTTTTCGGGGGCGTCGCCGCGGTCGCGGTCGCCTTCATGGTCGGCTTCGGACAAATGTTCCTGGCCGACCAGGCGGTGCGGGCCGGCGCGGCGGGACTGGGCGCGGGACTGGGGGTGGGCGTCGCCGCCATCCTTGCGGCGTCCGCGACCTACGGCCTGTACGGCATCGCGCTGGGTGCTGGATCGGGCGCGTTCCTGCTCGTGCAAATGCTCAGAGGCAAACCCGGCACAGCGGGGGCCACGTTGACGTTGCCGGCGATGCTGATCCCCGGGCTCGTTGCGGTGGGCGCGATGATCCTTGCGCAACTTCCCTGGTACTCGGTACTAGTGCTCGCGCTGGTCCCCGTCGGCGCGCGCCTACCGGTTCCGGCCAGGGCGCGGGTCTGGCAGCAGGCCATGCTGCTCTCGCTTTACACCTTTATCATTGCAGGTATCGCCTGCTATTTGGCCTGGCACTCCTAGTCGAAAGCGGAGCCGTTAGTGCTCATACACACAGAGAACGGAAATATTGTCATGTCGAAAAAACTTGCAATGGCATTGGTCGCGGCCGCGCTGCCCCTGTCGGTGAGCGCGGCACCGGAAAACTATACGATCGACCCGTATCACAGCTTTGTGCATTTCGAGGTCGATCACATCGGTGGCCTGTCACGGATGCGCGGGCGCTTTGACAAGACCGCTGGCAAGTTCACGCTCGATCAGGCCGCCAAGACCGGCTCGCTCGACGTAACGGTTCAGACTACGTCCGTTACGACCGGCGACAACGACAAGGGGAGCCGGCCGCGCACGCGCGATGAACATCTGCGCACGCCCGACTTTTTCAACGTCGCGGAATTTCCGACCATGACGTTCAAGTCCACCTCGGTCGCGTTCAAGGGCGACAACTTGGGAAGCATCGAAGGCAACTTGACCTTGCTCGGGGTCACCAAGCCAGTGACCCTGAACATCGAACGCTGGAAGTGCATGCCGCACCCCCAGAGCAAAAAGGACATGTGCGGCGGCAACGCGACCGGTGTCGTCAAGCGCTCCGACTTCGGCATGAAGTTCGGCATTCCGTCCGTCGGCGACGAGTTGGCGCTGTTTATCGAGGTCGAAGGCTACAAGGAATAACAGTTGAAGTCTCGCGTCAGCGGTCCCTTCAATCGATAATGGCACGAACGCCGCTTATCGCCGGCACGGCGCTATTGTTACGGGGGGTTGGGGCGCACGCCGTACTGCTGCTCAATGTAACGCTGCAACTCCGCTGTCGTCACAACGCCGTCTCGATTGATGTCCATGGCGTCAAAGCGCGGACCGAAATTGAGGTTGCCCTGTGACTCCAACCGCGTCACCGTTCCATCGGCGTCGCGATCCAAGGATTGGAACAGCATCGCGTCCCGGGCGGCTGCGCGGCGGTCATACTCGAGTTTGTCGTCCGCTGCGGCGCTCGAAACGCACACTGCCAGCAACACGAGTGCGGCAACTCGGTACATAGGTGGCGCGCTCATGATCATCTCTTCTTCCGATAACGATGCAATGATATCTCTTTCGATCGTCTCCGATAAGTGTCGGTTCGGAACACCTTCGTTTTCGTGCGCTAGAGGTTGTGCTCGGACCCATCGCTGACCTCGTCCCCTTGCGATCTTGGAGCGACTGGGTTTTCGCTGGAAATGGGAATGAATACGGCAATAGGGTCGCGGGAAACGTCATTTTCAGAGCGGCGTCCAGCGCCGCGTCGATATTGTCCGCAGCAGTCTTCACAGTGTTCTCCTTACATCGTTATTGACGCTCGCGCGCACCGCGTATGCGCTGGTCGAATCGATCGCCGAAAGCATCGTCGAGCAGGCGAAGCCATCGGTCAGCAATATGATCTACATGGGTACGCGTAGTAGGACGGCGCTCTAGAACATGGTGTTAGGTTCGGTTACAACCCGGGTTTTGCATCTGGCGCACACTCCTGTCGCTCGGTATCCAGGTCACGGTCGACATGACGATCAACGACCGCTTTGACTTGATCTCGCCGAGGGCTCGTCGTAACATCGGCCTATAACTCGAACAACCATAGGGAGACTCGCCATCGCTCGAACGGAAAGGAGTCAATCATGTGTGATGAACTCAGTGGTTGGTTTTACAAGGCGCGTACCATTGAACAGCTGCGCAAGGAACAGCAGAGGGCCGAATCGCTGAAGAAACCGAGCGAGCCCGTCCCGGCGGCGCAACCTCCCGCACCCGAAACGCGCGTCAAGGAGCGCGAAACCGTCCCCGCGTAACACTCAATCTGCTGCTGACCCTCTCTCGCCTGGCGCAACCGCGGCCGGGCGGTGGGGGACGGCTGGAACGATAGGAGCGGGAACGATGTACAGGTAAAGCGCCGTGTTCCGGCGACCCGTGTAATCGTTTTTCTCCGGAACGTCGAACGACATGATGCGGTCGACCGGCCACCCTTGAAACTGATAGTCGTGCGCGACCACGCGTGTGCCTGGGTTTAACTCAGCGAGCAGCTTGGAGCGAAGCTTATTCATCCCGCGCGGCAGCAAGTAGACGGTGACGACGCTGGCCTCGCGAATATCGGTCTTGAACAAGTCGCGCAAATGGAATTTGGCGCGGTCGGCTACACCTTCCGCTTGCGCCTTGGCGTTGGCGTAGTCCACCAGCGACGAGTCAATGTCGACGCCAAAACCGCCGCGGGCGTTGAACTTCTTGACCGCCGCGATGACCACGCGTCCGTCGCCGGAGCCTAAATCCACGACGAAGTCGTCGGGGCCAACTCGCGCAAGCAGCAACATTTGCTCTACGACCGACTCGGGTGTTGTCGCGTAGGGCGCCACCATATCCGGCACGTCTTCGGCCTGCGCGGTGAACGTGGCTACCTGCGCGGTCGCGCCCAGTACGCATGCGACCAACTTAAGCAACAATTTTCGCTTCATGGCTCGTATTATAGTGGGCGCAATTTTGCCGAGGAGGCGCTTCCATGCATTCTCGCTACGACCCTGCCGGCTCACGGCTGCCGATCAAGCTCGATACGACGACCAACGGTGAGTTTGCGCCCATTCCATTAGAGCCGATGCATCGGCACGCGCGGCATCTCGCGCTGGAAGCAGCGACTGCCAATGCGCGGCGCCAGAACGTAACCCGCCGCGGCTTCCTTGTATCCGCTTGCGGCGCGGCGACGATGCTTCTCGGCATGAACGCGGCGTACGCCGGCGGCGGCAGGCGCGGGAGCTACTACGAATTGCCAGCGGACGCGGCGCTGGATCTGCAGCTCGCGCGCTCAACGCTCGATGGCGCGGAGTTTATTTTCGACGTGCAGGGCCACTTCGTGAATCCGACCGGGGCGTGGACGCGCTCGCTCCCGGCTGGCGCGCAACCGCTCAAAAGTTTCGCGCAGAACAAGCGCTGCGCCGCGGCGGAGCAACCCGGCCTCGACTATTTACAGTGCCTCGGGCCGGATGAATTCATCAAGGACATCTTCCTCGATTCGGACACCGATTTGCTCGTACTGTCGTTCGTGCCGTCGACGCGCAAAGGCGAACCGCTGACCATCGAGGAAGCCGCCGCCACCGCGCGCATTGTCGAGAAAATGCAGGGCACGCATCGGATGCTGCTGCACGGTCGCGTGAATCCGAATCAGGACGGCGATCTCGAGGCAATGGACGCGCTGGCCGAGCGGCACCGGATATCCGCGTGGAAGACGTATACCCAATGGGGACCGGATGGCAAGGGCTTTTTCCTCGATGACGATGCCGGTCTCGCACTCATCGACAAAGCGCGCAAGCTCTCCATCAACAACATTGCGGTCCATAAAGGACTGCCGTTCGGGCCGCGGTCGTACGAGCACTCGACCTGCGTCGATGTCGGCCGCGTCGCCAAGCGCTTTCCGGACGTCAACTTCCTTATCTATCACTCGGGTTTCGTCGCGGGCAAGCCCGAAGGTGCGTACGACGCGCGCCGCAGCGATGGCATCGATGCGCTGGTCACGAGTCTGCGCGACAACGGCATTCGACCGGGGGCGAACGTCTACGCCGAGCTCGGCTCCACGTGGCGCTTCCTGATGCGCGATCCGGACTCCGCGGCGCACGCGCTGGGCAAACTCTTCAAATACGTTGGTGAGGACAATGTGTTATGGGGCACGGACTCGATTTGGTACGGCTCACCGCAGGACCAGATCCAGGCATTTCGCACGTTTCAGGTCAATGATGAGTGGGTGGACAAATACGGCTATCCGAAAATGACGCCGGCACTGCGCGCCAAGGTGTTCGGCCGCAACGCGCTCAAGGTGTACCCGATTGCCGCCGATGTCGTGAAAAAGCACTTGGCAGGCGATCGCGTGGAGCAAGATCGGCGCGCGTATCGCGAGCATCCGGACCCGAGCTTCGTGACGCACGGGCCGAAGACGCGGCGCGAATTCTTAAATCTTAAGGCGTGGAGTGGCTAGCACGGGTTCCATGAAGTTCAGCCTGCTCCGGAAGTGCAACATCCACGCCGACAGCGAATGCCTCGACGCTGATGCTCTTGATTGCCGTTTGCGGCACAGTGAAGCCCACGTCCTCCACAACCGCGCGAACTTTCCTGAGCGGCTTGGACGAAGCGTACCGTGCTTTGCACGATTCGCGATGTCTGCCGTGAACATGAGGCAGAGCTCTGAATCTACGATCTTCTCGACGACAGCTGGATCACCGCCCCGGTTACGGCACAGCTCCTTCAGGTGATCCTTCAATGCTCCAGACCCATACAAACAGATTGAGAATCTCGTCTTCCAACTGGGCGGGCGACTTGATTCCGCTCACCCTAACTGTATGGATTTTTCCATCCGAGAAGGCGTGTGTAGCCGGCGCGCGTCGGATTCGCGGTCAGCGCAGGCGTTCCGAAAGAAAACTCAGGATACGCTCGACCGCCTCGTGCGTCGGCTCGCCCTCGCGATCGATGAGGCCGATGGTCAGCACACTGTGCGGCGGCTCGGGTTGAGGCTTTGCCGACGCGGCGGGAAGCTCAATCCCCTCGAAGGCGTCGCCGAGCTCGCGGCGCAGAGTCTCAAAGCGCGGCGCTCTGCAGAACAGCGTGTCGCCGTGAAAACGCACACCCAGCACCTTCAGCCCATCCTCGGCGGACCGGCGGCGTGCATTGGCGAACGTCTCGGGTGTCACGTGGACCGCGGCAGCCTTGGCGCGGGTGATCGGCAGCGGCAACGACGGATGCCCCATGACGGGCGCTAGGACCCATGGATCGAGGGTGAGCGTAAGCGCAAAGTTGCCGGTCACGCACATGCCGACTGCGCCGATACCGCGGCCGCCCATCTCCTCGTGGATTTGGCGAGCGAGTGCGCGCAGCCAGTCCGCAATCGGGCTCGACCGATTTTCGGCGAGTACATGGAACTCGCGGTTGACGCAGAGCTTTAGGAGTTCCGGTACACGGTTAAGCGGCGACGTCTTCACCCCGACGGGGCCGAACATCCTCGGCATGAACACGGTAAAGCCTGCGTCCACGACGCGCCGGGCGAACCGCGCCACCTCGGCGGAGATCCCGGGCACCTCGTGCATGATCAGCACGGCGGGGCCTTCGCCTTTTCGGTATACGGTTCGCTCGCGCTCCTGGTGAGTGAACGAGAACGTCGAGAAGTCTTTCAGCAGGTCCATGGTAGACGTCAACGGGCTAGCAGCTTGGGAAACCGACGCGGCCGACCGGCGCATCCTACACCTACGGTTCTCGCTTTGGGGACCTCAGGCGTGGAACGCCCGGAGGAAACCTTCCCCGGTATCCAGATCGAGTGCATTCAGCGCCCGACCCGGGCTCGGATCTGGCAGAAGAACGATCTTCTAGATTCCTGCATCACAGGACTGCCCGCGCTCCGGGCGTCCGGCCACCGGCGAAGTGCTGTGCGTAGTCGAGCAAGCCGGCACCGCCGAAGTCGAACTCGCCGTCGCGGCGGCGAGGGAGGGCTTCGTCTTCTGGTCTGCGATGACCGGCGCCGAACGCGGGCGCATTCTGCAGCGCGCGGTGCAGCTTCTGCGTGCGCGCAATCGCGAGATGTACGCCGTCCAGCGGTAGCCCTGCCGCCTCATGCCGCTCGGCTACGGTGCCGTGGAGGCCGACCGGGAGGCATTTAGACCACGACGGTCGTGCCATCGAACCTGGTGAGGCTGAAGCCGCCGAACTCCTCATTGAAGCAGCCCTTCACGTCGGCCAGCACGCCGAGGGCGACCGCTTCGCCCAGCCGGAGCCCTTCGATCGCGTCCGTGCGCCAGTGGACGCCGGCCGCATTGCGGCCGATCGCGATATTGGAGGCGAGCTTGTCCAGCTCACCGCCGACGGTCAGGCCCGTCGGCTGGGTGTACAGCGCCAGCCATTCGGCATTGGCGCTGGGCACCATCGGCGTAGGCAGCACATACGGCTCGTCGAAAAACGCCTTCAGCACCGTAGCGCACGCCCCCGCCATGGTGGCGTGGCCGGAGGGATATGCGGGGTGGGTCGGCGAGCCTTCCGAGTAGGCCATTGGCAACAGGTAAGTGCCGTTCTTCCGGTACACGGTCTCGAGCGCCGGGGAGTTCAGGATGTCGGCGTGGATTGGGTAGCGTACGGCGCCGGCCAGGTGGTTGTGGATCCGCCCGCCGAACTCTTCGGGCCGGAGACGGCGATGGACAGCCCATTTTTGGTACCAGGCGGCCTTCAACCCGCAGTTCGAGACACGGCCCACCAGGTCCAGGAGGGCCGGGGCGCCGAACGTGGCGAAGCCGGACTGCGTCCGCGAGCGCGCGTAGGGGTTGCCGGGATCGTACGGCACACCGGAGCCGAGCAACGTTCCGTTGGCCGCTCGCCGCGGCCGGTCTCCAAACAGGTTGCCGGAATCGAGCGGCGTGCCGGTGCCGAGCAGAATCAGCGCGGCGTTCAGGAATAACTGATAGGTGAAGTCGCGGTGGACGACTTCGGCGAGGTCGCGGCCCGTGCGCACGTACCGCAGATGTGGGTGGAGCCGCGTCGCATCCATGGCGGAACCGTTCTGCACGGCCAGCCAGTCGTCGTAGCGGTGCATGTAGTTGACACCCGGCACAGTGGTCCGGATCTGCTGTAGCAGCAGCGTGGCGCCGTACGGCACGTCCTGCCACAGGAACTGCGAGATGTATGGGCCCACGGCATCGCCGGCAGTGACGCCGCGAAAGAGCATGGACGGTATCACTTGGCCGCCGCGCTTCGGGCCACGGAAGTCGGAGAACCGCGAAAGATCGGCTGCCGCGGCGTTGGCCAGTGGATCCTGGTCGTACTCGGAGAACGGCACGTCGCGGGTCAGCGCCTGCCAGTACACCTCCGCCATCTCCCCGGCCGCTTCCGCGCTGCCGAAGGCGGGCGCTGTGGGCGTCGCCAACTGGTGCGGGTCTGGTCCGATCATCTCGAAGGCGAACGCCCCCAGCGGATTGCGGAGCTTGACCGGACCGCCCAACGGGATCTCCTCGAAGTCGGCTGGGCGACCGCTGCTCACCGCGCGAAGGAGCGCCTTGTACGCGTCTCGATCCACCTCGCCGAGGGCGTCGTGGGGCAGCGCCTTCGAGAAGCTGCCGATCCTGTTCGGGTACAACTCGTCGTCGCCGTTGGCGGGATGTGCTGGCATGCCGACGCTCTTGTGGCGGAGAGCCGCCTCGTGGCGTAGTTGGTAGGCCCGCTCCAGGCGCGGACCTGCTTCGTCGGCGACCGACGCAGCCGCCTGAACGGTCTTCGGAAGCGGCGCGAGACCGGCGAAACCGGCCGCTGCCGTTGCTCCACCAACCCCGCCGAGGAACCGGCGCCTACTCTCGGAAGGAAGGGCTGCAGGGGCGCTCATGCAATGCTCCTGTTCGCCCGTGAACAAGGCCGCACGCTGCTTCACAGGAAGCGGTGCACGATGGGGCAGTTGACGACGATGCCATTGGAACCGAACTTCTTGCCGCCCGGCCCGGTAATCCAACCGTTCTGCACGAGCCCCAGGATGTTGAACTCCTCGAACACGCGCGCGCGATAGCCCCGGCGGACCGCCTCCGGAGTCCACTCCCCGAGATTGATGTCCCATAGAGGGCTATAGTCCGTGGAGATCGTCGGGATGCCGCCGATGACGTTGAGCGGGTGGAGGGGCATCCCATCCGCTCCCGGAGGATCGCCGAGCTTGCTGTTCAAGCCCTGGCGCTGCGGGTTGTCCTTGCCCATTGGGCCATTGGTGATCTGGAAGAGGCGCTCGACGGCGCTGGAGAAGCTATCGTCGCGGCCCACGCCCAGGTCGCTTAGAGCGGGCGCAAACGTCGCGTCGCCGATGGCCGCCGCCGCTCGGTCGGAGGCATCCGTCGTCATGTAGAGCACCGGCCTGGCGAAGCTGAAGTTAGGCGTGAGACGGACCGTCACCGTGCCGCCGCCATTCTCAGGCTGGTTGGGACAGATCTTCACCACGACGTCGGCCACCAGTTTGTAGTCCGGGTTGCCGTCGCAGAAGTTGATCTGCGACGCGTCCACGGCGAAGGCCAATGTCGGCGCGTTGTAGATGTGGTCGCGGCTGTTCGTGATGCGCACCAACGGGGTGTAATCGGCATCGCCCACCGCGCCCGGCTCGGCCACCTTCGGCGGGAAGAAGTTGGGTGCGTCGCCGGGCACGATCTTGTGCTCGGGCCGGAAATCGACCGCGCCAGCGTCGAAGATCAGCGTCCCGTCCTTGAGGAGGGTGCCGCTGCGCACCGCCTTTCCAACCTGGGAGTAGCTCAGCTTGGCCGCGTGGTTGAGTCCGAGCGCTTCGGCGTTGCTCTTGTCCGTGGTGTCGGTAAGGATGTACCAGACCTTCCGGCCGTCCTTGAGCCGGCCGCGGTAAAGCGGGAGCGTGATGGTGCTCGCCTCTGTGTCGAGCTGGCCCGACTTCAGGAGCTGATAGGGACCGAGCAGCTCCTTCTGCACCTGGGAGGGGCTGGGGCCGAAGTATGTAAGCGGGATGTCGGTGCCGATGGATGCCGGCGCCGGCCCGACGTTGTCGGCCAGCAAAGCCCTAGGGGTAGGGGGGTTCGGGGCCGGCTGGAGGTTGGCCGGCTGACCCTTCTGAGCGAGTGCCGGCACGCTGATGCTCAGCAGGAGGCCCGCCACGAGCGCGCTCGACAGCAGGGCGAGGGGCCGAGTGATCCGGCGACTGTTGCGGTGGTGGTCCACGATGCTCTCTCCGCCGGTGTACGCGTCCCCTGGTGGGGACGCGTCGGTCACTGTTGCCTTAGGCCAGAATTGCAATGGTAGTAAATCGCAGGAAGGTGCAACGTAAAGATTCGATAACGATTGATCGCGAATCAGGCCGGAAGGGTGAACCAGATTCGCTTTTCTGCATCGATGCTCTCCGCCCCCACTTTGCCGCCATGCGCCTCGACCATTTCTTTAACAATCGCGAGAGCTATGCCTGCGCTACCGTGCTCGCGCGACCGCGATTTGTCGATTCGATAAAAGCGCTCGAAGATGAGGGAGCGATCCTGCCCGGAGAGGGGATCGCTCGTGTTGGCACAGATCGCCTCGAGCGTCCTCGGTGTCTGCTCGATCGAAATATGGACGTGCCCGCCATGCGGGGTATAGCGCCAGGCGTTGTCAAGAATATTCTGCACGACCTGCGCGAGCTTCTCGTCATCGGCGGCGATCTTCTGGCCTCCAGTTTCGAACGGTATCTCGACGGTGATCTCCTTTTCGGCAAAACGAGTACGAAACAGGTTCAATGAGTGCATGACCAATTCACCCAGACCAAGCGGTTTTCTCGCAATATCAAGCGGGCTGCATCAGCGGCACTGAGCCGCATCAAGTCGTCGGTGAGAAGGCCCAGGCGCAGCGTCTCCTCATGCAGCGACTCGATTATTGGGGTGTTGACGGCGGTAGGCCGGCGAAGAATCCCGTCGTGGCGGCGATCGGTCTGGCGGCGACGCGCGATTTCGTTTCGTTTCTGCGACACGCGTCGTTGGGTCAAGGCAATCCGCTTGCCGGTGATGTGCGGCACACGTTCAGCTACTCCATCTCGCAGCCTTCACGCACGTTGAACGATTTCCAGGCGCTGGGCTTCAACGAGGACGAAGACGGCCGGCGCGTACTCGACGGCATCCTCAGCCATACCGGCGGCGGCAGCGGAGTTCAAATCAACTATCGCTGCGCGCAGCCCGTCAGAACCGAGCATCCGGAAGGTGTGTTTCCATTCGCGCATCAAGTGTTGACTGATATTTTGAGCGGCAAAACCGGAGGGCGTAGCGCGCGCTGCACGGCGAGCGACACTTGTCCCAAGCGCTTCGAGGTCAATACCTCCAACGAGTACTGGGTCAAGGCTGGTTCGCTGCTGCATACCGACACGCGAGGCAGGGATTTGAAGGATCTGGAAGACGTACGCTTCTACCTGATGTCCGGACAGTCGCATGGTGTCGGCGACGTAACCAGCATGTCAACGTGCCAGCAGTTTCTGAACCCGACCAGCCCTTATCCCGCACATCGCGCCCTCCTCGTCGCGCTCGACCAATGGGTGAGCCACGACACCAAGCCGCCGAAGAGCGAGGTGCCACGACACGGCCAACGGGTGTTTGCAAACACGGTGCCCGGTTCTCAGACGGGAGTCGTGCCGCAAACGGAACTGGATTGGCCGACGATTCCCGGCGTCACCTACAACGGGCTCATCACCACTCGCTACTTCCTCGACTTCGGGGCCATGTTCGATGACGGCATCTTGACGAACTACCCGCCGTCGGTCGTCGGACGTCCCGCCTATCCGATTTTCGTATCGAAGGTTGACAAAGGCGGCAACGAAGTGGCCGGCATCCGCATGCCGCCGGTCGAGGCGCCGATCGCAACCACGACCGGCTGGGCGTTGCGCCGCGCGGGCTTCAGCGAGAACGAAGGCTGTGAAGCCAACGGTCAGCACATTCCCTTCAAGACCACCAAGGCGGAGCGACGCGCTGCCGGCAATCCGCGTCATTCTCTCGAGGAGCGCCACAAGGATCACGAGGGATACGTGAAGGAAGTCGCGAAAGCTGCTAGGAAGCTCGAAAGGCACCGTTTCCTTCTTGCGGAAGACGTGCAAAAGTACATCGACGAGGCGCAGGCCAGTAACGTGCTTCTGCCGTAACCGCGCGACGCCAACGTGATCGTGCCAACGGCGCCGGCACGTTCTGCTACTGATTAGCGCAACTTTCGTTTTCGTCAGAAGCGTTCCAAAGCCCCGCCTGCATGGCGGCATTCTGCGCTGGTGCCGAGGACTTTCACCCCGGCTTTGGCCAGGCGCATCGCGAGGTTGTTCGGAATCTGGCCGCCCGTGCTGACAACGACACGGTCGGGACGCTCGTACTCGTAGCCGCCGCCACCGCGCGCATTGTCGAGAAAATGCTGGGCACGCATCGGATGCTGCTGCACGGTCGCGTGAATCCGAACCAGGACGGCGATCTCGAGGCAATGGACGCATTGGCCGAGCGGCACCGGATATCCGCGTGGAAGACGTATACCCAGTGGGGACCGGATGGCAAGGGCTTTTTCCTCGATGACGATGCCGGTCTCGCGCTCATCGACAAAGCGCGCAAGCTCTCAGATCGGCGCGCGTATCGCGAGCATCCGGACCCGAGTTTTGTCACGCACGGGCCGAAGACGCGGCGCGAATTCTTAAACCTTAAGGCGTGGAGTGGCGAGGGATCGGCCGAATTTATGAGCTTTATCCCGCGCTCATTTGCTGTAGAGCAGAAGCCGGGTGAAGCTCGTGCCCGAGATGCGGACTTTTTCCGATACATCGAGTTCCTTCGTGCGCGTGACCGGCCACGTCGGGAACGGATAATCGTGGGAGACGACACGCGCCCCAGGCTTCAATTCGGCGAGCAGCTTTGTTTCCACCTTGGCCATGATGCTCGGCAACAGGTAGAGAGTGACCACGGTCGCCGCGCTGACTTCGGTGGCAAAGAGGTCACGCTCGAAGAATTGCACCCGATCGGCCACGCCTGCCTTCGCTGCATTCTCGTTGGCGAGCTTGACCAATGCCGGGTCGATATCGACGCCGAAACCGCGGCGCGCCTGGTACTTGGTCACGGCGCTGATGACGAGCCGGCCGTCGCCGGAGCCCAGATCGACGACGACGTCGTTGGGACCGACTCCGGCGAGTGCCAGCATCTCGTCCACGATCGACGCTGGTGTCGGGACGTAGGGCGCGGCGGGCTCTACCATTGCCGGGGCAGGGGCTTGAGCGAATGGCAGCACGGGCGCGCAAGCGGCAAGCAGGCCAACGAAGAGCGCAAATGTGGATGCGGTCAGGCGCCTCATGGTTTTAGAGGATCCGGTTGAACCACAGCATCGACAGCAGCGCCGACACGAACGCGATAATCGCTGCTGCGGCAGCAAACAGCGCGGTGATCTCGGTCTCCTTCTCCTCGAGGAAGATCCGCGTGTTCAAGTGCTGGTAGATCTTTCTTAAATCGGCGGCGGTGCCCGCGTAGAAATATTCCGCCTGCGTCAAGTTGGCGATCGTCTTCAACGACTCCTCGTCGAGGCGCACGCGCATCGACCAGCCTTCGGAGCCGATGATTTCGCCGCTGGTCGTGCCGATGCCGACGGTGTAGACGCGCACACCGCGATCGGCAGCCATGCGCGCCGCTTCGATCGGGTCGGGCCCTGTCGTGGTCTGGCCATCGGTCAGCAGGATGATGACGGCCGCCGCGTAAGAACCTGGCGCGACGGGCTTGGGCGCGGCCTTGTCCGGCGCGCGGGATGAATCCAGCGGCGCGCTGCCCGAAACATTTGGCCGAGGATTCGCTGAGCGCAGGTCGAATTCAACGTCGGGGAAGACCATCTTCAGCGCGACCAAGATGCCGCTGCCCACCGCCGTGCCGCGCTGCAGGGTGAACCGCTCGATTGCCGCCACAATGTCCTCGCGCGAATGCGTGGGCGATTGCACGACGGCCGCCGTCGCGGCGAACGAGACGACGCCGAGGCGAGTGGTTCTCGGCAGATCGGCGACAAACGCCCGCGCTGCTTCCTGCGCCGCGGCTAGCCGGTTCGGAGCGACGTCGGTCGCGCGCATGCTGCCGGAGACATCCATGGAGAGGATCACCGTTTCGTGCTGCGACGGCAAGGTGACGACCGCGGCCGGCCGAGCAATTGCCACCAGCATCAAAGTCAGCGCGATCAGAAACAAAAGCGGCGGCACGTGCCGGCGCAAGCGCTGACCCGCGTTCAACGCATCCTTGATCAGGCTCAGGCTCGCGTAGCGTAGCGCCGCCTTCTTCTTCCGGCGCAGCAGCAAGACGTACACGCCAGCGGCAAGCGGGGCAAGCACCAGAAGCCAGAGCATCTGCGGCCACAGAAACGTCATGCCGGCACCCCGAGGTGCTGGGGCACGCCGCCTCCGGTCGCCAATTGGCTGCGCCGCTTGCGCAGGTCCGCAAAACGCAGGATGGAATCGACCAGATCGTCGTCGGTCGCAAGTTCGAGGGCGTCGATGCCCGCGACCTTAAAGGCCGAGCGCAGTTCCGTCTCGCGCTGCTGCGCTGCTGCCGCAAAGCGTTTGCGAAAGCCGCGGTCGTGCGTATCGACGAACACCTGCTCGCCGGTTTCCGCATCCTGCACGACGAGCAGTCCCAGATCGGGCATTTCCATTTCCATCGGATCGTAGAGCCGCACCGCGATCACGTCATGGCGCTGTGCGAGGTGCGCCAGCGGCTCCGCCCACCCTGGCGTGCTGATGAAATCCGAGACGACGAACACAAGCGAGCGCCGCGGCGCAACACGGTACGCCGTCTGCAAGAGCTCCGCCAGGTTGGTTCCGGTGCTCGCTGGTGGAGGGGCAGGACGGGTCAGCATCCGATGCAAGAGGTGCAGCACCTGGCGCCGGCCGCTGCGCGCTGGAATCACCGTGTCGACGCGGGTGCCATAGAACAACGCTCCGATGCGGTTGCCGTGACGCGTCAGAATTCGCGCGAGCACGGTGACGAATTCGGTGGCGACCACGCGCTTTTGCAGCTGCTGCGAGCCGAACTCCACCGACGAGCTCAAGTCCAGCAGGAACCACGCGGCGACTTCGCGCTCCTCGTTGAACTCGCGTACGTAGGGCGTCTGCAGCCGCGCCGTAACGTTCCAATCGATGTGCCGGACGTCGTCGTGGTAGACGTACTCGCGCAGGTCGGCGAAATCGAGCCCGTAGCCGCGCAACAGCGTTCGGTAGTCGCCGTGCAGGATACCGTCCAGCCGGCGAATGACCGTCCACTCGAGCCGCCGTAAGACAGCCTCAGGCGTTTGTATCGAGACGGACATGGGTCTCGAGCGGCTTCTCGGGCCGTGGCACGTGCTGCATGATGCGAAGGATCAACTGATCGGCGGACTGCGCGTCGGCCAAGGCTTCGTACGAAAGGGAGAGCCGGTGCCGCAGGACGTCGGGCGCTAAATCCGACACGTCCTCGGGCAGCACGTACGCGCGTCCGCGCAGGAACGCAAGCGCGCGCGCGGCCTCGATCAGGTGGATGGTGGCGCGCGGGCTCGCGCCGTACGTGACATAGCGCGCGAGATCGGCGACACCGTAGCGTTCGGGATTGCGCGTCGCGGCGACGAGTCGCACCGCGTATTGCATCAGCGACGGGTCGACGTAGCCCAAACGGCATTGGCGCTGCAGAGCAGCAAGCTGATCGGTCGTGGCGACTTCGCCAACGATCTGCGCGAGACCCGTCACCCGTTCGACAATGACGAACTCTTCCGCCTCGCTCGGGTAACCGACCAGCACCTTCATCATGAAGCGATCGACTTGCGCTTCGGGCAGCGGGTAGGTGCCCTCGGTCTCGATCGGATTTTGGGTTGCCATCACCAGGAAGGGTTCGGGGACGCGGTGCGTCTCGCCGGCGATGGTCACTTGCGCCTCCTGCATCACTTCGAGCAACGCGCTTTGCACCTTTGCCGGCGCGCGGTTGATTTCGTCGGCCAAGAGTAGATTGGTGAATACGGGACCGAGCGCCGTGTTGAATTCGCCGGTCTTCTGGTTGTAGATGCGCGTTCCGACAAGATCCGCGGGGACGAGATCGGGCGTGAACTGGATCCTCTTGAACTGGCCGCGAATGGTTCGCGCGAGTGTCTTGACGGTCAGCGTCTTAGCGAGTCCCGGGACGCCTTCGACGAGCAGATGTCCTTGCGCGAGGATCGCCACCAGCACACGCTCGAGAAAGTGGTCCTGGCCGACGACGACCCGCTTCACCTCGTAGAGGATCTGCTCCATCAGCGACGTCACTTCGGGGTGGCTGGCTGCCTTATCGTTCATGCGTTCTAGACCTCGGAGGATGCTCTAGTCAAAACGGCGAAATGCCGATTGCAGCCGCGGCGTTCTCGATGGGCACGGCAAAGCCGATGCCGACGAACACGTGCTGGCCGGTCGGATTGAGGATGGCGGTGACGATGCCCACCACTTGGCCGTCGGTCGTTAAGAGCGGCCCGCCCGAATTGCCCGGATTGACCGCGGCGTCGAACTGGATGAGATTGGTCAGCAACCGTTCCCCTTTTTCCGACCGGTATTCCCGCCGCAGGCCGGACACGACACCAGCGGACACCGACGGGCCGATTCCGAAGGGGAAGCCAACGGCGATGACCTCGTCGCCCATGGCGAGATCGCTGGTCGAGCGCAACGTCGCCGCGGGCAAGTCGTCCGGGAGCGTTTTCGCCTGCAGCACGGCAAGGTCGTGCTCCGGCCGCATGCCGATGATTGCGGCATCGGATTCGAGTCCATCGGAGAATTCGACCTTGATCCGTTCGGCGCCGACCACGACGTGCATGTTGGTCAGAATGATCCCGGTGTCGACGATGACCACACCGGTGCCGATACCTCGCGGGGCATCTAGATCCATTCCGGGCGGTAGTCCGATGCCGTGGACACGGACGACGGAGCGCCGCACGGCCTCATACGCTTTCGCCGCGGCGGATGGTAGTTGCCCCTGTTCGAGCGTATGCAGCACCGCTGCGTCGATATCCTTCTGCGTGATCGCGCGCGGTGTCGCCGTCATTGCCGCATGAACGAGAATCAACGCCAAAGCGAAGAGCCCCGCAGCGGCGAAGAGCAGCGGCCGCTCATGCCGCGCAAAGAAACCGCGCCACCGCGCGCGGCGAGGTCGCGCCTCGATCGGCGACGGTGCAGGGGCGGAAAGGGTATTGGCGCCGGCCGTCACCCGGGCATGCGCGGACGGACGCGGCACCGCTGTTTTGCGCGCCCGGGTCGAACTGCTGTAGAGAGTGATTTTTTTCACGTCGTCTTCTCACGCGTCATCCGCCGGTTGGCCAACATCGCGCCAACGTTAGCACGCGGCGCGCTGCCGATGAATACTCGGTTCGATGGGATCAGACCTCATAACAATTGCGACGTTCCAGTTCGAGGCAAGGATTTGCGGCCGAGGCACCAGCCTTGCAATCTTCCCGCGTCGATCGCGCGCTACTTTCCGGACTTGTACAAGTATCCTAGCAGCCCACCAAGCGACAGCCAGAAAGCCGCGTTGGCGAGGTACGTTGCGCGGACGAAATCCTGCGCCATTGCAACCGGGGCCGTCGCCCCTTGCATTGCCGGCTGCGGCGCGCCGATCGCTTGAGGAGCGGCGAGCAGGACAAGACCCAGGACGCGAATCATGGACTGCTTGGAGAACGCCACCAGCCATAGCCCCGCGGCGGAGAAGAGCACCGTTACGACCCACCATAGCTCGCGCTCGCGTAGCGGCGCGGCTTGCACGCCGGGAAGCTCTGGCGGCAGACCCAGCGAGGGCGCGACAAAGAACACCGCGTAGCCGGCCGTGCCCCAAATGAGTCCCGCACGCCAGCCAGTACTGCCTTGCAGCGAAATAGCCGAGCCCAGCAACAGCGCGAAGCCGGTTGCGAGAATGGTGTTGGACACTGCGGTTGCGAGGAAACGCTCGGAGCCGGTCGCCGGTGCCCAAACCAGATGCGCCGGTCCGGCGGACAAATGGTCGTGAGCTGACTTCGAGAGAGCGACCGCGGCTCCCTCGTACAGCTCCGCTTTGCGGATAAGCGGCGTGACTGCAACTTGCTGAATCGCCGTCAGCAATAAACCCGAACACACGCCAGCCAGCGCTGCCGCGGAAACGATACGCTTGAACATTCTAAACTTCGCTCAGTGGCAGGGAAAACCAGCCGCATGGCGCGTGTCGTGCGCGCCGTTGTGAATTTCCTCGGTCTGCGCAAAGCCCGCCCCGTACAGAAGCACGAGCCCGAGAACGGCTGCGCACAGGCGCCCTATTGTTTCCGACGAAGCACTGGGCGCCTGCCGGCCCGACCCGCGTTTTTTCTCCAGATGGCCAATGACGACATGAGACGACCCTTCTTCAAAAATCGCTGGATTGCAGTAACGAACCAATGTTAGATCTCGATTGGCTGCCCGTGCGGTGTTCGGCGCGCGGCCTCCGCCCACTGCCGCCGGCGCTCAAGCAACAGCGTGTCGGTTATGAGACCTTTGCGGGCGGCAAGACGCTCGAGCGCAGTCAACCAGTGCCGGTAGTAGTGCTCACCCGTGTCCGCCTCCCCGCGTCGCCGCACCTCGCCGATCACTGCGCCTAAGGTGTCTGCCCACTCTTTCCAGCTGAACTTACCGCGCTCATGCAATAAAAGGGTTATCGCGAACGCCTGCGCTTCCCACGGAGCGTTGAACACCGGCCCGTCAACGTCGCGCGGCGAAAGGGGCAACTCGACCGGTAATACGGACGGCGTTTGCGCGACGGCGCCCGATTCGGTGGAGGAGGGCGTCACTTTGGACACGTCAACAGCCCTCCAGATATGGCTCCCAACAATCCACGTGGATCGCCGCGGCGGTCGTGTCGGGTCCCCAGAGTTCGCTCGCCGCGAAGCGCACGGTATAAAGCCATTGCGCTTCCTCTCCGTTGCCGCGCGCGTTGGCATCGGCAAATACGTGCGCGCCGTGCAACTTCGCGACGGTGCCGCGCTTGCCCCGGCAGTACCGCGGCAGTCGCGTATGCGATTGCGGATGCACCACACGTGTCCGCACGGCATCGCCCACGGAATAACGCGCTGAGCCCACGAGCGCGCGGTACGTGGAGCTGCCGCGAGCGAGCGCCGAGGCAACGCGATCGGCAGTGAGAACGCCGCGTGTTCCTGCGGGCGGTTCGCGCAAACGCCCGTCGGCCAGTTCCTCGAATGTGACCAAACCGCGCTCGAGCATGAGTTTGCTCAAGGCATCGAGCCAGATCCGGTAGTAGCTGCTCGCCAGATATCGCGCAGGCGGCAGGCTTTCGCGCGCTGCACGCGCTTGGTCCAGGTTCCACATACCCGCGCCGGCCATCGCCAACGTCAACCCGAAGGCGCGCCGTTCCCACTCATGATGGAACGGCGGCTCGCGCTGTTCGGGCAGGATCGGTCCGAAATTCTGCAGCCCTCCCATGTCATGCACGCCGTTCATGAGCGTTCTCGCGGAGTTTGCGGCGGCGGCGTCGGCACACCGGTACCGATCATCGAATCGCGGGTGACAAGCATTGAGAGTTCTTCTTCGGTCCAGCCATCGGTTCCCGGCGGTCGCTCGGGCAGAACCAGATAGCGGATCTCAGCGGTCGAATCCCAAACCCGGATCTCGACGTCATCAGGCACGGACACGCCGAAATCCGCAAGCACGCCGCGAGGATCGATGACGGCGCGCGCGCGATAGGGGGCGGTTTTGTACCAGACCGGCGGCAGGCCCAGCACCGGCCACGGGTAGCAGGAGCAGAGCGTACAGACCACGATGTTGTGCACGCGCACCGTGTTCTCGAGCGCGATCATGTGCTCGCCCTGCCGCCCGGTGTAGCCAAGCGTCGCAATCGCGGCGGTGGCATCTTCCAGCAGCCACTTGCGATACTGCGGATCGGTCCATGCTTTGGCCACCACGCGTGCCCCATTGTGCGGGCCTACCTTGGTCTCATAAGTCTCAATCAGCAGATCGAGAGCTTTGGGGTCGACATAGCCTTTTTCCACCAGCAGCGATTCGAGCGCTCGCACGCGCAGGTCCATCTCAGTCAGCTCGGAGCCGTCGTGCGCGTGCTCATGTCCGTCGACGTGAGCGCTATCATGCTCATGGCGATGGCCGGATTCGTCGTGCGCCACTTTGGGAAACCTTATGAGCGGTCAGGCCGCTATTCTACAAGCGGGTCAGTCTTCCATAGCTCTTGACTTTCGAACCGACCCCGGCGCTCAATGTTGCCGTTTCTTTATCGTCACCTGAAAGCGATATGCCCATTCGATCGCTGCGCTCTATCGTCGCTGGCCAGACCCCGATCACCGCAGCCAAGACCGCCACGGTCCGCGAGGCGGCGGCTCGAATGAAAGAGCTGAACATCGGGGCCCTGCTCGTCGTCGACGGCTCGCGGCTCATCGGCATCTTCACCGAGCGTGACGCGCTGTTTCGCGTGCTCGCTGTCGGCCTCGACCCTGGCCGCACGCGGCTTGCCGAAGTCATGACTCCGCAGCCGCAAACCATCCATCCGGACGAACCGTTCCAGCATGCGCTGCGGATCATGCACAAGGGCAAGTTTCGGCACCTGCCGGTGGTCGAATACGACCGGCCGCTCGGTATGGTGTCGCTACGTGATGCGCTCGATGAAGATTTGGACGAGTTTCGCGTTGCTCTCATGCAGCAAGAGGAAACGCGGGAGTGACACCCGCGCAAGCCGCGTAGTGTCTGCTCGCGCCTCGACCCGAACATTCGCCTAAGGCCGGGTGATCCTGCTCGAACTCGCTTTAGGCCAGTCGCCGTCGCTAAGGTTGCGCGGCGCTACTGTGAGATCCCGATGAAATTCCGCACGCTCCCCGGCACCCAGTTGCACGTCTCTCACGTCTGTTTGGGCACGATGACGTGGGGCGAGCAAAACAGCGAACGCGACGCGCACATGCAGCTCGACTACGCAGTCGCGCAAGGCGTCAATTTCATCGACACCGCGGAGATGTATCCGGTGCCGCCGAACGGCACGACGCAGGGGCGCACCGAGGCGTATCTCGGCAGTTGGCTCGCGCGCCGACCTCGTGGCAATCTCATTGTTGCGACCAAGGTCGCGGGTCCGGGGCGCCGCGATTGGATCCGCGGCGGCCGGACTGATCTGACGCGCGAGGTCATCGCCGAGGCGGTCGATACGAGCCTCGCGCGGCTGCAGATCGAGTACATCGACCTCTATCAGATCCACTGGCCGCAGCGCAACGTGCCGATGTTCGGCGCGACCGAGTATGACCCGTCCAAGGAAAAAGACGGACCGTCGATCCGCGAGCAGGTCGCCGGAATGGCTGCGCTGATCGTGGCCGGGAAGATTCGCCACTATGGGATCTCGAACGAGACGGCGTGGGGCGTGTGCGAGTTTCAGCGCGCGGCCAAGGAAATTGATGTGCCTGGCCCCGTCACGATTCAGAACAGCTGCAGCCTGGTCTCGCGCAACGTCGACACCGATCTCGCGGAAGCGCTATTCCGCGAACAGATGTCGTTGCTCGCGTATAGCCCCCTTGCGGGCGGCATGCTGACCGGCAAGTACTTAAGCGGTGCGCAGCCATCGAAATCGCGCTACACACTGTTCGACGGGCTGGGTGCGCGGTTTAAGAAGCCGATCGTGCACGAAGCAATCGAGGCCTACGCGGCGCTCGCCAAGCGGCGCGGTCTGTCGCTGGTCCAACTCGCGCTCGGCTATGTTGCGAGCCGCTGGTATATGGGTGCTTTGATCCTCGGCGCGACGACGATGGCGCAGCTCGCTGAAGACATCGACGCAGCGCAAGTGGAGCTCGACACCGAAACGTTGGCAGAGATCGCCACAACGCAAATTCGCTATCCGAATCCGGCGGGGTAAGCACCCGTGCGGATCGTACGCAGCCGGTCGACGACGGGCACTCCTGAATGTGTGCGCACGCCAGGCGTTTGACCGCGACGTTATCGGATTATGCCGACGACGCGTTGCTGGTGGCGTTCGAGCACAAAACGCGCCGCGGCTTGGACGCCGCCCCCGCCCGCGATCAACTTCCGCGCAGTTGCGAGCCGCCGCCGCCGTTGCAGCGCCGGGCCGACCAGTTCGCGCAGCGCGTCGAGTACCGATGCGACCGACACCGTCTCGATCCACAACACCTTGGCGCCATCGGCCTCTTTGAGTCGCGTTCCGAGCAGCCACGCTTCGTAGATGGTCCCGGGAATCATCAGGATCGGCGTGTTGAGCGCCGCGGCTTCGTGGGTCATGTTCGAGCCCTCGGTGACCGCCACGTCGGCCGCGCGGATATACGTCAACATCTGGCTCGGCGCAAGCGGACCGAGCACCGTGACGTAATCCGGCAGCGGATCGGGAATGCCGGGACCGCGCAGCTCATCGCGAGCACGGACCGAAGCAAGGACGAGCCGCACCTTGCGTCGCTTCGCGAGCTGCGCGACGGCGCCGATCAGCGCAGCCAACACCTGTTCGCCAAACGGCCTTCCGAACGTCATCCCGCGCGGCGCATAGATGAGGACGCACTCATCCTTGGCGAAGTGAAGGCGTTGGCGCGCCCGTGTACGGTCGGGAATCCCGTCGAACTCGAGAAACGGCCCGGTTTTGATCAGCTTCTCGGCAAATGGCGCAAGCTCGGCAGGAAAATCCAGCGACGGCGGATAGGGCCATACGATACCGTCGCATTGCGCTAACAACGGCCAGTCCATGAAAAGCTCGTCCTCAAGCGGATACATCGGAACCGAAATCCATGTGGAATTGGGCACGATCGGCCGCAACGCGATGAGGTGGCGGCAGGTGTCCTCGATTACGATGTCGGCGCTGCCTAGGCACGCGCGGACGATCGAGTCGCGCTCGCCGCGATTCCGCTGCGGTAACAGGTTGACGCGATAGCCGGTGGCCGCGGCAGCGTCGATATTGAAGGGACGCAGCTTTTCGGTGTCCAGCAGATACTCAAGTTGGATCGACGCGACGAATCGTTGCAATTGGCGGGCGAGCGCCGCGGTGCGACCGATATGGCCCAAGCCCCCGCTCACCGAGGGAATCATGATCACCTTCATTAAATTTCCTCGCTGACATGATCCCGTCTGTGGTTGCCGTGGCCAAGCAACCGGTCGCGGGTCAGGTTAAGACCCGGATGGCGTTGACGCTTGGCGCAGAAATGGCACGAGAATTGTACCGGTGCGCTCTCGCTGACACCGTCGACTTACTGCGCGCACTGAAAGACGTCCACCCGGTGCTGAGTTACGCACCCGACACCGTAGACGCGCACGACTACTTCTCGTCACTGGCTCCCGATTTCACCCTCGTTGCGCAGCGCGGCGCCGATCTTGGCGAGCGTCTACTGCATACGTTCCAGGCGCTTCACGCCAAAAAGTTCGCACCGATCGTACTCATCGGCACCGATAGTCCGAGCTTGCCGCGCAGCTACGTCGAACAAGCACTAGCGCTGCTCGACCAACCCGAGACCGATGCCGTATTGGGACCGGCGGCCGACGGTGGATATTATCTGCTTGGGATGCACGCACCGTTCGCGCCGCTGTTCCAGCACATTCAATGGAGCACCGAGATTGTCGCGCAGCAGACCCGCGAACGCGCGGAGGAACACTTGCTATGTCTTAAGGAGGTGCCGGTGTGGTACGACCTTGATACGGCGGAGGACCTGCAAGAGCTTTACCGCGAAGTGTCGCGCAGCGGCGAACGCCGCGCCGCGCACACGTGCGATTTCGTCAGGTCGCACGGCTTGGGTTAGCATTCGCTACAGCCAAGCAGTTGCATCAGTGCGTTGCGTGTAATGCACGGTGACGATTTGTTTAAGATAGCTCTCATGCCGTCGCGGGATTAAAGAGCAACGCCGGGCTTCCCTCGTGCGCAGCAAAACATTCCGATTCGCGTTTCGATTTGGCCGGAGGACACAACCCATGCGCCTACACCACTCGATATTGTGCGTACTGCTGGCGGTAAGCGTTGCGGGATGCGGCGACTTAGCCAAGTTGCCGGTCGCTGCCGGGACGGGGCCGAATCCGACTCTCCCGCCGCCCGCGAACACGCTGATCCCGACGGTGAACATTGCGCCGGCCAAGGGATGGCCCGCGGGCGCGACACCGGTGGCGACGCAGGGGACAGGGGTCGCCAGGTTCGCCGAGGGGCTCGACCACCCGCGCTGGCTGTATGTGCTGCCCAATGGCGATGTGCTAGTGGCTGAGACCAACGCGCCACCAAAGCCCGAGAATGGGCAGGGCATCAAAGGCTGGATCATGAAGCAGGTGATGAAAGTGGCCGGCGCCGGTGTGCCCAGCGCCAACCGCATTACGCTGCTGCGCGATACCAATGGCGACGGAGTAGCCGAGACGCGCTCGGTGTTTCTCGAAGGCCTGAATTCGCCGTTTGGCATGGCGCTCGTGGGCAACAATTTCTACGTTGCTAACGCGGACGCAGTCGTGCGCTTTCCGTACACGCAAGGCGAGTTGACGATTACGGCACCCGGCGCCAAGGTTGTCGATCTGCCCGGAGGCCCGATCAACCATCATTGGACTAAGAACGTCATTGCCAACGCCGATGGGTCCAAACTTTATGTGACGATCGGCTCCAACAGCAACGTCGCCGAGAACGGCATGGAGAATGAACGGGGGCGCGCGGCGATCTGGGAGGTCGATGTCAAGACCGGAAACCATCGCATCTTCGCGTCGGGTCTGCGCAACCCCGTTGGAATGGCATGGGAGCCCGAGAGCGGCGCGTTGTGGACGTCGGTCAACGAGCGCGACGAAATCGGCAGCGACTTGGTGCCGGACTATATGACGTCGGTGCGCGATAGCGGCTTCTACGGCTGGCCGTACAGTTATTTCGGCCAGCGCGTCGACGTGCGCGTGCAGCCGCCACGCCCGGACCTGGTCGCCAGCGCGATCCCGCCCGACTATGCGTTGGGGCCACACACTGCTTCGCTCGGGTTGACCTCCGCGCACGGGACGACATTACCGGCGCAGTTCGCGCGCGGAATGTTTGTGGGACAGCATGGCTCGTGGAACCGCAAGCCGCGCAGCGGTTACAAGGTGATCTTTGTGCCGTTCAGCAACGGCAAACCGGCCGGTGATCCGGTCGATATATTGACGGGATTCGTCAGCGACGATGGGAATGCGCTTGGGCGGCCGGTGGGGGTTGCCATCGACAAGCAGGGCGCATTGCTCGTGGCCGACGACGTGGGCAACGTCATTTGGCGCGTAACCGGCGCGGCAGGTGCGACGCGGCCGGCGGTGCGCTAGCCACGCGCGGCGCGACCACGGCACGAATAGCTCGCTCGACGAGATGCGAGAGCTATGTCGCATCAACCTGGAGCATGGCGGAAGCAGATGAGCGAGCTCGATCAACGCGACGAGCCAAGCGCCCAGATCGCTGACATGCCCGCTGAACTCGAGCGCGGCCGTGAGTGTTGCGGGCGGCGGGCTTGGGCCGAGGCCTGCCGGTCGCTCTTGCTCGCTGATCAGACAGGACCGCTGCGGGGCGAGGATTTGGAACTGCTCGCGCTGGCCTCGTACATGACCGGTCGCGACGACTATCTGAGGGCGCTCGAACGCGCCCACGACGCGCATTTGCACACTGGCGCAAGGTGCGCGCCGTCCGCTGCGCGTTCTGGCTGGGTTTGCATTTTCTCTTTCGAGGCGAGACGGGCCGGGCGACCGGATGGCTCGCGCGTGCGCAGCGGCTGCTCGAACGCGAGGATCGCGATTGCGTCGAGCATGGCTACCTGCTGCTGCCGGTCGTCGAGCAGCAGCTCGGTGTCGGTGATAGCGACGCCGCGTATGCCACTGCGGCTCGCGCCGCCGAGATCGGCGAGCGTTTCGCAGAGTCGGACCTGGGCGCCATCGCCAGGCATCAGCAGGGCCGGATGCGGATCCAGCAGGGGCAGGTCGAGGCGGGCCTTGCACTGCTCGACGAGGCCATGGTCGCGGTCACGGCGGGCGAGCTTTCGCCGCTCGTCACGGGATTGATCTACTGCAGCGTCATCGAGGACTGCCAGCAGGTGTACGCGTTGAGCCGTGCCCGCGAATGGACCATGGCCCTCGCGCACTGGTGCGACGGGCAGCCCGAGATGGTGGCCTTTACCGGCATTTGCCGGGTGGCCGGCACCGCTGATGTTGTCTTTAGCGTCCCGACGGACGACGCCAAGCTACGCACGTTTGTGGTGATGGTTTCCTAGGTTTCTTTAGTATTTCACGCTGGCGAAGGGCAGCGAGCATTCTGTTCGCCGACCTGCAACGCCTCACCGGCTATTCACGCCGGAATGGAGGACTTCGACATATGCGTTTGACAAAGTAGCTACCGGAAGCTACCATGAATACATGCGGGTCGTGGGTCTGAAAATTCTGAAGAACAAGCTCAGCGAGTATGTGCGCTTAGCAGCCGCCGGCGAGACGGTGCTCGTGACCGACCGGGATCGTATTATTGCCGAACTGGTACCGCCGCGCGCCGAACGCAGCACGTTGGTGGCTGATGCCCGGCTGGCGGAAGCGGTGCGCCTAGGCTGGCTTACCCCCCCGGCTTTTGTCTCCGCCGAGCCACCGCCGCGGCTGCCCATCGCGCCGACACGCGAACTGCTCGATGAATTGACGCGCGATCGAGACGCGCGGTGATTTATCTAGATACCTCGGTCGCGCTGGCGCACTTGTTGGGCGAAGACCGCGCACCGCCGGTTACGTTATGGGATGAGGTTTTGGTCTCGAGCCGACTGCTTCAATACGAGTTGTGGACCCGCATTCACGCCCGCAAACTGGCGTCCTCCCATGGCGAGGCCGTGCGTGTTTTGCTCGGGCGAGTTGCGTTG
The DNA here is from genome assembly GCA_037719965.1 of Casimicrobiaceae bacterium. GTDB lineage: Bacteria > Pseudomonadota > Gammaproteobacteria > Burkholderiales > Casimicrobiaceae > VBCG01. The sequence continues at coordinate 45,769 of JBBJMT010000011.1, read as the reverse complement.
CTGGAGTTGGCGTCACCCGTCCTTGCGCGCGCGCTCGAACCGTTCCCGGTGTCCGTACGCACGCTGGACGCGTTGCACCTCGCGTCCATCGAGTTTCTGCGCAGCGAAGGACAGACCGTTAAGCTTGCAACGTATGACGATCGTTTATTCGCCGCAGCGCGAGCGCTGGATGTCGACGTACTTGCGTTATAGCCTTTCGGCGTTGTTACCTTAATTACACAGCCAGAAATCTCTGTCACAGACAGAGGTCAGCGCTCAAAGCTACCCTCACCCAAGGGGCGAACGAGTATCGTTAATCACCGCGCGGGGTTGCACTTTCACGCCGATCTCTCATCTCTGAGTTAAATGACTTTCCTCCGGGTCAATCGACGTCAATGCCATCCGCATTATTCCATCCCGCTGTAGACGCTTGGTTCCGCAAGCATTTTCCCGCGCCCACCGAGCCGCAGGCGCGCGCCTGGCCGCTTCTCCGGGCAGGGCAGCACGTGCTCATTGCGGCACCTACAGGTTCGGGCAAGACGCTGGCCGCGTTTCTTGCGGCCATCGACGGGCTGGTGCGCCGGGGTGTCGAAGCTGCGCTCCCCAATGAGACGTTCGTCGTTTACGTCTCGCCGCTCAAGGCGCTTTCCAATGACATCCAGCGCAATCTTGCGGCGCCGCTTGCAGGCATTCGCATCGAGCTCGAGGCGCTCGGGTTCGCTGACGTCGAGATTCGCACGCTGGTGCGCACGGGCGACACCCCGCAAGCGGAACGGGCCAGCATGCGCAAGCGGCCGCCCCACATCGTCGTCACGACCCCGGAATCGCTCTATGTGCTGCTCGGTTCAGAATCCGGACGCACGATGCTGTCGACCACCCGAACCGTCATCGTCGATGAAATCCACGCGCTGGCCGGCAACAAGCGTGGAAGCCATCTGGCGCTCTCACTCGAACGGCTGGAGGCGTTGACGGCGGAGCCGCTGGTGCGGGTTGGACTCTCCGCAACGCAAAAGCCGATCGCGGAGATTGCGCGGTTCCTGGTGGGTGTGCGGGGAGGGCACGATAGTGACAGCGCAGCGAGTGCTTCAGTTGCCACTGCAGTCCACACATCGGCCACCTCAGCTAACAACCCTCGCTGCGCCATCGTCGATACGGGACACGTCCGTCCGCGTGATCTCGCGCTCGAGGTTCCAGCCTCGCCGCTTGAAGCGGTCATGTCGAACGACGTTTGGAAAGAAGTCTACGCTCGGCTCGCACAGTTGACCCTGGAGCATCGCACCACACTCATTTTCGTGAACACGCGGCGCATGGCGGAGCGTGCGGCTCGGCATCTGTCGGAGTTGCTCGGCGCCGAACACGTCATGTCCCACCACGGCAGCATGGCCAAGGAACTTAGGCTGAAGGCGGAACAGCGCCTCAAGAACGGTGAATTGAAAGCGCTGATCGCCACTGCGTCGCTCGAACTCGGCATCGACATCGGCGATGTCGAACTGGTGTGCCAGTTGGGTTCGCCGCGGTCCATCGCGACCTTCGTGCAACGCGCCGGACGCGCCAGCCACCAGGTCGGCGGTGTGCCCAAAGCTCGCCTCTTTCCGCTATCACGCGACGAGCTGGTTGAATGCGGCGCCCTGCTGGATGCCGTGCGGCTGGGGGAGCTTGATCGTCTCAAGATTCCACCGCAGCCGCTCGACGTCCTTGCGCAGCAAATCGTGGCGGAGGTCGCTGCGCGTGAATGGCCGGAAGACGCACTGTTCGATCTCTTTAAGTGCGCCTATCCGTACGCTAATCTGTCGCGAGAAGACTATCTGGAGGTCGTCCGCAACCTCGCCGACGGATTCAATACCCGCCGCGGCCATCGCGCTGCTTACTTGCATCGCGACGCGGTGAACGGTGTGTTACGCGGCCGGCGAGGAGCGCGACTCACCGCCCTCACTTCCGGCGGCGCCATTCCCGACACGGCGGACTACGACGTAGTACTCGAGCCTGCCGGGCAACTCGTCGGTACGGTCAACGAGGATTTCGCCGTCGAAAGCCTGGCTGGCGACATCTTTCAACTCGGTAACACGTCGTACCGGATTCTGCGGATCGAGGCGGGGCGGGTGCGCGTCGATGATGCACACGGCCAACCGCCGACCATTCCCTTCTGGCTCGGCGAAGCGCCTGGGCGCAGCGATGAGTTGTCGTACGCCGTTTCGCGGCTGCGCGCAGAAGTTGAGGCGCACGCGGACAAGCCGTCTGCCGTTGCGCAATTGACTGGGCAAATGGGCATCGCGCCGGCGGCTGCCGGGCAACTCGTCGATTATCTTTACGCGGCACGCGCTGCGCTGGGTGTTTTACCCACGCAGAAGACGATCGTGCTGGAGCGCTTCTTCGATGAATCGGGCGGCATGCAACTGATCATTCACTCGCCGTTCGGGAGCCGCATCAACCGCGCGTGGGGCCTGGCACTGCGCAAGCGATTTTGCGTCAAGTTCAATTTTGAATTGCAGGCAGCGGCGACCGAAGACGCGATCGTTATTTCGCTGTCCACGAGCCACAGCTTCCCTCTTGCCGACGTCGCGCGCTACCTGAACTCGAAGACTGTCCGCCCACTCTTGGTCCAGGCACTGCTCGATGCGCCGATGTTCGCGGCGCGCTGGCGTTGGAGCGCAGGAATTTCGCTTGCGTTGCCGCGCTTCCGCGGCGGCAAGAAAGTGCCCGCGCAATTGCAGCGGATGCGGTCAGAGGATTTACTGGCCGCTGTGTTTCCCGACCAGATCGCGTGTGCCGAGAACATCGTCGGCGAACGCGAAGTGCCCGACCATCCGCTGGTTAGCCAAGCCATCTACGATTGCTTGCACGAGGCGATGGACATCGATGGGCTCGAGCAGTTGCTGCGCAACATCGAAGCCAGTGCGGTGCAAATCGTGGCGCGCGACTTGACCGGGCCATCGCCGCTGGCGCTGGAGATTCTCACCGCGCGCCCCTATGCCTACCTGGACGATGCGCCGCTGGAAGAACGCCGCACACAAGCGGTGATGAGCCGCCGCTGGCTCGACGACGAAGCCGCCGCTGACCTGGGCCGACTCGACGTCGCCGCAATCGACCGCGTGCGCGCACAAGCCTGGCCGGAGTCGGTCAACGCGGACGAGTTGCACGACGCGTTGCTGAGTTTGGGCTTTGTCAGCGAAGACGAAGCCGAAATTCGCGCTGAGTGGCCGTCCTTTCTCGCGAGGCTCGCGGAAGCTCGCCGCGCGACACGCGTGGATGTGGACGACATCGCCGACGTGTCCGCGGCGCGCGCATCGGCTGCTGCGGGAAGCGGCGGCAAGAGGTTGTGGGTCGCGGCGGAACGATTACCGCAGTTTCAGTGCGTGTATCCGCACGCGCAGTGGTCACCACGGATCGACGCTCCCGACGAATTCGCGCGTCATGTTTGGTCGCGGGAGGATGCGCTGGTGGAAATCGTGCGCAGCCGTCTCGAAGGCTTGGGGCCGGTCACTGGCGCTACCATCGCCAACTCCTTGCAACTCCCGCTGCACGACGTCGAGCCTGCGCTTCTCAAACTGGCTGCGGAAGGTGTCGCCATGAGCGGCATGTTTACGCCGGGCTCCGCAGACCTTGAGTGGTGCGATCGCACGCTCCTTGCCCGCATCCATCGTTACACGGTCAAGCGGCTGCGCCAGGAAATCGAACCGGTCTCGAGTCAGGACTTCGTCCGCTTCCTTTGCCGCTGGCAGCACACGATCCCGAGCGAGCGACGCCAGGGGCCGGACGCGCTGGACGCGATCATCATGCAGTTGCAAGGGTTCGAGGCGCCTGCCGCCGCGTGGGAGTCGGAAATCCTGCCGGCGCGTCTGGAAAACTACGACTTCACCTGGTTGGACGACCTTTGCCTGTCGGGTCGCGCCGTGTGGACGCGCCTTACGCGTCCCCCGTCCAACACGGCGGCGAACAATCCTGGCCCGATTCGCACGACGCCGGTGACCCTGCTGCCGCGGCGCAGCTCCCCGATCTGGACGCGGGCGGCGCACGCGCCGTCCGGCGAACCTGCGCAACTCAGCTCGCGCGCGCAGGCGGTGGCCGACCATTTGCGCGCGCACGGCGCCTCGTTTTACGACGAGATCGTGGAGAGTACCTGCTTGCTGCGCACGCAGGTCGAAGACGCGCTGGCGGAACTGGTGGCGCTCGGGTTGGTGAGCTCGGATAGCTTCGCGGGGCTGCGTGCACTGCTCACGCCGTCGGAACGGCGCAAGCCCTTCGGTGGCGGCAAGCGGCATCGCCGCAGCGCGTTGCTCGGGATCGAGGATGCCGGGCGGTGGGCACTACTCAAGCGATCCCTGCCGAATGCAGCCCCCGTGCGCGGCGACGCCGAGCCCGATCCCGAAACGCTCGAGCACATCGCGCGCACGATGCTGCGCCGTTATGGTGTCGTATTCTGGCGGCTGCTGCAGCGCGAAGCGGCGTGGCTTCCACCATGGCGGGAGTTGCTGCGCGTGCTGCGACGGCTGGAAGCCCGCGGCGACATTCGCGGCGGGCGGTTCGTCGCCGGCGTCTCGGGTGAGCAGTTCGCGCTTCCCGAGGCGGTAGGGCTGCTGCGCGAAACACGGCGGGCGCCGTTATCGAACGTTTTCATATCGGTCAGCGGTGCCGATCCGTTGAATCTCGTCGGCATCATCGTGCCCGGGCCTAAGGTGCCGGCGCTGACCCATAATCGCGTGCTTTATCGCGACGGCATGCCGATCGCCGCGCTCATCGCCGGCGAAGTGCAATGGCTAGAGCAGCTCGAGCTAAGTGACGCACGCGCGGCGGAGGATGCATTGATCAAGCGGCTGGCAGGATCACCGCTGATGGCGTATTTGCGGTAGCGAGATCACCAAGAGCCAGGCGCCTTGCCTGGGCGCAAGCGTATTTCGCTGGTGAAATCATGTATTGCACAAATGCCCTAGAGGTCCATAATGACCCTGTCATACGTTGCCAATGGTCAAAGGAACCCGACATGCTCAATTTCAATCGCCGCGATCGCTCGTCCGACGCCAAGAATTCCGATAAGTCCGTGCTCAGGCCCGCGATTTACGACCCGCCTGGATCTCTCGTCAAACCCACGGGGGGAGGCGCGGCACGCCCATCATTTCCGGCTTCGGTTCCAACGCCGGACAACCCGGTCGCCGCTTCCGTATCGCCGCGTGACGGCACCGGGCAGACGCTGGCACCCGCGTCAGGCATTGCGCTTCCCGAGATGCAGCCCGGCGCAGCTCCGGGAAGCAAACTCTTCGTTGGCGTCAATATCAAGCTCAAGGGTGTGGAAATTTCCGATTGTGACCAGTTCATCATCGAGGGGCATGTGGAGGCGACGGTCCACAGCAAAGGCATGCAGATCGCCAAGCCCGGAACGCTCAAAGGGACCGCAGTGATCGATGTTGCCGAGGTCCACGGCGAATTTTCAGGCGAGCTGACGGCCCGCACGCGGCTCGTCGTGCACGGAACAGGCCGGGTCTCCGGCACCATCCGTTACGGCAAGCTGATCGTCGCCGAGGGCGGCGAACTCAGTGGAGACGTGAAGCGGCTAGACGCTTCGGTCGAGCATGTGCAACCGTCGCGCAACCCGGTAACCGGTTCGCGACACGTGCTGGCACCCGCGAGCGAAATCGGGTCGCACTGAACACGCGAAGTGCATTCGGGTAGCCGGGTTCGCCGCCGAGTGAACCCGACTCCTGCGCCCAGATCATTGACTGTGAACGCGCGTCGGCGTTCTTGATCGGTCGGCGGATCAGCAATCGGGGTTTACTAAACGCTGCCTTCTAGCAGGTCCACGGGGTCCCCATAGCGCGAGGCCATCGCGACGACCATCGGATCGCGCAGCGCCATCAGGAACCCGCGATCGATGATGGTCGTACCGTTGGTGGTGACGGTGGTATCGAACGTTACCAAGTCCTGGTGGATGGGCGGCTCTTCCCACAGCGGCATCATCTTGCGAATGTAGTCGGAGGGCTTCGCCAAATCGATGCCGAAATGCAATGCACCCGGCGCATTCGAACCCGCCGGATAGATCGTGTGCCGCGGCGCCTTCGGATTGAAGCCACAGCCGCCGCCCTCGATCAGCTTGCCGCCCATAAGCATGTCGCGCAGGATGCGCGCCTCGTCGGACGCACCGTGCACTGCGCTGACGTAGCGGTTCTCGAAGACGACAGCGATGTTCTCGGCGAAGGGTTGCGCGAAGCCGATCGCCCACTGCGGATACAGCGCGCCGTCAATCGCGATCGCCGCCCCTGTGTCCTGTTGCATCGCCGTACTGTCCCAGAAGTTGGGCCCGTGCGTCGGCAGGTAATGCACGTAACAGCCCGGCTCATCGGCCGTCGTCTTGCCGCGCCAGCGATTGCCCGCGAACATCGCTTCGCGCATCGCACGCGTATAGGGAATCGCCAGATCGCTGCCGCGCTCGTCGGTGAAGCGCAGCGTGAAATCAGCATCTTTCGGGAAACGCCGCTCGGTGGCGCGGATGATTTCCCCAACGAGCTCGACGGGAAAGCGCGCCTGCGGGGTGTGCAGGAGGTCGAGGTCGCGAAAATATGTGATCTTCACCCAGCGTTGTCCAGCCTTGCGCTGCGCGACGTTGAATGGATCTTCGATCGAGCAGAACCACGTCGACACGACGAACTGCGCCTGCGCGAGCAGCGGCTTTAATTCCTCGGGAATACGCGGGAGCGTCGTCGTCGGCGCCATGAACACGTTGACGGTCGCGCCGCGCGCTTTCGCGAGCCCACTCACCGCGTCGACAACGCGCGGATCAAGGAGGGGGTCGGTCAGCATCATCACGCGTTCTCCGGGCCGGATCGCGAACACGCGGAAGAAGTTGTCGAGCGCCTGGAAATAATGGCGCGTCTCGGTCAGCGATGCCTTCGGTGGCGGCGGCAGGCCGACATAGGCGGCGGGGTCTGCGAGAGCATTCATCTGTGGGGACGCGTCAGTCCACCTTCGCACCCGAATCCTTGACGAGCTTGATCCACATCGGATACTCGCGTGCCACGTGTTGCGCGAGATCGTCGGGCGCCCCGGGCACCGGGAATGCGCCGCGGGCGATGAGGTTGTCGCGCACCTGCGGATCTTGAAGCGCCTGGCGGAACGCGGCGTTCAACTTATCGATGATGGGCTTCGGCGTTCCGGCCGGAGCGTAGACACCGTCCGACGCCGCCATGTCGAATCCTGGGATTCCGGCTTCATCGAGCGTGGGCAACTCCGGCGCCGTCGAGACACGTTGCTTGGTCGTCACCGCCAGCCCTTTCAACTTGCCCGCCTTGGCATTGGGGTACACGTTCACCATCAGCTCGATCATCATCTGGACGTCGCCGGCAAGCATGCCCGTCATCGCTGCTGCGCCGCCCTTGTACGGGATGTGTTCGATGTCGGTTCCCGTGAGGTTCTTGAACAGGGTACCCGCAAGATGCGACGTCGTGCCGTTGCCGGCGGAGGCAAACGACACCTTGCCCGGATTGGCCTTGATATATGCGACCAGTTCCTTGACGTTCGCCGCCGGTACGCTGGGGTGCACGACCAGCATCGCCGGGATCACGGTAAAGCGCGCGACCGGCACGAAGTCCTTGACCGGATCGAACCCGGTCTTCGCGTAGAGCGCCTGATTGATGCCATGCGTGCCATTGGTGCCTTGGAGCAGCGTGTAGCCATCCGGTGCCGCGCGCGCGACGTCGGCCGCACCGATGTTGCCGCCCGCGCCCGGCTTATTTTCGATCACGATCGGTTGCCCGAGTATTTGCGCCGCCTTCGGCACGATCGCACGCGCCAGGTTGTCGGCGCCGCCGCCGGGAGGAAACGGCACGACAAAGCGGATCGGCTTGTCGGGGTAAGTCGTTTGCGCGTGTGCGAGACCGGCCACCACCACGGTCGCAAAGCTGCCGAAGAGGAGGGCCCAGCGCCCCATGAGCTTGATCAACGGCATGTCGCCTCCTGGGTCGCATTGCGCGCGACGATGGAAGTAAATAGTGCGGTCAGGCGCACTCGCCTATGCCGCGATCGCCAACGGCAATTGAAACCGCCCTTGCACAATTCCCTGCACCGTTAGATCCTCGTCGATTTCGTTCCATCTCAACGCAAAGCCATTGAGTCGCAACTGGACGCGCTTAAGTTGCTCGTCGGTAGCTTGGCTCAGAATGCGAAAGCGGTCAGCCGGGAAGCCAAGTTGGCGCCCATCCGTCAGTTCGACGAAGACCATACGCTCGACCACCCACCCGGGTGGCGACAGCCTTCGACGTTAGTCGTGGTGGAAGGCACGATGTTTCTCCAACAGGAAGTGTTGATGTTCGAATGGATTCGTTCGGTCCGGCGCACGTCATTCGGTGGCATGCCACGGTTGGCGGCGAGTGTGATGGGATCGAGCCAGAACTTGCATTCCGCACTGCCGTGTGCGACATGGATATGCGGGGGTCCATGCCTTCGTTTGAGTAGAAATGAAAGCGAAAACCCAGAAGACGCCACACGGTAGGCATCCTCTGGGCACTCAGTTTAGTGCGACCAGCCCTGGGTTACAACATCGCGTCTAATCCCAGCTCAACGCACCCCCGGTCTGATACTCAGTCACGCGCGTCTCGAAGAAATTTTTCTCCTTGTTCAAATCGATCATTTCCGCCATCCAAGGAAACGGGTTGTCGGCTTTTTCGAATAGCGGATCGAGCCCGATTTGCTGGCAGCGGCGATTGGCGATGAAGCGCAGGTACTCCTTGAACATCGGCGCGTTCAAGCCCAACACGCCGCGCGGCATCGTGTCCTCGGCGTAGCGGTACTCGAGCTCAACGCCTCTTTTCATCAGCTCGGCGATTTCGGCCTTGAACTCGTTGGTCCACAGATGCGGGTTTTCCATCTTGATGGTGTTGACTAAGTCGATGCCGAAACTGCAGTGCATCGATTCGTCGCGCAGGATGTACTGGTACTGCTCGGAGGCGCCGGTCATCTTGTTCTGGCGGCCCATCGCCAGGATCTGCACGAAGCCGACGTAGAAGAAGAGCCCCTCCATGATGCAGGAGAAGACGATCAGGCTCCTTAAGAGCGCTTGATCCGCTTCCGGCGTACCGGTCTTGAAGGCGGGGTCGGTCAGCGTTTCGATGAACGGCAGCAAGAACAAGTCCTTGTCGCGGATCGACTTGATCTCGTGGTACGCGTTGAAGATTTCACTCTCGTCGAGGCCCAGGCTCTCGACGATGTACTGATACGCGTGGGTGTGGATCGCCTCTTCGAAGGCCTGCCGCAAGAGATACTGGCGGCACTCGGGGGCGGAGATGTGGCGGTACGTACCCAGAACGATGTTGTTGGCGGCGAGCGAGTCGGCGGTGACGAAGAAGCCGAGGTTCCGCTTGACGATCAAGCGCTCGTCGTCGGTCAAGCCATTGGGGTTTTTCCACAGCTCGATGTCGCGCTGCATGTTGATCTCTTGCGGCATCCAGTGGTTAGCGCAGCCGGCGAGGTACTTGTCCCAGGCCCAGCGGTACTTAAATGGGACGAGCTGGTTGACGTCGGCCGAGCCGTTGATGACGCGCTTGTCTTCGATTCGGACGCGATGGAAGTTCTCGGACATCGTCGCTTTCTCCACGTCGAGGTCCTGCACAGGGTCATCTGACACTACAGGGTGATCTGCCACTTCAGGTGCGACGATGCCGCCCGCGAGGCTGCCAACCGGGTGGGAGCGGGTCGTCTCGGGAGTGCGCGATGCCCAGCGCGGTTGTGCCAGCGCGGTCGCGAATTCGTCGTCGAAACTCAGCATGTCGAATCTCCTAAAAGCATCTTCGTATATGGGGTCGATGCTGCGCAATCCAAAGACCTGAACCGCAAATCCTTTGGCCTAAAATCCTCGCAGCGCCGCTAGTTCATCGCCTTCAGCCGCTCGTACAAGAACTCGGGGGCGAAATCCGCACCGTCGAGCCAGGCGATCGACGCGAGCCCATAGTCCAGATAAAAGCAGGCGAACATTTCGCGGTTGCGTAACGGCGTGTGGGTCTCGCCATGCAACTCATCGGCGAGGTCGACGACACCTTTGCGGCCATCGTTGAATTCGAGCCAAACCTGGTAATCACCGAGATACCGCGCTTCAATCACGTGCCGGGGTGAGTGCTCATAGCGGGCCAACGTCAGGTCTCCTTTCGCGCCAGTGGACGAAACCGAGTGTCCAAAATGCCTCCGGAAAAAGTCGGCGCGCAACAGCGCGCGCCGCCGGAGAGCAATGCCGTTACTCTCGGATGGCGCTGGTTTTTCCATCGCCCGCTCCGGGGCCGGCTACAAGCTTCCTGCCGGCCCTTCGGTACCGCTGGCCCCTCATCCGTCCCTTGCCGCGAAAGATCGCGTCCTGTCTGGGTTACACGGGTCGTTTTGTGGGGTCGTTGCAAGTCCCCTTTGCGCCGCGGGGCACCCTTTGCGACTTCCGGGTGCTCGTGCGCTGTCGCGCAACTGGTTCACCGAATTTCGTCTGGGTCACCTCTTATCAACAATAACTCCCGCGTCGCTTCATTGCGTGCAGCGTTGCCGGGAGGGTGATCGGTCGCGGCAACTTCGCCAGAGGGAACGCCCCAGACCGCCCCGATACGGGTGATATCCCGCAACTCTCTTGCCGCGCCATCCCCGTCCAACGCGAACGAACGACTAGACGTGGTCATTGGCACGACTCGCACGTCGGATCGGCGATCACGCAATATTTCTCGGGTTCCGGTGCGATGCCAAGTCTTGCCCCAGTCGCCGCCGCTGCCATACTCCCGCCGACGCCGCCGGAGGAAGACACGGCATTCAACTCTCCGCCGCGCCCCGTCGATTTCTCCGCCGACGTCGCAGCCAACGTGCGCAGGTAGTACGTGGTTTTGAGCCCGCGCACCCATGCAAGTTTGTACGTCTCGTCCAGCTTCTTGCCCGACGCGCCGGCCATGTAGATATTCAAGCTCTGCGCCTGGTCGATCCATTTCTGGCGCCGAGCGCCGGCCTCGACGATCCAGTTCGTCTCGACTTCGAACGCCGTTGCGTAGAGCTTGCGCATTTCAGCGGGGACGCGGTCGATTTTCGCAAGCGAGCCATTGAAATATTTAAGGTCGGAGACCATCACCTCGTCCCACAGCTTGCATTCCTTGAGATCGCGCACGAGTTGCTCGTTGACGACGGTGAATTCGCCCGAAAGGTTCGATTTCACATAGATGTTCTGATACTCGGGCTCGATCGACGCGGACACGCCGATAATGTTGGAGATCGTCGCCGTCGGAGCGATGGCCACGCAGTTCGAATTGCGCATCCCGTGTTCCTTGACGCGGGCGCGCAATGTCGCCCAGTCCATCAGCGACGAGTCGTCCACTTCGACGTAGCCGCCGCGTTCGTCACGCAAGAGTTGCAGTGAGTCCTGCGGCAGGATGCCGCGGTCCCACAGGCTGCCCGCGTACGACGAATAACGACCGCGCTCCTGCGCGAGCTCGGTCGACGCCCAGTACGCGTAGTAGCAGACGGCTTCCATCGAACGATCGGCGAAATCAATGGCGGCTTGCGATGCATACGGCGTGCGGTTCAAGTGCAGGCAGTCCTGAAAGCCCATGATTCCCAAGCCGACCGGCCGGTGCTTCAAGTTCGAGTTGCGCGCCTTGGCGACTGCGTAGTAGTTGATGTCGATGACGTTGTCGAGCATCCGCATGGCGGTGGTGATCGTGCGCTCTAGCTTTTCATGGTCGAGCGCATAGGCGGCAACTGAGGTGGCGGAGGTGTCAACTGAGGAAGCGCCCTCGTCCACGCGCTTCATGTGCGCGAGCAGGTTGACCGAACCCAAATTGCACACGGCGATCTCGGTCTCGCTCGTGTTGAGCGTGATCTCGGTGCACAGGTTCGAGCTGTGCACGGCGCCAACGTGCTGCTGCGGCGAGCGTACGTTACAGGCATCTTTGAACGTGATCCATGGATGCCCGGTCTCGAACAACATCGACAGCATCTTCCGCCATAGTTGCAGCGCGGGGATCTTCTTGCAGAGCTTGAGCTCCCCGCGCGCCGCCTTGGCTTCGTGGCGCACGTACGCTTCCTCGAACGCACGGCCCCATTTATCGTGTAGGTCGGGCACGTCGGAGGGGGAGAAGAGCGTCCACTCGCCCCCTTCCATCACGCGCTTCATGAAGAGGTCCGGGATCCAGTTCGCGGTGTTCATGTCGTGCGTGCGGCGGCGGTCGTCGCCCGTGTTCTTGCGCAGCTCCAGGAACTCTTCGACGTCCAAATGCCACGTCTCGAGGTACGTGCACACCGCGCCCTTGCGCTTGCCCCCCTGATTCACGGCGACCGCGGTGTCGTTGACGACCTTCAAGAACGGCACTACACCTTGCGATTTGCCGTTGGTGCCTTTGATGTGCGAGCCCATGGCGCGCACGTTGGTCCAATCGTTGCCCAAGCCGCCGGCAAATTTCGAGAGCAGCGCGTTATCCTTGATCGCCTCGTAGATTCCGTCTAAATCATCCGACACCGTGGTCAGATAGCACGACGATAATTGCGAGCGATGGGTACCCGCATTGAATAGCGTCGGGGTGGAACTCATAAAATCGAACGTCGAGAGCACGTTGTAGAACTCAATGGCGCGCGCTTCGCGCTCGACTTCGTTCAACGCGAGGCCCATGGCCACGCGCATGAAGAAACATTGCGGCAATTCGAAGCGGCGCCCCGCATTTTGGTACTGCGCGTATTGGTCGACCAGGAAATACCGGTCGTAGAGCGTCTGCAGGCCAAGGTAGCCGAATTGCAGGTCGCGTCCGGGTTTGAGCGCCGCGCCGAGTTGCCTCATGTCGTACTGGAGGAGGGCGTCGTTCAACAGGCCGATCTTGACGCCGTGCCTCACACACCGCGGGAAGTACTCGGCGTACCGGGTGGTCATGTCGGCGTGTGTGGCTTCCTCGCCCAGTGCTTCGAAGCGCAGTGCGTCCAGCAGCAGGCGCGCCGTCACATATGAATACGCGGGATCCTTTTCTATCAATGCGCGGGCGGAGAGCACCACGCCCTTGCGCACTTCGTCGACCGGGACGCCGTCGTAGAGATCCTTGAGCGTCGCCTTCAAGATGCGCTCGGGCTCGACATCGGCCAAGCCGGCGCACGACGTCTTGACGAGCGTGGTCAGGCGCGCGAGATCGAGCGGTTTGGCAACGCCCTTATCGGTTACCGTCAGCGCGACGTCGGCGGGTTTCCCGGTGCTCTTGCTTTTTTGTTGCGCTCGCTCCTGCGAGCGCTTCTCGCGATACAGCACGTAGGCGCGCGCGACTTCGTGTTCTCCGCCGCGCATCAAGGCGAGCTCGACCTGGTCCTGGATTTCCTCGATGTGGATCGCACCGCCATCCGGCTTGCGCTTCAGTAATGCGGCGACCACCGCCTCGGTCAACTTCGTCACCTCATCGCGGACGCGCGCCGACGCCGCGCCTTGGCCGCCATTGATGGCGAGGAACGCTTTGGTCATCGCGATCGTGATCTTCGACGGCTCGAACGCCACCACCGAGCCGTTGCGACGGATCACCTTGTACTGCGCGAAGCGGGGATCCCCGCTTGTCACCGGACTGCCAGGCTCGCCCATGATCAAATCCCGAGAGGGTACGGAAGATGCGGTTTGGGTTGGAGCGACGACCATCTGCATAGGTTCTTTCTCCCGACTGCCAATCTTGTCGTTGTGATGGGTTTCGCGCACTTGTCTCGCGCCCAATGCGTGTATGGGCCCAATGCACTTGACGCCGTGCGTTCCGGCTCGCGGTGCGCGGTGGGGCCTCCTGCGCTCGTGCGCTAGACGGCGCTTCCGGGACCGATTTCTCCGAATAGGGCCTAGGGCAAAATCTACTACATCTTGTGTTCGATTGGCTAGTCGACACCAAGCATAGTAGGTCGTGCCGGTGCCCGCAAGCGTTATTTAATGCACAGGAAGGGGGTCAAAAAAGGGTAAGAAAAACAGTGCGATGCAGCCCCATGCGCGGCGCTATCCACGATCGTTACCGTGACTATCCACCGGTTATCCCCAATTGTGACGAGGGACGAATAGCGAAGCGAATGTTGCAGATTTACGACAACCGATTACCGCGCGGGTCACGGCACGGCGAGCGCCTAGGGGCTTTGGGGCTTTGGAGCTTACAACGCAACGCTCATGCCGCCGTCGACGATAAGCGTCTGCCCGGTCATGTAGTCGGACGCGGACGAGGCCAAGAACACGGCGAGTCCGGCGAGTTCGTCGGGCTGTCCCCAGCGGCCCGCCGGCGTGCGCCGGCACACCCATGCGTTGAACTCGAGGTTGTCGAGCAGGGCGCGATTCATTTCGGTCGCAAAATAACCTGGCGCGATGGCATTGACCTGGATGCCGTGCGGCGCCAACTCGACCGCCATGCCGCGCGTCAGTTGCCGCACGCCGCCCTTCGCTGCCGTGTACGGTACGACATTCGGTCGCGCGAGCTCGCTCATCAGCGACGACACGTGAATGATCTTGCCGCGTTTGTTTGCGATCATCCCCGGCAGCACCGCTTGCGACATGAGAAATGGCGCGGTGAGGTTGGCCGCCATGATGGCGTCCCAGTCCTCCGTCGAAAAATCCGCGAACGCGCCCCGGCGTTGGACGCCGGCGTTGTTGACCAGAATATCGAACGCGCCGTGATCGGCGATCGCGGCGGCAACACCGTCTTTGATCGCGTCGCGATCGGTCAAGTCGAACGCCGCATAGCTCGCGCTCAAGTCCGCGTCGGTCAGTCGTTGTGCGGCGTCGCGCAAGGCTTCTGGCTTGCGGCCGTGAAGCACCACGCTGGCGCCGGCTTGCGCCAACCCCTGGGCAATGGCAAACCCCAACCCGCGATAGGCGCCGGTGACGAGCGCGACGCGGCCGGTCAGGTCGAACAGCGCGTGGGCCAATCGCGTGTCGTCGCGAGATCGAATCAAGCGGCGACGGCAATCGCCTGCGGCGCCGGTGCTGGCTGCGGCGAGCGGAATTGGAGAAGCAGCGCGTCTTCGCGCGTCTTCGCGGTTTTGCGATGCGCCTCTTTCACATGACCGTACCCGCGGATGTACTCGGGAACCGACGCCAAGTCGACTGCGACGGCGTGATTCCGCGGGGTGAGCTGCGCGATGATCTCATCGATGATCGCCTCGTATTCGCCCACCAGCGCACGCTCCATCTTGCGTTCGGTGGTGCGGCCGAAGATGTCGAACATCGTACCGCGGAACCGGCGCATCTTCGCGAGCAGCGCGAACGCTTTGAGCATCCACGGTCCGTACGTCGTTTTCTTGGGCACGCCAGTGACCGAATCGGGCTTGTTGAACACGGGTGGCGCTAGATGAAAGGTGAGCTTGTAGTCACCCTCGAACTGCGCGGCAACGCGTTGCGCGAAATCGGATTCGGCATAGAGACGCGCGACTTCGTACTCGTCCTTGATCGCCAGCAGCTTGAAGTAATAGCGCGCGGCGGCTTCGGTTAATTCGGTAATTCCGGGCATAACCCGGGCTTCGGCGGCGCGCACCTGCGCGACGAGATCCGCATAGCGTTTGGCGTACGCGGCGTCCTGATAATCGGTGAGGAACTTCACCCGCCGTTCGATTGTTTCTTCAAGCGATTGCGATAGGCGTTGCGAGTCGGGCTTGGCCGCCTGCGGAATCGCGGCCGCCACCACCCGCGCCGAGTCGACGGCGGCGAGCCGGCCCCAGTTGAAGCTTTGTTTGTTCGACTCGATCGCCGCGCCGTTCAATTCGATCGCGCGCAGAATCGCCGGCTCTCCGATGGGAATCAACCCGCGCTGGAACGCGTAGCCGACCATGAACAGATTGGTCGCAATCGAGTCGCCCATGAGCCCGGTGGCGAGCTTGGTCGCGTCCAAAAATTCGGCATCACCCGGAGCGACGGCGTCTTTGATCTCCCGCTCCATCGAGCCGGTCGGAAAGCGCAAGTCGGGTTCGCGCGTGAACTGCGCGGGCATGACGAGCGCCGTATTGACCAGCGCGCGTGTGACGCCTTTTTGCATCTTGGCCAGCGCTTCGTAACCAACGCCAGTCAGGATGTCGCACGCCAGCACGAGCCGCGCCTCGCCCGCGGCGATGCGCGTCGCGTACAACGCATCGGGCGTGTCGGCGATGCGCACATGCGAGACGACCGCGCCGTTTTTCTGCGCGAGGCCGGTCATGTCCAGCACGCTGCAGCCCTTGCCTTCGAGGTGCGCGGCCATCCCGAGCAACGCGCCGATCGTGACGACACCCGTGCCACCGATGCCGGTGACCAAGACGCCGTACGGTTCCTCGGTGGTCGGACATACCGGCAGCGGCAATTGCGAGAAGTCCTCGCCCGCCGCCTGTTTGGGCTTGCGCAGGCTGCCGCCCTCGACCGTCACGAACGACGGGCAGAATCCCTTGATGCACGAATAATCCTTGTTGCACGACGATTGGTCGATCGTGCGCTTGCGCCCGAACTCGGTTTCCACCGGCGCCACCGAGACGCAGTTCGATTGCACGCCGCAATCCCCACAACCTTCGCAGACGAGCTCGTTGATGACGACGCGCTTGGCGGGATCGGCAAACTTG
The DNA here is from genome assembly GCA_037719965.1 of Casimicrobiaceae bacterium. Classification (GTDB taxonomy): domain Bacteria; phylum Pseudomonadota; class Gammaproteobacteria; order Burkholderiales; family Casimicrobiaceae; genus VBCG01. Next base: position 29,278 of record JBBJMT010000011.1, on the reverse strand, counting down.
CCGCGCTTTCTGCGGCGGCGCTTTTCGGCGGCACAGGTCTGGTCATACAGCAGAACGGTCACGCCTTCTACTTCGCGCAACTCGCGCTGCACGGTGTCGAGCGCGTCGCGATGATGAATCGGTATGCCGGCGGGAAAGTAGTTGGCCGGGTAGCGTTGCGGATCGTCGCTGACGACGACGATCTTCGTAACGCCTTCGGCGGCGACCTGGCGCGCGATCCGTTCCGGCGAGATGGGACCGTCCACCGGCTGGCCGCCGGTCATCGCGACCGCGTCGTTGTAGAGAATCTTGTAGGTGATGTTGACGTTGGCGGCCACTGCCGCACGAATCGCGAGGATGCCGCTGTGGTAGTACGTGCCATCGCCCAGATTGGCGAAGATGTGCTTCTCATCGGTGAATGGCGCCTGGCCGATCCACGGCACGCCTTCGCCACCCATGTGCGTGAACTCGCTCGTCGAGCGGTCCATCCAGATCGCCATCACATGGCAGCCGATGCCGGCCGTCGCGCGGCTGCCTTCCGGCACTTTGGTCGAAGTGTTGTGGGGACAGCCGGAGCAAAAGTACGGCACGCGCATCAAGTCGATTTTCGGCCGCGCGAGCGCGGCTTCTTTCTGGTTGATGAAATCGACGCGATGGCGAATTTTTTCCAACGTGCGCGGACTGAGTGCCAGACGTTCGATTCGGGTCGCGATCACGCGCGCGATCATCGCGGGAGTCAACTCGCCCGAGGCGGGGAGCAACCAATCGCCATGAGGGCGCACCCACTCGCCTTTTTCATCGAACTTGCCGACGACGCGCGGACGCACGTCGTCGCGCCAGTTGTAGAGTTGTTCCTTCAGCTGGTATTCGACGATCTGGCGCTTTTCTTCGACGACCAGAATCTCATCCAAGCCTTCGGCGAAATGCCGCACGCCCTCCGGTTCGAGCGGCCAGGGCATCCCGACCTTGAAGACGCGGATGCCGATTTCGGCCGCGTCGGCGTCGGATATGCCCAGATCCTCCAGCGCCTGGCGGACATCGAGATAGCTCTTGCCGGAGGTGGCAATCCCCAACCGCGGGTGCGGCGAATCGATGACGACGCGGTTCAACTGATTAACGCGGCAGTAATGCAGCGCGGCGTAAATCTTGTAATCCTGCATCCGCGCTTCGGTGGCAAGGAACGCGTCCGGCCAGCGGATGTGCACGCCGTCGGCGGGGAGCGGGAAGTCGGTCGGGACGACGATGTTCAGCCGCGCCGGGTCAACGTACACCGACGCCGAGCTCTCCACCGTATCCGATACGCACTTGAAGCCGACCCAGCAGCCCGAATACCGCGACATCGCCCAGCCGTGCAGCCCCAAGTCGAGGATTTCCTGCACCGACGACGGGTAGAGCACCGGGATCATCGCAGCGGAGAACTGGTGATCCGATTGATGCGGCAGCGTCGACGATTTGGCCGCATGATCGTCGCCGGCCAACACCAGCACGCCGCCGTGCCGCGACGTGCCGGCGAAGTTCGCGTGCTTGAACACGTCGCCGCAGCGGTCGACACCCGGTCCTTTGCCGTACCACATGCCGAACACGCCATCGACGTTGGCGCGGGGATGCAGGTTCACCTGCTGCGTGCCCCAGAGCGATGTCGCGGCAAGATCCTCGTTCAATCCCGGTTGAAACTTGACGTGCGCGCGATCCAGAAATTTTTGCGCCTTCCACAGCGCCTGATCGAGACCGCCGAGCGGTGAACCGCGGTAACCCGTCACAAAGCCGGCGGTATCGAGCCCGGCGAGCGCGTCGCGCTGGCGCTGCAGCAGCAACAAGCGGACGAGTGCCTGGACACCGGTCAGGTAGACGCGACCGGAGTCGAGCTCGTACTTGTCGTCGAGCGCAACGTTGCGCAGCGCTACGGCGGGGGTGGCAAATGGGGTGGCAACCGAGGTAACAGACATCAAGGGGCTCCGCCAACAGATCGTGTTTTTGGGACGCGCAGAAGACCGGATAGGTTCCGCGCCGGACGCTTTAGCGGAGATTGTGTCCCCGACGCGCTAAGGCGCAAATTCTACGCCGACGGGGCATCGCCGGCAATTCCTCGCACGTCTACCATAAGGCATCCTTAAGATCGCCTAGTTGTACTGCATCGTCCCCGGCAGCCACAGCGCAATCGCCGGAAAGAACAGCACCAGCGCGAGGCCTAAGATCAACAATAGAACGTAGGGCGTGACGCCGGCAATGATGTCTCCGATCGGCGCTCGCGTGATCGCCTTGATTGCGAACAGATTCAAGCCAACCGGCGGCGTGATCAGCGCCAGCTCGAGGTTGATCGTGAGCAGGATGCCGTACCAGATCGGGCTGATCTGCAACGCCGCAAGGACCGGCAATACGACAGGGGTGGTAATCAAGATGATCGAGATCGTCTCGAGAAACATGCCCAGCACGAAGATCAGCAGCATCACGGCGAGCAGGAACGTCAGTTGCGACACGCCGTACTGTGTGACCAGGTCGACCATCTGGTTGGGAATGCGCAGCTTGGTCAGCACGTTGCCGAGGAGCGCTGCCGCGGCGAGAATCAGGAACAGCATCGCCGAGTTGCGCGACGCGTCGATCGCCGATCCCCACAAATCCTTGAGCGTGAAATTGCGGTAGACGAGCATCGCGATCAAGAGCGCGCCGAGCGCGCCGGCCGCCGCCGCTTCGGTCGCCGTGAACACGCCGAAATACATGCCTCCCAGCACCAGCACCGGCAAGGTCAGCGCCCAGAACGATTTCCGGAGTGCGGTGAGCGCCTCGGCGAGCGTGGCGCGCGGCTGTGTGGCCACTGGCTTGCGCGCAAGCTTCGCCGATGTCATGCAATAGATGGCGAAGATCGCAGCAAGCATGAGTCCCGGCATGACACCGGCCATGAACAGCGCGCCAATCGATGTATCCGACACGACGCCGAACAGGATCATTGGCCCAGATGGGGGAATCAGAATGCCCAGCGTGCCGCCGCCGCCGACAACGCCGTAGGCGACGCGCGGGCTGTAGCCGTAGCGGATCATCAGCGGGATCGCGGCCGAGCCGATGGTCAGCGCGGTCGCTACACTCGAACCGGAAATCGCCGCAAAGACCGTGCAGGCAGCCACGGTGGCGACCCCCATGCCGCCGGGCAAGTGCCGCAACAGCGTGTGCGCAGCGCCGAACAGGTCGTCGACGACCTTGCCGCGGATCATGAAGTGCGCCATCAGCGTGAACAGCGGAATAGATACCAGCAGATAGGTGTCGAGCTTGCCGAACACGAGGTCGCCGATGCCGCCTAAGCGACCTTCGACCGCATAGAGCATCGCGGAGGAGAAGAGCAGGAGTCCGGCAAACACCGGCACGCCGGTCAAGAGCACCAACACGAGGCCGATGAGGATCGGCGCAAAGATCATTCGAGGCCGAGCGACTTGGGCGGCTCGATGGGCGATGCCGGCCGCTGGCCCCGGCATGTGTCGATCAACGCCACGAACGCCGCGAGTCCCAGCAGCGATGCGCCGATGGGTACCAGCGCTTGCGGAATCCACATGGGCACGGCGAGATAACCGTTCGACAAGAGTCCGACCATGCGCGCGAACGCGACCATGTCCAAGCCCTCGACCGCGAGCAGGACTGCCGACACCAGGACGGCGAGAAGGCCCATGCGCAGCGTCCACTGCTTGCCGCGCGCAGACAAACGCTCCGTGACGATGTCGACGGCGATGTGTTCGCCGTGCAGCAATGCATTGGCGGACGCTAGCATCACGCACGCGACCAGCAGATAGCCGACGAGTTCGTCAACCCAGGCGATCGGCTGGTTCAAGCCGTAGCGCATCACGACCGAATAGACGATCAGCGCAAGCGAGGCGAGCAGGGCGATCGCGGCCAGCCCGATGCCGACTCGCGCCAGCCACCGAACAATCTGATCGAAGTGCTTCAACGCAGCGCTATCGGCGCGGATAGGGCTATTGCGCCGTGACTTCCAGCGCCTTCTGGTGCGCCGGCGACGCCGGGATCCACTCAGTGGGCGCTACGAGCACAGAGAATGAACCGGCGGTGAGATTGTCAATGCCGAAGCGTCGGAACGTGCCGTTCGGGACACGATCATCGAGACCTTTAGTTTTGCGAATCGTCACAAAGGAGTGGTGCAAGAGAACGCCCAGGGTAGCTTGTCAGAACAGCTCTATGCCGCAAGGAATTACCGTTGTTCCAATTGGAGCAACGCGTAATATACGACAACGACGTCGGGTGCATATTCTTGCAAGAGCCGCGCGCCGGCGTGGAATGCCTGCTCGGCGTGGTGATCTAGGCAAATGCCGACGTTCATCTACAATGACGACCGCTACGACTACGCTACGCTCGCGCAACCATTCCTGGCCGCGCTAGGTTGAGCGGTGTGGCACTCGAACGTGACTGAGCAAGATCTGAACGCGAACGCGACACCGCGCTGGCGCAGCCGCTTGCGGCGTCATCCTTCGGCCTTCCTGCTCGCCGCGCAATTGCTGAGCCTCCTGCTGTATCCGCTGGTGGACGATACCCACAGTGGGCGCCTGCTGCTCGGCGCGGTCGGTCTGGTCGTAGTGCCGTTGGCGGTGTGGGTAGTCAATCACAGCCCGGGGCAGAACTGGATTGCCTGGATGCTGGCGGTGCCGGCGGTAAGCCTGTCGTTGTCAGCGATCGTGCTCGATCGCCCGAGTTGGATCACGGCCTCGTCGATGCTGGAGGCGGCGCTGTATTTCTATGCAGCCGGCGGACTGATCCAGTACATGCTGCACGACGACCGCGTCAGCGCCGACGAACTTTTCGCCGCCGGCGCCACCTTCACCCTGCTGGCCTGGGGCTTCGCTTACGCCTATTTTGTCTGCCAAGCATGGTACCCCGACAGCTTCACTGGCATGGTCGAACCCGCGCGCCCGCGCCGCTGGATGGAATTGCTGTTTCTGAGCTTTACCACGTTGTCGGGCGTGGGCATCGGCGACATCTTGCCGCTGGGTTCGCCCGCGCGCGTGCTGGTGATGCTGGAACAGTTCGCCGGCGTGGGCTACATTGCCGCGGTGGTGTCGCGGCTGATCGGCCTGACGATCATCCGCGAACGGCGCTGACCACGGTGGTTTAGCAAGACGTAGCAGCGCTGCCAGCGCGACTTCCCATACGCCGAGATCGTGAAGCTGCCGGTGCCGTTCAGCCAGTTGCCGTTGCGAAGCGGCGCGATGCGCCTGGCAATCGGTCTATGAATGCAAACGCGTTCCTGGCGATATCCGCTGGTTATGCCGCTCCCGTTAGAGCTTATGCAAAAGCTCGATGATTTTTGCGCCGCCCTCGGGTGCGCTCTTCAAAAACGCGTCGGTGACCGGTTTTTGCATGACGGCTTTCCACGCTTGTTGCTCCGCCGGTGTTTGCAGATGCAAGGTCATGCCCTTGCCCTGCAGATCCTTGATCGCGGCCTCGGCGGTTGCTTCGGTGACCGGAAACGCATCCTCCTCGACTTTCGCCGCTGCAGCCTCCAGCGCCTTCTGGTGCGCCGGCGACAGCTTGTTCCACCATGCCGGGTTCACGTACATGTGGAAGAAGATCGTGAAGTAGGGCGAAACCGTGCCGAACTTTTGTACTTCGTAATATTTGCGGCTGAACGCCGCGGACACATCGGTGAGCCCCGCGTCCAGCACACCCGCCTGCAAGGCCTGGTAGACCTCCGAACCCGGCATAGCCGAAGGCGCGGCGCCAACCGCCGTCAGCGCGTTGTCGGTCAACGTGTTGAGGCCGCGAATCTTCACGCCCTTGAAATCGTCGAGCTTGACGATCGGATTTTTACCCGACGTGAAGATCGACTGCCGCGTGATGTACAGCCAGGCGATGCTTTTGACGCCGCGCTGTGCCAGTTTCTGATCGAGGAACGCGCGTGCCTCCGACTGCGGAAACTTGCGGATGCGCGCCAAGTCGGTGAAGAGATACGGGATCAAGGTCGCGCTCATTTCGGGGATCGTCGTTCCCCACTGGAAGTTGACGCTCATCGCCGCTTCGAGATTGCCACGCGCGACCGCGGGAAAATTTTCGGCCGCCTTGGCAAGCTGCTCGGAGCCATAGAGCTGCACCTCGACCTGGCCATTGGTGCGCGCCTTGACGTCAGCGGCGAAGCCCTCGAGCAGCTTGGTCAGGTGATGCGCCGGCGGTACCTGGTGCGAAATGCGCATGACGATCGGCTGCGCGGTGGCCGCGGCGGCGATAAACAGCGTCGCGACGAAGCTGAGGGGGAAACGGAAGAAACGCAGTGGCATCGAAATTCTCCTAACGGCCTAAAAAGGGGGTCAGCGGGGGCCGTGGCGCGCGACCAGCGCTTCGGCGAAATCCTGCAGCGCGGCTTCGCGCCGGCGCTGGGGAGTCAGACCAACGAGTTCGTTGAAGTCGTCGAACGGGAGCATCTGCGGCAGAAAATCGGCGGTGGTGCCGGTCCGGCGGATGATCGCGAAGAGTTCGCGCAACGCATGGGCGACTGCGTACGTTGCAGCCACCGGGAACACCACGGCGGCGTAGCCGATCTCATGCAACTCCGCTGCCGGCAGCAGCGGCGACAACCCGGTTTCGAGGTTATTGGCAAGACATGGTCCGCGAATCTCGCGGCAGATGCGCTGCATGGCAGCCACATTCGTGGGCGCTTCGACGAATAGTAAGTCGGCGCCTGCCTCGCGCGCCATCTGCGCGCGCGTGATCGCATCGTCGAGACCGTTCACTGCCAGCGCGTCGGTGCGCGCCATGATCACGAAGTCGGCGTCATCGCGCGCGTCAAGCGCCGCCTTGATCTTGGCGAGCCACTCGGCCTCCGGAATAACCGCCTTTCCGGGCATATGTCCGCAACGCTTTGGAAAGACCTGGTCCTCGATGAAAAGGCCCGCGACGCCGGCCTTCTCGTACAGGCGGACGGCGCGTGCCACGTTGGTGACGTTGCCGAAGCCGGTGTCGGCATCGGCGAGCAGCGGCAGCTCCGTTGCGTCGCAAAAGCGCGAGTACATGTCGGCGAGTTCGGTCAGCGACAATTGCGATGAATCGGGCCGGCCGAGCAAGGTCGCCGTCGCTCCGTATCCGCCCGCGGTGAGTGCTGCAAAACCAGCCGCTTCCGCTAGGCGCACGCCCAATGCATCGTGCACGCCCGGCATCACGACGATCTCGGGCGCGGCGATCAATTGTTTCAAGCGCGTGGTCTTGCGCAACGGGAATCCTATCGCTGACGGTCGGCGATACGCCGGAGCCATTCTGTAGCGATCCATTGTCCCACACGAGCTTTCGGCGCAAACGGGAGCGTCCGCTAGAATCGCGCAGTCAACACTTATACGGGTGCTTCTGCGCAAACCAATGCCCGCCGAGCTCTTAACCGCAATCGAAATCGAAACCGCGCCCCGGCCCGATGCTTGCGTCATCTGGTTGCATGGACTGGGTGACGACGGACACGGTTGGTCCCAAGTGGTCGGTGCGTTGGGACTTGCGCGCAATCGCGCTGTTCGCCTGCTCTTTCCACACGCGCCGGTGATGCCGGTTGCGATCAACAGCGGGATGCCCATGCGCGCGTGGTACGACATTGCCGCCGCCGACTTGAACTCGCGCGCGGACTTGACCGGCGTCCGCAAGTCACGCGCGCAGGTCGACGCATTGGTGGCACGCGAGGTCGCACGCGGCATCGCCGCTCGGCGCACCATCATTGCGGGTTTTTCGCAAGGCGGGGCCATTGCGCTCTACGCTGGCCTGCGCCAGCCGGAACGTCTCGCGGGGATCGTCGCGTTATCGGCGTATCTGATCGATGCGCCTTCGCTCGCATCCGACGCGGCGCCGGCCAATCGCGACGTGCCGATTTTCATGGCGCATGGGACGTTCGATCCGGTCGTGCGCTTTGCGTGGGGCGAGAGTTCGATGCAGGCTCTGCGCGCCGGCGGCTGGCCCGTCGAGTGGCATTCCTATCCGATGGAGCATGCGGCGGTGCCGGACGAAATTGCCGCAATCGGCGCGTTCATCAACAACGTGCTGGCTTAAGCTCCTCTCGCGACGGCGATCACCGCGTGAGCCCGCAGCCTCCGTACGTGCTGGCGATCAATGGCGGCTCGTCCAGCATCAAGTTCACGTTGTATCGGTGGTGCGAACCGCTGGAGCGACGACTGCATGGGAAAGTGGACCGCATCGGCTCGCCCGGCACGACGCTGACCTTTGACGACTTGGATCGCAAGGAGCGCGAGACCCGTGTCATCGGAGACTTCGACCACTCCTCCGCGGCAGGCTTTCTGATCGCTTGGTTCGACCGACAGATCGGCTTCGGCGCGATCGGCGCCGTGGGTCACCGCGTCGTCAGCGGTGGCGCCCACTACCACGAGGCGCAGCGCGTCACCGATGAGCTCTTGGCTGAGCTGCGGCGGATCAGCGGTTATGCACCCGAACATCTGCCTTCGCAGATTGCGGTCATCGAACTGTGTCGCGCGTGGGCCCCGCACCTACCGCAGGTCGCGTGCTTCGATACGGCGTTTCACCGCGAGATGCCGCGGGTCGCCAAAATCCTACCGATTCCCCGGCGCTTGCAGGCGCAGGGAGTCGAGCGCTACGGCTTTCACGGCCTGTCGTATTCGTATCTGATGGAAATGCTGGCGCGCGTGGCGGGCCCCGACGCCGCGCACGGCCACGTCATTCTCGCCCACCTGGGTAATGGGGCGAGCCTGGCAGCGGTGCGCGGTGGCAAGGGGATCGACACCAGCATGGGATTCACGCCAACGGCAGGCGTGCCGATGGGCACCCGCTCCGGGGATCTGGATCCGGGGCTCGTGTGGTATCTGGCGCGCACCGAGCAGATGACGGCAGAAGCGTTTCAGCACATGGTCAACCATCAGTCGGGAATGCTCGGCGTCTCGGAAACCAGTTCCGACCTGCGCGATCTGTTGCAGCGCGAAGCAGAGGATGTTCGCGCCTTTGAGGCGGTCGCGCTCTTCTGCTATCAGGTTAAAAAATGCATCGGCGCGTTCGCCGCTGCCCTGGGCGGGCTTGACACGCTCGTTTTTACCGGCGGCATCGGCGAGAACGCGCCGGTGATTCGTGCGCGCATTTGCGCGGACCTCGAGTTCCTCGGGATCCGCTTGAACGGACCCAGAAACCAGCGCAGTTCGCCCCTGATTTCAGCCGATGACGCCCGCGTCCAGGTACGTGTCATCGGCACCGACGAAGAGATCATGATCGCGCAGGCGGTCGGCCGCGTGTTGCATCACTCCTAGGGCAGTCCCTCGCGACTGACCCGAGCGGCGTGTCGTTCCGGGGATTAAGTATCCAATGTTATATAAATATATCAATTACTTATCGTCTATAATTAAAGGCATATCTTAAGAAGACGCCGATCACTTTGCGGACTCCGGCTCGAATTTCAGCGCCGCCGAATTCATGCAATAACGCAGTCCGGTCGGCGCGGGTCCATCGGGAAAAACGTGTCCTAGGTGCGCGTCGCACGCCGCGCACACTACCTCGGTGCGGCGCATGAAGAACGCGGAATCGTCCTCTTCGCGCACGTTGTCGGCGGCCACCGGCGCATAAAACGACGGCCAGCCGGTACCCGAATCGAATTTAGTATCCGAAGCAAACAGCGGCGTGCCGCAACCAATGCAGCGGTACATCCCGCTCGTGTGATTGTCGTTATATTCGCCCGAGAAGGCGGGCTCGGTGCCTTTTTTGCGCGTCACGCGGTACTGCTCCGGTGTTAACTGTTTTTGCCATTCGGCTTCGGGCTTGCGTATTTTTTCGACCATGATGAGAGCTCTCGTTTAGCGGGATTGATGAAGGGTTTGGCGTCATGCACGGCAGGGCCCGCTCTCGCCTTGCGCTATAGTGTGAGCTTAACTACAACTGCGTCTCACGTGTCCTTAGATACAGCTTCCGCCGGCTCGTTCCGCCATGACGTGCGCGTCATCGGTTTGATCAGCGTCGCCCACGGCTTTTCCCACTTTTTTCAGCTCGCGTTGCCGCCGCTGTTTCCGCTGCTGCGCGCGGAATTCGACGTTTCGTGGACGCTGCTCGGGCTTCTCGTCGGCGTGTTCTACGCGGCGAGCGGCGTGACGCAGTTTACGTCCGGCTTTGTCGTCGACCGCATCGGCGCCAAAGGCGTCTTGCTCTCGGGACTCTCGCTGCTCGCAGGCGGGACGGTTCTGGCGGCGCTGACACCTGGTGTGTATTGGCTGTTCCCGATTGTTGCGCTGATGGGGGTCGGCAACGGCGTGTTCCATCCGGCTGATTTTGCGATCTTGAACGCCAACATCGCACCGAGGCGATTGGGTTACGCGTATTCGATGCACGGTGTCGGCGGCAACCTGGGATACGCGCTGGCGCCGATCGTTGGATTCGCGTTGGCTACGGCGTTCGGCTGGCGTGCGGCGCTCGCAACGATGGGCGTGCTGGGCCTGCTGGCCGTGGGCGTGTTCGCGACGCAACGTCATGTGCTGACTTCGCTGCGCGCACCCGATGCGCATGAGCACACGCTGAAGGGGAGCTTCGCGTTGTTCGCGCAGCCCGCGATTGCGCTGTGTTTCGCGTATTTCATCGTGCAGACCACTGCATCCGTCGGCCTGCAGACGTTTCTGCCAGCCGGGTTGAACGCGGGTCTTTCGGTGCCGCTGGTGCTGGCCACGTCGGCGGTGACCGCCTACCTGCTGGGCGGCACCATCGGCATTCTGGCCGGCGGCTTCCTCGCCGCGCGTACCAGTCGCCACGACCGTGTGGCAACGACCGGCTTGCTCGCCGGCGCGGCACTGCTGACGTTGGTCGCGTGGGGCGGCGTTCCGATCCCGATGATCGTCCCGCTGTTCGCGCTCGTTGGCTTTGCGTTGGGTACGACGGGTCCGTCGCGCGATCTGATCGTGCGCAATGCCACGCCCAAGGGAGCGGCAGGTCGCGTGTACGGTTTCGTGTATTCGGGCCTCGATCTGGGCGCGATGCTCGGCCCCGTGTGGTTCGGTCTGATGCTCGATCAACATTTGGGCCGGGAGATGTTCTACGCCGTGGCCGCGCTGCTCGTCGTCGCCGTCGGTACGGTGATGCAGGTGCGGCGCGCGGTCGGCGCGCGCTAAAAGCGTTTTCGGCAGACCTGGAAGCGGCAGCAACCAATCGGCGCGGCGTTCGCCGCAAGGGAAAAGGAGCGACGATGGATCTCGGCATTGCCGGACGGCGCGCGCTGGTATGCGCGGCGAGCAAGGGGCTCGGGCGCGGCTGCGCCGAAGCGCTGGCGCGCGAGGGCGTGCAGGTGACCATCGTCGCCCGCACCGAAGCCGACGTGCGCCGGGTGGCGCAGGAAATCGGCACGATCGTCGGAGGCAGTGTGGCGTGGGTCGCGGCCGATATCACGACAGAGCAAGGTCGTACGGCGGCGCTCGCCGCGTGTCCGCAGCCCGACATTCTGATCAACAACGCGGGCGGGCCACCCACCGGAGATTTTCGTGACTGGGATCGCGCCGCGTGGATTCGCGCGCTCGACGCCAACATGTTGACGCCCATCGAGCTGATCCGGGCAACCGTCGACGGCATGATTGAGCGCAAGTTCGGACGAATCGTCAATATCACATCGTCGGCGGTCAAGGCGCCAATCGACATTCTCGGGCTCTCCAACGGCGCACGGTCCGGGCTGACCGGTTTCGTCGCGGGCCTTGCGCGCAAGATCGCGCGCCACAACGTCACCATCAACAACTTGTTGCCCGGCCCATTCGAGACCGATCGTCTGCGTGCGAACCTGGAAACGCGCGCCAAGGCGGCCGGCCGTCCCGTCGCCGATGTCACCAACGATGCGCGCAATGCGAATCCGGCAACCCGTTTCGGTACGCCGGCGGAATTCGGTGCCGCGTGCGCGTTCTTGTGTAGCGTCCACGCGGGCTACATCGTCGGTCAGAATTTATTGATGGACGGCGGCGGATACCCGGGAACCTTCTGACGAGCCTATTTACGAGATAACGATGATCGACCTCTATTACTGGACCACCCCCAACGGGCACAAACTCACGATCTTTCTGGAAGAAGCGGGGCTCGCTTATACGTTGCGGCCGATCAACATCTCGCAGGGCGAGCAGTTCGCTCCGGAGTTTCTCGCGATTGCGCCGAACAACCGCATTCCGGCGATCGTCGATCACCAGCCAGCCGATGGCGGCGCTCCGCTGCCCATGTTCGAGTCGGGTGCGATTCTCTACTATCTTGCCGCGAAGATCGACCGCTTCATCCCCAAACAGGAACGCGCGCGTTGGGATTGCCTGCAGTGGCTGTTTTGGCAGATGGCAGGCTTGGGACCGATGGCGGGACAGAATCACCACTTTGCGTTGTACGCGCCCGAGAAACTTCCCTATGCGATCGATCGGTATGTGAAGGAAACCGGGCGGCTGTACGGCGTGCTCAACAAGCGCTTGGCCGACCGGGAGTTCATCGCGGGCGAGTATTCGATCGCGGATATGGCGAGCTACCCGTGGGTGCTCCCGGAGCGACAAGGCCAAGATATGACGGACTTTCCCCATTTAAAAAAGTGGAAAGACACCATTGCCGCGCGGCCGGCGGTGCAGCGCGCGTATGAGATTGCCCAGGAGGTCAACACGCAGCCGTCGATTTCCGATGAGAGGTCGCGGCAGGTGCTGTTCGGTCAGGACAAAACTACCGTTCGCTAAAGTGTTAGCGAAGCACCGCGCGCCACGCATCCAAACGCTGAACGCGCCCTTACTTCCGAGCGCCGCATCACACGACCCGATTAGCACGCGGCCGGGGCGTCGGACAGATCGGCGAGCTCAGCCCTCGTTCGATCCACGCGTGCCCGCTTGCCGGCCCGTGAACGATTGAAGCATCCTGCGAAAGAAGGCCGGACAGCGAGCGCGCCCCCGGCCTTTCTGCAAAACGGGTGTTGTTGCCTGCTTATTTCTTCGGCTGACCCGTCGTGCTTTCCTTTTTCATCATGTCGGCGCACATGGCGTCTTTCTTCATCATCGCGTCGTCCTTTTTCGTCCCTTCCTTCGTTGCCATGGCCATGTGATCCTTGCACTCCTGCATGGTCATTTTCATGCCGTCCTTATCCATGGCATCCTTTTTGGTGTCCTGGGCGGCGACGCTGCCGGCGGCGAGGGCCATGCAAGCGCACATCAATGCTGTCGCGAGGGTCTTCATTTAAACATTCTCCTGTGTGTACTTGGATTACCGGTTGCGGCCCCGGACGCTCGGTGCGCGAATGCGCTCTAGCGAGGGCGACGAAAGAAATCAGTTCCGCCTGCCGCATATCCTTATAACCTGCGCGATAGACTTTAGATAAGGCATCGCCGGCGCGGAATCGGACATCAGCCACCCGAGATGTAGGACAATTGCCCCTTTCTCCCGGAGAACCACCGGATTGGACGAACGCCTGCTGCGTTCTTGCCTCCGCCTGCCCCTTGCCTCCCTTAGATCGGCCGCGTGTGCGACGGGGCCACACGCCGGGCCGCGCGACTTCTCCACGAAGCAGTAGATGAGTGATGCGCCGCCCATGCTGGGGAAGTTGCTAGCGCCGCGCAAGTTCCAGCCATGCATCCTTCTTCACGCGCGCGATGATGCGAAAGCGCGCGCCGTCCTGCGCTTCGACGATCGCCGCTTCGCCTTCGGCTAGATACGGAGGTCCGGCGACGGCGAAGAATGGATTGCCGTGGCTCGAAATGGCCGTGTTGGTGTTGCCTGTGACCCGAGTCGCCAGCAGCGTTCGCAGATCGGCGTAGCGATCGGCGGCGTCCGGCCGCGCGGGACCTCCGCGCACGGCGTGCGAGACCTGCGGTTCGCCGAAAGCCAACCGCGCCGTTTCCACCGTTCGACAAAACGGGCTCGCCAACACCGCTCCGACCGGTACCCGCAATTTGCGCAGCGACGAACCGATCGCGCGCGCTTCGGCGCGTCCCTGGTCGGTCAAGTTGCGCTGCTTCGCACATTCGGCGAAGCTCGTCATCGCCTCGTCGTTCTGGCCGAAGTCGGTCGACGTATGACGGAGGTAAATTACGAAGCCGCCTCGGCGCAGTGCGTCCAGTAACGCCCGGCCTTCGACTACAGGTTTCCATTCGGGAACGGGTGCCGGTGCCACTTGCCCGGTCGCGGGAGCCGCTGGCACAGGGACGGGAGCGGCTGGCGCAGGTGCGGGAGTCACCTGTGCGCTCGCTAGCACGATTGGCGCCAGCAAAAGTAGGTAAACCCAGGAGCGCAGCCAGCCCAGCATTGTGAATTTCGTCATCAAGTGGATTCGCAAGGTGCGAAACTCGCGGACCATCTACAGGGTCGGAATCAGCGGAATCGCGTTGCCGGAAAGCGGCGGCGGCGACCTGTCGATCGCACCTTCCAGCGCAGCATCGACGTCGAAGCCGATGTCACCGTCGGGTTCAGGCCGGCCGGTCGCGCGCACTGCCGCAAAATCGTGCAACGTACGGTCGAGCAAATGCGTCGGTACGACGTTGGCCATCGCCTTGGCGATCGAGTTGATGCGGCCGGGGTGCTTCTTCTCCCATTCGTGCAGCATCTGGGTCACCTGCTTGCGTTGCAGATTTTCCTGCGACCCGCATAGGGTGCACGGAATGATCGGGAACTGCATAAGGGCAGCGTACCGCGCGAGATCGCGCTCGCGCGCGTATACGAGCGGCCGGATCACCACGTGACGGCCGTCGTCGGACACGAGCTTCGGCGGCATCGTTTTCAAATGTCCGCCGAAGAAGAGGTTCAAGAATAGCGTCGCGAGCAAATCGTCCTGATGATGGCCCAGGGCGATCTTGGTTGCGCCGAGTTCTCCCGCCACTCGATACAGCACGCCGCGCCGCAGCCGCGAGCAGAGCGAGCACATGGTTGCGCCTTCCGGGATGACGCGCTTTACGACGCTGTATGTATCCTGTTCGGCGATGTAGAACGGCACTTGGCGCGAGCTTAAGTACCGTGGCAACACGTCGGCCGGAAAGCCCGGCTGCTTCTGGTCCAGGTTGACCGCGATGATGTCGAACGGGACGGGCGTACGTGCTTGGCGCGCCAACAAGAGCTCGAGCAGGCCGTAGCTATCCTTGCCTCCGGATACGCACACCATCACCCGATCGCCGGCGTCGAGCATCGCGTAGTCGGCGATCGCCTGCCCGACTTGCCGGCGGAGCCGGCGCTGTAATTTGTTGGCTTCGAATGCCGCCTTGCGCGGATCACGCACCGGCGTCGCCGCTGGTGGCAACGGTTGCGCCGGCAGAGCAGGCGAAGCGGAATTAGCGCGCGAATTTTCCATCGGGCGATTTTACCCGAGCGGAATGCAACGGCAGCGGCTTTCCGCTCCTCCAAGACTAGAGTTGCAAGGCGGGGCCCCTGAGCTCTGACCGGTGTAGCATGTGCGGTCCTCGCGAGGGGTTGTTCCCCAGTTTTTAATGCCACCACGCGTCTCGAGCCACTTCGACGGCGGGGCGATCGATGTCGTCGACGCGAGCCGCTGCGACGATCTTCGCATCGCACTGCGCGCGGACTCGCACGCCGACTTCCGCCAGTGGTTCTACTTCCGCCTGCAAGGGGCCGCGCGGCACGTGACGCGTATCCGGTTCGTGAATGCAGCCGAGGCGACGTATGTGGAGGGTTGGCGCGGCTATCGCGCAGCGGCCTCGTATGATCGCCGCGCCTGGTTTAGGGTGCCGACGACGTTCGACGGCAAAGAGCTCACCATCGAGCACACGCCCGAGCGCGACAGCATCTATTACGCGTACTTCGAACCTTATTCGTGGGAACGTCACCTGGACCTTCTCGGCCGCGCCGATGCGTCACCGCGGGCAAAAGTTTCCGATCTCGTTCCGTCGGTGGAAGGGCGCGACCTGAATCTGGTCACCGTTGGCGAACCCGCGCCCGGCAAGAAGGCGCTGTGGGTGATTGCCCGCCAGCATCCGGGCGAAACCATGGCAGAGTGGTTTGTCGAAGGCATGCTCGAGCGTTTGCTGGACACCGCGGATCCGGTCGCCCGCCGCTTGCTCGAGCGCGCCGTCGTGCGCATCGTGCCCAACATGAATCCGGACGGCAGTGTCCGCGGCAACCTGCGCACCAACGCGACCGGCGCGAATCTGAACCGCGAATGGATGGCGCCGTCGCGGGAGCGCAGTCCGGAGGTCTTCGGCGTCCGCGCCGCGATGCAGGCTACCGGCGTCGATGCCTTTCTCGACGTTCATGGCGATGAAGGGCTCCCTTATGTGTTCGTCGACGGCAACGAGCGGCTGCCCGCGTATTCGCCGCGGATGCAGGCATTGGAGCTGCGCTTCGCCGAGAGTCTCAAGTTCGCCAATCCGGATTTCCAGACGACGCATGGTTATCCGTCGGACAAGGAGACGAAGGCGAACCTGACGATTGCGTCGAAATGGGTGGGCCAAACGTACAGCGGGCTGGCGCTAACTCTCGAAATGCCGTTCAAGGACAATGCCGATCTGCCGGATGACGAGGTTGGCTGGAGCGGCGCCCGCTCGCAGCGGCTGGGCGCCGACACAGTCACCGCGCTCTATGGCATCGTCCCGTCGCTGTAGCTCCGCGGCGCACCATCGAGGCGCCAGCACGTACCTGCCGGTGCGCGTTGTTTTGGACTAGTGCGCGAAGCGAAGTGCTGCCTTGAGCGGCTTCCCAAGGCATGTTACGTCGTAGACTAAAAAGAGGAGCCCAGCCGTTCGGGCACCGACCATCGAGGGAGAAATTCTTGCAGACGATACTGATTGCGAATCCCAAAGGAGGCAGCGGCAAGACCACACTTGCCACCAACATCGCGGGCTGGCTCGCGGGCAAGCGGCAGCGGGTTGCGCTAGCCGATGCCGATCCGCAGCAGTCGGCGACGCAATGGCTGGCGCGGCGGCCGCCGTTATTCCCGCCGATCGCCAAATTCGGCGACGCTGCGGCGACTAAGGGCGCGAAGGACGCCGCACCGCAGTGGTTGGTTTTCGACAGCGCCGCCGGTCTGCACAGCGACACGCTGCGCGAGTCGATGAAGCGAGCCGACGTGATGCTGGTGCCCATTTCGCCGTCCGCGTTCGACCTTGCGGCAACCGATCGTTTCCTGCGGACGATCGCCGATTACCCGTCGATGAAGCAGGGACGAGTCGCGCTCGCGCTCGTCGGCATGCGCGTCGACGCGCGCACGCGTGCGGCCGCGGAGCTCGACGAGTACTTAAAGAACGTGAATCTTCCGGTCCCTACGCACCTGCGCGACGCCCAGATTTACGTTCACTGCGCGCGCGACGGCTTGTCGGTGTTCGATTTGCCGCGGTCGCGTGCAGAAGCCGACTGGGAGCAATGGAAGCCGCTGACGCGCTGGATCGCGCGGCACGCGACCGGCCGAAGTACGTGAGGAGGGGGCTGCTGAGCCGGCTTCCCTATGCAATCGGCCGGCGCCGCGCTTGCAGCGACGACCGGCCGATCGAGGTGACGCGAACGCGAGCCGTTACTTCTTCGCGGCGTCCTTCGCCGCACCGACTGCGCTTTCGGCCGCAGCTTTGGACGCGGCGGCTGAATCCTTCGCCGCATCGGCCGCGCGCGTTGCAGCGTCCTTGCTGGCATCGGCGGCGGCCTTGGTCGCGTCCTGCGTCTTCATCGCGGCATCGTTTGCCGTTGTTTTCGCCGCTTCGGCTGCGCGTGCTGCTGCGTCCCGAGACGCCTGCGCGGCCTGCTCGGACGATCTCTTCGCGGCTTCTGCATCCGACTTCGCCTTGTTATCGCAGGCGGGAAGCAGGGTTGCCAGCGCGAGCGCGGTCAGCGTGACGAGGAAACGAATTTTCATCTTAAGCTCCGGAGAAGGAATGGGAATGGCCGACAACTCACCGGCCACGTTCATATTTTATACGATCGGCAATCTAAGTTCGAGGAGCGCGCCGTGCATCCCGCGTCATGACCTCGCGTCGTGCACTTCGCGTCACTCATCTCGCGTCCTACTTCTCGGCTCAAGCGGCCATTGCGACGAGGTCGCGCAAAACGAACGGCAGGATGCCGCCGCTCCGGTAGTAGTCGACTTCGATCGGGGTGTCGATGCGGCAGAGCACCGACACGCTTTGTCGCGAGCCGTCCTTGCGCGTGATCAACAACGTCAGATCCTGCTGCGGCCGAATGTCCTGCGGCACGGCGAGATCGAAACTCTCCTCACCGGTAATGCCTAGGGACTGCGCGGTGTCGGTACCCTTGAACTGCAGTGGCAATACGCCCATGCCGACGAGGTTGGAACGGTGGATCCGCTCGAAGCTCTTGGCGACAACGGCTTTGACGCCTAAGAGCTGCGTACCTTTGGCCGCCCAGTCGCGCGAGGAGCCGGTGCCGTATTCTTCACCGCCGAAGACAATTGTCGCCGTGCCCTGCGCGATGTAGCGCATGGCGGCATCGTAGATGAACATTTTCTCGTTGCCCGGCTGGAACAGCGTGATCCCGCCTTCTTCGCGCGTCTTATCGGGTCTCGCCGGAACCATCAGGTTCTTGATGCGGACGTTGCCGAACGTTCCGCGCATCATGATTTCGTGATTGCCGCGGCGCGAGCCGTAGCTGTTGAAGTCGGCTTTGGCGACGTCATGCGCGAGAAGCCACTGGCCCGCCGGCGAGTTCTCCTTGATCGCGCCGGCCGGCGAGATGTGGTCGGTCGTCACCGAGTCGCCAAAAATTCCCAACGCGCGCGCGCCGCGGATGTCGGTCGTCGCGGCTGCGGTCATCGTGAAGCCGTCAAAAAACGGCGGTCTCGCGATGTACGTGGACTTGGGCCAGTTGTACACCTGCCCGGTCTTCCCCAGGATCTTGCCCCACAGCGGCGTGGCGCTGGCCAGATCGCCGTACAGGCGGCGGAACGTCGCCGGATCTTTGGCATAGCCCATGACGGCGGCGATTTCGTGCGATGTGGGCCACAGATCCTTGAGGTATACCGGTCCGTCGTGGCCGATGCCGACCGGTTCCGTCGTCAAATCACGCAGCACGGTGCCCGCGATGGCGTACGCCA
Source organism: Casimicrobiaceae bacterium (assembly GCA_037719965.1). Lineage (GTDB taxonomy): Bacteria > Pseudomonadota > Gammaproteobacteria > Burkholderiales > Casimicrobiaceae > VBCG01. Next base: position 10,365 of record JBBJMT010000011.1, on the reverse strand, counting down.
CGACCAGTGGCGGAGAGGCCAAGAAGTTCGCCTTCAGGTTCGGATGAATCCGCGCTTCGAAGTTGCGGTTGCCAGAGAGCACAGCCGCGCAGATGAGATCGTTGCTGATGATGGCGTCGTTGATCTCCGGGGTCAAATCTCCCGCGTTGCCGATACAGGTCGTGCAGCCGTACGCGGCGACGTTGAACCCGAGTTGCTCGAGGTATGACAACAGCCCCGACTTGGCCAGATAATCGCTGACCACGCGCGAGCCGGGCGCGAGCGACGTCTTGACGCACGGCGCAACGGTCAGGCCGCGTTCGACCGCCTTCTTGGCCAAGAGACCTGCCGCGAGCATAACGCCCGGGTTCGACGTGTTCGTGCACGAGGTAATCGCGGCAATCAGCACATCGCCGGAGCCTAAGTTGACGCCGCTCGTCGTCTTGATCCGCTGCTTCAACTCGGCAGGCTTTTTCGCGAATCCGTTGTCGGCGATCGGTGTGCAAAAGAGCTCAGTGAACTTGCGCTTCAAATCATTGAGCTCGATCCGATCCTGCGGCCGCTTCGGTCCAGCGACCGAGGGTCGAATGGACGCGAGGTCCAGCGACAGCGTCTTCGAGTAGTCGAGATCGCCGGCCATGGGTATGCCGAACAGGCGCTGCGCCTTGAAGTACGAGGCGAAGGCGTCGATCTCGCGCTCGGTACGGCCGGTCGCGCGCAGGTAATCGACGGTTGTTTCGTCGACGGGGAAAAAGCCCATCGTGGCGCCATATTCAGGCGCCATGTTGGCGATGGTCGCGCGGTCCGGCACCGACAACGACGCGGTTCCGGCGCCGAAGAACTCGACGAACTTGCCGACCACCTTCTCCTTGCGCAGCATTTCGGTGACGGTAAGCACGAGATCGGTCGCTGTCGCGCCTTCCGGCAAGCTGCCGCGCAATTCGACGCCGACGACGTCGGGCGTGAGCAAATACACGGGCTGTCCCAGCATCCCCGCTTCGGCTTCGATACCGCCCACGCCCCAGCCGACGACGCCGATGGCATTGATCATCGTCGTGTGGCTGTCGGTTCCCACCAAGGTATCGGGGTAGTACACGCCGTTCTTCTGGTGCACGCCGCGTGCCAGATATTCGAGGTTGACCTGGTGCACGATGCCGATGCCCGGTGGCACGACGCGAAATGTGTCGAACGCCTGCATACCCCATTTCATGAATTGGTAGCGCTCGTTGTTGCGCTCGAACTCGAGCTTCATGTTGAGGTCAAGGGCATCCTTGGTGCCGTAGTGATCGACCATCACCGAATGATCGACGACGAGGTCGACTGGCACCAGCGGCTCGATCACTTTGGGATTTTTGCCCATTTCTCCGGCGACGTTGCGCATCGCGGCGAGGTCGGCCAGCAGCGGAACGCCGGTGAAGTCCTGCAGCACGACCCGCGCGACGACGAACGGGATCTCGTCGACTCTGGACGCTTCCGGCGCCCAGTTGGCAAGCTCGCGCACATGCTCTTCCGCAACCTTCTTGCCGTCGCAGTTGCGCAAGACCGACTCGAGGACGATGCGGATGGAGACGGGCAAGCGCGAGATGCGCCCGATACCCGCGGCTTCGAGTGCCGGCAACGAATAAAACTGGCCGGTGCCACCGTCCGCGAGCGGAAAGGTCTGCAAGGTTTGAAAGAGGTTATGGCTCATCGTGGTCACGCCTTAAGAGCGAAATAATCTACTTCTTGGGCGGGGTTGCCGGCTGGCGGTCCGCCAAACTTCTGATATTGATTTTATGCCCCTCCGCGGTGACCAGGTCGCCGGGTTGCAACCCGTCGCGGCAAGGCCCCGTATATTTTCCCTCGATCGTGGTCGTCGAATCCTTCATTCCCATGAACGGCGGGTCGTAGGCAGCACGGATCTCCGTCTTGTAGCCGGTGTCGCCTTGCATCGTCAACACGGCGCGAGAGGTTAGCTTCGACTCGCCGAGCTTGCATTCGGACTCGGTAATGTAGCGCGCGCCGTCGCGCTTCAGATCCCATTTCGAGCACATTTCGCGGCGCATTCCCGTGCCGATGCCGACCATCTGCTGTTGCACCGAATCATCGAGACAAACTTTGGCCCTGGCCGACGCCGCGTCCTTCGCCTTGGGCGTGTTCGTCGTCATCTCCCACTGCCCCGCTTTGAGCTTCGGATATTCCTGCGCGTGGGCGACCGAAGCGAGTGGAGAGAAAATCAGCGTCGTGCCCAGGACAAGCAAGGTCAAGCGCATGGTCAGCCTCATTAGGTTCCTCAAATTACCATCATATCGACGAACTCATGCACCGGGAGTGCTGCGAGTTTTTTTGCATCCAGTGCCACGCCGAGCAGCGCCGCCCGCTGTTTTTCGGGAAAGCGTCGCGCGAGGTTGGTCTTGAACTTTTCGACGAGGAGGGGAATGCCTTCCTTGCGCCGGCGGCGATGCCCGATCGGATACTCGACCACGACTTCCTTCGTCTGACTGCTGTCTTTGAAGCGGATCGTGATGCCATTGGCGATCGAGCGCTTGCCCGGATCGAGGTAATCCTTCGAGAACGCCCGATCCTCGACGCAGACCATTTTCGCGCGTAGCGCGTCGATGCGGGCATCCTTGGCCACGTCGTCCTCGTAGTCGGCGGCGGTCAGCCGGCCGAGAATCAATGGCACCGCGACCATGTACTGCAGGCAATGGTCGCGATCGGCCGGATTGTCGAGCGGACCCTTCTTGTCGATGATGCGGATCGCCGATTCGTGCGTACGGATCGTGATTTTCTCGATGTCCTGCAGGCGGTCCTTCGCCAGCGCGTGCAATTGCATCGCGCATTCGACGGCGGTCTGCGCGTGGAACTCGGCGGGAAAGCTGATCTTGAACAGAATGTGCTCCATGACGTAGCTGCCGTAAGGCCGCTGCAATTTGAACGCCTGGCCCTTGAACAAGACGTCGTAGAAGCCCCAGGTCTTGGCGGTGAGCACCGATGGATAGCCCATCTCGCCGGTCCGGGCGATCAGTGCGAGCCGGACGGCGCGCGATGTCGCATCGCCCGCGGCCCAGCTCTTGCGCGACCCGGTGTTCGGCGCATGGCGATAGGTGCGCAGCGCTTGCCCATCGACCCACGCGAGCGATACGGCGTTGATGAGTTCGTCCTGCCCGAGGCCCAGCATCTGCGCAACGATGGCGGCGGAAGCGACCTTCACCAGCACGACGTGATCGAGCCCAACGCGGTTGAAGCTGTTTTCGAGCGCAAGAACACCCTGGATTTCATGCGCCTTGATCATCGCCGTCAATACATCGGCCACGGTTAGCGGAGGCTCTCCGCGCGCGACGCGGGTGCGCGACAACCAGTCGGCGACGGCCAGGATGCCGCCCAGGTTATCCGAAGGATGGCCCCATTCCGCGGCGAGCCAGGTATCGTTGAAATCGAGCCAGCGGATCATCGTGCCGATATTGAACGCGGCTTGCACCGGATCGAGTTGAAACGAGGTGCCCGGCACTTTGGCGCCGTGGGGAACGACAGTGCCAGGAACAATCGGGCCGAGCAGCTTGGTGCACGCCGGATAGGTCAGCGCCTCGAACCCGCAGCCGAGCGTGTCGAGCAGGCAATAGTGTGCCGTCGCATACGCATCTTTGCTGGAAATCCGGTAGTTCGCGACGTAATCGGCGATATCGACCAGCACCTGGTCAGGTTTCGGGCGGACATTGCTGACGGGTGCGGACATGGTTCTTATGCACGGTCCTTGAGCGGAACGAACTTGCGGTTCTCAGGACCGGTGTAGTTCGCACTCGGCCGAATGATCTTGCCGTCGATCCGCTGCTCGATGACGTGCGCGGCCCAGCCGGACGTGCGCGCGATGACGAAGAGCGGCGTGAACATCGCGGTGGGCACGCCCATCAGGTAGTAGCTGACGGCCGAATACCAATCGAGGTTGGCGAACATCCTCTTGGCGTCCCACATGACCGCTTCCAGACGCTCGGCAATCCGGTACATCTTGGTGTCGCCGGCGGCTTCCGACAGCGTGTGCGCGACTTCTTTGATGACCTTATTACGGGGATCGCCGACGGTGTACACCGGATGGCCAAAACCGATGATTACCTGCTTCTGCTCGAGGCGCTGGCGCACGTCGGCTTCCGCCTCATCGGGCGTGACATAACGATTCTGCACGTCGTAGGAGAATTCATTGGCCCCGCCGTGCTTGGGGCCGCGCAACGCCCCGATGGCGCCGGTGATGGCCGAATACATGTCCGCTCCGGTGCCTGCGATCACGCGCGCCGCGAACGTTGACGCATTGAACTCATGTTCGGCATAGAGGTTGAGTGACGTATGCATTGCGGTCACCCAGCGCTCCGCCGGTTTCGCCCCGTGTAGCAGGTGCAGGAAGTGCCCACCGATCGACTCGTCGTCGGTTTCGACGTCGATGCGCTTGCCGTTGTGACTCCAGTGATACCAGTACAGCAGCACCGACCCGAGCGATGCCATTAGCCGGTCGGCGACGTCGCGCGCGCCGGGAACGTTGTGGTCCTCTTTTTCCGGCAGCGCGCAGCCGAGCGCCGAGGCCCCGGTGCGCATGACGTCCATCGGGTGCGCGCCCGCCGGGAGCGCTTCAAGCACGCTCTTGACGGAAGCGGGCAGGCCGCGCAGCGATTTCAACTTGGCTTTGTACCGGGTGAGTTGCGCGCTGGTCGGCAGCTCGCCATGGACGAGCAAGTGGGCAATCTCCTCGAACTGGCTCGCAGCGGCAATGTCGAGAATGTCATAACCACGATAATGCAGATCGTTACCGGTACGGCCAACGGTGCACAGCGCCGTGTTGCCAGCGGCGACTCCGGACAACGCGACCGATTTCTTCGGCTTGGATGCTGAGTTGGGTACCATGGCGGATGCGTCGTTCATCGAGGTTCCCGAAGGTCGATCCAATTGTCTAGAGCTTGCGCGCCGTGGCTCGATCGACCCGCCGTGGGTCAATCAACATCTGCGCGCTGCGCACTGGTTACGCCGCGTTGCGCGAATAATTGGTCGAGCTTCGCCTCGAACGCGTGATAACCCAGATGGTCATACAACGCCGTTCGCGTCTGCATCGTCGCGACCACCGCGTGCTGCGTTCCGTCGCGCCGCAAGGTCTGATACACGTTGAGCGCGGCCTGATTCATCGCGCGGAACGCCGAGAGCGGATACAGCGCAATGGCGACGCTGGCCCCGCGCAACTCTTCGAGCGTGAACAGCGGCGTCGCACCGAACTCGGTAATGTTGGCCAGGATCGGAACGCCCGCGGCGGCGAACCGCTCGTACATCGCAAGCTCGGTGATCGCCTCGGGAAAGATCATGTCGGCGCCCGCCTCGATGTACGCGGACGTGCGATCCAGAGCGGACTGCAGGCCCTCGACCGCCAGCGCGTCGGTGCGCGCCATGACCACGAACTCCGGATCGGTCCGCGCGTCCACGGCGGCCTTGATGCGATCGGCCATTTCCTGCTGCGTCACGATCGCTTTGCCCGGGCGATGGCCACAGCGTTTGGCGCCGACCTGGTCTTCGATGTGCATCGCCGCCGCGCCGAATTTGGTGAGCGAGCGCACCGTTCGCGCGATATTGAACGCGGACGCGCCGAATCCGGTGTCGGCATCGACCAGCAAAGGAAGCGCGCAGACATCGGTGATACGGCGCACGTCCGTCAACACATCGTCGAGATTGCTGATGCCCAAGTCCGGCACGCCGAGTGAGCCGGCGGCGACACCCCCACCCGACAGATAGATGGCGCGGTAGCCGCTGCTTTCCGCCAGCAGCGCGTGATAGGCGTTGATTGCGCCCGGCACCTGCAGCGGTTTCTCCGCGGCAACTGCTGCGCGAAATTTCGCCCCGGCGGATGACATTGCAGCCGTCACTTCGTTTCAGCCGAGGAGTGAAGCCACGCCGGCGCGCTCTTCTTCGAGCTCTTGCAGCGTGGCATCCATGCGTTGCCGCGAAAAAGCGTCGATGGGCAGGCCGGCGACCAGCGTGTACTCGCCGTTGGCGATGGTGACCGGAAAGCCGTACATCACGTCGCGCGGAATGCCGTAGCTCCCGTCCGACGCAATTCCCATCGTCACCCATTTACCGTTGTTGCCGAGGATCCAGTCGCGCATGTGGTCGATGGCCGCGTTGGCCGCCGACGCGGCGGAGGAGAGGCCCCGCGCTTCGATGATCGCGGCGCCCCGCTTGCCGACCTTGGGCAGAAACTCGTTGCGGTTCCAGCCGTCGTCGTTGATCAGCGCCTGCACCGATTGCCCGCCGGCGGTTGCGAAGCGGTAATCGGCGTACATCGTCGGCGAATGGTTGCCCCACACGATCACCTTTTCGATTTCACCCACCGGTTTGTCGACCTTGATCGCGAGCTGGGACAGCGCCCGATTGTGGTCGAGGCGCAGCATCGCCGTGAAATGCTTCTGTGGCAGCGAAGGCGCCGACTTCATCGCAATATACGCGTTGGTATTCGCCGGATTGCCCACGACCAGCACGCGAATGTCGCGTGCGGCGACGGCGTCGAGCGCGTTGCCTTGTTCGATGAAGATTTTGGCATTCTCGAGCAGCAAGTCCTTGCGCTCCATGCCAGGTCCGCGCGGCCGGGCCCCTACGAGCAATGCGAGATCAGCATCCTTGAATGCCACTTGCGGCTCCGCGCTGCCGGTCATCCCGGCCAGCAGCGGGAACGCGCAGTCTTCGAGCTCCATCATTACGCCCTTCAGCGCCGCCTGTGCCTTGTCGATCGGCAATTCGAGCAACTGCAACAGAACCGGCTGGTCGTTACCGAGCATTTGTCCCGCAGCGATGCGGAATAGCAGGGCGTAACCGATTTGGCCAGCGGCACCGGTTACGGCGACGCGGACAGGTGCTTTCATCCTAGGAACTCCCGACAGAGAGAAAAAGCGAAGACAGAAGGGAAATTCTAACGCGATAGGCGTGCGCGCGGCTATAATTCATGTAGCTGTAGGCCGCTGGTACACGAAACAGGGCGCAACGCATGCGTCCTGGAAGTGGGACATTCGTGTCTTTGCAGTGCGGCATTCGCTGTCACCTGAATTACCTAAGCTCTAAGGGCATGAGATGGCCGTCGTCGACCGTCCCGTCGTAAAACCGCGCCCGGTTTACCTTAACTTGTTCGCGATCCGCTTGCCCCTACCGGGGCTCGTGTCGATCTTGCATCGCGTCAGCGGCGCGCTCCTGTTCCTCCCGGGCATTCCACTGCTGCTATTGGTCATGCAGATGGCTCTGACCAGCCCCGAAACGTGGAGTGAGTTTCGCGGCTGGTTCGCAAGCCCTTGGGTCAAGCTCGTAGCGATAGGCATAACATGGGCGTATTTTCACCACTTGTTGGCGGGCGTGCGCCATCTCGCCATGGATCTGCATATCGGGATGGACTTGCCCGCCGCGCGCCAATCATCGGCGTTGGTGCTTGTGCTGCCGGTGCTGCTGACGTTCGTCGTCGCGGTGCGGTTATGGTGACGCAGCCACGCATCGTCGTTGGCGCCCATTATGGTTGGCGCGACTGGCTTGTCCAACGGATCACCGCTGTCGTGATGACGTTGTACACGCTCTTCTTTCTCGCATTGTTGCTATGGCATGGCGGCCTCGATGGCGTTGCATGGCAACGCACCTTTGACGGCGGAATCTTCCGGCTCGCCACATTCCTATGCATGGTGTCGCTGTTGTGGCACGCGTGGGTGGGGGTGCGTAACATCTTGATGGATTACGTCAAACCCACAGCGATTCGGCTTTCGCTCGAGGTCGCGGTCATCGCTGTCCTCGTGGCGTACGCCGGGTGGACGATCCATTTGCTGTGGAGCGCGGGATGACACCGCCGGTACGCAAGTTCGACGCGCTGATCGTGGGTGCTGGGGGCGCAGGCATGCGGGCGTCGTTGCAGCTCGCGGACGCGGGACTCTCGGTCGCCGTATTGTCCAAAGTTTTTCCCACGCGCTCGCATACGGTCGCGGCACAGGGGGGCATTTGTGCTTCGCTCGGCAACATGTCGGAGGACAGTTGGCTCTGGCACATGTACGACACGATCAAGGGGTCCGACTGGCTTGGAGACCAGGATGCGATCGAATATATGTGCAAGATGGCGCCACAGGTTGTGTACGAACTCGAGCACTTTGGCATGCCATTCGATCGCAATGCCGATGGCACGCTCTACCAGCGCCCGTTCGGCGGTCACTCCGCGAATTTTGGCGACAAGCCGGTGCAACGCGCTTGTTCCGTCGCCGATCGCACGGGCCACGCGTTGCTGCACACGCTCTACCAGCGCAACGTGCGCGCCCACACGCAGTTCTTTGTCGAATGGATGGCGCTCGACCTGGTTCGCGATGCCGACGGCGACGTGCTGGGGGTCGTCGCTTATGAGATGGAAACCGGAGCGCTGGCGATCCTGCAAGCGAAGGCCACGGTCTTCGCTACCGGCGGTGGGGGCCGCATCTTCGCCGCGTCGACCAACGCGTTCATCAATACCGGCGACGGGCTCGGGATGGCGGCGCGTGCCGGCATTCCGCTCGAAGATATGGAATTCTGGCAGTTCCATCCGACAGGCGTGGCGGGCGCCGGCGTGCTCATTAGCGAAGCCGTGCGCGGTGAGGGCGGCATTCTGCTGAACAGCAATGGCGAGAGGTTCATGGAACGCTACGCGCCGAACCTCAAGGATCTGGCCTCGCGCGATGTCGTCTCGCGCTCGATGGATCAGGAGATCAAGGAAGGTCGTGGTTGTGGCCCAAACAAGGACCACGTGTTGCTCAAGCTCGATCATCTTGGCGCCGACTCGATTACCAAGCGCCTGCCGTCGATAAGGGAGATCGCAATCAAGTTCGCCAACGTCGATCCGATCCGCGAGCCGATTCCAGTGGTGCCGACGATTCATTACCAGATGGGCGGTGTGCCGACCAATTTTCTCGGCCAGGTGGTCGCGCCCAAAAATGGAAATCCGAACACGGTGGTTGATGGGCTATACGCGATCGGCGAGTGTGCGTGCGTCAGCGTGCACGGGGCGAATCGATTGGGCACCAACTCGTTGCTCGATCTCGTGGTGTTCGGCCGTGCCGCGGCCAATCACATCATCGAACAAAAGCTCGCCGTCCAGGGTTCCAGAAGTTTTCCTGCTGGCGGGGGCGAGTGCACGGTGGCGCGCCTGGGTGCACTCGATGCAGCGAACAATGGCGAGCGCGTGCAGGATGTCGCCAACGCCATTCGCAAGACCATGCAATCGCATTGCGGCGTATTTCGCGGGCGCTACGCTGCGGAGGGCGTGCGCCAGATCGGCGAGCTCGCGCAGCGCGCTGCGTATCGTCGGCGGCAGTCAAAATTTTCAACACTGCGCGGATCGAAGCGCTTGAGCTCGAAATTTGGTCGAGACGGCAAAAGCGACGACCGTCTCGGCCGCCGCGCGCAAAGGCCGGGGTGCACGCGCGCGACGATTTCCCCGATCAGACGATGTGCAATGGCTCAGGCACTCGCTGTACTACTCTGACGGCAACTGTCTCGATTACAAGCCGGTCAATATGAAGCCGCTGACGGTAGAAACCTTTGAGCCGAAACGCAGAACGTTTTAGGGCGCGGACAAAAGTGCACCCCGACTTTGGCTCGATTTGTTTCCATGAAATCGCTGGCAGAGCCAGACAATTTCATAAGCACAAATACACGCGCGTGTCGCCGCATTTGCGGCGCCGGTGGGGGCGAAAAGGAGCGTCATGACTGCGAGCATTTTGTCTGAAACACCGGCGACGGCGGCCGGTAGCGATACGCGTACCGCCCACTTCGAGAGCTAGCGCTACGATCCCGACAAGGATGCGCAGCCCCACATGCAGAAGCTGCAAGTCACGCTGCAGCCGAGCGACCGCATGCTGCTCGATGCGCTGATTCGTATCAAGGGCGAAGTAGACGACAGTCTGTCGTTGCGCCGCAGCTGCCGCGAAGGCGTGTGCGGGTCCGACGCGATGAACATTAATGGCAAAAACGGGCTGGCGTGCGTTACCAACCTGCGCGACCTGAAGGAGCCGATCGTTCTGCGACCGATCCAGGCGCCGGTGATCCGCGATTGATCGTCGACATGTCGCAATTTTTAAACAGTATGAATCGATCAAGCCATGCCCATCGTGCGCCGCCGCCTTAAAAACAGCGACTGCAATCGCCAGCGGAACGCGAAGAGCTTAACGGCCTGTACGAGTGCATCCTGTGCGCTTGTTGTTCGACCGCGTGCCCTTCTTTCTGGTGGAACCCCGACAAGTTCGTTGGCCCGGCTGGATTGCTGCAGGCCTACCGGTTCATTGCGGATTCGCGTGATCAGGCAACCAACGAACGCCTGGATAACCTGAATGATCCGTATCGATTGTTTCGCTGCCACACCATCATGAACTGCGTCGACGTGTGCCCGAA
>JBBJMT010000010.1:0-127769 GCA_037719965.1 Casimicrobiaceae bacterium | reverse complement strand
TGGTGGAGGTAAGCGGGATCGAACCGCTGACCTCTTGCATGCCATGCAAGCGCTCTCCCAGCTGAGCTATACCCCCGCGGCGAAACGATGATTATAGCGGCGTGAGCCGGGCCGAGCAAACCCCGCTCCGTCGGCAAGCAGATAGAAGAGATCGAATTCGATTATTCAGGCTATGATCGCGCGGCCGCCAACGGCACGCATGCCGACCGGTTTGCTATCTGATGCCGTTACCATCTCCGCAGCAACCGATGGCACCGCGGGGTGTGCTCGAGAGCCGCGTAGTCTTCATCACCGGCGCGACCGGCGGCTTGGGGTCGGCATTGGCGCGTAATTGCGCAACTCAGGGCGCCACCGTCGTCCTGCACGCGCGTGTCGTGCGCAAGCTCGAAGCGGTGTATGACGAAATCGTGGAAGCCGGAAATCCGGAACCGATCATCGTCCCGCTCGACCTCGCCCGTGCGCAAGCCTCCGACTTCGTCAACGTCGCGAGCGCGCTGCAAGCGCAAGTGGGCCGGCTCGACGGTCTCGTGCACACGGCCGCGCTATTGGGCTCACTGTCGCCCATCGAACATCAATCATTCGACAGTTGGCTCGCGCTGCTGCGCGTGAACGTGGCCGCGCCGATGGGGCTCACGCGGGCGTTCATGCCGTTGCTCGCTGCGTCCCCGGATGCGAGTGTCGTGTTTACCTTGGACGACCGCGGTGAGCAGCCACGCGCGTTTTGGGGAGGTTATGCGGTGACCAAAGCGGGGATCGCGGCGTTGGCCCGAGAATTGGCCGACGAATGGGAAAATCGCGGCAACCTGCGCATCAACGCGATCGTTCCCGGGCCAATCCGTTCGCCGTTGCGCAGTCAGACGCATCCGGGCGAAGACAGCACGCAGTTGCCGCTGCCCGCGGCACTTGCGCCGCTGTATGTGCACTTACTCGCCGGCCAAACCAAGGCCGAAAGCGGCGTGCTGGTGAACGCTCAGGCCTGGCTTGCGGGTACTCCCGCTGAATCTCGGCTGCGCGCATAACGCAGCATTACCCGCAGCCGGCGAAAATCCTCCGCCGGCAACATGTCGGGCAGGATCAGAATTGCGCGCGACACATAGGCGCCATCGGCGCGCCAGACAATGGTCGTCAGCCATTCACCAACGTACGTCGACTCTCGTACATGCCCGGCCACGAGGCGGCCATCGCTCATGCAGACGACCAGAACGAGATCGGGTGCCAACCGCAGCTCGGTCACCGCGAAAAAGCCGCGATGCAGCGCATCGGTTCGCACGGCAACGACGACCCACGCTGCGATCGCGACGATGGTGGCGGCCTTACCCCACGCCACGATCGGGAGCGCCAGCACGATAGCGCTCGTGCACAGCGCGAACCCGCAGATGCCGATCGCCGCCCAGCGAGACGGCACGAGCACAGCGTGTACGGACGGCGGCAAATGCATGCCGCCATTTGATACCGGAGGCTAGCGAAGCAAAATTAGCCGGACGGCTGATGAGCGACGCGGTGTCTTACGCAGGCCACATTTTCCTGGTATTCGTCGCGTCAGTTCGCCTTGTTGCCCGCCAGCGCGAGCCACGTCTCGACGACCGTATCCGGGTTGAGTGAAATGCTCTCCATACCTGCGTCGACCAGCCACTGCGCCAGGTCCGGATGGTCGGACGGGCCTTGCCCACAAATGCCGACGTAGCGGCCATGCTTTTTGCATGCCGCAATCGCGAGCGACAACATCGCTTTCACGGCATCGTCGCGCTCGTCGAACGTCGCCGCGATCGGTCCGCCCGAATCGCGGTCGACGCCTAAGGTCAGTTGCGTCAAATCGTTGGAGCCGATCGAGAAGCCGTCGAAGTGTTCCAGGAAGCGCTCCGCAAGGATCGCGTTAGACGGCAGCTCGCACATCATGATCACGCGCAGTCCATTGTCGCCGCGTCGCAAGCCATTTTGCGCCAGCAATGCCATGACCTTTTCGGCTTCGGCCAACGTGCGCACAAACGGAATCATGATCTCGACGTTGGTCAAGCCCATGTCGTTGCGCACCCGCTTCATCGCCTCGCATTCGAGCGCGAAGCAATCGTAGAATTCGGGCGCAAGGTAGCGCGACGCGCCGCGAAAGCCGAGCATCGGGTTTTCCTCGTGCGGTTCGTACGCCGCGCCTCCGACTAAGCTCGAATATTCGTTCGACTTGAAGTCCGAAAGGCGGACGATAACCTTCTTCGGGTGAAACGCAGCCGCTATCGTAGCGACCCCTTCGACGATCTTGCCCACATAAAATTCGACAGGACCTGCGTAGCCGGCAATGCGCGCTTCGATGTCGCGGCGCACATCGGCCGGCTGGCGATCGAGCTCCAGCAACGCCTTCGGATGAATCCCGACGTTGCGGCCGATGATGAACTCGAGGCGCGCAAGCCCCACGCCGTCGTTAGGCAGGCGCTGGAACTCGAACGCAAGTTCCGGATTGCCGACGTTCAACATGATTTTGGTCGGCGACGGCGGCATTCGATCGAGCGCAACATCGGTGATGTCGACCGGTAGCAGACCGGCGTAGACATGTCCGGTATCCCCCTCGGCGCATGACACGGTGACTGGCGCACCATCGGCCAGCGCTTGCGTTGCGTCGCCGCAGCCGACGACTGCGGGAATGCCGAGCTCGCGCGCGATGATCGCCGCGTGGCACGTACGGCCACCGCGATTCGTGACGATCGCCGCCGCGCGCTTCATCACGGGTTCCCAATCGGGATCGGTCATGTCGGTGACCAGAACGTCGCCCGCCTGTACCAGCTCCATTTCGCGGGCCGAGGCAACGACGCGTACGGTTCCCTGTCCAATTTTCTGGCCGATCGCGCGACCAGTCGTCAATAGCGCCGACGTCTCCTGCAGACGGTACCGCCGCCAGCCATGGGTTTCATCCTCCCGCGATTTCACCGTCTCCGGGCGCGCTTGCAGGATGTAGAGCTCCCCATCGATGCCGTCGCGCCCCCATTCGATGTCCATCGGCCGGCCGTAATGCTGCTCGATGGCCACCGCGTAGCGAGCTAGCGTTTCGACTTCGGCGTCAGTAAGCGAAAAGCGTACTCGTTGCGCTTCCGGAACCTGCACGGTGACTGTCGATTTGCCGGGTGAGGTCGTTTCGCCGAAGACCATCTTGTCGGCTTTGGCGCCGATGCTCTTGCGCAAAATCGCCGGGCGCTTCGCCACGAGGTTGGGTTTGTACACGTAAAATTCGTCGGGGTTGACGGCCCCTTGCACCACCATCTCGCCTAATCCATACGCGGAGGTGATGAACACTACCTGATCGAATCCCGACTCGGTATCGAGCGTAAACATGACACCTGCTGCGCCGGCATCGCTGCGCACCATGCGCTGCACGCCGACCGAAAGCGCGACACCTTCATGGAGAAATCCCTGATGCACGCGATAAGCGATGGCCCGGTCGTTGTAGAGTGAGGCGTAAACTTCCTTAACTGAATGAAAAACGTTTTCTAAGCCTTTGATATTTAGATAAGTTTCCTGTTGCCCTGCAAACGACGCGTCGGGCAGGTCTTCGGCCGTCGCCGACGACCGTACGGCAAAAGATGCTTCCCCGAAGTTGTCTACGAGTGTCCGGTACGCGCCACCAATCGCGGCTTCCAATTCGGGCGGCAACTCCGCGGCCTGCAACCAGCCACGAATTTGCGTGCCCGCCTTGACAAGCTCGGCAAGGTCTTCGGTGTCCAGACTCTGTAGGCGCAGCGCAATGCGCTCGGTGAGCCCGTTGTGCGCGAGAAAATGCCGAAACGCATGGGCGGTGGTCGCGAATCCATCCGGAACGCGGATGCCAGCGCGGCGCAACTGGTTGATCATCTCGCCGAGCGAGGCGTTCTTGCCGCCAACCGTCTCGATGTCCGTCATTCGCAACTGATCGAAGGGAATGACCCACGCGGTCTTCAATATCTGCTCCGGGGTCGGCCGCGAGGCTTGATGTCCCGCGGCGAGAAGGGGAAAAGCGCGGCATTCTACCTTGAGGTCGCGCATCACGACTGACAGCGGCGCTGCGGGCACGGAAACCGCGAATACCGTCAAAGAGCGAGCGAGTCGCGGCGAAGCCTCTATACTCAACCAAAGTTACGAATCTAGCCGCGGCGTTCGTCGGGCTTAAGTTACGTCGTCCGTGTCCAAGAACTCCGTATTTCCGCCGGGAACCAGCGGCGCTGCCAGAGGAGCCGCGCCCGCCGTGTCGGCCCGCTGGCGCTGGCGACTACGGACAGCGCGGCGCAAGGTGCGATAGAGATCCGGATGGGACTCCTTCAAGTACCCGATGATCTCGAAGTCGACCCTTTTCACCTGTGACAGATCCAGTTGCTCGACATGCACGAGACGCAACAGTTCGTTGACCGGTCGCGGCATGTCGCGGCCACTTTCGTAGCGCGAGCCGCCGCTCTGCGTGACGCCAATCTGGGTCCAGAACTGCTCCTGGTTCATTCCCAGTCGCCGCCTGATCTCGCGCGGATTCAAGACACGGTCCAAAATTTTCACGGTGGATCGCCTTTGAGGTCAGTCGTTATATATAGCCTAAGCCCCGCTGGCACACGGGAGCTTTGGCCGCTGCTATACCAATGGCATAACTGTATCCGAACGCCGATTTCGCGCAAGTGCATCCGGACAAACGGCAGAGGGCCGTTGCGCTCGCCGGAGTGGGTCAACCCCGCGGCTGTTCCCGTTACGCCAAGCCGCGGGACGCCAAGTATTCCTCGTAACCGCCGATAAACTGAATCGGGCGCTCGCCAGTTAGCTCGATGATCTGTGTGGCCAATGCCCCGACAAACTGGCGGTCATGCGATACGAGAATCAGCGTGCCCGCAAATTTTTCGAGCGCTAACTGCAGCGACTCGATCGATTCCATATCCATGTGGTTGGTCGGCTCGTCCATCACCAATACGTTACGCCGCTGCAGCATTAACTTGCCGAAAATCATCCGACCGCGTTCGCCTCCCGACAGGACGCGGACAGACTTCTCGACCTCATCGCCGGAAAACAAGAGCTTCCCCAACACGCTGCGAATCGCCTGATCGTCATCGCTCGCCTCGCCCCACTGTTTCATCCAGTCGAAGAGGTTCAAGTCGGACTCGAATTCCGCCGTCTGGTCTTGCGGGTAATAACCGAT
Organism: Casimicrobiaceae bacterium; assembly: GCA_037719965.1. Taxonomy (GTDB): domain Bacteria; phylum Pseudomonadota; class Gammaproteobacteria; order Burkholderiales; family Casimicrobiaceae; genus VBCG01. Next base: position 122,635 of record JBBJMT010000010.1, on the reverse strand, counting down.
CGTTGCACGTTCCGCCCATTTCACCCGGCCGCGGTCCAGCGCGAGATCGCCAATCAGTGTACGCACGAGCGTGGTTTTCCCCGCACCGTTGGGGCCAACGATCGCCAGCCGCTGCCCGGCTTCGAGGATGAACGAAAGGTCGGCGAATAGCGGTTGCTTTTGACCGGGCCAGCCTTTCGCCAACCCCTCGACTTCAACGGCATGGCGATGCAGTTTTTGCTTGGGATCGTAGTCGAATCGTATATACGGGTTCTGCCGCGACGATGGCTTGACTTCCTCCGGCCGTAATTTGTCGATCGCCTTGATGCGCGAAGTTGCCTGGCGCGAGCGTGCCTTGTTCGCCGAGAAACGGCGCACGAATTCCTGCAGCTCGGCAATGCGATCTTTCGCCTTGCTGTTGGCGGACAGCAGCCGCTCGCGCGCTTGCGTCGAAGCGATCATGTAATCGTCGTAGTTGCCCGGGTACACGCGCAACGTGCCGTAATCCAGATCGGCCATGTGCGTACAAACACTGTTCAGGAAATGGCGATCGTGCGAGATGATGACCATTGTCGAGTCGCGCGCGTTCAAAATTTGCTCAACCCAGCGGATCGTGTTGATGTCGAGATGGTTGGTCGGCTCGTCGAGCAGCAGAATGTCCGGGTTCGCGAACAGCGCCTGCGCGAGCAGCACGCGCAACTTCCATCCGGGCGCTACGGCACTCATCGGGCCCTCGTGCAATGACGTGGCCAAGCCCAACCCCAGGAGCAATTCTCCGGCGCGCGCTTCGGCGGTGTAGCCGCCGAGCTCGGAGAAATGCGCTTCGAGGTCGGCGGCGCGCACGTAGTCCTCTTCCGTCGCGTCGGGATTGGCGTAAATGGCATCGCGCTCGTTGCGCGCGCGCCAGAGTTCTTCATGGCCCATCAATACGACGTCGAGCACACGCAGGTCTTCATGCGCGAACTGATCCTGCGCGAGCTTGCCCAGACGTTCGTTAACGTCGATTGCCACGTTGCCGTTTGACGCCTCGAGATCGCCGCCCAGAATTTTCATCAGCGTCGACTTGCCGCAGCCGTTGGCACCAATCAGCCCATAACGGTTGCCGCCACCGAATTTGATCGAGACGTGTTCAAACAGGGGGCGAGCCCCGAACTGGATCGCGACGTTGGCAGCGGTAAGCATTCGTTTGTCGATCGGATGCGTGTGGGCACCCCGAGAAAAACCGTCTATTCTGCTAGAATCAATCAGTTATCTCAAGGATTCTGCGAGCCGCAGTGGACCGTGGGCCCAAGGGCGGCAATATCCGGACTCTCGGCGGCGCTGGACACCTCCGTCGACCTCGCCTTGAAAGACGACGTGTCTAGGGAAGCTCTGATCTAGCGCGAAATTGTTGCCGATTGTGGCTCAAGGGGCGTTCTGCTTTGAATTCGGATTTGAAAGGTGGCGGGGTGCACCTTCGAAACGCCAAGAATCGCTCGTTCGCGCCGGTTTACCGCCGAATTTGGCGTTTGCCGGACGCACGTTTCCTATGATGACAATAATTGAGGTCGTGCCTGATACAAATTGGCTAACGCAAACAGGATTTGGAGCTGCGCGGTATTTTTCGCCAGCCCGCGATAGCGCACCATGGCATGCCCCCACTGGCGCTTGACCACCCGGAACGGGAACTCAACGATAGCGCGCAACGAGGCGATGACTTTGTTCTCCAGTTCCTGCTGGAACGTCAGTTCCTTGCCGCGGGTCGTGCGATGCGCGGTGCGCAACGCGATCCCGGCCTCCCGGGCGAGCGCGCGATCGGCTTTGCTGCCGTAACCGCGGTCGCCCAAGACCTCGTTCTCCGCGCCATGCAACAACTGCGGCAACACGTTCTGATCCGATTCCCGCGCCGTGGTCGTCACCAGGGTATGCATCAGCCCGCTGTCTAGGTCGACACCGACATGCGCTTTCATGCCGAAGTGCCAGTTGTTGCCCTTCTTCACCTGGCTCATGTCCGGATCGCGCGCCCGCTCCCGGTTCTTGGTCGACGGCGGGGCGCTGATGATGGTGGCGTCGACAATCGTGCCCTTGTGCAACAGCAGACCGCGCTCCGTCAACAGCAGGCCCACCTCGCGAAACAAGCGCTCGGTCAATTCGTGCTTCTCCAACAGGTGCCGGAACTTCAGGATCGTGGTCTCGTCCGGCACCGGATCATCCATCAGATTGATCCCGGTAAAGCGGCGCATCGATTCCGAGTCGATCAGCATCTCCTCCATCGCCGGGTCGGACAGGTTAAACCACTGCTGCAACAGATAGATCCTCAGCATCCGCTCCAGCGGCATCGGCCGCCGTCCCAGACCCGCCTTGGGGTAATGCGGTTCGATCAGCGCCAACCATCGCGCCCAGGGCACCACCCGATCCATCTCGCCAAGAAACTTCTCGCGCTTGGTGCGCTTCTTCTTGGCGTCGTATTCGAGATCGGCAAACGTGCTCTGCTTCATCATTCATTCCCCAAGTTCGATGGCGTTACTATGCCATTGACCATCGGGTCTTAATCAGAGTTTCCCTAGAGGCTCTTTTCCCCGTACGTTCCCGCAATGGCCCGTTACGATCTACACAGTCACTCCACGCATTCCGACGGACTCGACTCGCCATCGGCCGTCGTGCGGCGCGCCGCGGAGCGCGGTGTCGACTTCGTCGCGCTGACCGACCACGACGAGACTGCAGGCCTCCCCGAGGCGCAATCCGCCGCGTCCGCTTCCGGCATCACGCTCGTCCCCGGTTCCGAATTGTCGGTGAGCTGGGATGAGCACACCATCCACGTCATCGCGCTGCAGATCGACGCGAATAACAATACGTTGAGCGAAGGCCTCGCCGCCATCCGCGTGGGCCGGGACGTGCGCGCGCGGCGAATCGGCGCGGCGCTCGAAGATGCGGGGTTTCCTGGCGCCTACGAGGGCGCTTTGCAGTTTGTCACCAATGAACGTCTCATCTCCCGGACGCATTTCGCGCGCTACCTGGTCGAAGCCGGACACGTCAAGACGACGAAGGATGTCTTCAAGCGCTATCTGGTACCGGGTAAGCCGGGATACGTCGCGCACACTTGGGCGACGCTGGCACAGGCAATCGCCTGGATTCATGCGGCGAATGGCCAGGCAGTCATCGCACATCCGGGCCGATACAAAGTAGACAATGCCGGAATGCGCGAGCTGCTCTCGGAGTTCCGCGATTTGGGCGGGGACGGCATCGAAGTGCTCTCGTCGTCGCACACCCTCGCGCAGTTCGCGGAATACGCGGCGCATGCGCGGTCCTTCGGTCTGCTTGCATCGTGTGGTTCGGATTATCACGGACCTGGCGAGAGCTGGCTTGATCTGGGCGATCTGCCCCCGATGCCGGCGGGCCTCACGCCGGTCTGGTCCCGCTGGTAACAAGTTTCGATCGCGTTGCCAACCGGTCTCATCGCGCGTCGGACGTTGGCCGGTCATTCCTCGAGTTAACCCTATACGCATGCCCAACCGGCGCACTGTTTTTTTTCTGTCCGACCGCACCGGTATTACCGCCGAAATGCTCGGCAACAGTCTGTTGACGCAGTTCGAGGACTTCGCGTTCCACCGCGTGACGATTCCGTTCGTGGATTCGCCCGAAAAAATCGGCGACGCAATCCGGGAGGTCAATGCCACGGCGGAACGCGAGCAGCGAAGGCCGATTGTCATCAGCTCGGTCGTCGACGAAGGCATGAGCGAGACGATCCGGCGCGAAGCCAACGCGTTGACGCTCGACTTGTTCCAGGTGTTCATCCAACCGCTGGAAACAGAGCTCGCGGCGAAAAGTTCACATGCGGCCGGAAGATCGCATGGCATCGCCAACAGTCACGAGTACTTCGCGCGCATGGAGGCGATCAATTTCACGCAGGCGCACGACGACGGTGTCGCGACGCGCGAGCTGTCCAAGGCGCAAGTGATTCTCGTCGGCGTATCGCGCTGCGGCAAGACGCCGACGTCGCTCTATCTCGCGCTGCAGTTCGGCGTGCGTGCGGCGAATTTTCCGCTGACCCCCGACGATTTCGCCGACCAGCGCCTGCCGGCGTCGGTGATGCCGCTGCGTGACAAACTCTTCGGGCTCACCATCCAGCCGGAACGGCTTCGGGAAATTCGCGAAGAACGCCGTCCCGGCAGCAAATACGCGTCACTTTCGAACTGCCGATACGAGGTAGCCGAGGCCGAATCGCTGATGCAGCGGCATAATATTCCGGTGCTCGACACATCGTCGAAGTCGATTGAAGAGATCGCGACGACGATCCTGCACAAGGCGCGCCTCGAGCGCCATATTTACTGACCATGAAATACCAGGACTATTACAAGACTCTCGGTGTCGATCGCGGCGCCGACGCGGCGGCGATCAAGAGCGCGTACCGCAAGCTCGCGCGTAAATACCATCCGGACGTTTCCAAGGAAACCAACGCCGAGGCCCGCTTCAAGGAAATCGCGGAGGCGTACAAGACGCTCAAGGATCCCAAAACGCGTGCTGCCTACGATCAGCTTGGCCGCTTTCAGCCCGGTCAGGACTTCCAACCGCCTCCGGATTGGCGGCAAAAATTCGGCGATGGCCAGTTCTCGTTCGACGATATCGATTTGGCGGACTTGTTTGCCAGCGTTCGCGGCGGTCCGCGTCGCGCGCGGGGCGCGGAAGGCGGTGGTGCGCTACCCGGTCAGGACTACGAAGTGGTCGTGCGCATTCCGCTCATCGATGCGTATCGCGGCACCGAAGTGAACCTGGACCTCGCGATGCCCGAATATGACGCGCAAGGCTTCGTCCATCGCGTGCCGCACTCCTTCACCGCCCGTATCCCCAAGGGCGCGACCGACGGACAGCGGCTGCGCGTGCCCGGCAAGGGCGGCAAAAGATTCAACGGCGGACGCGCCGGCGATCTCTTCCTCAACATCGAGGTGCAACCGCATCCGCTGTTTCGCGTCAGTGGTCACGACTTGTACCTTGATCTTCCGCTGACCCCAGCGGAGGCCGTACTTGGCACCGCGGTGGAAGTGCCAACGCTCGGCGGTCCGGTTATGCTCAAGGTACCCCCTGGAACCTTGGCGGGTCAACAGCTGCGTCTGGCCCGACGCGGGCTGCCGCGGCCGCATGCGGGGGAAGGCGACCTGTTCGCGATCGTCCAGATTGCCGTCCCCCGTGTGACCTCCGAGCAGGAACGCGCGCTTTACCAGCAACTCGCTGAGCGCTCATCGTTCAATCCGCGTGCGCATTTCGTTCAGGAGGCTTGAAAGCAATGAGAGTCGAGCTCACTGAAGTGCTTTGGTTCGACGAGCGGCACGAGCTGTCGCTGCGCGAGCTCGCCGAGCGCTCGGGCCTGACGGAAACGGAACTCCATGAACTCGTGGACTCCGGCGTCATTGCACCGGTCGATCCGGATCGCGCACCGCGCCACTTTCGCGCGGAATGCATCGTGACGGCGAAAACCGCGTGCCGTTTGCGCGATGACTTCGAGCTTGACGCGCACGGTCTGACGGTGGCGTTGACATTGATCGATCGGGTGCGCGATCTTGAAGAACAACTGCGCGACCTTCGCGCCAAGCTGCCGCGGCAGGTTCGCTAGTCGTACGTTTTGCGCAAGGGCTGGCGCGACCGCATTGCGCCGACGTCCGTCCCGCATTTTTCGCCCATCCAATTCACATCCGCGCCTGTGGTCTACTGGAGCCCACAGGTTGTCGCGTTGTCCTACAGCGCGCGTCTCGCGCAGCCGACAGCGCCGGCTACCCGTCTCCCTTTAACTTCAAGCACGCATCTTCCCCCTCTGGAGCCATGCCATGACCCTGCAAATCCGATGTGCAGCCCGAGCCCGCAAAATGCTTGGCGCGCTCGCCTTTCTTGCCTGTCTATCTGCCCCGCCCGCCTCAGCCGCAACCGATTACACCGACCTCTGGTGGGTGCCCTTTGAAAGTGGATGGGGGGTCAACTTCATCCAGGCCGACGACATCATCTTCGCGACGTTTTTCATCTACGGGACGTCCGGGCTGCCGGACTGGTACGCCGGCCAGATGTCGCGCGACACGAGTGGCATCTGGAGCGGACCGCTGTACGTGACGACGGGGACCTATTTCGGAATCCCCTGGAATCCGGCGAATAACGGTGTGCGACAGGTCGGGACGGTAACGTTTACGCCATCGTCCGATTCGATCGGCGCGCTGACCTACAACGTGGACGGCGTCGTGGTCAATAAAAGCATTTCCCGCCAGGCGCTGAAAACGATTCCACTTGGTGGAGATTACATCGGCGGTCTAGTCGTCGACGTTTTCAACTGCAGCAACCCACTGGCGAACCGCACGGATAACATCTTTACCCAGCTCGCGGTCGCGCAAACCGCGGCCCCCGGCTCGCTGACGATCGATTTCGCGAATCAGAACGGTATCACTTGCCGGATGACGGGTAACTACACGCAGTTGGGTCAACTGTATCGCGTGCAACCGGCGAATTATGCGTGCGTCGGCGGTGGCGGTCTCAGCACTACGGCGACGTTGTACGAAGTCAAGGGGACGGCGCAAGGAATCGAGGGTCGCTGGATCGCGCCGGTCGGTGGCGGATGCACCGAATCCGGTAGTTTCACCGGGACCTTGAAGTAGCCGCGAAGGGGCGGCGAGATGCAGCAGCGAGCCTTTACGCAGTTGCAGCTGGCGGCAGCAAGCTCTTTGTTTTACCCAGGGCAAGGGATTGCGGCGAGAGGAGCGGCTCTGGCGATTTAACTGGGGCTTGTCGCAACCCCTTGGCGCACCGCCTCGAACACGGTGATCGCGGCCGCGGCGCTCGCATTTAGCGATTCCATGCCGCCCGGCATCGGAATCGTTAGCTGCGCGTCGACTGCATCCAGCAAGGACTGCGTCAACCCGCTGCCTTCGTTGCCGATGGCGATGGCGAGCGGTGCGCGCAGGATTGACGTATAGAGATTCTGCCCGCCGCTCGCGACCGTGGCGGCGACCTGCCCGCCGCACTCGCGAAACCGGCGTGCCCACGACGCGAGCTCCACGTCTTCGACAATCTCGGTGAGAAAGTGCGCGCCCTGGGCGGCGCGCAATACTTTTGGCGCCCACGCGAACGCGCAATGCTTCGACAGCAACACCTGTTCCACACCCGCCGCCGCGGCCGTGCGCAGGATGGTTCCGACGTTGCCGGGATCCTGCACATCCTCGAGCAGAACATGAAACCGGTGCGGAGCCGGTACTTCACCGCGCGGCGTCGCGACGACCGCAAGGGCACCGATCGCCGCGGGAAGCACGCCAAGCTGCGCAAAGATCAGCGCCGGCACGATCAGCACATCGGCCGGCGGCACCTGCGCCGCGATCGCCTGCAATGCTGGGTCATCCATTCGCTCGGCGACGACGATCAACAGCTCTGGCACGCCGATGCGAGCCAGATAGACGCTGACCAGGTGCTCGCCTTCGAGCAAACATCGTCCCGCTTTGCGGCGGTCTCGCGACGAGGCCGCGAGGCGCATGGCCTGCTGCAAGCGCGGGTTGTGCGTGGAACTTACGCGCGGCAATTTGTCACCACCCAAAACCCTGCGCCTACCTCTTTGGCGAGGATATGTTCCCGGGTGCGACAACCGCCGGTGCGAGCGTAACCTTGGGTTCGCCGGTCGGTTGTAACTGAAAAAAGACTTCGTCTGAGCGCATCATGCCAAGCTCGGCGCGCGCTCGCTCTTCGATCGCGCCGTATCCGGTCTTGAGATCGCGCACCTCGGCGTCCAACGCAGCGTTGCGCGCCTTGAGCCCCTCATTCGCTTGACGCTGGAGTGCTAACTGGCGGTCGGTCTCGCGCAGCTGCAACCATCCACCCTTGCCCAGCCACAGCGGATACTGCAGCGCGAGGATCAACGCAGTGAGCACAAAGGCCATGACACGCATCGGCGCTACTCGAGGTTGAAAAATGCCGCGCGGCCCGGGTAGCGGGCAGCGTCGCCCAACTCTTCCTCGATGCGCAGCAACTGGTTGTATTTCGCGATGCGATCGGAACGCGATAGCGAGCCAGTCTTGATCTGTCCTGCGTTCGTTCCCACCGCGATATCGGCGATGATGCTGTCCTCGGTTTCCCCTGAGCGGTGCGACACGATCGCCGTGTAGGCGGCGCGATGCGCCATCGCGATCGCCGCAAAGGTTTCGGACAGCGTGCCGATCTGATTGATCTTGATCAGGATCGAATTGGCGAGGCCCTGGGCGATCCCCTTCTTTAAAATTCGCGTGTTAGTGACAAACAGATCGTCGCCGACCAGTTGCACTTTCTTGCCCAAACGATCGGTCAATAGTTTCCAGCCGGGCGAATCGTGCTCCGACATGCCATCCTCGATGCTGATGATCGGGTACTTGGCGCACCACTCGACGAGTACATCGGCGAACGCTTCCGGAGTGAGCGCGCGATTCTCGGCCGCCAGCCGATACTTGCCGTCGCGAAAGAATTCGCTGGCTGCGCAGTCGAGGGCCAACGCGATATCGGTTCCAGGCGTGTAGCCGGCCTCTTCGATGGCCTCGATCAGCAACTGCAGCGCGGCTTCATTAGAGGGCAGATTTGGCGCGAAGCCACCTTCGTCGCCGACGGTGGTCGGCATACCCTTGCCATCGAGCAATTTCTTCAAGGTGTGGAAGACCTCGACGCCATAGCGCAGCGCTTCCCGAAAGTTGGGCGCGCCGAGCGGGACGAGCATGAACTCCTGCATGTCGATGGCGTTGTTCGCGTGCGCGCCGCCGTTGATGACGTTCATCAAGGGTACGGGAAGCTGCATTTCCCCGACGCCGCCCAGGTAGCGATAGAGGGGCAGCCCGGAATCGGCAGCGGCGGCTTTGGCAACCGCGCATGAGACGGCAAGAAGCGCATTGGCGCCCAGACGCGCTTTGTTCTCCGTGCCGTCCAGGTCGATTAGTGTGTGGTCGATTAGACTCTGCGCAGAACCATCGAGGCCGAGAATCGCTTCGCAAATCTCGGTATTGACGTTAGCGACGGCTTGCAACACGCCCTTGCCCATGTAGCGCGCAGCATCACCGTCGCGTAACTCGATCGCTTCCTTCGATCCCGTCGACGCCCCAGATGGCACAGCGGCGCGACCGCTGACGCCTGATTGCAGCACGACGTCCGCTTCGATCGTCGGATTTCCCCGAGAGTCCAGGATTTCTCGCGCGCGGACGTCGACGATGGCGCTCACGAGACGGCCATCAATTCCGCTTCCGGAAAGCCGGCGCGCTTGACCGAAGCATCGAGCTCCACCAGCGTTTCGAGCAACGCGCGCATCCGCGGCAACGGCCACGCATTGGGACCGTCGGAAAGCGCTTCTTCCGGCCGCGGATGCGTTTCCATGAAGACCCCGGCAACGCCTGCCGCGACTGCCGCGCGCGCCAGCACCGGCACGAATTCTCGCTGGCCGCCGGACCTAGTCCCTTGCCCGCCGGGCAACTGCACGGAGTGCGTCGCGTCGAACACAACCGGACAACCGGTGTCGCGCATGATCGCTAGCGAGCGCATGTCCGAAACCAGATTGTGATATCCGAACGATGCGCCGCGTTCACACACCAGGATGTTGTCGGCGCCGCTCGCGGCTTTCGCCTTTGCGACGACCTGTTTCATGTCCTCCGGTGCCAAGAACTGGCCTTTCTTGATGTTGACCGGCTTGCCCGCCGCCGCCACCGCCTGGATAAAGTCAGTTTGCCGACACAGAAAAGCAGGAGTTTGCAACACATCGGCGACCGAGGCGACGGTCACCACGTCATCGACGGTGTGCACATCCGTTAGCACGGGCACTTTCAACTGCCGGCGCACCTCATCCAGGATGCGCAATCCTTCGTCCATGCCGGGACCGCGAAAGGTCGCGTGCGAGCTGCGATTGGCCTTGTCATACGACGACTTGAAAATGAACGGCACCGAAAGTGCGCTGCACATCGCCTTCAATTCTCCTGCGACATCGATTTGCAACTGCAATGATTCGACTACACAGGGGCCGGCGATCAGAAATAAGGGTCGGTGCAAGCCAACGTCGAAGCCACAGAGTTTCATACGGATGGTTCTAGGACGCGGTTCCGCAGGGAAGCGCAGCGGGTACTCATTCCCTAGATCGACGCGACCAATTCGGCGACCGCCGCCGCGGCAGTGCCGTCCGCAGTGCCACCCTTTCCCTGCTGATGCGCGAGGGCCGCCTGCACGAAGCTCAAAAACAGCGGATGACCGCGGCGCGGATTCGACGTGAATTCGGGATGGAACTGGCAGCCAAAGAACCACGGATGACCGGGCAGTTCGATCATTTCCACCAGCTCGCCGGCTACAGGACTCGTCGTCCGCGCGCCGACGCTCAAGCCGGCGGCTTCGATGCGCGGCAAATAGTGATTGTTGACCTCGAAGCGATGGCGATGGCGCTCGGCGACGATTGTCGCGCCATAGATGCGATGCGCCAGCGACCCCGCGACGACGGCGCACGGCTGCGCACCCAAGCGCATCGTGCCGCCCAAGTCCGAATGTTCGCTGCGCCTCTCGATTGAGCCATCGCGGTTCTGCCACTCGGTGATCAGCGCGACGACCGGATGCCGGGTAGCGGGGTCGAACTCGGTGCTGCTCGCGCCGGCGAGACCCGCGACATTGCGGGCGTACTCGATGACGGCGAGCTGCATGCCTAAGCAAATCCCAAGATACGGAATACCTTTTTCGCGGGCGAAGCGTATCGCGCTCATCTTGCCTTCCACACCCCGCTTGCCGAATCCGCCAGGAACCAGGATCGCGTCCATGCCGCTGAGCGCTGCAACACCGTCGCTTTCCAGCGTCTCGGAATCGACGTAGCGAATTTGGATGCGAGCGCGGCTATGAATGCCGGCGTGAATCAGCGCCTCCGACAGCGACTTGTACGACTCCGTCAAGTCGACGTACTTGCCGACCATCGCGATGTGCACGTCGTGCAGCGGATGCTCGAGTGCGTGCACGAGCCTGTGCCACGTTGCAAGATCGGCCGGCGGCGGATCCAATCCAAGCTTCCCGCAAACGATGACGTCCAGCCCTTCCGCGTGCAACATCCCCGGGATCTTGTAGATCGAATCGGTGTCGATGTCGGGAATGACCGCCTCGGGCGCGACATTGGTAAAGAGTGCGATCTTGCGCCGGTCGCTATCGGGAATCGCGCGATCGGCGCGACAGAGGACGATATCGGGCTGGATGCCGATTTCGCGCAGCTCTTTCACCGAATGCTGCGTCGGTTTGGTTTTCATCTCGCCGGCAGCGGGGATGAACGGCACCAGCGTCAGATGCACATAACAGACGTTATCGCGGCCGAGGGTGATCCCCATTTGCCGAATGGCTTCGAGATAGGGCAGCGACTCGATATCGCCAACCGTCCCGCCGACTTCCACGATGGCCACTTCTGCCGCCGCGTGATCGATCATGGTTCCGGCCATGATCCAGCTCTTGATTTCGTCGGTGATGTGCGGGATGACCTGTACAGTGCCGCCTAGGTAATCGCCGCGCCGCTCTTTGCGGATCACCGATTCGTAGATCTGTCCCGTCGTGAAATTGTTGCGCTTTCCCATCTTGACATCGGTGAAGCGCTCGTAATGACCGAGATCGAGATCGGTTTCGGCGCCGTCGTCGGTGACGAATACCTCGCCGTGCTGGAACGGCGACATCGTTCCAGGATCGACATTGATGTACGGGTCCAGCTTTAAGTTGGTGACGCGGAGGCCGCGCGAGGCGAGGATCGCGGCGAGCGACGCGGCGGCGATCCCCTTTCCCAGCGAGGAAACGACGCCACCGGTCACGAAGACGAACTTGGTCATGTCGCTCTGGGTCCCGGAAATTACGTATTTTACAGTGTCCTGTTCCCGGCCACCAACGCCACGCCCAAGCTGGTGTCCTATCGCGCGACAGGACACGTGGGCGGTACCTATTTCGGTTCTTATTTGGGTCCCTTGCCGGCCTTCGGCACCTCCCAGTAGAAGACCGTATGGTTGGCTACCTGCACCGTTTGCTGCGGTTTCCAATCGCCCATATGGAAGTTATGGGAAACGATGCGCGTGCCCGGCCGCAATTCGCTCAAGAGCTTAGGGCGCAGGCGCAGATTGATGTCCGGCAACAGATACAGCGTCACGACGGTTGCAGGTCGCACGTCGACTTTGAACAAATCCTGCTCGATGAATTTGACGCGATCGGCAACGCCCGCCTTCGCGGCATTCTCGTTGGCCTCCTGGATGCGCTTCGGGTCGATGTCGACACCTACGCCCCGCGCACCGGATTGCTTCACAGCGGCGATCACGATCCGGCCATCGCCGGACCCAAGATCGTAAATCACGTCGTTCTTGGTTACTTTGACGAGCTTGATCATTTCCGCGACAACCTCTTCGGGCGTCGGCACGAAGGGCACATCGAGCCGCACCGCCGGGGGTTCGACCGTAGCCGTCTGCGCCGTCGCGACCATCGCGACCAATGCGGATAGCACCACTAGCCAAGTTCTACGCTGCATGTTCAAAGCCCTTTCAAGAAGTTGATCGCTCGAGCCCGCTCGCAATCCTGGCGCGCGTCACGGCGCGTCCCAACAATGCGAGCACTGCGTCAATCGCCGGCGTCGCCGTCGTCCCCGCGACCAGCACGCGCAACGGCATCATGATTTGCGCCGGCTTGAGTTTATGCCGCTGCGCCGCGGCTTTCAACGCCGCGGCAATCGCTTCGCGCGTCCACGGCAACGTCGCCAACTCGGCGTGCAACTCCGCGAGCGCGTCGCGGTCTGTCGTCGTGATGTGTTCGCTCAACGCCTGCGCCGAGATGTCAGGTGTTGCGTAAAAATAACGCGCGGCGTCGGCCATCGCAACCAGCGTATCGTACCGGTCACGCAGCAGGACAGCGATCGCCCCCGCATCGGGCCCGCCGGACAAGTCGACACCCGCGCGCTCGAGGAACGGCACGAGCGCTGCGCCCAATTCGGACTCGGACATTCGTCGCAGGTGCTCGTGATTGACCCACTTCAGCTTCGCGGTGTCAAACCGCGCCGGCGCCGGGCTGATCGCGGCCAGGTCGAACCAGCGCACGAGGTCGGCGCGCGAGAAAATCTCATCGTCGCCGTGCGCCCAGCCGATGCGCGCCAGAAAATTCACCATCGCCTCGGGCAGGTAGCCGGCGGTCGCATATTCCATCACACCGACGGCGCCATGGCGCTTGGACAGCTTCGCGCCATCTTCGCCCAGAACCGTCGGCACGTGCGCGTAGTGGGGCGGGGCAATGCCCAGCGCGTGGAAAATATTGATCTGGCGCGGCGTGTTGTTCACATGATCGTCGCCGCGGACGACGTGGGTAATGCGCATGTCGAGATCATCGACGACGACACAAAAGTTATACGTCGGCGTACCATCGGAGCGCGCGATGACCAGGTCGTCCAGCTCCATATTGGCGATCTCGATGCGGCCTTTCACGCCATCTTCCCAGACGACGCTCCCATCGTCGGGATTGCGAAATCGCAGCACCGGCGTTACCCCGTCGGGGGGCACCTTGCCGCGCACGTTTTCAGGGCGCCAGCGGCCGTCGTAGCGCGGCTTCTCGCCGCGCGCTATCTGGTCGGCGCGCAACGCGTCGAGCTCCGCTGGCGTCACGTAACAGCGATACGCGAGCCCCCGCTCGAGCAGATCGGCGACGACGGCACGATAGCGATCCAACCGCTGCATTTGGTAGAACGGGCCTTCATCGTAGTCGAGTGCCAGCCACTGCATGGCATCGACAATGGCCTGGATGGCTTCGGGCGTCGAACGCTCGATGTCGGTATCCTCGATGCGCAAAATGAACACGCCGTTGTGATGGCGCGCATACGCCCACGCGAAGAGCGCGGTGCGAGCGCTGCCCAGATGCAGGAATCCGGTCGGACTGGGGGCGAACCGGGTGCGCACGGCGGTCACGATGCTCTCGGAGCTTGCGTAATTAAGCTCGCCGCGGCTGCCAGCGCAAGTCGAGCGTGGTCGGTGTGGCGGGATTGACCGGCTCTGGATGCACGGTCACCGGTCCGGGTGTATGCCCGTACGGCCAGAAACGCGCAATCCGCCGCGCCTCGGCCTCGTTGGCGTTGACCGGAAACGTTTCGTAGCTGCGACCGCCCGGATGTGCAACATGATAGGTGCAGCCGCCGACGACTCGATGCGCCCAGGTATCGACGAGGTCGATGGTCAGCGGCGCATGAATCCCAATCGTCGGATGCAGCGCGGACGGCGGATTCCACGCGCGATAACGGACGCCGGCGATGTATTCGCCGGGCGTACCCGTTGCGGTCAGCGGCAGCGCGCGACCATGGCAGGTCACGGCATGGCGTCCCTCGGTCATCCCGTTGACCTTGACCTGCAGGCGTTCGACCGACGAGTCAACGTAACGCGACGTGCCGCTGCCGCTGACCTCCTCGCCGAGCACGTGCCACGGTTCGATCGCTTGGCGCAGCTCGAGCGTGACGGCGTCGTAGGTCACCGTACCCAACCGCGGAAACCGGAATTCAACGAAGGGGGCGAACCAGGCGATGTCGAACGCGTAGCCTGCGGCGCTTTGGTCCCGCACGACGCTCTGCAGATCGGCGACGACAAAATGCGGCAGCATGAAACGGTCGTGCAGTGCCGGCCCCCAGAAAATCAATTCGCGCTGATAGGGTTCGCGCCAGAAGCGAGCAACCAGCGCGCGCAACAGCAGCATTTGCACGGCGCTCATCCGCGCGTGCGGCGGCATCTCGAACGCCCGAAACTCGAGCAATCCCAGCCGTCCCGTTGCCGTCTCCGGCGCATACAGCTTGTCGATTGAAAACTCGGAACGATGCGTATTGCCGGTGAGATCGGTCAACAGGTGACGTAGCAGCCGATCGATCAGCCACGGCTGCGCCGGGGCTTGGGCCAGGTCGTACTTTTGCCCAAGCTGTTGGAACGCGATCGCCAGCTCGTAGAGTCGGTCGTCGCGCGCTTCGTCGACGCGCGGCGCCTGACTGGTGGGACCAATGAACAGGCCCGAAAAAAGATACGAGAGCGCCGGATGGTTCTGCCAGTAGGTGATGAGGCTGCGCAGCAGATCCGGTCGCCGCAGCAGCGGGCTGTCGGCCGGCGTGGCGCCGCCAAGTGTCACGTGGTTGCCGCCGCCGGTTCCCGTATGCCGACCGTCGAGCATGAATTTTTCCGTCGTCAGCCGCGTCTGCCGCGCTTCCTCGTACAGAGTGTCGGTGATCGAGAGCAGCTCGCGCCACGACGATGCTGGATGAACATTGACTTCGATGACGCCAGGATCGGGCGTCACCATCAGGACTTTGATCCGCGGGTCACGCGGCGGCGCATAACCTTCGAGCACGACTTGTGTGGCGAGCGCGCCGGCCGAGTCTTCGATGGCGGCGAGCAACGTCACATATGCGGCGACGCGCGGAAGCGGCGGCATGAACACATGAACGTGACCGTCGCGAACCTGCAACGTCAGCGCGGTCTTGACGACTTCCCGCGGCTTGGCGCCGCGCGCTACCGAACTCTTCGCCTGTAGCGCGCCGCGCTTGGCGAGTGCGGGCAGCGGCGCAAACGGATCGACGGGCATTTCGGTCTCGCTCTCCGCTGGCAGCACGTCCGGCAATGACGCGAGGGGGAGGCGTAAGCCCAACGGCGAATCGCCGCCGACCGCATAAAGCCGCTCGCGGCGCAGCGGCCATGGACTCGATACCCATACGACATCGTCCGGTTCTTCCGCAAGCTGCTCTGCCGCCTTGAGCGGGAGCACGCAGCCCGCCGGGCGATCGAGTCCCGCCGCCAAAAGCCGCGCCAGGCGCGCGCGTTCGCCGGGATCGGTCAAGTCGCTCGCCAGCGGATCGAGATTGACCGGGAGCGCCGCTTCGGCCGCGAGGATCTTCGGGACGTCCTCGAACGCGGTGATCACCAGTGACTCAGGCAACCCCAACCGTGACGCGAGGCGCAACAGGAATGCTTGCGCCGTCGCCCATGTGGCGTTTCCTGGCGCTGCGGTATCGGCGAACAGCGCCGGGTCGCGCCACAGCAGCTCGCCGTCGGTACGCCAGAACAGAGCAAGCGCCCAGCGTGGCAGCGGCTCGCCGGGATACCACTTGCCCTGTCCGAAATGCAGGAAACCGCCGCTACCAAAGCGCTTGGCCAGGCGCCGGAGCAATGCTTCCGCAAGTTCGCGCTTGCGAGGCGACGTGGCTGTGTAGCTCCATTCCGGACCGTCCCTGTCATCCAAAGACACGAACGTGGGTTCTCCTCCCTGCGTTAGCCGCACGCCATCAGCCAGAAGGTCGGCGTCGACGCGCTCTCCTAACGCGTCGATTGCCGCCCATTGCGTGTCGTCGTAGGGTTTGGTGACGCGCGGATCTTCGTGCACGCGCGCAACACTCATCGCGACGCGGAAGTCGACGTTGCACACGTCGGTATAACCGACCACTGGCGCCGCATTCCCTGGGTCGGCCGTGCACGCGAGCGGAAGGTGCCCTTCGCCCGCAAGCAATCCCGACGTCGGATCGAGACCAATCCACCCGGCCCCCGGAAGGAACACTTCCGCCCACGCGTGCAAATCGGTGAAATCGCGCGTCGTGCCCACCGGACCATCGAGCGCCTTCACATCGGCGGTGAGCTGAATCAGGTAGCCGGAGACAAAGCGCGCGGCGATACCGAGGTGACGCAGGATCTGGACCAATAGCCAACCCGAGTCGCGGCATGATCCGCTTGCGTTAGCCAGCGTATCGTCCGGCGACTGCACGCCGGGTTCCATGCGCACCAGATAGCGGATCTGCTCCTGCAGCCGATGGTTAAGCCGCACCAGCAGCAGCACCGTACCTTCACCCGGAACAAGCGTGCCGCGAAATTCGGCAAGCCACGCGGCGAGCCGCGCACCGAGCGGCGCCGTCTCGAGAAACGGCAGCAGCTCCTTGGCGAGCGCCGGGGCGTAGCTAAACGGATACTGCTCGGCATACGCTTCGACGAAGAAATCGAACGGGTTGATCACCGTCATATCGGCGGTCAACTCAACCACGACCTCCAGCCGGTCGGCGCGCTCGGGAAAAACGGTCCGGGCCACCCAATTCCCGTACGGATCCTGCTGCCAGTTAAGGAAATGTTGCGCGGGTCCAACCTTCAACGAATACGCGAGGATGGGTGTGCGGCAGTGCGGCGCCGGGCGCAACCGGATTTCGTGCGGTCCTAAATTGACGTAGGGATCGAACTGGTAGGACGTACGGTGCTGCAGGGCGACGCGAATAGTCAAGGGTGCTTAAATCCTAAGTAGCCGTAGCGCCTGAAGCGGGGTGAGTAGGCCTCTACACCCAGTCCGGGTCGGGTAGCTGCGCAAAGACCCGGCGCAGACCTTCTCCCCATTGCGTGTGCATCATCTGAAAATAGGCGTCGGATTCCTCGACGCGCTTTTTGAGCTTGATGCGCAGCGAATCGGCTTCGTAGATGACCAGATCGATCGGCAGGCCGACTGAAATGTTCGAGCGCATCGTCGAATCGAATGAGACGATCGTGCATTTAGTTGCGTCGAGCAGACTGCTGTTGTGCCGGATCACGCGATCGATGATCGGCTTGCCGTACTTCGTCTCGCCGATCTGGAAATAGTTCGTATCGGGCGTAGCTTCGATGAAATTGCCTTGGCTGTAGACGTTGAACAACCGCATTTTTTCGCCCCGAAGCTGGCCACCCACCAGAAAATTCGCGTACGAATCGATGTTGTTTTGCTCCATATAGGGAGCATCGCGCGTCTTGACCTCGCGCAGCGCGTCGCCAAGTAGGCGTGCAACGTCGAACATCGACGGCGCATTCCATACGCTCACCTCGGTTTCGCTCGCTCGCGCCCGCTGCTCCAGGATGTTGATGGCGTTTTGGCTGATCGACAGGTTGCCCGACGACAAGGTGACGATGACCCGGTCGTCGTCGCGTGCGAAAACACGCATTTTCGAGAACTTCGCGATCTGATCGACCCCGGCGTTCGTGCGCGAATCCGATGCGAAAATCATGCCGGCATCGAGGGACATGGCGACGCAATAGGTCATGGGGAGACGGGTACCGAGGGTCGGGAGTTGGGCATCGCGGGTAAAGCGTCGCGGATTCTAGCGGTTTCGCCGGTCGTTCGTGTGCACCGGCGCGTTATCAGTTGCTCGGCACGAGGAAGCGCCGGTTGATTTCTTCGCCCAATTCCGACACGCGCGCCAGGAAATCCATCAAATATTCGTGCAGGCCGTAACGAATGATTTCGTCGGTGCTGCCGTGGTGCAGGCGGGCGTACATCTCCTCGGCATGCCGCCTCAGCTCGCGGCTGTCTTCGTTGCACAACAGCGCCAGCGTTTCGTTGATGAAATTGATGCAGCTATGGAGCGAACGCGGCATGTCTTCGCGCAGCACCAGCAGCTCCGTCACGCGGAGCGGGGAAATAACGTCGCTGTAAATCTTGCGATACGACTCGAACCCCGAGAGCGATTGTAAGAGCGACGCCCACTGATAGTAATCCACCGCGCCGCCGACGTCCGCGGCGGACGGCAGCAGGATATGGTACTTGGTGTCGAGAATCCGCGCCGTATTGTCGGCGCGCTCGATATGCGTACCGAGGCGGATGAAATGGTACGCCTCGTCGCGCAGCATCGTGCCGAACGTCACGCCGCGAAAGAGATGCGAGCGCATTTTCACCCAGTCGAGGAACACCGACATTCCGACCGCCTGCACCCGCTCGTAGTCGTACTCGCGCATCTCGATCCACGCAGTGTTCAAGTCCTCGTACATTTCGGACGTGATCGCGCCGCGGACCGACCGTGCGGATTCGCGGGCGCCGCGCAGGCAGCAGAAGATCGACGACGGATTGTCGGCATCGAGAATCATATAACGCAGGACGTTCTCGGTGGAAAGCTCGGGATGGCGCTCGTAATAGCCGGTCGCGAGGCCGGTGCTGATCAACGGCACCGACCACGGTTGCACCCACGCGAGCCCGGGTTGGCCCATCTGGTAGGGTAAGAGCGATGTCCGATACGTGACATCGAGGAGGCGCGCCGTGTTTTCGGCGCGCTCGATGCGGCGCGCCATCCAGAAGAGTTCGTTCGCGGTGCGGCAGAGCATCGCTTATGGTTCCGCCAATACCCAGGTGTCTTTCGTCCCGCCGCCCTGCGACGAATTGACGATCAGCGACCCCTCGCCCAACGCCACGCGGGTCAGGCCGCCCGGGACGAGATCGGTGTCGCTGCCCGACAGCACATAGGGCCGCAGGTCGATGTGGCGCGCCGCGAGACCGGATGCCACGAACGTCGGACAGGTCGACAGCGCGAGCGTGGGCTGCGCGATGTAGTTGTCCGGTGTGGCCAGAATCCGCGCCCGGAATTCGTCGCGCTCCTGCCGCGTGGAGGCGGGGCCGATGAGCATCCCATAGCCGCCGGCGCCATGGACTTCCTTCACGACCAGTTGGTCGAGGTTCGCCAGTGCGTATTCGCGGTCCTGCGGCCGGTATAAAAGGTATGTCTGCACCGTGTTGAGGATCGGCTGTTCCGCCAGGTAGTAACGAATGATGTCCGGCACGAACGGATAGATCGATTTATCGTCGGCCACGCCGGTACCGATCGCGTTGGCCAAGGTCACCCTTCCTAAGCGGTACGCGTTGAACAGGCCTGGCACGCCGACGACCGAATCCGTGCGAAACGTGTGCGGATCGAGAAAATCATCGTCGACGCGCCGGTAGATCACGTGAACGCGCTGCGGGCCGCGCGTGGTCCGCATGTACACGTTGTCGTTCTGCACGAACAAATCCGGTCCCTCGACCAGCTCAACGCCCATCTGTTGCGCCAAGAAAGCATGTTCGAAGTATGCCGAGTTGTACGCTCCGGGCGACAACAGCGCGACTGTGGGGTTTTCGAACCCTTTGGGTGCCACGGCACGCAAATTTTCGAGCAGCGTGTCCGGGTAATGCTGCACCGGGCGAATGGAACGGGTCGCGAAAAGCTCGGGAAAGAGCCGCATCATCATCTTGCGGTTTTCCAGCATGTACGAGACGCCCGACGGCACGCACAGGTTGTCCTCGAGCACGAAATAATCGCCAGTCCCCACACGGACGAGATCGATACCCGCGATATGCGCGTAGATGCCGCCCGGCACGTCCATGCCGGTCATCTCGGGCCGGTATTGCGAGTTCCCAAGCACCCGTTCCGCCGCAATCACTCCGGCGTTCAATATTTTTTGCTCGTGGTAGATATCGTGCAGAAACAGATTGAGCGCATGCACGCGCTGTTTGACCCCCGCCTCGAGCACGCGCCATTCGTTGGCCGGAATGATGCGCGGAACGAGATCGAATGGAATGAGACGCTCGGTTCCGGCGTCTTCGCCGTAGACGGCGAATGTGATGCCGACGCGATGGAACGCGCGCTCGGCCTCCTCGCGCTTCTGGGCGATCCGGTCGGCGGCGGTTCGCTCCAGCCAATCTCCGAATGGGCGGTAATGCTCCCGCACGCGCCCGTTCGTTTCGGTCATTTCGTCGTACGGATCAGGGGCGGGACGTTCGGCCTTCATCGGCAGCAGAGAGAGCAAACGCCGCGCCAATGGAAGAATTCCCCTCGCGGCCAGTGAGTTAGCGTCAAGCTTGAAATCCAATTGTCGGAATGTGAAGTGATCAGGCGCCCGCTTGCACCAATATAGTGCGTTTTTGTCCTTGACAAGACTAGACATTCCCGAAAAACTGGTTTGACCCTGCTTTCGGCGGTATGGTTAAATCGGTGCTCCTGTCTGGGTTCGTGGGGCGTTTAGCTCAGCGGTAGAGCACTCCCCTCACACGGGAGGGGTCGCTGGTTCGAACCCAGCAATGCCCACCAACTGAACCCTAGGGGTTACGCGCAAGTGTAACCCCTCTTTTTTTGCCCGCGCTCCATATACGGTCGCGCTCGAATGCGACAATCGCTTCCCTTCACGGTCTCCTTCTTCATGTCCGCCTCTTCGCCTGCCGCCAGTATCGCCGCGTGGGTGTTTGACGCCTACGGCACGCTGTTCGATGTGCATTCGCTCGCGGTCATCGCCGAACGTCTGGCTCCGGGCAAGGGTGCTGCACTGTCCCGGCTGTGGCGGACCAAACAACTCGAGTACACGTGGCTTGCGTCGCTGATGGCATTGCGGCCGCGTGAAGATTTCGCCGCGCTAACCGGCAAAGCGCTCGATTACGCCACCGCAGCGCTGGACTTGCCATGGGGCAGCGACGAGCGCGCGCAGCTCATCTCGGCCTATCGGTCGTTGACGCCTTTTCCGGATGCCAAAGCTACGTTGATCGGACTTGCGCCGCGTCCGCGCTGGATCCTGTCGAACGGAACCCTCGCGATGCTCGAACCGTTGTTGCAGGCGTCGGGGATCGACTCGCTGCTCGATGGCGTGCTGTCGGTGGATGCGGCCGGCATCTTTAAGCCGGCCCCGCAGGTTTATCAGCTGGCCGTCGACCGGTTGCGCTTAGCACCCGCACAAATCGGCTTCGTCTCGGCTAACGGCTGGGACGCAACCGGCGCCAAAGCGTTTGGACTGACCACGTTCTGGATCAACCGCAGCGAACAACCGGTGGAGCGACATGGGCCGCCGCCCAACTTCATCGTCGGGTCACTCGCCGAGTTGCCGGAGTTAGTCGGCGGATGATTCATGGTCGGCGGGAGGCGCGTGCGGCCCATGCGCGAAGCGCCGGCGCCAAATCTCCACCAGCGCGACCGCCACCGCTAAGGTCACGGGGCCGAGTACGATGCCGGCCGCGCCAAAGACGGCAATTCCTCCCACCAGCGCAATGAACACCGGAACGGTGTGCAGGCGCAGCCTATCCTTGACGAGTATCGGATAGAGCAGGTTGTCGACCAGGGCAATCACAATTCCGCCCCACGCCGTCAAGATGAGTGCTTTATCCCAACTGCCTTCGAGCGCCAGAAAAACCGCTGCGGGAATCCATACGATGAACGCGCCGAAGATCGGGACGATTGCCAGCAGCGCCATCACCGACCCCCACAGCAGCGGCGCCGGCAAGCCGAGCCACCAGAACATCAAGCCACCGAGCGTGCCCTGCACCAGCGCGACGACGACGGTTCCGAAAATGGTCGCCTGCACCGAATCGTCTACGCGCCCGAATACCTTATCGGTCTCCTCGGCGGAAAGCGGCACGAGACTCCCCCTTGAGGATCTTCTGCTTGTCCCGGAAGAAATAAAAAAGCAGCAACAAGGTCACGAGCCAACTGAACACCGCAAAGACCGCCGTTTTCTAAATCCCCTCGACCGCACGCCCGGCTCCTCCCTCGGCCATTCGCTTGACCTGAGCCTCAACATCGAATTCTCTCTGTAGCCAGTCGAAGACCGGCGCGAACCGGGGGTTGCGGCCTAGCGCTTCCCGCCAGCGTCCGTCGGCAACGCTGCCGGCAATATTACTGATACCCGACACCGCGTCCTGCGATATCTGCTGGACGATTAGCGTGACGGGTATCACCAGAATCGCCGTCACGGCAAAGACGGCGAGCGCCGCGACCACCGATTCCTGGTGAAGGCCGCGGCGAAGCCAGTCGTGCAGGGGATGCCCGATTACCGCGAGGGCGAGCGCCCAGGTCAGCGCGGGTATGAACGGTTCGGTGAGCCGGGAGCACAGGTAGAAAACGATGGCGGTAATGCCAATCAACACGAGCAGCAAAATCCGCTCGCGCGTAAACGCTTGACCGAGGCCTACTCGCGGCGAGGGGCTCATTGGGACGTCGCTTGTTCCGGGGTGGTATCGGCGAGAGTGGAGCGATGACCTTGTACTCCGGGCGCGGCGCGGCACGCTATCACTGCGCCGCGAATCGCCTCGATCGCGGCGGGCCGGGGGAAGCTTTTGCGAAAGGCCAGCGCGATGCGGCGCGACGGCACCGGCTTGGTAAAGGGAACCGGCACCACGAGGCGGCTGTGATACTTGGGCGTCAACGCATCGCGCGGCAATACCGAGACGCCCAATCCAGAGGCAACCATATTGCGCACCGTTTCGAGCGAGTTGCTGCGGGTCACGCGGGTGTCGGTACGGTTTAACTCCGGACAGGCGTCGAGCACCTGATCGCGGAAGCAATGGCCGACGTTCAACAAAATCGTATGGACACCCGCCAATTCAGAAGGCGCAATCGATTTTCGTTTCGCCCACTTGTGATTGTGCGGAACGACAACGCGAAACGGCTCTTCGTACAAAAACTCGGTGACGACGCCGGCCGGATGAAAAGGCAGAGCGAGGATTCCCGCATCGATGCGCCCAGCCCGCAGCGCGGCTTCGAGGTTCTCGGTCAAATTCTCTTCGATGTCGAGCGGCATGTCCGGCGCGCGGTCGTGCAGCGCCGGGATCAAGTCGGGGAGCAGATAAGGTGCCACCGTGTGGATCACGCCCAATTTGAGCGTACCGACCAGCTGGTTGCGCCCAGCCTGCGCGATTTCGCGGATGCGCGCCGCCTCTTCGAGGACTTTCTGCGCCTGTTCGACGATTCTCCCGCCGACCGGCGTCACCGTGACCTCGGTCTTTCCCCGCTCCAAGAGCACGGCGCCCAATTCTTCTTCCAGCTTCTGGATGGCGACCGACAGCGCCGGCTGGCTGACGAAACATTTTTGCGCGGCGCGGCCGAAGTTCCTCTCCTGTGCGACGGCGACCAGATAACGCAGCTCGTTGAAGGTCATTCGGGTGTGCCTGCCGCCTCTTGTCTGGCGCATAGCTGCGCAAGAAAGCGGGCAAAACCGGCGCCGGTCTCCGGGTGCTTGAGCCCGAAGTCCACGGTCGCTTCGAGATACCCGAGCTTGCCGCCGCAGTCGTAGCGGCGACCCTCGAAGAGATAGGCAACGATCCGCTCGCCGTCCTGCAAGTGCGCGATGCCGTCGGTCAACTGGATTTCGCCGCCAGCGCCCGGCGCCATCGTGCGCAGATGATGGAAAATTCGCGGCGTGAGAATGTAGCGCCCTACTACCGCCAGCGTTGACGGCGACGTGCCGGGTTTGGGCTTCTCGACAATCCGCGTGATCGTGCCGACGCGGTTTTGCAACTTCTGCGTCTCGACGATGCCGTAATTGCCGGTTTCCGCCTCGGCGACGTTCATCACCGCAATCGTCGCCGCGCCTTCGTGCTGCGCGACGTCGACCATCTGCTTCAATACCGGGACCTGGGCGTCGATCAAGTCGTCGGCCAGGAGCACCGCGAATGGCTCATCGCCAACGATCGGCGCCGCGCACAACACGGCGTGACCGAGCCCCAGCGCCTCGGTCTGCCGGATATAGATGCAATTGATTCCCGGCGGCGTGGCAGATTGAACGGTTTCCAAGAGCTCCTTCTTGTTGCGCAGCGCAAGCTCGGTTTCGAGCTCGTACGCCTTATCGAAGTGGTCCTCGATCGCGCGCTTGTTGCGGCCGGTGATGAAGATCATGTCGGTGATACCGGCAGCGGCCGCCTCCTCCACCGCGTATTGAATGAGCGGCTTGTCGACCACCGGCAACATTTCTTTCGGGCTCGCTTTGGTCACCGGCAAAAATCGGCTGCCAAGACCTGCGACGGGGAATACGGCTTTGGTGATGGGTTTCATTGGACTCCACTTACGACGCCGCGCGGGCATTGTCAATGAGGGCATGCAACTCTTTTTCATCGAGCACCGGGACTTCTAATTCTTGTGCTTTGGCGAGCTTGCTGCCCGCGTCCACGCCGGCAACCAGGTAATCGGTCTTCTTGGAGACGCTGCCGGCGACCTTGCCGCCCGCGGCTTCGATCAGCGCTTTGGCATCGTCTCGCGATAATGAGGGTAACGTACCCGTCAGGACAAACGTAAGGCCACGCAACGCGCCGCCGGCGGCTTTTCTCGCCTGAGCTTCGGGCCACTGGACGCCCGCGGCGCGCAATTGTGCGATGCTTTCCCGATTGTGCGGCTCGGCAAAAAAGCGCGCGATCGATTCGGCTAGTACCGCTCCCACGTCGCGGACTTCCAACAAATCGCCGACGCTCGCCTTCATCAGGGCGTCGAGCGTTCCGAAATGACGGGCGAGGTCCTGCGCCGTCGCCTCTCCCACGTGCCGGATGCCCAGAGCGAAAATGAAGCGTGCCAGCATAGTTTTCTTGCTTTTCTCGATCGCCCGCAAGACGTTGGCAGCGCTTTTCTCCGCCATCCGCGGGAGCGCCGCAAGCGCCGGCAATTGCAGCCGATAGAGGTCCGCGGGCGTGCGGACCATTCCATCGGCGACCAATTGTTCGGCGAGCTTATCGCCCACGCCCTCGATATCGAGGGCATGGCGGCTGGCGAAATGCAAAAGCGACGCTTTGCGTTGCGCCGGACACACGAGGCCGCCGGTGCACCGCGCGGCCACTTCGCCGGGGAGTCGCACAATAGCCGACGCGCATTCGGGACATTGGGTCGGCATCGTGAATTCGCGAGCCGTCGCCGGCCGCTTTTCCGCGAGCACACGCAGGACTTCGGGAATGACATCGCCGGCACGGCGGACGATGACCGTATCGCCGATGCGAACGTCCTTGCGCCGGATCTCGTCTGCGTTGTGCAACGTGGCGTTGGTGACTGTGGCGCCGCCGACGAACACCGCTTTAAGACGCGCCACCGGCGTTATGGCGCCGGTGCGCCCTACCTGAACGTCGATTGCGACGACCTCCGTGACGGCCTCCTCCGCCGGAAATTTGTGGGCGATCGCGTATTTCGGCGCACGCGCAACGAATCCAAGCTGCCGCTGTTGCTCGAAATCGTCGACCTTGTACACGACGCCGTCGATCTCGTAGGGTAACTCCGAGCGCCGGCCGCCGAGCGTGTGATAGTAGTCGAGCAGCGCTTGGATGCCGCGCACAACGGTACGTTCTTTGCTCACCGGAATGCGCAGTGCTTCGAGCCAGTGCATGAGCGCCGCGTGCGTCGCCGGTGGTGCCACGCCCCCCCACTCTACCGCGCCAACGCCGTAGGCAAAAAACGCCAGCCGCCGCGTGGCGGTGATGCGTGAGTCGAGTTGGCGCAAGCCGCCGGCGGCAGCGTTGCGCGGATTGGCGAATACCCGTTCACCGCGCGCCACCTGCGCCGCATTCAATGCCGCGAAGTCGCGTTTGAGCATCAGTATTTCGCCGCGAACTTCAAGCAGCGGGGGCACTGCCTTGACGTTGAGCGTAATGGGAACCGACCCGACCGTCTTCAAGTTCGCGGTGACATTTTCCCCGGTGTAGCCGTCGCCGCGGGTGGCCGCCACGACCAGCGCGCCGCGCTCGTAGGTCAAATTGATCGCCAGACCATCGAACTTAGGCTCCACTGCATAGCGGACCTCGTTCCGTTCGAGGGTTTCACGTACGCGGCGATCAAACGCTAAGGCTTCTTCGTCGGTGAACGCGTTGTTCAGCGACAGCATCGGCAGGCGATGCGTGACGGGCTCGAATACGCTCGCGGGAGCGCTGCCCACGCGCTGCGTCGGCGAGTCGGGAATGATGAGCGCGGGATAACGCAGTTCGAGCGCCTGCAGCTCGCGGAAGAGCGTATCGTATTCGGCGTCGCCAATCGCCGGCGCATCCAAGACGAAATAGCGATAGTTGTGCGCTTCGATCTCGCGCCGCAACCGGGCTGCGCGTCGGGCGGCGGCACGCGCACTCCCGTCGCGAGGCTCGCCCGACACCATCACGCGCCGAACAGCGCAATGGCGCGCGGACTCCCGGGCTCGATGCCGTAATGCGTCAATGCACCGCTCGCGCTTTGCACCTGCTCGCGAATCGCCGCCAGCGCCGGATCGTCGAGTGGACGGCGATTGTCGTCGACGAGGTCAGCGGAGAGCGTATGCGCCATGCGCTTTGCCGCGAGTTTCATCTGGTCGAACGTCCGCGGCGGGTCGGCCACCCGCGGGACGTCCAGCACGAACACCACACCATTGGTCGCGGACAGGCGCAACGTGTCGACGGTAAACGGCTCGTTGCGCAGGTTTTGCATTGAATATAGGACCGTGCCGGTCTCATCCTGGTGCCATTCGAAGCGCCCGCCCGATGACAGCTTGAAGCCGGCGGCCTCGGCGACACCGCGCAGCCGCGTGCCAGGGATGCTGCCCGCGTCGGCTTTCAATACCGTCAAGCCGATCTGCACATCGACTTCGGCGCACATGCGATCGAGTGTCTCGGCCCGCTCGACTTCTGCGGTGACGTCAGGCACCGCCATCGCCGCGGGCAACAGCGGCGCCAATTCGCCGACGACGCGCACGAAGGTTTCGAGCTGCGCGCGGCTCGCCGCACCGTTGCGATCGGCGAGCAACAGGCATGCGACGAATTCCACGAACTCGCCGCGCGTCTCCGTTGCGAGCAGTTGCCAGGGTCCGTCCCGCTTCGCGCGGCCGAACCAGCGCAGTCGCTTGCCAAACCGGGCGTGCAGTCCCGCGGCCAGAGCGCCGACACCGGTCGGTATCGCGGGCTGCAAGGTGACGATGCTTTCGATGTCGGGATCGGGTTCGCGCGTTGCGCTACCCGCTGACTCGCGCGCACGCGCGATTGCGGGACGCGCCATCGCAGCATCAATGCTCTCATCACGAGCGGCAGGTGGAAGCGGCGCACCGCTAGCGGTCCACGGAGGCGATAGCGATGACTCGTCGTCACCGCTGAGTCCGGGTCGGTACACCGCGGTCGCGCCGGGGGGTGGCTCTGCCGCCAGCGTTGCGGCGCCATCAGATATTCCGTCGCGCGCGGGCGACGTGCGCAACGTCGGTTCGACACGCACTTCCGGTGCAGCTGTGTCTAGAGTCTCGGGTTCGTCGTCCGAACGGCGAAACGCCGCAGCGATGCGCCGACGCACCTGCCGCTCCTGCCAATGGTTGTAAATGACGACGGCGAGCACCAGCAGGATGCCGGCGACGATGAGACCCAACTGAAGCGAACTCATCGTAAAAGTATAGCGTGCGGGCGGGCGCGCAACGCCAAGCTCAAGCCGCGTTCTCGGCGAGGGTCAATGCCTCGGCGATGTCGACGGCGACGACCCGCGACGCGCCCGGTTCCGGCATCGTAATGCCAACCAGTTGCTGCGCCATTTCCATCGTGATCTTGTTATGCGAGATGAACAGAAACTGCGTTTGCGCCGCCATGTCGCGCACCATCCGGCAGAAACGCTCGGTATTCGGGTCGTCGAGCGGGGCGTCGACTTCATCGAGCAGGCAGAACGGCGCCGGATTGATCTCGAAGAGTGCGAACACCAGCGAAATCGCCGTCATCGCCTTTTCGCCGCCCGAAAGCAGGTGAATCGACGTATTGCGCTTGCCTGGCGGCTGCGCGACGACCTGCACTCCAGAATCGAGGATTTCCTCTCCGGTCAGGACGAGGCGCGCCTGGCCCCCGCCAAAGAGCAGCGGAAAGAGTTTCGCAAAATTGGTATTGACCAGGTCGAACGTCTGTTGCAACAGTTGCCGTGACTCGCGATCGATCTGGCGGATCGCCGCTTCCAAAGTGCTCATCGCTTCCGTCAAATCGGCGGCTTGTGCGTCCAGATAGGCTTTGCGCTCGGTCGCCTGCATCAATTCGTCGAGCGCCGCCAGATTGACCGCACCCAGTTCGGCGAGCGAACGCGTTGCCCGCTCGATTTCGGCGGGCAACGTGCGCGCGCTGCCCCACGCCGCCAACGCATCGGGCAGCAACGCCAGATCCGCGTGCGCCTCGGCCAACTGTTCCGCAAACTGCGCGTGCGCGAGTGCCGCCGCTTGTTCCTTTAGGCGCATGTCCTCGATTCGGGCGCGGGCCGGCGCAAGCGCCTGTTCCGCGGAAAGGCGCGCCTCTTCTGCAGCGCGCAAGTCGGTCGACAACGCCTCTAGCCGATCGCGTGCTGCGCCGAGCGCCTGCTCCGCATGCCTGCGCGCAACCAGCTCGCGCTGCAACGCTTGTTCGACCGGAGTCCAGTCGATCGCGGCTTGGTCTCGGGTCAATTGCCCCAGCAAGCCGTTCTGCTGCGCGGCCTGTGCCGACAGGGCTTCGAGGCGAATTTCGAGGTCGGAGAGCCGGTCGCCGCAGTTGCGCTCGGCAAAACTTGCTTGCTGCGCCGCTCTTTCCGCGCTGCGCACACGCTCGCGGCCGCGCGACTGGTGAGCTGCCGCTTCGTTAAGGGTCAGCCGCAGCGAATCGAGCTGCGCGGCTTCGTCGTGCGCACCCGATTGCAGATCAGCGATCTCCGCAGCGAAAAGTTCGCACAGCGACAATTCCGCCGCCGCTTCGGCGGCCACGTCGGTCGTTTCCCGGGTGAGCTGCGCATGGCGCAGCTCCGCAGCGTCCGCCGCCTGTCGCAACTGTGTCAACTCAAGCTCGAGGTCGTGAACTCTGCGCTGCTGCGAATTCAGTGCGAGGTTCTCCGCGTGATACGTCTGCTGCGCATCCTTACGCTGCGCATCGATGGCGTCGCGAGCGCCCACCGCGTCAGCCGCAACGAGCGCCGCCGCCGCAATCGCCGTTGCAAGCTCTTCGAGCTCACGCTGGCGTGCCAGCACACCATGCACTTCGTTGTCCGGTGCGAAAAACACGACACCCTGTGCGCTCACCAGGTGACCATCCCGGGTGACGAACATTTCGCCGATTGCCAAAGCCGCGCGTTCGGCAAGTGCCGCGCTTAAGTCGGGACGGCAGCGCACCCCTTTGAGCCCATCGGCCAGACTCCGACTGACTTCTTCGTGTCTCCCGCGCACTTTCGCGAGCAGCGCATCGGGCGCTGGCTCCTCGGTGGTTTGCCGCGACCGCGCATAAGCTGCCACCCGGCGAGCGGGTGGGTCTGTCTCCGTCAGCCACGATCCGACATCGTCGAGACGGTCGAGCTCGAGCGCACCCAGGCGCTCGCGCAGCACCGCTTCGAGCGCATCCTCCCATCCGGGTTCGATGTCGAGCAATTCGAAAAAACGTCGGGCGTCGGTCAGTCCGCGATGCGCAAGCCACTGATCGATGTCCTGCCCGTGGCCAATGCTTGCCTGCAACGCCGACAGCGCTTGCGAGCGCGCCTCGAGATCGGACAGGCGTTTGTTTGCCTGTTGCCAGACGTCATCGGTTTCGCGCTGCTGCGTTTGCAGCGATTCAACCGTTTGCCGCAGCGCAGTGAAGATTTGCTGCTTGCCGGCGAGATCCGCGCTTTCTTGCGCGAGCTGTTCGGCTACGTCGCGGATCGGATCGGTCGCCGACGGTGCGAACGAGTGGAGCTCCCTGGCAAGGCGCTGGCGCCGCTGCGCCAACTGCGCGAGCGTACGGGCGATTGCGTCTGCCTTGGTTTCGGCGACGCGCAGATTCTGCTCGGTGAGCGCATGCTGCTGCTGCAGCGACGCGAGATCCGTCGTAGCCGCAACGACGACGGAATCGAAGTCAGGTAGCGCCGCCTGCGCGGCTTGTTCTTCGGTGCGCGCGCTCTCGCGTGCGATGAGCGCTTCTTCGAGCGCGCGCACAGCGGCAACGCGCTCGTCGCGGAGCACCATCTGGTGGCCGGCGATGGCACCGAGCGCCTCGGTTAGCTGCGCAACCTGATGCATGATGCGCGTCTCCGATTCACGTGCAAAGCTCAACTGTTGCTCGAGCCGCGTGACTTCCGCGTTGGCTTCGTAGAAACCGCCCTGTTTTGCGTGAAGCGCGTCGCCCGCGGCAAAATGCTCGGCACGTAGCGTTTCCAATTTGGTTTCCGCCGCGCGCAGTTGCGCCTGCTCCGCCTCGAGCGCGATGTTGAGCGTTGCGAGTTCCGCCGTGCACTTGTCAAGGTTTCTCGCCGCATCTTGTTGCCGAGCGAACCAAAGCAACTGTTGCGACTGCTTCACGCGTGCTTCCAGTGCGCGATATTGCGCAGCGATCTGCGCCTGCTGCTCGAGCTTGCGCAACTGATTTCCGAGCTCGACGCGAATGTCCTCGACTCGTGCCAGATTTCCACGCGTATCCGCCAGGCGTCCTTCAGTCTCCTTGCGCCGTTCGCGGTATTTCGAGACGCCCGCCGCCTCTTCCAGGAAAATCCGCAGCTCTTCGGGTTTTGCTTCGATCACGCGCGAGATCATGCCTTGTTCGATGATCGCGTACGCGCGAGGACCTAGGCCGGTACCGAGGAACAGATCGTAGATGTCGCGCCGGCGGACCGGGATATTGTTGATGTAGTACGTCGAATCGCCGTCGCGCGTGAGAATGCGCTTGATCGACAGCTCCGAATACTGACCCCATTGCCCGCCGATCCGTCCCAGACTGTTGTCGAAGTGCAGCTCGACCGACGCGCGGCCCACCGGCGCGCGGTCGCCGGCGCCGTTGAAGATGACATCCTGCATCGACTCGCCGCGCAACGCGGACGCTTTCGATTCGCCGAGCACCCAGCGCACGGCGTCGATGACATTGGATTTGCCGCAGCCGTTAGGACCGACGATGCCGACCAGCTGACCGGGCGTTGCGATTGTCGTGGGATCGACGAACGACTTGAAACCGGCGAGCTTGATCTGCGTGAGGCGCAAGGGACTGAGGAGAGAGTAACGAGGCGCGCCGGATGCGAAGCGGCATGGCCGCATGCGATAGGCGGCGAATTATAACGGAATCGAAACTCGCGCCGGACGCCACTACGCGGCGCCCAACGCTCTCGCGACGCGCGCCGCCACCGCGCGCGGAGGCAGCGCCGAACACGCTACGCAGTCGGTAACGCTCTCGCGACGCGCACGGCTACCGCGCGGAAGCAACCCGGAAGAGCAGCTCTTGGGCGGTCAGTTGTCCCTCGACCCCCCGAGCTCCGTAGCGTTTACTACAGCGCGTTCCATGAGGTCGTTGTTCGTTCATCGCGGATTCGATTTTCGGCAGGGGTGTTTCTACAGCGTCAAACGAACCAAGGTAACCGCCAACCTCCGCGGGGGGAAGCCCGCGGGCGGACGTCCGTGTTGAACGCCGGGTTGGGCGCCATGTTGACTTCTGAGGCACCAGCTTGACTTAAGGTCGCATCCGACCGCGCTCGCATAGCGCTTTAGCGTGGCAAGCGACGGTGCGTGCTTACCTGCCGACTCGAGCCCGGAGACTGCGCTCTTGGTTGCGCACATGCGCTCGGCCACGGCGTCTTGAGTAAGGCCCACCGCCCGAGATCGAGCAGCTCGCGCATCATAGTTACGCGAAGTAGCGGCAAACCGCAGAAGTCTCGCCTGTGCCTCAATCGCGGCTCCTGCCGGTCGTGTTGCGCGCGCAACGCTGCGATTATCTTTCAGCATCAGCAATCACGTTCATGCGCGTCGTCATTCAGCGTGCGCTCGCATGCTCCAAGAAAAACCAGTTTTCTACAACCTCAACGAATCAGGTAACCGGCGCCGGCACCACGGTGTGCCGAAGACATAACGTAGATCGGCGTCCGGTTGACCGCCGGGTTGGGCGGCATTGCCGGGCTAAAGCAACTGGCGGAATTGCTCAACGGCGAGACCCGCGTCACGGACGATTCCGCCGAGGGTGAACGCGTTGACCGGGTTAGGCCTTCTGCTTGCCTTTCTTCTTTTGGCGCTCGTAAAACAACGTACCACCTTCGAAATCACGAACATTGCCATGCGCAATGCCAACCCGTTTCTTACGGTCATTGAACTCGAGCAGAAAGCCCGCTGCACGAATTAGTAATGTCTCGATTTCGCGTTCATGTTTTTTTCCGACACAACATAAAACGAAAAATATACCAATTCATATGGATGGGATCGTCGCCTTAGGTCGAGACGAGAGAATATGTCGCCTCTTCCAATGTATCGCGGGCAGCCCATCGAATCGTGCGCGACGTAGACTCCTTGGGTCGACAGACCGTTATCTCGCAGATGCTTCTTTACACTTGGCAACGCAACGAATGGAAGCTTCTCACCAACCACCTTAAAAAGATGTTCCGTTCTTCCTGGGTTGCCTTGTCCTCGCTTAAGCTCTCCGTGACAGACTTTCCAATATTTTCGATCCGAATAGACTATGGCATCCGTAATTTTCGTGAGCCGAGCTTTCCGAATGTTTGCCATATGGGTGAAGGCCTAACGAAAAATAGAGACCCTATTCTCGACGGAAAAAATGCGTCGGCCATCCGTTGGTCGAATACGAAAGGGCACAAATCCTCTGGAGAATCAATGATGGGAGTTCCAATAGTGGAACCTAAAGGACATTCAAGGTGGATTCACCACGCCACCAACACACTGCGGTCCGAGCAAGGAGAAGTCTGGTTCTAGTCGATGGAGTCAGGTTGTGAACACTTTCTTGTCGGTGATGCCTGGCGAACGGCCAGATACGTCGACTTAATAGATCCCGTCCGCGACAGCATTTTGGGATCGTGGCGGGTGTTCATAAGCAATCCTCTGCCGAGGCGTCGCGTACGTCTTTAGGCGGCACGGCGCTGGGAGGGCGCATTGATTAGCGACTCAGCGGGAATGCCTAGATCTCGGTGCAAGCGCTGGATCATGGGAAGGGTGAGCGGGCGCCTGCGGTTGAGCACCTCATACACACGGTTGAGCTGGCCTATCATCGGCACAAGGTCCTTTGGCGCAAGCCCAGACTGCTCCATGCGGAACTTGATCGCCTCGATGGGGTCGGGCAGCTCCATGGGATAGCGCCTCCTTTCCCAAGCCTCGACCAGCGTCACCAGTACATCCAGGCGGTCGCCTTCCGTTGTGCCCTGCCGCGCTGACATCAGGGTTTCGATTTCCTTCAAGGCAGCGCGATGGTTGGCCTTGGTTCGGATGGGCTTGACTTCCATGGCATCACTCCTAAATCGACTGCGCGTCAATCCGATCGTATTGCGCATGCGTGCCGATAAAGCGCACGTACACCACGCGGTACGGATAGTTGATCCACACCACCAACCGGTACTTGTTGCCTGCGACGTTGAATACGACCCGGCCCTCCCGCAGGATGCTCGCCCTGCCGAATTCGCGCTTGACGTCAGCAGATGAACGCCAGTCAGCCGTCAGTGCCTGCCGATACCAGGCGAGAATGGGCTCTCTCGCGTCGGAATATGCGGCCCTGCCCTCCCAGAAAGCGCGGAGAGTTGACAAGGCGATGACACGCATCAGCGATTATAGTCCCACAATGGGACTAACGCAAGATTTGCGCAGTTCTTCCTCCGACTGGCCGAACACGCTACGCAGTTCCCGCTCGCGCAACGCGCACCGCCACCGCGCGCGGCGGCAGCCGCCCCTCCGCGACGGCGTGACAGGCAACTTCGCCTTCTAACTCGCCGCCGATCGGTAGCAACGCCGGCATCTCGCGCCGGCAGCGCTCGTTGGCATGCGGACAGCGCGGATGGAACGTGCATCCTGGCGGTGGGTCGAGCGGATTGGGAACCTCGCCGCCAACCGCTGTGCGCGACGCACCGGTCATTTCCAGGTCCGGTACGGCGTCGAGGAGCATTCGCGTATACGGGTGCTGCGCATTCGCGAACAACTGTCGCGTCGGTGCCAATTCCACGATCCGGCCAAGGTACATGACCCCCACGCGATCGGCAATATGGTGAACGACCGCGAGGTTGTGCGAGATAAAAAGGTAAGTCAGTCCAAGCTGCCGCTGCAGATCGCGCATCAGATTCAAGACCTGCGCCTGCACCGAGACGTCGAGAGCCGAAGTGGGCTCGTCGCAAACCAGAAATGACGGATTCGTCGAGAGCGCGCGCGCGATCGAGATCCGTTGCCGCTGGCCGCCGGAAAATTGGTGCGGATACTTGACGCCATCGGCCGCGGCCAAACCAACCTGCTCGAGCATCGCGACGACTCGCCGTTCGAGATCGACCTGCGGGGTATTTGGCAACTGCGCGCGAATCGGTTCGGCGACGATGTCGGCGACGCGCCAGCGCGGATTCAAGCTGGCGTACGGGTCCTGGAAAATCATCTGCATGCCACGCCGAGCGCGACGCGCCAGAGCGCTGTCGGTTGCCGCCGCGCCGTCGCCGGCGAGCGTGACGCCGTCGTAGACGATCGTGCCGCGTGTCGGCTGGTACAGGCCGACGATAAGCCGCGCAACCGTGGATTTGCCGCAACCTGATTCACCGACGAGACCCAGCGTTTCGCCGCGGCGAAGCGCCATATTGACACCATCGACCGCCTTCAAGATCACGCGTCCCTTGCGTTCGAGGACGCGATTGAGCCACGGCGGTGAGACGTCGAAGTGGCGCGTGACCTCCGCTAGCGTTAGCAGCGCACCGCTCATGTGACCAACCAGCATGCGGCGTGCGTTGCGCCTGCAGGCAAAAGTTCGGGCCGCTCCCGAACGCAGCGGTCGAAAGCGTGCGGGCAGCGCGGGTGAAACGCGCAACCCGACGGAACGGCGGTCAGGCGCGGCATCGAACCGTCGATCTGCATCAGCCGCTCGCGCTCGTCGACGATCGAAGGGATCGACCCCATCAAACCGACGGTATACGGATGTTTCGGCTGATGAATCACCGCGCCGACCGGGCCGATCTCGACGATCCGGCCCGCGTACATGACCGCCACCCGATCGGCTGTTTCGGCGATGACCCCCATATCGTGCGTGACCAGCATCACCGCCGTACCATGGTCGCGGCACAGGCTTTTCAAAAGCTCGATAATCTGCGCCTGGATGGATACGTCGAGCGCGGTCGTCGGCTCATCGGCGACGATCAATTTGGGACGGGCGGCAAGAGCGAGCGCGATGACCACCCGCTGGCGCATGCCGCCGGAGAATTGGTGCGGGTAATGATCGATCCGCCGCGCCGCCGCGGGAATTCCGACCTCGTCCAGCAGCGCGATCGCCCGTTCGCGCGCAGCCGTCTCGGTCGTTCCCAAGTGCGTGCGAATGGTTTCGATCAACTGCCGGCCGACCGTGTACAGCGAGTTGAGCGATG
This sequence comes from Casimicrobiaceae bacterium, assembly GCA_037719965.1. GTDB lineage: Bacteria > Pseudomonadota > Gammaproteobacteria > Burkholderiales > Casimicrobiaceae > VBCG01. The sequence continues at coordinate 86,952 of JBBJMT010000010.1, read as the reverse complement.
TCAGCGGGTCCTGGAACACCGCGCCGATCTCGCGGCCCCGTACGGCGCGCATCGCCGTATACGGCAGGTTGTCGATACGACGTCCGGCAAGCCAGATCTCGCCCGCAGCGATGCGCCCCGGTGCATCGATGAGGCCGATGATCGCAGCACCGGTGAGCGATTTACCCGCGCCGGACTCGCCGACGACTCCCAGCACCTCGCCGGGCGCAATGGTGAACGATACATCGTGCACGGCGACGAGCGTACCGCGCCGGGTCGGAAACTCGACGCGCAGCCCCTCGACGGATAGCAGCGGCGCTACGCTTGGGGCCGGTCGAGCATCGAGGTCTGATTCAAGCACCCGTTACTTCCTTGGCGGCGCGTCCACCGAGCAACCTGTCGGCACCATCGGTGCGATCGCGCCGCATCCATTGCGTCATAGCAGTTTTGGGTTCAGTGCATCGCGCATCCAGTCACCCAGCAGATTAATCGCCAGCACAATGATGACGAGTGCGGCACCCGGGAAGATCGTAATCCACCATTCGCCCGAAAAGAGGAAATCGTTGCCGACGCGGATCAGCGTGCCGAGCGAAGGCTGCGTCGGAGGGACGCCCACTCCGAGGAACGACAGCGTGGCTTCGGTCAGGATCGCGGTCCCGATATTGAGCGTGCCGAGCACGAGAATCGGTCCCAGAACGTTGGGTAGCAGATGGCGCCGCATGATACCGAGCGGAGAAATGCCGATGACCCGGGCCGCCTGGATATACTCTTTGCTCTTTTCGACCATCGTCGAGCCGCGCACGGTGCGCGCGTACTGCACCCAGTTCGACAGGCCGATGGCGAGCACCAGCACATACAACGCGACCTCCGAGTGTGCCTCGCGCGGCAGCGCGGCGCGAAAGACACCATCGATCAAGAGAGCGATGAGGATAGCGGGAAAGGAGAGCTGGACGTCCGCCACACGCATGATGAAGGCGTCCAGTCGGCCACCGACATACCCGGCGAGGAGTCCGGCCGACACCCCCAGTACGACGGCGAGGGCCACCGATGCGAAACCAACCAGCAGAGTCACTCGGGCGCCGAACATGATCGCCGAAAACACATCGCGCCCTTGGTCGTCGGTGCCCAACCAGTAAGTGTCCTTGCTGCCTATGATCCACCCCGGCGGCGCCAACGCGTCGAGCAGATTGAGTGTCTTTAGGTCGAACGGATTGTGCGGCGCGACCCACGGCGCGAACAGCGCTGCGGCAAGGCAAACGGCCAGCACAATAAACGACGCTATCGCCACCGGCGAATGACGAAAGCTCCACGCGATGTCGCTGTCCCAGGCGGCACCGAGACGCGTCACCAATGACGGTGGAGCGATAATCGGGGCGGCAGCGTCGTTCATCGGGGGCGATCACCTGCTCTCAGTGGCCAACCTAGCCGCCAGCTGAGTGACTGCTTTCACGGACGCATCGCGCGCCTGTGCGTAGACCATCGCTTTCCAATTGTCGGTGTCGCAATAGAAGGCATCGCGAATCTGCCGCTTGATGCCCGCACGCTTTGTCTCGGGTGCATCAGGATTGTTGGCAAGCCATTGATCGGCGCGCAACGCCTGAAGCACTTCCGCGAATGGCAACGTCCCGAACTCGAGCGCCATGCCGGTGTATTCGGTGTCCGGACATTCCTCGTACGCCGCGTTGTACGTGACGCCCGTCAGCGGCGCGGACGTCGACGACCCGTCGTGGAAGGACGTCACGTCGGCGCCCCACCACGCTTTCGCGCGCGCGATGTCAGCGGTGCTGTCGCGGCCGGAATAGATCTTTTCGCCATGACCGCGCGGCCCGAGTCCGGTATGAAAATCGATCCAGCCCAGCGCCTCACGCGCAGCACCGTGTTCGCGCAACGCCGAACGCAGCACGCCGTTGCTCCATGCCGGGCGCACGCCGCCGTAGAACAGCCCGTCCGGAAACTCGCACTGGCCGCTGGTGATCGCCGATTGCAAAGCCGCTTGGCCGTGCTGCGCGATGTAGGCGCCAATCCTGGCTTCATTATCGGCGGCCGGCGGCCACGACGCGGGCACAATGAAATGGTGGACTTCCGCGTACGCCCGATGCGGCGCCGGAGGCTCGGCAAAATCGCGGAAATTGCGATTCATGTCGACGTTGTCTTCGTTGGTGCGCCGCAAGTGCGAGAAACCAAAAGGGTTCAGCGCATGCAAAAAGACAACAGCCACGTTCGCGTCGCGCACCGTTCGAACGAAATCGTCGTCGGCGAGCAACCCCACCTGGCATCCCGAACCACAAAAGCCTTCCACGCCATGCGTGGCGGACGTCGTCAACAATACGCCGGGTGCGCGCCCTTCGCCCAAGACGGCAACGTCAATCGACAAGTTCTCGCCGTTCGCGCCCCGCACGACCGGATGCATATGCCGCGTCAGCGCCGTGTTGCGCGCACGCGCTGCCGCCAGAAATTTCTCGCGCGCTTCGGCGTAGGTTTGGGAGAAGTGGCCGGCGACGTTCAAGATAATGGGATGAGGGGCAACGCCGCTTCCGTCAGTGCCGCCAGATATCCGGCGCCAAGGGGAATCACCTCGTCGTTGAAATCGTAGCCGGTATTGTGCAGGAAACACCCGTTGCCCTCACCGCTGCCGCCCTGCCCCAATCGGGCGTAAGCCCCAGGCCGTTGCTGCAGCATGAACGAGAAATCCTCCGAGCCCATCGACGGCTCGAGATCACGAATCACGTTGTCGCGGCCGACCAGTGCATCGGCAACCGTCGCGGCAAATTCCGCCTCTAGGGTCGAATTGACCGTCGCGGGGTAGAGGCGCTCGTACTTGAGCGTGGCGGTCGCGCCGAACGCCGCGGCGATCGACGGCACCAGCTCGGACAAGCGTTTCTCGATCAGGTCCTGCGTCGCCGGCCGGAACGTGCGCACGGTTCCGACCAGATGCGCTTCGCGCGGAATCACGCTCATCGCGCCCGGATGGCCCGCATGCATCGCACAGATGCTGACGACGGCGGTGTCGATCGGCGACACGTTGCGCGCGACGACCGACTGCGCGGCGGTGATGATATGACCGGCGATCAGCACCGGGTCGATCGTCTGATGCGGATGCGCGCCGTGTCCGCCGACGCCGGCGATATGGATCTCGATGCGGTCGGCGGCGGCCATCATCGGGCCTGGCCGCACGGCGATCTTGCCTGCTGGGAGGCCGGGCCAGTTATGCAACGCATAAATCTCGTCGGCCGGAAAGCGGGCGAACAGGCCGTCCTCGATCATCGCGCGTCCGCCCGCGTAACCTTCCTCGCCCGGCTGAAAGATCAGATACGCGGTCCCGTCAAAGTTTCTGGTCTCGTGCAGATAGCGGGCAGCGGCGAGTAGCATCGTCGTATGGCCGTCATGGCCGCAGCCGTGCATCCGGCCGTCGTACCGCGACTTGTGCGCAAATCCGTTTTCTTCCTGCATGGGCAGCGCGTCCATGTCGGCGCGCAAGCCGATCGCGCGCCCGCTGCCGGCGCTGCGGCCCGGTATAACGGCAACGATGCCCGTCCGACCGATGCCCGTGTGGTGCTCGATGCGCAGTCCCGCGAGGCATTCGCTGACGACGCGTGCCGTCCGGTGCTCCTCGAAACCCAGCTCCGGATGCGCGTGCAGATCGCGGCGGATCGCGACGAATTGATCTTGCCAACGCGCGATGTGCTCGGGTGGTGTGGGCATTGAGTCCTTTAGGGTCTCGGGAGATTTCTTAATGCGCCGACGCCATGCGCTCGATGCGCAGCCGCGGGTCTACCGCATAGTAGAGTAGATCGACGATCAGATTGATGAGGACGAACACCAGCGCGATGAAGCAAAGATACGCGGCCATCACGGGAATGTCGGCAAAATTCACCGCCTGGATGAACAAGAGGCCCATTCCTGGCCATTGAAATACCGTTTCGGTGACGATCGCGAAAGCGATGATCGCGCCTAACTGCAACCCGATGATCGTGATGACCGGGACCAGCGTGTTCTTGAGCGCGTGGCCGAAGTGGATGGCGCGGTCGCGCAGGCCGCGCGCTCGCGCGAACTTGATGTAATCGGTACGCAACACTTCGAGCATTTCGGACCGGACCAGGCGCATGATCAGAGTCATCTGGAACAGCGCCAGCGTGATCGACGGCAGGATCAGCGCTTTGAGGCCGCTTTTCGTCAGCAGACCGGTGGTCCACCAGCCGAGCGCGACGGTATCTCCCCGCCCGAACGATGGCAACCAGCCAAGCTGCACCGCAAACACCAGGATCAGCAGGATGCCGATGAGAAACGTCGGCAACGACACGCCGATCAGCGACGCGGTCAGCAGAATATGCGCGGTCCACGTATCCCGTTTCAACGCCGTGTATACGCCGAGCGGAATCCCGACGAAGAGCGCGATTGCCGCCGCGAGCGTCGAAAGCTCGAGCGTTGCGGGCAGGCGCTCTTTGAGCAGTGTCGAGACCTGCCGTCCCTGGCGCAATGACAGTCCGAAATCGCCACGGACCGCATTGCCGACGAAGCGCGCGAACTGCACGTAAAACGGCTGGTCGAGACCGAGATCGGCGCGCAGCCGCTGCCGCTCCTGGATCGTGGCGTCCTGACCCAGCATGAACGCCACGGGGTCGCCGGTGAAATTGAAGAGACCAAAGGCGATGAACGCGACGACGGCCATGACGGCCGCCGACTGCAACACGCGGCGCAGGATAAACGCCAGCATGATGGTCGCCTACCTGCGCCGCGACGATGACTCCGGCGATTCGGCCTGCCTGCCTTCAGCCAAACCGGAGCCACCTCGCGAGGGCAAGGTTAGTCGATTCTGACCCAGCGGGCGTCGAGGCGATTGTCCGCGCGGTGGGTGACCGATACGTTTGAGCGCATCGCCCACGGAATGATCTGCTGATGCAGCGGCAGGTGGCCAATGTCTTCCGCGTGGATCTGCAGCACTTCGCGCATCATGGCGTTGCGCTTCCGCTCGTCAACCTCCGTTTTGATCTGGTCGACCAGCGCGTCGGCCTTCGCGTTGCTGTACTTGCCCAGATTGAAATTGCCGTCCGCGCTGTTCTCGCGGACCGAACGGATCAGGCTTTGCAGTGTGTAGAGGCCGTCGAATGTCGCGGTCGCCCAGCCGAGTAGATAGAGGCTGGTATCGAATTTCTGGATCTTCTGAAAATACGTCGCACGCGGCATCGCGTTCAGTTTCGCCCTGACGCCGACTTTCTCCCACATCGCCACGACGGCCTGGCAGATTTTTTCGTCGTTGATGTAGCGGTTGTTCGGGCAGTCGAGCGTCACGTCGAACCCGTTGGGGTACCCGGCATCACGCAGCAGCACCTTGGCTTTCTCGATGTCGTAGGGCATCCGTTTGGATGTGTCATCGGTGTACCCATTGACTTGGGGTGCGATCATCGAACCGGTCGGCACGGCCAGGCCGCGCATCAGCGAACGCTGGATCGCATCGATGTCGATTGCCTGATACAGCGCCTGCCGGACGCGTTTGTCCTTGAACGGATTCTTGCCCTTGACGCTTGCGTACGGAGTCTCGTCGCGCCACTGGTCCATACCGAAGAAAATAATGCGCGTCTCGGTCCCGTCTGCGATCTTCAAGTTACCTGCCTGACGCAGTCGCGGGATATCCTGCGGCGGCGGATCGAGAACGAAGTCGACTTCGCCGGAAACCAGCGCCGCGACACGCGTCGCGTCGGCCTTGATCGGCGTGTACACAATCTCGGTTACGTTTCCGTCAATCTTGTCCCACCAGTTCGGATTGGCCACGAGCACTGTCTTCACATCCGCTTCGCGCGACTTCAACATGAACTGGCCGGTGCCGTTGGTATTGCGCGCAGCGAAATTCTCTTCTTTCTGCGCGTAATTCTGCGGGCTGACCGAGTTGTTCTTCGTCGCCCAGGCGCGACTCATGATCTTCGCGTCGACCAATCCCCGCAACAGCACGGGATTCGGCCCGTCGGTGATGATATCGACGGTGAAATCGTCGATCTTCTTCACCTCCTTGACCCCTTGCGCGTACACCTTCATGTTGGAGGAAGGCGCCAAGATCCGCTCGAACGAGAACACGACATCGTCCGCGGTCAGCGGCGTGCCGTCATGGAACTTGACGTTTTTCCGCAAGTTGAAGCGCCACCGCGAAACTTCCGGATGCGTCCAGGAAGTGGCCAACGCCGGCTCCGGCTCGAATTTCTTGTTGTAGCGGACGAGGCCGTCGTAGACATAGTCGGAAAAGGTGTTGTTCAAGCTTTCGTTCTGCGCCATCGGATCGAACGTCAAGATGTCGCCCTGACTCGTCCAGCGCAGCGTTTTCGCCGGCACCGGCGCAGCGACGATGGCGGTGAATGCCGCCGCGGTCAGCGCGACCGTCAAGAGTTTGCTTCGCATGGCAGTGACCTCCCCGGATCGTGGGGTGATGGAGTTGGACCGCGCGGATGATGCCGGAATCTGGACTACACCACAACGCGGGCTAAATCACAACGTAAATGCGTGGGCGTCGAAAGGTGTCCCGCCGCGAATCGCTATCACCTTTCGGCGTGAGCGGCGAGCCCCGGCTTGCCGGGCGGTGAGCAATCGCGAATCGCCGCTAGAGGCCGACACGCGACGCGACACTTCTCGCGCCCGTACAAGGAGGCCGAGCCGGCGCCTGACAACCCCGCAGCACGTCAGTCTTGGCGCGCCCGCGCCGCGCGCGTGGCGTAAAGGCATATGCCCGCGGCGACCGATACGTTCAGGCTTCCCACGCTGCCGGCGAGCGGAATCCCCACGATACGATCGCACGATTCGCGCGTCAAACGCCGGAGACCCGTACCTTCGGCGCCCAATATCCACGCAATCGGGCCGCTTAAATCCGCGACGATTAGATTCTCGCCTCCAAGGTCGGCGCCCAATAGCCAGATCCCGCGCTCCTTTAGCTCGCGCAGGCTCCGCGCGAGATTGGTGACGACGATCACCGGCACGGTATCGGCCGCGCCGCACGCGGCTTTGGCGACCGTGGCATTCACCCCAACCGCGCGATCCTTGGGCACGATCACCGCCTGCGCCCCGAAGGCGTCCGCGCTGCGCAGACACGCGCCAAGGTTATGCGGATCGGTGACGCCGTCGAGGACGAGCAATAATGGCGTTTCGGTTGTGTATTCGAGCACATCGTCCATGGTGACGAATGGGAGCGAGTCGTCGACGACGGCGACGATGCCTTGATGCCGGCCATGACCGGCGAGGGTATCGAGCCGTGCGCCCTCGACCGCATGGACGCTGATGCGCAACGCTTCCGCCCGCGCCAATAGTTCGCGCGCGCGCGCGTCGCGTCGGCCCGCGAGGACATAAAGCTCCCGCACGGCGGCGGGCCGCTGCCGGATCCGCGCGGTGACGGCATGGAATCCGAACAGCGTGCGGGTAGCGGACATGGGCGGAGGTGTCGGTCCAGAGCGATGCGACGCAGTCTTCAGACGCAGGCGCCGGAAGTGCTACGCAGCAATCACAGTGTAGCGCGACGCCGCGCGTCCGCGAACCATGCAAGAATGCCACTGCATTGCTGCGTCGTCGATGGCAGCCGTGGGCGTGCTCCGCTATACTGCGCGACGCTTTGCAAGCGGCGGATCAGGGCAATTGAGCGCCGCAGCGACGTGCGGGAAAGCGCGGGACCACATATCGCACGTCGCGTCGGCAGAATCGCGCCGGTGTAGCTCAGTTGGTAGAGCAGCGCATTCGTAATGCGAAGGTCGAGGGTTCGACTCCTTTCACCGGCACCAATATCGCTAAAAAGGGCAGCCCGCTGGACTGCCCTTTTTGATTGCGTCCAACCTTGGCCGATCGTGCTGATCAATCCCCGTGAACGGGCTGGGACGACATCCGAATCAACGCTATGCTTGATGCAACCGTAAACGTGACGTCCCGCAGCGAAAACGACTTGCGCGCAATGGGTGCGCCAATTGCTGGCCTGCCGATGTACGATCCGCCCGAGTTGCAAGGGGCAGTTGATGCATGGTGGAGCGGTCTGGCGCGCGCCTTTCGCGCCGAAGGCATCGCCGGCGTGCCGGATCGGCTCGATCGCGGTCTGACGCTCGACGCGCTGTGGGGTGCACCGGACCTGATGTTTACGCAAACCTGCGGATATCCGCTGCTCGGCCCATGGGCCGGCCGACTGGAGTATCTGGCCACACCGCGCTACGCCGCGCCCGGCTGCAAGGGTTCGAGCTATTGCAGCTGGATCGTCGTCGGGGCGAACTCACCTGCGCGAAACTTCGAGGATCTGCGCGGTGCGCGGTGCTCGATCAACGGCCGGATTTCGCACTCCGGCTACAACGCCTTGCGCGCGCTCGTGGCGCCGAGCGCTCAGAACGGGCGGTTCTTCGGCTCGGTTAGCGTCAGTGGCAGTCATGCCGAAAGCTTGGCGCAGATCGGACGCGAGGAGGCCGATGTCGCGGCGATCGACTGCGTCACCCATGCGCTGTTGTCTCGCTGTCGCCCCGATGCAATCGCCGCCACGCGCATCATCGGGCGCACGGTAAGTGCCCCCAGCCTTCCTTACACGACGCGCAACAACGCCGGTTCCGATCTGATCGCGCGTTTGCGCGCGGGCCTCTTCAGCGCGATCGCCGAACCCGGCCTCGCTTCCGTGCGCGCCGAGCTGCTGATCACCGGGCTCGAGGTGTTGCCGCTAGTGAGCTATCGCTGCATGATGGAGATGGAGCTCGAAGCCCGGGAGCAGCGCTACGTTGAAATGGACTGAGGTCATTCAAGACCACGTCGTGGGCCAGGCTCTCGCGCCTTCGGGCTTGCGGATCGCGACACGCGGAACTTAAGCCTCGGGTACATCCTGGTCGAGCGTTGTGGCAAACCACGCCGCGACGATGCGGCGATGGCAAAACGTACGGCCGGCGGCAAGATCGGGCTTGCGCTCCCAGCATAAGAGCACCGGTTCGGCGCCACCTGCCAGTGTTTGCAACTCGTCCCAGACGCGCTGCGGATCGAGTTCGGCCAATTGCCGGTCATACCGGATTCGGTATTCCACCTCCTCGACCGATTTGAACCATGGTCCCGGTGCGAGCGCGCGATAGACGCGAAACCCCGCCGGAGTTCGCCGTGGTGAGAAGCGGGCAATCGATACGCGTCCCGCACCGACGTACTCAAAGAACGACGCGGTTTTCACTGCGACACCATTACGCGCGGGAATCTGGAAACGGTGCCCGCCGCGCCCGATTGTCGGCGTCGTTCATTGCCCAAGGGGATCTCAACACGGGAGAGACCACAATGAAACTGATCGCCGTGTCTTCGGTTTCGCCGGTCGAGGCGTACTTCCCGGACGGCGAGCGCATTCCCTTGCCGTGACGCACCCAGCGCCCTACCTTTAGCTCGCGATCGCCAAGCCGACATACACGGTCGAAGCGACGAAGCTGAGAGCGCTACGCACGGCATGCAGCTTCCCCCATTTCACCAAAGTTGCAATGAACTCGAAGAAGACGAGCGGCGTCATCGCACCCGGTCAGGCTTGACGTCGCGCCAAACAAGTTCGGTAGCGACCATCGACGCGATTGGCGAACCAATCGGTGGTCAGCTGGCGGGTGATTTTCGGGCCTCGCAATTGGATTCGTGGAAGTACCGCGCGTGGCGCGGATTTGCCGGTCAGCTTATCGACGAGTGCGAACACCCGAGCGTAAAGCCTGCTTTGTTCGAATCCCCGAACCTTCCCGAGCTCCAAGTCCCGCCGTATCTGCGCTTCGGACATGTCCAATCGCCGCGCTAACACACGGGCAGCGAGCTCCGTGCTTCCTGGCTTCGCGGCTGCCTGACCATGCTCGTATCGGAGCAGATCTCCGTCCAACGACAGGGGGATGCCCGAGGCCTGGGTTAGGGCGTTCTGAAACGCGGCGTTGCGGCTCGCATAACGTCCTGCGTTGAAATCGGCGAAGCGGTAGAGATGCCGATCGTAGGAGACGGGATAATCGAGCAGATGCGCGATTCCGAAATACATGCCGCCGCGCCGGGTGAATACCTCGTGCCGGATCGTATCCGATACAGGATAGGGATACGTCTTGGCCGCCGCATGGGCTTCGGCAAACGCGACGCTGACCTGCATCGGGCCGCCGGTTGCCACTGGATTATGTTCTGCGAGAAAAGTCTTGCCGAGCGGCACTCGCCGGATGAAATCCTCAAAGAGCTCACTTAGCTGCCGCTCCGTTTTGACGGCGTCCAGCCGCTCGCTGTAGCTCTTGCCGGTGGAAGACGGTAGCGCCAACGCCGCGTCCAGGACCAACTTCGGAATGCCGGCGTCCCCGCGTCGCTTATCGATCTCCTTCCAAGCGATCGACGAGAGTCCCGGTATTGCTGGGTCGACCCGAAAGCCCGACTCTTGCTCGGTGATGGCAACTGCTGCGCAGATGTTCTCCGCGGTGGGCGGGATCTCCAACGCAGCGATTGCTGCGTAGATATCGGTCGCCCAGCTCGAGCGGTCCACGATGCTATCCGGAAGCAGGCGGCCCACTAACGTGCGTCCCTCTTCAGCGTTGAGCATCGGATGCACTGGCGTGCGCGACACGTCATCCCTTGTCGCACATCCAGCGAGCGCGACGCCCGCCCCGAATATTAGCGATGCTATGCGCCAGGAGTACATGTGCGTGATTCGGGTCCGGACGAAGGAGGCGCGCACCGGCATGTCCGGTCGAGTGCAATCGTAAGCAAACTCATTGGTCACTCATTTGCCACTGGGCTCGAACAATTCGATCGGGTTGCCCGACGGATCATTGATCAGAACTTGTTTCCCGCCCGGATCCGAAACGACTTCACTCCGAAAGTCCGCGCCGGATTGCGTCAGCTCTTCGACCAACGACGCAAGATTGTCAGTTTCAAGCACCAACATATTCCAGCCGCCTGGCAGCGGCTTGGAGCCATCGACAAGCGGACGCGACGCAGAGCTACCGGGACCGCTAAGCCATAGTGTGAGGTCGCCGCGCTTGACCATCGCAAATGGCAGGCCCCACTGCTCCACGAGTTCGAAACGAAGCGTGTTGGTATAGAACGCCACCGCAACATTGACATCGTTGACGAGGTATCGAATAGCGGCCACTCGAAGTCTCCGAACAGTTCAGCTATCTAGCCAACAATACGCGCCGGCGCTCTAGGCTTTCCTTTGGCCAATACTTGGCGCGCTCGTAGTACTCATCGACAGCGGGTGTGTTCGGTGGAAGGATGACCCATGGCTGCTTCGATGACGTGAAGATATGGATATCGGGCGGCACGCGATCCGGTTCATCGAGCGTCCCAACGCGAACGAAGCGCACGGCGTCACCTGCCCCAGCGTAATTGCTCCATAAAGCGATACGGCAATGTGGGCAGCGCGCAATCCTCTGTCCTTTCCCGCTATTCGACGGAGTGTTCAATACTTCCGGCTCGCCGCTGAGCAAACTGACGCGATCAACTTCAATCATTGCATTCAGCGCAAACGACGCCCCTGTTTCACGCTGGCACCAACGACAATGACAGCAGTGGACAAACAACGGTTTGCTGGTCAACTGATAGCGCACAGCGCCACAAGTGCAAGCGCCGTTCAATGGGAGGCCTTCGTCAGCCGGCATTGAGCACCTTCGGTTGCGTCTGAATGTTAAAGCCTACTTCATCGCGCGCCCTGCAAACGCAGTAACGTGCGAAGAAGCTCGAAGGCGAAATCAGCGCCGTTTAGCCGGTTGGGCACCTTGAAACGCGTAAGTCCGCACATCTTGCAAACTATGAAGAATGATGTGCCCGAGACTGCACAATGCTGGGGAAGGCTTCACCATGTCAGGTATCTGTATCACAGTCATACCCGCGCCGGCCGCAGATCGTACTCCATTCTCAGAATCTTCTAAGGCGAGGCATTTGTCTGGCCTTACACCCAGAATCTCAGCCGCCCTTATATAAATATCCGGGTGAGGTTTGCTGTTTTTCACCTGATCACCGCCGACGACCGCCTTAAAGCTTGCCAAGATGCCAGCAGCTTGAAGCTTCTGCATTGCTCTCTCTGACGCGGTCGAAGTGGCAACCGCAACTGGAACTCCCAGTGCGGCCAATTGTTCAAGAAGCTCCGCGGCACCATCTTTTAGAGGAATTGGCGTATGCGATGTCCTTTGGATGTACTTTGCATCCCAGATGTGGGCGAAATGCAAATGATCCACCTTTCCTTGAAGCCCTTCCTTTAAAACCTGTTCACCGAGCGCTGCGTTGGTGCCTATGCATCGCATGAATAATTCTGTTTCGTCTCCAATCCCAAAATGCTCGCAGGTTTCATGAAAAGAAGTAAACGCTATGCTCTCGGTGTCTAGTAGTAGCCCATCCATGTCAAAAATTACGGCCTCAAAGTGCTTCACTCGTCTCCCCGCTAGAGGCTAAGGAAACTCTGATTAAGACCCGATGGTCAATGGCATAGTAACGCCACCGAACTTGGGGAATGAATGATGAAGCAGAGCACGTTTGCCGATCTCGAATACGACGCCAAGAAGAAGCGCACCAAGCGCGAGAAGTTTCTTGGCGAGATGGATCGGGTGGTGCCCTGGGCGCGATGGTTGGCGCTGATCGAACCGCATTACCCCAAGGCGGGTCTGGGACGGCGGCCGATGCCGCTGGAGCGGATGCTGAGGATCTATCTGTTGCAGCAGTGGTTTAACCTGTCCGACCCGGCGATGGAGGAGATGCTGATCGACTCGGAATCGATGCGCCGCTTTACCGGGATCAATCTGATGGATGATCCGGTGCCGGACGAGACCACGATCCTGAAGTTCCGGCACCTGTTGGAGAAGCACGAATTGACCGAGCGCTTGTTTCGCGAGGTGGGCCTGCTGTTGACGGAGCGCGGTCTGCTGTTGCACAAGGGCACGATTGTCGACGCCACCATCATCAGCGCCCCGCCGTCGACCAAGAACCGGGAGCGGGCGCGCGATCCGGACATGAGCCAGGTGAAGAAGGGCAACAACTGGCACTTCGGCATGAAAGCGCATGTCGGTGTCGACCTAGACAGCGGGCTGATGCATACCCTGGTGACGACCACGGCGCGGGAATCGGATCAGAACGTGTTGCCGCAGTTGTTGCATGGCGCGGAGAACGAGGTCTTGGGCGACCGCGGTTACGGCAGCAAAGCCGATCGCGCGCTCGCCCGGGAGGCCGGGATCGCGTTGCGCACCGCGCATCGCACGACCCGCGGCAAGGAACTGACGTTCCAGCAGGAACTGGAGAACAAAGTCATCGCCTCGTTGCGCGCTATCGTTGAGTTCCCGTTCCGGGTGGTCAAGCGCCAGTGGGGGCATGCCATGGTGCGCTATCGCGGGCTGGCGAAAAATACCGCGCAGCTCCAAATCCTGTTTGCGTTAGCCAATTTGTATCAGGCACGACCTCAATTATTGTCATCATAGGAAACGTGCGTCCGGCAAACGCCAAATTCGGCGGTAAACCGGCGCGAACGAGCGATTCTTGGCGTTTCGAAGGTGCACCCCGCCACCTTTCAAATCCGAATTCAAAGCAGAACGCCCCTTGAGCCACAATCGGCAACAATTTCGCGCTAGATCAGAGCTTCCCTAACAAGGCCGAGTGCCAACTGACGCATTGGAGAGCTCACATGATCCGGGCGATCCACTGCGCGGTGAGTTTCTCCTGCGTGGAGTTTTGCCGCAAGCGCAGATCGAGCGCCGGGAAATCGACGTGATCGAGCGGCTGATCCTGATTGAAGCACGAGAAGACGTAGCTCACTTTGCCCGTCGCCGGATCGCGATGCGGCTGCAGGCATTGCGCGCAAATCTCTTTCATCATGCACTGCATCGGCGAGTTGATGGAACCGATTGCCCGATGCGCGGGCTTCATATACGGTTTCAGCACGGTGCCGCGCGCGCCAGCGACGGCTGCCATCATTCGGTCCGAGCCGATCGCGATGAGGCGGTCGCAGTCGCGCAACGCAATCGACTGCGCACCTAACCTGCCCGTGGCGTAGGCCGTCAGCGCCTGGACGATATTGCCGACGAACGCGCGATCCTGCGGCCGATCGGGCGTGAATCCAGGCGCCTCATCGCTGCACCACACCACGACATCCGCCGCCGCTTCGATTTCTTCTACTTTGTAGCGGTCGATGATTCGTTTGTACGCGGCGAAATAGACCACGCGCGACCCAACGCGGCGAAAGGCCTGTCCGATGGAGAACAGCACCGCGTTACCCAGGCCGCCACCGGCTAATACGACCAGTTCATTCGCCGCGATTTCAGTCGGCGTGCCCGTTGGCCCCATCAGCACAACCGGTTCGCCGACCTTGAATTGGGCGCACAGGTCCGACGAACCGCCCATTTCGAGCACGATGGTCGACACGAGCCCGCGTTCGCGATCGACCCACGCGCCGGTCAACGCCAGACCTTCCATCGCGAGCCGCGTGCCTTCGCGCGACGCCGCCAGCGTTTCGTAGTTCTGCAACCGATAAAACTGGCCGGGCTTGAATTGTGCGGCAGCCGCCGGCGCACGAATGACGATTTCGACAATGGTCGGCGTCAGACGCACGACGCGCTCGACGGTTGCGCGCAGCGACCCGTCAAGCAGCGCGAAGAATTCGCCATCGGTCGCGTTCGTCGCCGGCGTCACCTTGGCGAGCATCCGCGATACGATCGGGTAGCCCTGCTTGGCGCTGGCCATCGCCTTCACGACGTTGCCAAAAAACGAGGGGTGCAGATCGCCGAAAAAACTGGTCGCGCGTCCATCGGCAAGAATGTCGGTCAGCACCGCGGGTTGCGCCGGTTTGGCGAGCCCGCGAATGACCTTAACCGGCGTCCCCGCCTCGTCCAGCAACCGAAAATACTTGCCGTCGAGGTGGAAATGATTCGCGTCCTCGCGCGTGAGCACGGTATTGGGCTGCGTGCCGGCGGCGATCAGGATCGTGCGTGCGGGCAAGACGGTTTGCTTGACCTCGTGCCAGACACCGTCGCCATCGTTCTTTTGCAGCGAGACCTTGAGGCCCGTCGCAGCGCCGTGCGCGTCGACCTCGATGGCGAGCGGCGTCAACCCCTCGGCGAAACGGATACCCTCCTCCAGCGCCTTCGCCACCTCCTCGTGGTTCAACGTGTACGACGGACTGTCGATCAAGCGGCGACGGTAAGCGATCGTTACGCCGCCCCAACGCTGCACGAGCTCGACAACTTGGCTGTCACGCGCCTCGCGCTGCGCCGCCGCTCGCTCGGCGCGGATCTCCCGCGCATGCGCCAGAAATTCGGCCGCGATTACGCGTTCTGTGCTCGTCCAGGCTGCCTCGACCGCCACGTTGCCGCGTTCGGCGACCAGCGTCTCGTGGCGGTCGAGAAATTTCTCGACCTGGACCGGGTAATACGCCAATGCCTCGGTCGCCGTGTCGATCGCTGTCAGTCCTCCGCCGACGACGATGACAGGCAACCGCACCTGCATGTTCGCGAGCGATCCTCGCTTGGCCGCGCCGGTGAGTTGCAATGCCATCAAGAAATCGGAAGCAGTGCGCACACCGTTTGCCAATCCATTGGGTAGATCGAGCACCGTCGGCTTGCCCGCGCCAGTCGCCAGTGCAATGTGGTCGAAACCAAGCGCGAACGCGCCCGCGTCGTCGAGCGTTCCACCAAAGCGCACGCCGCCGTAGAGCGCAAAGCGAGCGCGACGCTCCAGCAGAAGCCTCACGATCTTCAGAAAATTCTTGTCCCAACGAACGGTAATCCCATACTCGGCCACACCGCCAAATCCCGCCATCACTCGCTCGTCGAGCGGCTCGCTTAAACCCGCCGTATCGCGAATAGGCAGAAATGGCACGCGTTCGCCGGCGATGGTGATGCCGGACAGCGCTGGCTCGAGCGGCTCGATCTTCAGGCCATCGATGCCGACGACGGTGTGGCCATCGTTTAATAGATGATGGGCCAAGTTAAAGCCCGCGGGCCCCATGCCGACGACGAGCACGCGCTTGCCGGTACCGGGCAGCGGCACCGGGCGGCGCAGGTGCAGCGGGTTCCACCGGGTCAGCAGCGAATAGATTTCGAAGCCCCACGGCAGTGCGAGAACATCTTTGAGAACCCGCGTTTCCGACTGCGGAATATCGACGGGGTCCTGTTTCTGGAATATGCACGACTTCATGCAGTCGTTGCAGATCCGATGGCCCGTCGCGGCAACCAGCGGATTGTCCACACAGATCATCGCCAATGCGGCGAGCGGCCAACCTTCCGCGCGCAGCTTGTGGAACTCGGAAATCTTTTGCTCCAGCGGGCAGCCGGCGAGCGCAACACCGAATGCCGACTTTTTGAAGGAATCGGCAAGCGGCACGCCGGTCGCAGGCCTTTTTTCCATGAGCCCGTGCGCGCACGAATCCTTACTCTGCTCGTGGCACCAGATGCAGTAATGCGCTTCCGCGAGTCCGCCCGCCAGGTTGGTGCCGGGATCGGTCAGCGCAAATCCTTCGCGCCAACGCACATTGTCGCCGGCGAGTTTGATCGCTGCGACACCGTGGCGCTCCGCGTACTCGATCGGCACGAGCCGCATGACATCGAGCTTGCGCGGCGCCCGGAACAGCACGCCGCCCTTGGTCGCCGCGCGACCCGCGGGCGTATGCACGGCCCAGGCGGCGTAACGTGCCGCAGTGTCGAGCTCGGTGGCATACGCGGCTTCATCCTGCTGCCAGCGGGTCACGGCGTTGGCGAACGCAAGCTCGGTCAACGCTTCACCTAATGTCACCTGCAGCTCGCGTTGCAATGCCGCACCATCGAACGTCAGAGCTTCGCTAGCGTTGAACCTGTTCATTGCCCGGCGCTGGACGAACAGTCGCTTGACCGCGAACAGCGGTGCGAGCTCGTGGTGTTGCGCTTCCAGCGCGCGGACGTCGGCCTCGATCCCAAACAACGCCGCAACGAAGTCCTCGAGATGCGGGCCGAGCGCGATTAGGAGGGCGGATTCCGCTTTGGCATCCAACAGGTCAGGATCGCCCCGTCCCGCGCGCAATCGGTCCGCCAGTGAAAGGTCGGTCGCGGCGAGATGCGCAAAAAAAGCCGCGTCGATCCGCCGCAAGCCGGAGGCGTCGTAAAGGTCGTCGAACGAGACTTCGAAACCAAGCTTCAAGATCAGTGCTTCGAGCAGAATCGTCTTTCAGCGCCGGAAAAGCCAGGGCGCTTGGTTACGCTGCACCAAGAAAAGGTTAAAGTAACCGGCCGGTTACTCTGTGACAAGATTCTCAGTTACCAGACCGAGCGGCGTCATTTTACCCGGATGCGCTGCCACGTTGCGCGGGCAAAGCACCAATCAATTGGCACTAACGATATGAAGCAGAAGGCTTCACCCACGGCTCCGCAGACGCGAACGCGGTCGCCGGCGGCGCCGCATCTGCGCATCCTGCGCGCCGCGACTCGCGCCTTCGCGGACCGGGGCCTTACCGGCGCGCGGGTCGCCGATATCGCCGCCCGCGCCAAGGTCAACAAGCGGATGCTGTATCACTACTATGGCAACAAGGAGGCGCTGTATCTCGCAGCTTTGGAAAACGTCTACGGGGAGCTGCTTGCGGCCGAGTCCGCGCTCAGGTTGGACGCACTCGACCCGATCCGAGGCATCGAGCGGCTCGTCCGATTTCTCTGGGAGTACTACGTCGCGCATCCGGAGTTCATGACCTTGGTGAACAATGAGAACCTGCATCGCGCGCGGCACTTGAAGCGCTCGCGCACCATCCGCGCGATGCATTCGCCGTTGATCGAAAGCCTCGACGCGTTGCTTGCGCGCGGCCGCCGGCAAGGCGTCTTTCGCGGCGGCGTCGACGCCGTCCAGTTGTACATCACGATTGCCGCGGTCGGCTATTTCTATCTTTCCAACAATGCGACCCTGTCGATGATCTTCGGGCGTAAGCTCAAGTCGCGCCGGGCGTTGCTCGAGCGCGCGCACCATATCGCCGAGGTGGTCCTAGGCTACCTCGCTCGACCGTGAGCCTGAAGACCCGGGGCGGTGGACGACGACATCTTGCACCGGAGGCTCACTGATATGCGCGACGGCATCTTGCACCGCCTTGGCGGGCTTTGGTAACCTGCCGGTTACTTACGGAGAGCCGCGTGCCCGCCTACCTGCGTCCTACCAGCACCGCCGAAGCGTTGGCCGCCCTCGGGCAGAGTGCGTACACCGTGCTCGCCGGCGGCACCGACTACTATCCAATGCACGTCGGCACGCCATGCGTTGATGACATCCTCGATATCACGGCGATTCCCGAGCTGAAAGGGATCCGCGACGCGGACGATTACTGGCGGATTGGCGCGACGACGACCTGGGCGGAGATACTTGCAGCGCCGTTGCCTGCGTGGTTCGATGGCGTCAAAGAAGCGGCGCGGGAAGTCGGTGGCGTGCAGATTCAGAACACCGCGACAATCGCCGGCAATCCTGCAACGCATCGCCCGCGGCCGACGGCGTCCCGCCGCTGCTGGCGCTCGATGCCAACGTCGAATTGCTGACCACAGGTCGTATCGAAACACTTCCATTGGCGGAATTCTTGGTCGGCAACCGCCGGACGCGCCGCCGTCCGGAGCAACTGGTCGCGGCGATCGTCGTGCCTAAGCCGGTAGCCGCCCGCGCAGCGGGCCATTTCCGCAAGCTTGGCAGCCGCCGGTATCTGGTCATTTCCTTTGTCATGGTCGGCGCAGCACTCGCGGTCGACGACAAGAGGCGCATCGTCACGGCACGGGTGGCGGTCGGCGCATGCTCGCCCGTGGCACGGAGGCTACCGTTGCTGGAGGCCGCCTTACTTGGCCAGGCTGTGAACCCGTCCTTAAGCGCGCTCGTCGAACGTGATCATCTTGCGCCGATTGCGCCGATCAGCGACCTCCGCGCCGACGCCGACTATCGTCGCGACGCGGCGCTAACGCTTGTTCGCCGCACACTCGACGAACTGGCAGCGAGGCTCTAGTAATTCACCATGAACGATCGCAGCGCGGCGGTCTTAACCGGCACGATTGCCTTCACGCTCAACGGTGAGTCGGTCGGCAGCCATTCGCCGCCGATTGCACGGCTCGCGGACGTGCTGCGCGACGAGTTCCGGCTGACCGGAACCAAAATCGGCTGCAACGCCGGCGATTGCGGCGCATGTACGGTTTTGCTGGACGGGCGCCAGGTGTGCTCGTGCTGCGTCGCGCTGGGGCAAACAGCCCGCCGCACCGTGGTTACTGTCGAGGGATTGGGCCGCGCCGACGCGCTGTCAGCGCTGCAACGTGCTTTTCACCGGCACATGGGCGCGCAATGCGGCATCTGCACGCCGGGCATGCTGATGGCCGCAGCCGATCTCTTGGCACGTTGCCGGCGTCCAGACGAAACGCAAATCCAGGATGCGCTTGCCGGCGTGCTGTGCCGCTGCACGGGTTATCGCAAGATCATCGAGGCGGTGCGCGACGTCGCCAACGACCTTGCGCTCCCGCCATCGCCCGCGCTCGGTGCAGCGCTCGGTGCGCGCGCGCTCAAAGTGGATGGTGTTGCCAAGCTGACCGGTGGCGAGAAATTCGGTGCCGATGCGATTCCGGCCGACGCGCTGTGGCTCTCCATTGTTCGCTCGCCGCATGCGCATGCCGTGTTCACCTTGGGCGATCTGGCCGCGCTCCATACAGCGCATCCAGGGCTTAAGGGCGTGTTGACTGCGCGCGACATACCTTCGAACGGTTTCGGCATTTATCCGGCGATCAAGGACCAGCCAGTGCTGGCGGACGGCGTGGTGCGCTTTCGCGGGGAAGCGGTGGTCGCGCTCGTCGGTCAACGTGCGGCGATTGAAGCCATTCGCGATGACGAAGTACCGATCCGCTACGAGCCGCGAACGCCGCTCTCCACCCTCGAACAGGCGCTCGCCGCGGACGCGCCGCGCGTGCTGCCCGATCGCTCCGGCAATGTGTTGATCGAGGGCCGTGTGCGCAAGGGCGATCCGGCGTCGGTGTTCGCGCGGTGCGCCGCCGTCGCTTCAGGGCGGTTCGAGACTGCCTTTGTCGAGCATGCGTACATCGAGCCGGAAGCCGGCTGGGCGGTGCGCAACAACGATCGGCTCGAGCTTCACGTCTCGACACAGACGCCGTACATGGACCGCGACGAGATGGCCCTCGTGATGAAACTCGAGCCCGGGCAAATTCGCATCGTACCGACCGCCTGCGGCGGCGGTTTCGGCGGCAAGCTCGACATGTCGGTGCAGCCGCTGGTTGGCCTCGCCGCATGGCTGCTCGACCGTCCCGTCGCGTGCGTGTACACGCGGCCCGAGAGCATGATGGCCACGACCAAGCGCCACCCGGCGCGCATCGACGTGCGCTTCGGCGCCGATGCGAACGGCCGGCTGCAGGCGGTGGAATCGTTCGCCACGTTCAACACCGGCGCCTATGCGAGCTGGGGTCCGACGGTTGCCAACCGCGTGCCGGTGCACGCGAGCGGACCGTATACCGTGCCGCATGTGCACTCGTGGGGCAAAGCCATCCTGACGCACAACATGCCCGCCGGCGCCTTTCGCGGCTTCGGCGTGCCGCAGGCGGCGATCGCCCATGAAGCGATGCTCGACGAGCTCGCGCAGATGCTCGAACTCGATCGGCTGGAGATCCGTCGCCGCAACGCAATCAACGTCGGTGACGCGACTGCAACCGGACAGGTGCTGGACGCGAGCTGTGGGCTTACCGCATGCCTCGATGCGATGGCGCCGCATTGGAAACGTTTGCTGAACGAGGTCGCCGCGTTCAACGCCACCGCGACAATCCTCCGCCGCGGTGTCGGTATCGGCTGCATGTGGTACGGCATCGGCAACACGGCGATGTCGAATCCGTCAGAGATGCGCGTCGGCATAAGCCGCACCGGACGCTTGACGCTCTACAACGGCTGCGCCGATATCGGTCAGGGCACCAACACCACGATGCTGCAGGTCTGCGCCGACGCCGTCGTCTTGCCGATGGCCGCGTTCGACTACGTGACCGGCGACACCGACCGCACGCTCGACGCCGGAAAGTCATCGGCCTCGCGCCAAGCCTTTATCTCGGGCAACGCAGCGGCGCGGGCCGGACATGATCTGCGGCGACAGCTCCTGGCACTCGCGGGCGCTGGAGATGCGGCCTTGCTCTCGCTTGACGGCGCGACGCTTGTGGTCACCGACGTCGGCCACACGACACGCATCGATCTCTCCCAACTCGCGCCGATCAACGCGGAAGGCGATGTGCGCTCGGGCTACGGCCGTTTCGATCCACCGACAACCTCGCTCGATGCGCAAGGACAAGGCGTGCCGTACGCAACCTACGCCTTTGCCGCGCAGATCGCCGTGGTCGAGGTCGACGTCGAGCTGGGCACGACCAAGGTGCTGCAAATATTCGCAGCACACGATGTCGGCCGCGCGTTGAACCCGCAACAGGTCGAAGGCCAAATCCACGGCGGTATCGCGCAGGGACTCGGCATGGCGTTGATGGAGGAGTACATCCCGGGGCAGACCGACAACCTGCATGACTACCTGATTCCCACGATCGGCGATGTGCCGCCGATCGAAGTGATCTTGATCGAAGATCGCGAACCGCTCGGCCCCGGTGGCGCCAAGGGTGTCGGCGAACCGGCGTTGATTCCAACCCCGCCGGCCATCTTGAGCGCCATCCGCCATGCCACCGGCGTACGCATCGAGCAGGTGCCGGTGACGCCGCCGCGGCTGCGCGCGCTGCTGCGCGCCCGCAGTGCCTAGAACCAACGCCATGCGCGAAGACACGTACAGCGGCGAAGTGATCGAGGCACCGGCGGCAAGGCCGGTAGACGGTATTCGCTGCGACGCATGCCCGGTGCTGTGCCTCATCAAGCCGGGCAGGCTCGGCGCCTGCGACCGCTACACCAATGTCGACGGCACGCTGACGCGCGTTGACCCGCTGGTGTTGACCGCGCGTCCCGAGACGCAGGTGGTCCAGTTTCTCGATCGACCCGAAGCATGGGATGGCGCGCTGCTGGCCGATGCGCCGGTATTCGTTACCGGCATCGGCGCGACGACGACGTATCCCGATTACAAACCAGCGCCGTTCATCGTGTCGTCGCAGGTCACAGGTGTGGACGTGATCACGGTGGTCACCGAGGGCATTTTCAGTTACTGCGGCGTCAAGGTCAAGATCGATACCGACCGCTATCTCGGTCCGGAGCAGGCCGCGGTGCGGATCGACGGCGCGCAGATCGGCCACGTCACGACAGCGGAGTACGGCTCGCAGATGTTGTCGCTCGGCGGCGTCCGGCATTTGACTGGTGGCGGCAAGAAGGAAGGCCGCGTCACCTGTGCTGCGCTGCTCAACCTGTGCAACAAGCGGCCGGTCGAGATGACGGTCGACGGCGGCTCGACGGTCATGGTTGCAGCCGGACAGGCGCCCGTTGTCAACGGGACACGCGAGGAACGCATGCGCGTGGGCTGCGGCTCCGCGACGATCGGCATTTTCGCGCAGCAATGGCAGGGGCACGCAGACGAAGTGATCGTCGTCGATGACCACATCACCGGTGTGCTGAGTGAGCATCAGGCCGGTCGCTTTCTCGAGATGCGTCCCGCCGGTATCAAGGTGCGCGGCAAACGCTCCACCCCCGGCCGTTATTTCCAGGTCGCCGAGCCAGGCTTGGGCTGGGGCGGAACTAACCTGACCGACCCGCTGACGATCATCGAAAAGATCGATCCGAAGCTCGCGTGGCCGGGCTTGAAGCTGCTGTTCGTATCGACGACCGGCGAGCACGCGGCGTGGTTCGTGCTCGACGACGCGCTCGTCCCGCAACCGGCGCCGATGCCCGATGCGATCACTGCGGTTGTCGAGCGCATTGCCGAAAACTGCGAGCCAGCGCTGTGCACGGTGCTCTTCATGGGTGGCGCCGGCGGCAGCCTGCGCGCCGGCGTCACCGAGAACCCGGTACGACTGACGCAATCGGTGAAGGCGACGCAACGCGCGGCGATCACGCGCGTCACCTGCGGCGGCGCGCCGGTCTATCTGTGGCCCGGCGGCGGCATCACATTGATGGTCGACGTGTCGCGCATGCCGGACAACGCCTTCGGCTACGTGCCCACGCCGGCGATTGTCGCGCCGATTGAGTTCACGCTGTCGCTGGACTCTTATCGGGAGTTGGGTGGACACGTGGATCGCGTCGTCACGCTGCGCGAAGTGCTCAACGGTACGCGGGTGCAGACGATCGCTGCGTCCGTCGACAATCCTTGGCCGCTGACGTGAATGCGCTCGTCTCCGCGCTCCTTGCCGACGGCCGCCTGCATCTGCAGCACGGTCCGATCGATCTCGTGATCGCCGCGGAAGCGCCGGATCGTGCCATCGTGCTGCGCGCGTATCGCGCCGCGGCCGGGCGCCTCAAAGGCCTGCTCGCTGCGCTGGTCGCGGAATTGCCGGTGCTGCGCGCGCGGGTCGGTGACGCGTGTCCCGCCGTCCACGGACCTGTCGCGCAACGAATGGCAGCCGCGGTCTGGCCGCACCGCGACGTATTCATCACGCCGATGGCGGCGGTTGCCGGCAGTGTCGCCGATGAAATTCTCGCCGCGATGATTGCGGTCGCGGCGCTTGAACGCGCGTATGTGAACAATGGCGGCGATATCGCAGTCCATCTCGCGCCCGGGCAGTCGTATCGGGTCGGCGTGGTCGGAGATCTGGCGGCGCCGGCGATCGATGCGACGATCACGCTCGACGCGAATCACGCGTGCGGCGGCACCGCGACCTCGGGATGGCGCGGGCGCTCGTTGTGCTTGGGCATCGCCGACGCCGTGACCGTGCTGGCAGCAACCGCGGCAGCGGCCGATGCTGCCACCAAGCCGATTGCAATGGCAGTCAACGCCGATCATCCCGCGATCCGGCGCGTACCAGCCCGATCGGTGCGCGATGACAGCGACTTGGGCGAGCTGCCCGTCGTCGTCGACGTCGGCCCGCTGCCGGCAGCAGTAATTGCCGCAGCACTCGCGCGCGGTGTCGCCACGGCGCGCGTCTTACAGGCGCGCGGCCTGATTCACAGCGCGTATCTGCAGCTCAAGGGCGAGTGCCGTATGATTCCACCGTTGTGCGCCGGTGCGGCGCTGCCACGGAAAGCGGTCGCATGACGCCCGATGCCATCAAGGTGCGCAAGTACGTGACCTACGTCGAGGAAATCTGGCACGAGGGCGGTCCGCCGGCCGCGATTCCCCATCGCAAGGCCGCGGTCGCAGCCGTCGTTCACAATCCCTTTGCCGGCCGCTATGTCGCGGACATCATGCCCATGATGGAAGCGTTGAAGCCACTGGGCATCGCAATGGCCCGGCGGCTCATCGATGCGCTCGGCGGCGACCCGAAAAAGATCGAAGCCTACGGCAAAGGCGCGCTTATCGGGTTGGGGGGCGAATTGGAGCACGGCGCGTTGTGGCACGTCCCCGGCGGATATGCGATGCGCGAGCTCTTGGCGCAGGACGGCGTGATGTCGAAGGCAATCGTGCCGTCGTCCAAGAAGGTAGGCCCCGCCGGCGCGAGCATCGACATTCCGATCCACCATATCAATGCCGCGTACGTCCGTAGCCACTTCAACGCAATCGAGATGCGCGTCGCCGATGCTCCGCGCGACAACGAGATCATGTTCGTGCTGGCGATGACCGACGGCCCGCGCGTCCAGCATCGGGCCGGTGGCCTCAAGGCATCCGAGATCAAGGGCGAAGACGGCCAGCGATGACGTCGTCGTTCCCTGCACCGCTTCACTATGATTACTGACTCTCGCTCCATTACATTTCTTGTTCGAGGAGACATGATGAAACGCACGTTGGTACCCGCGGCCGGCATGTTCGCCTGGGCCACTCTAGCCGCTATGACCGGCTTAACGTTCCACGCGGCGCCCGCGACGGCGCAAACCATCAAGATCGGCGAATTGAATAGCTACAAGGTGTTTCCCGCGTTTCTCGAGCCGTACAAGCGCGGCTTCGAACTCGCGGTCGATGAGGTTAATGCTGCGGGCGGCGTGCTCGGCAAGAAGCTTGAAGTCATCTCACGCGACGACAACGGCAATCCCGGCGACGCCGTGCGTGTGGCCGAAGAGTTGTTGTCGCGCGAAAAAGTCGAATTCCTGATTGGCACGTTCGCGTCGAATGTCGGGCTCGCTGTCGCCGACTTCGCGAAACAGAAAAAAGTACTGTTCATCGCCGCCGAACCACTGACCGACAAGATCGTCTGGGACAGCGGCAACAGGTACACATTCCGGTTGCGCGCGTCGACGTTCATGCAGACTGCGATGCTGGTGCCGGAGGCGGCGAAGCTCAACAAGAAGCGGTGGGTAATCGTTTACCCAAACTACGAATACGGCACGTCCGCGACGACCGCGTTCAAGAAACAGATCATCGCCATGCAGCCCTCGGGGATCGAATTCGTCGAAGTCGCCGTGCCGCTGGGGAAGATCGAAGCCGGCGCCGTTGTGCAGGCGATGATGGACGCAAAGCCGGACGCGATCTTTTCCTCGCTATTCGGCGCCGATCTCGCGAGATTCGTACGCGAAGGGCAACTGCGCGGATTGTTCAAGAACACGCCCGTGTTCAATCTGCTGGCCGGCGAACCCGAGTACCTCGATCCGTTGAAGGATGAGGCGCCCGTGGGCTGGTACGTCACCGGCTACCCGTGGTATGCAATCGACACGCCCGAGCACAAGAAATTCCTGGCCGCCTACCAGGCCAAGTACAAGGACTATCCGCGGCTTGGTTCCATCGTCGGGTACAGCACGATTATGAGCGCCGTGGCCGCGATCAAGAAGGCACAGTCGACCGACTCGGAAAAACTGGTCGCCGCGATGAAGGGCTTGAGCGTCGACACACCGTTCGGCCGCATCTTGTTCCGGCCGCAGGATCACCAGTCGACGATGGGCGCGTACGTCGGCCGCACCGCGGTCAAGGATGGCAAGGGGGTGATGGTCGATTGGAAATACGCCAACGGCAAGGACTACCTGCCGTCCGACGAGATGGTGAGGAAGTTGCGGCCCGCCGATAACGCCGCCGCTCATTAGATTAAAGGCCCCGCCCGACCGGCCATTGCCAGCGGTCTGCTACCCCGCTTCTAGCAGGAGTGCGTCGCGATCAGTGATGTCGTTTGACGCGACCGCCAAAACGGGGCGCGGCCGTGAAGGGAAGATCGCCCGCAATGACGCTCTCTACCCTTCTCATCCAACTTTTAAACGGCCTCGCCAGCGCGTCGTCGCTGTTCCTTGTCTCGGCCGGACTGTCGCTGATTTTCGGCGTCACGCGCATCGTCAACTTCGCGCACGGCTCGTTCTACATGCTCGGCGCCTATCTCGCGTACAGCCTGATCGGCCAATTTGGCGGCGGCGCGCTGGGCTACTGGGGCGCGGTGGCACTCGCCGCCCTGGTGGTCGCCGCCATTGGCGCGCTGATCGAAATCCTGCTATTGCGCCGGATCTACCAGGCGCCGGAACTCTTGCAGTTGATTGCTACATTCGGCGTCGTGCTGATTGTCAAAGACGTCGTGCTCGTGCTGTGGGGACCGGAAGATCTGCTCGGTCCGCGCGCACCGGGATTGAAGGGCGCAATCGATATAGCAGGTCGGGCGGTACCGCAATACGATCTGCTGCTGATCGCGCTCGGGCCGATCGTGCTCGCGCTCCTGTGGTTCCTGTTGCAGCGCACGCGCTGGGGCATCCTCGTCCGCGCCGCGACGTTGGATCGCGAAATGGCGGCTGCACTGGGTGTCAACCAGGCGTGGCTTTTTTCCAGCGTGTTTTTTTTGGGTTCGCTGCTGGCGGCCTTCGCCGGGGCTTTGCAATTGCCGCGCGAGCCCGCGAATTTGGCGATGGACCTGTCCATCATCGCCGATGTGTTCGTTGTTACTGTCGTCGGCGGACTGGGGAGCGTGCCCGGCGCGTTTCTCGCGGCGCTGCTCATCAGCGTCGTCAAGGCGCTGTGCATCAGTATCGGCGACGTCAATGTTGCCGGCGTCACCGTATCGTTTTCGAAACTGACCTTGGTGGCCGAGTTCATCGTGATGGCGGCGGTGCTGGTGCTCCGGCCGTGGGGATTACTAGGAAAACCGCCCTCCTCCAACGCGGCAACCTCCGAGCAGCGCGACCTCGTGCAAGCGCCCTCAAAGCGCTGGTTCGCTGCCGTCGGCGTGACGGTCGTCGCGCTCTTCGCGGTGCCCCTCTTCTCCGATGAGTACGCGCGGGTACTGCTGATCGATATCCTGCTGTTCGCACTATTCGCCGCCAGCCTGCATTTTCTGATGGGTCCGGGCGGCATGGCCTCGTTCGGCCACGCCGCTTATTTTGGCCTCGGCGCGTACGCCGCGGCGCTGCTGTACAAGCAGGCCGTGCCGATGGAGCTCGCGGTGGCCATCGGTCCATTGTTCGCCGCGCTTGGCGCGATCGTCTACGGCTGGTTCTGCGTGCGGCTGTCCGGTGTGTATTTGGCCATGTTGACGCTGGCCTTCGCCCAGATCACCTGGTCGATCGCGTTCCAGTGGGACGCAATGACCGGCGGCAGCAACGGGCTGGTCGGCATCTGGCCGGCACAGTGGCTCGCGGACAAGACCGTCTATTACTACGTGACGTTGATCGTCTGCGGGCTCGCGCTGGCCGCATTGTGGCGAATGATCTACGCGCCGTTCGGGTACGCGCTGCGCGCGAGTCGCGATTCGCCGCTGCGTGCCGATGCGATCGGCATCGATACGCGCGCATTCCAGTGGGGAGCGTTTGTCGCCGCCGGGCTCTTCGCCGGCATCGCCGGTGCGCTGTACGCGTTCTCCAAAGGCAGCATCGCGCCGGACACGATGGCGATTCCACGCTCGGTCGATGGTCTCGTGATGGTGCTGCTCGGTGGCCTGCAAACGCTGATCGGGCCGATGCTGGGCGCCGCGGTATTCACCTGGCTGCAGGACACGATCGCGCGCGAGACCGAGTTCTGGCGCGCACTGCTAGGCGCCATCATCCTGCTGCTCGTACTCTTGTTTCCGCAAGGCATCGCCGGCGTGTTCAATCGTTTTGCCGGAGCGCGGGAAGCGGCATGAGCGCGCCAGTGCTCGCCGTTGCCGGCCTCGACAAGTCCTACGGCGGCGTGCATGCGGTGCGCAACGTGAGCTTTGACGTTGCGGCTGGCGAAATGCTCGCGTTGATTGGACCCAACGGTGCCGGCAAGACGACGTGCTTCAACCTGGTGAACGGACAGATTCGCCCCGATGCTGGCAGCGTCACCTTGCTCGGCCAGCGCATCGACGGCCAAAAGCCTCGGCAGATTTGGCGGCTGGGCGTCGGCCGCACGTTTCAGATCACCGCGACCTTCGCGTCGATGACGGTTCGCGAAAACGTGCAGCTCGTGCTCTTGTCGCATCACCGTCGGTTGCGCTCGCTGTTCACCTCGATAAGCAGCCTGTACGCCAATGATGCGGAGGCGCTGCTAGCCAGAGTCGGCATGCTCGAGCAGGCCGACCGCGCTTGCGCCGTGCTGGCGTATGGAGATCTGAAGCGCGTCGAGCTCGCGATCGCGCTCGCCAACGCGCCCAAGTTGTTGCTGATGGACGAGCCGACCGCCGGCATGGCGCCGAAGGAGCGCGCCGAGCTGATGGCGCTCACCGCCGCGCTGGCGCGCAACGACGGGATCGCGGTGCTCTTCACCGAGCACGACATGGATGCCGTGTTCACGCACGCCGACCGCATCATCGTGCTAAACCGGGGCCGGATGATCGCAGCCGGCGCGCCGGCTGCGGTGCGTGCCGACCCGGAGGTGCGCGCTGTATACCTGGGCTCCGATCCCAGTCTGGCGAGTGCCGCGCATGCTTGACGTCGCGTCGATCGCGGCGGGGTACGGCCGCGCGCAGATCCTGTTCGACGTCAGCCTCAACACGGCGCCGGGCGAAGTCGTCGTCCTGCTCGGGCGCAACGGCGCCGGCAAATCCACGACGTTGAAAACGCTGGCGGGGCTGGTGCGCGCGCGGGCCGGCGCGATCCAGTTCAATGGCCAGCGGATCGAGCGGCTACCCTCCTACCGCATCGCGCGACTGGGGCTGGGTTACGTTCCCGAGGAGCGGCGCATTTTCAGCGAACTGACCGTCGCCGAGAATCTCGAGGTCGGGCGCCAGCCGGCGCGTCCAGGAATCGCGCCGTGGACGTTCGAGCGCCTGCTCGCGCTGTTTCCCAACTTAAGCGAGATGCGCGAGCGGCTGGGCGGCCGCATCTCCGGGGGCGAGCAGCAGATGCTGACGATCGCGCGAACCTTGATGGGCAATCCGACGACGGTGCTGCTCGACGAACCGAGCGAGGGGTTGGCGCCGCTGATCGTCGCGCAGATGGTGCGGGCGATTCGCGAGCTGAAGCGCGACGGACTTTCGGTGTTGCTGTCCGAACAGAATCTGCATTTCGCGCAGGCGGTCGGCGATCGCGCCTATATCATCGAAAAAGGGCATATCCGCTACGAAGGAACGATGGCGAGCCTAGCCAGCGACCTAACGATCCGCGAGCAATACCTGTCCGTCTGACATGTCCGACGCTGCCGCAACGCATCCCTGGATCGCCGGCATCGATGTCGGCGGCACGTTCACCGATTTGCTGTTGCTCAACACGTCAACCGGTGAAACGCGGCTCGCCAAGGTGCCCACCACTTTCCCCAACCAAGCGGGAGGTGTCATTGCCGCGCTCGCCGCCGCGGCGGCCGACCTGGCGGCGGTGCAGGTCATCGTGCACGGCACGACGACGACGACCAATGCGCTGCTCGAGCGCTCCATTGCCAAGGTCGGCCTGATCACGACGCAGGGCTTTCGCGATTCGCTGGAACTCGGCCGGCGCACGCGCCCGACGCCGTACGGACTCACCGGCCGCTTCGATCCGCTGGTGCCGCGCGAGCTGCGCCTGGAAGTTCCCGAGCGAATGGATGCCGACGGCAACGTCGTGATTCCGCTGGATGAAGCCGCAGTCGCCACTGCGGTGGAGACGCTTCTAGAGCGCGGCTGCGACGCACTGGTCGTCCACTTCCTGCACAGCTATCTAAATCCAGCGCATGAAAAGCGCGCGCTCGCCATTGCTAAAGTGCGGTGGCGCAATGCCTACGTCACCGCAGGGCATCTTATCCTCTCCGAATTTCGCGAATACGAGCGCGGCACGACAGCGTGCGTCAACGCCGCCGTGCAACCGGTGCTCGCGCGCTACTTAAGTCGGCTGCGCGAAGCACTGGCCAACGCCGGATTCACGCGTGACCTGCTGGTGATGCAGGGCAACGGCGGCACCGTTTCGTCGCACATCGTCGCCGAGACCGCAGTCAACACCGTGATGTCGGGCCCGGCGTCCGGCATCATTGCCGCGGCCTATTCCGGACGCGCCGCCGGTTATCCGAATCTGATCACGTACGACATGGGCGGTACGTCCACCGATGTCGGATTGATCGCAAATGCGGTACCCGACGTGTCCGCCGAGCTCGAGCTCGAATATGCGATGCCGATCCACGTGCCAATGGTTGCCGTGCATACAATCGGCGCCGGCGGCGGCAGCATCGCCCGCATCGACGACGCCGGCATGCTCGTCGTCGGCCCGCAGAGCGCCGGCGCCACACCCGGCCCCATCTGTTACGGGCGAGGGGGCACACGGCCGACGATCACCGACGCCAACCTGGTGCTGGGTCGTCTCAACCCGGACACGTTGCTCGGCGTGACGAACAGGGTCTCGGTCGACACGGTGCGCCGGATCATCGCGGACACGATCGGCAAACCGCTCGGACTGGATGCCACTGGCGCCGCGGCCGCCATCATCCGCATCGCCAACGACCGGATGGCGGGCGCGATTCGCATCGTGTCATTGGCCAAGGGTCACGACCCGCGCGATTACGCGTTGTTCCCGTTCGGCGGCGCGGGACCGCTGCACGCCGCGGCGCTCGCGCGCGAATTGGGGATCCCAACCTTGCTGGTTCCGGTGCGACCCGGCATCACCAATGCGCTGGGCTGCGTCGTCGCGGATCTGCGCCACGATTACGTCAACACGATCAACCAGCCGCTTGCCGCACTCGACATCGCACACGTGCGCGCAACACTCGAGGCGCAGATCGCCGAAGGCCGCGCGATGCTCGCGCGGGACGACGTCTTTGTTGCCGGCGTCAAGCTCTTGCACTCGGCCGACATGCAGTTCCTCGGCCAGAGCCATTTGCTGACAGTGCCACTGCCCAGTACCGGCGTCACCATCGACGCATTGCGCGCGCTCTTCACCCAAGCGTATTGGGATCGCTTCGAGGTCGAGTTGCCGGAGATTCGTCCGGTGCTGGTGAATTTGCACACGGCCGTCATCGGCCTGCGGCCGCCGGTCGATCTCGCTGCCTTGGCGCAGGGCGAGCGCTGCCAATCGGTGCAGGATGCGCAGAGCGGCGAACGTCCGGTATGGTTCGCCCAGGATGGAGACGAACCCGAGGATGGCGGCGCGTTCCGGCCAACGCCGATCTATCGCCGCGAGCAGCTACCACTTGGCGGAACCTTCATTGGTCCGGCCATTGTCGAACAACTCGATTGCACGACCGTGATCGAGCCAGAAAACCGCGTTCGGCTGGACACATTGGGCAACATGCTGGTGGAGGTGCAACCATGACCATCGACCCGATCACGTTATCGGTCATTCAGAACGGCCTGAATCAAGTCTGCAATGAGATGGATTTGGCCTTCGTTCGCGCTGCGTTCAGTCCGGTGATCAGTGAAGCGCTCGACCGCTCGGACGGCATCTATCACCGCGACGACGGCGCGCTGATCGCACAAGGCGAGCTGGGACTGCCGGTATTCGTCGGCACGATGCAATTCTCGACGCGGGCGGTGATCGAACGTGCACATAACGCGCGTCCCGGCGATATCTACATCGTCAACGATCCGTATCTCGGCGGCACGCACCTGATGGACGTCAAGTTCGTGAAGCCGTTCTACTATCGCGGACAATTGTTTGCGTGGCTCGCCAACACCGGACACTGGCCCGACACCGGTGGCATGGTCCCGGGCGGCTTTTCAGCCAACGCCACCGAGGTCGAGCAGGAAGGGTTGCGCCTGCCACCCGTGCGTCTGTACAAACAGGGCGTCCTCGATGACGAAATACTGTCGATCATCCTGTCGAACATTCGGATCGCCGATCAGCGCATCGGCGACATCAAGGCGCAGGCGGCGGCGCTCTCAATCGGCGAGAAGCGCTTGACCGCGCTGCTCGATCGCTACGGCGCGGCCACAGTGGAAGCGGCGATCGTCGAGTTGCGCGCGCGCGCCGCGCAACAGATGCGGGCGAAGATCGCGACCATTCCCGACGGCACGTTCGAAGGCCAGGCGATCGTGGATTCAGACGGGGTCGTCGATGAACCGCTCCTCATCCGCATGAAAATAACCAAGCACGGTGACCCCGCCGATGCGACGTTGACCTTCGATATGACCGGCTCGTCCCCTCCCTGCCAGGGCCCGATGAACAGCGTCATCGCAACCACCAAATCGTCGATCTACCTGGCAATGAAGCACGTGTTTCCCGACGTGCCGCTGAACGCCGGCACCTTTGAGCCGCTGCACGTCATCGATCCGGACGGCACGTTTCTTTATGCGAAATACCCGCGTCCAGTGTCGGGGTGCGCGGCCGAAGTCAGCCAGCGCATCGCGGAGGCGGTGTTCGGCGCGCTGACGCGGGCGATTCCCGAGCGGCTGTTCGCCGCGCCCGCCGGCACCTCGGGCAATTTGGCACTCGGCGGCTTCGATCCCAAACGCAATCGGGCATACGTGATGTACGTGATCTCCGGCGGCGGCTACGGCGGCCACGCGCACGGCGACGGCATTTCCAACGGTTGCTCAACCATCGGGATTTCGAAGACCACGCCCATCGAAGTGATGGAACAGTATTACCCGGTGCTGTTCGAGGAATATTCGCTGCACGAAGGTTCCGGCGGGGCGGGCAAGCATCGTGGCGGCTTCGGCGTCAATTACACGATCCGGCTGCGCCGCGGCGAAGCGCGCGCGTCGATGGTGATGGACCACGGCCGTGTCGGTCCGCAAGGTGCGCAGGGCGGCGCCGATGGCGGTGTCAACCGGGTGACCATCGAGCAACAAGGAAAGACCTATCGCCCGCCGCACTTATCCAAGGATCAGGCGATTGTCATGCAAGAGGGCGATCGCATCCACGTGTCCACGCCTGGTGGCGGCGGCTACGGCAATCCGCGAGAACGCGATGCAGCGGCTATCGTGCAGGATGTCGCGCGCGGGTACTACACGCCCCAGCAGATCGAGGATAAGTTCGGTGCCGCCGTTTCCTCTAGTCCGCGGGGTGACGCCACCGCAGACCTCGGAAACGACTGAAGTCCCGGTCCGTCGTCACCCATTCGCAACCTGACTCGATCGCAAGCGCAGCTAGATAGGCGTCGAGTACGAGGTTGCCCTTCACGCTATTCTCGACACAGAGTCGACGAAAGATTTCCCAGTGCCGCGGCCCGGGCTCGACAACGACGCAGTTCGGTTGGTCGCGTAACTGATCGGCGAATGCGAGCGCGTCGGATATCTTGCTCGGCTTGGTGAACACCTTGGGATGCGTGACGACCCGCATGAATCCGCTCAGCACAAGCTCGGAGACACCATAAGCCTCGTCGCCATTCACGACTGCTTCGATCCATCCTCGGCATCCGGCGTGGTGCGCAGTGTCTTCGCGGTGCGCATACACAAGCACATTCACGTCGGGGAGGACCAATGCTTAAGATTCCATCAGCTCGAGGAGCGACGCACTGTCGTCGAGATCCACGCCCGGACGAACACCGTTTCCCGTTACGGTCTTGAGGCGGATAGGTTTCGCTCTCGGGCGTGCCCGGCGCCTCACAAGCGTTTGCCGGAGCGCGTCTTCCAGGACGGACGTGAGCGTTCGGCCCGATTCGGCCGCGTACTTCTTAGCCTCTGCAAGGAGGCGTTCATCGAGGCGGACAGTGGTTCGCATGCATCAAAGCATGCACCCCATGCATCAATATGTCAAGGTGAATCTGCCACGCCCAGTGCCGGAGGCGTCCAACGTCCATCGGTTGCACCCTTTTGAAGTTACCTGAATATTGGAGGTTCGGTCGTGCCGGTCCACCGTCAGGTTGTGGGCGGCAATAAGCCGATCCGTCGGTTACAACGACGGATCACTAAAGGCATAAAGCTATCGTGAGGTTGGCTATACTCGGCAACGTCATGCCATCCGCGCCAACCATTCGCACCGTCGAACCGATCGTCGTTGCGCTGGCGCGCGACACGCCCTATCTCGGGCCGCTCGGTCCGAATGAGGAGATCAACGCCCAAGGCTACTTCGTGCGCAGCGGCAATCGTACGATCTATCCGACGGTCGATCGTTCGGTGCTGGTCAAGGTGACGGCGAACGATGGCACCGTTGGTTGGGGCGAGACGTACGGGATCGTTGCGCCGCAAGCCGTGGTTGCCATTCTGCGCGACGTGATGATTCCAATCGTCGAGGGCCGCGATCCGTCGCACCCGGCGGTGCTTTACGACGAACTCTACGACCTGATGCGGGTGCGGGGGGCCTCTGGCGGCTATTACGGGGATGCGCTGGCGGCGCTCGACATCGCGCTGTGGGATGTGGCGGCGAAGAGCGCCGGCGTGCCGCTCGCGCAGGCACTCGGCGGCGCGCGTACGGAGCGCATTCCGGCGTACGTCTCCGGTCTGCCGAAGGCGACCCTGGGCGAGCGAGTCGCGCTCGCGTGCGAGTGGAGCGCCAAGGGCTTTCGTGCGATCAAGTATGCAGCGGTGGTCTCGCACGAAGGTGTCGCCGCGGAAATGCACGCGCTGCGCGGTGCGCTTGGCCCGGACTTCGACCTGATGGTCGACCTCCACTGGAAATACACGGCGGATGAAGCGCTCGCACTCGCCGCGGCGCTGGCCCCAGCGCGGCCGTATTTCATCGAAGCGCCGTGCGCGCCCGAGGATATTGCCGGTCTCGCGCGAGTCGCCGCCGAAGCGGGGTTGCCGGTCGCCGCCGGCGAGGAGTGGCGCAACGCACACGAAGCGCGCTTGCGGCTCGAGCACGCGAACCTTGCGTTCGTGCAACCCGAGATGGCGCACACCGGCGTCTCGCAATTCATGGCGATCGCGCGCTTGGCGGACCAATTCGGCGCGCGTACGATACCCCATGCCACGATCGGCGTCGGCATCTTCATGGCGGCGAGCCTGCAGGCGTCGGCGACGCTTCCAAACTGCCCCTACCACGAATATCAGCACTCGATCTTCGACCGGAACTTAAGCTACGTCGACACGGCAATGCGCTGTGCGGCGGGCTACTATCGATTACCGACGGGCCCGGGGCTGGGGGTTACGCCGCGCCCGGAATTGTGGGACCACATTGTCCCGATGTGATCGGCAACCGCTCGCGGGCCGATTATTGCTTCACGGCACCCGCGGTCATCCCGCTCACCAGGAACGGCTCCAACAACAGGAACAGGACGAACATCGGGATCAAGGATACGACGCCAGCCGCCATCAGCGCCGGCCATTCCACCAGATACTCGCCAACGAAGGATTGCAGGCCGACCGTGACGAGCCAATTGTCGGGCTTCGTGACCAGTGTACGAGCGAATACGAATTCCGACCACGCGACAATCGCCAGGTAAATCGCGCACGCAGCAAGCCCCGGGCGCGCCAGCGGCAGCACGATGAGCCTCAGCGCTTGCAGATCCGAACAGCCATCGATCTTCGCCGCCTCCTCCAGCTCGCGCGGCAATGTGTCGAAAAAGCCCTTCATCATCCAGGTCGCGAACGGCACGCCGACCGAAACGTTGGCGATAACGAGTCCCGCAATGCTATCGGTCAGGTGCAAGGTCGTGAACATCACAAAGAAGGGGATGACGATCAGGCTGCCGGGAAGCATTTTCGACAGCAGTAGCGTCGCGCCCGCCACGCGTTGCGCCGGCGTGTGGAAGCGCGACAAGCTGTACCCCGCGAGGGTGGCAATGACCAGGCTCACGAGCGTCGAGCCGGCGACGACCATCGCGCTATTCAGGATCCACGTGAGCACCGGCCGCCGCCGAAACACTTCAATGTAGGCCGCGAACGACATCTGATCGACCGGCGGAATGAGCGGGGGCTGCCGCGACAGCACGATGGACGAGGGCAGCACCGAGGTCACGATCATCCAGTACACGGGAAACAGCACGACGGCGACCAGGGCAATCGCCAATGCGAGAAATGCGTACCGATGCCACGCCCGATTCACCGCGTATCCTCGCGCAGCCAGCGAAAGCCCACTGCCACGACGAGCGCCGCGGTCGTGATCATCAGGACGCCGAGTGCCGCCGCGGTACCGAACCGGAAACTCGAAAACGCCTCGCGGTAGAGCAGGATGCCAAGCGTTTCCGTGGCGCCCGCGGGGCCGCCTCCGGTGGACGCGAAGATGATGTCGAACTCGCGAAACGTCCACAACGTGTTGAGCAGCACGGCGAGCATCGCCGGTCCACGGATGCCAGGCCATGTGACGTGGACGAACTGCTGCCACGCGGTGGCGCCGTCGACGCGCGCGGCTTCGTACAACGATAGCGGAATCGACTGGAGTGCCGCCAACATCGTGATGGCGAAGAACGGGAAACTCTTCCACACCGTGGGCAGGATCACTGCGAACATCGCGGTGTCGGCGTCGACGAACCACGCCAGATCGGTCGTCAACAACCCCATTCGCCGCAGCACGGAATTTACGACTCCGAACGAAGCGTCGAACATCCACAGGAAATTGATGCTGACGATTACCCCCGGCACCGCCCACGGCATCAGCAGCAGGCTGCGCAACCAGCGGCGCGCCGGAAACGCGCGATGAAAGAGCAAGGCACCAACGAGCCCGATGAGAAATGCCGGCGCCAACGTGCCGATTGTGTAGACCGCGGAATGGGCGAATGCCTGCCATGTCGCCGGATGGCCAAGCACGCGCTCGAAGTTCGCGAGCCCAAGTGGCTGCGACAAGAGTGTGGCAAGTTCGAGCGAGCGGCTCGGCCGCAGGCTCATCTGGACGATCACCCACAGAGGCCACGCGATGAGCAGCGCTACGGCGGCGAACGCGGGCGCCAGCAGGCCGTACGCGAGCCACCGCTCGCGCCAAGGTAGCCGCGAGCGGTGCGGTTTCATCGCGGCGGTCGAGCGGACAGGCGTCGCTACAACGGGACCGCCCGCTCCAGTTCGCGTTGCAAGTCGGCTAGCACGCGCGCGGTCGGATCCTGCGTCGAGATCATTCGCATCGCTGCCTTGGTCACTTGTGTCGCGAAGTCGTTGTAGCCAGCGCGCACCGCCGGCACGGACGGGAACAGGTTTTGCGCGCGCGCCGCCTCGTCGTTGATGATCTTCAAGTGCGGATTCGCGGCC
Organism: Casimicrobiaceae bacterium; assembly: GCA_037719965.1. Taxonomy (GTDB): domain Bacteria; phylum Pseudomonadota; class Gammaproteobacteria; order Burkholderiales; family Casimicrobiaceae; genus VBCG01. The sequence continues at coordinate 49,729 of JBBJMT010000010.1, read as the reverse complement.
AAGTCGGCTGCAGACAACGCGTTCTTGCGCGGCGCGGGCGAGCCCGTCAAACCGTAGGCGCGTTGCCATTCCGGCGTGGCAGCCATCTCGATGAACTTCCACACTGCTTCCTTCTTTTTCGCGTCGGCCTTGGCGGATATATGCAAACTGTTCGATGCTCCGCCCGGTTCCACCGGAAAGGGCAACCCGGCGACCTTCAGTTGCGGCTTCATCTCGGCCGGCGCTTTCTCGACCGCACCCCACACCCAAGGACCATCGCGCAGGAATGCCGTCTTGCCGTCGATGAAGAGCTGCCGTGCGGTGGCCGAGTTGGTGCCCTTCGGAGCGTAATTGACCGATTGCCGCCAGTTTTCGATCGCTTTGACGACCGCCGGATCGGTGAAGTTGTACTTGCCGCCCTTCAGCCAATCCGCGCCGGAGCCGATTACCCACGTCGCCATCTCGACGACCATATTCGGATGCTCGGCGGTGATCGTGGAGAGTCCGAAGAGTCCCTTGTCCGCCGCCGTCGTCGTCTTCATCGCGTGCAACCACTCGTCCGGCGTTTTCGGCACCGCCACACCCGCGTCCTTCAGGCGTTTCTCGTTGTAGAACAGCATCCCCCCGTAGCCCATCAGCAGCACGCCCTGCGTCTTGCCCTGCCACTGCATGTCGGCCTGCAGCGGCGGCCAGTTGGCGAGGATGTCCGTGGCCTTCAGCCGATCGTCGAGTGGCTCGAGCCAACCCTGGTCGGCGAAGCTTGCGAAGTCGCGCGCCGGCAGGTGCACGATATCGGGCGGCGTCCCCGCCGCGAAACGCACGGTCATCTGTTTGACGAACTGGTTGAACGGAATCTGCTGGATGTTCACCTTAACGTCCGGATACTTCTTCTCGTACGCGGCGATCAAGTTTTTCCACCAGGTCGAGATGCCGGGCTCCTCCGCCTGCCACGTCGGAAAGTCGAGCACAGTCTGCGCGGCGGCAGGCGCCACCGCGGCACCGAGCACCAGCGCCGCGCCGAGTGCCGCGGCGATACGTCCCAATCGTTTCATCGTCTTCCTCCTTGAAGTTGCCCTTACCTCTAGTTACCTTTGAGCGACGGACAACGGCAGCGGCATGAGATCGGCCACATCGGCCAGCAGCGCGTCGAGTTCGACTAGATCGCCCGCGTCGAAGCGCGCTCCCGCCGCGCGCACGTGCGTCGCGGTGATCACACCCCGGCGTCGCAGCACTTCCTTGGTCATCGCCATTCGGAACACGGCTTGAAAATTGAGCAGCGGCAGCATCCGGTTATACAGGTAGCGTACGCCGTTGCGATCGCCGGCGCGATGCAGTGCGAACTGGCGCACGTGCAGGTCGATGAGTTCGCATGCGGGCATGGTGCCGCATGCCCCGCGGGCCAGCTCGTCGGTCAGGTAACGCCCGCCTGCGCCGCCGAACACACCCGCCAAGTTCGGCACCCGTGCAGCGAGCACGCGCGTGATCCGCTGACCGCAGGGCAACGATTCCTCTTTCACATAGCGGATGCCGGCGATGCTGAGCGCCAGGGCGACGACTTCGTCCGGCGCGAGTGCGCAGCCGGCAGGCGGTGGCGCATTCTGCAGGATGATCGGAACGCCGCCGGCTGCGATGCGCGCGTAATAGTCGGCGATGGCGCCTGGATCGGATTTGAGGGTGGGCGGAGCCACGGCCATGACGGCGACCGCGCCAACGGTCTGCGCATGCGCGGCGTGTTCGGCGGCCGCGGCTGCGTCGCCCGCCGACACGCCAACCACCAGCGGCAGCCGCCGCGCGAGATGGCGCGCGACGACGTCGACCAATCGTCCACGCTCATCGCCGTCGAGAGTGTCGAACTCGCTCGCCACACCGGGAAAGACGAGACCGTCCGCCTTCGCCGCAACGATGAAGTCGATTAACCGCGCAAGGTCATGTTCGTCGGCGGCGCCATCCGGTCGGAAAGGCGTCGCGAGAATCGGATAGACGCCGGCAAGGTCAGGGCTCGGCATAATTCCTCCCGCGAGCGTCACGGTCACGCCGATAGCCGCTTGAATCCTGCCGCGAGATCGACGATCAAGTCATCCGAATCTTCGAGCCCCACATACAGCCGTAGGCACGGCCCGGCAGGTTCCCAGCGCGTTGCGGTGCGGGTTCGCTCCGGCCAGGTCGGGATCAACAAACTCTCGAACCCGCCCCAGCTCCAACCCATCGCGAAGAGTTGCATGCCGTCGAGCATCGCGGCGACGCGTTCCGCCGCAACCGGATGCAGCACGATTCCGAATAGCGACGATGCGCCGACAAAGTCCCGTTGCCACAGCACATGGCCGCGCGCGCCCGGCAGTGCCGGATACAGCACTTCCGCGACCTCGGGCCGAGACTGCAGCCAGTGCGCAATCTTGAGCGCGCTCTCCTGTTGGCGCGCGAGCCTAGTCGGGAGCGTGCGCAGACCGCGCAGCGCCAGAAAGCAATCATCGCTCGAGGCGGTCACTCCCATGTCCGTCCACAAGCGGTGCAACGCCGGCATCACGGCTTCCGAGCCGACGATTATCCCTAACAGCACATCGGAATGACCGCCGATATACTTGGTCGCCGCGTGCACCGAGACATCGACGCCGTGATCGAACGCGCGGAAAAAAAGCGGCGTCGCCCACGTATTGTCGAGCATCACTAGCGCGCCGCGCTCGTGCGCAACCGCGACAATCGCCGGTACATCCTGCACTTCGAACGTCAGCGAGCCCGGCGATTCCACGTAGACGAGCTTCGTATTCGCGCGAAAATCGCGCGCGATATCGGCTCCCGCCAGCGGATCGTAGTAGGTCGCTTCGACGCCGAGGCGCCGCAGTTGCCGATCGCAAAACCGCCGCGTCGGTCCGTACACCGAATCGGCGACCAGAATGTGATCGGAAGGTTGGGTCAGTGCCAGCAGCGGCAGTGTCGCGGCGGTGAGTCCGGACGGGACGGCAAGCGCTCCGTGCCCGCCTTCCAATTGCGCAATCGCGTCCTGCAAATCGGTCACCGTGGGCAAGCCGTGCAGCCCATACGCGAGGCCCGCGTATTCCCCGCGCGCCGCCGCGGTGAGATCGGCAACGGTAGGAAACAGAATCGTCGAAGCACGGTACACCGGCGTGTTGACGGCGCCGCGATGTTTGTGCGGCGAACGTCCGAGGTGGGCGACGTTGGTGGCGGGCTTGCGCGACGGCGGGTCACTCATCGCGCACAGTGAGCGAGTCAGGTACGGCGAGTCCCAGTCCTGCGCGAATGACGCGGACCTGCTCGTCGACCTCAAGGCGAATGTCGACGGTCAGCGCATCGTCGGGCTCTTCGAGGGTTGCGAGCTGCGACGGCAGCAGCGCGGCGGGCATGTAGCGGTGCTCGCGGCGAGCAAGCCGCGCGGCGAGAGTCGCCTCGCTGCCCCGCAGATAGACAAAGCGGACTTCACCCGCCTGTTGCAGACGTTCGCGATAACTGGCTTTGAGCGCTGAGCACGCGACGATCGCACTCTCGCCGCGGTTCGCGCGCTCCCGCAACGCTGCCACGATACGATCGAGCCACGGCCAGCGATCGACATCGGTCAACGGTTTTCCCGCCGCCATCTTGGCAACGTTTTCCGGCGGATGCAGATCGTCCGCGTCGCAAAACAGCCAACCGAGCGATTCCGCCAATGCTTGGCCCACCGTCGTCTTGCCGCTGCCGGTGACCCCCATGACGACGACGATCACGTGCGGTCTCGACCAGGATTGACTTTGTTACCGCCGGGATTGACGGCGTGGCCCCCAAAGCTCTGCCGCATCAACGCTAAGAGCTTGTTGGCAAAATCGCCTTTGTTCTGACTGCCGAACCGCGCCATCAACGCGAGCGAGAGCACCGGTGCAGGTATACCCTGCTCGATCGCCTCGTTAACGGTCCACCTGCCTTCACCGGAATCGGCGACGAAGGGCGCGACGCCGTTCAGGGGCGCATCGCGGGCGAGAATCTCCGCGGTCAGGTCAAGCAGCCACGAGCGCACGACGCTGCCGTGCCGCCACACCTCTGCAATGGCGGCGATGTCCAGGTCGAGCTCGCGCTTTCCCTCCATCAGCGCGAAGCCTTCGGCCAACGCCTGCATCATCCCGTATTCGATGCCGTTGTGGATCATCTTGACGAAGTGCCCCGAACCGGCGGGACCGCAGTAAAGCCAACCGCGATCCGGCGCGGGCGCCAGAATGCGCGCGAAGGGTTCGACACTGCGCGCGGCCATGGCGCTGCCGCCGAACATCAACGCGTAACCGTCGTTCAAGCCCCACACGCCGCCCGATACGCCGCAGTCGACGAAATGCAGTCCCGCGGCCGCGAGTGCAGTCGCGCGCCGCTGCGAATCTTTGTAATTGGCGTTGCCCCCGTCGACGATGACATCGCCTGCGACCAACTCGGGCCATAGCTCTTGGATCGCCAGCTCGGTGGCGCCTCCGGCCGGCACCATCAGCCACACAACACGTGACGGCGACAGTGCGTGCGCAAGCTCGATCACCGATGATGCACGTGCGATGACGCCTTCAGCAGCCAGCGCTTCACACGCGGCCGCGTCAGGATCGAAACCGACGACTCTCACGCCGCCCCGCGCGAGTCGGCGCGCCATGTTGCCGCCCATGCGTCCCAGGCCGACCAGACCGATTTGCATTGTGCATCCGAGAAATTTAGGCCAAGCGCACGATGCTACCGAAACGCGACGGCGCGCGCCACGTGTGCCGCTCATTCTTTATGCGAAGTGTGGCGCGAAGCATAGATAGAAGCGCCGACGATCAACACCGCACCGGCAATCGTGTGCCAATCGGGAATCTCGTCCAACAGCAGCACGGCGAGGGTGATTCCGTAAACGGGTTCCAACGCGGCCACGACACTCGCGGTGTGCGCGGTCAGTTGGGCGAGACTCGCGATGAAGAGCGTATGCGCGAGCGCCGTGCAAAGTACGCCGAGCACCAGTAGCAACCTCAGCGATTCCGCCGAGACAGTGCCGCCGACCCCCTGCCACGCCAGCACCGGCAGCAGGCATAGTGCCGCGAAGGCGTTCTGCCATAACGTAATTCCGATAGCGGAATGGGTATTGCGCAGGCCGCGATTGCGTACGGCCAACAACGCGAATGAGAGTCCGGACAGAACACCCCACGCAAGCCCAGGTGCGGCACTGCTGTCCCAGGAATCGACCGGTACAAGCAGCGCGAGCCCCAGCGTCACGGCGAGTGCGGTGATCGCATCGGCACCGTGCCATCGACGACTGAAGTGCACACGCTCGAGCAGCAGGACGAACAACGGAAAGCTCGCGTAGCCCAGGAGGCCGATTGCGACCGTCGATACCTTGATGGCGGCGAAGAACGCCACCCAGTGCAACGCTAGAATTCCCCCGTTAACGATAAGCGCCAGCGACGGACGGCTGCGTGTTTCGCGGCTGAGGCTCGCAACGACTCCCAAGGTTGCTGCGGCAATCAACGTGCGGCCAACGACAATCGTCACCGCCGACAGCGCGATCCATTTACCAAAGAGGCCCGCGAAGCCAAACAGCACGATGGAGGCGTGCAGGGCGAGGAGAGAAGTGGTAACCGACATCGGGGAGATTTGCGCCGGGCAGCACGGAAAGGGACGCCGCTCCCGAGCGCAGTATGTTGCACTACGCGCGGCCGCGCTGTCCGAGCGCGCTGGAGCACCTGCTAGGTGCCATGGAGCGTGCGTTAGAATCCACCCGCATTTGCGCTCGACGCATCGCGAGCGTGACACGCGCCCAAATCGCTTTCAGGAGACATCATGCCGTCGCCCCTCGCACCCGCGAAGGTCATCGAAGCCGTTCGCCAGTATCCGGGCACCCGCGTCAAGGTCGCTGTGTCGGACATTGACGGCATTTTGCGCGGCAAATACCTGCACAAGGACAAATTCGTTTCCGCCACGGAAAGCGGCTTCGGCTTCTGCGACGTCGTCTTTGGCTGGGACTCGCAGGACGTCTGTTACGACAACACAACGTTGACCGGCTGGCAGCACGGTTTCCCGGACGCGGTCGCGCGCATCGATCTCGGCACGCATCGCCATGTGCCGTGGGACAACGGCGTGCCTTTTTTCCTCGGGGATTTCGTCTCAACGAAGAACGGCCGCGAGGTGCCCCACCCCGTGTGCCCACGGCAGGTGTTACGACGCGTTCTGCGGCGGGCAGAGAAAATGGGATTCACCGCGATGTGCGGGATGGAATTCGAGTGGTTCAACTTTCGCGAGACGCCGCAGTCGTGGGCGGATAAGAAAGGCGTCGGCCCGACGCCGCTGACGCCCGGCATGTTCGGCTATTCGTTGTTGCGCGCGAATGCCTCGCAAGCGTTCTTCGAGGCGCTCTTTACCGAAATGCAGGCCTTCGGCGTCCCGATCGAGGGCTTGCATACCGAGACAGGTCCGGGCGTGTACGAGGCGGCGCTCTTATTTTCCGAAGCGCTCGAAGCAGCGGACCGCGCGATCCTGTTCAAGACCGGGGCAAAGGAAATCGGTGCCCGCTACGGCATCATGCCGAGCTTCATGGCCAAATGGAGTGCCCAGTATCCGGGGTGCTCGGGACACATCCATCAATCGCTGTCGGATGGCCACAAGAATCTTTTCTACGATGCCAAAGGCCGGCATCGGATGAGCCATCTATTCGAGCAGTACCTGGCGGGTCAGGTAACGACCCTGTTGGAATTCGCGCCCATGTTCTGGCCGACGATCAATAGCTACAAACGGCTGGTCGATGGCTTCTGGGCGCCGGTCAAGCCAACGTGGGGCGTTGACAACCGGACCGCGAGTTTCCGAGTCATCGCCGGTTCGAGCAAGTCGACGCGACTCGAAACGCGCTGCCCGGGTGCCGACGTCAATCCGTACCTCGCGATGGCCGCCGTACTGGCGGCCGGGTTATCAGGAGTCGAACGCCGCTTGAAACTTACAGCAAAACCGATTACCGGCACCAATCAGGGCGGCGAGAACATTCCGCGCGCGCCGCGCACACTGATTGAGACGACGCAGCTTTTCAAGGTATCCGTAGCCGCCCGAGATTGGTTCGGCGACGAATTCGTCGATCATTTTGCAGCGACGCGCGAATGGGAATGGCGGCAATGGCTCGATGGTGTGACCGACTGGGAACTCAAGCGCTATTTCGAGATCATCTGACACGATATCCATGCTGAAACCCGATGACGAACATCGTTCGCTTTAGCTTCCCTACGACGATTCACTTCGGCGCCGGTGCGCGCAAGCTTCTCGCAGCGCACCTCGTCGCGGAAGGAGTCAGGCGCCCGCTGCTCGTCACCGACCGCGGCGTCGCCGCGTTACCGTTGCTTCCGCAACTGTTGGCCGAACTGCCTGAGCTTGCCGCTGGCGTCTTTTCCGACCTTGGCGGCAACCCGGTGCGTTCGCATGCCATGCGCGGCGCGCAGACGTATCGCGACCATCGCGCCGACGCGGTGATCGGCGTTGGCGGCGGTGCGGCGCTCGACGTCGCGAAGGCGATCGCGCTGATGGCCACACATCCTGGCGATATTCTCGAATACGCGTGGGATCACCCGCACGTGCGGTCGATCGATCAATCGATCCCACATTTCGTGGCGGTGCCGACAACAGCGGGGACCGGTTCGGAAGTCGGCCGCTCGGCGGTCATCTCCGACGACGAGACGCACATCAAGAAGATTATTTTCTCGCCACGATTGTTGGCCAAAGCAGTCTTCGCCGATCCGGAATTGACCCTCGACCTGCCTCCAGCGATTACCGCGGCGACCGGGATGGACGCGCTGACGCATAACGTCGAATCGTATCTATCGCCCGCCTACCATCCGCTGTGCGACGGCATCGCGCTGGAAGGCGTGCGAATCGCGGCGCGCGCCTTACCCGTTGCGGTGCAAAACGGCGGCGATCTGCAGGCACGCTCGGACATGCTGATGGCCTCGTTGATGGGCGCCATCGCCTTTCAGAAGGACTTGGGCGCCGTGCATTCGTGCGCGCATGCGCTGTCCACTGTCGTCGATATGCACCACGGACTCGCCAACGGCATCATGATCGACCACGTGATGCGCTTTAATCTTCCCGCGGCGACGGACAAGCTCGCCGAGCTCGCGCACGTCGCGCGTGCGCCAAATGGGGATACCGGCACGCCAGAAGCGCGCGCGAACGCGTTTATCGACTGGCTGACTAAGCTGAAGGGCACGCTTGGCATTCCGGCGCAGCTATCGGAATTCACCGCGCCACGGCGTGTGCAGCGCAGCGACTTGCCGCGGCTCGTGGCCATCGCCATTGCCGACACCTGCCATCAGACGAATCCGCGCACCTGCACGCAGGCAGATTTCGAGCGTCTCTTCGCTGCGGCGTTCTGAACAAACACGCGCAACCTTACTTCTGCCATTACGTCGTGCCCCATCCGTAATAGCAGCCGACGGCGATCGTGCGCGCTCTGCTCCTCATTTCCGGCGATCGACCGAACATGCTGATCGTCCCTCAGAAGCTCGTGGAGGCCTGACGCAAGACTCCGGAACGCCGCGCTTGGCTCGGAGAACTACCGAACGCCATTCGTGAACTGCTAGACAAGTGGTCGTTGTCGCTGGAGACGCCGTTCGACTGCGACGAACTAAGCTGCGCTTGGGTGGCACCCGCTATCCGTAATGGCCATGGTTACGCTGTGCTATGCTCGGGATGCCCCAGATGGAAGGGGAGCACGAGATTCAGGGCCTGCGTTTCTGGCAAGGCAATCCGACGGTCCGAGTGCTGGAGGCAGACGAGGATCTCAACGCCATGCTGCTTGAGCGCTGCGTGCCTGGAACGGCGCTGCGCCAGCTGCCAGAATCCGAACAAGACGTTATCATCGTAGGGCTACTCCGCCGTCTTTGGCTTATCCCATCGGCACCGCATCCGTTCCGTCCGCTCTCCGCAATGACCGCTCGTTGGACGGCCGAAACGATAGCGGACAATGAGAAATGGCCGGATGCGGGGCTCGTACAGGCGGGACTGCGCCTCTTCGAAGAGCTTTCTCGATCAGCGCCCGACGATGTCTTGTTGGCCACCGACCTGCACGCCGGCAACGTTTTACGCGCGCAGCGAGCGCCGTGGCTCGTCATCGACCCCAAGCCGTTCGTCGGTGTTACGCGCACCATCGCCTGCTTGGTTACAATTGAAGAGTGCCTAAGCGAACGATCAGCCGAATTCGCGACTGTATCGGTTCACTTACAGTAACTACGTTGTATCCCTTCACGGTGCCGAGGAACTTGACGATGACAACCTCTCAATCCTTGATCTCGAAAACATCCTCCTCACGAGTCAAATCGTCGCGCGTCAGCGCGACCGCCAAACTCGCGAAGTCAAATGCGTTGTCCGCGGATTCATACTCGACGGCCGCCCCGCCGACGCCTCGTCAAGTTCGGCCCGCTTGGAAACCTCTTTATCATCACCCTCTACCTCGCCCGATGTCATTTGCGCTTCATGCGGCCGTCCGGGCGTCCTACTTCGTCGGGTTAGCCGTAGCTTTGGCCGTGGCCGATCACTCCTTGTCATAGAAGGTGTCCCGATGTGTTCGTGTCCACACTGCGCTGCTTCTTACTTCACGGCCCAAACCATGCACGAGATTGAGCGCATCAAAGCGCTTCGTAAATCCGTTGCAGTTGACCGCCAAGTCCCAGTCGCGATGTTCCGAGAGTTGTGCGCCTGACGTCGGCTACGCTTTCGCGCGACCCCTCAAACTACATGTGAGAGACCGTTCGAGCGAATCAGGAGCTCTTGACCGGTTAGCGATATAGCGCTCGTGAAAATCGTCAATCCCGCTAGCGGGGCCGTCTTCGCCGAAGTCCACGCCGACAACGAAAAAGCGGTTCGTGCGAAGTACGAGCGCGCGCAAGCGGCACAGCCGAAGTGGGCAGCTACCCCTATCCGCAAGCGTCTTGCGGCGATCCGTGCATTTCGCGCCGAACTGCTCGCGCGTCAGAGCGAGCTTGCAAAAGCGCTGACCTTGGAAGTCGGCAAGCCAATCCGGCAATCGCGCAACGAATTAAGCGGCGTGCTGCCGCGAATCGATTTCTTCATCGCCGAGTCGCAACGCGCGTTACGCGAGCAGAAGGTCCACGCCGACGCCAAAAGGCGCCTGGAGGAACGGATTGTCCATGTGCCGCTGGGTGTCATCGCCAACATTTCCGCATGGAACTATCCCTATTTTGTCGGCGCCAACGTCTTCGTGCCGGCACTCATCGCCGGCAACGCCGTCTTGTACAAGCCGTCGGAATACGCAACGCTAACCGGCCAGCACCTTGCCGACATGCTGCACGCGGCCGGCGTACCGGAAGACGTTTTCATAGCAGTGCTCGGCGACGGCAAGGCGGGCGCGGCGTTGCTGCGGCAACCGGTCGATGGCGTCTTCTTCACCGGTTCGTATGCAACCGGAGCAGCCATCGCCACCGGTACCGGACGCCGGATGATCAAGACGCAACTCGAATTGGGCGGCAAGGACCCAATCTACGTATGCGAAGACGTCGACCCGAAGAATGCCGCCGCAGCGCTCGCCGATGGTGCCTTCTACAACACCGGCCAATCGTGCTGCTCGGTTGAACGCATTTACGTGCACGAAGGCGTCTACGACGAATTCGTCGCGGCGTTCGTCGCGGCGGTGGCGGCGTTCAAGGTCGGCGACCCTCTCGATGAAGCGACCTACATCGGTCCCCTGACGCGCAAGCCACAGCTCGCGGTTTTGCGGCGCCAGGTCGCCGATGCGAAGAAGAAAGGCGCCAAGCTGTTATTGGGCGGCAACGTAATCAAGCGCAAAGGCCATTGGTTCGCGCCCACGGTGCTCGCCGACGTCGATCACTCGATGCTGGTCATGCGCGAGGAGAGCTTCGGTCCGATCATCGGGATTGAAGCGGTCGCCGACGACGACGCGGCGGTCGAGCTGATGAACGACACCGATTACGGATTGACGGCTGGGGTCTACACGCCTGACGCGAAGCGCGCGAAAAAAATTCTTGCGCGTGTTGATGCCGGCAGTGTGTACTGGAACTGTTGCGACCGGGTGAGCCCACGGTTGCCGTGGTCCGGCGTCAAGCACTCCGGGATAGGCGTAACGCTCTCGACCTATGGCATCCAAACCTTCACGCGGCCGAAGGCCTATCACCTGCGCGGCGTCTGACCCAGTTGAACAACCCCGCGTCAGCGCGCTTAGGAGATCTTCATGACTAAAGTCATAGCGCCCAGAATCAAAAGCACGCGCGTGCGGCCGGTCTGCGTGCCGATGCAGCATCCGCACAGGACGGCGAGCGGTGAAGTTGCCGAGTCGCCACTGGTGTTGACCGATGTCAAGCTGGACGACGGTACGACCGGACACAGCATGGTGTTCACGTACACACGCCTGGCATTGAAACCTACCGCAGAACTGATTCAGGGAATTGCTGCGCTTATCGAAAACGATGTACTCGCGCCTGCGGCAATCGAACAAAAACTGGCCGGCCGCTTTCGGTTGTTGGGCACGCAAGGCTTGATCGGAATGGCGCTCGCTGCGATTGACATGGCGCTGTGGGACGCACAGGCACGTCACTACAACACCTCGCTCGTCGGATTACTGGGCGGACTCGAGAAGCCGGTGCCCGCGTACGGTGGGATCGGTTTCGACGGTGTTTTGGGCACGGCCAACGCCGCGGAAGCGTTCGCGAAGCGCGGCTTCAAGGGCGTAAAACCCAAGATCGGCTATCCCACTGTCGGTGCAGATCTGGCGGTCATCCGCGCAGTACGTAAGGCCGTTGGCCCAGACGTCGCGATCATGGTCGATTACAACCAGTGTTTGGCGCCGGTTGAAGCCATTGCGCGGCTGAGCGTGCTCGACGACGAGGAGCTGACATGGGTCGAGGAACCGACGCTCGCGCACGATTACATGGGTCACGCGCAGATTGCGCGCGCGGCCGCGACGCCAATTCAGTGCGGAGAAAACTGGTGGGGCACGCTCGATCTGCAACACGCACTGGACGCCCAGGCCTCTGATTATGTGATGCCGGACGTGATGAAGATCGGCGGTCAGCGGCTGGATGCGGGCGGCGGCGCTGGCGCAAGCGCGGAACCTACGCGTTTCCAATCATTTGTGGCCAGAGATTTCCGCGCAGTTGCTGTGCCTGACGCCCACCGCGCATTGGCTCGAGTACGCGGATTGGTGGAACCCGGTCCTCGCCGAACCGCTCAGCCTCGAGAACGGCATGGCTCAAGTCGCCGGAGTGCTCGGAACGGGAGTCGCATGGAACGAAACCGCAGTTGCGCAATGCAGCGTGTAACGATTGACTCGCCACCCCGTTACAACGCGCGTCTCTTAATCTTCCTGCAATTCCGTCGCCCGCAGCGTGTTGGCGAGCAACGTCGCAATCGTCATCGGCCCGACACCACCTGGCACCGGAGTGATCCAACCCGCCACTTCTTTCGCGGCGTCGAAATCGACGTCCCCGCAGAGCTTGCCATCGGGCTGGCGGTTAATGCCGACGTCGATGACGATCGCACCCGGCTTGATCCATGCGCCCGCCACGAATCTTGGCTTCCCGACGCTCGCAACGACGATATCGGCCTGCCGGACGAGCTGCGGCAGATCGCGCGTTGCCGAATGACAGACGGTGATCGTGCAGCGCGCCATCAAGAGCTCCAGCGCCATCGGCCGGCCCACAATGTTGGATTGACCGAGGATCACCGCGTGCTTGCCGACGAGGTCCTCGCCGGTCTCCGCGAGCAAGCGCATGCAGCCGTACGGTGTGCAGGGTCGCAACGTCGGCATCTTGAGCACCAGCCGCCCCACGTTGTACGGATGGAAACCGTCCACATCCTTCTTCGGATCGATGCGCTCGATGACCTGCTCGGGATCGATCTGTTTCGGCAGCGGCAGTTGTATCAGGATTCCGTTGACGGCCGCATCCGCATTCAAGCGGTCGACCAATGCGAGCAATTCGGCTTCCCCGGTCGTCGCCGGCAGGTCGAACGCGAACGAGCGCATGCCGACGCTTTCCGTGGTCTTGCGTTTGTTGCTCACGTACAGTTGCGAAGCGGCCGCGTCGCCGACCATGACAACAGCCAGACCCGGAGGCGGCAGATTCGCCGCGACGCGCGCGGCAACTTTCGCGCGGACATCGTCGGTGACACGCTGGGCGACGGCCTTGCCGTTGATGATCGTTGCGGGCATCAGGAGTCAAAGTCAGGAATCAGGGATTTAGACGCATCGCGCCGTGCCTTTGTCCTTGGCGCGACATTGAAGGCCCAGGGATCCGCAGCGCAGTGCGGGTGGAATTCTACAGGGAGCGCATCCTTACGCTCTTCGACCCTGAACACCATTGCTCGTCGGTGTCGTGCGGCAGCAGCGTATAGTCGATCGAACAGTGCCAGGATATCGGGAGTCAGCAAAAAGCCGGGGTTCCCTTCGATGCGACCGGGAAACGCGTCTAGAATCTAACCGGGTGCGCGCCAATGCGACTTTGGAAGCCGTGGAGCGGCGCCTGTCCCGGGCGCTCGCTCCGCCTGCATGTGCCTACCGGCCGCTGCGCGTCGACGGCGCCGTGGCCGGGTGGCTAACGGCCGAACGCACCGAGCGGATCGCGGCATTTGCCGATGTCTTTCGCGTCAACAGCGACGGGATTGCGTTTGTTCCCGCGCTCGCCGATCGTACGACGCGCAGCCACGCCATCGCCCGGGTCGCCGCAGTGCTCGCCGCCGAAGGCGCGCTTACGGCATGGCGCAACGAACGGTATGCCGCGGCGCCGGCCTTCGCCGCCCCGCCCTGGTTCGACGTGGAACGCGCCGCGGCCCGCTACTTCGGCATTCACACCTGGGCCGCGCACGTCAATGGGCTCGTCCGGCACGGCGACCAGACGCTCATGTGGTTTGCCCGGCGCAGCCCGCACAAGGCGATCGACCCCGGCAAGTGGGACAACTTGGTGGGCGGCGGCATTGCGGCGGGGACGAGTGTCGCCGATACAGTGGTCAAGGAAGCGTGGGAAGAAGCGGGCATCTCGCCATCGATCGCGCTCAGCGCCGTAGCGGCCGATACGGTGCAGATCCGCCGTGACCAGCCCGATGGCCTGGATTGGGAGACCATTTTCGTCCACGACCTGTGGCTGCCTGCGGATTTCGCGCCCGCCAACCAGGATGGCGAGGCCGTCGGCCATCGCCTCGTGACGCTCGACGATGCGGCGTGCCTCATCGCTATCCAGGATGGCCCCGATGAAGTCACCGCCGATGCGAGCCTGGTCATTCTCAATTGTCTGTGGCGGCACGGCGCCATCCCTACCGACGCCGCCAGTCATCGCGCGCTCGAGGGATTGCGCTCGCGTGCGGTACATTCGCTGCGCTCCGGGCCGCTAGTTCAATCGGCCGAAAGTAAAAACCTACTTTCGGCCGGATGGGCTTCCCGAAAATCGGTGGCAAAGCCACACGATTTTCGGCGGAACGGCAGGCGAAAACGCGAGTGAACGGTGTTAACACGTCCTAGTCTCGCTGGCACGGCATCGAGGACTTAAAGCGCATGGATGTACCCGCAAGCAGCCGTATTGTCATCATCGGTGGCGGAGCCATCGGTTGCAGTATCGCCTATCACCTGGCCAAACGCGGTGAGCGCGACGTCGTGCTGCTGGAGCGGTTGCAGCTGACCCACGGTGCGACCTGGCATGCGGCGGGTTTGGTCGGACAACTCCGCAGCAGCGGCAATCTGACGCGCCTCATGCGCTATTCCGCCGAACTGTACGGCGGGCTCGAGGCCGAAACCGGGCAGGCCACGGGCTGGCACGGCGTCGGCAGCCTGCGTCTTGCTTCGTCGGCAGCGCGGTGGCGTGAACTGCAACGTTCCGCAACGATGGCCAAAGGCTTCGGCTTTCATGTCGACCTCATTTCCGCCCGACAAGCGCAAGAGCTGTTTCCGCTGCTCGAGACAGCCGGAGTCGTCGGCGCCGCCTGGATGGCGGGCGACGGCTATGTCGATCCGGCCAGTCTCACCAGCGCATACGCGGCAGGTGCCCGTGTCGGCGGCGTACAAATCATCCAGGGTGTCGTCGTCACCGCGCTCGTGAAACGCGGCCGCCGCGTGACCGGTGTGGTCACCCGTCAAGGCGAGATCAAGGCCGACTACGTGATCAACGCCGCCGGCATGTGGAGTCGCGAGATTGCTGCGATGGTAGCCACGCGCGTGGCCGCGTGTGCCGTCGAACACCAGTATTTCGTCACCGACAAGACCGAGCGCATTCCAGACAACTTGCCGACCCTGCGCGATCCTGACCACAACTTCTACGTGAAACCGGAGCCCGGCGCGCTCGCCGTGGGCGGCTGGGAAGCGAACACCGTGCCCTGGGGCGCCGACGGCATTCGCATCGACTTTGGTCCCGAGCTGCTGCAACCGGATTTCGACCGTTTCGCGCCGCTGGCCCAAGCCGCGGCGGCACGCATTCCGGTGTTGAATGAAGTGGGCATCCGGCAAATGATCAACGGTCCCATTCCGATCACTGCCGACGGCGAGCCGATCATCGGTCTCTCGCCCGAACTCGACAACTTCTATCTCTGCTGCGGCTTTACCTCCGGCATCGCGGCGTCCGGTGGCGCGGGCTGGGTGATGGCCAACTGGATCGTCGACGGCGACCCGGGCATGGACCTGTGGCCATTCGATGTACGCCGCTTCGGCACGCCGCACTCGGTCAAGAAATTCATGTACGAGCGCGCGGTCGAGAGCTATGGCCGCTACTATCACATCGCATGGCCCAACTACGAGCCGGATATCGGTCGCGCAGCGCGCCGCAGTCCCTTGCACGCCAGGCTGCTGGCCAGCGGGGCAGTGTACGGCAACAAATTCGGCTGGGAACGTCCGAATTGGTTCGCGCCCGCCGGGACGGCCGCGGTCGATCCGCCGTCCTTCGAGCGCGGCGCCGCATTCGACGCGATCGGTGTCGAGCACCGCGCGATCCGCGAACGCGTGGCCGTGATCGACATGAGCTCGTTTTCCAAGTACGAAGTGAGTGGGTCCGGCGCGTTGGCGCTGCTGCAGAAACTCGCCTGCAACAACCTGGACCGGCCGGTCGGTACCATCGTCTACACGCAACTCTGTAACGAGCGCGGCGGCATCGAAGCCGACGTGACGATCACCCGGCTGGCCCACGACCGCTTCTATTTCGTCACCGGCAGTGCGTTGGGGGTGCGCGACCGTGCCACGATCGAACGCCATCTGCCCGCCGATGACAGCGTTCGCATCGCGGAACACACGTCGGCCCGGGCGGTCTTGAATGTCTGCGGCCCGCGCGCGCGCGATCTACTGGCGCTCTTAACCGACGCACCGCTCGACAACGCCAGTTTTCCCTACATGAGCGCGCGCGAGATCGACATCGCGTATGCGCCGGCGCTGGCGCTGCGCGTGACATATCTGGGCGAACTGGGTTACGAGCTCCACGTACCCGTCGACTATGGGCTTCATCTGTATGAAAATCTGTGGAGTGCCGGCGAACGTTTCGGCGTCGCCAATGCCGGATACCGCGTGATCAACAGCCTGCGCCTTGAAAAGCATTATCTCGTGTGGGGCTCGGACATTACGCCGGACTACAATCCGTACGAGGCCGGCTTGGGCTTTTGCGTCGCCCCCGACAAGGGCGATTTCCTCGCACGTGCTGCACTGGCCGACGTCAGGAGCAAGGGGCCGAAGCTTTCGCTCACCTGGTTTACTGCACCCGGCGAGGTGAACATGTTCGGCGGCGAGATCGTATTGGCCGAAGACCGCGTGCTGGGTCGCGTCACGAGCGCGGGCTACGGCTACACGGTCGGCCGCAATTTGCTGTGTGCGTACGTTGCAGCGGACGAACCCGTCCATGCCCAATATGCGGTCGAGGTCATGGGTAAACGCTACCCGGCGGTGCGCCACATCCGCCCGTTGTACGACCCGGACCGCAAGGCGATTCTGGCCGCTCCCGGTAGCTGACTATCAGGCACGCCCGACGTCTCTTTCCGAAATCTCGCCTGGAGGCGATCATGTCCGCCCTCACTCCCGACCTCGACGCCCTCCTCAGCACCCGGCGCGACGGCCACGGCATGCCGCGTGCTTTTTATCATACCGACGCGCTTTATCAGCGAGAACTCGAGCGAATCTGGTACGGCGGGTGGCTCTTCGCCGGGTTCGCGTTCGAGATCCCGAATCCCGGCGACTTCATCACGTTGACCATCGCTGCGACGCCGGTCGTGGTCATGCGCGACGATTCACGTGCCATCCGCGCCTTCCACAACGTGTGTCGGCACCGCGGCACCCTGCTCTGCCGTGTGGAGTCCGGACACGTCCGCGCGATCGTCTGTCCGTATCACAGTTGGACTTACTCGCGGCAGGGCGATCTCATGGCGTGCCATGGCATGCACGACGGGGTCGACAAGGCGAAGCTGGGATTGCGCGCTCTGCACACCGAAGTTTGCGCGGGACTGATCTATGTGTCGCTGGCCGAGACGCCGCCCGCATTCGCGTCGCTACGCGAAGCCTTCAAGCCCGCAGCGCTACCGCAGGGCTTCGACCGGGCGAAGATCGCCAAGGTGCTCGACTATGACGTCGAGGCGAACTGGAAGCTCGTCTGGGAGAACAATCGCGAGTGCTTCCACTGCGCGCGCTGCCATCCGCAGTACGTGAAGGCGAACTTCGACATTTACGACGAGGAGTCCGCCTCCGAGGCGGTCCGCGCAGCAATGGCGACGGCAGTGGCGAGGACGCAGTCGAAGTGGGCGGCGCAGGGCATCGCCATCACGCACCAGCGCGGCGGCCTCGCCCCCTTTCCCGATCCTGACCGCGGCATCTGGTATGCGGCGGACCGCACAGTGTTGGTCGACGGCTGGGACACCGAGTCGCTGGACGGCCGGCGCGTCGCGCCGCTGATGGGCGATTACCAGGACGCCGACGTGGGTGTGCTTCGCATGCGCTCGATGCCGAACTTCTGGGTGCACGCGAGCTGCGATCACGCGGTGGCGACGCGACTGCTGCCGGGGGGTCCCCGGATCACCAAGGTGCGCAGCTACTGGCTCGTCCACGAAGACGCGCGGGAGGGCGACGACTACACGCTCGACAAGTTGCTGCCGTTCTGGAATCTCACCAACGAGCAGGACTGGGATATCTGCAAGTGGCAACAGAAAGGAGTCGACTCGATCGGCTATGAGCCGGGCCCGCTGTCGCAACACAAGGAATACAACGTCGATGCGTTCATTCGCTGGTATTTGCAGCAGATGCGAGCAGGGGGATCGGGCGCCGCGAGCGCGCCTCTGACCCGCGTGGCGTAGCTGTTATATACGGCGACCCGTTCAACGCTCAGCAAAAAATAGACCTGTCCCCGTTTGTTGACCCCTCTGACTAGGGCCTGTTCACACTAACGCAGCCCATCGACGATAAGCGCGAAATTGATGAAGGCAACGAACATCACATCCAGCTTTTCAAAGCGCGAGAAGATGCGCCGAAAGCCCTTGAGTCGGCGAAACAGCCGTTCGATCTCGTTGCGCCGCTTGTACATGGCGCGGTCGTATTCCCATGGTGTCACCCGATTCTGCTTCGGCGGAACGACGGGGATAAAGCCCAGATCGAGTGCCAATTGCCGAGTCTCATCGCCTTCGTAGGCCCCGTCCATGAGCAGATGCATGGGCCACGGCACCTTGCCCATTTTGCGCAGCAGCGTGCGCCCCTCGGGCGCATCGTGGGCGTGGCCGGGCGACCAGGTAAACGTTATGGCCGTTCGAGCATTCGCGGCAACCATATGAATCTTGGTGGTCCAGCCGCCGCGGGACTTGCCGATGGCTTGCGGGCCGTTTTTTTTAGAGCCCCCGTCCCGTCCGGATGCACCTTGACCGCCGTACTGTCCAAACCGACTGCTTCGATCTTGACCCGGACGATCTGAGCATGCTGCAACTGGGCGAATACCCGATCCAGCACCCCGCTCTTCGACCAGCGATTCATGCGCGTGTAGATGGTGTGCCGAACCGCTGCGGCAGACCGCGCCACTTGCAGCCTTGTTCGGCGACGTACAGGATGGCGTTCAACACCCGCACATTGGACAGGCTCACATTGCCGCGCTGAATCGGCAAACAGTCCTCGATTAGGCGGTACTGCGCTTCGCTGATTTCCATTCACGCAGTATCTCACAAATTCAATGATTAGTGTTAACACGCCCTAGTCAGAGGGGTCTATCGCTATGATTCCAAAGGAACCCGTCTGGCAGCTTCACGAGGCGAAGGCGCGCTTTAGCGAGCTCTTTCGGCGGGTGCGCACGCAGGGCCCGCAGCGTGTCGTCAAGCAACACGGCGAAGCCGTCGTGATCGTCTCCGCCGAGGTGTTCGATCAGGCGAACGAACGCGCGGGGCAGCCGGCATCGCTGGTCGAGTTCTTTCGTTCGGCGCCCACCGGCCATCGGCCTCTCGACCTCGTGCGGAAACGTGACACGACGAGAACCCTCAAGTGGTAGTAAGGCCGGTAGGCTTCCTGCTCGATACAAACGTCGTCTCGGAGCTCACGAAGGTACGGCACTCTCGCCGAGTAGTGGAGTGGGTCGACGCGACCTCGGAGGAGCAGTGCCGCCGGTCACGACGTCGGCCAGCGGCGACGGCACGATCTCCATCGCCGATGACGGTACTGTTTCCGGCAGCGTCACGCGACTTGCTCGACGAGGCCGACCCGAAACGCGCCGCGCTCCAGCCCTGGCTCGATCGGGACGTCCGGGTGCGCTTCGCCGGCCGGCTGCTCGCGTTCGACGACGCCGTCGCGGAGCGCTGGGGCCAGCTCGAGGCCCCGGCCAGGAGACCAAGGGTGTCCAGGGCACGGCCGCACACATCCATACGGGAGCCGCCGGAACGAACGGTCCCGTAATCGTGCCGTTCACCAAGGAAGGCGACACGTACAAGGCGCCTGCCGGGGCCAAGCTCAACGCGGACCAGATGAAGGCGTTCGAGGCGGGCGAGCTCTACTTCAACGTGCACAGCGCCGCGAATCCGGGTGGTGAAATCCGCGGTCAGCTGAAGTAACACATCACGACGTCGAACCTCGCGCAACGGCAACGCGGAAGAGTGCTGGAGGTCCGGTCAGGATATGGCGGGCCCGAGGCGCTCTGGGCTATTGCGGTTGGAGTTGGTCCGCCAGCCGATATCCGACGTTGGCGGCCGGGTTGCCGTCTCACTGCGAATAGAGCTGCGCAAGAACGACAGTTGGTTCCCGCCTTCGCGGGAACGATGGGTCGAACGTATTCACGCATCCCGGAGAAGTACCTTCTGCAACGCCACCCCAACGCGGTCCAGGTCACGCCGCGACGCGGCGCACCGGCGCGGGTGCCCGCTGGGTAATGCTCATCTCGGCCAGGGTGTCACGCATCGCGTTGACCGCCTGGCGCATCTCGTCAGGACCGATCGCGCCGATGCAGCCGACGCGAAACGTCTCGACCTGGGTCAGCTTGCCGGGATAGAGGATGAAACCCTTGTCGCGCACACGCTCGTAGAATTCGGCAAACGTGTACTTCGGATCGGCCGGCGCGTGGAACGTGACAATGATCGGCGCCTGGAGCGCCGGGTCCAGGAAGGCGCGCAGCCCCAACTCAGACATGCCTTGCACCAAGGTCGCGCAATTGGCGGCATAGCGCGCAAGGCGCGCCGGCTGTCCGCCTTCCGCCGTGAATTGATCCAACGCGGCATCGAGCGCCACGACAATGTGCGTGGGCGGCGTGAACCGCCACTGCGTGGTCTTCTCCATGTACGCCCACTGGTCGTAGAGGTCGAGGGCGAGCGAGGTGGAGTTGCCGGCGCTGTGCTCGAGCGCTGCCTTCTTCGCGAACACGAAGCCCATGCCCGGCGGACCCTCGATGCACTTGCCCGACGCCGCCACCAGCGCATCGAACGAGGTCGAGCGCGCATCGATCGGCAACGCCCCGAACGAGCTCATCGCATCGACGAGCAAGCGCCGGCCGTGACGCGCGACGACCGCGGCGATGTCCGCCAGTGGATTCAAGATGCCGGTCGACGTCTCGCAGTGAATGAGGCCCACATGGGTGATCGAGGGATCCTGCCCCAGCAAGCGGTTCACGTCGTCCGCCGTCGTGGGCACGTCGTCGGCCGTCGCGAAGGTGGAGAGCTTGCGGCCCATCATCGCGGTGAGCTTGGCCAGGCGCTTGCCGTAGGCGCCGTTGATCAGCACCAGCACATGTCCGTCGCGCGGGACGAGCGTGTTGACGGCCGCTTCGACGGAGAACGTCCCGCTGCCTTGCATCGGCACGCAGACGTGGGTGTCCGTCGCGTGGATGATCCGGGACAGCTTGGCGCGCAGTTGCGCTGTCACCGCGTTGAACTGCGCATCCCACGAGCCCCAGTCACGGAGCATCGCGGCTTTGGTGGGCAACGAGGTCGTCAGCGGGCCGGGGGTCAGCAGAATCGGGTCGCGGGAGTAAAGGCTCATGGCGGTTCCTTGACGGATAAAGGTCACACAACGGTTGGCGTGCGCCAAGCTTGCGTCCGGGTGACGATGAGGCGCGTGAGCACGGCGTAGATGACACAGATGACAATCGAGGTGGCGACGATCAGCGTGGCCATGGCCGCCGCCGGGCCGATCTCGCCGGCCTCGTCCATGTTGAGGATCGCGATCGATGCCAACTGCGTTTCGGGCGCGTAGAGAAAGACGACCGCGGAGATGGTCACCATCGCGTTGACGAAGAGGTAGCGGCCGATGTCGAGAATCGCCGGCAGACACACCGGCACCGTCACTCGAAAGAACGTCTTGTAGAACGGGACCTTGAGCGACGCGGACACCGCCTCGAATTCGTTGTCGAGCGCCTTCAAGGCCGTGACGGCCGTCAAGTGGCTCGACGTATAGTAATGAACGACGGTGGACAGCACCAGGATCGTCATCGTGCCGTAGAGCCCGTTGAGCGGATTAGCGGCGTCGTTGAAGAAGAAGATGTAGCCAAGGCCGAGCACCATCCCGGGCACGGCCATGGGCACCGCCGCTAAGAGCCGCACCGCTCCCTTGGTCCACGGCATGCCGCGCGTCTTCTCGAGCAGGTAGGCGACGCCAAAGATGAACATCGTGCCGAATACCGCGCTCGCCAGCGCCATCTTGAGGCTGTTGAAGAACGAGACGACAACGCCGGCGTCGATCAGGCCGAACGAGTAGTGGCGCAGGCTCATCGACTTGTCGTAGGGCCAGAACTTGATGAATGACGTATAAACCGCCATTCCCAGCACCGCCAGCAGCAATAGCGCCACGACGATGCAAAAAGCGAGCATCGCCCGGTCGAACCATGGCGCGCGCTTGGGCGCATAGGGAACCGCCCGCGCCGAGAACTGCGCCTGGATTCGACCCTGCATGAGCCAGTCGACGACGAACGCAAGAAGCACTGGCAAGAGCAGGATCAAACCGACGACCGCACCCTTGTTGAAACTCTGCTGGCCGATGACCAGCTTGAAGATGTCGACGGCGAGAACATTGAAATTGCCACCGATCACCTTAGGAATGCCGAAGTCGCTGACGGTGTACGAGAAAACGACCATCGTGGCGCTGACGAGGCCGAACTGGGCGCCGGGCAGCGTGATCGTCAGGAATTTCCGCCAGCGCGGCGTGCGCAGCGATTCGGCCGCCTCAAAGAGCCGGCCGTCGGCTAACAAGAGCGCCGTCAGGATGATCATCAGCGCATGGGGAAAGGTCGCGTAGACCGAGCTTAAGATGATGCCGAGCGGGCCGTAGACCGACACTCCGCCGAGCAGCCATTTGAGCGCGCCCTGGTTGCCGAACCACTGGATGAAAGAAATCGCCGACATGAGCGACGGTGCCAGGATCGGCGTCAACGCGATCACGCGAAAAACCATCTTGCCCGGCATGCACGAGCGCGTCAGCGCGTAGGCGTAGATGAAGGCGAGCGGCACGGTGATCGCCGTCACCGCCAGCGCCACCCATAGCGTGTTCCAGATCGAGCTGCGCAGCGCCGGGGTGGCAAAGTACTCGCGGAACTGCATGAAGCCGACGAACGCGCCGGATTTGTCCTGGACGCTCTTCATGAGGATTGCCGCCAGCGGCGCGAGCAGGAATACGATCAAGCTCAGGCAACAGACGAGGAGCAGGCCCTGCGCGAGACGGTCGTGCCAATGCACGTGCGGCTTGACGACCGGCGCCAGAGCCCGGGAAAGCGCGGCGGCGGGGGTGGCCATCGCCGGCTTTAGCCCAGCACGCGCAGTGCGGCGGGGGGCAGGCTTACGGTAACGGACTGGCCGGGTGCGAGACGGGCCGCGTCGACCGTTTGCCGCGGCACGTTGGCGACGAGCGCCGGCGCGCCGTCCGCATCGAGCACGATTCCCACCATGCAGAACGCGCCCAGGAACTCGATCTTGACGACAGTCGCCGGAAGCGTATTGCCGGTCGCCGCACCGTTTGCATTTACGGCAATCTCCTCCGGGCGCAAGTAGAGCTTGACTGTCGTGCCTACGGCGATGTCGCGACACGTCGCCGAAAGCGACACCGTACCGACGCGGAATTGGCCGCCGCCTTCCGCGACGGCCGGCAGAACATTGACCTTGCCGACGAAGTCAGCCACAAACGGGGTGGCGGGCATTCCGTAGATTTCGCGCGGCGTGCCGACCTGCTCGATACGGCCCGCGTGCATGACCACAATGCGGTCCGCCATCGACAGCGCCTCCTCCTGGTCGTGGGTGACCATGATCGTGGTCACCGCAAGCCGCTGCTGCAGCGCGCGGATTTCTCCGCGCAAGCGTACCCGCTCCAAGGCGTCCAACGCAGACAGCGGCTCGTCGAGCAGCAGCAATCCCGGCGCCGACGCGAGCGCGCGGGCCACTGCGATACGTTGTTGTTGGCCGCCCGATAGTTGCCCCGGATACTTCCGCCCCGAATCCGACAGGCCGACGAGTTTCAGGAGTTCCTGCACGCGGGTTTCGATGGCGACACGACCTTGCCGCCGATTGACGAGGCCATAGGCGACATTGTCGCGGATCGTCAGATTCGGAAACAACGCATACGACTGAAAGACGATGCCGTAGTCGCGCCGGATCGCGGGAAGGCGGGAGACATCCTTTCCGTCCTGGATGATGACACCCCGGTCCAGATCCTCGAGACCGGCAACGATGCGCAGCAGCGTGGTCTTGCCGCAGCCCGAGGGGCCGAGAAACACCATGAGCTCGCCGCGCCTGACCTCGAGCGCGATGTCCTGCAACGCTTCGAACTTGCCGAAGGTCTTGTGGATGCCGTCAAGCCGCAGGTAGGTCGCATCGACAGTCACGCGGTCGCATCTCCGCAATCGGCCGAAAGTGAAACTCTACTTTCGGCCGGGCAGACTTCCCGAAAATCGGTGGCAGAGCCACACGATTTTCGGCAGAACGGCAGGCAACAAGGCAAGTGAACCGCGTGAACACGCCCCGGTGGCCCGAGCCAGCAACGGTCGCTTACTTCTTGGGTTCAGACTTGGTGTCGTAGCGTTTCGTCCACTCGGCCAGGATGCGGTCCCGGTTCTTGGCGGCCCAGGCGAAGTCGTTCTTCACCAGGCGTTTCTCATAATCGGCGGGAACGTTGGGAAGCGGTTGCGCGACACCCGGGACGGCGACGATGGCGTAATTCTTGGCATAGAGTTCCATCGCCGGTCGCGACGATGCCCAGTCCGCGAGCTTTTTCGCGGCGTCGAGCTTCTTGGTCGTTTTCATGATGCCGAAGGCCTCCATGTCCCAACCCAATCCTTCCTTGGGAAAGATGAGGTCGATCGGACCGCCCTTCGCCTTGATGCTGTTGGCGCGGTACTCGAACGAAATGCCGATCGGGAACTCGCCGTTGCCGGCCTGGACGCACGGCTTGCTGCCCGAATGCGTGTACTGCGCGATGTTTTCGTGCAGGCCATCCATGAACTTCCAGCCGTTTTGTTCGCCCATTATCTGCAGCCAGGACGTCACATCCAGAAAGCCGGTGCCGGACGAGGCCGGGTTCGGCATCACGATCTTTCCCCTGTAGACGGGCTTGGTCAGATCCTGCCAGGACTCGGGCTTGGGCAGGTTCAACTTGGCCGCCTCAACCGTGTTGAAGCAGACGGTCGCGCCCCAGACATCCATCCCCCACCAATACGGCGGGCTCCTGGTATCCTTGTACTGCGCGCCTAACGCAGCCAGGCCCGACGGCGCATAGGGCTGCAACATGCCTTCGCTGTCCAGCACCAGGAGGCTGGTTGCCGCCAAGCCCCAAATGACATCGGCCTGGGGGTTCGCCTTCTCGGCCAGAAGCTTGGCGGTGATCACCCCAGTCGAGTCGCGTACCCATTTGATCTCGACATCCGGTACCGCCTTGTAGAACCCATCCGCATAGGCCTTGAGCTGGTCGGTTTCGAGGGCCGTATAGACCAGCAGCTCGGTTTTCTGCGCCGCCGCAGGCGCAGCGAACGCGATTGCGGCAGCGGCAGCCGCGACCATCGACAATCCACGGGCAAGTTTCATTTAGAGCTCCTCGGTCGAAAAAACTTCAACGGGCGATCAACACCGTATAGCGCGCAGCAGGAAGACGGCGGTGCACGCGATGGGTGCGACGCATGCTACGCGTGGGCCCGCTTGCGGGCAACGTCCGCGCGATGCTCTTCCCGCCGCGCTGCCATCGAGCGGTCCCTCGGCAGCGCGGCGAACGGACTCGCACAGGGTACCGCGTATTGATTGCAGATTGTTGACAATCTACAGCAGGCGTTATCTAATTGCAACATGCTGAAATCGCTGAATGCCACAAACCGCAACGGAAAAAAGGCCGAATCCGCGTCGGCGGAAAGGGCCCCGGCAACAAGCGCAACAATTGCCATTCTCCAGTCGAACTCGCTGCCGGCGCTGGTCCAGCGCGACCTCGAGCGCATGATCGTCGCGGGCGAGCTGCCCGCCGGAACCAAGCTCAATGAAACCGCGCTGGCGCAAAGCCTCGGTGTCTCGCGCGGCCCGATCCGTGAGGCGTTCCGCGCGCTAGAGGAATCAGGGCTCGTGCGGCTCACGAAAAATCGCGGCGTCTTCGTGCGCCAGGTGAGCGTTGAAGAAGCCGACGAGATCTACGAGTTACGCGCGATCCTCGACGAGTATGCGGGCCGCAAGGCCGCCCAAACCGCAACCCGCGCCGACATTGCGGAATTGCAGGCGCTCGTCGCGCTGATGGACAATGCGGCTGCGCGCGTCGACCTCGACGCGTATCACCGCGCCAACGTCGAATTTCACGATCTTCTGGTGAAGTTGGCGGGCAACGCGAAATTGCTCCAAACGTACCGCCGGCTAGTGAACGAGCTGCATCTCTACCGCCGCGCCACGTTGGCGCAGGAAGGCGCCCTGCCCGTCTCGACGCGCGAACATCACGCAATCGTCGAGCGCATCGCCGCCCGGCAGTCGATACAGGCCGGTCGCGCGTTGTTCGAGCATGCGATGGGTAGCCGGACCCGAATGCACAGCGTGCGCAGCGCGCCGGTCGCCGCATTGCAAGCCGCTGCCGGTTCGGGTCGGACCAAGCGATGAGCGCGGCTGCGCGCATTGTCGAGGTCAACGGTCGCACGTATCGCTGGCCGCAACGGCCGCTGGTCGTCGTCTGCGTCGATGGCTGCGAGCCCGATTACATCAATCAGGCGATCTCCGCCGGGCGCGCCCCGTTCTTCGCATCGCTCGCGTCGCGTGGCATCTGCCTTACTGCCGATTGCGTTGTCCCATCGTTCACCAACCCCAACAACTTGTCGATCGTCTGCGGTGCACCTCCTGCCGTGCACGGGATCTGCGGCAATTTTTTCTACGACGCGGACGCCGATGCCGAGGTGATGATGAACGACGCCAAGTATCTGCGCGCGGGCACGATCCTTGCTGCACTGGCTAATGCCGGTGCCAAGGTGGCCGTCGTCACCGCCAAGGACAAGCTACGCGCGTTGCTGGGTCACAAGCTGAACGGCATCTGCTTTTCGGCCGAAAAGGCCGGCGACGCGACGCTCGACGCCAACGGCATCGACAACGTAACGGCGCTTGCGAGCATGCCGGTGCCTTCCGTCTATAGCGCTGCGCTGTCAGAGTTCGTGTTCGCGGCCGGCGTCGCGCTCATGCAACGCGAACGGCCCGACATCATGTATCTCTCGACGACCGATTACGTCCAGCACAAAGCCGCTCCGGGCACTCCGGCGGCCAACGATTTCACCGCGATGCTCGACCGCTACATGGGTGAGCTCGATGCACTGGGCGCTACCGTCGTGCTGACCGCGGACCATGGGATGAACGCCAAGACCGATGCTTTCGGCCGCGCCAACATCGTCTATCTGCAGGATGCGCTGGACCGGGCCTTCGGCGAAGGCACGACGCGCGTAATCCTGCCGATCACCGATCCGTATGTCGTCCACCATGGCGCGTTAGGCTCTTACGCGACGGTCTATGTAAGGCGCGGCGCGGCGCGCGCTGATGTGCTGCGCGCGATCGCCTCCTTGCCGGGAATCGATTTGACGTTGACCCGAGAAGACGCGTGCATGCGCTTCGAGCTGCCGCCGGATCGCGTTGGCGATATCGTCGTCGTCGCCGAGCGCTCGACGGTCATCGGCACCAGCCGCGATCGGCACGACCTGTCCGGTCTTGATGCTCCGCTGCGCTCGCACGGTGGCGTCTCGGAGCAACGGGTGCCGCTCATTGCCAACCGTCCGATGGACGCTGGCCCGTCGCGCCGCTGGCGCAACTTCGACGCATTCGACCTCGCCCTTAATCATTTGCAGTAGCGCAGATGAACACGATGACCGACATACAACCGGCCGGCGTCAGGCGCGAGAAAATGCGCATCGCCGGGGAAGCAATCGGCGGTGAGCGCATC
Source organism: Casimicrobiaceae bacterium (assembly GCA_037719965.1). Classification (GTDB taxonomy): domain Bacteria; phylum Pseudomonadota; class Gammaproteobacteria; order Burkholderiales; family Casimicrobiaceae; genus VBCG01. The sequence goes on along the minus strand of JBBJMT010000010.1, from coordinate 21,981 downwards.
ATCGAGGTTCGCAACCCCTATACGCGCGCCATCGTCGGCACCGTCCCCAAAGCCACCGTCGCGGAGGTGCGTCGCGCGTTCGCGATCGCCAAAGCGTATCGCGCGAAGCTCACGCGCTTCGAGCGTTCCGCTATCCTCTACCGCGCGGCAACACTGATCGGTGGCCGCGCCGAAGCGCTCTCCGATGTCATCACCGCCGAATGTGGAATTTGCAAAAGGGATTCCCTCTACGAAGTGGGTCGCGCCTGCGACGTCTTCACGTTTGCCGGCAACGCGGCGCTGCAAGACGATGGGCAGGTCTTCTCGTGCGACTTAACGCCGCACGGCAAGTCGCGCAAGGTGTACACGCTGCGCGAGCCGCTGCCAGGCGTAATTTCGGCGATCACGCCGTTCAACCATCCGCTGAACCAAGTCGCGCACAAAATAGCGCCGGCAATCGCCACCAATAACCGGATGGTGTTGAAGCCGACCGAGAAGACCCCGCTCTCGGCGCTGCTGCTCGCCGACCTCCTCTACGAAGCCGGTTTGCCGCCCGAGATGCTCTCGATCGTCACCGGCGACCCGCGCGAGATCGCTGAAGAAATGCTGACCAATCCCGACGCCGACCTCGTCACGTTTACCGGCGGCATACCCGTGGGCAAATACATCGCGGCGCACGCAGTCTACAAGCGCCTCGTTCTGGAAATGGGCGGCAACGATCCGCTGATCATCATGGAAGACGCCGATCTGGACGAAGCCGCGGCGCTGGCCGCGGCCGGCTCTTACAAGAACTCCGGGCAACGGTGCACGGCGGTCAAACGCATTCTGGTGCACGACGCGGTCGCCGACTCTTTCATCGAGCGGTTGGTCGCCAACACGCACGCATGGTCGTACGGCGATCCGATGGACCGCGAGGTCGCCATGGGCACGCTGATCGACGAGGCTGCTGCGCGCAATTGTGAGACGCGCGTCGCGGACGCGCTCGCGCAAGGCGCGCGGCTCTTGGTTGGCAACGTGCGCGACGGGGCGCTATATGCACCGACGGTCATCGACCAGGTGCAACCCGAGATGAACGTCGTTCGCACCGAGACGTTTGGTCCGGTGTCTCCGGTGCTGCGTTTTCGCACTATCGACGAGGCCATCCGCATCGCCAACGGCACGGCTTACGGCCTGTCGTCCGGCGTGTGCACGAACCGCCTCGATTACATCACGCGCTTCGTTTCCGAATTGCACGTCGGCACCGTCAACATACGTGAAGTGCCGGGCTACCGGCTCGAATCAACACCGTTCGGCGGAATCAAGGATTCGGGTCTGGGCTACAAGGAAGGGGTCCAGGAAGCGATCAAGAGTTTCACCAACGTGAAGACCTACTCGCTGCCATGGTGAACCAAGTAGCTTGCTACTTTCATCCGGCACGCTGATGCAAACGCTGCTCAATCTGCTCGCTGGGGTCTCGCTGCTCGTGTGGGGAACGCACCTCGTGCGCACCGACATCCTGCGGCTCTACGGCGGAGATTTGCGGCGGGTGTTGCGGCGCAGTGTCCGGCATCGCTTCACGGCGTTCGCCGCCGGGCTCGGCGTCACCGGATTGATCCAGAGCAGCACGGCCACCGCCCTCATCGTCGCCGCGTTCGCCGGACAGGGATTGATCGGCACGGCGCCGGCGCTCGCGGTGATGCTCGGCGCCGACGTCGGGACGTCGCTGGTCACGGTGATCCTGTCGTTTGACCTGTCGTGGCTTGCGCCGCTGTTGATCTTTACCGGCGTCACCCTCTTTCTCGCGCAACAGGAGTCGAATGCCGGGCGCTTCGGCCGCATTCTGATTGGCCTCGGCCTCATCATATTCGCGTTGCAGTGGATTTCGGTCGCCGCGAAACCGCTGGTCCAGGCGGCCGGGGTCAAGGTCATCTTCGCCTCACTGACCGGCGATATTTTGCTCGACATGCTGGTGGCAGCGCTCTTCACCGTGCTCTGTTATTCGAGCCTCGCCGTCGTGCTGCTGGTGGCGACCCTCGCATCGCTGCACGTCATCGGCCTGCCCGTCGCGCTCGGCCTGGTGCTCGGCGCGAATCTCGGCAGTGGACTGCTGGGCCTGCTCTCCACCCTGCGCTCAGCGCCCGAAGCACGCCGGGTAACGCTGGGCAATTTCATCTTCAAGCTGATCGGTTGCGTCATCGCCATTCCGCTCCTCGGATTCGTGGCCGATGGGATCGACGCACTCAAACTCGCCGACGCGCATGAGGTCGTCCTGTTTCACTTGGCGTTCAACGTCGCGCTCGCGTTGATATTCATTTTCTGGACCGAATCGATCGCACGTCTCGCTGAACGCTTATTGCCGGCGAAGCCGCTCGCTGTCGATCCCGCCCGGCCGCGGCATCTCGATCCGACCGCGCTCTCGACACCCACGCTGGCGATCGCCAATGCGGCGCGCGAGGTCATGCGCATCGGCGACGTCATCGAGGACATGCTGACCGGCATGCTGCGCGTGCTGCATACCAACGATCGCACGCTGGCGCAAAGGCTGCGCGGGCTAGACGACATCGTCGACGAGCTGTACACCGCCGTCAAGCTGTACCTGACGCAGGTTTCGCGCGAAGCGCTGGATGAAAAGGAGAGCCAGCGCTGGACGGACATCGTTTCATTCACGATCAACCTGGAGCAGGTGGGCGACATCATCGAACGCATATTGAACGATCTCGAAGAAAAGAAGATCGACAAGGGCTATAGTTTTTCCGCGGCGGGAATGGCCGAGATCTGCGATCTGCATGCACGACTGGTCGCCAATCTTCGACTTGCGATGAGTGTGTTCTTGCACGGCGACCTGAAAAGCGCTCAGGAGTTGCTCGGGCAAAAGGTGCTGTTTCGGGATCTTGAACGAGCCTATGCCAATTCGCACTTGCGCCGGCTCGCCGGGAATACCGTGCAGAGTATCGAGACATCGTCGCTACATATCGACCTTATCTCGGACTTGAAGCGGATCAATTCACACTTCTGCTCGATTGCGTATCCGATTCTGGAACAGGCCGGCGTGCTCGCACGGACGCGACTCAAGGAACCTTCGCTCGATCTGCCCGAAAACATACCGGTTCCAGAGGGCAGCGGTGCCGACAACGGCGCCGGCTGGGAAAAAGGCAAGGCGCGTCCGGCTTGACGCTCGACGCATAACCATGGCCCTTTCGATCTCCGACATCTGTATCCTCTTCGCCCGCAAGGGCGATCGCGCGTACGACGGCGAAGGTGTTACGCAACTGGAGCACGCGCTGCAGACCGCGAACCTTGCGCAGCAGTCGGGAGCGACTGCGGCACTGGTGACAGCCGCGCTGCTGCACGATCTCGGGCACTTGCTGAACGACCAGGGCGACACGCCGACACTGCACGGCGTGGACGATGTGCACCAATACGCCGCGCTGCCGTTCCTGCGTCCTCTGTTTGATGACGATGTACTGGCACCGATCAAGTTGCACGTCGACGCGAAGCGCTACTTGTGCGCGACGCAAACCCACTATTTCGAAGCGCTCTCCGCCGACTCGAAGCGCAGCCTCGCGCTCCAAGGCGGTCCGTTTACGTCCGCCTTGGCAGCCGCTTTTATCGCAGAACCTCATGCGCAAGACGCCGTCCGGGTGCGCCGGTGGGACGATCTGGCGAAGGTAGCCGGTGCAGCCACGCCACCGCTTGCGCATTTCGTGCTCGCGGTGGAAGTGGCGCAACGACCCGTAGCAGCAACCCGCTAACCACCGAACTTGGAACTCACGCTCGGCGTCACGCTCGCCGTACTTGGCGCGGGCTTGCTGCACGCCAGTTGGAACGCGCTGCTCAAATCTGCCGGTGGCGGCGATCCGCTGCTCGATACGGCAACCGTTGTAGCCGGAGGTACGTTCTGGTCGTTGCTCGCGCTGCCCTTTGTGCCGCTGCCGCTCCCGAGCGCGTGGCCATTGGCGGCGGCGTCGGCGGTGATCCACTTCGGCTATTACCTGACCCTGGCACAGGCGTATCGCATCGGCGATCTTTCATTCGCTTACCCGCTGATGCGCGGCGCAGCGCCGCTCATCGTCACCGTGCTTGGCGTGCTCTTCTTGCGCGAGCTACCCTCGGCGCAGGTGATGTTCGGCATTGCCCTGATCTCTTCGGGCATCGTCGGTATCGCCTTCGCTCGACGCCACCGGCATCCGGCAGCCGCGGCGTGGTGGGCGTTTGCCAACGCGGCGATCATCGCCGTCTATACGCTTATCGATGGCGCTGGCGCGCGCGCGTCGGGCAACGCGGCTAGCTACGTTTTGTGGCTGACGTTCGTCGAAGGCGTCGTCTTCCTCATGTGGATTCGGGTTCACCGCGGCGCGCCCGCGATCGCCTATGTCGGCGTCCAATGGCGCCGTGGACTCATCTGCGGCTTGTGCAGCGTCACCGCGTATGCGATCGTGCTGTGGGCGATGACCCGTGCGCCGGTCGCGGCGGTTGCCGCATTGCGCGAAACCTCGGTGCTGTTCGCGGCGCTGATCGGCGCGGTCTGGTTGAAGGAAGGGTTCGGCGGAGCCCGCATCGCGGGCGCCTGCTGCGTCGTGCTCGGCGTTGCGGCGCTCAAGCTATAAACAAGCCTCCCCTCGTGACTGAGATTCCCTCACACGCGCAGGTAGTCATCGTCGGCGGCGGCATTATCGGCGCCGCAACCGCATACCACTTGACCCGTCTCGGCATCACCGACGTGGTGCTGCTGGAACAGGGCCAATTGACGTGCGGCACGACATGGCACGCTGCCGGACTCGTTGGGCAGACGCGTGCAACGCGCAACGCAACACGGATGAGCCGGTACGGCATCGAGCTCTATGCGACGCTTGAGCAGGAAACGGGGCTCGCCACCGGCTGGAAACAGTGCGGCAGCCTGAACGTCGCGCGTACGCCCGAGCGCATGCAACTGATACGCCGGCAGATGGCCCGCGCGCAAGCCTTTGGCGTCGAGTACGCCTACGTGACGCCGGCGGAGGCACGCAGTATCGCGCCGATTCTCTACACCGACGACCTGACCGGCGCCGTATGGATTCCAGGCGACGGCAAAGCCAACCCGACCGATCTCACGCAATCCCTCGCGAAGGGCGCACGCATGCGCGGCTCGAAGCTCTACGAATCGGTGCAAGTGACCGGCGTACAGGTAACCAACCGCCACGTGGCCGGGGTCTGCTGGCGGTCCGACGAGGAAGAGGGAACGCTTAAGTGCGAGACGATCGTCAACTGCGCCGGGCAGTGGGCGCGCGAATTCGCGCTGTTGGCCGGTGTGAACGTGCCACTCTCGTCGGCCGAGCACTTCTACATTGTCACCAGGCCCATTCCCGGGATATCACCAGAACTACCCGTCATCCGCGATCCGGACGGTTACATCTACTACAAGGAGGAAGTCGGCGGTCTGGTAATGGGTGGCTTCGAGCCAGTGGCGAAGCCGTGGCAGGTGCTGCGAGTCCCCGATCGCTTTGAATTTCAATTGCTGCCCGAGGATTGGGATCAGTTCGAGATCCTGATGAAGAACGCGATCCACCGCACGCCGTGCCTTGAAACGGCGGAAGTCAAGATGTTGCTGAACGGTCCGGAAAGCTTCACGCTAGACGGCAACTTCATTCTGGGCGAAGCGCCGGAAGTGCGAGGCTATTTCGTCTGTGCCGGCTTCAATTCCGCCGGCATCGCCAACGCGGGCGGCGCCGGCCGTCTTGTCGCCGAGTGGATCGCCGATGGCCAAGCGCCCATCGATCTGTGGGACGTCGATATCCGCCGCTTCTCGCCCTTCCATGCAAACCGCAAACACCTGGCGGATCGCACCGTCGAAACGCTGGGCTTGCATTACGCGATGCGCTGGCCGCGTGAAGAATTGCAGACGGTGCGCCCATTGCGGCGATCGCCGTTGTACGACCGGCTGCACGCGAAACGAGCGGTATTCGGCACGAAGCTCAATTGGGAGCGCGCTAACTATTTTCTGCCGGCCGGTGCATCAGAGCCCGCGTATACGCTCAGCACACCCGGCTGGCTTCCCCATGTGCTGGATGAGCAGCGCGCGTGCCGCGAGGCGGTCGTCGTGTTCGATCAGACGTCATTTTCGAAATTCGTGCTGAAAGGGCGCGATGCGATCAACGTCCTGCAGCGCCTTTGTGCCAACGACATCGACGTGCCGGTCGCGAGGATCATCTATACGCCGATGCTCAACGAGCACGGCGGCATCGAAACCGATTTGACCATCACGCGTCTGGCGAGCGACACGTTTTTCCTTCTGTCGGGCTCGGCGCAGGCCACGCGCGACGCCACATGGATCGAACGCCACATCGACCCCGACGAATTTGCGGTATTGGTCGATGTCACCAGTGCGTACAGCGTGCTGTCGCTGATGGGGCCGCGCGCGGAAGCGCTGCTGGCGCGGCTCTCACCCGCCGATTTGGGGAAGACTGCCCTGCCCTTTGGGATGACCGCCGAAATCGATATCGGTTACACGCGTGCTCGCGCGGCGCGCATGAGCTACGTCGGCGGCCCGGGCTTCGAAATCGTCGTGCCCACCGATCAATGCGTCACACTCTACGACGCGCTGTGCAGCATCGGTCTCGAGTTCGACTTGCAGGACGCCGGGTACTACGCGCTCGACGCGCTGCGCATTGAGGCGGGCCGCCGTGCATGGGGCGCCGAACTCTCGCCCGACGAAACGCCATGGGAAGCGGGCCTGCATAGCTCGGTGAAGCTCGACAAGCCGGCGCCGTTCCTGGGACGCGACTCGTTGCTCCGGCAACTCGACGCGGGCGTGCAGAAGCGCCTGGTCACGTTTACCTTCGACGACCCTGCCGCGTTTCCCTGGGGTGGCGAACCGATTCTGATGGATGGCCGCACCGTCGGTGAACTCACGTCGGCGGGATACAGCCGTAAACAAGGTCGCGCCGTGGCGCTGGGTTACGCGCGCGCCGCGCCCGACGGTCCGCCGCTGACTGATGCGGTCATCCTAGCCGCGCGGTATGCCGTCGACATCGCGGGAATCGAGTACGCGGTGACGCCGCACCTCTCGTCGGGAAAATGAGGAAACCCTGATGAATGCTTCGCACGCGCCACGGCACCGCCGTAGAGTTCACCACACGGCGACCGCGTTCGCGATCGTTGCGCTCCTCGCGTGTGCCACGGAGAAACCGGCGATGAATCCGCACTACAACGCCGCCAAATCGCACCACACACCGACGGGTTTCAAGAACAACTATCCGCATCCGGGACCGCAAAGTTACTGGCGATGGCAATGGGAACGGTGGCGCAATGGCGTTCCCGTTGTGCCGGCTGGAGGGTGGCACTTTCCGGTGGTCAAGCCCGACGTCGCGTTCCTCAAAGCCAATCGCACGCAGAACACCGTAACGTGGATCGGTCATGCAACAGTGCTGCTGCAGTTGTCCGGGGTCAACATTCTGACCGATCCGCATTTCACCGACCGCGCGTCGCCCGTGTCTTTCGCCGGGCCAAAACGCTGGGTCCCGCCGGCGCTTAGCCTCGACGAGCTGCCGCACATCGATGTCGTGTTGATCTCGCACAACCACTACGACCATCTCGATCTTGCCACCGTTACAGCGCTCGCACGGCAGGCAAGCGGTCCGCCGCGCTTCTACGTTCCGCTGGGACTTGCGCGCTGGTTTCGCGACCAGAATCTCCCGGTCCATGCCGAGCTCGATTGGTGGGACCGGCGCGACGACGGCCTCCTCAAAGTGCACCTTGTGCCGGTGCAGCACTGGAGCGCGCGCACGTGGTGGGACCGGAACGAAACGCTTTGGGGCGGCTTCGTCGTCGAAGCGCCGAATTTTCGTTTCATCTGCACTGGCGATACCGGTTACTCCGCCGATTTCAAAGACATCGCCAAACGCTTTGGCTCGTTCGACCTGGCGGCTCTTCCAATTGGCGCGTACGCTCCGCGCTGGTTCATGCAGACGCAGCACGTGAATCCGGCGGAGGCCGTCCAAATCCATCGCGACCTGAATGCGCGACAATCGCTCGCCGTGCATTGGGGCACGTTCGTGCTCACCGACGAACCCTTGGACGAGCCGCCGCGGCAATTGGCTGCGGCACTCGACGCGCAGCGCGTCGCGCGTGAAGCATTCTGGATCGTCACGCACGGCGAGACACGTACGCTTGCGCCGGCAACGCGTGTTCGCCGAGCGGCCGATTAGAATAGAAGCTCTTCGCTGATGCCGCACCGCTTTTCCGCACCGCCACAAAAGCGCGGACGCACGCCGGGCAGCGCCGGGCCGGTGACGGCTCAGGTGCAGAGTCTTACGCGTGGCTTGTCGATCCTCGAGTGTCTTGCGCGAGCGGAGGGCGGGTTGACGTTGACCGACGTCGCGCAGCGGTGTTCGTTGCCGCCATCGACTGCACACCGCCTGCTCGCGACATTGCAGAAAACCGGCTACGTCTATCAGGCCGGCGATCTGGGTCTATGGTACGTCGGATTGCAGGCATTTACTGTCGGCTCCAGTTTTCTTGCGAACCGCGATTTCGTGGCGCAAAGCCATGTGTCGATGCGCCGGCTGATGGAGCAGTCGGGCGAGACCGCGAACCTCGCCATCCTCGATGAGACCGAGGCGGTATTCATTGCGCAGGTGCAATGCCGAGAAATCATGCGCCTCTTAGTGAAGCTCGGCAGTCGCGTACCGCTGCACGCGTCGGGTGTGGGCAAAGCGATCTTCGCTGCGTTGCCGGACGAACGGATCGATGCGATTCTCAAGATGAAGGGTTTGCCGCGGATCACCGAGAACACGATCGTCACGCCGGAGATCATGTGGGCGAGCTTGCAGGTCGTCCGCCAGCGCGGCTGGTCGTTCGACGATGAGGAGCATGCGCTCGGGACGCGTTGCGTTGCGGCGCCCATTTATGACGAGCACGCGGAGCCGCTGGGAGCCATCTCGCTCGCGGGACCGACGGCGCGTCTTCCGGACGAACGGATCAAGCAACTGGGACCGCTCGTCGCGCACACGGCCGAGGAATTGACGCAGCGTTTGGGGGGGCGCTGGCCGCACGGCCGGTAAATGGCGAGGCCCCGGCAAAACTCGCCGGTGACTTGTGGAAATGGGATTTCTACCGTCGCGTGTGCTTGGACTACGATCTGCCGATTATCGCCGCCAATTAATGTGCCGTCACGTATGGGCGTCGTGCCGCACGAGCGCGTGGCCCCAGCGCAGCAGTTTCTCGTCGGCGGTCACAAGTGCGGCGCAATGATTCAGCGCGGTGGCAGCGATGAACCGGTCCGCGGGATCCTCGGGCAGACCATCGAGATCCACGGCAAAGATGCCGTTGAGCCCGTCGATCGGCAGTTCGATGAGGCTTGCGGCCAGGAGCTGCGTGCGCCACTCCTCCACCGGCGCCGGAAGCTCGAGCCTGCCGCGGCTCACGAGCAACGCGACCTCCCAGAACGTGATGGCGGCGACCGCGACACGGCCGGCGGCCCAGCGTCGATCGATCAGGCCGCGGGTCTTGCGTCCCAGCTTGCGGTCGTCGGCGGCGACCCACACGAGCACATGGGTATCAAGCACGATCATTTCAGCACGTCCCAGAGATCGCGGCCCACCGGGGAGACGATGTCGCCGCGGATCCTGATGCCGCCCTTGTGCAGGCCGATTGGAGACTTCACGCGCGGCGGGCGGTGCGGCCGCAGTTCGGCCACCGGCTTGCCGTTCTTGGTCACCACGATCGTCTTGCCGGTGCGCGCCACCTCATCCATCAGGGCGAGACATTGGGCCTTGAATTTAGAAGCCTGAATCGTTTGCATGCTGGCTAGTGATCAAATGACCATTATTATGACCATATTAGAAAAGCGGTCAAGCCCGTCGATACAGTTTGTTTAAACGTGACCTGCCTTGGCCATCATCCTGTCAGGTGTGCCATGATGGAGCACATCTGGGGAATGCATGGCGAAAGCGCGGCAGAAACCCTCCTCGAACGGGAGCGCTTCGCGCTCAAGCCGAAGTCCGGCGGTGGGCTATTACGCTACGAGGTATGGGGCTTTCGCGAAAAAGGGCACGACGGTGGTGACGCGGTACAGCCTGACCTACTTCAATCATGAGATGTTCCGACGTGACAACGGCAGAGTTCTCGGTCTTGACAACGCCCACGGCTATCACCATCGGCATTACATGGGAGTGGTTGAATCGGTCGCATTCATCAGTTACCAGGCAACACTGGAGCGATTCCAGCAAGAGTGTTCGAGATCGTCTATCGACGGCCCGGGCAAGTAACGATGACTAAAGTCGTGATTCGTACAGGCGATGTGGGCTGCTGCCGGTTCGGTGGACACCGACCTAAGCTTCTTGCGCTTTCTCGAACGCTATCGGACTGATGTAGCCGAGTGTCGAATGGCGGCGAGTCGGATTGTAGAACCGCTCGATGTAATCGAACACCTCGGCGCGCGCCTGTTCTCGCGTCCGCAACACCTTCCGGGTCGTGCGCTCGATCTTTAATGAGCTGAAGAAGCTTTCCATCGCCGAGTTGTCCCATACGTCACCGGCACGGCTCATGCTGCACGTGATGCCCTGTTCCTTGAGCAGTTCCTGGAAGTGCTCACTGGTGTACTGGCTGCCCTGGTCCGAGTGATGCAACAACTCGATTGGTTGACCACGCCGCCAGACCGCCATCATCAAGGCATCGGCCACGAGCTGCGAGGTCATGCTCGACTGCATCGACCAGCCAACGACGCGACGCGAGTACAGGTCGAGCACCACGGCCACGTACAGCCAGCCTTCGGCAGTCCAGAGGTAGGTGAAGTCGGCCACCCACTTCTGGTTTGGTGCGTCTGCCTGGAACTGGCGGTCGAGCACGTTGCCTGCGACGGCGCCGCGCTCGCCCCGGTCGGCCGGGAGCCCACGACGCCGTGGTCGGGCGCGCAGCGCTTGCGCCCGCATGAGTCGCTCGATACGGTGCAAGCCGCAGCGGTGACCCAGTGCCAGTACGTCATGCCAGACGCGGCGCGCGCCGTAGGTACGGTCGCTGCCCAGAAAACTGTGATGGACTTGACCGCCCATGACCTCGTCGTCGAGACTGCGCTGGCTTCGGGGCCGGTTCAACCATGCATAGAAACCACTTCGCGAGACACCGAGTGCCTCGCACATGAGCAGTACCGGCCAGGCCCCTCGGTGTTTCGTCACGAAGCCGAACTTCACATCGACTCCTTGGCGAAATAGGCCGCGGCTTTTTTCAGGATATCGCGCTCCATCCTGAGCTTGGCGACTTCCTTCTTCAGCCGCTCAATCTCCGCCTGCTCGGGCTTCATTACGCCCTTGCCGGGGAACGCCTGCTGTGGGTCGACCGCCTTCTCGCGGACCCACTTGCGCAGCACGTTCTCATGCACGTCCAGGTCGCGCGCGGCTTGCGCCGCCGTCACACCGCGTTCCTTAACCAACCTCACCGCCTCAAGCTTGAACTCCCGGCTGAACTGCCTTCTCGTTCCCATGAACCACCTCCGGTTTCGGATTCCACCCTAACATGGTGTCCTCGAAACCGGCAGCAGCCCAGGCTTCATGGGGAAGTCACTCGATCTCTTGAAGCAAGCGGTGCCGAAGGCGACGCGAATTGCCGCTTTGATCAACCCAAGCAACGAGGTCACTAACGCGCTCTTTCCGTTGGAAGCGCCGGCCGCGGCGCGGCAGTTGGGGGTGCAACTACAAGTGCTCGAAGTCCAGGCACCGGGCGAAATCGAGGGTGCGATCGATGCCGCTGTCCAAGCAAAAGCCGACGCGCTGTGGATTGTGGGAGACCCGATCTTCCATACCCCAGCGCAGCGCATCCCCGATTTGGCGGCACGCGCAAAACACCGGCGATGTATCTGCTCCGGGACCTAGTGATCGCGGGTGGGCTCTTGTCGTATGGACCCGACATCGTCGAGCTGTTTCGTCGCGGTGCGGTCTACGTCGACAAGATCCTGAAGGGCGCCAAACCAGCAGACCTTCCGGTTGAGCAGCCCACGAAGTTCCAGCTCGTGATCAATCTGAAGACGGCGAAGGCCCTTGACATCACGATCCCGCAGTCTTTGCTGTTGCGAGCGGACGAAGTGATCCGATGAAGAATGTGATGCAAGTAGCTCAGGTGTGTTCGGTCGGTTCAAGTCCAGGTCGGGAGGGCCTGTAAGAAATTCTGTGTATGAGCCGTTCGGTTGAAATTATCCACTGGTCATCACGAAACGATCTTCGAACTGTATCGCGAACTGAGCTTTCGCGGCATGCCACGCAATCGGCGGGTTCTTCCATTTCGCGGTGATGTTGCGCAACGCCAGCCCGCGCACCGCCTTGCGTACCTCGCTATGCAGACTCTCGATCGCGTTGGTGGTGTAGATGATCCGACGCACCGCGGCCGGGAAGGCAAAGAACGGGATCACCTGTTCCCAGTTGCGGCGCCAGCTCTGCGCGATGGCCGGATATTTCTCCCCCCACGGACCGGCGGCGAATTCTTCCCGTCGGGCCGCGGCCGCCGCGGCCGATTCCGCCCCATAGATCGGTTTCAGCGCCGCTGCCACCGCCTTGCGTTCCTTCCACGAGGCGAACTGCATCGAGTAGCGGAGCAGATGCACGATGCAGGTCTGCACCAGTGCTTCGGGGAACACCGCGTTGATCGCTTCGGGAAAGCCCTTGAGCCCATCCACGACCGCAATCAGCACGTCGTGCGTACCGCGGTTGCGGATTTCGGTCATCACCCGCAGCCAGAATTTGGCGCCTTCGGTCTGCTCGATCCAGATCCCCAGCACTTCTTTGTGCCCCGAACAGCGCATGCCGATGGCCAGGTAAACCGCCTTGTTCTTGACCGCCCCTTCGTCGCGGATCTTGATGCGCAGACAGTCGAAGAACACCAGCGCGTAGACCGGCTCCAGTGGCCGTGCCTGCCACGCCGCCGCCTCGTCCAGTACCGCGTCGGTGACCGCCGACACCAGCTCCGGCGAAATCTCAATCCCATACAGCTCGCGCAGGTGCGCCTGGATGTCCCGGGTGGTCATCCCCCGGGCATACAGGGCGATGATCTTCTGATCGAAACCGGGAAAGCGCCGCTGGTACTTCGCGATCAGCGCCGGCTCGAAGCGGCCCTGGCGATCGCGCGGAATCGCCAGCTCCAGCTTGGCGCTGTCGGTGAGTACCGTCTTCGGGCTCGCGCCATTGCGGACATTGCCCGCCGCCTGCTCGCCCTCCTGGCCGAGATGATGGTCCAGTTCGGCGTTCAGAATCCGCTCCGCCAACGCCTTCTTCAGCTCGTCGAGCAGACCGTCGTTCTCGAATACGCTCTTGGCGTCATGCCCAGCCAACAGGTCATCTAGCAACTCTTTCTTGAATCTGACTTCTGCAGCCATACGACTCTCCTTTCAGTGAGATTAGCGTACGGCTCACAAACACAAAATTCCTTACACCCTCGGTCGGGAACCTTAAGCCGACGGGCGACCCTCCATTCGCGCGGCGCGGCGCGCAAGCTCGGGCTGTGCGGGCGGCTGCCACCGCGACAGCAGCACGTCTGCCGTCGGGTGGTCGTTGCAGGTCAAGACCATGTCGCAGCCGGCGTTAATTGCCGCATCGGCGCGCGCGACGATATCGCCGGCCGTATGCGCGCCCGCCATTCCCAGATCGTCCGAGAAGATCACGCCGTCGAACTCCAGTTGCCCGCGCAGAATGTCCTTCAGCCATCGGCGCGAATAGCCGGCCGGCAGCGCATCGACCGCCGGGTAGACGACGTGCGCAGGCATCACTGCCTCCAATCCTTCCTGCGCGAGCCGCACGAAGGGAACGAGATCTTCGGCCATGATGTGCTCGAGCGAACGGTCATCCACCGGCACGTCGAAATGCGAATCCGCGACAACATAGCCATGCCCGGGAAAGTGCTTGCCCACGGCGGCGCATCCACCGGCGTTCAAGCCCTTGCGCAGCGACGATGCGAGCTCCGCAACCGCCGACGCATTGCTGTGAAACGCGCGATCGCCGATGACGTTGCTGCCGCCAAAGTCGAGGTCGAGCACCGGTGCGAAGCTAAAATCCACTCCGTTCGCGCGCAATTCGTGCGCGAGGACATACCCCAAGCGCTGCGCCTCTGCTGTCGCGGCGCCGGCATCGCGATCCCATAGCTCGCCCAGAGTCCGCATCGGCGGAATCGCGGTAAACCCGGCGCGGAATCGCTGCACTCGCCCGCCTTCGTGATCGACCGCGATGAGCAGCGAGGGCGAGCGCAACGCATGAATGGCGGCGGTCAGCGCCGCCAGTTGCGTGCACTCCGCGAAGTTGCGCGAGAACAGGATGACGCCACCCACGAGAGGATGCGCGAGACGCTCGCGGTCGGCGGATGTGAGTTCACAGTTCTCGACATCGAGAAAAACTGGACCCCGAGGGAGGGTTATCGTCATGGCCACGTCTACTTACTCTCGACCAGCAGCGCCTTCATTTGCCGCACCGCTTCGCGTAGTCCGACGAACACCGAACGCGAAACAATCGCGTGCCCGATGTGCAGCTCGCGAATGCCGTGGAGTGCCGCGACCGGCTGAACGTTGAAATAATTGAGCGCGTGGCCGGCATTGAAACGCATTCCGTACCCCCGGACCGCGTCGCCGGCCGCACGAATCTTCGTGAGTTCCGCGACAACTGCAGCGCCTTCCGGATCGCGACCCTTCGCATGAAACGCCTGCGCGTAAGGCCCGGTATGAATCTCGCAGACTTTCGCACCGATGCGCGCGGCGGCGTCGATCTGCGCTACTTCGGCGTCGATGAAGACCGAAGTCACGATTCCGGCATCGTTCAGCTGCGCGACTGCAGCCTTCAATTTCATCTCCTCTCCGACAATATCGATCCCGCCTTCCGTCGTGATTTCATGCCGCCCTTCCGGCACCAGCATCGCCATTTCGGGCTTGAGCGTACAGGCAATCGCCAGCATCTCGGGGGTGGGCGCCATTTCGAGGTTTAGCTTGATATGCACGAGCTCGCGCAGCCGCCGCACGTCCTCATCCTGAATATGACGGCGATCCTCGCGCAGATGCACGGTGATGCCGTCGGCGCCGCCCAGATGCGCTTCGACCGCGGCCCATACGGGGTCGGGCTCGTACGTGCGCCGCGCCTGGCGCAACGTCGCGACGTGATCGATGTTGACGCCGAGCTCAACCATCGGTCATCTTCTGCGGCTCAATCTGCTCGTCCAACGCTTGCAAGTCCTGCACGATGCGCCGGCTGAAAATCCGGCGCTCTTCCAGGTAATGATCGAGCACCTGACGCATCAAATGCTTCGCCTCACTTGCGACTTCCGCATCCGCAAAAGTTTGCGATGATAGCGCAAGCAGCGTTGCCCCGCGCACAACCGGCCACCGCAACCCCGGCTCGCGCGCGACGTTCGTCTCGATCAAACGAGGTCCGCGATCGAACAGGTAGTGATAGCGCGAGGTCGCATCGATCGGGTCGCCGCTCTCGCTCTCGTATTTCAGCGGCAGCGCGTACCCCAATTCGGCAAGCAGACGCAGCTCGAAGCGGCGCAAGATGCCCGCCTGACTGGCAGCGGATGTCTCCGCCGCAAGCGCGCCCAACGCCGCCTCGTAATCGCCGAACAGTTTTGGATGCGGATCCTCGCGCGCCAGCATTTTCAGCAGCAGCTCGTTTAAATAAAACCCGCATAGCAGCGCCGCGCCTCCCGGTCGCGGTACACCACCGCGCCATTCCGCCTTCGTCAAGGTCTTCAACTCCCCCGTTCCCGCCCACGCCAAGGTCAAGGGCTGGAACGCCTGCAACAGCCCGCGGAGTTCCGAACGCGGCCGTTTGGCGCCGCGCGCGACCAGGCCGATGCGGCCGTGAGCGGACGCCAGCGCTTCGACGATCAGGCTGGTCTCGCGATACGGATACGTATGCAGCACGAACGCCGGCTGGTTGTCGCGCCGCTGCGCAAGAGGCGATCTCGGCATATCAATAGCCGAATTGGGTCAACGACATCTCGCTCTCCGCCCACTTCGGCTTGACCTTAACCCACACTTCGAGAAACACGCGCCCACCGAACAATCTCTCCATGTCGGTACGCGCCTGCGAAGCGATGGCTTTCATCCGCGCACCGTTCTCGCCCAGCAGCATGCCGCGCTGCCCGGTCTTGGCTACATACACCGTCGCGTGGATCCGGCGCAGATCGCCTTCCAGCGCGAACGAGTCGATACCAACGGTGGTCGCGTAAGGCACTTCTTCCCCCAGCAGCCGGAAGATCTTTTCCCGAATGAATTCCGCCGCCAGAAAGCGCTCGTCGCGATCGGTCAGGTCGTCCACTGGATAGAGACGATCGGATTGCGGCAGGGCTTTGGCGATTTCCGTTTTCAGCGCAGCGAGCTGCGTGCCTTTCTTCGCGGATACGGGGACGATAGCCGTGAATGGATGCAGGTGTGCAACATCGGCGAGATAAGGCAATAGCGCGCTCTTATCCTTGACGAGGTCGATCTTGTTGATCGCAGCCACCGCACGAACATCACCGGCCAGTAACCCAATCACTTCGCGATCGGCCTTGTTGACGAGCGCCGCATCCAGCACGAGCAAGGCGACGTCGACTTCCGCCAACGCCTGGCGCACCGCATGGTTCAAGCGCTCGTTGAGCCGCGAGCGATGCAGCGTCTGGAACCCGGGCGTATCGACGAATATGAATTGCGCTCGCGGTTCAGTGAGAATTCCGGTGATGCGGTGCCTAGTTGTCTGCGGCTTATTCGACGTGATACTGAGTTTTTGACCCAGCAACGCATTGAGCAAGGTCGACTTGCCCACGCTGGGACGGCCGACGATCGCCACGTGGCCGCAACGAAACGGCGGCGTGCCGGATTCCGGGACGCCTGACGTGTGGGCTTCGCCTTTGTCACGCATGCCGTTTAAGCGCGATTACTTTCGCGTTTATCTACAGTCATGACTTCGGTCAATAACGCCTCGGCCGCAACCTGTTCGGCCACGCGGCGACTCGTCCCCTCCCGCGTCGCGATTAAGCCAAGGGACGGGATGCGGCATTCAACCAGGAACCGCTGCGCGTGGGCTTCGCCGACCGTACGCGTGACCGCGTATTCCGGTACCGGCAGCCTGCGCGCCTGCAACCATTCCTGCAAACGCGTCTTGGGATCCTTGCCCAGCAATACTGGATCTGCGTCGCGCAACACGTCGGCATAGCATGCATCGATGACCGAGCGCGCCGCTGCGAAGCCACCATCCAGAAAAACCGCCCCGAAGACCGCCTCCAGCGCGTCGGCAAGAATCGACGGTCGCTGCGCGCCGCCACTTTGCACCTCGCCTTCGCCCAGACGAATTTGCGCACCCACGCCCATGCGGTCGGCAACTCTTGCCAGCGTGTCCTTGTTGACCAGCCCAGCGCGCACTCGCGACAGGTCACCCTCGGGCAATGCGGGAAAACGCTCGAACAATGTCAGTCCGACGACACAATTCAATACTGCGTCTCCGACGAACTCAAGACGTTCATTGTGGGGAGTGCCGAAGCTGCGGTGGGTAAGCGCCTGCCGCAGCAGTTCCGGCTGCCGGAACGTGTACGCCAGTTGCCGGCGAAAGGCGTCGGCCATCAAACGCGACGTATGTTTAGCGCGACGCTGTCGCTTCGAACTCGAGGATGATGCTTACATTGCCGACCATGTGCAGCCGCTTCTCCCACGTCGTCGCTGCCGTCACCGTGTTTCCGCTTTTGGTGACTTCGACGTCGCTTGCGCGCACTGAATCGACGTAATCGACATTGAGCCGGCGCTCGACCGACCGGCGAATCTCCGCCGGCGAGAGATCGCGCGCATCGTTGAGTGCTCCTTCCAACGCTTTCTTGACGGAATAATATTCAATGTAGGCCGGAATCATCCGGAAGCTGACGAGCGCGGCAACGATGACCACGGCCGCAACGAAGAGAAATCCCGTGATCGTGAGTCCGTGCTGGCGTTTCGCGCTCTGCATGCCGCCCACCTTATCTC
Organism: Casimicrobiaceae bacterium; assembly: GCA_037719965.1. Lineage (GTDB taxonomy): Bacteria > Pseudomonadota > Gammaproteobacteria > Burkholderiales > Casimicrobiaceae > VBCG01. The sequence goes on along the minus strand of JBBJMT010000010.1, from coordinate 4,091 downwards.
CCGTTCTTATTGAATGCTGCTGCCCACGCGCTTGAACGCGAACTGCGAGAGGTCGTCCCAGTTGAACCAGATAAAGAACGCCTTGCCGCGGATATGATCGTCCGGCACGAACCCCCAATACCGGCTGTCGTCGCTGCTGTCGCGATTGTCACCCATCACCAGGTAATGACCCGCAGGTACTTTGCACGTGAAGCCGCGCTCATTGTAGTCGCAATTCTCCCGTCCGGAGAATGGCCGCACGTTCTGTGGATAGACTGGCGCGGCGCGCGAATTCAAACCGATCGTGTATGCGTGCGTCCCGTCGACCTTCTGTGCGGTTTCGATGAAGCGGTCGAGTGTCTCAAAGCGCATACCTTCGAGATAGCTGTAAGTGCCGGCAGGATCCTGCGGCAATTCCCGTCCGTTGACGGTGAGTCTCTTGTCGCGGTACATGACGACGTCACCGCCGACGCCGACGACGCGCTTGATGAAGTCCTGCGACGGATTGATCGGATAGCGGAACACGACGACATCACCGCGCTGCGGGTCGGCCAGCGGCAGAATCTTGGACTCGACGATCGGCACCCGGAGGCCATAGATGAACTTATTGACGAGGATGAAATCGCCGACTTCGAGCGTCGGCCGCATGGACGACGACGGAATCTTGAACGGTTCGGCCAGGAACGAGCGCAACAGGAAAACCATGAGCAAAACGGGGAAAAAGCTCGCCGCATACTCGACCCAGGCGGGCTTCGGCGCTTCAGCGGCCCGGCGGCGGGCAAAGACCATCCGGTCGAGCAGCCACAGCGCGCCGGTGACGAGCGTCAACAGGAACAGAATCAGTGCGAAGTTCATATCGTTCTAGGGCTTTAAGCCGGCGGATTGTGGCATGGCAGCGCGCCGATGACGTCTGATAACCGCGCTTGATCGCGAGTATCCGGCCTGCGTCACTTTTCGCCGACCTGCAGGATCGCGAGAAACGCTTCCTGTGGAATCTCGACGTTACCCACTGCCTTCATCCGCTTCTTGCCCGCCTTCTGCTTTTCGAGCAATTTTTTCTTGCGCGTGATATCGCCGCCGTAACACTTGGCGAGCACGTTCTTGCGCAACGCCTTGACGGTCTCGCGGGCGATGATTTGCGCGCCGATGGCGGCCTGCACGGCGACATCGAACATCTGCCGCGGAATGAGCGCGCGCATCCGCGACGCGACTTCGCGGCCACGTGACATCGCAATCGAGCGGTGAACCATCACCGACAGCGCATCCACGCGCTCGTTGTTGATCACGATGTCGAGCTTGACGACGTCGGCCGCGCGAAACTCCTTGAAGTCGTAATCGAGCGACGCATAACCTCGCGACACCGACTTCAAGCGATCGAAGAAATCCATCACGACTTCGGCCATCGGCAGCTCGTAGGTCAGCATGACCTGCCGGCCCAGATACTGCATGTTCTTCTGCGCGCCGCGTTTGTCGGTGCACAGCGTGATCACCGGCCCGACAAACTCCTGCGGCATCAGGATCGTCGCCGTAATGATCGGCTCGCGGATCTCCTCCACCTTCGAGGAATCGGGCAACTTCGACGGGTTCTCGATCTCGGTCACTGTTCCGTCGCGCAGCACCAGTTGGTACACGACGGTCGGCGCGGTCGTGATCAAATTCATGTCGTATTCGCGCTCGAGACGCTCCTGCACAATATCCATGTGCAGCAGGCCCAGAAAGCCGCAGCGAAAGCCAAAGCCTAGCGCCTGCGATACTTCGGGCTCGTATTTAAGCGACGCATCGTTTAATTTGAGCTTGTCGAGCGCGTCGCGCAGCGCTTCGTACTGGTTCGCCTCGACCGGATAGAGGCCTGCGAACACCTGCGGCTTGACTTCCTTGAAGCCGGGCAGCGCGCGCGTTGCCGGCTTAGCCGCGGCGGTGAGCGTATCGCCGACCTGCGCGGCTTTGATCTCCTTGATCCCGGCAATCACGAATCCGACTTCGCCGGCGGACAGCTGCTCGCGTGCGACCGACTTGGGCGTGAATACGCCTACCTGCTCGCAAACGTACGTCGCTCGCGCCGCCATCAACAGGACCTTGTCTCGGGGTTTCAACGTGCCATCCATGACGCGGACGAGCATGACGACGCCGACGTAGTTGTCGAACCACGAGTCGATGATGAGCGCTTTGAGTGGCGCCGCCGGGTCGCCCTTGGGCGCCGGGATACGCGCGATGACCGCCTCGAGGATATCGTCGATTCCGACGCCCATCTTGGCGCTCGCCCACAGCGCATCCGTGGCATCGATGCCGATGATGTCTTCGATCTCTTCGATGACCCGGTCGGGTTCCGCCGATGGCAAGTCGATCTTGTTCAATACCGGCAGCACCTCGACACCCTGCTCGATCGCGGTGTAGCAGTTGGCGACCGTCTGTGCCTCGACCCCTTGCGATGCGTCGACGACAAGCAGCGCGCCTTCACACGCGGCCAGCGAACGCGAGACTTCATACGCGAAATCGACATGACCCGGCGTATCGATGAGATTCAACCGATACGTTTCACCATCGCGCGCCACGTAGATGAGCGAGGCGGTCTGCGCCTTGATCGTGATTCCGCGTTCGCGCTCCAGGTCCATCGAATCGAGCACCTGTTCGCTCATTTCCCGGTCGGAAAGCCCCCCGCACCGCTGGATGAAGCGGTCGGCGAGCGTCGACTTGCCGTGATCGATATGGGCAATGATCGAAAAATTGCGGATGCGATGCACGCGTTACGCCCTAGAAACGACGAGGGCACCCGCAGGTGCCCGATGGAAGAGGTTCCCGTTAGCAGTTCCGTTTACGCGCCGGAGATTCGCGCAGCTCATTTCTAGCGCCGCAGCGGGATGTCACCGGAAAGCTCTTGAATTTTAGCGGAAAAGCACCACCGACGCGAGCGAAATCCGGGTCAAGATGAAACCCTAGGGCGACGACGGCAGGTTGTCTGAAATTCGCAACGCCCCCGCTGCCGATGCCCCGTCGAACCCGCGTCCTCATGTGCCGCTATCGCTTTCGTCGTGATAAATTTTGTATGGCGCGACTACTGCCGGCAATTCCTTCCTGGCAGCGCTTGGTCCCGCAGAGCACGGAGGTCGCTCATCAGGCTTGCAATGAAGCGCTGGATGTTGCGTGGCGTCGCTGCTGCAGTTGCACTGCTTCCGCTGCCGGGAGACGCGCAGACGCCTGCTGCCGCCTCCTGCGGCGCATCGGGCATCGCGTTGCAGGTCTTGGGGTCGGGCGGACCCGAGCTCGCCGGTCGCGCTTCCACGTCTTACCTGATCTGGCGCGACGGCAAGGCCGCGGTGATCGTCGACCTGGGTGGCGGCGCCGCACTGCGCTTTCGCGAGGCAAGCGCGAAGCTCGCCGATGTCGATCTCATTTTGCTTTCGCATTTGCACGTCGATCACAGCGCGGACCTGCCGGCGCTGGTCAAATCAGGCTTATTCGAACGGCGGCGGCAGGCGCTGCCGCTGTTCGGTCCAGTGGCCGGCGGTGCGTTTCCCGCAACCACGACGTGGGTCAAGTTGCTAACAGAGGAGAAAGCGGGCGCGTTCGCGTATTTGAGTGATTACCTGACGCCCGGAATATTGTCGGGCTATTCGCTGAAAGCAACGGACGTCGCGCTCGCCAAGAACGAAATCAAGGAGGTATTCTCCGCAGGAGGAGTCAAGGCGGCGGCAAGTACCGTTGTTCACGCCGACGTCCCTGCGCTTGCGTGGCGAGTGGAAATCGGCGGCAAACGAATTGCGTTCAGCGGCGATGGCGACGGCCGTAACGGCAATCTGGAACGCTTGGCGGAAAATGCCCACGTCCTGGTCGCGCATCTTGCCGTACCCGAAGGCACGCATGGCGGCGAGCTTGATTACCACATGCCGCCGTCGGCAATCGGCCGCATCGCCGCGGCGGCCAAGGCCCGCCAATTGGTCTTGAGCCACCGGATGACCCGCACGATCGGCAAGGAAGAAGAGACCCGTGCGGCGATTGCCCGCGAATATAAGGGTCCGTTGTCCTTTGCCGACGACTTGACCTGTTACGCGCTCAAGTAGCAGCGTGAGCGGCGAGGCCCGGCTTGCCGGGCGGCGAGCAATCGCGAATCGCTG
>JBBJMT010000009.1:0-135019 GCA_037719965.1 Casimicrobiaceae bacterium | reverse complement strand
CGCAACCGGATGAGTCAGTCGTCATCCACGCATTCGCGCCGCAACCGGATGAGCCAGTCGTCATTCTGGAATTCGCGTCGCAACCGGAAGAGACCGCCGGCGTCGAAGCAATTGATTTGCCTCTGCGACCTGTGATCGAAGAAAGCACGCCGCCGGCTGCCGCGCATCTCGCCCATGATGATGCGCACTGGCAAGCGATCGCCGAAGAGATCCAAATGCAGGTGCTGCAACGGATCGATCTTTTTACCGATACTGGCCTGCGTGAGCAGCTTGCTGTCCATTTGCAGCCGATCGTCGATCGCGCAAGCGCGGATCTCGTCACGACGATCAATCGTGAGGTGGGTGAGTTGCTGCGCGCCTACGTAGCCGAAGCCATCGAGCGTGAAATCGAGCGCTGGCGGCAGGAAAAGGGAGAAATGCGATGATCATCGTCATGCAGCCCGACGCCGGCGAAGCAGAAATCGCCGTCGTCGAAGCCAGGATTCACGCGCAGGGGTTGGGCGTCCATATTTCCCGCGGTACCGAACGAACCCTGATCGGTGCGATCGGCGATGAGCGCAAGCTCGATCCGGAAATGTTCGATTCGCTGCCCGGTGTCGAGCGATCGATGCACATCGTCAAGCCCTACAAGCTCGTTGCGCGAGAGTGGCATCGCACGAGCACCGTCGTCCAGGTGCGCGACGTCCCGCTCGGTGGCGCAGAAGTGCAAATGATTGCGGGACCGTGCTCGGTCGAAACGGAAGCGCAGATGAATCTGGCGGCCGACGCCGTTGCGGCTGGAGGCGCACGACTGATGCGCGGTGGCGCCTTCAAGCCCAGAACAAGTCCCTACGCGTTTCAGGGTAAGGGTGTGGATGGACTCAGGCTGCTCCAGCAGGCGGCGGCGCGCCACAATCTACCGATCGTGACTGAGCTGATGGACGTGCGCATGCTCGACACTTTCTTATCGGCGGCCGTGGACGTCATTCAGATCGGGACGCGCAATATGCAGAATTTCGATCTCTTAAAGGAGGTCGGCCGCGTCAACGTGCCCGTCGTGCTGAAGCGAGGGATGAGCGCGACGATCAACGAGTGGCTGATGGCCGCCGAATACATCGCAGCGGGTGGCAACCATAGGATCGTGCTATGCGAGCGCGGAATCCGGACCTTCGAGAGCGGTTATCGCAACGTGCTCGATGTCACCGCAATCGCGGTGGCAAAGAGGGAAACGCATTTGCCGGTCATCGCCGATCCATCGCACGCGGGAGGCAAGGCGTGGATGGTGCCAGCGCTCTCAAACGCGGCCATCGCGGCCGGAGCTGATGGGCTTCTGGTGGAGGTTCATCCCAACCCCACCGAAGCCTGGTGCGATGCCGACCAGGCGCTCACGCCCAAAGAGTTTGCGACATTGATGGTCACGCTGGACGCAGTGGCCCGCGCGGTCGGAAGAAAGCTCGCGCGGCCGCAGCACCCCCGATGGTCAAGCAGGAGTAGCCAGACGTCCAAAACGGTCTCCGCCCCTTGATGCCTACTTGATCCGCACCAACCGATCCGTCCCCGACTCCGCTCCCCATGCCTCACCGCCACGGCCAAGCATCTGCCGCACGCGCGCACCGTCGCGGTTCGACGGGTAGCTTGTAAATTTTTCGGTGACGGGGTCGAAGCGCACGATCGCATTACTCGACCATTCCGCCAGCCATACCTGGTCGCGATCATCCACCCAGACCGAATACGTCTGCGGTCGATCGCCCGGCAGCTTCCACTCCTTCCATGCCTTCGTGGCAGGGTCGTACATGCCGACGTGGCCCGTGTTCCAGTAGCTGATCCAAATGCGACCTTTCGAGTCGGACCATGCGCGGCGCGCACCCTGCCGCGCTGTCGGCGGCTCGATCACCGTTGCCTCGCCTGTCTCGAGGTCGACGCGCGCGAGGTGGCTGCCGGCGAGCGACACGTAGTAGACGTCGCCGCTCGGAGTCGTGGTGATGCCATAGGGGCCGTTGCCGCGCGGTGATCGCCACATCTTCATCTCGCTGCGTGCCGGATCCAGCCGGCCATACCACCCGGATTGCCCGGTAAACCAGACCCGTCCCTTCTTGTCGAAGGTCGCGGTGTTGAGGTTCGCACCGCGCGCTTCGTCCGGCAGCCGCCATGCTTTGACCTCGCGTGTCGCGGGATCCACGCGTACGATCGCGTTCATTCCACTGTCGGTGATCCAGGGCGCGTTATCGGGTCCGACGATCACGCCATGCGGCGCTGAGCGCTGCCCGAGTGGTACCTCCTCGACCTTGCCGGTGCCTGGATCAACGATACCGAGCGTGCCGTTGCGCTGGCCGGTGTAATAGACTGGTCCGCCTGGCGCAGGCGATGCGGCGACGTCATGCGGACCCGATCCGCGGACCACGTCGAAGTAGGTCGCTTGGGCAAACGCGCGATCCGCGGACGCGACGGCCGAGAGGAGCGCAACGGCCGCGACCATCGCGAAAAGGGTGAGGCGGGTTGGTGGAGCGATCACGGCGATCTCCTTCTGCAACGAATGCGGTGCATGGTACTTACAATCTGCGTGAAAGCGAAGCCGTATAACCGTATCTCCATACTTCTGGCAACGAGGGCCTCACTCGGGATGTCGCTTTAGCGCAGCGAGTCCGTTACGCTGTCCGCTATAATTTTAGGTTTTTGCGCACGCGGCCCTATGAATTTGCCCAAAAGCTTCGAACCCCACACCATCGAGGCGAAGTGGTATCCGATCTGGGAGTCGCGCGGATACTTTGCGCCGTCGTTCAAGGACGGCGCGGAGGCGTTTTGCATCCAGCTGCCACCTCCGAACGTGACCGGCACGCTGCACATGGGTCATGCGTTTCAGCAGACGCTGATGGACGTGATGATCCGCTACCACCGGATGCGCGGCGACAACACGCTTTGGCAGGTTGGCGTCGACCACGCCGGCATCGCCACGCAAATCGTCGTCGAGCAACAGCTTAAATTGGAAGCCAAAACGCGCCACGAACTCGGCCGCGAGCAATTCGAGCAGCGCGTGTGGGCATGGAAAGAGGAATCGGGATCGTCGATCACTCGCCAGATGCGCCGGATGGGCGCCTCCGCGGACTGGACGCGCGAGCGCTTCACGATGGACGCAGGGCTCTCCGCGGCGGTCCTGGAAACGTTCGTGCGGTTGTACGAGGATGGGCTTATCTATCGCGGCAAGCGGCTGGTCAACTGGGATCCGACGCTTGGGACCGCAGTGTCGGATCTGGAAGTCGACAATGAGGAAGAAGAGGGCAGGATCTGGGAGATTCGGTATCCGCTCGCTGACGGAACGAGATCGCTCGTCGTCGCGACCACGCGTCCTGAAACGATGCTGGGCGACGTGGCGGTCGCGGTCAATCCGGCCGATGAGCGCTACGCGGCATTCGTCGGCAAAGAGGTTGCGTTGCCGCTCACCGGACGACTGATCCCGGTCATCGCTGATGATTACGTCGATCGCGAGTTCGGTACCGGTTGCGTCAAGATCACTCCCGCGCACGATTTCAACGACTGGGATGTCGCGCAGCGGCACAAGCTGCCCGCGCTCACCGTGCTTGATCTGCAGGCGAAGGTCAACGAGAACGCACCACCCAAGTATCGCGGGCTCGATCGTTATGTGGCGCGTACCGCAGTGCTCGCCGATTTGGACGCCGCCGGACTGCTGGTGTCGGAGAAACCGCACAAGATGGTCGTGCCGCGTTGCGGTCGCAGCGGCGAAGTCGTGGAGCCGATGCTGACGGACCAATGGTTTGTCGCACTGAAGAAGCCGGCGCCCGCGACGCATCCGTTATTTCCCGGGAAGACGATTGCGGAGCTTTGTCTTGCGGCGGTCAACGAAGGCATTCAGCCGGTTGGCGGCAAGACGCGCGAGCGCGTGCGCTTCGTGCCGGAAGAGTGGCGGTCGACTTATTTGCATTGGATCGACCACATTCAAGACTGGTGTGTTTCCCGGCAGCTCTGGTGGGGACACCGAATGCCGGCCTGGTACGACGACGCGGGCGGCGTCTACGTCGCGCGCAGCGCCGCGGAGGCGCACGCGCAAGCCAAAGCCAAGCTCGGGCGCGAGCCCGACACGCTGACGCAGGATGAGGACGTGCTCGACACGTGGTTCTCCTCCGCGCTGTGGTGCCATTCGACATTGGGTTGGCCTCGCTTGACGAGGGAATTGCAGACATTCCTGCCCTCTTCGGTGCTCGTCACGGGCTTCGACATCATCTTCTTCTGGGTCGCGCGGATGATCATGACGACGACCTACTTTACCGGCCATGTCCCGTTTCGCGACGTGTACATCAACGCCCTGGTACGCGACGAAGATGGGCAGAAGATGTCGAAGTCGAAAGGCAACGTCCTCGACCCGATAGACTTGATCGACGGCGTCGACGTCGAAACCCTGATGGCGAAACGCACGGCGAACATGCTCGATCCGCGCCAGGCGCAAGACATTGCCCGCCGCACCCGCAAGCAGTTTCCCCACGGGATCCCCTCGTTTGGCGCCGACGCGGTGCGCTTTACGTTCGCATCGCTCGCGACGTTCAACCGGACGCTCAATTTCGACTTGAACCGGTGCGGGGGCTACCGCAATTTCTGCAACAAGTTGTGGAACGCCGCGCGCTTCGTTCTGATGAACGTCGAGGGCAAGGACTCGGGCCTCGACTCTGCGCAGCCGGCGACGTTGTCGTTCGCCGACCGGTGGATTGTGTCGCGACTGCAGCAAGCGGAGAGCGAAGTGGCGGAGCAGATCGGCGCTTACCGCTTCGACCTCGCGGCGCGGGCGCTCTACGAATTCGTGTGGGACGAGTACTGCGACTGGTACGTCGAGCTCGCGAAAGTGCAGTTGCAAAGCGCGGAAGAGGCAACGCAACGAGGTGCGCGCCGGACGTTGGTGCGCGTGCTGGAAGCCGTGCTGCGTCTCGCTCATCCGTTCATTCCATTCATCACCGAAGAGCTCTGGCAGATCGTCGCGCCGCTCGCCGGCAAGACCGGTGAAACGGTTTCGCTCGCGCCCTATCCGGTGCCCGACCCCGCTAAGCGCGATGCGGAGGCCGAGAACGAGATCGCCGTGCTCAAACGGCTGGTCAACGCCTGTCGCGAGCTGCGCGGCGAGATGGATCTTTCGCCCGCCGAAAGAGTGCGCGTGGTCCTGGCCGGCGACATGCTTTTTTCCCGGCGTAACAGCGGCTACTTGAAGCCGCTCGCGCGAATTTCCGACATCGACTATGTTGCGACCTTGCCCGCGTCCGAAGCTCCGGTCAAAATCATCGATTCGTTTCAAGTGATGCTCGACCGCAAGATCGATCCGGCGGCAGAGCGCGAACGCCTCGGCCGCGAGATTGCGCGGATCGAAGGGGAAATTGCGAAGGCGGACGCGAAATTGCGCAACGAAAACTTTGTCGCGCGAGCGCCGCCGGTCGTAGTCGAGCAAGAACGCGCGCGGCTGGCGGGATACACCGACACGCTGGAGAAGTTGAAGCCGCAGTACGCGCGGTTGCCAGCGTAGATCTGGCCGCGCGGCCTAAGAAGCGACCGAACGAAGGTCAGGCGTTCTCGACCTCGCGTACGCGCCGTTTCATCAGCAGCGCCGGCACGGGTTTAGACTTACCCGCTGGGCGGGCCCCATGCGCGCCACGCATTAACGCCGATTTGGTTGTCTGTCCGGGATTTTGAACCGGCTGGTCGGGATTTTTCGCGTACGCCGCGTCCCGATCTCGTTCACGCTCATTGACGCGCGCCGGTTCGCCTGCGCTGCTGCGCACGGTGCGGCGATCATGGCCGCGGGATTCGGCACGTGGGGCTCGTGGCGCAGCCACCGGTTTGCCGCGCGATTCGCGCCGCTCCCGCGGTAGACGCGCGGCAGGTTCGCCTGGGTCAAAATCGTCGGCGACCGCGATCGAGATTTTTTTCTTGAGCAGCTTCTCGATGTCCGCAAGGTACTTCTCTTCTTCCGGAGAACAGAACGAGATCGCTTCGCCGGAGGCTCCGGCGCGGCCGGTGCGGCCGATGCGGTGAATGTAGTCTTCGGGGACATGCGGCAACTCGTAATTGACGACCAGCGGCATATCATCGATGTCGAGGCCGCGGGCGGCGACATCGGTCGCGACAAGGACTTGCAGGCGTCCTTCCTTGAACGCTGCCAGCGCTTCAAGTCGCGCGACTTGTGTTTTGTCGCCGTGGATCGCCGACGTCGCGAGCCCGTCCTTTTCCAATTGACGCGCGAGACGCGATGCTCCGTGTTTGGTGCGCACAAAACACAGCACCTGCCACACGTTGCGCGTTCTGACAATGTGCGCAAGCAGCGCACGCTTAGCGTCCTGTGGGCAGCGATAGGCGCTTTGCACAACACCCTCGGCTGCGGTGTTGCGTGGCGCCACTTCGATCAACTGCGGCTCGTTCAATAACGTGTCCGCGAGCTTTTTGATCTCCTGCGAAAATGTGGCGGAAAAGAGGAGGTTCTGCCGCTTCTTGGGCAACAGCGCCATGATCCGCTTGATATCCGGAATGAAGCCCATGTCGAGCATGCGGTCGGCCTCGTCCAGAACGAAGACTTCGACCTGGCCCAAGTTGACGCTTTTGTGTTCGATGTGATCGAGCAGACGCCCGGGAGTTGCGACAAGAATTTCGACGCCGGCGCGAACGATGGCGAGTTGCTGCTTGATGTCGACGCCGCCGTACACGCACGTCGAGCGAAGATTCGTGTACTTACCATATTCCTTGACCGCTTCTTCCACCTGAATCGCCAATTCGCGCGTAGGTGCAAGAATCAACGCGCGCACCGGATGTCGCGCCGGGGACGGGCTCGCGTTGGCTTGCGGTTGCAGGCGTTGCAATATCGGCAGGGCAAATCCGGCGGTCTTGCCGGTGCCCGTTTGCGCGCCGCCCATGACGTCGCGGCCTGCGAGCACCAGTGGAATCGCTCGTAGTTGAATCGGCGTGGGTATCGTGTAACCGGCTTCGGTCACCGCTCGCAAAACTTCACGAGACAGCCCGAGCTCGTCGAACGTCGTTGCACTCATCAAGGCTCCTGACGCGGCCAAGCGCGAATTTTTCGCGACTTCCGGTCCAGGCAGCGGCTACATCGTAGCTGGGAGGCGGCAAGCGGTTAGAGCTCTAAAAACTAGAATCCCTTCGCTTGCTCGTGGTGAGACGGTGACCGAACGGCCGTCCCGAACGTGCATTATAACCTAAGTCGCGGATTATTCAAAATTTTCCGGACGGTTGAGGGCAAAAGAGGTTACAATCGACAGGTTTTGCTTCCGCCGCTTGTTTGTCACTTAGCGCTGCCCGCATTTTAGCGCTGCCCGCATTTGCGCCGGATCCGCAAACGCTTCGCGACTATCAATGACTACGCCCACTCCATCGTTGCCAATTCCGTCGCCGGTTCAACTCCGAGATGAGCTGCGCAACATCGCCATCATCGCCCACGTCGATCACGGCAAGACGACGCTCGTCGACAAGCTGCTCGTGCAGTCGGGTACGTTCGCCAAGCACCAGCACATTGGCGAGCGCGTGATGGACAGCAACGACATCGAACGCGAGCGCGGCATCACGATTCTCGCCAAGAACTGCTCGATCAAATACGGCGGCCACCGCATCAACATCGTCGACACGCCGGGCCATGCGGATTTCGGCGGCGAAGTCGAGCGGGTGCTGGGGATGGTGGATGGCGTGCTGCTGCTGGTCGACGCGGTCGAAGGTCCAATGCCGCAGACGCGTTTTGTCACGATGAAGGCGCTGCAGCAGGGCCTGCAACCGATCGTCGTCGTGAACAAGGTCGATCGCCCGGGCGCGCGTCCCGAGTGGGTCGTCAACCAGACGTTCGAGCTCTTCGATCGTCTGGGCGCCACCAATGAGCAACTTGATTTTCCCGTCGTGTATGCGTCGGCGTTGAATGGCTGGGCGACGCTTGACGTCAACCTGGCGAAGGCCGGGTCACCTGCCGACGGCACCGAGTCGGACGCCACAATGCGTGCGCTGTTCGAGACGATCCTCGAGTACGTGCCCGCGCCACAAGGCGACTCCGGCGGGCCGCTACAGTTTCAGGTGAGCGCGCTCGACTATTCGAGTTACTTGGGCCGTATCGGGATTGGCCGAATTCGGCGCGGAGCCTTGACGCCGGGACAGGAAGTCGCGGTGCTGAACGGACCGCGTGCCGCTGATGGCGCCCCGCAAAAGGCCAAGATCGGGCACGTCCTCGCGTTCGCTGGATTGGAGCGCGTCGACGTGGAAGCGGCGGAAGCCGGCGATATCGTGCTTATCACAGGCATCGACGGCTTGACGATCGGAACGACCTTGACGGCCGTCGACAGGCCGGAAGCGCTGCCTCCGATCGCCGTCGACGAGCCCACGTTGTCGATGTACTTTCAAGTGAACACGTCGCCGCTGGCGGGACGCGAAGGCAAATACGTGACATCGCGCAACCTGCGCGACCGGTTGGCCAAAGAGCTCTTGACCAACGTCGCGCTCAAGGTCGAAGAAACTGGCGATACCGATGCCTTTCTGGTGTCGGGCCGCGGCGAGCTGCATCTCACGATATTGCTGGAGAACATGCGCCGCGAAGGTTACGAGCTCGCGGCATCTAGGCCGCGTGTCGTATTGAAGGAAGTGAACGGCGAGACGTGCGAGCCGTACGAATTCCTGTCGGTCGATGTGGAGGAAGCGCACCAGGGCGCGGTCATGGAGGCTCTGGGTGCGCGCCGCGGCGATCTCACCAATATGGAGTCCGACGGGCAGGGTCGCTCCCGGCTCGAGTACCGCGTCACCGCGCGAGGCCTGATCGGCTTTCAGGGCGAGTTCATGAACCTGACCCGCGGTACGGGACTGATGAGTCACGTGTTCGACAGTTACGCGCCGGTGAAGGGCGATATCCCGGAACGGCGCAACGGCGTGCTGATCTCGGCCGAAAATGGCGAGGCAGTGGCCTACGCGTTGTGGAAGCTGCAGGAGCGCGGGCGGATGTTCGTCTCGCCGGGTGAAAAGCTCTACGAGGGCATGGTCATCGGCATCCACAGCCGGGACAACGATCTCATCGTCAACCCGATAAAGGGCAAGCAACTGACCAACGTTCGCGCGTCGGGAACCGACGAAGCGGTGCGCCTGATACCGCCGATCCAATTGTCGCTCGAGTATGCAGTCGAGTTCATTGCCGACGACGAGCTGGTCGAAGTGACGCCGCAGTCGATCCGCATCCGCAAGCGTTTCCTGCAAGGACATGAAAGAAAGCGCGCGAGCCGCGAGGCGGCGTAGCGCGAGTTCCTCGCCTCCGTCCAGCACACGCTTGCCGTTACACTGCGGCGAACCGACAATACATGTTTGAACCGTCGGCACATGTTCGCATACCCCTCGCTTACCACGGCGCAGGCCGTCTCCTTTGCCGATGTGGCTCTCGCCAACGTCGAACGCGAATATCCGAATAAGCTCGACCACGTGATGGGCGCCGCGCACGACGTGCAGGCGCCACGCGCGCTGCATCCCGCGTTCTACGGCAGCTTCGATTGGCACTCGTGCGTGCACATGCACTGGCTGCTGGCGAGATTGCGGCGCCTATTTCCGGCGCTGCCGCAACGGGCGGCGGTTGCAGCGGTGTTCGACCGCCATCTCACGCCCGACACGATAGCGGGTGAATGCGCATATCTCGCGCGACCCGAAGCGCGCGCGTTCGAACGCACGTATGGCTGGGCGTGGCTTCTGGAACTGGCGCACGAGTTGCAGCGCGCAGCCGACCTCGACGCGCGCCGGTGGTCCCGGGTGCTGGATCCGCTGGCGCGCGCGTTCGTGCAGTGCTACCTCGACTACCTGCCACAAGCGAATTATCCGCTGCGCACGGGAATCCATCCGAACAGCGCGTTCGGCCTGTTGTTTGCGTTCGAATACGCACGAGCGACCGGCTTGGCGGAACTCGAAGCGCTGTGCATCGAACGCACGCGAGCCTGGTACTTGAACGATCGGGACGCGCCTGCCGCGTGGGAACCTTCCGGGGCGGATTTTTTGTCGCCGGCGCTCATCGAAGCGCAGCTGGTGTGCCGCGTGCTGCCGGACGGCGACTTCGCGGAATGGCTGCGTGCATTTCTGCCGGGCATCCCGGCGCGCGAACCCGCGTCGCTGTTCGTACCTGCCGCGGTTTCCGATCGTACCGACCCGTTCACTGTACATCTTGACGGACTCAATTTTTCCAGAGCATGGTGTTGGCGCGCAATCGCCGACGCGTTGCCGGCCGATGATGCGCGAATTCCGATATTGAACGAGGCGGCGTCCGTTCATGTCGTTGCTGGAACGGTGGGACTCTCGGCCAACGACTATATGAGTGAGCATTGGCTGGCGACGTTCGCGACGCTCGCGTTGACGGGGTAAGGCTCGAGTGCTATGGAACAACCTGGAATGATCGCCATCGTGCTTCTGCTCGCGATTGGGGTCGTCGGACTGCTGGCGCTGGCAACGTTCGTGCGTTTGTCCGCGGTGGGGAGAGCGCTGGAAGGCGGGGCGCGGGCCGCGACGCGCGATGCCGGCGAGATGAAAGCCAAGCTTGACGCGATCGCTGCGCAAACGGCGCATGCCGAGTCGGACATCCGCCAGGATCTTGCCAATGCGCGCAACGAGAGCACGATCGGCGCGACGGCGTTGCGCGCGGAAGTGGGAAACGCGATCGGCAGATTCCGCGATACCACGCAACAACAGTTGACCGATATGGCGGGATTGCAACAGCGGCAGTTGCACGGCTTTGCCGAACAGTTGGACAAACTGACGATCTCGAACGAACAACGCCTGGACGCGCTGCGGCTGATTGTCGAGCAAAGGCTCGAAACGTTGCGCCTCGACAATACCGCCAAGCTCGAGCAGATGCGCGCGACCGTCGATGAGAAATTGCAGACCACTCTGGAGCAGCGGCTGGGTGAATCGTTCAAGCTCGTTTCCGACCGTCTCGATCAGGTGCACAAGGGCCTGGGCGAAATGCAAACGCTTGCGGTCGGCGTCGGCGACTTGAAACGCGTTCTCGGCAACGTCAAGACGCGCGGCGGATGGGGCGAAGTGCAGCTTGCGGCACTGCTGGCCGAAATGTTGACGCCGCAACAATTCGGCACCAACGTGGAAACGCGGCCAGGGTCGGGGAGACGCGTGGAATTCGCCGTTCGTTTGCCCGGCAAGACCGACGATGAGCATCCGTGCTGGCTGCCGATCGATGCCAAGTTTCCACTCGATCACTGGCAACGTTTGCAAGACGCGCTTGCCGCGGCGGATGTCGCGGGTGCCGATCAGGCACGCCGCACCCTGGCGGACGTGTTGCGGGTTCAGGCCAGAGCTATCCGCGAAGCGTACGTCGAACCCCCGTACACGACGGATTTCGCGATCCTGTTCGTGCCGACGGAAGGGCTCTATGCAGAGATGATGGCGCGGCCCGGCTTTGCGGAGGCGTTGCAACGCGAATATCGCGTCTTGCTGACAGGACCGATGAACCTTGCGGCGCTTCTGAACAGCCTGCAAATGGGTTTTCGTACGCTTGCCATTGAGCAGCGGGGCAGCGAGGTCTGGAAGGTCTTGGGCGCCGTCAAGGCGGAGTTCGGTAAATTCGGCGACGTTCTCGCGCGAACCAAGGAAAAACTCGACCAGGCGAGCAAGACCATTGACGACGCCGGCGTGCGCAGTCGCGCGATCGTCAAGCAATTACGCAACGTGGAATCGCTGCCCGAACCGGAAGCGGTCAAGATCTTGACCGGAGCACCGAGGCCCGAGGCCGGCAGCGACTCGCCGCCGGGTACGTTGAGGCCTCCGAACTGACGTCCCATGTTCGACGCTCTTCGCCGCTGGCGTGCGCAACGCGTGTTGCAGGCGCAGGCCATTCCCGAGCCGTTGTGGCGGGAGGCGCTGTCCGCGCTGCCGTTTCTCGCGATGTATACCGGCGACGAAAGCGCGCGGCTGCGCGAAAAAGTCGTGCTGTTTCTCGACGCGAAAAGCATCGTCGGAGCGAACGGTCACGAGGTTACGCCGGTGCAACGAGTCGTGATTGCCTTGCAGGCGTGCGCGTTGATCTTGAACCGCGACTTCGCGTTGTATGACGGCTGGGAAAACATCGTCGTCTATCCCGGCGAGTTCGTGCCGAACTGGGAATGGGAGGACGAAGCAGGCGTCGTACACCGGAACAGTGATCCGATGGCAGGTGAAGCAATGGAGGGCGGACCGGTGGTGCTGTCATGGGCCGATATCGAGGCAAGCCGCGATTATCGCGAATCCGGAATGAACCTTGCGATCCATGAATTCGCGCACAAGATCGATATGGGGAACGGCGACGCCAACGGCCGTCCACCGTTGCCTGCCGCGATGTCGCCGGACCTCTGGACGAAAACGTTTGCCGCCGCGTTCGACGATTTCTGCGGCCGCGTCGACCGGGGCGAGTTTACCGCCATCGATCCGTACGCCGCTGAGAGTCCGGGCGAGTTCTTTGCGGTTCTGTCCGAAGTTTTTTTCGCCGCCCCCACTTTGCTGCTCGAAGAATACCGGGCCGTCTATCAACAGTTCGCGCAGTTCTATCGGCAGGATCCGGCTGCGCGTATCGCGAGTGGGAAGACGCTCACTTTTACCCGGCAGCCAGCGCACGATTGAGCAGCGCGCGCACATCGGTGCCGGAGGGCAACGCGCCGAACGTCGCACCGGCGTAGGACGTGGGCGCGAGCCGTGTTGCGCAAAACGCGCCGGCGACAACCGCGGGCGCGTGGCGGAGCAAGAGCGACGCCTGTAACGCCGTCACCACCGATTGCGCCAGCCGGCGTCCGTCCCAGGCGTCTTCCTCCAGTTTGTTCACGGAACGCTCCAACCCGGTGATGAAGTCGTCGTACGCACGGTGCGTGCCGCGGGCGGCGGCAAGTTCTACGTGCAGCGCCGCCAGCGCATCCGGCTCGCGGCGAGCGGCGCGCAGAACGTCGAGGCACATGACGTTGCCGGAGCCTTCCCAGATCGAGTTGACGGGCATTTCGCGGTACAGCCGCGGCAGCGCCGATTCCTCGACGTAGCCGTTGCCGCCAAGCGCTTCCATTGCCTCGGCAGCAACCGCGGGACCGCGTTTGCACAACCAGAATTTTGTCGCGGGGGTGATGAGCCGCGCGAGTGCCGCATCGGCGCTGCCCGGCGGAGCGTCGAACGCCCGCGCGAGCCGCAGCGAGAGCGCCGTGGCCGCTTCGACTTCGAGCGCGAGATCGCCGAGCACATTCGCCATCAGCGGATGCTCGAGAAGCCGTCGCCCGAACGCGATGCGATGCTGCGCGTGATGCAGCGCGCGCGTGAGCGCTGCCCGCATCATTCCCGTCGTACCCAAAACGCAATCGAGCCGCGTGTGCTGGACCATTTCCAGGATGGTCGCAATGCCGCGGCCCGGGTCGCCGATCGGCCACGCGAAGGCGTCGTCGAACTCGACCTCGGCCGACGCGTTGGAGCGATTGCCGAGCTTGTCCTTCAAGCGGTTGATGCGCACAGCATTCTTGGCGCCGTCGGGCAGGTAGCGCGGCAACAAAAAACACGACAGGCCTGCGCTCTCTCGCGCCAGAACGAGATGCCCATCGCATTGGGGCGCCGAAAAGAACCATTTGTGGCCCGAAAGGCGTACGCCGTCCTCAAAGGTAGCCGTAACGCAAGTGAGATTGGCCCGTACGTCGGAGCCTCCCTGGCGCTCGGTCATGCCCATGCCGATGCATGCCGCACGCTTGGCCGCGACCGGAAGCGGACGCGGGTCGTAGTCGCGGGTCAAAATGCGCGGCAGCCACGTCTCGGTAAGCAGCGGAAGCGACACGGCGACATGGCGTAGCACGGGCACGCACGCGTAGGTCATCGTCAGCGGACATTGGGTCCCGTTCTCGACCTGGGCGTGCAGTATGTACATCGCGGCACGCGCGACGTGCGCGCCGGGTACCTCGTCAACCCACGGCGCGCAGTGTTCGCCCGCGCTCATCGCAAGTCGCATCAATTCGTGCCAGGCCGGGTGGAACTCGATCGCGTCGATGCGTTCACCGCGCGCGTCATGTGTATGCAATTCGGGCGGATGCCGGTTGGCGTCGTCACCCAGCGCAAGGACCTCCGTGCGGCCAAGGGTCGCGCCCCAAGCGACGAGCGACTGTTCGGCCCACGCCGCCCCTTCGCGCGCGAGCGCTTCCTGCAAGGGCACGTCGTCGGAATAGAGGTTGCGATCGGTGTACGGCGGCGGCTGGTTCGGGTAGGGCATCAACCCTTGCTCCCAGCCTCACGTATCGCGCTCTTGGGTCGAAACGCGCGGCACACCTCCTCATGCGTTTCGACGTACGGCCCACCGATCAGATCGAGGCAATAAGGCACGGCAGGAAAGACGCCGTCAAGCGTCTCCTTGATCGCCTTCGGTTGTCCGGGAAGGTTCAACACGAGTGCACGGCCGCGCACGACGCCCATTTGCCGTGACAGGATCGCCGTGGGCACGTACTGCAAACTGACTTGCCGCATTTGCTCGCCGAATCCGGGCAACACTTTGTGCGCGATGGCGAGCGTTGCTTCGGGCGTGACGTCCCGCGATGCCGGTCCAGTGCCGCCGGTCGTGAGCACAAGGTGGCAACCGACAGTATCGATGAGCTCGATCAACGTGCGCTCGATCACCGGCTGATCATCCGGGATGAGACGCTTCTCCATCGTCCACGTTGAGGCGAGTGCGGCGGTGAACCACGCCGTGAGTCCGGGCAGGCCCTTGTCTTCGTACGCGCCGGCGGAGGCACGATCCGAGATGGAGACGAGGCCGATGAGGAGCGGAGCGGGCATCAGAGTCAAGGAGGAAAAGCAAAGATACAAGCCATCTGCTACTCGACTGAGTCGACCGACGCGACGGCCGTTTTTACGTAACGGAAGAGTTCGCGATAGCGGTGCGGCGGGCCGCTGCGCGCCCGCTCTGCGCGCGCATCATGGATGAGTGTTGCCAGCCGCTGATAGTCGGCATGCGGGTAGGCCGCAGTGAACTCCGCCAGCGCCTCGCCTTCGCGCACCAGGCGGTCGCGCCAGCATTCGATCATGGCGAATTGTGCATTCTCCGCTGTCGGCCCGGTCGCCCAGCGTTCGAGCGCTGCTTCTATCGGGACGATATCGACGTCGCGCATCAGCTTGCCGATATATTGCATCTGCCGCCGCCGTCCCTCATGCGCGCGGATGCCGCGCGCCTGCACAATGGCGTCGCTTAAGCGTTCCGGAAGCGGAAGCTCGCGCAAGTGGCGCGCATCGAGCGCAACCAGCGATTTCCCCAATTCCTGCAACGCGTGCATCGCATGTTTGCGCTGCGTCTTTGACAGAGCTGCGGGCGAATCCGCGGACGAAGGTGCGGAATCGGGCTCGATGTCTGGCAATTCGTTGGGACGGGGCATGGTCGCCACGACCCTAGTTTTGTGAGTCGTTTGCTATCATAACCGACCCACTCGAAAGAAAGACTGGCGCAGGCGCTCGTTTTATAAGCGCGATGCGTTGCGCCCACGCAAAGCCATTAGATGACCGCATCATTGATTGTTGCGCAATCCCCACTCGCCGCCAACCGGGTTCACGCCGTTCCTCGCAATAGTTACCCGGTGCCAACGCAGGAGTTGGAACGCGTCGCCGCTGCGATTATCGACACGGCGACGCGGCACGGAGCGACGGCGGCGGAAACCGACGTTTCGCAAGCGGTGGGCTTGAGCGTTACCGTGCGCCACGGCGAAGTCGAAACCATCGCGTATAACCGTGACAAGGGTATCGCCGTCACCGTGTACGCTGGACAGCGCCGGGGCAATGCGAGCACGGCCGATTTTTCGGAAGATTCCGTTCGCGCGACCGTCGACAAGGCGCTGGCGATCGCCCGGTTTACCGCCGAGGATGATTGCGCGGGGCTCGCCGATCCTGCTCGTCTCGCCCGCGTCTTTCCGGAACTCGACCTCTACCATCCGTGGGATCTGACGGTCGAAGCGGCGATTGCGCTGGGTCGCGAAGCAGAGGCGGCGGCACTTAACGTGGACAAGCGGCTGACCAATAGCGAAGGCGCGACCGTCACCCGCGGCGAGTCGGAATTCGTCTACGCCAATTCACACGGATTTTCCGGTGGCTACAAGAGCTCGCACCATCAGCTTGATTGCGCGGTGATCGGCGAACACGACGGCGCGATGCAGCGCGATTTCTGGTACAGCTCCGCGCGCGCCGCGAAGGATTTGTTGCCGGCGCAGGCGGTTGGACGTATCGCCGGTGAGCGCACGGCGCGCCGATTGCAGGCGCGCCAGCTCGGCACGCTCGACTGCCCGGTCATCTTCGAAGCGCCGGAAGCTGCCGATCTCGTCGGCTATTTCGTGCAGGCCGTCTCGGGCGGCAGCCTGTATCGCAAGTCGTCATTTCTTCCCGATTCGCTCGGACGTCCCGTCTTTGCGAGTCACGTCCAGTTGCGCGAGGAGCCGCATCTCGCGCGCGGCCGCGGCAGCGCGCCGTTCGACAGCGAAGGTGTCGCGACCGTGCCGCGAGATGTCGTGCGTGACGGCGTCGTACAAGGCTACTTTCTCGGCAGCTATTCCGCGCGCAAACTCGGAATGGCGACGACCGGCAACGGCGGCGGCGCCCATAATCTCGTCCTCGCGCATGGCGCCGACGATCTGCCGGCGTTGCTGCGGCGGATGGGTCGCGGCTTGCTCGTCACCGAGCAATTGGGGCAGGGGGTCAATCCCGTGACGGGCGATTATTCGCGCGGCGCAGCCGGCTTCTGGGTCGAAGACGGCGCGATCGCCTATCCGGTGGAGGAAATCACCATCGCGGGCAACTTGAAAGCCATGTATCGCGACATCGTGGCCGTCGGCAGCGACGTCGACCGGCGCGGTTCACGCCATACCGGATCCATTCTGGTCGACCGAATGACGGTCGCGGGGCGCTGATGGAGGTTATTGGCGCGACCGACACTGCCACAGGATGAGCGTTCCCGTCGTCAATTGGCTGCGGTCGTTTACCGATCCTTTCGCGAGCGCGAATCGCGCGGCGCGTTGGATAGGAGAGCTGCCGGCGACGGATACGATGGCGATTCAGAAGGACGCCCTCGACCTTATCGTGCAGTTTCCCGGCTCGCGTGGCGAGGCGGGGCCAGGCCAGGTCGAGGCATTGCTGCGCATCGACGCGCGACTCGAGCCGGTGATTGCGCAGTTGACGCAGCAGTACGCGGCGAACTACCAGAAAAGCACCGGCGTCGAATCGCGCTTATGGCATGCGGTGTTCGACCTGATCAAGGCGTTCACTGCCGCGTATCAAACCGCACTTAAAGCAGGCTATCCGCGGACCGAGAACAAGCGCTGGCGCGCGACGCTGCCCTGGGTGCTGGTGCGGCTTGCGCATTACAAGGGGCTCGACGGCAAGTACCGGCTGTTCCGCTACGGGCATTGGATTCCCGCGCAATGGCGCGAATTCCACGAGCTCTACGAATTCGCGCGCATGCGCGGATGGCAGCGCGAACAGCTCTTATTCGGAATCGGCGGTTTTGCCAAGCCGGGGATCTCCTTCGAGCAGGAGTTTTTGCAGACGCTGCTCTTGATGCGGCTTGACTCCGGCAACTTCACACCCGACCAGGTCGAATGGGTGGCGCGGCAACTCGCGGACTGGACGCCGGCGTTGGCGTTGCTGCCGCCGCCCGGAGAAGGGGCGTCGTTTTTTGTCGATCTGACCGGAACTTCCGGTTTGCGGCGGCGCGACCGGCCCATTGCCGGCGGACGCTCGTTGTTTTTGGACGCCGGTCCCATCTACACGCGCATCGTTGAACGGATGCGTTGGTTGCCGCCAGCGGAAGACGACGTACCAAAACCCGGCGATCTCCCGGCCCGCGAGCAGCGTCTGCTGTTGATGCGTCTGGCGTCGCTGTTCGGACCGGATGCGATTGCGCAGGCGCCGCGCGCGGCCCGTTTCCAGACCGAAGGAGAGGTGCGCGTCGTCGTGGGCTTGCAGGCGCTGACCCGAGCGATTGCGGAAATCGACCGCTTGCCGGAGCAGGCGCGCACCGCGGGCGCGGCCGCGAGCTTTGACGAAGTTACGCAGATGGTGAATCCGAACGCCAACCCCGAATCAGTGATCAAACGCATTCGTGGCACCCAATGGAAAATAACCGAGCGCAGCGAAACCGGTTGCCGGATGCTGGCGGCGGCCGCGGACGCTCCCAACCAGTTGGGGGAGCTCTTGGCGATGAAGGAGGGTGAGCATTGGCTGCTCGCGGTCGTCCGGCGCATGCAACGCAAGCAGGTGGATGAAGTGACCGTCGGCGTGGAGATCATTGCGCGGCGGCTCGTGCGCGTGCTGCTGCGAAGTTGGGTCGCTCCGTCCGACGCGGGGGGCACGAACGCCGACCGGCCATTTTTTGGAATCTATCTGCCCGCGCATCCGGACAACCGGCAAGCGGCACAGCGCAGCCTCATTGGTCCGGATGAGAAATTTTTGGCCGGCGGCATGGTGGAGCTCGACACCGGCAATGCGCGCTACCTGATCCGTTTCACACAAACGCTCGAGCGCCAGACCGGGTGGGCATGGGCGTTGTTCAACGCAGTGCGGAAGCTGACCCCGTGACCGGATCAGCCGCCGTCCGGCGCGTGCGGGTAAGGGAAATTCCGTTACACTTTGCGCTGAACCGCCATTGAAGACGGCAGGAATGGCGCGAACATTCGCGCGGCGGTAAGCAATCATCGCCGGGCACGAATCCGGCTCATCTCAAGGAGGCAACATGGAACGTCGTTCCTTTATCAAACACACGGGGCTCGCGGGAATTCTTGCCGCCGGCACCGCGCCCGCCTTCGCGCAAAGCAGCCCGGCCGTCAAGTGGCGGCTGGCATCGAGCTTTCCCAAGAGCCTTGACACCATTTTCGGCGCGGCCGAGGTCATTTCCAGGCGGTGCGCCGCGGCCACGGGGGGTCGGTTCGACGTCCAGGTCTTCGCGTCAGGCGAAGTCGTGCCCGGTTTGCAGGTCGCCGATGCCGTGCAGAACGGCACCGTGCAATGCGGCCATACGGCGAGCTACTACTACGTCGGCAAGGACCCGACTTTCGCGTTTGGAACGGCCATTCCCTTCGGCTTCAATTGCCGCCAATTCAACGCCTGGTGGATTCACGGCGGCGGCGACAAGGTCTTGAACGACTTCTACAAGGACTACAACATCTACGCGATCCTCGCGGGCAATACCGGCGCGCAAATGGGCGGCTGGTACCGCAAGGAGATTGCAACGGTGAATGATTTGCAGGGCCTCAAGATGCGCATCGGGGGCTTCGCCGGGCAAGTGCTCACGAAGCTGGGGGTGGTGCCGCAGCAGATTGCCGGAGGCGAAATCTATTCATCGCTGGAAAAAGGCACGATCGACGCGGCGGAGTGGGTGGGACCGTACGACGACGAAAAATTGGGATTCAACAAGGTCGCCAAGTTCTACTATTACCCGGGATGGTGGGAAGGAGGTCCGGCGCTGCATCTCTTCACCAACATCGCGGCATGGCAGGCGCTACCGAAGGACTACCAGGCGATCCTCGAAGCTGCGTGCGCCGAAGCTAATACCTGGATGATGGCGAAGTACGATGCACAAAATCCCGCAGCGCTGAAAAAGCTGGTCGCCACTGGGACGCAGTTCAAAGCCTTCCCGCGCGATGTGATGGACGCGTGCTACAAGTCGGCGACCGAGCTCTACGTGGAGACGTCGGCTAAGAACGCCAAATTCAAGACGGTGCTGGACAGCGTGATTCCGTTTCGCAATGACTCGATCCAGTGGATGCGGTTCTGCGAAAACACGTACGACGATTACATGGCGACCGTGAAAAAATAAAGCTTTCGCTTTGCCTTCGCTGTGCAACGACGGACCTGCGGCGACATGCGCCGCAGGGTCTTATTCTGGAGGTGAGGGAACAACCTCGCCGCTAAGCGAATGGGTTGCGCAGCGTTAGTTGGCCGTCGATGACCTGGCCGTCTTGCCGAGCTTCGGTATAAAGAATCGAGCATCCGGCGAGAAGGGCCGCCGCGACGATCATTCCGTCGTATACCGAGAGGCGGAACCGCTCGGCAACGAGCAGACCGCGTTCATGCGTTTCCACGGTAAGTGGGGCCACCGCGCAAGCCGCCCTCAGTTGCGCGAGAACGTCGCGTACTTCGCGTACTTCGCGCCACGACATACCGAGGTTGCGTCGAGTAACAGCGGTCACTTCATTGAGCACCTGAACACTGATAAACCCACGTTCCGCTATCAGTTCCTCTGCCCGCTCGGCCTTGGCCGGATCCGCGGAGAGCAGATAGAGAACGACATTGGTGTCAAAAAAGGGTGTCAACGACGCTCATTCGCCTCGAGCCGGTCGAACCTGAACCCAACGGGCAAACGCCCGCGATATTTCCGCAATCGTGCCAGCAGGACGCGAGCACTTGGCGCCTTCTTGATTTCGAAACTCCGCGCCCCCGCCACAACGATCTCGATGTCGTCACCTTCCTGAAGCTTCAAGGCGTCGACCACCGCGGCTGGCAGCCGAATAGCCAAACTGTTGCCCCACCAAGACACATGCATGTCGATCTCTAAAGCGTGGATATACATTCATTGTTGTATATCCATCGCGCTACTTGCGCAATCCGCGCTCGATGGCTTTGGTCGGATCTTCGCCGGAGGGGAATGAGTCGACCGGCATCTCGATTTTCACCTTGTCGTAATCGATGTTGAGCGGCTTGTCGAGGAACATTGTCACTTGCTTCGGAAACGCGACTACCAGTGCAACCAGGATCATCTGCAGGAATACCCATGGGATCGCGCCCATGTAGATGTCCGAGCTTTTCACTTCCTTGGGCGCGACCCCGCGCAGATAGAACAGCGCGAATCCGAACGGAGGATGCATGAACGACGTCTGCAAGTTGACGCACAGCATCACGCCGAACCAGATCAGCGCGGCGTCGTCACCGACGATCGGAGCAAGCAGTTTTTGCGCGATAGGCGCCAACAGCGGTACGAGGATGAATACGATCTCGAAGAAGTCGAGAAAGAAGGCGATGAAGAAGATGAAGAGGTTGACGAACAGCAGAAATCCCCAGACCCCACCGGGGAGGCCGGTCAACAGGTGCTCCAGCCAGCGTCCGCCGTCCACACCCTGGAACACGACCGAAAAGCACGTGGACCCGATCAGAATGAAAATGACCATCGCGGTCAAGCGCATTGTCGATTCGAAGGCGCTCTTCAATAGCCTGCGCAGATCGGGAATCGCGGCCGCGCGCAAGCAGAGGTACACGATCGCAATGTAGAGCACGGCGATCGCCACTTGAAACGGCAGCGATTTAAACGCGAAGATGCCGATGATCGCGGCCACTCCGGCCGCGGCGAGCCCGATGACGAAAGCGCGCTTGCCCGTGCGGCCCAATTTTGGATTGCGCAGGACGGCGAGCACGATGGCGCCTACCGCACCCATGGCGCCGCCTTCGGTCGGCGTCGCGAGGCCCATCAGCAACGTTCCCAACACGAGAAAAATCAGGACCGCGGACGGTACGATTCCCCATAGGCATTTTTTCCACAGTTCCCATCCGCGCAGCGTGATGGCTTCTTTGGGCAACGCGGGCACCCAATGCGGCTTGAAGATGCTCAGTGCAAAAGTAAAAAGACAAAACAGGCCGATTTGCAGCAGTGAAGGTCCCCACGCTCCCAGGTACATGTCGCCCACCGAGCGGCCGAGTTGATCGGCGAGGACGACCAGCACCAGCGATGGCGGGACCAGTTGCGTGATCGTTCCCGACGCTGCAAGGACACCGGTTGCGTAGCGAATGTTGTAGCGGTAGCGCATCATTACCGGCAGCGAGATCAGCGCCATCGCGATCACCTGCGCGGCAACCGTACCGGTGATCGCACCCAGAATGAAGCCCACGATGATGACGGAGTAACCCAAGCCGCCGCGCACCGGACCGAACAATTGCCCCATGCCATCGAGCATGTCCTCGGCCAAGCCGCACTTCTCGAGAATGGCGCCCATGAACGTAAAGAATGGAATCGCCAACAGCAGCTCGTTGGCGAGCACGCTGCCGAAGATACGGCCGGGAATCGCCTGTAGAAAGGCGAAATCGAACCATCCCATGTAGACGGCGAAAAAGCCGAACCCCAAGCCCAGCGTCGCGAGCGAGAACGCGACCGGGTAGCCGATCAACATGATCAGAACGAGGCCGCCGAACATCAGCGGAGGCATCAAGTCCAGCGTGATCATTGCACCGGTCTTTCGTAGTGGGATTCAAACCGGACATAGCCCTGCAACGCCGCCACACGCTTGATGATCTCGGAGATTCCCTGCAACGCCAGCAGCACGAGTCCCAGCGGCAGCATGATCTTGACCGGCCAGCGCAATAGGCCCCCGGCGTTGGTGGACATCTCCTGGATCGACCACGACTGCATGAAGAAGGGCCACGAGAACCAGGCAATGATCAGCACTGACGGCACGAGGAAGACGGCGGTTCCGATAAGGTCAAGCCACTCCTTGCCCCGCTCGGACAGCTGCATGTAGACGATGTCGACCCTCACATGTTCGTTCATCCGAAACGTGTATGAGGTGCCGAGCATAACCATCACGGCGAAGAGGTACCACTGAACTTCGAGCCAGGCATTCGAAGAGAGGTCGAACGCGTAGCGAACCATCGCGTTGCCGGCGCTGATCGCAACCGCGATCAAGACCGCCCAGTTTGCGACGCGACCCAAACGCTCGTTGGCGGCGTCGATAACGCGCGAAATGGCAAGCAGCGCCTTCAAGTGTCCTCCGCCGTTATGCAAACGGAAAGCGAGCGAGACGCCGTCGCCCATGCCCTCTCACGCGCGAGCAGCAGCACGTCCAGTGGGGGCCGGCAGTTGCCGCCGGATTATAAGGGTTTTGTTCTCACGGGGGAGCAGCATCGGACGGCTGGTGTCGACCACAATGTTAAAATCCATGTTGACCAGCGACGAGATGCCCACTGCCATGTTCAGCCGCTCCGCCACCCTTGTCAAAGCCGACCCCGAATTATGGAAGGCGATGGCGGCGGAAGGCGCACGGCAGGAAGATCACATCGAGCTCATCGCATCCGAGAATTATGCGAGCCCCGCGGTTTTGGAAGCACAGGGCTCACAACTCACGAACAAATATGCCGAGGGCCTTCCAGGAAAGCGCTATTACGGCGGCTGTGAGTTTGTCGATGTCGTCGAGGAGTTGGCGCTTGCGCGCGTGAAAAAACTGTTTCACGCCGAAGCGGCCAACGTGCAGCCGCACTCCGGTGCGCAGGCCAATCAGGCGGTCTTCTTCGCCGCGCTCAAACCCGGCGATACCATCCTCGGCATGAGTCTCCCGGAAGGCGGGCATCTGACGCACGGATCGCCGGTAAACGTTTCCGGCAAGTGGTTCAACGTGATCGCATACGGCCTCGATTCCGAGACTGAGCTCATCGATTACGAGGCCGTTGAACGTCTCGCCGGGCAGCACAAGCCGAAGCTCATCATCGCCGGTGCGTCGGCTTATTCGCGCATCATCGACTGGAAACGTTTCCGGGCCATTGCGGACGCCACCGGCGCTGCGCTGATGGTCGATATGGCGCACTACGCAGGGTTGATCGCCGCGGGGCTCTATCCAAGCCCCGTGGGCATTGCCGACTACACGACCAGCACGACGCACAAGACGCTGCGCGGTCCGCGCGGCGGTTTCGTCCTCGCGCGTGCCGCGCACGAAAAGGCCATCAATTCGGCGGTGTTTCCTGGCCTCCAGGGCGGGCCGCTGATGCACGTGATCGCGGCCAAGGCGGTGACCTTCGGCGAAGCATTGCAGCTGGACTTCAAGGTATACCAGGAACGCGTGCTCGAGAATGCGCGCGTGATGGCCAAGGTGCTCCAGGACCGCGGTCTGCGCATCGTTTCGGGCGGCACTGATTCGCATATGTTTCTGGTCGATCTGCGCGCCAAGAAAGTGACCGGCAAAGCCGCCGAAGCGGCACTCGGGCACGCGTACATCACGGTCAACAAGAACACGATTCCGAATGACCCGGAGAAACCGTTCGTAACCTCGGGTATTCGCCTCGGGAGTCCGGCGGTCACGACCCGCGGGTTCGGCGAGCTCGAGTGCGAAGAGCTGGCGCACATCGTCGTGGATGTACTCGAGGCGCCGGAGGATGCGACGTTCGCCAAAGCGCGCAAACGAGTCGCCGCGCTGACCCATAAATTTCCGGTCTACCGGCCGTGATCGCGTAGTGGAGGATGCGGTAATGCCGCGACGGTTCGCGATGCTATCGCCGGCGCAATGAAGTGCCCGTTCTGCGGGAGCACCGACACACAGGTTATCGATTCGCGTGTGTCCGAGCCCGGCGACTCGATCCGCCGCCGTCGCCGCTGCTCTGCCTGCCAGAAGCGGTTCACCACCTACGAAACCGTCGAGCTGCGCTTGCCGCAGGTCGTCAAGACCAACGGCAACCGATCCGATTTCGATGCGAACCGGATTCGCGTCGGGTTCGCGCGCGCGCTGCACAAGCGCCCGGTTCCCACTGAGTACGTGGACGCGGCCATCGACCGCATCGTGCAACAGGTGCTGTCATTGGGCGAGCGCGAGATTCCATCGCGCCGCATCGGTGAAATGGTGATGCAGGAGCTCTACAAGCTGGACAAGGTCGCGTACATCCGGTTCGCGTCGGTGTACCGTTCGTTCCAGGACGTGTCCGACTTCCGCGATGCGTTAAAGGAAGTCGAGGCGCCCGCGGCCGCCGTCAAGCGCCCGCGGCACTGAAATCGAAAGTCTCGGCCCCTGGCCATGACCGAATTCAGCGCGGCCGAACGCGCGCACATGACACGCGCGTTGGCGCTTGCGGCGCGCGGGCTCCATACGACGACACCGAATCCGCGCGTGGGCTGCGTTGCGGTTCGCGACGGCATGGTCATCGGGGAAGGCTTTCATCTGCGCCCAGGGACGGCGCATGCAGAGGTCCATGCGCTGAACGATGCGTGTGCCCGCGGGTACGATCCGCGCGGAGCGACGTTATTCGTGACGCTTGAACCGTGCAACCACCATGGCCGCACGCCGCCGTGCGTCGACGCGATTATCACTGCCGGCGTAGCGCGAATCGTGGCGGCGATGAGCGATCCGAATCCCGAGGCCGCGCACGGCGCCGCGCGCCTGCGTGCGGCCGGCATCGACGTCGCGTTCGACCTCTGCGCTGAAGACGCGCGCGAGTTGAACCTCGGCTTCGTCTCGCGCGTCACGCGCGGTAGGCCTTGGGTTCGCGCGAAAATCGCGGCCAGTGTGGACGGTCGCACTGCGCTCGCGAATGGGGAAAGCCAATGGATTACGGCAACACAAGCGCGCGCCGATGGCCATGCTTGGCGGGCTCGTGCCTGCGCCATCCTGACCGGTATCGGCACCGTGTTGCAGGATGACCCGCAACTGACCGTGCGCGCCATTCCGACTCCCCGCCAGCCATTGCGTGTCGTCGTCGACCGGCACGGCCAGACACCGGCGTCGGCGCGCGTGCTCGCAGAAGGCAACGTGCTCATCATCACCGCAGGCGAACGCAATCCGGAATGGCCGGAAGCGATCGAGGTCGTGCCGCTGCCCGACGCGCAGGGACGAGTTGATCTGCCGGCGATGTTGCGCCTGCTTGGCGAGCGGGGGATCAACGAGTTGCACGTCGAAGCCGGCGCCAGGCTCAACAACGCGCTGCTCGACGCGCACTTGCTCGACGAGTTGTTGCTGTATCTCGCGCCGTCGATTGTGGGCGACCCCGCGCGCGGCATGTTCGAGCGCGCTTTGCCGCTTGCTTCGCTTGCACAACGTACGGCGCTCGTGTGGCACAGCATCGAGCGCATCGGTGAGGATCTGCGCTTGCTCGCTCGCTTCGCCGAAGGCGGCCGCCCATAGAATGTTTACCGGCATCGTGCAAGGCGTGGGTCGAATCGCCGCCGCTGAACGCAAGGGCGACGGCGTCCGGCTGGCAGTTGATACTGGTGTCTACGACGTTGCCGATGTCGCCGCCGGTGAAAGCATCGCCGTCAATGGCTGCTGTCTGACCGTCGTTGAAGTGCATGGGGCAACACTTCAATTCGATGTTTCGGCGGAGACATTGCGCTGCACGACGGGCCTCGATCGCGCGGGCGATGTCAACCTGGAGCGCGCGATGCAGTTGTCGGATCGTCTCGGCGGTCATCTGATGACGGGCCATGTCGATGGCATCGGGACCGTCATGCGCTGCGAGCCGGTAGGCGCGCCCTCCGAGCCGAAAGGCGAGCCCTCCGCGCCGGAAGGCGATCCTTTAAGCAGCACGCTGCTCGAAGTTGAAGTGCCTGCGGCTTTGGCCCGTTTTATCGCGCCCAAAGGATCGATCGCCATCCACGGTGTGAGCTTGACCGTCAATGCCGTCGACGACACGCGGCTTACGGTGAACCTCGTTCCGCATACGCTGGCGGCGACCAACTTGAAGCGCCTGGCACGCGGAGATCGCGTAAATCTCGAAATCGACTTGATCGCGCGTTACGTAGAACGGATGTTCAGCTATCGCGGTTAGCTTTCGGCATGGTCGACGACCCCTCGGCGGCACCCATGGGCATCATTCGCATCGGCATTTCCGGCTGGCGCTATACGCCATGGCGTGGCGTGTTCTATCCCGAGGGCCTCGTGCAGCGGCGCGAGCTCGAGTACGCGTCCCGCGCGTTTCGCACGATCGAAATCAACGGCTCGTTCTATTCGCTACAGCGGCCGGAGAGCTACGCCGAGTGGCATCGAGAGACGCCAGAGGGATTTGTCTTCAGCGTGAAAGGCGGCCGCTATATCACGCACATTCGCCGCTTGAAAGAGATCGAAAGTCCGCTTGCCAACTTTTTCGCTTCAGGACTCTTCAACCTGCGCGAGAAGCTCGGCCCTTTCCTGTGGCAGTTCCCGCCGTTCTTTCGCTACAACGCGGAACGATTCGAGCACTTCCTCCGCATGCTGCCGCGCGATACGGAGCAGGCGCTAGAGCTTGCGCGCAAGCGCCAGGATCGGATGGAAGGCCGCGTGCACCTTGCGATCGACGCGAATCGTCCGCTGCGCCATGCCGTCGAGAATCGCAACGAGAGTTTCGCGGACGAATCGTTCATCGCTATGCTGCGTCGCTACGACGTGGCGCTTGTAGTTGCAGACACAGCGGGAAAGTGGCCCTATTGCGAAGACGTGACCGCGGATTTTCTCTATCTCCGCCTTCACGGCGACAAAGAAATCTACGCAAGCGGCTATACGGAGAAGGCGCTCGACCGTTGGGCCGCACGCATCCGGTTGTGGGCGGAAGGCGGCGAGCCGGACGATGCCCGACGCGTTTCCACCGAGCCTGCCGGCAAGAGCGAGAGTCGTGACGTCTACTGCTACTTCGACAACGACATCAAGGTCAGGGCACCGTATGACGCGCGCCGGCTCGAAGAGATGCTCGGCCTCGTTGCTGCAACGACTCCGCCGTTGCCCGTCTGGAGCGATCCCACCAAGCCCGAGAGGCGCCGCGATCCGTTTCGCTGAGGCGCGCGCGCTAGGGGTCAGAAGCGGCGCGCCGCTCCGCCTGCGCTGTATGCGCCCATTGCTCCGTTGCCGCGGTATCGAGGCGGAGCGTCGCTTGCAAAAGATCCAGCGCCTGAAGAGCGTCGCTCGCGGCATTCTTGAGATCATGTTCTGCGATGGCATGAACGGCTCGCCGCAGCGCTGCGGATTTGGTCACTTTCCAGCGCCGAGCTAGCCGATCGAGGGCACGCACCGTTTCGATGTCGAGCGAATAGGTTCTTTTCGGCATTTGTATCGCCATACAAAATTATAGGCATTGCACGCTTCGTCGGACAAGGAGTGCAATAGATATCTGGCCTAAGCCAGCGGCCGTTCTATCCTTGTGCTCGATCGGCCGGTAACATAGCCGGTTCGCATGGAGGCCCTATGGATCTGACGACACTGGAACGGCTGCCGCTGTGGATTGGCGGCAAGGCGGTTGCCGCCGAAACGACGCGCTATGGCGAAGTGACCAACCCCGCAACCGGAGAAGTGGTGCGACACGTGCCGTTGGCGAACGCCGCGGATGTCGACCGCGCTGTCCGTGCGGCGATGGAAGCGCTGCCCGGTTGGCGCTTGCATCCGCCGCTGCGGCGCGCGCGCATCCTGATGCGCTTTCGCGAGTTGGTCGACGCGCACAAGAAAGAGCTCGCCAAGATCATCACGCAGGAGCATGGCAAGACGCTCACCGATGCCGAAGGGGAGATCACGCGCGGCGTCGAGGTGATCGAATTCGCAACGGGCATTCCGCATTTGCTGAAAGGCGAGTTCAGTGAGAACGTCGGTCCCGCGATCGACAGCTACTCGCTGCGCCAGCCGGTCGGCGTGTGCGCCGGCATCACACCGTTCAATTTCCCGGCGATGGTGCCGCTGTGGATGTACCCGGTTGCGCTGGCGTGCGGCAACACGTTCGTCCTGAAACCCTCCGAACGCGACCCGACCTTTTCGTTGCGGATGGCCGAGCTGTTGCAGGAAGCCGGCTTGCCCGACGGCGTATTCAACGTCGTGCACGGGGACAAGGACGCCGTCGCTGCGATCCTCGCGCATCCGGACATCAAGGCGGTATCATTCGTCGGCTCGACGCCAATCGCGAAGTACATCTACGAAACCGGAGCGCGCAACGGCAAGCGCGTACAGGCGTTGGGGGGTGCGAAGAACCATGCCGTCGTGCTTCCGGACGCGGATCTCGGCTTCGCGACCGAAGCTATCATCGGCGCCGGCTATGGATCGGCGGGCGAGCGCTGCATGGCGATTTCCGCGATTGTCGCGGTAGGGGAAATTGGTGACGCGCTGGTGGCCAAGCTTGCCGAGCGCGCGCGGAGCGTGACGGTCGGCCCCGGTGACGCACCCAATATCGAAATGGGCCCCGTCATTACTTGTGGCGCACGCGATCGCATCGTCGGCTACATCGATCGCGGCGTGCAGGAGGGCGCGCGGCTGGTCGTCGATGGCCGCAATCCAAGCGTTGCCGGCCATCCGGAGGGATTTTTTGTCGGCCCGACGCTGTTCGATGCCGTCACGCCGGCGATGGCGATCTACCGCGACGAGATTTTCGGGCCGGTGCTGTCCGTGCTGCGAGTGGAATCGCTCGATGCGGCCATCAACTTGGTCAACGCCAATCCTTATGCGAACGGCGCGGCGCTATTCACGAGATCGGGGCACGCCGCCCGGCGCTTTCAGCAAGACGCCGAAGTCGGCATGGCCGGCATCAATGTGCCGATTCCCGTGCCGATGGCGTTCTACTCGTTCGGCGGCTGGCGGCATTCGCTGTTCGGCGACTTGAGCGTGCATGGAATGGACGGCGTGCGTTTCTACACGCGCGCGAAGACGCTGACGACACGCTGGCCCGACGACGGCAGCGCGGCGCCGGGCTTTCATATTCCGACGATGGGGTAAGTCCTGCCCGGCGTCGGTCTGCCCCACCGAGTTTCGCAGGCGGCGCCAACGCCGCTATCGCGTCGGCGCCTCGGCCGTTCCGGCGGCATCAGCGGTTGTGTCGATCTTGAACACGAACTCGAGGACGATCCAGTAAGGAACTTGCGTCGCGCCGACTTCCGCGGGCGTGAAGGTCGCATCCTTCAATGCGCTCAATACTGCGGGGCCGAACTGCGGATCGTTGGGGGACAGCGTCGTATCGAGCACTCTTCCGCGCTCGTCGAGCATCAGCAGTGCGAGAATCCGCTGATCCTGGCGCCGGCGCAGCGCGTCGTACGGATACGCGACCGTAAGGGTGGCACGCAATTGGGGCCCCCGCGAAACGGACAACGGATACTGGGGGCCGAGGTTTTTCTTTTGCGCCGGGCTTAAGCGTTCTTGCGCGTCAATTTTCCCGACCGCGACCATGCCGCGAACTTCGGCGGTCGGGTAAGGGAGGGGAGACGATTCCCCTGCTGGCGTAGCGTCTGGCTGCATTGGAGCTTCCATTGGCGCAGCCTCTGCCGACGCAGCGGCGGCCGGTTGTTCGCGGCGCGGCGTGTCTTTGACCGGCGGCGGAGGTGCGACGAGCGGCGCCACCTCCGCCGGCGGAGTCGGCTCGACGGCGGACGCCACTTCGACCGACGGGGCAGGGTCCGGTTCAACCGCGGCGCGTTGCAACACGGCCAGGAGCGGCACCGGATCGCCCATCCTGAGCCGAGACGGCGCTTCGGCGTTGCGCACGAACACGACGAGCCCGGCAATGATCAGCGCATGAACAAGCGCTGAGAACGCGAGCGAGATCGAGAGCGGCCGGCGCGACGTCGGTCCAGACTCGCAAGCCAGCGTGATGGAGGCGTCTGCGGACACGGCGCTAACTCGTCGATTTCCTGCACCGCAAAGGGAGCGGCCGCCCCGCGATTTACGCGATGGCGGCCGCCGACTGCACGTGCTCGTTACCGCGCGCCTACTCGCCGAGCAACCGCCACGACATCCGGTGCCCGAGCAGGTTCGGCGGCAATTGGATCCGGACAAAGAGCGGGGGTCGACCGGTCCCAAGCGATAGCACCGCCCGAATCGAATCGCCCAGCCCGGAGCTCGCAACCGGTACATCGAGCTGGATGAGCTCCAATCCTACGCCGCCTTCGGCCGAGAAGACACTTTCCACCAGCGGTCCGCCCGCCGTGTCCTGCAACAGCGAGTTCCCGCGCGAGAATTCGCGGGCGAAAAGGCGTGACGGCTGCCCGGTGAGACAGGGATCGGTCTGCGGGAACGCGGCAGCGTACGCGACGACCGAAATCGCGGCCTGCGGCGGCGTCACGATGTCGCCGCCTGCCGGCAGGTCGTCGAACCACCCTTTATCCGGTCGCGTCGCCAAGCCGGCAATGCCGAGCGGGTCGTCCCTGGTCACGTCGACCAGGTCGCTGCGCGTCAACGCACCGGTGATCGGTAGCGGGTTGAGTGTCGTACCGTCGCGGAATGCATACATCGTCTGCGTTTGTGTATTCGTGAGGTCGTCGTCGTGCAGCAGACGGCCGGTGCCCACGAACACCCACCGATCGACCCCGTTGGTTGCATCGACCTCGATTTGCGGCGGCGTCGTCACCGGCTGGGCAGCACCACCGGCGTCAGTCAGGCGCGCCATCAGGTCGACTGTCCACGTGTTGGGATCGGCGGCCGAAACGTCGAACCGCCAGAAGTTCCCCAAAAGATCGCCGCCATAAATCTGCTCGACCAACTGGTTGCGAAAGTCGCGGATGTAGCCCGAAATGTGCGCGAGTCCCGCGGGGTTCGCTGACGAGCCGGTGCCGGTGCTCATCGTTTTCAAGAGCGCACCGGTCGCCGCATCGACGATGAAAATCTTGCCTACACCGCTCGGGTTGTTGTAACCCACGGGGATCATCGCGACCCATTTACCGCCGAATGCACGCGTCTTGACGAGGATCGCACGGCCATAGCTGAAGCCCATGTCGGTGTCGGTGAACTCCCATTTCACATTCGACGCCGCAGCGGTTTCCGACGTGATGGAGCCGGGGTCGGTGACGTCGATTGCGTAGTAGGCGCGACCGCCCTTGCCCAAGCCATGGACCAACAGGCTCTTCCAACTGCCGCCGCCGAAGTCGACATCGATCACCCGTGGCGTCGCATCGACGTAATAGCGGTGGCGGAACGGAGGTAGCGCGCCGTCCTGCAACGCCAGCCCGCGCAAGCCCGTTACGTCGTTGCGATACAACGCCTTAGGCACGAAGGCAAAGGTTTCGTCGCCGGTCACATCGTTGAATGCGTGCAGCATGCCGTCGTTGGCGCCGACATAAATGCGAGCGGAACGCGCGGAAAACGTCGACTTGAACGCCGCATAACCGGGATCGTTGCCGTCGGAGTACGGAGCGTTCGGCTTGCCGACAAAGATCGCCTGCGAGTTCACGATGTCGCCCAGCGGACCGCCACGGACGCGGAACTGGCCCACGCGCGAGCCTTCGAACCGGCGATCGCCGCGCAGGAACTCGAGAACCCGTTGGCCGCGAGCAGGCCGGCCCGGCGCCAGAGAGTCCTTCTGCGCCGCTGACAGGCTGGCCCACAGGAACGGGACGGCCGTACCCGAATCGTTCATCGTGACGATCTTGCGTTCGGTGAACCATGGGGTATCCCGCACGGTTGGCACCACCACCAACTGCGCTGTGAGCTGAGTATCCGCGTTCCACACCTCGGCGACGTCCGCTCCCGTCGTCGGATCGATCCGGATCTTCGCGACGTTGCCATACCAGCCCGGTTGGAACGACACGCGGTAGACGTGATTATTCGCACCCGACAGCGTCGAGGTCGGGAACGCATTGCCCGCACGCGCGCCCGCTTGGTTCAACACATCCTGTAGCACCGAACCCATGCCCAGCTTCAGCTCATCCGCGGTTTGAGCGTTGACGAACTTGCCGCGACCGTTGACGGCCGCGTGCCACAAGTCATCGACACCCGATGAGTTCGGCCTAGTGACGTTGGGCAACGTTTGCGGCCAAGCGAGCGTGCCAACGCTCAACTGGCTTTCCACGACCGACTGGTTACCGGCGGGCAATTGGCCTTCGGTCCCGAGCGACAACGCGGCGAAGTTCTGGTGCTGCCACGTCGCCGGGTCGCGCAGACTGCCGGGAACGTTGTTCGGCGCCTGCGCACCGGAGGTGCGGAAGTCGGTCACCCAGTAATACGTTACGTAGTCCGACGCCGAATTGTCGGTGACAGTCGAGTTCTCGCGGAAGAGCGAGGGCCACGGCGAGCCGGACGTCAACCCCGTCACCGGTACCGGCAACGGCGGCACGTCGGCATCCAGGTTACCTACGGCGGTTGGCGGCAGGACTCTCTGATTGGTGATGCCGTCGGTGAACAGCATGTGCCAGTTTTTCTGGCACGAGAGCTGGATCGGATTGGACGATCCGGAGAGCGACGGATTTCCGCCGTTCTTGTAGTACTCGCCGATCCGTTCGATCGCGTCGAGATTGGGCGTTTCTTTGCCCAAGGTGATGTCGATCGCAAAGAGCTCGCGGAACCACGCGGTTTTTTGCGCAGCGTTGAAATCCTGAACGTTGACGAACGACGTCACCGGGTTGTTCGACAACGTGTGGAAGCCCACGCGGTATTGCGTGTCGAGCTCCTTGAACGAGAGTGAAGTCACGGTCTTCGTCGCCTGGATCCGCGTGCGGTAATACGCGAACCAGTTGGCGTAATTGATCATCTCCTGATCGAAGTTGCGCGTGACGGTTTGCGGGATGCCGAGATCGTCGACCCAGTTGTGAGTGTATGTAGCGGTGCCGCGATTGGCGATATCGAGATCGATCCGCGCGAACGCCGGCGTCGTGTAGTTGCTGGTCGTTGACGCCGATCCGAACTGATGGAAGCGCGGGTAGATGTGGGTCGAATCACGGAAAGGCTGGCACGATCCTCCAGTTGCCGCGTCGCCATACCCTACCCATTTGTCAGCGACGGTTGCGACCGCACGGGTACACCATTCGACGTCCGTTTTCCAATAATGGCGCGCAACGTTCCGGTATCGTGCCGTTGGAACACAGGCATTCACGCCGGATCCGCCGGTCACTTGCGTCGTGAAGCGGCCGCTGGGGAAGTTGAATTGGCTGGCGGTCACCCCCGCGTAATCCTTGTTGTTGCGACGGCAAACGACCCCGGCGCCGTTCGCGTCCTGAAGCAGCGAACTCGTGCTGGACGTCATCAGGCTGCTGCACACCGCGCTCGTTCCCGGCGTCCGTACGTTCGGGCAGCCGGTCGCGGATGTGTCGTTTGTCGTGCAGGACCGTGTGGTCTCGATGCTGCACGTTCCCGGGGTGACAACATTGCCGCACTGAGAATTATCGGTGCAAGACTGTGTCGTTGCGATGCTGCAGGTGCCCGGCTGGGTCGAGCATTGGGCGTCGCTGGTACATGCGCTGTTCGTGATGCTGCACCGTTTGCCGACGTTCGGGCATTGGCTATCCGCGATACAGGTAGCACCACTGCTGGAGCAAGTGCCGGGCACCACAGGACATGCCGAGTCGGCAAAGCACGCAGCTCGTGTTTGGCTGCAGTTGCCGGCGACGTTTGGACAATCCGCGGTGGACTGACAATTCGCGCTGGTGCGTGAGCACCGACCAAAAACTCCACCGCATTGCGCGTTCGATGTGCATGCCGCGGCGTTGATCGTGCAGGCGCCGCTGAGAGTCGGGCATTGTGCGTCAGTCGTGCACGCAGCCCTTGACGCGCTGCAACTGCCGCCAAACGGCGGGCAATCGGCGTTCACGGAGCACCCGGCGCCGCTCAAATTGCACGCGCCCGCCACCGTCGGACACTGCGCGTTTGATGTACACACGGCGTTGGTCCGCGTGCAGCGGCCGCTGTTCGGACAGTCACCATTGGCAAAGCACCCAGCGCCGCTCGTGCTGCAGGCACCTGCCTGGGTCGGGCATTGTGCGTCATTCGTGCATGTCGCTCTGGTGACCGTGCAGCTTCCGCTGTTCGGACACTGCCCGGCGTTCATGCACGAGCCACCGGTCGCGCTGCAATTCCCGGCTTGCGTCGGGCATTGGGCGTTGC
The DNA here is from genome assembly GCA_037719965.1 of Casimicrobiaceae bacterium. Taxonomy (GTDB): domain Bacteria; phylum Pseudomonadota; class Gammaproteobacteria; order Burkholderiales; family Casimicrobiaceae; genus VBCG01. The sequence goes on along the minus strand of JBBJMT010000009.1, from coordinate 100,574 downwards.
TCGTGCAGGCGTTGCCGACGACGCTGCAACTGCCGGTGGTTCTGCACACCGGCGGATCGCAGGTCGAGATCAGCCGGCACACCGGACATTCAGCGCCGGTGCACGTTTCGCATCCTGGGGGGTCGTATGCATTCCGGCAGACCGGCGCATCGCAGGTAGTGTTGATATTGCACGCCTGCGTTCGCACGCCATTGCACGACTGTGCGCCGATGCCGCCGCAAGTCTGCGCGCGGACGCCACCGCAGGTCTGCGCCGACATGCCGCCGCAGGTTTGCGTACCGCCGCCGCCACACGTTTGCGCGGTCGCGCCGTTGCACGTTTGCGTGACCGAGCCGCCGCAGGTTTGCGTACGAGTAATGTTGTCGCAGGTCTGCGAGCTGACTCCGCCGCACGTTTGCGTCTGTACGCCGTTGCATGTTTGCGCCGTACCACCTCCACAGGTCTGGGGCCGCTCGCCGTTGCAGGTCTGCGTACGGGTCACAACACCGTTGCACGTCTGCGCCACCGGCGGCCCGGTTTGCGGCCACGACGCATGCGTCGCGTCGCACCACAACGAGTTGTCGTTCTGGTAGAAATATTTCTGGCTCTTTGGCGCCGCGCCGCCCGGCCACGCCCACGGATATGTGTAATCGCCATCGGCCGCCGGAGCGCCGGCGGAGGCAGCGGCGACAAGCCCATTGACGCGGCAGTGGCCCGCGTTGTTCACGAACGGAGCACTCGCGGCATCGTTACCTTGCGTCCAGTCCGAGTTGCACCATTGACCGACGGTGACCGTCGTCGTCAAATTGACGTACTCGATCGTTGTCGCCCAAGGATCAGCGGGTACCCGCGTCCAAGCCGTCGTATTGCCCGCATTCATCTGCGGGTAGCTCGTGCCGTCGGCATAGGCAGGCGGCTCGTATTCGAGGCGCGGGTTGTAATAGAGGCGGTTGAGCGCGCTGTTATGGACTGGGGCCGGCCAGAACTTCCAATACTCGAACGGCTGACCGGATTTGATCGATGCCGCCGGATACGTGGCGATCCCTGGCAACGGGCCGGGATTGATGCCACCCGAACAACGACCAAATGGCGCGATCGTCAGATCGCAGCCGGCGCCTGGCCCGCTGGGATCGAAGCCTGCATCGAAATTGACATAAGGCGCGTTGAACTGCTGGAAGATGTAGCCCGGCGAGCGGTATCGGCCCGCGCCCGCCAACGTCAGATCGCGTGCATCGCCCGGGTCGCCGCACAAAGCGCTCATCCTGCCCGTGCCGTCGCGGCAATAGGCGCCGATGATGTAGTCAGGTAGGTAGTCGAAGAGCATCGACGTCGAGTCGTCGACGGTCAATACGATGTTGGGCTTGGCCGAGGTCTTGATGTTGAGCGGTTCGTCCGCGAGGCTCGTTAGCGCGGCGTAGCCCGGCGAGGCGAGTGGCCCGACTGCCATGACGAAGGCAAGGGCGCTTGCGACGAAGCGGCGAAACGGCGAAGGGTGGCTGGCGCTGGTTTTCATGAATTTCCTAGGCGGCAAATCACCGCAGCATCGCTTGCAGGAACGACGTCGTGTTCTTCGGTCCGTCGACGCGGACGGTTACTCGGTACATCGGCAATCGCGGCAACTCGGGGGCGAGACCTTCGTTCGCCGTCGTGCCGGAGGTTCGTTTGGGGGTGAGCATCTCGCAGATTCCGACCCTGGCCACCTCGCCGGCCGCGGCAGGGACACACATGCGTTCGATGACGTAGCGAATCTCGTTTCCTGCCTGGTCGGCGAGCACGCGCGTTTGCGTAAAGTTGGTTTTGCGTTGCAGCTCCACCGGGATGCCGCGGGCATCCTCGCCCGGTTGCACCGTGGCGAAATAATTTTCAGCGGGCATATTGTTGATGCGGTTGATCGGAGCGGGCGCGCCTCGGGCATCGTCAAACAGCGCCGCCGCCGCGGCTTCGACCCCAAGATTGGCGGGGAGAATCGCTGCCTGGCGGAATGCGAGGTTGCCGACGACGCCGGTGCTGGTGTCGACCGAACGAATGAGCGCGATCGCGGCGAGGCTCATCGCGACCATCACGATGAGCGAGATGAACAGCACGACGCCGCGCTGGCGGCGCGGTGCACGCTGCGCGGGGGCGGCGAAGCATTGAGGCGCGGTCATAGCTGGCGATTCCACAAGTGATTGCGCAGCGGTACGACCGTTTCGTAGATCCGATAGCGCCAGTTGCCGGCGGGGGCAGTGGAGGCAGCGATGGTTCCTGTCAAGCGGCCGGGGCAGTTTGCCTTGATCGGATCCTCGCAGTCGAACAAGACCCAATCGAAATCGCCGACGTCGCGATCGAACTGCTCGCTTTGTACGATGATGCCGATGCGCACCGCTTTGATCGAGTTGATCACCGGGAGCGGCGCCGCCATCAGCGTGGCTGGCGTCCACGCCCCGGTCGCGGGAACCCAGGTATCGAGCCGGCCGTCGTTGCTATTGTCGATACCGTACTGAATCTTGAAATTGGCGATGTTCGAGGCGATCGGATTGGGCGTTGGCGCGGCGTCGAACAGGTTCGTGCTGCGGAGCGTTCCGCCGGCGACGTCGTAGAGGACGCGCTGGGCACGGTTGGCGGGTCCCATGTTGAACAGTACGGCCGCATCGTCGAACCCGATACCTGCCGGTGTGGCGCCACTATGCGTGATTGTCACTCTGCCAATGGGATTGGGTGGCGCATCGGGGGTCACCGCGGTAATCGTCGACCGGGCGCACTGCCCGCCCGCCGAAATCGCGACGATCATGTCGCCGGGTCTGAAACCGGTGACGCTTTCCACCGGGTAGGCGGCGCCGGCCGGCGCGTTACCGAGGAACGGCGCCGGCGCGACCCGCGAATTCGTCACGCTGTAATTGGTGACGAATGAGTCCGGCGTGTCGTTGGTCGCGCCGGCCGTAATGACGACTGGGAGGGGCCGCATGATCGTCGCCATGTCCCCGGTGTTGGGGCAGGTCGCGAGCTCCTGCGCAGCGGTGGCAATCGCGTTACCGGCGTTGCCGATCTCGATGCTCAGCATGAACGTCGAGATGAGACCGGTCTGCTGCGCTTCCGAGGCGCCAGTCGTGTTGCGCTTCAACTGCTCCGACGTCGCGAATACCTGATAGATGACGAGAACGGCGATCAGGGCGATCACGACCCCAACCATGACCTCGACGATGCTGAAGCCGCGCTGGTGCGCTCCGATCGATTGACGAATCATGGCCATAGCTTTAGTTCAGCCCAATGACACCCATCGTCTCAAAACGATGGACCGTAGTGATCGTCTCGCCGGGGGGTTCCCAAAAGACGGTAATGCAGACAACCGAGCTCTGCAGGGACGGTCTGACAACGGCGACTGGAGGGTTGCCGCAAGTCGCCGGGTTGACTTGCACGACCGGATCGTTGGCGGGGGCGCCGGGAAGCGTACTGACCAGTTGCTTGAACGCCATGTAACCCGGACCGGCTACGGTGGAATCGTACTTGGCCAACAGCGCCGCGGGATTGGTATCGTCGGCCCATATCCGCGCCATCAGCGAATGCGCGAGATAGACCGCTTCGCCGCGATACTGCGCATCGTTGGTGAAGCGCATCGACGAGGCCTGCAACCCGACGATGCCCAGGACGCCCAGGGCAAAAATCAGAATGGCAATCATCGCCTCCAGCAGGAAAGCGCCGGTTTGCGTGGAGCGACGAGGAGAAAGTCGGTTCATGGTAGCGATCGATGCGGAGGTATTACAGCGGACAGCCTTGCGGGTCAGTGGGCGGGAACTTGATCGGATCGTCGATGCAGAGCTTCATCCCGGCGGTACCGCCCAGCGCCCCGACGATCACCGACATATTCTTCGGTGCGGCGATCATCGTTGTCGTGACGTTGACGCGCGTCAGTTGCGGCGAGGCGTCCGGGTTCGGCATGACCCGCCCCAATCCATTGAACGACACACGCGTGGCGTCGCCCGGAACGGGAACAACGGCAGCCCGGGCTGAACCGACGGCGAACTCATGCGAAGAAACCACACTTGGGGTCTCGAGCTCGATCACCTGCCATCCCGTCGTCGCGAGCACGAATTGCACCTGGCCGTTGCGCTTCACCGCCTCCGCTTGCGCCTGGCGCGCGCCCAGCAGCGTGTTCTCGGCGGCGTTGCGAATTTGCGTGTTGGCGAGAAATTCGCCATACATCGGCGCTGCAAGCGTGATCAAGAGCGCGAAGATGGCCAGCGCCACCATCAATTCGATGAGGCTGAAACCGCGAGTGAGCGCGGCGGGCGAAGCCAAGGTCCGGAGGGCGCGAGTGAGCGCGGCGGGCGAAGCCAAGGTCCGGAGGGCCCGTCGCCGCGCGACCGAGCAGCGCCCGACACGCGAAGTTCGCGTCCTGGCTTCCGGGTCCAAGGAGGGGCGCATAAGCATGTTCATGGTGCGTCGCGCTCGGTCAGCCGCACGTGCCGTCTTTTTTGACGACCCAACACGTGGCGCTTGTGGCGCCCCAATAGGTACCGGTCGTGGCGCGAACATTGTTCTGGTTCAGCGTGTAGACAAATCCACCCATCCCATTGGTTGATTTGCCGGTCGCTGTAATCGTCCAGTTTTGGCCCCCGGTCGGTGCGCACACGAACCCGAACGACGCCAGGTCGCGGTTGGGCACGCCGCATGCTCCCGCGTTCAAGTAGGATCGATTGTCGAGGAAGAATTGCTCCATCCGCGTGCGCATGTCGGACAGGTTCGATGTCGCTTCGACGATCTTGCTGCGGCGCACGTAGTCGCCATAGGCAGGTACCGCAATCGCCGCGAGGATTCCGACAATCGCCACGACGATCATCACTTCGATCAACGTAAAGCCGCGCGAGCGCGGCAAGCGCAAGAATGCAGCAGGCATGCAGGTCTCCCGGTTCATGGACCGCATCCTAGTGAATAGCGAAGCGGCCCCGCAAATGTGCCTGACCAGTGGGCGGCACTAGGGAACGGACGGTGGCGCGCTATGGAGCGGCTCATCTATTCTGCCACCAACGCCGCCCCGCGATTCCCTGCTCGCCGCCCGGCAAGCCGGGCCTCGCCGCTCACGCTACTCCCCGCAAGCGGGGGCCCCTGCTCGCGCTCACACGGCCCCTCACGCTGCTTGGCCCCAGCCGCTGTGCTAAGCGCAAGGCTCGCTGGTCTTGGCGATTCGCACTCTTCCGCTGTTGGCGAGGATGACTTTTAGCGCGGTAAGGCCCGAACTGCAGACGGTGAACGTGCCCATCTGCAGCGCCCCGTTGGAGAGCCGGGCGTGTCCCAAGCTCGTGTAGGACACGTAATCTGTGACGGGGCGGTTTCCGACGATCGTGATCTTGTCCGGAGGCGCGGGTTCGACGCGGACGACTTCATCGTCGGCATCGACTTGTCCGTTGGCGTTGTCATCGGTGTGTGTGAGCCATCCCGGCGTCCATCCACCGTCATCCGCGCACAGTTTTCCATCGCGCGATTTGCATACGTTGACCCTAAACCCATGTTTGATCGCTTCGCTGCGGGCGAGGGTCAACGCAGCGGCCAATGCTTGCGCCTGATTGCGCTGCCGGTACTCGGCCATCCAACGCCCGTACGCCGGCACGGCGAGGGTCAACAGCAGCGACAAGATGGTGAGCGCCACCAGAAGCTCGATCAAAGTCACGCCTGCAACCCCACGCGGGTGCCGTGCCATCGCGCGCCCTTTTGAGATGTACGAGCGCGCAATGGTTGGCGGAAAGTGCCGCGGAGGTAGAGGCTACGGTTGGCCTAAGGCGTTGGCTGTATTGCGCGTTGGGCGCCTTTCGGTGAGGCCTTGACACGACTCATAATGTATATACAATTCGTCAATGCGTTTCACTTGGGACGAAGCGAAGCGCAAGCGCAACATCCAGGATCATGGGCTCGACTTTGTTGACGCGGAGGACGTGTTCTGGTCCAACATTTACTTTCGAGGACTCGCGTTTCTCCCATGCAGAGGAGCGCTTGGTCACTTTGGGGATGCTGACCGGGTTCGTAGCCTCAATCGTTCATAACGAGACACCGCACACTCTTCGAATTATTTCCTTTCGCAAGGCCACGAAGCATGAGCAAACGAACTTCTTCAGGCGAATCCAGAACTGATTGGGCACGCGTCCGCGCCATGAAAGACCAAGATATCGCGCTGACCGCCGAGCACCCCGAGGCTTCGACCAAGCACATTGTCCGGGGGATCGCGCGTCGTGGACTTAAACCGGTTCCGCCCAAGGCTGCAATATCCTTGCGAATCGACGCTGACATCCTCGAATGGTTCAAGGCACAGGGACCTGGTTACCAAACGCGAATCAACGCTATCTTGCGTGCGTATAAAGAAGAAGCGGCCGTGTGAGCGGCGAGCAGGGGCCCCGCTTGCGGGGATGCGAGCAATCGCGAATCGCGGCCAGAGGCTGAAACGCGAGCGTTCCGGCCTTGCACTCAGGGTCCATTGAGGCCGAGCGGGCGGACGCGCGCACCTGCGTAAGCGTTACGGTAGTTAGTTTAGGTATAATATATTGACATCGATACATTTTTCATACACGTGATGGCGTTGCGAGTCACTTCTGACGCACGTTAGCTCGACGTCACTTCAATGCGCGTCCTTTGCATCGGCGGCGGTCCGGCCGGCTTATATCTGGCCCTGTTGCTCAAAAACGCCGACCCGCGTCACTGGGTCCAGGTCGTCGAGCGCAACCGGCCGTACGACACGTTCGGCTGGGGGGTTGTCTTTTCCGATCAGACGCTGGGCCATCTGGAAGCAGCCGATGCGGAGTCCGCGCGCACGATTACCGACTCGTTCAATCATTGGGATAACATCGACGTCCATTTCAAGGGACGCACGATCACGTCGGGCGGTCATGGATTCTGCGGCATCGGCCGCAAGCGTCTGCTCAACATCCTGCAAGTGCGATGCGAGGCGGTGGGGGTCGACCTCAAGTTCGAACACGATGTCAGCGACGATCAGGAATTGGCGCGTCGGTTCGCCGCCGACCTCGTCATCGCCTCCGACGGACTGAACAGTCGCGTCCGCACGCGTTACGCCGAGACGTTCCAGCCGGACGTCGACTTGCGTCGTTGTCGCTTCGTGTGGCTAGGCACCAAAAAGCTCTTTTCCGCGTTTACCTTCGCATTCGAAGAAACCCAGCACGGCTGGTTTCAGGCGCACGCGTATCAATACGACGGCGACACGTCCACGTTCATCGTCGAAACGCCGGAGGAGACGTGGCGCGCGGCCGGAATCGAGACGATGTCGCAGGAAGCAGGCATCGCGTTCTGTGAGCGCCTATTCGCGAAATATCTGGATGGCCACAAGCTGTTGAGCAACGCCGGCCACCTGCGCGGGTCGGCGATCTGGATCCGGTTCCCGCGCGTCATCTGCGGCACGTGGGCCCATTGGAATTCATTCGGCGGCAAGCGCGTTCCAGTCGTTCTCGTGGGCGACGCCGCGCACACCGCGCACTTTTCCGTCGGTTCCGGCACCAAGCTCGCACTGGAAGATGCGATCGCGCTTGCGGGGGCGTTGGAGGCGCACGCTGATCTACCTGCGGCGCTCGCGGCGTACGAGGCCGAGCGCTCGATCGAGGTGCTGAAAATCCAGAACGCCGCGCGCAACTCGACCGAATGGTTCGAAAACGTCACGCGTTATACGGCGTTCGAAGCCGAGCAGTTCACCTACAGCCTATTGACGCGCAGCCAGCGGATCTCGCACGAGAACCTGCGCTTGCGCGATAAGGCCTTCGTCTCGGAGCTGGAGACCTGGTACGCGGGACGTGCCTCCCCTGTTTCACAAGAGCCACCCAAACCTGCGCCGCCGATGTTCACGCCCTTCACGTTGCGCGGCGTGACGCTCAAGAATCGCGTCGTGGTCTCGCCGATGGCACAGTACTCGTGCCGCGACGGCACGCCCGACGACTACTACCTCGTGCACCTGGGCAGCCGCGCGCACGGCGGCGCCGGGCTGGTGTGCACGGAAATGGTCTGTGTGGCCGCCGACGCGCGCATCTCGCCGGGCTGCGCCGGCATGTACGAGCCGGAGCATGGCGCCGCATGGCGGCGCATCGTCGATTATGTGCATCGCAACACGTCGGCGAAAATCGCCATTCAACTGGGCCACGCAGGGCCCAAAGGTTCGACACAACTGGGCTGGGAGGCGATCGACGAGCCGTTGCCCGAGGCAGCGTCGGAGCGGAACTGGCCGGTGATCGCGCCCTCGCCGGTGCCGTATGGCCCGCGCAATCAGGTGCCGCGCGAAATGACCCGGGCGGACATGGATCGCGTGCTGCGCGAATTTGCGCAAGCGGCACGGTGGGCGGCAGAAGCCGGCTTCGATTGGCTGGAGCTGCATTGCGCGCACGGTTATCTGTTGTCCGCATTCATCTGCCCGCTCACCAATCGCCGCGAGGATGAATACGGAGGGTCGCTCGCGAACCGCTGCGGCTTTCCGCTCGAAGTCTTTCGCGCGATTCGCGCTGTCTGGCCCGCGGAGAAACCGATGTCGGTGCGCATTTCGGCGCACGATTGGGCGCCGGGCGGCAACACCCCGGACGACGCCATCGTCATCGCGCGTCTGTTCAAGGACGCGGGTGCGGATTTGATCGACGTGTCATCCGGGCAGACGACGCGCGACGCGAAGCCGGTCTATGGTCGCATGTACCAGACGCCGTTCGCCGATCGCATTCGTAACGAAGTCGGTATCGCGACAATGGCGGTGGGGGCAATTTTCGAGCCGGACCACGTCAACAGCATCCTGATGGCAGGCCGCGCCGACCTCTGCGCGATTGCGCGGCCGCATTTGGCGGATCCATACTGGACGTTGCACGCCGCGGCGCAACTAGGCTACCGCGACGTCGACTGGCCGGTGCAATATTTAAGCGGCAAGGAGCAACTGGAACGCAACCTGGCGCGCGCGGCACAGTTAACCGCCGAGCAGCCGGAGGCGAACGGTTGAGCGCGAGGCCGCCTGCGAGCACACGTGCGGTCGCGGTCAGCAGTGGACGCGGCAGCGCGGGCGCTGCACGATGAACGCGTACGAAGTCGCACCACCTCTCGCGCGGTTACCCGATATCGGAGATCCGGAAACGCGCGCGCACAAGGAACATCACGAATCACTCACGCTCTGGCTGCGGCTCATGACCTGTACGTTGCTGATCGAACGGCGCATTCGCGGACGCTTGCGCGAACGCTTTGCGATGACGTTGCCGCGGTTCGACCTGATGGCGCAACTCGAGCGCAGCCCGCGCGGGCTCAAAATGGGCGAGTTGTCGCGTCGAATGATGGTAACTGGCGGCAACGTCACCGGCTTGACCGATCAACTGGTCAGCGAGGGATTGGTCGAACGGCAGCCGATTCCCAGCGACCGGCGCGCCTACGCGGTGAAATTGACGCGCAAGGGCAAACACGTATTCGATGCGATGGCCGCCGAGCACGAAACCTGGGTGATCGAGGCGCTTTCCGGCTTGTCGTCGCGGGAGCGCGATCGATTGCACACGCTGCTCGGCCGGCTGAAAAGCACCGTGCGCGCGCAGGACGCCGCTGTGTAATGTGAACTGAGTGGGAAGAAACGCGTTATGGATAATGCTCGATGACCCTGGACAACCGGCTCACCGCCTATCGTCAGTATCGCGCGCAGCATTTCCGCTGGGACGTAGCTCCTGACGGCAAAGTGGCGACCCTCACGTTAGAACGTCCGGAACGCAAGAATCCGCTGACGTTCGATTCGTACGCCGAGCTCCGAAATCTCTTCCGCGGCTTGGTATACGCAACCGACGTGAAAACCGTTGTCGTGACTGGCGCCGGTGGCAATTTCAGCTCGGGCGGCGACGTGCACGAGATCATCGGCCCGCTGACCCGAATGACGATGCCGGAGCTGCTGGCGTTCACGCGCATGACCGGCGATCTGGTGCTGGCGATGCGCCGCTGCCCGCAACCGATCGTCGCGGCCGTCGACGGTGTTTGCGCAGGGGCGGGCGCGATGATGGCGTTGGCGAGCGACCTACGCTTTGGCACGCCGGCGGCCAAGACGGCGTTCCTGTTCGTGCGGGTCGGGCTTGCCGGCTGCGACATGGGCGCGTGCACGTTGCTGCCGCGCACGATCGGTCAAGGCCGCGCGGCCGAATTGCTCTACACCGGTCGCACGATGACCGCCGACGAAGGCCACGCCTGGGGTTTTTTCAATCGTCTGGTTGCTTCCGACACGGTGGTGGCCGACGCGCAAGCGTTCGCGCGCCAGCTTGCCGACGGACCGGCGTTCGCGCACGCGATGACCAAGAAGCTCTTGCACCAGGAATGGGCGATGGACATCGACGCCGCGATCGAGGCGGAGGCGCAGGCGCAAGCGATCTGCATGCAGACGCAGGATTTCCGCCGCGCGTACGAAGCGTTCGCAGTCAAGGCGACACCGAAGTTCGAAGGAAACTAAGGTTTTGTGATGAACCGCGCTCATCTCGACTGGCCGTTCTTTGAGCCTGCGCATCCAGCGCTGGCCGCGGATGTCGATCGTTGGGCGGAAGAACAGGCGGCGTTGCGCGAGCACGACGCGGGCGCCGACGTCGACGCTATCTGCCGCGCATGGGTGCGGGCACTCGGAGACGCGGGCTATTTGCGGTATTGCGTTCCGGCGCAATTTGGAGGGGCGCTTGACGCGCTCGACTCGCGCGCGCTCTGCGTGTTGCGCGAAACGCTCGCCTATCACGACGGCCTCGCGGATTTTGCGTTCGCAATGCAGGGTCTGGGCAGTGGCGCCATCACGCTCGCCGCTCAGGCGCAATCGGCGCCGCACACGCAGTGGCTCGCGCGGGTTGCGCAAGGCAGAGCGATTGCTGCGTTTGCGCTGTCGGAACCCGACGCCGGATCGGACGCCGCTGCGATGACGACCAGTGCTAGGCGCGCCGACGGCGAGTGGGTTCTCGACGGTTGCAAGACGTGGATTTCCAATGGCGGAATCGCCGACTTCTATTGCGTGTTCGCGCGCACGGCGCCGGGCGTTCGCGGCGCCGGGATTTCCGGCTTCGTCGTGCCCGCCGATACGCCAGGACTGGTGATTGCCGAACGCATCGGCGTCATCGCACCGCATCCGCTGGCGCGCATCGAACTGCGCGGGTGCCGCGTTCCACAGTCCGCTTTGCTGGGTGTGGAAGGCGACGGTTTCAAGTTGGCGATGCGGACCTTGGACATCTTTCGCGCATCGGTCGGCGCGGCCGCTATCGGGTTCGCACGCCGTGCGCTCGATCTCGCCGTGCGCCAAGCGCGCTCGCGCCGGATGTTCGGAGGAACGCTGGCCGATACGCAATTGACCAAGGCCAAGGTGGGCGAAATGGCGACGATGATCGACGCATCCGCCTTGCTGGTCTATCGCGCCGCGTGGCAACGCGACGTCCGGCACACGCGCACGACGACCGAGGCCGCGATGGCCAAGCTCTCGGCAACCGAATCCGCGCAGCAGGTCATCGATGCGGCGGTCCAGATGCACGGGGGTCTTGGCGTGATGACCGGCCAACGGGTCGAACGGCTCTATCGCGAAATCCGCGCGCTGCGAATCTACGAAGGCGCGACCGAGGTGCAGAAACTCATCATCGGCAAGGACGTTCTCGCTGCGGCGGGAGTCGGTGGCGCATGACTTACACCGCGCATCTCGACACGTTCGCGCGTGATCACCTGCCGCCGCTCGACGAGTGGCCGGAGCTGATCTTCGAGCTGCCGGAGTTGCAGTATCCATCGCGGCTCAATTGCGGCGCCGAGCTCCTCGATCGCGCGTTGCAACGCGGGTGGGGCGAACGGACGGCGATTCTGGCGCCCGGCGGCTTGCGCTGGTCGTATGCGGAACTGACCGCGCACGCCAACCGCTTTGCGCGTGTGCTGCGAGAAGACTTACGGCTCATTCCGGGCAACCGCGTGCTGCTGCGGGGACCCAATAGCCCGTTGATGGCCGCTTGCTGGTTCGCCGTAATGAAAGCGGGCGGCATCGCTGTTGCGACGATGCCGCTCTTGCGCGCCAAGGAACTGATCGACATCATCGGCAAGGCGGAAATCACCCACGCACTGTGCGACGCGCGGCTCGTGGACGAGCTCGAGTCCGCGCGCCGCGCCTGTCCGACGCTCGCTTCGCTCGCGTGCTTTGCGACCGGCGCAGCGGACGGTATCGAAGCGCGGGCCGCAACCAAGCCAGCCACCTTTGCCCATGCCGAGACGGCGGCCGATGACACCGCACTGATCGCGTTCACGTCGGGAACGACGGGCAAGCCGAAAGGAACGATGCATTTTCATCGCGACGTATTGGCGATTTGCGACTGCTGGCCGAGATCGACGTTGCGCGCGACGGCGGATGACATCTTCATCGGCAGCCCGCCGCTCGCGTTCACGTTCGGACTCGGTGGTCTGTTGCTGTTTCCGTTGCGTGTCGGCGCCGCGACCTTGTTGCTCGAAAAGGCCCCGCCGGAAGTCTTGCTCCCCGCGATCGCCGAGCACCGCGCAACCGTGCTCTTTACCGCCCCGACGTCGTACCGGGCGATGGCCCCGCGCGTCGGCGAATTCGATCTCTCGTCCTTGGCCAAGTGCGTGTCCGCCGGCGAAGCGCTGCCCGCGGCGACGCGAGCCTTGTGGAAGAACGCGACCGGTATCGAGATGATCGATGGCATCGGGGCAACCGAGCTTTTGCATATTTTCATTTCGCACGACGAGGCGCACGCCAAACCCGGCGCGACAGGTAAGCCGATACCGGGCTATCGCGCCTGCGTGATGGATGAGGCGGGCCGTTCATTGCCGGCCGGGAAGGTCGGAGCATTGGCGGTGAAGGGCCCCACCGGTTGCCGCTATCTGGCCGACGATCGCCAGCGACGCTACGTAAGGGACGGCTGGAACCTGACCGGCGACGCGTATGCGATCGACGATGAGGGCTACTTCGTCTATCACGCGCGTACCGACGACATGATCGTCAGCGCCGGCTACAACATTGCGGGGCCGGAAGTCGAGGATGCGCTGCTTGCCCACCCGGCCGTCGCCGAATGCGGCGTCATCGGCGCGCGCGACGACGAACGCGGGCAGATTGTCAAGGCATTCGTCGTGCTGAAGCCGGATATCCCGAGTGATGACGCGCTGAAGAAAACGTTGCAGGACTTCGTCAAGCGCGTAATCGCCCCCTACAAATATCCGCGCGCCATCGAATTCGTGCGCGCGCTACCGCGCACCGAGACGGGGAAGCTGCAGCGATTCCGCTTGCGGCAAATGGACGAGGAGCGCGGCAACGCGGCGACCCCATGACGCCGGGCTCGACGCCGTTGGCGCGATGCGTAGCGGGCTCGACAGCGACGCCGCGCCGCGAGCGATCTCGGTTGGAGGCTTAAGTGAGCGTCAAACAGATGCAGATCTTGCAACCGCCCGGTTGGACAACGCCGCGCGGGTACGCGAACGGCATTGCCACGCGCGGCCGGTTGATCTTCGTTGGCGGGCAAATCGGCTGGAACGCGCAGCAGGAATTCGAATCCGATGCATTCGTGGCGCAGGCGCGCCAGGCGTTGGCCAACGTCGTCGCGGTCCTCAACGAGGCGGGTGGCAAGCCGGCGCACATCGTCCGGATGACCTGGTACGTCGTCGACAAGCACGAATACGTCGCGTCCTACCGCGAGTTGGGTCAGGCGTATCGCGCGGTCATCGGACGCCATTTCGCCGCGATGACCGCGGTCGAAGTCTCGGCGTTGATCGAAGATCGCGCCAGAGTCGAGATCGAAGCGACGGCAGTGGTACCGGACGATGCTTGACCAGTGTAGACGCAGCTACCGCTAGCAGGCGCGGGGCCGTAGACCTGCGCCGCGAGTGGCGGGATAATTAGCCCGCCAAAGCCATCTCCCCACAGCACCCACGCGTGCTCGCCGCGCAGGAAGAATTGTGATGAACGCACCCGAACGTATGCACGCCGCGACTAAGCCCGAGTTCAAATGGGACGACCCGCTGCTGCTCGAGACGCAGCTCTCGCATGAGGAGCGGATGGTGCGCGATACCGCGCACGCGTACGCGCAGGAAAAATTGATGCCGCGCATCAAGGACGCTTTCCGGCACGAGATTACCGATCCGGCGATCTTTCGCGAGATGGGCGAACTGGGTTTTTTGGGCGCGACGCTGCCGACTGAGTTCGGCGGCGCCGGATTGAATTACGTGTGCTATGGACTGGTTGCGCGCGAGGTCGAGCGCGTCGATTCCGGCTACCGCTCGATGATGAGCGTGCAAAGTTCGCTCGTTATTTTTCCGATTTATTCGTACGGCAGCGCTGCGCAGCGCCAGAAGTATCTGCCCAAGCTTGCGAGCGGCGAATGGATCGGCTGCTTCGGCTTGACCGAGCCCAATCACGGGTCCGATCCCGGCTCGATGGCCACGCGCGCGCGCAGCGTCGCCGGCGGGTACATGGTCTCCGGCGCCAAGACGTGGATTTCGAATTCGCCGATCGCCGATGTGTTCGTCGTGTGGGCCAAGGACGATGAAGGGCGCATTCGCGGTTTCATCCTGGAGAAGGGAATGAAAGGCCTCTCGGCACCGAAGATCGAGGGCAAGTTCAGCTTGCGCGCGTCGATCACCGGCGAAATCGTCATGGAAGACGTCTTCGTGCCGGAAGAAAACCTGCTGCCCAACGTGCACGGATTGAAGGGACCGTTCGGCTGCCTGAACAGCGCGCGCTATGGCATCGCGTGGGGGGCACTCGGCGCTGCGGAATTCTGCTGGCACGCTGCGCGGCAATACACGATGGACCGCCATCAATTCGGCCGGCCGCTCGCCGCGAATCAATTGATCCAGAAGAAATTGGCGGACATGATGACGGAGATCACGCTGGGATTACAGGCGTGCCTGCGCCTTGGCCGGATGAAGGACGAGGGCACTGCCGCCCCGGAGATCACGTCGATCCTGAAGCGCAATTCGTGCGGCAAGTCGCTCGACATCGCGCGGGTCGCGCGCGACATGCACGGCGGCAACGGAATCGTCGACGAGTTTCACGTAATTCGCCATGTGTTGAACCTCGAAACCGTCAACACTTACGAAGGCACGCACGACGTGCACGCGTTGATCCTTGGCCGTGCCCAGACGGGAATTTCCGCGTTTGTCTGATGAAAGTCTTTGACTTCTTCCGATCGTCGGCCGCGTACCGGCTGCGTATCGCGCTCAATCTCAAAGGGTTGCATCCGGAGCGTGAATTCGTCCATCTGCGCAAGAACGAGCAGCGCTCCAGCGGCTATCTCGCGTTGAATGCACAGGGTTTCGTCCCCGTGCTCGTGACCGACGGTGGAGACGTGCTGACGCAATCGCTTTCGATCATCGAGTACTTGGACGAAACGCGTGCGCAACCACCGCTGCTGCCGAGCGATCCGGCGGCGCGGGCGCGAGTGCGCAGCCTCGCGCTGCAAGTCGCGTGCGACATTCACCCGCTCAATAACTTGCGCGTGCTCAGCTATCTGACCGGAACGCTGGGTGTGTCGGAAGAGCAGAAGAACGCCTGGTACAAGTATTGGGTCGATGTCGGGCTCGAGGGCCTCGAAATCCGTCTGTCCCGCGACGCGGCGACCGGTCGCTTTTGTCACGGCGAGTCGCCGACGTTGGCGGACATTTGCCTGATTCCGCAAATAGCCAACGCCCGGCGCTTTGCCATCGATGTCGAGCCGTATCCGACGCTCACGCGCATCGAGGCCGCGTGCAACGGGATCAAAGCCTTCGCGGACGCCGCGCCCGCGCTGCAGCCCGATGCGGAATAAACCGATTCCCGGCGTGACGAGACGAGCCACCTTCACACCGGAATTCGTCGAGCGCGAATATAACAATCGCGCGGCCGTTGCCGATCACCCGCTATGGTTGCGCCAATGGGCGGAGCTCTCCCTCGCCGCGCGCGAAAACTATCAGCCGCAACTCGACGTACCCTATGGACCGGCGCCCAAGGAAACGCTCGATCTGTTCGTTCCCGATGACCAGGCGCAGGGGACATTGGTCTTCATCCACGGCGGCTATTGGCGGGCGCTCGACAAAATCGACCATTCATTCGTCGCGGCGCCGTTCGTCGACCAAGGGATCGCCGTTGCCATCGTCAACTACGATCTCTGCCCCGACGTGTCCATCGCCGCGATCACCGACGAATGCCGGCGGGCGCTGCTCTGGGTCAATGCGAGCGGCGCGCGGCACGGCGCACACCCGTCGAACGTCGTCGTCGCTGGGCATTCCGCCGGAGGCCACTTGGCGGCGATGATGTTCGCTACCGACTGGCGGGTGCAGGGGCTCGCACACGAACCCTTCATCGGAGGTGTCACGCTTTCGGGTGTCCATGACTTAACACCGCTCGTGCATTTCTCGTACAACGTTGATTTTCGACTCGACGGCGCGCTGGCGGCGCAGTTGTCGCCGATCAATCACGAAAGCCATGCGAAGGCGCCGCTACTGGCGGCCGTCGGGGCTCAAGAGACGAGCGAATTCCTTCGTCAGACGCAACTTATCTATGATGCGTGGCCGCAGAATCGCCCGGCAGGGTCGCGCGGACCCCTGGTGGTGCCGGACAAACATCACTTCAGCGTCGTCGTCGACTACGCGAATCCGGGAAGCGAGCTGACCCGTGCCACGATCGCGTTATTCCGCTGACGTCGGCGCTCGACCTCGCGCGCAGCGCTGACCAACTAAAGCGCGCGCCGGGGTAAAATGCGCGCGTGATTGCCGATCCCGCATTCAAGAGCGTTGCGCCGGCTGCGACGCCGGAGATCGTTGGCGAGATGAAGGCCGGCCGCATGGTCGTACTCGTCGACGAAGAAGACCGCGAAAATGAAGGCGATCTGGTCATTGCCGCGGACTTCGTCACGCCGGACGCGATCAACTTCATGGCAAAACACGCGCGCGGGCTCGTCTGCCTTACGTTGACCGAAGAGAAGTGCCGGCAACTCGCATTGCCGCCGATGGTGGCGACCAATCGCACTGTCCACGGCACGAACTTCACGGTGTCAATCGAGGCGGCCGAAGGCGTAACGACCGGAATTTCCGCGGCGGATCGTGCGCATACGGTGCGCGTCGCCGTGGCGCCTGATGCCAAGCCCGGCGATATCGTGCATCCGGGCCATGTCTTTCCGGTGATGGCGCAACGCGGCGGGGTATTGGTACGCGCCGGGCACACAGAAGCCGGCTGCGATCTGGCGCAACTGGCGGGGTTGACGCCAGCCGCCGTTATCTGCGAGATCATGCGCGACGACGGTACGATGGCAAGGTTGCCTGACCTCGAAGTCTTCGCGCGCGCGCACGATTTGAAGATTGGCACGATCGCCGATCTCATCCACTACCGCAGCCGAACCGAGCGGCTCGTCGAACGCATCGCCGAGCGGCCCCTCAATACCCCGCACGGATCGTTCCGCCTGGTCGTCTATCGCGACAAACTCTCCGACGCCACGCATCTGGCGCTTGCGCGCGGCCCAATCGCGCCGGACGTTGAAACGCTGGTGCGCGTCCACGAGCCGTTGTCGGTCATGGATCTGCTCGACATGGACAGCGCCACGCATTCGTGGAGTATCCCCGAGGCGCTGGCGGCAATTGCCGCGGCCGGTCGTGGTGTCGTCGTGCTGCTCCACCGCCCCGAGTCCGCGCACGAGCTGCGCCGGCGCGCGGTCGCCGATACGCCACCGCCCGCGAACAAAATGGACTTGCGCAATTATGGCATCGGGGCGCAAATCCTGCGTGACTTGAACGTAGGGCGGATGCGCCTTTTGTCACTTCCGCGCAAGATGCCCAGCATGGCCGGTTTCGACTTGGAGGTGACCGGGTACGAAAGCGAGCCGCCGGCGCGCAAGGTTTCGTAGCGCCGCTCTCGATCCGTTTGCCATCCCGCGCGCCCGTTTCTCTTTCAGCGGCTGCGCGCATACACGTCGATCTCATGGCCATCAAGCGCCTCGTTCCAAGCCATCAAGGCGGGCGTCGTCGTGTCGGCATCGTGCTGTCACGATTCAATCCGGCCATCGGCGATGCGTTGTTGAGCAGCGCTCTAAAGGCGCTTGCAGAGGCGGGCGTGGCGGACGACGCAATCACGGTCATCAGCGTTCCGGGCGCGCTGGAAGCCCCTCTGGCATTGCAACGAATGGCGCAGTCCGGCGACTACGACGCATTGATCGCACTGGGCGCGGTGATCCGCGGTGATACCTACCATTTCGAGATCGTCGCGAATCAATCGGCGGCGGGTGTCGCGGCCGTCGCGCTGGACTTCGGCATACCGATTGGCAATGGGATCCTCACCTGCGACACCGACGCGCAGGCGGAAGCGCGAATGGATACCAAAGGCCATGAAGCGGCGCTTGCCGCGCTGGAGCTCGCGAACCTGATCGACGCGATAGACGACCATTGAAAACCACACCGCGTCGCCGGGCGCGCGAACTCGTGCTGCAGGGCCTCTACGAACGGCAGGTGGGCGGCGCCGATCCGGCAATAGTTGCCAGCGATCTGGCCGCGAGCCCCGGGCATTTGCGCGCGGATCAACCGTACTTCGCCGAATTGTGGAAGGGGGTAACGGAAGATTACGAGACGTTGCTCGCTGCCCTCGCTCCGCATCTCGATCGCACCCCCACTGCACTATCGCCAGTCGAGCGGGCAATTCTGGTGATTGGCGCGTGGGAATTGCATGAGCGACTGGAAATTCCGTACAAGGTCGTGATCAACGAAGCGGTCGAGCTCGGCAAATCCTACGGCGGCACCGATGGCCACCGGTACGTGAACGGCGTACTCGACAAGCTCGCGGCGGACTTGCGCCGGCACGAGATTGCCGCGGCGCGGAGCAACACCGCAAGCTAAGGTATCTCGGGGCGGGCGATCATGGCCAGCACGTTTGGCATCTGGTTGGATGCCGTGCTAACATCCGACCAGATCAGCGAGGGACGTTGCGCGATGGATACGTTGGGCAGCTTTGCCGCCAAGACGCACTTGGCCGAACTTCTCGATCGCGTGGCGCGTGGTGAGGTGATCACGATCACCCGCCGCGGCCATCCAGTGGCCAGGTTGGTCCCAGTTCGCGCGACGTCCGACGAGGCCCGGTACCGGCGCTGCATAGAGGAGTTGCGGCATGCGCGGGCCGGTCAAGACCGCGGCGCACGCCGGGGGACGCGTATTGCCGAACTGATCGCTAAAGGTCGCGAGCGCGGATGAGCGCGCGACGACCGCGCGTGGTCGTCGATGCGTCGATCGTCCTCGCCTGGTACCTCGACGACGAGCAGAGCCTGAAGTCGGAGCGCCTGCTCGATGCGCTGCCGAAGCTTGCCCTGCACGCTCCTTCGCTCTGGGCCGTCGAAGCGGCGAACGCTCTGTTGCTGGCTGCACGCCGCAAGCGGATCAGCGAGCAATGGGCGGCGCGTTCGATCGAGCATTGCCTGCGGCTGCCGGTCGCGCTCGACATCTTGGACGCGAACGCCGTGCTTCGGGCTGCGCGAATCGCCGCGGTGCATTCTCTGACGGCGTACGATGCCTGCTACGTGGAACTCGCAAAGCGGTTGCGCGCCCCGCTCGCGACGCTCGATCAAGTCATTGTTCGCACAGCGCCGGTGCTCAAGCTCAAGATCTGGCATTGAGCTCCCGCGCACTCTGAGGCAGGTCTTGCGGCGCTGCCGTGGAGTACTACAATCGACTGCGCGATCATTATTTCCTGACCGCGAATCCCGACGAAACGGCCAAGCTGGACAACGGAACATTTCCGGGCTGGTCGCGAACCGGCGAAAGCTTTCATGTTCTCCCGACAGACACCATGCCAATCGAACGCGAACCCGGTCTGCCGTTTCTATGGTCTGCCCGAAGCCGGATTGGACTCGCACTTTTTCTCTGACCAGTTGGCGAGGTGCGCGGCGGTCAAGCAGAAGTGGCCAACGCTATGGATCGAAGAGAGTCCTGCGGTCTTCGGCACACCGTATATTGACCGGGTTCCAGGGCCCGACTACAAGTGTCTCTCTCGGCTCTATAACAATCGGGTCGCCGATGTGCGATGGATGCCTATAATCGCGGCGTGATCGCGCCTCTCTCGGAATTCGCGCTCATCGAGCGGTTCTTTCGCCGTCCGGCGCGCGATCCCGCGGTCGTGGTCGGCAACGGCGACGACGGCGCCGTCGTGCGTCCCTCTCCGGACTGCGAGCTCGTTTTCTCGGTCGACATGTTGATCGAGGGCCGCCATTTCCTGGCGGACGTCGATCCCGCGCGGCTGGGTCACAAGACGCTGGCGGTCAATCTGTCGGATCTGGCCGCGATGGGGGCGACACCGCGCTGGGCGTTGCTCGCGGTCGCGGTGCCGGACAATGACGAAGGCTGGCTGTGCGCTTTTGCGCGCGGCTTCTTCGCGCTGGCGGACGCGCACAACGTAGAGCTCATCGGCGGCGACACGACACGCGGACCGCGCAATCTTTGCGTGACCATCATCGGCGAAGTGCCCGCCGGTGCCGCGCTTACCCGCGCGGGTGCTAAGGCGGACGACGACGTCTACGTTTCCGGCGCGATCGGTGCCGCGGCGCTCGCGCTCGCGGCCATGCAAGGGCGGACGGCACTTACCGGTGACGCATTCGCCGAGGCGCGCGCATGCCTCGAAACACCCCAGCCGCGGATAGGGCTAGGCATCGCGCTGCGCGGCGTTGCGACCGCCGCGATCGACGTTTCCGATGGTTTGCTCGGGGATTTGCGGCACATCCTCGCTGCATCGGGCGTCGGTGCCGATCTCGAATTGGCGGCGCTTCCGCGGCCTTCGTCAATCCAGCAAAAACTTGATTCGGCCGAGCGCGAACTGGCGCTGGACTGTTTGCTTGCGGGGGGCGATGATTACGAGCTTTGCTTTACTGCCTCGCGAAATGCCCGCGCCCGCGTCGCCGGTATTGCGCGCGAATTGGCATTGCGCCTGACGCGAATGGGTACGATCACGCGCGAGCCGGGCCTCGTCGTGCGCGCGCAGGATGGCCGGCCTTTGGCAACTTTGCCCCAAGCGTTCGACCATTTCGCGCTGTGAGCGTCGCGTCCGCACCGACAGCCGCCTTCCTGTTTGCCCATCCCGCGCACTTCGTAGCGCTCGGATTCGGCGCGGGGCTCGCGCGCTTCGCTCCCGGGACCATCGGAACGCTCATGGCGATTCCGTTGGCGCTGTTGCTGCGCCGCTATACGAATGATGCTGGATTTGTCGTGACGGTCGTCGCGTTGCTCGTCGCCGGTGCGTGGGCGGCGCAAGTCAGCGGACGCAACATGGCCGACGCCGACCATGGCGCCATCGTGATCGACGAAGTCGGCGCCTTTCTGGTCGTACTATTTTTCGTCGGCGATGATTGGCTGCGCGTCGCGTTCGCCTTTTTGCTGTTCCGCTTTTTCGACATCGTGAAGCCGCCGCCGATCCGCCATCTCGATGCATCCCTCAAAAACGGTTTTGGTGTGATGCTCGACGATCTGGTCGCTGCCGGGTATACGCTACTCGTCCTGGCGCTCATGCAGCGCTTGTTCGGATGACGCTTGCGCAAGCACCCGGCCGCGTCGAGCTGCGGCGGATCGAGGAAGCGAGCCTCAATGGGTTGCAGACGCAGCGGCAACTCTTCTACGACGGCTGGCTTCTACGCCTGTCGCCCGGACGCGCGAAACGCGCACGCAGCGTCAATGCGCACTTCGCGTCGACGTTGCCGCTGGCCCGCAAGATCGCCTATTGCGAGCTGGTCTATGCGGAACGGCGCTTGCCTGCGCTTTTTCGCATCACGCCTTTTGTCGCGCCGCGCGAGCTCGAAGCCGAGTTGATAGCGCGTGGATACCAACCGTTTCAGCCTACGCTCGTGCAAACGTTGCAACTCGAGCGCCCGCCAGACGTCGCCTGCCCGCCGGATGTCGAGTTCGCGGTGCCGTCGGTGCCGGAGTTTGTCGCGGCCGTCGGCGAGATGCAGGCAGCCACGGCCGAGCAACGCGCCGCACATCTCGAGCGCCTAGCGCAATCGCCGCTCACCACGCGGGTTCTGCTAGCGTTCAGCGGTGGTCGGCCGATGGCTTCAGGCCAGGCGGCGATCGAGGAAGGTCTGGTCGGCGTATTCAGCGTCGCGACGGAGCCTTCGTT
Organism: Casimicrobiaceae bacterium; assembly: GCA_037719965.1. Classification (GTDB taxonomy): domain Bacteria; phylum Pseudomonadota; class Gammaproteobacteria; order Burkholderiales; family Casimicrobiaceae; genus VBCG01. The sequence continues at coordinate 78,562 of JBBJMT010000009.1, read as the reverse complement.
GCGCAGACGCGGCATTGGCAGCGCCCTCACCGCGGCGCTGCTGACCTGGGCGTGGGAGCGCGGCGCGCATACCGCGTATTTGCAAGTGGCCGAAGATAATCATCGCGCGCGATCCATGTATCGCAGATTGGGCTTTGCGACCGCGTATACGTACCACTACCGTGGCCGGCCCGGTGAGGATCATTGATGGGGGACGAACTCGAACGGCTGACAATTGCATTGGGTCAGCGGCTGACCGCGCGAGGGTTGTGCGTTGCGACGGCCGAATCGTGCACGGGCGGTCTTGTTGCCGGAGCGATCACGGCCATTGCCGGCAGCTCGCAATGGTTCGACCGGGGGTTTGTCACCTATTCGAACGAAGCAAAAATCGAAGTGCTCGGGGTACCGCAGGCAACGCTCGACGAGTTCGGTAGCGTGTCCGAGGAAACCGCCCGCGCTCTGGCGCTGGGCGCGTTGGAGCGCAGTCTCGCCCAAGTCTCAGTTTCCGTGACGGGGGTCGCGGGGCCGGCAGGCGGCACTCCGGACAAACCAGTCGGGATGGTCTGCTTCGGGTGGGCGGGCCAAGGCACGGCGACTACGACGGCGACGCGCCATTTTTCAGGCGGGCGCGAAGCGGTGCGCCAGGCGTCCGTCGTCGCGGCGCTCGAAGGGCTGATCGCGCGCCTCTAAGTCGGAAAGAGCCTCCAGGACGCCGCAAAATAGGCCATGCGGATAGTGGCATAGAACGATCGTTCTATGCGATAATTTCCTCGAAATAGCGGAATAAGACCCTTGGCGGGTCGCTTGATGCGTCGATAACGCGTCGGTCGGCGTGCCGTTTGATGGGTCCTGAATCCGTCCTCGCCACTCACCGTCTTACCTTCGCAGGACCACCATGGACGACCAAAAAAGCAAGGCGCTCTCCGCCGCACTCGCGCAAATCGAAAAGCAGTTTGGCAAGGGCTCGATCATGAAAATGGGCGAGGCCCAGGTGGCCAATGACCTCTCCGTCGTGTCCACCGGCTCGTTGGGCCTCGACATCGCCCTCGGCGTCGGCGGACTGCCGCGCGGCCGCGTCGTCGAAATCTACGGTCCCGAATCCTCGGGCAAGACCACGCTGTGCCTGCAGGTCGTGGCGCAAGTGCAAAAGGCGGGGGGTGTGGCTGCCTATATCGACGCCGAGAACGCGCTCGACCCTACCTATGCCGGCAAGTTGGGCGTCAACGTCGGCGAGATGCTGATCTCGCAGCCGGATACCGGCGAACAAGGGCTGGAAATCGCCGACATGCTCGTGCGTTCCGGCGGGGTCGACATCATTGTCATCGACTCGGTCGCGGCACTCGTACCCAAGGCCGAAATCGAGGGTGAGATGGGCGACCAACTGCCCGGTTTGCAGGCACGGTTAATGAGCCAGGCATTGCGCAAGCTGGCCGGCAATATCAAGCGCGCGAACACGCTGGTCATTTTCATCAACCAGATGCGCATGAAAATCGGTGTGATGTTCGGCAATCCGGAGACGACTACCGGCGGCAACGCGCTCAAGTTCTACGCGTCGGTGCGGCTCGACATCCGCCGCATCGGCTCGATCAAACGGGGCGAAGAAGTCGTCGGCAACGAAACACGGGTGAAGGTCGTCAAGAACAAGGTCTCGCCGCCATTCCGCGAGGCGCTGTTCGACATTCTGTACGGCGAGGGCATTTCCCGCGAAGGCGAGCTGGTCGAATTGGGCGTCAACCACAAGGTCGTCGAAAAGTCCGGTGCGTGGTACGCCTACGCGGGCGAGAAGATCGGGCAGGGGAAGGATAATGCGCGCGAATTCCTGCGCGAGCACCCGGAGATCGCCGACGAAATCGAGGCCAGGATTCGCGCCGCCGTCGACGTTCCGACGCCGCAACGCATCAGCCCCAAGCTAAACGGCGAAGGATGAGCCGGCGCTTGGCCGATGGTTCGGGAGCCATGTGGTTTGTGCGGTGCGCCGCCGATGGCGAACTGCGCCGGGTGACCGCCGTCAAGAATTGACTCGCATGATATGGAGTCCTCAATGAGTCATTAAGCTCGTGCGCCAACGCCGGTTTCCCCGCGTAGAGGCAGGTGCTGGCAGCAAACCGGCCGCCTCCCCCAGGGTGTTGGCGATCCGGCTGCTGGCGCGGCGGGATTACAGTCGTGCCGAGCTCACGCAGCGACTCGAGCGACGCGGCGTCGCCCGCGCCGATATCGACAGCGCGCTGGACGATCTCGCCGCCGCCGGTTATCTCTCCGACGCACGTTACGCCGAGGCGGTTGTTGCGCAAAAGAGCGGCCGTTACGGCAAACGCGCAATCGTCCATACGCTGAAGAAAAGAGGAATCGGCGCGGACGAGGCTGCCGAGGCGATCAAGCCGCTAGCTGAGCACGATGAAGCGGAGGACGCATTGGCGCTGTGGCGGCAGCGTTTCGGCGTCGTGCCGGCCAACCAGCGCGAAAAGGCGCGCCAGGTTCGCTTTCTGCTGGCTCGGGGTTACGGGCTCGCCACAGCGCTGCGGGTGCTGCGCATGGCCGAAGCGGAAGATTTGTAGCGGCCGGTACAATGAGAGGTTTCCTCCTGCTCTCATCTGCCATCTTATCTGCCATCTCAAGCGCTGCATGAAAGTCGCCGACATTCGCCGCAAGTTCATCGAGTTCTTCGTAGCGAACGGGCATGCGCACGTGCCCTCGTCATCGCTGGTTCCCGGCGACGACCCGACTTTGCTCTTCACCAACTCCGGCATGGTCCAGTTCAAAGACGTGTTCCTGGGTGTGGAAAAGCGGCCGTACGTGCGGGCGACGACCGCGCAGCGCTGCGTGCGCGCGGGCGGCAAGCACAACGATCTCGAGAACGTCGGCTATACGGCGCGTCACCACACGTTTTTCGAAATGCTCGGCAATTTCAGTTTTGGCGATTATTTCAAGCGTGAAGCAATCCGCTATGCATGGGAACTGCTGACCGTCCATTACGGGCTGCCGCCGGAGAAGCTGTGGGCGACCGTCTATATCGACGATGACGAGGCCTACAACCTGTGGACGCAGGACATTGGCGTTCCCGCCGAGCGCGTCGTGCGCATCGGCGACAACAAGGGCGCCAAATATTCGAGCGACAATTTCTGGCAGATGGCGGACATCGGACCCTGCGGTCCTTGCTCGGAAATCTTCTACGACCATGGTCCCGCCGTCGCGGGGGGGCCGCCCGGGTCGGCGGACGCCGAGGGCGATCGCTACATCGAGATTTGGAACCTGGTGTTCATGCAGTACAACCGCGACGCGGCCGGCACGATGACCCCGTTGCCCAAGCCCTGTGTCGATACGGGGATGGGCCTTGAGCGGCTCGCCGCCGTGTTGCGACACGTTCACTCGAACTACGAGATCGACCTGTTCGTCGAATTGATTAGCGGCGCCGCGCGCGTGACCCGCACCGATGATCTTGCTGACCCGTCGCTCAAGGTGATCGCCGATCACCTTCGCGCCTGCGCGTTTCTGATCGTTGACGGCGTGATCCCCGGCAGCGAAGGCCGCGGCTACGTGCTGCGGCGAATCATCCGGCGGGCGATCCGGCATGGCTACAAGCTCGGCCAGAAGCAGCCCTTTTTTCATTTGCTCGTCGGCGATCTTGACCGGCAGATGGGCGAGGCTTATCCCGAACTGACGAACGACAAGGCGCGCGTTGCGGAGGTGTTGCAAGCCGAGGAGGAGCGCTTCGCGGAAACCCTCGAGAACGGGATGCGAATTCTCGAAGACGAGCTGGCGCGCGTGTCCGCGGCAGCTGCGGGCCACGCCAGCACCGGGTCTGGCACGCCGGCAAGCGGTACAGCGCAGCCTGGGCTCCAGCCGGTACTCAAGCCGAGCGTGATCCCCATTTTGCGCGGGGAGCTGGCGTTTCAGCTGTACGACACATTCGGTTTCCCTCTCGATCTCACCGCCGACGTCTGCCGCGAACGCGGCGTCGAAGTCGATGAGGCCGGCTTCGACCGCGCGATGGACGCGCAGCGGGAACGCGCGCGCGCCGCCAGCATGTTCAAAGCAGGCGCGCAACTCGACTATGGTGGCCCGAAAACGGCGTTTCGCGGGTACGAAACGTTGGCGGAGGAGGCGCGGGTCGTGGCGTTGTACAAGGATGGCGCCAGGGTAGACTCACTCGGCGCCGACGAGCGCGGTATCGTCGTGCTCGACCGCACGCCGTTCTACGCGGAATCAGGCGGCCAAGTCGGCGATCGCGGTGAGCTCACCAAAAGCGGCACCTGCCTCACGTTGTTCGCGGTCGAAGACACGCAGAAAATTGCGCCCGATGCGTTCGGCCACAGCGGCAAAGTCAAGACCGGCGAGTTGCAATCCGGCGATACCGTAGCCGCCCAAGTCGATCACGATGCGCGCGGACGTACGATGCGCAATCACTCGGCGACGCACTTGATGCACAAGGCGTTGCGCGAAGTCCTCGGGCCACACGTGCAACAAAAAGGCTCGCTGGTCGATGCTGACAAGACGCGCTTCGACTTCGCCCATCATGCCCCGCTCACCGACGAGCAGATCCGCAAGGTCGAAGCGATTGTCAACGCCGAGATCCTCGACAACGAGGCCACGGGTACACGGACGATGGCAATCGATGACGCGCAGAAACTGGGCGCGCTCATGCTCTTCGGCGAGAAGTACGGCGACGAGGTGCGCGTGCTCGATATCGGCACGTCGCGCGAGCTGTGCGGCGGCACCCACGTGGCTCGTACCGGCGATATCGGCTTGTTCAAGATTGTTGCCGAAAGCGGTGTCGCAGCCGGTATCCGGCGCGTCGAGGCCGTCACGGGCAAAGGCGCGCTGGCCTTCATGCAGGCGCAGGAGACAGCACTGGCGCGCGCCGCTGCCGCGCTTAAGGCGCCCGTTGGCGAACTCGAGACCAGGATTACGCAACTGCTCGAAAGCGCAAAGGCCGCAGAACGGGAACTCGCGCGGCTGAAAGCGCGGACGGCGGCGAGCGCCGGGGCCGATCTTGTCGCGAGCGCCGTCGATGTGAAGGGCGCCAAAGTGCTCGCCGCGGCGCTCGACGGCGCTGACGCCAAAGCGCTGCGCGAGGCGCTCGACCAGTTGAAAGACCGGTTGAAGTCCGCGGCCATTGTTCTGGGCAGCGTTGCCGACGGCAAGGTCACGCTGATCGCCGGCGTGACGAGTGATCTCGTCACCCGCGTGAAGGCGGGAGAGCTCGTCAACCACGTCGCGCAACAGGTCGGTGGCAAAGGCGGTGGCCGGCCGGATATGGCGCAAGCCGGGGGCACCAACCCCGCGGGTTTGCCGGACGCGCTCAGGTCGGTGCGCGGCTGGGTCGAGCAACGGTTGTAACGGCACTGGCACGACTTCCGAATCTCCGCGTTGTTGTCCCAATTGATTCGCACCGAGCAGTTCGCGAGCGACAATCACGCCGGCATCTGCCCGGAGGCGTGGGCCGCGCTCCGCGAAGCCAACACGGGTCACGCAACGGCGTACGGCAACGACGATTGGACGCGGCGAGCGGAAGATGCGATTCGCTCGGTGCTCGACGCCGACTGCGAGGTCTTTTTCGTATTCAACGGCACAGCGGCGAATGCGCTCGCGGTCTCTGCGCTTTGCCGGAGCACCGACGCCGTGCTCGCCCATGCTCGCGCGCACATCAACGTCGACGAATGCGGTGCATCGGCATTCTTCAGCGGCGGCTTGCAGCTCGCAACGATCGATACGCCATACGCCAAGTTGACGCCGGAGGCCATCACAGAGTTCGCCCGCGGACGAGACGATGAGCACTCGTCGAAACCCCGCGCCATTTCTCTCACACAAGCCACCGAGCTGGGCACGGTTTACGCCCCTGACGAAGTGCGAGCGTTGACCGGTGCCGCGCATGCGCATGGCCTCTTCGTGCACGTCGACGGCGCGCGCTTCGCCAACGCGGTGGCGTTGCTGGAGTGCGCACCCGCCGACCTCGCGCAACGTGCTGGTGTGGACGTGTTGTGCCTGGGCGGAACCAAAAACGGGTTGCCGGCGGGCGAAGCGATCGTGTTTTTCGACCGCGCGCTCGCCGGCGATTTCAAGCGCCGCCGCAAGCAGGGCGGGCAATTGGCGTCGAAAATGCGCTTCCTCGCGGCGCCCTGGTTAGGCATCTTGCGCGATGACGCATGGTTGAAGCACGCCGCGCATGCCAACGCCATGGCGACTCGCCTTGCCACGGCGATTCTTCCGTTGCCCGGGATAAAACTTCTCGCACCCGTCGAGGCGAACGCGGTATTCGCCGACGTGCCACAGCACGCGATCGACTCTTTGCGTGCCCTCGGCTGGAGCTTTCATGTGTTCATCGGAGACACCGGCGTGCGGCTTATGTGCGCGTGGGACACGACCCCGGAAGCGGTTGACGCGCTGGCGGCCGATCTGCGCGACGCGGTGAACTCGCGAGCCCATTTGCCTAACTAACCAAGACCGGACGCACGACGATGCGGGCGGATTTTTAGTAACGAGGAGTAGCAAGATGGATAAACTGCAGATGTTGGTCGCGGCGATCGCCGCCGGACCGATCCTCGCGCTGGCCCACCACGGCTGGAGCGAATACGACGCGGGCAAGACGCTCAAGTTGACGGGTCAAGTCACCGAACTCGGCTACGATAACCCGCACGCCTTCGTCAAGCTCAAGACAGCCGACAAGACTTGGGTCGCGATTCTCGCGCCGCCGTCTCGCCTGGACGCACGTGGCTTGCCGAAGGGCGCATTAAAAGTAGGAAACGCGGCGACGGTCGAAGGCTATCCGAGCAAGAGCAAGGCCGAAGAAATGCGGGCGGAGCGGCTCATCGTCGGCGGCAAGGTCGTGGAGTTGCGCTGATCGAATTCGCGCGTCCCGTCGCGCAATGGGGGGCGATGATCGAGGGCACGGCCGTCGGCGTGGCCCTCCGCGATTCGCTGTGGCTGTACCCCGCGGTCCAAACGTTCCACCTGCTCGGAATCGCGCTCCTGTTTGGCTCGATCGCCGTCGTCGATTTGCGGCTTTTGGGCGTTTCCCGCACGCTGCCGCTGCGCGGGCTTGAGCGGCATGTGTTGCCGTGGACGGGGGTAGGGATGGGGCTCGCGGCGTTAAGCGGCGCGCTGCTCTTCACAGCGCAAGCGACGGAGTACCTGGCTAAGCCGATCTTTGTGATAAAGCTCGCGCTGATCGCCGCCGCGGGCTGCAACGCGGTCGCGTTTCACTTGCTTTGCGAAGACATGGGCAGTCGTCCCGGACAAGACCCGCGACACCATCGAAGAGCCCGGATGGCGGGTGCCTTGTCTCTCATCCTCTGGATCGGGGTCATCACCTGCGGTCGCTTGCTCGCCTACCTGTGACGCCGCAAGCGGTCGGAAAAGGCTCCAGCTTGATGCGCAGATTAATCACAACAGGTTGAAATAAATAACAAAACTGTTTTGGCACGGTGCATGCTTCGCCTGCGGTATGCGTTTCGTGTCGATCCTCAAGCATATGCGAGCGATGTCGCCGTTCGTCGGCCTTTGGCTGGTGCTCGCGACTGGTTTCTGCTGCTACGCGCTGTATGAAAACGAGCGTGAGCGCGAGGTCGCGCTCACAGAGGCGCAGGTAGAGCTCGAAACCGTGGCGCGGCTCATGCGCGATCAAGTCGAACGGACGATTGACGGTGTCGACCGGACTTTGTCGATGTTCAAGGTGATTCACGAAAAACACCTGACACCGGCATTGCTGTCCAACATGTTCGACGGTGTCCGCAGTGCGGATCAGGCGCAACGTCGCGTTCTGATTTTCGATCGCGACGGCCGTTTCGTGACCAGCACCGATCCGGCGTTTCGCACTGGCAATGCGTCGGTCGCGGATCGCGATTATTTCCGCGCCGCGAGTGCGTTGGGCAGCACGGATCTGCACATCGGCGTCCCAGTCAAGAGCAGAGTCTCCGGAAGGACGGTGTTGCCGATGTCCAAACGCATCGACTCCCCCGATGCGAGTTTCGACGGTGTCGTCGTGCAAGGCATCGACCTCGAGAAATTCGGGTTGCTGTACACATCTCTTAGTCCCGGGCCAAGCGATGTACTCGGCATCGTGACGGACAACGGCACCGTCGTCGCCCGCTCGGGCCAAGACGGGAGTGGCATGCCGATCGGCACAGTGGATCCGGCACTGTCGGTCGAGACCATTCTGGAAACGCAACTCGTGAGGGCAATCTTCGAGGAACGAACCATCGCCGCCGTGCCAAGCCGGGTCGTCTTCCAGCGTATTTCCGGCACTCCTCTCGTCGTGTTCGCGGCGCGCGGCAACGCGGCCTTGATGGCCGAGCACGGACGCCTCGTCGAACGCTCGTGGGCGCTGGTGGTGCTGGCGTTGATGGTCGTCACGTTCCCGATTGCTCTGGCTGCCCGTTATAAGGCGCGCGAAGTCGGACAACGCCACAAGCTCGAAGTGCGCATCGAGCACGAGCGCGAGCGGGCGCGCCGGGATCCGCTGACCGGAGTCGCCAATCGCCGCGTATTCGATGAACGTGTGGCGGCGTCGTATCGCACGCTCGATGCCGACAACATCCCCTTTGTCGTCGCGTTCGTCGACGTCGACCGGTTCAAGCAGCTGAACGATGCGCGGGGGCATGCCGTCGGCGACGCCGCATTACGCAAGATTGCCCAAACCCTGAACGAGGGGATCCGCAACACTGATATCGTCGCGCGGCTTGGCGGGGATGAGTTTGGCGTGCTCTTGTCCGGCGCCAACGCGCTTGCCGCGCGCCAAGTGCTCGATCAACGCGCCAAAGCTTTGCACGCGGCCGTCGCCTCGGAGGAGTGGCCGATCACGTTTTCCATCGGCGTCGTCACGTTCTGGACGGCACCGCCCGCCGAGCATCACGTCGTCGACATCGCCGATGGCGTCATGTACGCAGTCAAGAAGGCGGGGCGCAACAACATCAAATTCGCCGTCTACCGTGACCGTCGCCTGATCGATCAGGAAAAAGTAGCGCCGCCGCGCATCGCCGCGTGAAACGCATCGACGCCTCACACGTAGCCGTTCGCGTAAACTCGCGGGAATGCGCGACGGCATAACGCTCGACTCCCTCAATGCGCGGGGCGCCGGCCGTCTGCCAGGCCTCGTCGGCTTTCGCGTTACGGCGCTCGAAGAAGGACTGCTCGCCGCAGAGATTGTCATCCGGCCCGAGTTGCTCGCCCCCAACGGATTTCTGCACGCAGCGACGGTCATCGCGCTGGCGGATACGGCGTGCGGATATGGTTGCCTTGCGCATCTTCCCGACGGGGCGCTGAATTTCACGACGGTCGAACTCAAGAGCAATTTTTTTGCGACAGCGCTCGACGGGATGATCGCGTGCGTGGCCACACCGGTGCACCGGGGGAGGACCACACAGGTGTGGGATGCGGTCGTGACCCGCGCCGGCGATCAAAAATCCATTGCGCTCTTCCGCTGCACGCAGTTGATTCTCTGGCCCACATCGGTACAGCAGCGCTGACGGCCAAAGCGGGGTCAGACCCTTGCGCAAACCCCGATTCGCTCGGCCGAACGGCTGATCGCGCAACGGCTCGCCCCTCGCTACCTTCGTCGTTTCGACGCCGCCCCTTGCGGCGCGGTCGGTTGCGATGCGCTCGGTCATTGGTGTCTGCTTTGTAGCATTTGCCTGCGGCATCGCGCTGCTGCAGACGCGCCCATTTCTGCCGCCAGTTCCGGGCGCAATCGCCGTGGCTGGCGTCTGCCTGTGCGGGCTGGGCGCGGCATGGCGCCGGCGCAGCAGTGCGTCATGGTCGCGCGCGGCGTATGCGGCGCCCCTCGCGCTTACTTTGAGCGGTGCGGCGCTATTCGGCTTCGGCTATGCGGCATGGCGTGCCGAAACCCGCCTCGCGGACGAACTCCCCCGCGTTTGGGAAGGCGAGGACATCCGTATTGTCGGTGTCGTCGACGACCTGCCGCAGGCATCGTCGCGCGGAACGCGCTTCGCCTTCGCTGTCGAGCGGGTGGCAACTCCCCGGGCCAGCGTCCCCGACCGCGTGTCCCTTGCCTGGCACGCGCCACGCCAGCCGGACGGCGCCGCGAAAGACATGCCGCCCATTCGTGCCGGTGAGCGCTGGGCGTTCACCGTGCGGCTTAAACGGCCGCACGGCACCATCAATCCCGGCGGCTTCGATCTCGAAGCTTGGCTTCTTGAGCGCAACTTGCGTGCGACCGGCTACGTCCGCGGCGATGACGCCCCACAAAGGCTGGCAGCGTTCGCGGGCCGCTCGCGCGATTACGTCCAGCAGTCACGCGAGCGGATCCGCGATCGCATCCTGCTGGCGTTGCGAGACGCGCCGTTCGCGGGCGTAATCGTCGCGCTAGTGATCGGCGATCAACGCGCGATTCCCGACGCGCAGTGGACGGTCTTCAATCGCACGGGCATCACGCACCTGGTCAGTATTTCCGGCTTGCACGTCACCGTGTTCGCGACCATCGCTGGTGCCTTGGTTTTTGCACTTGCCCGACGCTCCGTGCGGATCACGACGCTTTGTCCAGCCCGAAAGATCGCCGCGACATTGGGCCTCTTTGCCGCGGGCGGTTATGTGCTGCTCGCCGGTGCGGAAGTGCCGGCGGTACGCACGTGGGCGATGCTCGCCGTCGGGACGATCGGCTTGTGGTGGGGCCGGCCGGGCACGGCGGGAATCGTCTGGCTCATGGCGCTCGCAGCGGTGCTGGTGTGGGATCCGTGGGCCACGCTCTCCCCGGGTTTTTGGCTGTCGTTCGGCGCGGTGGGCATGCTGCTGTACGCGGCGTCCGGACGCATCGACGCTGCGGACGAGAAGCCGCGGCACGCTCGTTGGAAGACGCTTATTCGACGCAGCGCCCGCGCCCAATGGGTCGTCACGCTCGGTCTCACGCCGTTGACGCTCGGCCTGTTCGAACAGGTCTCGTTGGTGTCGCCACTCGCCAATGCAGTCGCCATTCCGATTGTGACCGCCGGTGTGGTGCCGCTTGCGCTATCCGGCATCGTGTTGCCGTGGGACCTATCCTTTCAAGCGGCGCACGCGCTGGTCGCGCCGTTGTTGCAAGGTTTGGAATGGCTCGCGGCGGCACCCGCCGCGGCGTGGCAACAACACGCGCCGTTGCGCTGGACGGTCGTGACCGGTGTGGCCGGCACGCTCTGGCTGCTCGCGCCGCATGGCGTACCCGGACGCGTCTGGGCAATCTTGTGGTTGGTGCCGCTCTTCGTGGTACGCGAAGCACCGCCGGAGTCGGGCACCTTCCGGCTTACCGTGTTGGACGTGGGTCAAGGACTGGCCGCGGTCGTCGCGATGCGCCATCACGCGCTGGTTTTTGATGCCGGTCCGCGCTTCCATGAGACGGCGGACGCCGGCGGCCGCATCGTGGCGCCGTTTCTGCGCCACACTGGCATTCGTTATCTCGATGGCTTGATCGTCAGCCACGTCGATCTCGATCATTCGGGAGGAGCGGAATCGTTGTTGCAACTCGTGCCGTTCGGCTGGTTCTCGTCGTCATTGCCTGACGACCACGCGATCGTCACGCGGGCGCGGGCCAAGGGCGTCGCGCTCACGTGCCTCGCCGGCCAACGCTGGACATGGGACGATGTGCGCTTCACGGTGCTGCACCCGACGCTGGCGGACGTGTACGCGGCGACGAAAACCAACGACCGCTCATGCGTCGTGCGGATCGACACCGAGCATGGCAGCGCACTCTTGACCGGCGACATCGAAGCAAAAGTCGAAGCGCGGCTGCTGCGGGAGGGCGCTCCTTTGAAGGCCGACGTACTGGTCGTCCCTCATCACGGCTCGCGGACCTCGTCGACATCTGCATTCGTGACGGCGGTCGCGCCGCGAATCGCCGTGTTCGCCACCGGCTATCGCAACCACTTCGGGCATCCGCGGGCTGACGTCGTCGCGCGGTACATGCGGGTCAATGCGCAAATTGCGCGTACCGATCAGGCCGGAGCAATCAGCGTCACGATTGGGCGGAATACGGGGCCCGTGCTCGAAGGCGCTCGAGCGCTCGCTCCGCGCTACTGGCTAGACCGGCCGTCAAGCGCCGCCGCGCCGCTCGACTGACTGCGCGCGCATCGAATGCGTTGCAATGCGGAGTTGCACTGCTAGACTCGCACGATGAGCAAAGCCCGGAACCTGCTAGTCTGCGTCGTTACCGCACTTGGCGTGTTTGCGGTGCACGCTCAGGACAAGTCTGACCCAGCCGCTGGAAAGCCGCCGGAATTCAAACTGTCCACGGCGTTGGCTCCGACGTTTCCGTTGGGCCGCGCCGGCGAACGTTGGGCGAAGCTCATCAACGAGTCCGCCGGCGGCGCGTTCGCCGTCAAGCAATATCCTGGCGCGACGCTGGCAAGCCGCGATCCGCAACGTGAATTTCTGGCGTTGCGCGAAGGCGCGGCGGACCTCGCCGTGGGTTCGGCCTTGGCCTGGTCGATGCAAATCGCCGCGCTCGGCGTCTATGCATTGCCGTGGCTGGCTGATGAGCCGCAGGAACTTGTCGCACTGGTAACCGACGCCGCGCTGCGCGAAATGATCGAAGCCCGACTCGACGCTGCGGGGGCGGTAGGTTTGGCGTTCGCGCCGCTAGGCGATCGCGTGCTGGCGACGGCGCACAAAGCAGTGATGACCCCGGCCGATCTTTTGGGCTTGCGCGTGCGCGTGCTGCCGATCCCCATGGTGATCGACACGTTCACTGCGTTGGGCGCGTTGCCGCAGGCAATGAACTACGCCGATACGCAGCGCGCGTTTGCGGCCGGCACGCTCGACGGCCAGGAAGCGATGCCCTCGACCTTGGCTGCGGCGCAGGTCGGGCTTGCCGGTCAGAAATTCATCACCCGCTGGGGCGCATTCACCGACGTAATGGTCTTTGCGGTGCGCCGGCAAATATGGGACTCCTGGTCGCCGGAACAGCGCGGCCTCGTCCGGGCGGCTGCGGAACAGGCGGCGCAGGAATCAACCGCGTTGGCACGCGAGGACCGCGCACTCACGGACCTTGTGCGCCAGGGTGTCACCGTCGTCCGGCTGACGCCGGCGCAGCGTGACGCGCTGCACGCCGTCGCAGCGGAAGCGTTGGCGAAATGGACCGAAACCATCGGTACGGACGTGGTTAATGCGGCCAAAGCGGCGGTCGCCACCAAGCACTAAGGTTCCCTCGGTCGTCGCGCATGCGCTGATTCCGGCGCGTCTAAAGCGTTGCATCCGCGCTTGGTACTTCTCCGCGGCGATGGCGGGATGCTTCAGTCGACGAAACGCCCCAGGCGTACGGCGGTCTCGTCTATTTTGGGGCGGCGCGTAGGCATGATCAGCACGCAGTCGTCGTAAGGTGTCGTGATCTCGCGCCCGCCATCGACTGCGAGGCGCGTGCCAGCTTTGGGAACCACCCTCAATCCCTCGATCGGCAACGTGAAATCGAATTGTTCCGATTGAATGGTGATGACGTCGGTGACTTCGATTGCACGTTGCGGCGGTCGCGGCGCGCGGTCGAGATGCGCATCGAGGAAATCCGCGCCGGCCATGCCGAAATGGTCGAGGAATCGCAGCGACGCCTGTTTCGCGACGTGCGGCGCGTCACGCTCCCAATGCTGGCCGCATTCGATGAGCAGCGCAATGCGCTCGTCGCCAGGATCGTCGAATCCCGCGTAGTCGCGCAGCCGCTTACCCGCCGCATGCCCTGCATCGATGACGATGTGTTGGGGAATCCCGATCGCCCGCGCGAGCTCGACGCCTTTGCGTTGCCGGCCCGCGAGCGCGAGCGGCGGGCACGGGTCGGTCATCGAGTGCAGGTCAAGCAGATAATCGGTCGCGTCGTACACCGGTCGCAACTCACGCGCACGCGCCAGGTCGCGGGTTTGCCGGGGGCCGTCGAGCACGTCAGCGGACCAGAGGCGGTTGAAATCCTCATCGATGCAGCGCGATGCGAACGGGTCCGCGCGGTTGAACGAGTGATACGCATCCACATTCGCGAACGTGAGAGTCAACGTGCCGGATGCCGGGCGAAACGCCTCGCGCAGCAACCATTCGTTGGCGATGGCGCCGCAGACTTCGTTGCCGTGTGTCAGCGCCTGGATCGTCACCCGCGGGCCCGGCCGCTCCGCGACGAACCGCCACACGTAGGGAATGCCCGTATTACCGTCGCGAAAGTGCTCGAGCTCCGGAAATTCGACTTCGATGGGCGGCAACGGCCGCGATGAGCCATGCGTTGCACTGCCATCCCTCGCCGGGCCCAACGCAGCGGTCATCGCGCGCAAACGTGATCGGCCAGCCGGCGCATGAACGCCTCGCAGCGCGCGATCTGCTCGAGCGTCACCCATTCGTTCGGCTGATGGGCTTGGGCGATGTGGCCGGGTCCGCAAATGACCGTGGGGATACCGGCGTTGTGGAAGAGCGATGCTTCGGTGCCGAAAGAGACTTTGCCCGCACGCTGCGGGTCGCTGCACGCGCGACCGAGCGAAGCGATGTCGCTGGTATCTTCGGTCGCGAAGCCGGGCAAGGTGGACAGCGGGTCGAACTCGATATGCGTCGTCGCGGCGACGGCGTGCATCTCGGGCAGAAATTGGTCCGCAAACGCGCGGACGTCGGACAAAAAATCGTCGGGATCGTCGAACGGCAGATGACGGATTTCAAACTCGAACTTGCAGTCGCGCGGGACGATGTTGAGCGCCGTGCCTCCAAGAATGACGCCGACGTGCACCGTCGTATAGGGGACGTCGTAGCTATCATCGTGGCGCTCACCGTTGCGAAACTCGCACGCGCGGCGGGCGATGTACGCGACGATCTCGCACGCGATTTGCACGGCGTTGACGCCGCGAGGGGTCAGCGCCGAATGCGATTCGAAACCGCGGACGCGACAACGCCAGCTCTTCTTACCCTTGTGCGCCACGACGAGCTGCATGCCGGTCGGCTCACCGACAATGCACCCGGCGGGAGTGATCCCCCGTGCGACGATATCGGCAATGAGGCGGCGCACGCCGATGCAGCCGACTTCCTCGTCGTACGACAGCGCGAAGTGCACGGGCTTCTTCAAGCCGCGCCGCAGGAATTCCGGCACGAAGGTGAGGACGGCCGCTATGAAGCTTTTCATGTCGGTGACGCCGCGGCCGTAGAGCTTGCCGTCGTCGATCGCGACACTGAACGGATCGGTGTCCCACGGCTGCCCATCGACTGGTACGACGTCGGTATGACCGGACAGCACGATGCCGCCATGGGTCGCGTTGGCGTCCTGCGCCGGAAGTGTGGCGAACAGGTTCGCCTTGCGCGCGGTATCGTCGAAGGTCAGTGTCGACTCGATGCCATGCCCGGCAAGGTAGCCGCGGATCCACTCGATCAGCAATAGGTTGGATTCACGGCTGGTCGTGTCGAAACCGACCAGTTTCCGGATGAGCTCGATTGCGGCGAGTTCGTCGGCGCGAACGGCTTGTTCATCACGGGGGCTACGGATCTGCGCGAGTGTGGCGGGGGCGTTCATAGCGCACCTCGACGACATAAAAGGCGAGGATAGCACCGCCGCAGTAAGTGCGGTACGCGGGTGAGCCGCTTGCCTTCGAGCGGATGGCAACACCGGTGTGGGGGAGGCACTCGCCACCTACCGATGGTCAAGGCATTGGAGAACGGCGAAACTGGCGCGAATGGTTTCGGCGAAAGTTTGCCTTTTCCGCCTCAAAAAAACAACGGCGCAGCGTTATAGCGCCGCGCCGAGACAGCTAGTCGATCCCCGTGGGGTCGATCCCTAAGGGAAATTACCGGTAATAGTCCTGCGAGTCGTAATAGCCGTGCGTCGACCCGTAATAGGTCGGGCGGGGCGCGTAGTAAACAGGGCGCGGTATGTAGACTACCGGGGGCGGTGCGTAGTACACCGGCGGCGCGACGATGACCGGCCGGTAATGCGGGCGGTAATGGTGCCGGTAGGGCACATCGTATCCCGAGTGATAGCCGCTGTAGTGCCCACGATAGTGTCCACCATAGTTCCCACCGTAGCCGCCGTAATAGGGGGCGTTCCCGACCGTTAGCCCGTAGCCGGGTCCGCCGATGGACACGTTGAAATCGAGATGCTTCTTGTCCGCATGGGCGGCCGGCGCAAACGCCGCAGCGGCGGCAATCAACGCGGCGCCAACCGAGTTGGTAATGATTTTGCGGCGATTCATATGAATCCTCCTCCAAAAGGTGACTTTGCTGCCGGTCCCCGCGATATGGGGCGGGAGCGTCCTGGGATATGAACGCTGGACCGCGGGCAACGGTTGACGGCCGGTTTCCTCATGTTGCCCGCTGTTTCCTGGGTTTCTCCATAGCTTCGGTCCGCTCCCTGGCCTTCGGTTACAAACGGATACCCGTTGCGCTATGCTTCAACGCCAACGGTTCTAGGCGCTCCAGAGCCCCGCGTCGTTTAGACGCATATAGAAACGCGTGTGCGCTGCCCAGCCCCATTTTCCCCGGAGACATTTGCCCATGCATTGCTTTCGCCAGATCACCGTCCCTTTGGCCGTGCTCGCGTTCGCCGCCCACGTGGCGGCGGCAAACCTGACCATCGGACTTGCCACCGACGTAACCGCGCTCGATCCGCACTATCACAACCTGACGCCGAACAACAACATCGCCGCGCATGTGTTCGGCTACCTGGTGCAGCGCAACGAGAAATCGCAACTCGAGCCGTCGCTTGCCACCGAATGGAAGGCGATTGATCCGCTGACGTGGGAGTTCAAGCTGCGCCAAGGCGTCAAGTTTCACGACGGCAGCGACTTTACCGCGGCCGACGTCGTTGCCTCGCTCGAACGCGTTCCTACGGTTCCGAACAGTCCCGGGCCGTTCACTGCGTACACGAAGCAGATCCAGAAGGTCGAAGTCGTCGACCCGCACACCATACGCTTCAAGACCGCAACGCCCTACCCGCTGATGCCGTCGGACATGACGCAGATCACGATCATCAACAAGAATTTTCAGAAAGCGACGACCGACGATTTCAATACCGGAAAAGCCACGATCGGCACGGGCCCGTACAAGCTCGTCCGGTACGCCAAGGGTGACCGCATCGAGCTCGTGCGCAACGACTCTTGGTGGGGCGGCAAGACGCCGTGGGAAAAGGTGACGATGCGGCTGCTCGCGCAGGATGCTCCGCGTGTCGCGGCGTTGCTGTCGGGCGACGTGCAAGTAATCGAAAGCGTCCCGCCGGCGGATGTGGCCAATTTGCGCAAGGACAAGCGCGTCACCGTGTTCAAGACGGTCGCGGATCGGCTCATCTATCTGCATCTGGACAGCAACCGTGATGCCTCGCCGATGGTCACCGACAAGACGGGCAAGGCGATGGACAAGAATCCACTCAAGGATGTGCGCGTTCGCCGCGCGTTGTCCAAAGCCATCAATCGGCCCGCGATGGTCGAAAAGGTGATGGAGGGAGAGGCCGTAATGGCTGGGCAACTCGTTCCCGATTTCTTATTCGGCGCGACGAAGAATCTGAAGGTCGAGCCGTTTGACCTCGCGGGTGCGAAAAAACTCCTGACCGAAGCCGGATATCCGGACGGCTTTGGCTTGACCATCCACGCGCCCAATAATCGTTACGTCAACGACGCAAAGATCGCACAAGCGGTGGCGCAAATGTTGACGCGGGCTGGTGTGGACACCAAAGTCGTCGCGATGCCTTCGTCAACCTATTTCGCGCAGGCCACCGACCTCAAGTTCAGCTTCATGCTACTAGGGTGGGGCACCGGGACGGCCGAGGCGTCGTCGTCGCTCAAGTCGCTGCTTATGACCTATAACCGCGACAAGGGGTTCGGCAACGCCAACCGCGGCCGCTATTCGAACGGCAAGGTCGATGCACTGACCGAAGATGCGATGCAGACAGTCGACGACATCAAACGCGAAGCCTATTTGCAGCGTGCAACCGAGCTCGCCGTCGCCGACGTCGGCGTGATACCGCTGCACTTCCAGGTGAACCTGTGGGCAACCCGCGACGGCATCACGTACGCGGCGCGCACCGACGAGAACACGCTCGCGTGGAAGTTCGCGCCGCGCAAATGATGCGCCAGGGTCGAAGTCGTGGTGTCAACCTTCACCTGAGGCCGCGAACCACCCTGACCTATCGAGGCACAGCGTGAACGCTCCCGATGCCGCCTGGCCGATTGTCACGATGCCGGCGCAGCACTTCATCGGCAATCGCTGGTACGCGCCGCAGAGCCGCGCCGAGCTGCCGATGATCGATCCCTCCGACGGCGCGCCGTTCGCCGCGATCGCCCGCGGGAACGCGGCGGACATCGACGCCGCGGTCCGTGCCGCCCAGCAAGCGCGTGACGGCGCGTGGGGCAAACTCTCGCCCGCGGAGAAGGGGCGCGTGCTCGGCAAGCTGGCACGCGCGATTCTCGAGCATGCCGACGAATTAGCACTCCTCGAAGCTCGCGATTGCGGCAAGCCGCTGACGCAGGCGCGCGCTGACGTCGTTGCCTGCGCGCGCTACTTCGAGTTCTACGGCGGTGCTTGCGACAAGCTGCACGGTGCCACCATTCCTTATCCCGATGGCTACACCGTGCTGACGTGGCGCGAGCCGCACGGCGTTACCGGTCACATCATTCCGTGGAACTATCCACTGCAGATTTTCGGGCGATCGGTGGCGGGGGCCCTCGCTGCAGGCAACGCGTGCGTGGTCAAGCCGGCGGAGGACGCATGCCTGTCGCTGTTGCGCGTCGCCGAACTCGCCGCCGGAGTCGGGCTGCCGCCCGGCGCGCTCAACCTCGTCACCGGGCTGGGCAGCGAAGCCGGCGCGGCGGTGGTCGCGCATCCCGGAGTTGCGCATGTGTCGTTCACCGGGTCCCCGGCGACGGGCGCGGCAGTCGCCGCGGCCGGCGCGAAACGGCATTGCCCGGTAACCCTCGAGCTGGGCGGGAAGTCGCCGCAGATCGTATTCGGCGACGCCGACCTCGACGCCGCGCTACCCGCACTGGTCAATGCGATCGTCCAGAACGCGGGACAGACCTGCTCCGCCGGGAGCAGATTACTGGTCGAGCGCTCGCTCTACGCCGAAGTGTTGTCGCGGCTCGCCGAGCGATTCGCCGCGCTGATCGCCGGCCCCGCGCTTGCCGATCTGGCGTGCGGACCGCTGATTCGCGGCTCGCAGTTGCAGCGGGTAGAAGGGTTTCTGGCCGACGCGGCGCGTGACGGCATCGCGACGGTTGCGCAAGGGACCATCGCCGCCGATGCGCCGAGCGGGGGGTTCTACGCGGCGCCGACGTTGTTGCGCGATGTTCCGGTCGACCATCGGTTAGCGCGCGAGGAGGTCTTCGGGCCGGTACTCGTGGCGATGCCGTTCGCTGATGAAGCGGAGGCGATCCGCCTTGCGAACGCAACCGATTTCGGGCTGGCCGCGGGTATCTGGACGCAGGATGGCGGCCGGCAGTTGCGGATGGCGCGCGCCGTGCACAGCGGCCAGGTCTTCATCAACAACTATGGCGCCGGCGGCGGTGTCGAGCTGCCGTTCGGCGGCGTCAAGCATTCCGGGTATGGACGCGAAAAGGGCTTCGAAGCATTGTACGGCTTCACGACATTGAAGACCGTCGTGCTGCGCCACGGATAACGGTGTCAGCGATGCGTCTGACCAACAAGATTGCCATTGTCACCGGTTCCGGGTCGGGCTTCGGTCGCGGTATCGCGCAACGCTACGCGGCCGAAGGCGCACGAGTCGTGATCAACGACATCAACACTCCGCATGGTGAGCAGACGGTCGAGGCGATCGTCGCGACGGGCGGCGCGGCACAATTCTGCGCCGGCGATGTATCCAAGGATGCCGACGTCAAGCGCCTGATTGAATTCACGCTCGACACTTACGGCGATCTGAACATCGTGGTCAATAACGCCGGCACGACGCATAAAAACCAGCCGATGCTCGACGTCTCGGAGGAGGAGTTCGAGCGCATCTACCGCGTGAACGTCAAGAGCCTGTTCCTCTCCGCCAAGCACGCGGTGCCGCATTTTCGCAAAAAGAAAAGCGGCGTCTTCATCACGATCGCTTCGACCGCCGGCGTGCGGCCGCGTCCGGGCTTGACCTGGTACAACGGCAGCAAAGGGGCGGCCATCGTCACGTCGCGGTCGATGGCCGCGGAGCTCGCACCCGATAACATCCGTGTCAACGTCATCAACCCAGTGGCAGGCGAGACCGCAATGCTCGCCGATTTCATGGGTCAGGACACGCCGGAGCGCCGCGCGCAGTTCATCGCGTCGATTCCCCTGGGCCGGTTGTCGCAGCCCTCCGACGTTGCCACCGCGGCGGTTTTTCTCGCCTCCGACGAAGCGTCGTTCATCACCGGCGCGTGTCTGGAGGTTGATGGGGGGCGGTGCGTTTAGCGCCGTGAAGAAAACAGATGAAATGCGCAGGCGGCACGCGATTTCACGCGACGATCTTGCGCGTATGTAAATCCGTGATCGCGATTTCGTCGTAACCCAGCGACCGCAGTACTTCATCGGTGTGCTGTCCCAGTGCCGGCCCGCCACCTTCGAAGCCGCCGGGTGTCGCCGAGAGTTTGGGCACGACACCTGGAACGTTCAGCGTTAAGCCGTCGGCAAGCGCGATTTGGCGGATCATCGCGCGCGCCGCATAGTGCGGATCGGCGGCGATATCGGCGATCGTGTAGATTTTCGACGCCGGAACTTCCGCGTCCTCCATCGCCATCAGCACTTCCTTCGGCGAGCGCGCGGACGTCCACGCTTCGATCTCGTCATCAAGCCACTGCTGGCGCGCAGCGCGGCCGTCGTTGTGGGCGAGCGATGGATCGTCGGCAAGATCGGCGCGGCCCATCGCCTTTGCCAACCGCTTGAAGATTGAATCGCCGTTGCCGGCGATCAGCACATAACTTCCGTCGTTGCAGCGGTACGCGGACGTTGGCGCGATGCCGGGAAGGATGGAGCCGGTGCGCTCGCGTACGACGCCGAAAGAGTCGAACTCGGGCAGCAGCGATTCCATGACCGAGAACACCGCCTCGTACAACGCGACGTCGACGATCTGGCCGACGCCGGTCTTGCGCCGGTGTTCGAGCGCGGTCAGCGCTCCGATGACGCCGTAGAGTGCGGATAACGTATCGCCAATCGAGATGCCGGTCCGCGACGGCGGGCGGTCCGGGGTTCCGGTCACGTGACGCAGACCACCCATTGCTTCGCCGATCACCCCGAAACCCGGCCGCTCGCGGTAGGGGCCGGTTTGGCCGTAGCCCGAAATGCGCACCATGATAAGGCCTGGGTTCGTCGCGGCGATCGCGTCGTAACCGAGACCCCATTCCTCCAACGTCCCCGGTCGAAAATTTTCGACGACGATATCGGCGCGCTCCATCAGCGCGCGTGCGATAGCCTGGCCTTCCGGTGTGCGCAAATCGACGGCGACCGAACGTTTGTTGCGTGATTGCACGTGCCACCACAACGACGTGCCGTCTCGGACATAGCGCCACTTGCGCAACGGATCGCCCAGTCCCGGCGGCTCGAGCTTCACCACTTCTGCGCCGAATTCGGCCAGCACTTTTGCGCAAAACGGTCCTGCGATCAGCGCGCCCAATTCCAGTACCTTGAGGCCGGCGAGGGGTTTGGGCGGAACCATTGGCATTCGCGGTTATCCGGGCTGATCTACGAATGGGAAAGCGCGGAGCGTCAACACGACCGCAAGCTTATCGATTCCCCGTACCGGCAGCGACTGCGGCTGCGACCGGGAATCGGGCACCTACCGGGGCTTTATGAAATAATCGAAGACCCAGCACAACCTCGTTGACGGCGTTCCGATTCCAATATTCAAATGCTTGACGCCACTTTTCACGCCGAACTCGCGACGATTCTCCCTGCCGCCGCGCTGCTGACGGCAGCGGAAGACACGAAGCCGTACGAGTGCGATGGACTCACCTTGTTTCGGGAGACCCCCGCGGCGGTCCTGTTGCCGGAAAACGAGGCGCAGGTCGTTGCGATTCTAAAGTTGTGTCACGCGGCGCGGATGCCGGTCGTTGCGCGCGGCGCCGGCACCAGCTTGTCCGGCGGCGCGCTGCCTAATGCGCAAGGCGTCGTGCTTTCGCTCGCAAAATTCCGCAAGATTCTAGCGATCGATCCGCTGGCGCGTACGGCCGTCGTACAGCCGGGTGTGCGCAACCAGGCGATCTCCGAAGCGACCACGCCCTATGGGCTCTACTATGCGCCGGACCCTTCGTCGCAAATCGCCTGCTCGATCGGGGGCAACGTCGCCGAAAACGCCGGTGGCGTGCATTGCTTGAAGTACGGCTTGACCGTGCACAATGTCTGCCGGGTGCGCGGCGTGCTGATCACCGGAGAAACGGTCGAGTTCGGCGGCGACTCGCTCGACAGCGCCGGCTACGATCTCTTAGCGCTCATCACCGGTAGCGAAGGGCTGCTCGCTGTCATCACCGAGATCACGGTGCGATTGCTGCCCAAGCCACGTTATGCGCAGGCCGCGCTGGTCGCGTTCGACGACCTTGAGCGAGCGGGCGCGGCGGTGGGCGCAATTATCGGCGCGGGCATCATCCCGGCGGGAATGGAAATGATGGACCAGCCGGCGATCCGTGCCGTCGAGCAGTTCGTGCACGCGAACTATCCGCTCGATGCGCAGGCTATTCTGCTGGTCGAGTCGGACGGGACGACCGAGGAGGTCGCCGCCGAGATGGCGGAAATCCAGCGCTTAATGACTGATGCGGGGGCAACCGAAATCCGTTTGTCCAAGGACGAAGCGCAACGCAACCTGTTCTGGTCGGGGCGCAAGGCCGCCTTCTCGGCGATGGGTCGCATCTCGCCCGACTATTACTGCATCGACGGGACCATTCCCCGAGCGGCGCTGCCGCGCGTGTTGCGCGCGATCGAAGGATGGTCCGTCGAATACGGCCTCGAGTGCGCCAACGTCTTTCATGCCGGCGACGGCAATCTGCACCCATTGATCCTGTTCGACGCGAACCGCGCCGGCGAGATCGAGAAGACGATCGCATTCGGCGACCGCATCCTTGCGCTGTGCATCGAAGTCGGAGGCACGGTCACCGGTGAGCACGGCGTTGGCGTGGAAAAGTTGAATGCCATGTGCGGGCAGTTCAATTCGGCCGAGCTCGTACGCTTTCATGCGATCAAGAATGCGTTCGATGCGCATGGTCTGCTCAATCCCGGCAAGGCCGTGCCATCGCTTGCGCGCTGCGCGGAGTTCGGGCGCGTGCATGTGACGCGCGGCGAGTTGCGGCACCCGGATCTTCCGCGGTTTTGACCAACGTAGGATGGACACCATGACAGCCACCGTCGAATTGCGCGCGCGACCTTCCGCTGCGGACGTCGCGACCATCGTTGCAGCGCTGACGAAGGATTACGGCGTGCGCGCCGTGACCACCGCCGCAATCCTCGAACAACATGGGCACGGCGAGGGTATGGCTGACACCGCGCTGCCAGACGTCGTCGTCTTTCCCCATACGAACGAAGAAGTAGCGGCGATCGTGCGCCTTGCGCATCTCGCGCGCATGCCGGTGATTGCCTTTGGCGTGGGCACGTCGCTCGAAGGCCACGTTGCCGCGTTGTACGGCGGCGTGTGCATCGATCTGTCGCAAATGGATCATGTGCTCGAAGTGAGCCCGGCCGATCTCGATTGTCGCGTCCAGGCGGGCGTTACCCGTGAGCAATTGAATGCCGAGTTGAAGGGAACGGGCCTCTTCTTCCCGATCGATCCCGGCGCGAATGCGACGATCGGCGGCATGGCGTCGACGCGCGCGTCGGGCACGAATGCCGTGCGCTACGGAACGATGCGCGAAAACGTGCTCGGCTTGACCGTCGTGACCGCGGACGGCCAGATCGTCAAGACCGGCGGCCGCGCGCGCAAATCGAGCGCGGGCTACGACCTGACCCGGCTTTTCGTTGGGTCCGAGGGGACGCTGGGCATCATCACCGAAATCGGCTTGCGCCTCTATGGCATCCCGGAATCGATTTTAGCCGCCGTGTGCCAGTTTCCCGATCTGAAGTCGGCGGTCGACACGGTCATCGTCGCGATGCAGATGGGCATTCCGATTGCGCGCATCGAGTTGCTCGACGATGTGCAGATGGATGCTTGCATCAAGTATTCGAAGCTCGAGGGCTTGGCTTCCAAACCGACGTTGTTTTTCGAGTTCCACGGCACCGAGGCGGGCGCGCGCGAACAGTCGGAACTAATGCAGGCGATTACCGACGAGCACGGCGGAAGCGCATTCGAGTGGGCGGAGAAGCCCGAAGACCGTACGCGTTTGTGGAAAGCGCGTCACGCCGCCTATTACGCGGCGATGGCGTTGGCGCCCGGCAAGCAGGGATTCGCAACCGATGCGTGCGTGCCGATTTCGCGGCTGGCGGATTGCGTGCTCGAAACCAAGGCCGATGCCGACGCGAGCGGTCTGATCGCGCCGATCGTCGGCCATGTCGGCGACGGCAACTTTCACCTGGTCGTGCTGTTCGATCCCAACGATCCGCTGGAGCGGGCGAAAGCGGAGGATCTCGCCAAGCGGGTGAGCTTGCGCGCGATTGCGATGGGCGGAACCTGCACTGGCGAGCACGGCATCGGCTTGCACAAGCTCGATGCGTTGATCGCCGAGCACGGCGCGGCCGTCGAACTCATGAAATCGATTAAGCGCGCACTCGATCCGCGCAACATTCTGAATCCGGGAAAAACCGTTCCACCGTGATCGGGGGTTTAAGAGTCCTGATGTACGTCCTCTACATCGGCAACAAGAATTACTCGTCGTGGTCGTTGCGCGGATGGCTCGCGACCAAGCTCTGCGGCGCGGGGTTCCGCGAAGTGTCGATCGGTTTGCGCGGAAGGTACAACCCGGACAATCGCGAGTTCTCACCGACGGCGCTGGTACCGGTGCTGCACGACGGCGCCACGGTCGTGTGGGATTCGCTCGCGATTGCCGAGTATCTCGCCGAGCGGCATTCCGGAATGTGGCCGGCCAAGGACAAGACGCGCGCATGGGCGCGTTCGATCGCGGCGGAGATGCACTCTGGCTTTTCTGCCTTGCGCAACGACATGACAATGTGCATACGCGAGCGCGTCGATGTGCGCCCTTGGTCGCAAGCGCTCGCGGCCGACATTGCGCGGATCGAGGAAATCTGGGCCAAATCGCGGCAGTTGCATGGTACGAGCAACGCTTATCTGTGCGGCGAGTTTTCTCTGGCGGACGTTTTTTTCGGCCCGGTCGCGTTTCGCTTTCAGACGTATGGCGTGGAGCCTGCGGGTGTCGCCGGTGAATATTGGCACGCGCTCCTCGCGCACCCGTTCCTGCGCGAATGGGAAACCGCGGCGCTCGCGGAAACGGCCATCGTTGAAGCCGATGAGCCGCGCATCGTTTACCGCGACAAGCTTGCGGCGCTGGGTCGAATATGAGTGGGGATCAAGGTCTCGCAACGCTCAAAGCCAGAATTCGCGCTGCGGTTGAAGACCGAACGCCGCTGCGCATACGCGGTGGCGGCACGAAGGATTTCTACGGCGGTGATCTCGTCGGCGAAACGTTGAGTACGACCGGCCATTCTGGCATCGTCGACTACGAACCGAACGAACTGGTGCTGACCGCGCGCGCAGGGACACCGCTCGCAACCATAGAGAGCGCGCTGCGCGCCCGCGGCCAGATGCTGGCATTCGAGCCACCGCGGTTTGGGCCGGGCGCAACGCTCGGCGGCGCGATCGCCAGCGGCTTGTCGGGTCCGCGGCGCCCGTACGCCGGTGCTGCGCGCGATTTCATCCTCGGGGTGCGCGTAGTCGACGGCGCCGGCGAAGAGCTCGCGTTCGGCGGGCGCGTGATGAAAAACGTCGCCGGATTCGACGTGTCGCGCTTGATGACCGGTGCACTCGGCACGCTCGGTGTCATTACCGAAGTTTCACTCAAGTGTCTGCCACTACCCAAGACCGAGACAACCGTTGCGTTCGCGTACGCCGCCGACGAAGCCATCCGCAAAACGAACGAGTGGGCCGGCCAGCCGCTGCCGCTGTCGGCGACGTGTTATCACGACGGCATGCTGCGCGTGCGGCTCTCGGGTGCGGCGCCCGCGGTCACCGCGGCGCTGACGAAAATCGGCGGCGACACCGTGGCGGCAGACGAAGCGTTCTGGACCAGCGTGCGCGACCAGACGCATGCGTTCTTCGCCGCTGCGCACTCGGGTGCCGTTACGATGTGGCGGCTATCGGTGAAAGCTACGGCGCCCTATACCGATCTTTCCGGCGAACAGTTGATCGAGTGGGGTGGCGCGTTGCGTTGGTTGTTGGCTGCGGATCATGCCGATCCGCAGCGCGTGCGCGCGTGGGCTGCGAGCCAGGGCGGCCATGCGACGTTGTATCGTTCGCGCGACAAGTCCGGCGGCGCATTTCAGCCGCTCTCGCAGACGCTGCGTGCGCTGCACCAGCGGCTCAAGATCACGTTCGACCCGCATGGCGTATTCAATCGCGGCCGGCTGTATCCGTTGTAATGGAAACGCGGTGCACCGAGGAGTTTCTCGCCACACCGGAAGGCCGCGAGGCTGACGCAATCTTGCGCAGTTGCGTCCATTGCGGTTTTTGCAATGCGACGTGTCCGACGTACCAACTGCTGGGCGATGAACTCGACGGACCACGCGGGCGCATCTATCTCATCAAGCAAGTGCTCGAAGGCGCGGCGGTCACGGCGAAAACGCAGTTGCATCTGGATCGTTGCCTGACCTGCCGCAATTGTGAAACGACGTGTCCGTCCGGCGTTCAGTACGGCCGGCTGGTGGACATCGGTCGCAGCGTCGTCGAAGCGCGCGTCGGTCGTACGCGAGCGGACGCCGCAACGCGGTGGGGTCTGCGCCGTGCGCTTCTCGCCAAACCCCTTTTCACAGGCGCGCTTACGCTTGGGCGGATGGTCAAAGGCATGCTGCCGCGCCAGTTGCGCGATCGCATTCCGTCGGCGCGAGCGGGCGGCCGATGGCCTGCACCCCGACATGCGCGCCAGTTATTGCTCGTCGAAGGCTGCGTGCAACCGGCACTCGCGCCGAATATCGACACGGCGGCGGCGCGTGTATTCGACCGCGTCGGCATCTCCGCGCTGCGGGTGTCGGGTGGCGGTTGTTGCGGCGCGCTGTCGCACCATTTGACTGCTGACGATGAGGCGCGGCAATTCGTCCGCCGCAACATCGATGCATGGTGGCCGCACGTCGAGCGGGGTGCGGAAGCGATCGTCATGACCGCGAGCGGCTGTGGTGTAATGGTCAAAGACTACGGTCATTTTATGGAGCGCGATCCGGCGTATGCCGCGAAGGCTGCGAGGATCGGGCAGCTCGCGCGCGATCCGATCGAGATCGTCGCGGCGGAATGGAAAACCATTGCACCAACGCTTGCGCTGGACCAAGGCGCCACGCGGGTTGCGTTCCACCCGCCGTGCACACTGCAGCATGGAATGAAAATTCGGGGTCTGGTTGAGGAGATGCTGCTGGCGCTCGGGCATTCGCTCTTGCCGGTGCCGGATGCACATTTATGTTGCGACTCGGCCGGGACGTACTCGATTCTGCAACCCGAACTCGCCAGGCAGCTCAAGGACAACAAATTGCGTGCGCTTGAGTCTTCGCGTCCCGAAGTGATCGCCACGGCGAACATCGGTTGCGCGACGCATCTTGCCTCCGGCACAACGATCCCGATCTTGCATTGGATCGAGCTGCTCGACCAGCGAATGATGCGCGGCGCTCGCTAGCACCCCCGATGGAGCGGAGCCAGCGATGACCGAGGGCGCTACGTTGCCGCCCGCATCAAAGCGACATGGCCGCACGTATTACCGCCATTTTCTGACGATTCCGACGCGCTGGATGGACAACGATTCGTACGGGCACGTCAACAACGTCACGTATTACTCGTATTTCGATACGGTGGTCAACGAACACTTAATCCGCGTGGGGCAGTTCGACTTTCGCACCGCACCGGTGATCGGCGTCGCCGTCGAGACGTCGTGCCAATTCCTTCGCTCACTGACGTTTCCCGAAACGATCGACGCTGGGCTGTCCGTGGAAAAGCTCGGGCGATCGTCGGTTGTCTATGCCATCGGATTGTTCCGGCATGGCGACGACCTTGCCGCTGCCGTCGGACGGTTCGTCCACGTCTGGGTCGAGCGCGCGACGCAACGCCCCACGCCGATCCCCGAAGCGGTTCGGCTGGTGTTGGCACCTTTGTTCAAAGCGAAAGCCACCCGGGACGCATGATCCGCATCGGCAGCGGGTCGATGTGCACAGGCTCGTGGCAGGTGGGGCGCTCGTCATCGGGGGCGAGACGATTCCGTTCGATCGCGGCCTTGCCGGGCATTCCGATGCCGATGTGTTGCTGCACGCGGTGCTGGGAGTGCTCGCATTGGGCGACATCGGCGGACATTTTCCGGATACCTCTCCGCAATCGAGCGGCGCCAGCAGGCGACGCCGGGAGCGACTTGAGAGAGCAACGCACGGCAATACACAATCATGCCGCCTTCTGCGGCGTAATCTTTTTGAGCGCATCGCCCAGCACATCCCGGGCGCATTCCACGTCGTAGCGCCGCTGCAAGTTCATCCACAACTCGACGGACGAGCCGAAATAGCGAGCTAAACGCAACGCGGTCTCGGCGGAAATGCCGCGGCGTCCGCGCACGGTTTCGTTCAGACGCGCCGGAGTGACAACAATGGCGCGCGCCAGCGCGTTGCTGGATAGACCCAAAGGAGGCATGAATTCCTCGCGCAGGATCTCGCCGGGGTGAATGGGTAACAGTTTCTTGACCATGAAATCCTCGAATCAGTGGTAGTCGGCGATCTCGACGTCCTTCGGCCCCTTGGGTGTCCAGATAAAGCAAACCCGCCATTGGTCGTTCACGCGGATACTATATTGCCCCTTTCTGGCGCCAGACAACGCCTCCAGCCGATTGCGGGCGGAAGCAGTAGGTCACGCAAGTCCTGGGCCGCATCCAGATAGTCGAGTTTGCGACGCGCCACCGGTTCGATGTTGACGAATCGCCCCACGCGAGTGCGCTCGAACAGCGCCCGGGCATCGCTGCATTTCAGCGGATCGGCAGTATCACGCGGGCGACAGTGCCACCGCCGTCGCGCGGCAGCAGGTCGAACGTGCCGCCATGCAAGCGGGCGATGCGCTCGACGATGGCGAGGCCGAGACCCGCACCGGCCGCTCCGTCGCCGCGCGTACGTGCGGCCGAGGCGCGGGTAAATGGCTGCTTCAGTCGCTCGACTTCCTGCGGTGGCACGCCGGCGCCGCGGTCCGCGATGTCGAGCAACACGCGGTTCCCGACGCGCGACGTGGTCACCGTCACCGGCGGTGCGCCATACGCAAGTGCGTTATCGAGAAGATTGGCGACGAGACGGGACATCGCCGTGGCTTTAAGCGGCAACGCCGGGACCTCGCCCGGCACAAACGACACGTCGCGCCCGGCGCGCGTGTAGCGCTCGCTGCACGCGGAGACGACTGCGTTTAAATCGGCGGCCTCGAGTGCGGTCGCCGCGTCGTCGCGAGCGAAGTCCAGGAACTGGCCGATGATGCGGTCTATCTCTTCGATGTCGGCTACCATGCCGGCGCGGGTCGCCTCATCGTGCGAGCCCATTTCCACGCCCAGCCGCAGCCGCGCGAGCGGCGTGCGCAGGTCGTGCGACACACCCGCGAGCAGCACGGCGCGGTCGCGCTCCACTTGCCGGAGGTTGGCGAGCATCACGTTGAAGCCGCGGTTGACCGCGGCGATTTCGGAGGGCCCTCGTTCCGGCAACGCGGGTGGGGCGCCACCGCGTCCGACCTGATCGACGGCCGCGGTCAATTCACGCAGCGGACGCGCCAGATAACGCGCGAAAAAGAACGCCGCGATCAGCAGTAGCGCGAGCACGCTGAGGGTCCACGGCAATGCGCGCGACGGCACATCTTCTGCCCGCGGCTCGAGCGGGATGGGATAACCGATCCAATAACCTTTACCTCCCGCATTGACGCGCACGAGCCACAGCGAAAGCCGGGGCGCGATTCGTACCTCTGTATCAGGTCCCAGACCTTCGCGCAGCCGCTCCGCCAACGCGTTGAAGCGGGGGCCCAACGCAGGCGCGCCGATTGAGGGTCGATCGGCTTCGGGCACGATGCGCACACCGTACTCGCGATTCAAGCGCGCCAGATTCTCACGGCGCTGCGGCCCGTCGGCGCTTTCGAGCGCCGCTCGTAACGCCTGCAACTGGGCAATTTTCGTGTCGCTGAACTGCCGGGCCAGGAGCGCCGTGCGGTCCTGGCGGAACATTACGACGCTGGTCAACACCGCCAGCAGGACGACGGTGACGAGGAGGAGGGCAAGACGGCCGAACAGCGAGCGGGGCAGCGGGCTCACGGGACGGGGTCATTGTCGCGCGTGAGGGATTCGCTTGCCGCGATCGAGAAGCGAGCGTCTATCGCTGCCTCCGGGATATAAACGTAACCGAAGCCCCAGACGGTCTGGATGTACCGCGGGGTCGCTACGTCGTGCTCGATCAGCTTGCGCAGCCGGGACACTTGGACGTCGATCGCGCGATCGAACACGTCATGCTCGCGTCCGCGTGCGAGCATTGAGAGCTTTTCCCGCGTCAGCGGTTGTTCCGGGTGCTGCAGGAAAACGCGGAGCAAGGCGAATTCCCCAGTCGTGAGCGCAACGCTCTCGCCGCCGCGCAATAGCGTTCGCGTCGCAAGATTAAGCATGTCGCGGCCGCACAGGACGTTGCCCTCGACACTGGGCGTCCCGGGGCCGGCTCGCTCGCCGTGGCGGCGCAGGACCGCATGGATGCGCGCGACGAGCTCGCGCGGATTGAATGGTTTCGCGATGTAATCATCGGCACCCATTTCAAGACCGACGATCCGATCGATCTCCTCACCTTTGGCCGTGAGCATGATGATCGGAACGGTGTCGCCGGCGCCGCGCAAGCGCCGGCAAACGGCAAGTCCGTCCTCTCCAGGCAGCATGAGGTCGAGTACGACGAGGTGCGGCGGGTCGCGCTGCAGCTGCTTCCCAAGCTCTCGCGCATCGGCGAGTGTCGTCACCTGGAAGCCCTGCTCCGCCAGATAACGTTTGAGCAAATCGCGCAGCCGGACGTCGTCGTCCACGACCAGTATTTTCGGCGAAGCTGATTTAGCCGTCATTGCGCCTCAGGCTCCATTAGCGTTCGATTTCCGGATCCTGTCGCCCTTATTCCCGTAACGAATTGTAACGGCCGCCATCCCCTGCAACGTTCGGTTGCAATTGCGGGTCGTGTCGTAACGCAGATAGCGCCACAATTGGCATCACAACTCTATCCGTGGCGACTGCCGGCAACATCCATCGCGCGTCAAATGTGGCAGCTTTTCACGGTACCCCTCGGCCAACCAAACCTAAAGAAAGCTCAAATGAATCCGAATTCCTTGCGAACTGGCATCGCGCTTGTGTCTTTGTTTTTTCTGGCAGCCGGCGCGAGCGCTGCACTCGCGCACGGCACCGATAACGCGCGCGCGCCGCAGATCGAAAATATGCTCGCCGCCCTCAAAGGCAAACTCGCCCTCGATACATCGCAGCAAGTGCTGTGGGACCACGCGTTTGCGCAGTCGCTGGCTGCGCGCGAAGCCGCCCGCAGTGGTGGCGTGCGGCTGCGCGACGCGATGCAGGCGGAGTTTGCGAAGACCGAGCCCGACCTGGCGAGAATTGCTGCCCTTGCCGACGACGTCCAGGCTAACACGCAGGCCGCACGGCGCCAGGCCCGCGACGAATGGCTGAAGCTTTATGCGACCTTTGCGCCCGACCAGAAGACGGTCATCCGCGACTTGGCCAAAGTACGCATGGAACGTTTCGCACGGTTCGCCGGACACTGGCTTGAACGCGACGAGAATCGCGGTCGGGGGCGTCCGTACTGATCCTCGCTACGGCGCAGCATCAAGACCGGCTCGCGCAAACTGCCGAACTCACCGGATACACATACGCCGATCCGGCGAACCCGGCGGCGAACGCCACGCGCAAGAATCCGAGCTATTACGCCGCCGCGATGGTCCCGTATCCGATCGGCGCTGCCACCGGTCACGATACCAACGCGAAGACGCTGTTGAACGGCGTGTCCTGGTCGCGAACCAGCCGATCCAGCAGGATATCGATGCCGCGGTGCGCAACGTGTTCGTGCATCCGAACACAGGTCCCTTTTTCGGGAAACAGCTGATCCAAAGGCTGGTCACGGGCAACCCGAGTCCTGCATACGTCGCGCGCGTGGCGGGCGTGTTCAACAACAACGGCGCGGGGGTGCGCGGGGATTTGCAAGCGGTGGTCCGCGCCATTCTGCTCGATCCCGAGGCACGCGGTGGGCCGAAAGGCGACCCGAAGTTCGGCAGTTTGCGCGAGCCGGTCTTGATGCTCACCGGCATGATTCGCGCGATCGGCGGCGTGACGGACGGAGCACGACTGGCCGACGCGGCTGCAACCCTCGGCCAGCGTCCATACTTTTCGCCGACGGTGTTCAACTATTTTCCGCCGGACCAGACGATTCCGGGTACAGCGATCCTGGCTCCGGAGTTCGGCATCCATACGACGAATACCGCTGTCGGCCGCACTAACCTGGTCTATACACTGGTGTATAGCGGCTATGCACCCGACAGCACGATCGTCAGCTCGACCGGCACGCGGCTCAACCTGCAGCAGTTCGAGTCGCTCGCGGACAATCCCACGGCAATGGTCGCCCGGATTGCCGACGTGTTGACCGGCGGGCAACTGCCCGCGGCGGCACAAGCGCTGGTCGTGACCGCGGTCAACGCGATCGCGATGGGGCCCGCGACAGAGCAACCATGGAAGACGAATCGCGCCCGCATGGGCGTCTATCTGATCGGATCGTCGTACCACTACCAGGTGCAGCGCTGACATGATCACCACTCGCCGGCAGTTTCTGACCCGAACGGGCGCGCTTTCCGCAGCGGCGCTCGTGGGTAACTTGGGTTAATGGGGCGCCAGGAGCGCGGAAGCGCAGGCAGTCAGCGGATACAAGGCGCTCGTCTGCGTCTTTTTGTTCGGAGGCAACGATTCCAACAACATGATCGTGCCGTACACCGACTACACACAGTACTCCACTGTGCGTGGGACGACGGGCGTCGCGCTGGCGCAAGCGGAACTCGTGCAATTTACGGCGCCCAGCAAAGGCAAGCTCTACGGATTCCATCCGGCATTCGTACCCCTTGCACCGCTGTACGGTGCGGGGAAACTCGCTGTGCTCGCGAACGCCGGTGCATTGGTCGCGCCACTCAACAAGGCCGATTACCAGGCGGGCCGAAATCGGCCGCCGAATCTCTTTTCGCACTCGGATCAGCAATCGCTGTGGCAAGGACTGATTCCCGGTGCGCCCATCCGCAGCGGGTGGGGTGGCCGAATGGCGGACCGGCTGATCGCCGCGAATAGCGGCGCCGCGATTCCTGCGGTGGTATCGGTTTCCGGCGCGCAAATCTTCACCGTTGGCACCACTACGGCGCCGCTGGTTATTCCCTCTACCGGCGCCGTAACCCTCGCGGGTCAGGGCACCGACGCCGTATCGAAGGCGCGCATCGATGCAATGCGGGCGCTGCTCGCTACCGACGGCGGCAATGAAATCTTCAAGGGGGCCGCGGGCATTATGCAGAAATCTTTGTCCGCCAACGATATCGTCAATCCGATGCTCGCCGCAGCGTTACCGCCGGTGATCCAGACGGCCTTCACCGTCGGCGGCGCACAATTGAACACCGGAATCGCCCAGCAATTAAAACAAGTTGCGCGGTTGATCGAAGGGCGGTCCGTCACCGGCGTCAAACGCGAATTGTTCTTCGTGAGCATGGGAGGCTACGACACGCACTCGAATGCACTCACCAATCACAACAACCTCTTGAACCAGCTCGCGCCGGCGATGAAAGCGTTTTACGACTACACGGTGGCGGCGGGTATTGCCAGCAGCGTGACGCAATTCACGATGTCGGACTTCAACCGCACGTTCAACGGCAACGCGAACGCGGGCGTCGATCATGCCTGGGGCGGCCATCAGATCGTCGTAGGCCGCGCGGTGAGGGGCGGCGACATGTACGGCACATTCCCGCAACTCGCGTTGCGCGGGCCGGACGACGCCGGCAGCAACGGCTCGTGGATTCCCACGACAGCCGTCGACCAGATTGGCGGGACGCTGGGGAAATGGTTTGGTGTCCCGGGTTCGGACTTGACGCAGATCTTCCCGAACTTGAGCCGCTTCGCGACGAGCGACTTAGGTTTCATGGCGTAGGGTAGTGATGTCAACGCGTGTCCAGACCGTTTACGAGGTGGCTCGGGGCTGGTCAACGAACTGCGGCGCACAAGACGCCGCGCACATCCTACGCAAGGGTCTGCGCAGATCGAGGCGATTCTGGGCTCGTTTCGTCTAGCCCAAAAAGGCTGTTGCCGTTCAGCACCAGCAATCCGCTCAGCGGCTCGCTCCCGGTCGAATTATCGACGATCAGATTGTACTGGAACAGCCCTGCGCCGACGTCGTCGACGCTGAACCACAGCATAGGAGCCGCCCGGGCGGAAGACATTAGTAGAAGGGCCATCGCACAAAGCCAGGCTGGCGCAATCTCGCGACGTATTGGCACGATCATCTCCTTTCGTACGCCGATATGACCACTCACCTGCCTCAAGGCGCATCGCCAACGAACTCGAGCGAGGTCCGTTCCGGGAACCCCGGTTCTCCCGCACCACCGGCCAAGACATCCCCGTTGGCGTTGCGTAAGTTAAACCTGATCGAAGTTCCGACTCTAACGGCTTCGAAGGTGATGCTGGTGGGCACGCCGCGAGGGAAAAACGGCGTGCTGACCAACGCAGTCCCTTCACCAACAAACCACAGAACATCACCGCTCTCCAGATCACCACTGGAAGAAGTGCCCGTCAGCGAGGAGAGCGCGACCGACGTGATCAACGCCCTTGTCTTGTAGTTGTAGGCGATCAAGTCGCCGCGCACATCGACAAACCGAACCGAGCACTGGTTGTCGATCACCGACTCGCCGCTCACGTCGATTCGAAGCGTCGATACTGCTGAGTTCTCGTCCAGAAATTTTCCTCCACCCAGCACGGCTGCGCACGCCAAGCCTGGTACGTCGATTGATTTGCCGCAAGCACGCCGTTGCTGATAGGCGGCAACCTTGTCGCATATCGCCGCAAGGGCGTCGATGTTCGGATTCGGCACGAGCGCTGTCTGCGGCGGCGGCACCACATTGCCTTCTCCCAACTTCTTGGCGATGTCCGCGTCCATGGCCTCCGTAGCGATCTTGTCCTTGTTATCCTTGATGCGTTTGCAGATGCCATCGATCTCGGCATTCTTAAGAAATGAATCCACTCAAGTCCTTGGCCTTGAACTTGTTCGGATCTATGCGTCTGGAAAGAATGTCTCCGTCCGCCGTCGGGTCTAAAGCACCGCCGCTGTGGCACGCATTGCAATTCTTGTTCGTGCCCTTGCCGGCTACCTTGCTGGTGACTTCTTTGGGATCGATCTTGGTGAGGTCCGTTCTGCCACTCCCGTCAAGAAGCGGAGAGGGACGTTCACTTCGGCCATTTTCGTGACGATTTCGGTGGCGTTCTTCGGATTCTTGGTATCTTCTCCGACTTCAATCCGATTGACTCCGAATTCTCCGTTGAACTTGCTATCGGTAGGATATAGTCAGCAGCGACGGTCTGAACATCAGCGACATCTCGGGACCAGCGCATTCGAAGATCACGCGGGGAGGCTTGCATCCGCCCAGCGTGCAAGCCTTCTGAGCGCTCTCTTGATTCATGGTTAGCGTCATCTTGCATTTGTCGGGCACGCAGGCATCGATCAGGTCGGCAATGCTGCTTTTGTTTTTCCGGTGTCATTCAGACATTTGATGAACGTATTGATGGACTTCGAGTTGTTCGGATCGGCTGGAGCGGCCGTCGCTACGCCGGTGGCGATCACCAACACGGCAACGCGCGTGACGCGCGTCGCCAACCTTGCGTTCATTTGACCTCCTTCATATGACTGGCGTCGTCGCGCGTTCACTGGGGAATTCCTGGCCGAACCTTCTCAGGCACGGCCCCCTTTTGCAATGAGGCCTGTCTTGTGCGGCAATTGGGTAATTAACGCAACGCCCGGCGGGGGTGCGCAGCTCACACGCTGACCGGGCAAAGACGCCTGGGAGGGGATGACGGCACGAGCGCTGGGACGACCTCATCGTGCATCCCTCGTAAGGGAGTGAGGGTTGTTGCTTCGGGGTGGCTGCGGGAGCTCACTCGATGCCGCAACAGGCTATGGCACGCCGGCGCTGAGTGTCAACTATGCGGGAAGCGCCTTCCAACGCGTACCACTCACGCCGCTCGCTCGCTCGCGGCCAGTGCCGCGCGTGCGATTAGCGCAGTCGCAACCGCCTCCAATAGTGCCGGCACGACCGGCTTTGGCAGTAGCGAGAAGCCGGCTGCGCGGACTTCGCCCTCCGTCGCGATAGCCGTGTCGCCGGACACGATGAGACCGGGTACCGCGAAGCCCAGCTCGGCGTGAAGCGTGCGGATCGCGTCGAGTCCACTGGCGCCGTCGGCCAGGCGCAGATCGGCGATCACCAGATCGGGATATCGCTGGAGCTTGCCCAGGAGGTCAAGTACCGCGAACGCGTCGGCGCCGCCGGCGACGCGCGCGCCCCAAGTGGCAAATAACGAGTCCATTGCATCGATCGTCCCGTCGTCATCATCGATCACGGCTACCAGCGCGCCGCTCAACGAAGCATGGGCGCAGCGGGCCGCATGATCCGCGCGGGGACGCGGTTTCGCCGCGGCGACGGTGCGTGGAGTGTCGGAGGCACGCGGCGCGACGACACGGAAGCGTGATCCGCGACCCGGAACCGAGAGCACGGATATGTCATGTCTGAGCAGATGCGCAAGCCGGCGCACGATCGCCAGTCCCAGACCCATGCCAGCGCTGCGTCCGCGGTCATCGCCCCTCACCTGATAGAACTCTTCGAAGATGCGCTCGCGATTCTCCGCAGCGATGCCGATACCGGTATCGATGACTTCGATGACGACGCGATCACGCCGCCGGCGTGCGGCGATCAGAACGCCGCCGTCCTTCGTATAACGGACGGCGTTGGCGACGAGATTGCGCATGACGCGTTCGAGTAGCGCGGCATCGCTGGTAACGGCGAGCAGCGTGCGCGGCAATCGCAACGCAATTCCCTTGGCCGTGGCTTCCGGTGCGAAGTCCGCGGCGACCCGCGCGAAGAGCGGCGCCAACGCAACGCGCGAATGCGATGGATTGAGCGCACCGGCTTCGAGTCGTGAGAGGTCCAGCAGTTGCGCGAATTGCGCTTCGAGCGCATTCACCACGCGCTCCACACTCAATACCAGCGGACGCCATTCCGGCTCTCGCGCCCGCGCAACGAGCGCGGCTGTGTACAGGCCGAGAGCGTGCAGCGGCTGCCGCAAATCGTGACTGGCGGCGGCCAGCAACTGAGTCTTCGCGCGGTTGGCGGCTTCCGCGGCGGCTCGCGCCTCGTGCGCCGCACGCGACTGCCCTTTGAGTTCGCCGATCAGGTCCACGTTCTCATGACGGATCGCGAGCGAATGCGTGAGCACGTTGTTCAACTGGTGACCAAACGCAAGGACGAAACCCAGCACGACGGTCATGACAAGTGCCGTATAGGCGTGCACCTGATCGCCTTCGAAGGCGACGCGCACGATCAGCGGCACCAGCGCCGGCAGGACGAAGCCGTAGAAAGACGGCTTGTACACGGCCGTTAGGTTGAGACCACCCAAGACCACGCCGAAAAGACATACGATGAGCAATGCCTGGTGCGGTGCCGAGGCGGGAAAGAATACAACGGCGGCGGTGCCCCACAACGCACCGGCCAAGGTGGATCCGATCGCCCAGTAGCGTCCCCAACGTGCGGTCGCCGCCATGCCGGGGCGAGCGCGGCGCCACGCGCGGGCGAGCGCGCCGCGCCAACCCTGGTTTGCGAGGATCAGCGCGATCCAACCGCCGACGAGCAACGGCGACACCTGGTCCCACATGACCGCAACAAGAATGCCTGCCCCCAGCACCATCGACAGCGATGTGCGATGCCAATTCGCATAGAGCTGCGCAACGCAATCGCACCGAGCGCGTGCTAGCGAAGCTGGCGGAACAGCGGCGAGTGGCGACATTGCAAGAGAGCCGACAGCGGGGGGGACGGAACTACGAAGCGAGTGTGCGCTGCGCGGCCATCGCTTCGACGCTGATACCACGCCGCGCGAGCTCGACGATCGCCTGCGCGCGCGAATGAACGTTCAACGAACGCAGAATCGCGCTAACGTGCACCTTGACCGTACCTTCCGACAAATGCAGGCCGCGGCAAATCATCTTGTTAGTCTGGCCCAGGATCAACAAGCGGACCACGTCGGATTGCCGGTGGGTCAGTCCGAGCATATCGACGCGAATCCCGGCGATCGTCGTCGGCCTCGCTGGCGCAATATCCGACGTGACCGGTGTGCCGCCGGACAGGACGGTATGGAGGGCGTCCAGCAACATTTGCGGACTTGCTGTCTTGGCGACAAATCCGCGCGCTCCCGCGGCCAGTGCGGCACCGACCGTGGCGCGATCGTGCGTCGCGGAGAGAACGAGAATGGGCAGACGCGGCCACTCGCGCCGCAGCTCGGCCAAGAGGTCGAGTCCCCGGGCTCCGGGTAACGCAAGATCGAGTAACAGTAACGCGAAGTCCGGATGACGGGCGAGCTGCGTCAGCGTCTCCGTTCTGTTCGCGGCGCCAAATGCCTCGAGCGTCTTGTCGAATTGCGGCAGGACCCGCTGCAGCGCTTCCTGGATGAGCGGGTGGTCATCGACAATCAGAATTTTCACGGTGGCTCTCCCCGGTTATCGCGGCTGGCTTGCATCGCCGCGTTGGGGAAATCTTCCGCGCCCGGCGGCGAACAACGTACTGTCATTAGCAACAGGCAACCTTCGGCCTATTGCACGGTTGCGGGAAGTAATGGTCGCGTGTCGGCCTGGAAGCAGCGATTCGCGATTGCTCGCCGCCTGGCAAGCCGGGCCTCTCCGCTCACGCTGCTGGCCTATTGCACGGTTGCGGGAAGTAATGGTGGCGTGTCGGCCTAGAAGCAGCGATTCGCGATTGCTCGCATCCCCGCAAGCGGGGGCCCCTGCTCGCCGCTCACACGGCCGCTCACGCCGTCATTCGTGGCGCAGCGCGTCGATCGGCGCCAGACGCGCGGCCTTGCGCGCAGGATAAAAGCCGAAAAAGACGCCGATCGCACCGGAGAATCCGAACGCCAGCAGCACCGATGCGGGATTGACTTCGGTCCGCCATTCGGCGAAATGGCCCACGGCAAAGGACGCCGCCGCGCCCAGGACGATGCCGATCAAGCCGCCGATCAGCGCCAGCGTGACTGCCTCGACCAGGAATTGCGTGAGGATGTCGCGACCGCGCGCGCCGACCGCCATGCGCAGCCCAATCTCACGGGTGCGCTCGGTGACCGACACCAGCATGATGTTCATGATGCCAATGCCGCCGACGATGAGCGACACCGACGCGATCGCCGCAAGCAGCAGCGCCAGTACGCGCGACGAGGCTTCCTGCGCAGCGAGCACCTCGGATAAATTGCGCAGGAAAAAATCATCCTCCTGGTTGGCCGATAGCTTGTGTCGCTGGCGCAGCAGATCGCGCATTTCCTGCTCGGCAGCGACGACGTCGACCCCGTCGCGCACGCGCACGCTGATCGAGCCGACGTTGCGATTCTTGACCTGCTGGCCCCCGAGAACTCGCTTGCGCGCCGTGGTAATCGGAATCAGTACCACGTCGTCCTGGTCTTGGCCAACCATGCTCTGGCCTTTACGCGCGAGCACGCCGATGATTTCGTGCGGTATACGGCGAATGCGGACGGTCTCACCCACGGGGTCCACTTCGCCAAAGAGCGACTTGGCGACCGTCTGACCGATCAACACGACTTTGGCGCCGGCATCGATCATTCCCTGATCGAGGAGGCGGCCAGACGCGAGCTCCCACTGGCGCGCTTCGAGATACTCGGGTGTCGTGCCATGGATTTGCGTCGCCCAGTTGCTGTTGCCGAACACGACCTGTCCGCTGCCGCGCAGGGTCGGCGCCGCTGCGTGCACGGCGGGGACATCGCGCTGCAACGCATACGCGTCGTCTTCGGTGATCGTCGTTTGTGAACCGTGTCCCATGCGCACTCCGCCCGACGTCAAGTTCCCCGATAGGATGATGATGAGGTTGGAACCCAAGCTTTTGATCTGGTCCTCGACGCGCGCTTGCGCGCCAGCGCCGACGGCGACCATCGCGATGACCGCGCCGACGCCGATGATGATGCCGAGCATCGTCAGCGCGGAGCGCAACTTGTTGACGCGCAAGGCGGCCAACGCAACGCGCAGTGTTGCCCAAATGCTCATGCGGGAGTCGCCGCGGTTGCGGCATGCCGCGCTGCCGCCTGCGCGAACGCATTGGCCGGGGAACTGCGCGTATCGGTGACGAGCTTGCCGTCACGAAAGGTGAGCAAACGCGCCGCGTACGCCGCGATGTCGTGCTCATGCGTGACCAGCACGACGGTGATGCCGGTGCGGTTCAACTCCTGCAGCAGCGCCATCACCTCGACACCCGTTCCCGAATCGAGTGCACCGGTGGGTTCGTCGGCCAGGATGAGCTTGGGGTCGTTGACGAGTGCTCGCGCGATGGCGACTCGCTGTTGCTGACCGCCTGAAAGCTGCGCGGGATGGTGATCAGCGCGCGCGGCCAGGCCCACTTGCGCAAGCTTGGCGAGGGCGCGGTCACGCCGCTCTGGCGCCGGGATTCCCGCATACAGCAGCGGTAGTTCGACGTTGGCGAGCGCGGAGGTTCGCGGCAACAGGTTGAATTGCTGGAACACGAAACCAATCGAGCGATTGCGGATGCCAGCCAAGGCGTCGGAGGAAAGAATCGAGACATCTTCGCCGGCAAGGCGGTAATTGCCCGATGTCGGTACATCGAGGCAGCCCAGGAGGTTCATGAATGTCGACTTGCCGGAGCCCGACGGACCCATCACGGCGACGAATTCCCCGGCGTCAATGTCAGCAGTCACTCCGGCGAGCGCGTGCACCTGCATTTCACCCAAGTCATAAACCTTGGTGACGTCGCGCGTTTCGATCAGAGCCATCACGTAAGCGCCGATCAAAACGGCAGGCGGGGCGGGCTGGAGGACGGTCGTTTCGCCGCCGCAACGCCGTCAGCGGTGGCGACGATGACCTCGGTGTCTTCGGTCGCGTCGCCGGAGACGATCTCGGTCGCGTTGCCGTCGCTGAGCCCCAAACGCAACCTCACTTCCTGCGGCTTGGGGCCGGCACTGGGCACGTAGACGCGGCCGCTGCCAGTGGTCGCCCGCCCCGTTTCGGCGGCGACGATCTCGGCGTATTTCTCCTTTTGCTCGGTGGTCAACATGGTCGTGATCCGTTGCCGCATTTCGGCGCGAGCTCGCTCGCCACGCGTGCGGCGGTCGCCCTCCGGTACATCGCGCAACTCGGCCATCTTGCCACGCAAGTCGACGAAGATTTCAGTGAGCCGCGCCTGTTGCGCCGCATCGAGCTTCAAGTCGTCGGTGAGCCGCTGCCGCCGCGCCTGCGCGTCCGCTGGCGCTGCGTTGCCACCCGTCGCCGCGGGATCGTCTTTGGGCGCGGCGGTGCCCACCGGACGCCAACGCAACGCGGCGTTGGGAACCTTGAGGACATTGGTGCGGCTGTCGGCGACGATGCGGACGTTCGCCGTCATCCCGGGCACTAGCAACAAGTTGGGGTTGGCCGTGGCCACGACGACCGTATACGTAACGACGTTCTGTACCGTTTGCGCCGCCTTGCGGATTTGCTTGACGCGGCCCTCGAACGTGCGGCCTGCGAATGCGTCGACGGTGAATGTCACCGGCTGGTCTTGGCGGATCTTGCCGACGTCCGATTCGTCGATGGCGACGTCGACTTGCATTTCGCGCAGGTCCTGCGCGATCGTGAACAAGGTCGGCGTGTTGAGGCTTGCGGCGACCGTCTGCCCGGCGTCGACCTGCCGCGAGATCACGACACCATCGACCGGTGCGACGATTGCCGTCTTGGCGAGATCGGTGCGCGAGGAGGCAAGCGCCGCCTCGCGTTGTTTGATCGTGGCCGCCGCGTTAGCCACTTGCGCCTCCGCCGATTTGACCTGGGCTTCGGCGGTACGCACGGCTTCGGCGAACACCTGTTCGTTGAAAAACGCCTTGTCGCGCTCAGTGCCGGAAATAAAATTCTTGCCGAACAGTGATTCCTTGCGCTCGAGATCGCGTTTGGCGTCGTCGTGCTGGATGCGCGCGCGCAGAACGCCCGATTTCTGCGCGTTGACGTCGCTTTGCCGCGTGAGCAGCGTGGTCCGCGCGGCCTCCAGATCGGCTTCGGCCTGCCGTACTTTGAGCTCGAATGTCTCCGGATCGATGCGCGCCAGCAGCTGATTTTTCTTGACCGCGGTATTGAAGTCGACGAAGAGCTCCTTGATCTGCCCCGAGATCTGCGATCCCACGAGAACCGTGGTGACGGCGCTCAAGCTTCCCGACGCTGACACGACCGATGTGAGATTGCCGCGCTCGATCTTGGCCACGCGGTATTGCGGTTCGCGCGTACCGCTGCCGAACGCCGTCCACCATCCGGCTGCGCCCAAAGCGGCGATGGCGATGACGACCAGCGCTACGCGGAAGCGACGCACGAACGAAAGGCGAGAAGAGACGATGGGCAAAGTGACCTTAGCGAGCGGTGTTGCGACCGGGGTAACTCGCATTAAACGGCTATGGTGGCTATCCGGTGGACGTACGACGCCGTAGCAGCGGGCACGCTAGCTCGCATGGGAGGGCAATGCCGTGTTGCAGCAAGCAGCGAACGGTCTAGCTCGGTTGCGCAAAGCCGGCGCGCTGCTGCTCAGTAAGCTCCTGGCGGAGCGAGCGCAGACGCGTTTCGACGACGGATGCTTGATAGAAATCGCCGTCGCCCGCCTTGGCCGCCAATTCGAGCTGATCGATCGCGAGGCGCAGGTTGCCCTGCCACGCGTAGAACTCGCCCTGGTGCTGGTGCTGTTTCAGCCGCTTGCTTTGCGCCGCGTACGAGCGCGCCGCGATCTGGTGCAGCAGGCCGTCGTCGGGAAAGCGTTTCAGCTCGCGCTCGGCAAATGCGGAAGCGTCGGCGGCGCGCCCCCCTTCCAAGAGCGCCTGCGGATAGTCGTAGATAAGCTGCATTTTGTTCGGATAGCGCTGCAACGCCCGTTCGAACCGCAGCGCGGCGGCCGCGTGCTGGCCGTCTCCCATCATGACGTTGCCCGCCATAGCTTCGATCATCGGATTGGGCGGCGCCATCTTCTCCAGTCGCACGAGCTCGGCTTTGGCGCGCGGCAGATTCTTCGCGCGCAACAGGGACGCGACCAGACCGTAGCGAGTCGCGATTTCGCTGTTGTATTTTTTCTCGGCGAGCGCGGACTCGAACGCGGCAATCTGTTCGCGCGCTTCACCCTGGTAACTCTTGAGCAACGCACGGACCAGGTGAAATTCGAGCGAATCGGGCACCTGCTTGTAGGGCAAGCCCTGCGCGCGCGCCTGCGCTTCGGCGATCCGCTCATAGGTGATCGGATGCGTGCGCAGGTAGGAAGGCGCATTGCCTTCGACGAACCGGTGCGCACGCTGCAGCCGTTCCATGAACGTGCTCATCCCATTTGGATCGAAACCGCCGGCGAGCAAGCGCTGAAACCCGACACGGTCAGCTTCGTATTCGTTCTCGCGCGTGAAATTGAGTTGCGCCTGCGCCGCCAATGCCTGCGAGCCGGCGATCGCCGCATTCACCGCTTGGCCGCCACTGTTGCCGCCGGCACGTGCCGCGAGCACGGCGAGCGCCAATCCCCCGAGCGTCATCAGCAGCGTATTCTGCTGATTGGCGATCATCCGCGTCACATGCCGCTGCGTCACATGCGAAATTTCGTGGGCGAGAACGCTCGCGAGCTCCGCCTCCGATTGCGCGAGCAGGATGAGGCCGGTATGCACGCCGATGAAGCCGCCCGGGAGCGCGAAGGCATTGACCTGGGGATCGGGGACGGCGAAGAACAAGAAGTCCTGGTGGGCATCCTTCGATGCGGTCACCAGCCGGTTGCCGAGTTCGTTTAAATAGTCGCTAACTTCGGGATCGTTCAAATAGCCGCCGCTCGCGCGAATCTGGCGGACGATCGCTTCGCCGAGCTTGCGTTCCTGCGTGGACGTCATGATCGCTTGAGAGGAGTCGCCCAAGTCGGGTAAGGCGGACGGCGCCGTACTGGCGAGCGGCTGCGCCTCGCAAACGGGCGCCGCCGCGAGCGCGAGCGCGACCAGCGTCGCGACAACGCTACGCATGCGGTGACGCATGGGATTTCGTGCGACGACTATTGCGGCAGTGAGGAAGGGCGTCAACGGGTGAAAAAGAGTGTTTAGAGGTTGATGCTAAGATTCTCCGCGTCCGAATGAGT
This sequence comes from Casimicrobiaceae bacterium, assembly GCA_037719965.1. Lineage (GTDB taxonomy): Bacteria > Pseudomonadota > Gammaproteobacteria > Burkholderiales > Casimicrobiaceae > VBCG01. The sequence goes on along the minus strand of JBBJMT010000009.1, from coordinate 34,206 downwards.
TCAAGTAAGGGGTCGCTGTCGTGGTGAAAAAGCGGTCAGCGAATATCGGCGCTCGTCTCGCTGCGGCGGCCGCTACCTTCCGTAGCGTTACGGCCGCACCCGAGGACTCACCTCAGGACAGCGCAGAAAGCGCAACTCGTCATTTTACGCACTTCGACACGGCGGGGCAGGCGCATATGGTCGACGTCGCGGGGAAAGCCGAGACCAAACGAATCGCGCGCGCCGGTGGCCGGATCATTATGTTGCCGGCCACGCTGGAACTGATTCGCGGCGGCGCGAGCAGGAAGGGTGACGTGCTCGGCGTCGCGCGCATCGCGGCGATCCAGGCCGCCAAGCGAACGTCCGATTGGATTCCGCTGTGTCATCCGCTGCCGTTGACCCACGTCGCAGTCGCGTATGCGTTCGACCCAGAAAACTCCGCGATCACCATCGAGGTCACGACCGAGACGCTTGCGCGCACCGGTGTCGAGATGGAGGCGCTGACGGCGGCAGCGGCGGGCCTCTTGACCATTTACGACATGTGCAAGGCCGCCGATCGAGCGATGCGCATTGCGGATATCCGCCTGTTGGAAAAATCGGGTGGCAAGTCCGGTCACTTCAAGCAGGATTAAGATTGGACGAGCGTTGGCACACGGCGTAGCTCCTTGAACACCCGTGCGTTTTTACCGCGCGCTATTAGCTACCAGTCCCACATACTTCCGTCTTCCAGCCGGTTCACCGGTAGCGCGCTCGCCTTGTAGGGATAGCGCTGCGCGAGGCCCTCGTCGATGTCCACACCATGCCCGGGTGTTTCTCCAGGATGCAGGTAGCCATCGGCGAAATAATAAGCATGCGGAAAGACGAGGTCGGTTTCCGGTGCGTGTCCCATGTATTCCTGGATGCCGAAGTTGGGCACCCACGTATCGAAGTGCAGCGCCGCACCCATGCATACCGGTGATAAATCGCTCGCGCCGTGCGCGCCCGTGCGCACTTGGTAGAGCTCGGCTAAATGCGCAATCCGGCGCAAGTGCGTAACGCCGCCGGCGTGGACCACCGTTGTGCGGATGTAGTCGATCAATTGCTCGCTAATGAGCTCGCGGCAATCGTGGATCGAGTTGAAGATCTCGCCGACCGCGATCGGCGTAACCGTATGCTCGCGGATCAGCCGGAACGCCTGTTGATTCTCCGCCGGCGTCGGATCTTCCATCCAAAAGAGCCGATAGGGCTCCAGCGACTTGCCCAGACGCGCCGCCTCGATGGGCGTCAACCGATGGTGGACGTCGTGCAACAGATGGTGCGTGAACCCGAACCGCGCGCGGATCGCATCGAACAGCTTCGGCACGTGGTCGAGATACTTGGTGGTCGACCAGACATTCTCGCTGGGCAGCGTCGCGTCGGCCGGCTCGTACGTGTGCCCGTCCTTCGCTACGCCGTAGGTTGACGCGAGCCCGGGAATGCCGCATTGCGCCCGGATCGCGCGGTAGCCCATCTCGACGTGGCGCGCGACCTCGTCGAGGGTCGCAGCGATGTCGCTGCCATTCGCGTGGCCGTACGCGAGCACGCCGTCGCGGCTCCTGCCGCCAAGCAACTGGTAGAGCGGCAGGTTCGCGGCTTTGGCCTTCACGTCCCACAGCGCTGTGTCGACCGCGGCAATCGCGCTCATCGTCACGGGGCCGCGCCGCCAGTACGCGCCGCGGTAGAGATACTGCCAGATGTCTTCGATGCGGTGCGGATCGCGCCCGATCAGCGTCGGAATCACGTGATCGGTGAGGTACGACACGACCGCCAGCTCGCGCCCATTGAGCGTCGCGTCGCCGGTTCCGCTTATCCCTTCGTCGGTATCGATCTTGAGCGTCACGAAGTTGCGGCCGGGACAGCAGACGATGACCTTGGCACGGGTAATTTTCATGTTGCGGAATCGTTATCGAGCTACGCCGGGCTGGCGCGACGTGAGTATAGTGTCGGCATTGAAGAGTGTTAAGGAGGCGCGTGGGACTCCTGAAACCAGCGCACAGAAGCTCTCGGTGGCAGCGGCAGCATTTTCCCACAGAGTAAACAGTAAAATGAATGATTTAAATTAGTGGTCCGTTCCGGATTTACAAGGAGGAGTGCAATGTACAGAAACGAGATGGTCGGCGCGCGCCGCAGCATGCTGGGCGCGCTCGCCGCGGGTGTCGGTGCAGCCGTATGGTTCAGTGCGGGGGTGTCGGGCGTTGCATCGGCGCAGACGCCGGCGATGCCAAAGAGCCCAGTCACGCTCAACGTGGTCGACGTCGCGGGCAACCTGACGCTGACGCAAGAAGCGATGGAAGCGTATCGCGCCAAGAATCCGAATCTCGTCGCCAAGATCAACTTCACCAAGGCGCCGTCACCGGAATTGCCAGGCAAGTTGAAGGCGATGCAGGGCGCGGGTCGCAGCGACATCGACCTGGTGCTGACCGGCACCGATTTTCTTGCCGCTGGAATCGAGCAGGGCTTGGTGATGAAGCTCCTGCCCGAGCATTCGTCGAAATTTCCGGGACTGCTCGACAACTATCAGGCGCCGGCGCGGGAAATGCAAAAGCTCGCGCAGGACCAGGGCATTCTCGTCACATTCATGCCGGCCGGGCCTCTGCTCGAATACAACCCGGCGAAGGTGAAGCAAGTGCCGACGACACCGCAGGAATTGCTTGCGTGGTGCAAGGCCAATCCCAACAAGTTGATTTACGCGCGGCCGGCCAACTCGGGCCCGGGTCGCACGTTCATCATGGGGTTGCCCTACATTCTCGGTGACAAGGATCCTAAGGATCCGGTCAAGGGCTGGGACAAGACGTGGGCCTACTTGAAAGAGCTCAATTCGTGCATCGAGTATTACCCGACCGGCACCGGCGCGGTGATGAAGGAGCTGGGAGAAGGGTCGCGCGACATGACGGTCACGGTAACGGGCTGGGACATCAATCCACGCGTGCTCGGCATCGTTCCCAAAGAGTTCAAGGTGATGCCGTTCACCGGCATGACGTGGGTCAACGATGCTCATTACATGGTGATACCCAAAGGGGTGCCGCCGGAAAAGGTGGCCGTCATTCTTGACTTGATGGCGTACATGTTGAAACCCGAGGCGCAGGCGCTGACTTACGACAAAGGCTATTTCTACCCGGGTCCGGCGGTGAAGAACGTGACGCTCGCGATGGCGCCGCAGGAAAGCCAGGAGGCGCTGAAGGAATTCGGCCGGCCCGAGTACGACGGCTGGCTCGCAAAATTTCCGCACACGCAATCGCTCGAGCCGAAGGCGCAGGTCGAAGCGTTTCGCATCTGGGACCAGCAGGTGGGCGCGCAAAAAACCAAGTGAGGCCATAGGGGACGGGTCGCGCTGCGGGTGTTGCGCGACCCGCGAATGGCAGCGGTCGGTTCGGTCATCGCGAAGCAAGCGCAGCTTTTCTCGCATGAGCCACGACTTCAGCGAGCTCAGGCTTGACGGCGTCACACGGCGTTTCGCCGGCGCCGGCGGGCATGCCTTTGCCGCGTTGGACGAGCTGACGCTCACGATTAAGCGCGGCGAGTTCATCGCGCTGCTGGGGCCGTCGGGCTGCGGCAAGTCGACGGCGCTCAATTGCATCGCCGGTCTCTTGCAGCTTTCCGCCGGCGGCATCTGGCTCGACACGACGCGCATCGATACGTTGCCGCCGGAAAAGCGCGGCTTCGGCATGGTTTTTCAGAACTACGCGCTATTTCCGCACATGACGGTGGCGAAGAACATCGGCTTCGGCCTCAAAATGCGCGGTGTCGCCGCATCCGAACTCACGCCTCGCGTCGCGCACGCGTTGAAGCTTGTGCAGCTGACCGGCCAGGAGCACAAACTGCCCGCGCAGCTTTCGGGCGGACAGCAGCAGCGTGTCGCGATCGCGCGCGCCATCGTCATCGAGCCGCCGCTCATCCTGATGGACGAGCCGCTGTCGAATCTCGACGCTAAGCTGCGTCTGGAAACGCGCGCCGAGATTCGCCGCATTCATCGGGAGCTCGGCCGCTCGACCATCTACGTTACACACGATCAGGACGAGGCGCTGTCGCTGGCTGACCGGATCGTCGTGATGCGCGAAGGTGTCGTCCAGCAGATCGCCGCGCCGCCGGAGGTCTACGCGCAACCTGCGAACCTGCATGTCGCCCGCTTCATGGGGTATCGCAACGTGCTGCCGATGGATGTGGAGAGCGAGGCAGGCGAACGCGTGACGTTGACCGCCCCCGATTTCCGCCTGACGGGCGTGCGCAAGCAGCCGTTGCCCGGGAAACGCGCTGCCGTCGCGATGCGGCCTGACGAAATTGCGCTGGGGGAGGGGCCGGGCGGTATGAATACGGTTGCCGGTCGCGTAGCGAACGTCGAGTATGGCGGCCGCGATTCGCTGGTCGATGTCGTGACGTCTTCGGGAACGGTGCTGCATGTGCGGACGTCGACGCTCCTCGCGCTCGATGAAGCGGTGCGCGTCCACATCCGGCTGGAGCGGGTGCTCGTCTACCCGGCCGAAGCGCTGGGCGTGGTGACCGAGACAGTGTGAGCAAATCGCTCGCTCCGAGGGGCTGCCGGATGGCAAGAACATGACAGCGGTTTCGCACCGCGCACCGCGCGAGGCGGTGAAGGACGACAAGAACATGACGGCTGCGTCGCACGCCGCACCGCGCGCATGGTTCGACCCGGCGTTGTGGCTGGTCGTACCGGCGGCGGCGTTCATGGCGCTGCTGTTCATTTACCCATTTTTTTACGGATTGGCGCTGTCCTTCGCGCCCAAAGAGGGTGATTGGCTCGCGAACTACACGCATTTTTTTACGACCGACAACCTGTGGCCGACGATTGCGACGACGTTGAAACTTGCGCTGCCGGCGACGCTGATCAACGTCGGCGTCGCGCTGCCCATCGCTTTCAAGATGCGTGCGAAGACTCGCTACCAGCGGTGGGTGACGACGATTCTGGTGATTCCGATCACACTCGGCACCGTGCTGATCGCCGAGGGCTTGCTGACGTATCTTGGCCCCAAGGGGTGGCTGTCGCAGTTCCTGCAATACTTTCATCTCTACGACGCGCCAATCCGGCTGACCCACAATTACTGGGGGGTGTTGCTGTCGCTCATCATCTCGGGCTTCCCTTTTGCGTTCCTCCTGATCCTGTCGTACATCACCGGCATCGATCCGGTGCTCGCGCGCGCAGCCTCGACTCTAGGGGCCGATTCGCGATCGCAGTTTCGCCACATCTATCTGCCGCTGCTCGCACCTGGACTCGCGATGTGCTTCTGCCTGTCGTTTGTGCAGGCGTTTTCGGTCTTTCCGTCCGCGGTGCTGCTCGGTTCGCCCGCCGGGCCCACGCGCGTGATCTCCATCGCCGCATACGAAGCGGCGTTCGAGGTCTACGATTATTCGCTGGCCTCGGCCATCGCGATGATCATGGGCTTTGTGCAGCTCGTCATCGTCGCGGCGGTTCTCGGTTTGCGCGGCGTGTTCTACCGGGGTCCGGTGACGGGGGGTAAAGGATGAGCTTCGCCCGCGAGGTCAGTGTCAAGCGCTGGTTCGACCTCGCTTGGAGCGGTCTCCTATGGGGGCTCATGATCCTGTTCCTCGTCAATGTCGCGCTGATGATCGCGGCGGTGGCGACCAACTCGTTCGCTCGGCGCTGGCTTGGCACCTGGCTGCCGGAGGGCTGGACGACGCAGTGGTACACGTCCGCATGGAAGGAGTTTCAGCTCGACTCGATACTGGTGGTCACCGCGCAGGTTGTCCTGGCGGTGGTGCTGTTGTCGTTGCTGATCGGCGTGCCGGCTGCGTACACGTTGGCGCGGCGCAACTTCCCGGGCAAGCGGCTGTTGCTGCTCTTGTTTCTGCTGCCGCTGATGGTGCCGCCCATCACGTACGGCATTCCGATGGCCACGGTGCTCTACCAGGTCCAGTTGGCCGGCACGATCTATGGCGTCATTCTCGCCAACCTGATTCCTGCCGCACCGTTTGTCATTCTCGTGATGACACCGTTCATCGAGCAGATCGATCCCAACCTCGAGTCAGCGGCGCGTGTTTTCGGCGCCGGTACGCTGCGGATGTTCTGGTACGTGCTCGTACCGCTGTTGGGTCCCGGCATTCTCGCCGCGTCGCTCTTGGTACTGGTGCGCACGATCGCCATGTTCGAGCTGACCTTCTTGACCGCCGGTGCCGATTCCCAGACGCTGGTCGTCGCGCTGTATTACGCGGTGTTCGCCGCTGGTGTGCGTGCGCCGCAATCGGTCGACGCGATGGCGATGGTGTACATGGCCGTAACCCTCGCGTGGCTGTTGATCGCGCTTAGGTTTGTCAATCCGACGCAGCTCGTGAGCCGCGTCAAGGAGAATCCGCAGCCGGCGTGATTCGGGCCTTGGAGCTTAGCCCGCGTCACATCGTATTCGGTTACTCAATGCAACGGCTTGATCTCGCAGCGCTCCCGCATCTCCCGCCCGCCGTTGCGCGTCCGGCCTACGATCCGGAGCGTGTTGCCGTCGGCATCGTGCATCTGGGTCTGGGCGCGTTTCATCGCGCGCATCAGGCGGTATATACCGACTCGGTGCTGGCGCGGGATCCGCAATGGGGCATTTGCGGCGTGTCGCTCAAGACACCCCGCGCGACTGAAGCGCTGCGCTCGCAACAAGGCCTCTACACGGTCGCGACGCGCAGCGAGGAGGGTGTATGCGCTCGAGTCGTCGGCAGCGTGCGCGAAGCGCTGTTTGCGGGCACCGACCGCGCGGGTGTGATTGCACGATTGGCGAACCCGCGCATTCGCGTGATCACGGCAACCGTCACCGAGAAAGGCTATTGCCACGACCCGGCTACCGGCGCGCTCAATAGGGAGCACCCGGATATCGCGCACGATCTCGCACATCCGGAGGCGCCTCGGTCGGCGGTGGGCATGCTGGTGACGGGACTTTCGGCGCGGCGTCATGCCGGCGCTGGGCCGGTGACGTTTGTCTGTTGCGACAATCTGCCGCACAACGGGCAAACGGTCGCCGGCATCGTCCGTGCGTTCGCGGATGCACAGGAACCTGGGCTCACCGGTTGGATGCGCGACAACGTGACGTTTCCGAGCACGATGGTCGATCGCATCGTCCCAGCCACGCAGCCGTCCGACGTCGACGATGTCGCACGAATTCTTGGAATGCGCGATGCGGCGCCGGTCGTCGCCGAGGCATTCACGCAGTGGGTGATCGAGGACCGCTTTGCCGCCGCGCGGCCGTCCTGGGAGGAGGGCGGCGCGCAGTTTGTCGCCGACGTCGCTCCATTCGAGACAATGAAGCTGCGGCTCTTGAATGGCAGCCATTCGACACTCGCCTACGTGGGCTTTTTGCTGGGCCATCAGTTCGCATGGCAGGCGGCGCTCGACCCGCAACTCGCCGCCTTGGTCGAACGGCAAATGGCCGAGGAAATCATGCCAACGGTCAAAACCCCACCGGGAATCGATTTGCGCCACTATTGTGCGCAACTGATGCAGCGCTTCCGCAATCCGGCGCTCCCTCACCGGACGCAGCAGATCGCAATGGACGGATCGCAAAAACTGCCGCAACGCTGGCTTGGCACCGTGCGCGACCGGATCAAAGCCGGAGCGTCGTGCGACCTACTCGCGTTTTCGGTCGCGGCGTGGATTCGCTACTCGAGCGGACGCGATGACGACGGCAAGTCCATCGCCATCGCCGATCCGTTGGCGGCTACGTTTGCGCGAATGGTGCACGACACGAACGGGGTACCTGCAAACCTTGCCGACGCTTTTCTGGGTCTGCACCAGGTGTTCGGCGCCGATCTTTCCGCGAACGTCGCGTTTCGCGACGACGTCCGCGCGAAAGTCGTCGCGCTCTTTCGCGATGGCATGCGTGCGTCGCTTGCACGCCAACTGCACGGCTCTTGAAGACGAGTCAAAAGCAACTTACGCGAATCAATACCGCAAACCATGTCGATACCGCTCGATCTCCATCCCGATCGCCTGTTTCCCGCCGATCCGGCCACACGCGATCTCACCCGCGCACTGTATGCAACGGTCAAGGATTTACCGATCGTCAGCCCGCACGGTCACACCAATCCGCAGTGGTTCGCCGACGATGCGCCGTTTACCGACCCTTCGTCACTGCTTATCACGCCGGATCACTATGTGTTCCGCATGCTCTATAGCCAGGGTGTGCGGCTCGAAACGCTGGGAATCCCCCGCCGTTCCGCGACGAGAGCGCATGCATCGCCGGCACCGGTGGATACTGAGGCCCGCAGTATCTGGCGCGTGTTCGCGGAGAACTACCATTTGTTCCGTGGCACGCCGACGCGCATCTGGCTCGACCACGCATTTCAGACAGTGTTCGATATCCATGAGCGTCTAACGGCGGAATCGGCCGATCGCTACTTCGATCGGATCAACGCGTGCCTCGCACAATCGGAGTTTCGGCCCCGGGCGTTGTTCGAACGCTTCAACATCGAAGTGATCGCAACCACCGAGTCGCCGCTGGACTCGCTGGTGCATCACCGGAAGATTCGCCAGAGCGACTGGCGCGGCCGCGTGCTGACCGCGTATCGGCCGGACCCTGTCGTCGATCCCGAGTTCGAAGGTTTCGCGGACAACGTCGCACACTTAAGTGCGCTGACGCATGAGAACACGACGAGGTGGCAGGGTTATTTGCGCGCACATCGCGACCGCCGCGCCTTCTTTAAAGCGCTGGGAGCGACGTCGACCGACCACGGGCATCCGACCGCGCGCACCTGCGACCTGGCTGCGGGAGAATGCCAGCGGCTGCTCGATCGCGCATTGGCACAATCGATCTCACCGGAAGAAGCGGAATCCTTCCGTGGCCAGATGCTGACCGAGATGGCCCAGATGAGTCTTGAGGATGGGCTCGTCATGCAATTGCACCCGGGGAGCTTTCGCAATCACAACCCGACGCTCTTTGGCGAGTTCGGCCGTGACCAGGGCGCCGATATTCCGATCCGCACCGATTACGTGCACGCGCTGAAGCCGTTGCTCGACCGGTTCGGCAACGAGCACAGTCTCACGTTGATCCTGTTTACGCTCGACGAAACGACGTACTCACGCGAGTTGGCGCCGCTCGCGGGTCACTACCCGATCTTAAAGCTCGGACCGCCGTGGTGGTTCTACGACAGCCCCGATGGCATGCGCCGGTTTCGCGAGCAGGTGATCGAAACGGCAGGCTTCTACAATACTGTAGGCTTCAACGACGACACGCGGGCATTTTTGTCGATTCCGGCCCGTCACGACGTCGCACGCCGGATGGATTGCCGATTCCTCGCGACACTGGTCATGGAGCACCGGCTCGGCGAGGACGAGGCGTCGGAGCTCGCGCCGCTGCTGGCGTATGGGTTTGCCAAGCAGGCGTACCGCCTCTAACGCGGCGTTGCGATTGAGTGTGTTGGGCCGGCAGCGCAGCCCGCTCTTAACCCCGGGACTCTCAACCCCCGGGCTCTAAGCCCCGTGGGCTAAAATCCTTGAGCTCGACGCCGGTGCCAGGCTCCTCCGACTTGCGATCATGGCCGTCTACATGTTCGCGAGCCCGCTGGGTCATTGCCGACAGCGTATCGTCGAGTAAATAGATGGCAGCTTCCAGGCGCTCTTTGGCCTTGGGCGGTAAATCGCCTGCGTGCAGTACCGATGACAAATCGATGCGAATCGTCGCCAGCGCATCGACAACCATGGTCATTTCTGTCGGAACGAGCATCACCTCGTTAGCGACAACGTCCCCACTTTGGTTGACGGCCATTGGTCTTTTTTAGCGCATCGACTGGGAGAATGTGAGCCGTCTATAAAGCCGCTCCATCCGATAGCAGGCGAAGCGTACTCACCGCGTATCAGCGCGTCTGTTCGTATACACACACTCCCGACCGTTCGAATAAACCGGAAATTTGTACAGTCCAGACCGGAACAGCGACAGCAAAACGACGCACCGGTATTATCGAATTCCAGCACGCGCTTACTGCGGCCAAGAAGATTCCATATGAGTACGCTACTACGCGGGAAACGCAATCGCCTGCTGGCCGCTTTGCGTGACAGCGATTTGCATCGCATCGATCCGTATCTCGTGGAGCTTTCGCCGCCATTGGGCGAAGTGATCTACGAGGCTGGTGAGGACATTAAGTTTCTCTTTTTCCCCACGACTGCTGCCGTTTCGATGCTGTACGTCCTCGAAAGTGGCGAGTCAACCGAAGTCGCGCTGATCGGTCGCGAAGGTGTTGTGGGTGTTCCGTTGTTTCTCGGGCACGCTACCTCGACGACGCGGGCGGTGATTCTATGCGCAGGCGGCCTACTGCAAATGCCGGCGGATTTCGCGATGGAAGAATTCAGGCGCGGAGCGGCGCTGCAAAATTTGCTGTTGCGATTTACCAAGGTACTGTTCACGCAAGTCGCCCAGACGGCCGTTGCCAACCGTCACTACACGCTGCGACAGCAACTGTGCCGCTGGTTACTCCTGAGTCTTGATCGCTGCGACGACAACGAATTGAAGATGACGCAGCAATTGATCGCCGAGATGCTCGGCGTAAGGCGGGAGGGAGTGACCGAGGCTGCGCGTGAATTGCAAGATCTCGGGATGATCCGCTACCGGCGTGGACATATTACCGTGGTCGATCGGCCTGCCATGGAGCGCTGCGCAGGGGAGTGCTACTCCGTCGTCAGAGCTGATTACGCGAGTTTGCCGGGGACATGACAACGCCCCAACTCGGCGACCGATGGTCTCGCGTGGCCGTGGTGCGGCGAGAGCGAAGCGCTCCCTGAACCACGCGGGCGTGCGCTATCCCGCTTGGGCGACGAAGTCGAGGCCGCCTGCCTTTTTTGACTTCGGCGGCCACCGCATCGATCGCGACGATAGCAAACCGCAGCCGCTCGACCTTGGCCTTTTCCGGCATCGATTTCGATTCGGCGATGTGGCTCAAGTCCATGCGGACGGCCGCCAGCGTATCCAGCAGCGCACCCCATTCGGACGTTGCGAGCAACGTCACCTCTTTCAGGTCCGGAGACACGGCCTGGCCTCCTTCCGTGACGAGAGAGACGACCGGTCTACGCATTTCCCGCTGATTCATGGGCGGGATTTAAGCGTGCAGCCAGCGATCGGTCTGTACGCTACCCAACACACGCGCAAGCCCGGCGTGTGCCCGTCCGCGAGGTGACACGTGTGCGTGCCGCGGGCCAACGATAGAGCGCACCGCGATGAACGCCGTTGCGAATCTATGTTCGGTAATGCACATAGCTCATTGAAATTGGTTATAAAAACTGTTACATTTTTGGCGGATCAGAACTCGTTTCTGGTGTCGACCCGGAGTTGCTATGACCGACATCGCGCTCGCGAAAAGCAATTTGCTTTTAGCCGCGTTACCCGAAGTGGACCTGCGGCGGCTTGCGCCGCAGCTTGAAGTCGTGCAGTTGGCTTTGGGCGAATCGATCTACGAGGCGGATCGCTCGCTCAAACATCTCTATTTCCCGATGACCGCCGTGATATCACTGCTGTATGTGATGCACGATGGCGCGTCCGCGGAGATCGCCGTCGCGGGGCGGGAAGGCGTAGTCGGGGTCTCGCTATTCATGGGCGGCGACACCACGCCTAGCCGGGCGATCGTGCAGAGTGCCGGCGAGGCGCTGCTGCTCAAAGCGAATGTGCTGAAGGAGGAATTTCGCCGTGGCGGCGAGTTGCAGCGTCTGCTGTTGCGCTATACGCAGGCGCTGATCACGCAAATGTCGCAGACGGCCGTCTGCAACCGGCATCATTCGGTCGAACAGCAGTTGTGTCGGTGGCTACTATTGAGCGTCGATCGTCTCGACACGAACCAGCTCACGATGACGCAGCAACTGATCGCCGACATGCTAGGGGTCCGCCGTGAGGGCGTGACGGAAGCCGCCGGCAAGCTACAAGCCAAAGGCTCGATCGAATACCGGCGCGGCCGCATTACCGTCCGCGATCGCGGCAGTCTGGAGCGATGCGTTTGCGAGTGCTATCAGGTGGTCAAAAAGGAGTACGACCGGCTGCTAGGGCCGCAGGCAGCCGCCAGCGTTTCGACGAGTTCAGCTTCGACGAGTTCATTATCGGCGTACACGCGCAGCGTGAGTTGATCGTTCCGCAAGCTGCAGAGCTGTCGCCGTCCTCGCGAAGTTGTTAGCAAATAACTGCGAGGAGACGCACGACGTGAGAAGGCGCTTTAGCAACGGCGCATCCGTTCGTACTCTTCCATAATATCGATCGGGAGAGTCGCATGATTTCGCTGCGACCCGCGCCCGAGCGCGGTCACGCCAATCGAGGCTGGCTCGACTCGCACCACAGCTTTTCGTTTGCCGATTACCACGACCCCGAGCACATGGGGTTCGGTCCATTACGTGTCATCAATGAGGATCGCGTGCAACCGGGCAAGGGCTTTGGCACGCATGGGCACCGGGACATGGAGATCGTCACTTACGTGCTCGCCGGCCGGCTCGAGCATAAGGACAGCATGGGCAACGGTTCGATCATTGCGCCAGGCGATGTGCAACGGATGAGCGCGGGCACCGGCGTCACGCATAGCGAATTCAACCCATCAGGGAGCGACAGCGTCCACTTGCTGCAAATCTGGATCGAGCCCAACGTCAAGGGAATCCCGCCGAGCTACGAGGAGGCCCGCTTCGAGCAAGCGGACAAGGTGGGCGTGCTGCGCCTGATCGCGTCGCCCGACGGCCGCAAAAGTTCGGTCACGATTCGCCAGGATGCCTACGTGTACGCAACCTTGCTCGATGGTGCGGCGGAGCTCGCACATTCCGTCGCGGCGAACCGGCGTACATACGTGCATGTCGCGCGTGGCAAGGTGGAGCTCAATGGGACGCTTCTTATCGCTGGGGACGCGGCCAAGCTCGTTGGCGAAACCACGGTTACACTACGCAACGGCGAGCAAGCCGAAGTGCTCGTGTTCGATCTTCCCTAACATTTCCCTTCATCGCATCGAGGACGGCTATGAATACAGGACGAGATGTGGCGGCGCTCGTGGGCCGCGTTGCACTTGCGCTGATTTTTGTCATCTCCGGCTTCAGGAAAATAACGACCATGGCCGCGACTTCGGGCTATATCGCGAGCAAGGGATTGCCGATGCCCGATGTACTGGCTGTGGTGGCGATTGTCATTGAACTGGGCGCGGGGATCCTGCTGATCATCGGTTGGAAAACGCGCTGGGCGGCGTTGCTCATTGCGTTTTTCCTGCTCGTCATCACGCCGATCTTTCATGCATTCTGGGCGGTTCCTGCTGATCAGATGATGATGCAGCAGCAGCAATTCATGAAAAATCTTGCGATCTTGGGCGGCATGCTGATGCTTTACGTTGCAGGTCCGGGACGGTTCAGTGTCGACGGGAGGGAGGCTCCTGCCGTGCTGGGTACACGCTTGAGCGACCAACGTAGGTAGGGATCGCGATAAGCCCACCGATTGCGGCGCCAAGGATTCTGGTATTCGCTGGTAGTGCACGTAGAGACTCGTGGAACCGCAAGCTCGCGGCTGTGGCGGCGGCCGCGGGTGAGCTCCGCCGGTGCCCGCGTCGTTCGGTTGGAGGCACTGCTCGAGCTACTGACGGGGCCCGCCGTGATCAGGTGCGGCCGGTAACGTTTCCCGCGGTGACGCTGGCGCTGCGCACGCGCTGAAGACGAGCGCTCTCATCGCACGATTTTGCGCTCGACTTCCACGACCTTGCCAAAATCGAGAAGGAGCGTGGTAATCGTGTGAGCATCGCCGGCGATCGGCATGTAGGTCCAGCGCGCGAGCTTGCGGCCCTTGCCGCCGGTCGTCATATCCGGCTCGCCGATCCGCGCGACGACTTCACCGTCGCTCATACCCACACCGATGTGCTTGCGCTCGGCCGGGTCCCCTCCCCTGACCTTGCCCTTGTTTTTCGCGAGCGTCGTATCGCGCTTCGTTTTGGCCGGTGACGTGACGGATACGCGAGTGCTCGTCCCAGGAATTGGACGGAGAGGAATCACGGAAACGTCGGCGGGATGGGTGTCGAAGTTGCGCAGTTCGCGGCCGGGCGGGCAGGGGCTCTCCTGATAGGTCGGGATCGATCCGGTTCCGGCGCACTTGTACATCGACGCAGCGGCAGCCGTCGCGGCTACCCACGCGACTACAGCGAGTGACAGCATAATCGGAGTATGCATAGCAGCGCGCCGTATCGGGGAAAAGCGTTACGATAACGTTTTTCGCACGCGCGACCACTACAACTAAGGTGCAAAGGGACTAAAGTGCAAATGGCGACATCGGCATGCGCGTAGCGTTTGCGATTCTTTTGACCGCACTAACCCTTGCCGGGTGCAGCGCCGTCGAAACGATCGATTACTACTGGCAGAGCGCCAGCGGCCAGTTGGACATCTTGGCGCGCGCCAAGCCCATTCCGGAAATTCTCGAGCAGAGCGAGGATGCAGCCCTCAAGCGCCGGCTCGAGCGAGTGCAGGCGATTCGCGCGTTCGCAAGCCGTGAACTCTCGCTTCCCGACAATCGCAGCTACACGCGCTATACCGATCTAGGTCGCCCGTTCGTTGTGTGGAACGTGTTCGCGACTCCGGAACTCTCGTTGAAGCCGCGCCAATGGTGTTTCCCCGTCGCGGGCTGCGTGAACTACCGCGGCTATTTCCGCGAGAGTGAGGCGCGTGAGGAAGCCGGCCGGCTCCGCGATGCCGGCCACGACGTGTTCATCGGCGGCGTGCCGGCGTATTCGACGTTGGGGTACTTCGATGACCCGGTCTTGTCGACGTTTCTGCGCTGGCCCGATACGGAAGTCGCGCGTCTTGTCTTCCACGAACTCGCGCATCAGATCGTCTACGTGAAGGATGACACGGCGTTCAACGAGTCGTTCGCGGTGGCCGTCGAGGAAGCGGGAGTCCGCCGATGGTTGAAGGCGGAAGACAATGCGCAACTCGACGCGCAGTTTGCGCGCGGCCAGCGGTTGCGCAGCGCATTTCGCGATTTGACGCGCGAGGCGCGTTCGCGGCTGCAGGAAATCTATGCAAGCGCAGCGCCGGATGATGTGAAGCGTGACTCCAAGATGCAAACCTTTGCCGCGATGCGCGCGAGCTTTGATGAGGCCAAGGACGGCGAGCCCGGTCTCGCCGGCTACGACCGCTGGTTTACCGGTGTCAACAATGCGGGGCCCAACAACGCCAACCTCGCCTCGGTTGCGCTGTACTCGGCCCGCGTCCCGGCATTTCGCGAATTGCTTCGTGAAGCAGGCGATGATCTGCCGCGCTTTTATACCAAGGTCAGGGCGTTGGCGCTGCTGCCCAAAGTCGACCGCGATGCGATGCTCACTCGTTTGGCCCGCCCCGAAGAAAGCACGCGAGCAGCGCGCGCCAGTGAAGTAATTGATCCGTAACGTGCTATGATCTTCGGTTACCTTGCCTCACCCGCAGCAGAACGGGGAGGCCGCCGGCGCAGTTGCTTGAATGGAATGTTCCAGCACACGCCACCACCGACCGAGAGGAGTGCTCTGCCGATGCGTCATTACGAAGTCGTCTTCATCGTTCATCCCGATCAAAGCGAGCAGGTGCCCGCGATGGTCGAGCGCTACCGAACGATGGTCACCAGCCGTAAGGGCCAGATTCACCGGCTCGAGGACTGGGGTCGCCGTCAGCTCGCTTATTCGATCGCCAAAGTGCACAAGGCGCACTATGTACTGATGAATATCGAGTGCGACCAGGAATCCTTGAACGAGCTTGAGCACGCGTTCAAATTCAACGATGCGGTGTTGCGCCATCTGATCGTCGGCATGAGCGAAGCCAAGGTCGCGCCGTCACCGATGATGAAAGAAGAAAAGGCCAAGGCGCTCAGTGGACAGTTGAGCGGCCAAACGGGCGCCCGCGATGCCGAGGCCCGCCCGGACGCGGTCCACGCTGCAGTGGCGGAGAATCCCCAGGCCGTCCCTGGTGTAACGGCTGCCTGATGCCTTCAAGGTTCGGGTAACCGACGGTGCCGGCCGAGAACCAGCTAACACTCGACGTCACGGTGTTCGCACGCGGTGAGATCCGCCACAAGCCCGCCGGCATCACGGCGATTGCGGCACGCTGCGCCACGAGTCCGTGCAAGTCGAAGCGGGCGGCGAGCGGCGGGATGTGAGCTCTTCGCTGTCGCGTTCGGGAAGGTGGCGGAACGACTGGCCCAAGTGCCGATGGGAAGCGCGTTTTGCTGCGAAGGATTTTTGGCGCGACGCTATCGCACCGGTGTGAGCATTGCGCTGCACGTAATGAATTTGCGGATTCAGGAAATCTAAGACGAAAGGAAATCAGCCATGCCCCGTCCGATGGGAAGACGTAATCTCAAAGGCAAGGACAAGAACGGCAAGAAGCGCGAACGCGGTAACGCGCTCTTCAAGCGCCGCAAGTTCTGCCGCTTTACGGCCGAAAAAGTCACGGAAATCGATTATAAGGACATCGACGTCTTGAAGGATTTCGTGCAGGAAAACGGCAAGATCATGCCGGCGCGGGTAACGGGCACGAAGGCGCGCTATCAGCGCCAGCTCGGAACGGCGATCAAGCGGGCACAGTTTCTCGCGCTGCTGCCGTTCACCGACCGGCACTAAGGAGCGATCATGCAAATCGTCCTGCTCGAAAAAATAGCCAACGTCGGCAACTTGGGCGAAGTGGTCAAGGTCAAGGCGGGCTATGCGCGCAACTTCCTGATCCCGCAAGGGAAGGCCAAACGCGCGACCGCCGCGAACGTAAAGCTGCTGGAAGAAAAACGCACGGAGCTCGAAGCCGCAGCCGGCGCAAAGCTCGTGCATGCGCAGGAGCTCGCAGCCAGGTTGGATGGGATGGCGGTCAAGATTTCACAAAAGGCCGGCGTCGACGGGCGGCTCTTCGGCTCGGTCAGCAACGTCGATATCGTCACAGCGCTCAAGGCACAGGGCGTGGAGATCGAAAAGGCGATGGTGCGGATGCCGGGAGGGCCGTTGAAGCAGGTCGGCGATTATCCTTTGACCGTCGCACCGCATACGGACGTCGTGGCGCACATCACCGTGTCGGTCGTGGGTGATCTCGGTCAGGGGTAGTGTCGGTACCCGCACACGTACAACCGCAAAAGCGGAAAACGGTAACGCGCGAAAAACCGCTAAAACGAAATAAGGCCGCCGGTGCGGCCTTTCTTTTTGTGGCGCCCCAGCAGCCGCGCGCGAGCGGTAAAATCGAGTCTGTTCTGCGTATTTTCAGCCATGCCTGACGATCCCCAGCTTGACGCACTGAAACTGCCGCCGCATTCGCTGGAGGCGGAACAGTCGATCCTGGGCGGCCTATTGTTGGACAACGAGGCAGCCGACAAAATCGGCGACCTGGTAGGCGCCGAAGACTTCTACAGCGACGCGCATAAGGTCATTTACCGGCACATCGGCAAGCTCGGCGGGGAAGGCAAGCCCATCGACGTCGTCACGTTGTCGGAGGCACTTTCGTCCACGCAAAAGCTCGACTACGTCGGCGGGCTCGCGTACTTGGGCGCGCTCGTCCAGAACGTCCCGACCGCGGCCAACATCCGCCACTACGCGACGATCGTGCGCGAACGGTCGATCCTGCGTCAGTTGGCCGCGACGGCAGGCGAAATCGCCGATGCTGCGTACAACCCATTGGGCCGCAGCGCCAAGGCGGTGCTCGACGACGCCGAAGCGCGTGTGCTGCACATCGCCGAGCAGGGCGCGCGTGGGCAGCAATACTTCCAGCAGATAGGAACCTTGCTGACCAGTGTCGTCGATCGCATCGAGACGCTGTACAACCGCGACGACCCCTCCGATGTCACCGGTGTGCCGACCGGTTACGCGGATCTCGATCGGATGACCTCAGGCATGCAGGAAGGCGATCTGATCGTCGTCGCCGGCAGACCGTCGATGGGCAAGACGGCGCTGGCATTGAACATCGGCGAACACGTGGCGCTGCACGCGAAGCTGCCCGTCGCGGTCTTTTCCATGGAAATGGGCGCGTCGCAACTGGCGCTGCGCATGATCGGCTCGGTGGGCAAGCTTGATCAGCACAAGTTGCGCACCGGTCGTCTGGGGCCGGACGACTGGGAGAAGCTCGCCAGCGCGCTGGGACGCTTGAGCGAGGCGCCAATGCTGATCGATGAGACGCCAGCGCTCAACGCCATCGAAGTGCGCGCGCGAGCGCGCCGGCTGCAGAAGCAATACGGCAAGCTGGGCCTCGTCATTGTCGACTACCTGCAACTGATGCAGGCGACGACGACCGGCGAGAATCGCGCAACCGAGATTTCGGAGATATCGCGTTCGATGAAGTCGTTGGCCAAAGAATTGAAAGTCCCCGTGATGGCGTTGTCGCAGTTGAATCGGTCGCTGGAACAGCGGCCGAACAAGCGGCCGGTGATGTCGGATCTGCGTGAATCGGGCGCGATTGAGCAGGATGCAGACCTAATCCTCTTTATCTATCGTGACGAGGTGTACAACGACGAGACGCAGGACAAGGGGGTTGCGGAGATCATCATTGGCAAGCAGCGCAATGGACCGATCGGCACGATTCGCTTGACCTTTGTCGGCGAGCACACGCGGTTCGAGAACTTCGCCGCGTCCGGCAGTTATCGGAGCTCGCGTTTCTCGGGATCGACGACGTGAGCTACGTTTGGCAAACGCATCTGCGCGACGAGGTGTCGTTCGACCCGGTGTACCACCAGAATCCGCGCACCGAAATCGCAAGTTTCATCAACGATCCGCCGGGCGTCGTTCTGGACATCGGTTGTGGCGGCGGCGCCACCGGCAAGCTCATCAAGGAGAAATTTCCCGGCACGCGCGTTATTGGTATCGAGTCGAATCCGTATGCGGCGGAGCACGCGCGGCAGTATCTGGACGACGTTCTCTGCGCGAGCATCGAAGATGTCGATCTCGCCGAACATGTGAGCGACGTGGAGCTCGGCACTGTCTTGCTGCTCGACGTGCTCGAGCACCTATACGACCCCTGGCGTGCGCTGACGCGCATTCGCGACTGGCTAGTCCCCGACACGCGGATTCTCGCGAGCGTCCCCAACATTCGCAACCTCGCGCATCTGGACGAGCTCGCCGCGGGTCGCTGGACCTACGGACCGAACGGCGTCCTCGACATCACGCATGTCCGGTTCTTCACCAAGCAGACGTTGCGGCAATTGTTCGAGGAGACGGGCTACGCGGTTCTGCATATGGAGCCGTTGACGCAGCCGAAATGGGTCGATTGTCACGTCGTCGCGCGGCATCCGGGACGCCTGCAGACGCAGCACTTGTCGATTGCCTTTCGTGACTTTGACGATCTCGAGGACCTCTACGCGTTCCAGTACGTCGTCGATGCACGAGTCGCCGAAACCGGCGTTCTGCCTTCGCCGGCAGGGCGCTGAATTGAGCGCGCTTCAGGCAAGCAGTCCGCTTCCAGCGCCGGCCTCGCGCAATAGCCCATGCCCCTGCGGCAGCGGCAAGCGCTACAAGGATTGCCACGGCGCGTTTGGTTCCACCACTGCCACAGCTCCCCGCTCCGGCACGACGCCGGGTGCTGCGGCCCCGGCCGCGATCGCCCGGCGCTCGCATTACCGCGCTCCGGGCGCCGAGTGGGCCCACTTGTCCGACGACGAGCGCGATCGCTATGGGGATACGATGGAACGCGCGTTGCAATATCAGACGTCGAGCCAACTGGCCGAAGCCGCACGTCTGTACGAAGAAGTGCTGGTCCGAGCACCGGCGACGCACGACGCGCTGCACATGCTGGGCGTCATTGCGATGGGTCTTAATGAACTCGATCTGGCCGAGCGCTTGATCTTGGACGCGCTGGCGCTGCGGCCGGAATATCCGGCGATCGCCCACAACCTGCTGCTCGTGCGCGATGCGAAAGCGGCGCACGAACGCGCGTTGCCGGAGGAGCTGTGCGAACGGGCGCTCGCCGTGTTGAACGACCTCGCGCTGGTGAATGCGCCGCAGGCGGCGCGTATCGGCCAGTCGTCGTCTAACGATGATGCGCCGCTAATCCATTTCATCGGGCGCCTGCATGCCGGCGATTCCGACGACGCATGGCTGCTGCGGCGCATTGCCGAGTTGGTTGGTACCGACCGCCATAACATCTGGGCGACCGACGGTGACGCTCGTGGCGCGTGCCGCTCGGACGGCGTCCGCGTCGTCGACGCGGCGATCGGCGCGTATCCGCACGGCGGCGTTCACGTGTTTGTGGGAATCGATTTCGATTGCGGCGAATGGATCGACCGCGCCGATGCCGAGCGCATCATCGTGTTCTGCCAGGAGGGGCGACCTTCGCTCTACCTTAACCGCCTGCGCACGATCGCCCGCGACGGCGCGCGCCGCATCGAATTGGTTTTCACCTCGCACGCGCGCGCAAGCCATTTCGGAGACGGCCACCGGCTGCTGCCCCCGCCGATCGAAGTTCCGGCGATTCCGGCCTCCGACTTGCGGCGCCGCGATCGCCCCTACGGTGTGTGGACGATCGAGGAACCCGAGGTTTGGAAGGTGGGAATGGTAGGCCAGGATCGGCAAGTCGTCGCCGAGGAAGCGGACGTCGAGTTCTTGCGAACAATGGCTAAACGCGCTGGTCGGCTCGCGATCTATGATCCCGGACGTTTGCGCTACGCGCTGGGGGGCGAGCGGACCGTGCGCTGTTACCCGCGGATCGCCCACGGTTTGACGCCGTTCGTGGCGTCGGTCGACTGTCTTTTGTATCGCGCGGGTACCTGGTGGCGGGAGGGCGCTGCGCGCGAACTCTTCACCGCGTTGGCGTATGGCTTGCCAGTGCTATGTCCGCGCACATCGGTGTACGCCGAGGTCATCGCCGATCGCGTCGACGGCCTCCTCTATACGAGTGACGACGACGCGCTTGCGCTCATGATGCAACTGCGCACGGCGCCGGCGTGGGCCAAGCAGATCGGCGCAGCGGCCAGAAAGAAGGCGCAGCGGATGTTTGGAGAGGACACTCTGACGCGCCAATATCGCGATTTCATCGTCGGCCATGGCGCGAAATCTGCTGCTCGTCCGAATGAAGAGGCCACGGCCGTGCATCGAGCAGTGCAATGAACGCATCAACCCCCACAACGGCGCCGGTGCGCGCGATCGCGTTCCATTTATCGCAATTCCACCCGATCCCGGAGAATGATCGCTGGTGGGGCACCGGTTTTACCGAATGGACCAATGTCACACGCGCGAAACCTAACTTCGTCACGCATTATCAGCCGCACCTGCCCGCCGATCTCGGGTTCTACGATCTGCGGGTGCCGGAGACGCGTGAACAGCAGGCGGAGATTGCGCGACAGTACGGGATTCACGGCTTTTGCTATTACTACTATTGGTTCGCGGGGAAGCGATTGCTCGAACGGCCGCTCGAGGAAATGCGCCGGTCGGGTGCGCCCGCGTTTCCGTATTGCCTGTGCTGGGCCAACGAAAACTGGACCCGCCGTTGGGACGGGGCGGATCAGGAGATTCTGGTGGCGCAGGACCCGACGCGCGCAGACGACGCGCGGTTCATCGCCGATCTGCTGCCGCACTTTCGCGATCCGCGCTACATTCGTGTCGACGGCAAGCCGCTCCTGATCGTGTATCGGATCGGCGTTCTCCTCGATCCCCGGGGGACCGCGGAACGCTGGCGCGAGACGTGCCGCCGCGAAGGCATTGGCGAGCTGTACTTGTGCGCAGCGAATACCTACGACACGTCAGATCCCACGGTCTACGGATTCGATGCCTTGGTCGAATTTCCACCGCATGCGATGCGCACGCCGCCTGCCAATCCGCGCTTCGCAGTTACCAACCCCGAGTTCCGCGGGCAGATCATCGACTACCGCCAATTCGTGCTCGAAACGCTTTCCCGAGCGGCGCCCGCGTACGTCGTCCATCCGACGGTCATGCCGGCATGGGACAACACGCCGCGGCGCCCAGATACGTCGCTGACGTTCGTCAACGCAACGCCGGAGATCTATGAGATCTGGTTGCGTGAAGCGGTTGCGCGCACGGTCGAGCGCCGCGCCGAAGCAGAACGGCTGGTGTTCATCAACGCTTGGAACGAATGGGCTGAAGGCGCGCATTTGGAACCGGATCAGCGCTACGGTCACCAGTATTTGCGCGCGACGCAACGCGCGCTGACCAACGCAACTGTCGGGGGCGAGCTCTACGTGCGTTTCTCGGGGCGCAAGAGCGGCATCACTGGAATTGTGCCCGGGTGATCTCGGTCATTGTTTGCAGCATCGATCCGGCGAAGTTCGCCAACGTTTCGGCGAACTACGCCCGGTGCTTTCCGAACGATGCGCACGAGATCATCGGCATTCACGACGCGCACTCGTTGTGCGAGGGCTACAACCGCGGCCTTGCACAAGCGCGCGGTGACATTTGCATTTTCGCGCATGACGACATCGAAATCCTGACCGGCGATGTCGGGACAACGCTGCACCGGCAATTGCAGACCGCCGACGTGATCGGCGTTGCGGGTACGACACGTTTGCATGGTATGGGCTGGGCCAACTCGGGGATCGAGTTCGCCTATGGCGCCATCGCATCCGGCGTGGCGGACGACTACGAAGTGGCGCTGTTCGGGGCGGCGGTGCCGCTGCAGACCGGATTGAGGGCGCTGGACGGCGTCTTTCTCGCAACCCGGCGCGAACTTGCCGCGGCGGTCGGATTCGATGCGCAGACATTCGACGGATGGCACGGTTACGACACCGATTTCACGCTGCGCTGCTATCTCGCCGGGTATCGCGTCGCGGTCTCGCTCGACCTGATGCCGATTCACGCGTCGCCCGCCAACGTTGACGCCGAGTGGCTGCGCTATGATGAGCGATTCCGACAAAAGCACGGCGCTCACCTTACACCCAGCGCTAGGCCCTGGTACGAAATCCGCAAGCGGGTACGCACGCGCGAGGAAATCAAAGCGGCGTTTGATCTTCCCACGCTGAGCGCGTTGACCATTGAGGCGCGGCGCCGCGCTTGCGTAGCCAGTTAAACGCCGTGGACGCCGGTTCGATTCCGACACCGGCCTCCATTCGCCTCTATGAAAAGCCGCCACTTGCGGCTTTTTTCTTGTCTTTACATAGTGCGCAGCCGTCCGAGGCTGTTCTTGCGCGTTCGCCTGAATCCGCGTACTGTGGAGGTAAGTAGGGGGTAAGAAAGGCCGATTCGGCCAATTACCCCCAACGGTTCCCGGAAATTGTTTACCTCCCCTAAGGCGACGCCATGGTGAGAAACCTGCTCACCGACCGTGCAATAAGGAACGCGAAACCGAGGGCTAAGGACTACCGCTTGCGGGATGGCGATGGACTGTTTGTCCTCGTCGCAAAGACCGGCGGGAAATCATTTCAGTATCGCTACAAGCTGAACGGAGTAGGTCAGACCGCGACGTTGAAGGAGGCAACGTCACTCGCTGACGCGCGGCGCGACATAGAACCCCTGCGCCGGATGGTTGCCGCTGGCGAGCATCCCAGGGCGGTCAAGCGCCGGGAACACGCTGTCACGGCTGCGGCCAATGCGCAGACGTTCGCGGTTATCGCTGCCGCGTGGGTCAAGTCCGAAGCGCGGCGCACGAAGTGGTCGGAAGATTACATCAACCAGGTAAAGCAGAGCTTAGCCAATCACCTATCAGAGCTTGACCCGTTGCCCATCTCTAGCGTTGTTGCTCGGGTTACCGCGCCGGTACTGCACGCGGTCGAAGTGTCGGCGCCGATGATGGAGGAAAAGGTAGCGCGCCGATTGAACGCAATCATGGACTTCGCCGTCGAGCTTGGGGCGCTGGAACTGAATCCGCTACCGCGAAGACGGCGCGGCAAAGTTGACCGCAAGCACTTTCCGGCGGTAACTCACCTTCCCGAGCTTGGCGAAATTCTGCGCGCCGCGCGCGCCGCTGACCCCTGCAAGGGCATCCAACGTGCACACGTGTTGCTAGCGTTCACGGCGCAGCGCGTCGGCGAGATCGTGGGCGCGACTTGGGATGAAGTGGATTTGCATTCGGCCGTTTGGGCGATACCGCGCGACAGGATGAAGCGCAAAGACGTAGAGCGCGGGCCGCATCAGATTCCAATTCCGCCTGCCTTGATGACGATGCTGCGCGAGTGGCGCGAAGCCGACGGCCCGAATGCAGTGTTTGTTTGCCCGGCGCCGCGGAATCCGTCGAAGCCGATCACGCCCGAGGCCCTCGAAAAGTATTATCGCAACGCGCTTAATCTTGCTGGTAGGCATTCTCCACACAGTTGGCGCAGCGCGTTTTCCACTGTCGCACGCGAAGCCGGCAAAGATGGCGACACCGTCGAGGCGCAACTCGATCATGTCGTCGGAAGCAAAGTAGCGAGCGCATACGACCGCTCGCGACGGTTGGACCTCCGGCGCGAACTGA
This sequence comes from Casimicrobiaceae bacterium, assembly GCA_037719965.1. Classification (GTDB taxonomy): domain Bacteria; phylum Pseudomonadota; class Gammaproteobacteria; order Burkholderiales; family Casimicrobiaceae; genus VBCG01. The sequence goes on along the minus strand of JBBJMT010000009.1, from coordinate 9,944 downwards.
TGCGCTGGTACGAAACGCAGTTGATCGCTGCGCGCGATGGCAAGCAAGTTGTCGCCTCGCATGAAGCGGGTTAGATACGATGGTGCGCCCGCGCAAGTTCGTTGCACCCCCGCCATGGTTCAAGCTGTCGCGTTATACAGCCGCCAATGCGATGGATGCAGCCGACTGGTATTTAAACCTGGGGTTGCGCGGTTGGATCGCCCGAACACGGAAAGAATCCGGGCGGCGAACGCAACTCAGAGCCGACCCACTGGTCCGGCGGCTAGAGGCTCTACCGTTTTGGCTAATCGGTCGGGTTCCGTCCGAACTTTCGGCCATTCTGGACAATCGATTGCCCCGGAGTAGCGTCGAATTACTTCGGACCGACGAGCTCTACTCTGTTGAGCGCAAGCTTCCGGAACAGATTCGCGAATTCGGACGCAATTGCAAATGGGGCGAGACGTTGGCGAGCGATGCGCCGTCTGGATTCGCGGGACCGCTCGATCACCTAATTGAGCCGCGCCGCCTGAGCCTCTTCGCTCGCGTTGACCTGTCGATGCCCGACAAAGAAATCGCCGCAGACCTGCGCGATTTTCTTGCGCGCGAACGTGCGGCGCTCGGTTCAATCGGTGGGCCGCAACCGTATCGAGAAGCGCTGCGATCGCTGGGAAACAGAAACGCGGCGAAGTTGAAAACGTTCGCAACGCTGGGCGTACTTCCATTCATCGACCTCGACCAGTGGGCAGCCGATACCGCCGTCGATATCCCCGCTAGTCGGTTCGCCGACTTGCTCGAGATTGCCGACGACCGGCTCAGAGAAACACGAGATTACGCAACGCTCTTGCTAAATGATTTTGTTCTTCGCGGCTGGCTGTTGCGATCCGCTTGTGAGGCTATTCGCAAAACTCGCGCCGAGGCGATTCGCAAATTCTCCGCTTAGTTTTCCGGGAAATTTTCCTACGAATTTCCCCTTCTAATCGAACGCCTCGTTCGACAAAATCGAGTCCGCCTGCGCACTTACGCGTAACGACGGACCGATAAGCGCAAGGCGCGGTCCGCCAGGGATGAAAGGCAGACCGTGACAAAACTTCTCGCAGACAAGGCCGGATGGAGCCTCAACGAGCATGCCGGCGCGTGTGGATACTCCCGTACTTTTTTTTATTCGTTGCCGCCTGAGCGGCGCCCGAGGGGCGTGCACATCGGGGCGAAATTTATCATCGTTGAATCGCCGCAGGAATACTTAGCGCGGATTGCCGCAAGTCAGAATGCCCCGGCGGCAGCATGAAACCACCTGATAAAAAAACGGCCCGACACGGAGGAAATCCGGCGGGCCATGAGACCGATTCGGCGAGAAGCGGTAACGCGAAAATTATAGTAGGTCGGCCGGAGTTTCAAGAGAAGTCCGGCAACGCCCGCCGTTCCTCGCAACCGGCGCCGACATGGCGTGAGCGTCCCGGTGACCGCGCGATGCGCTTGCTCGAAAGACTCTGGGGCAAGTCATGACGACCGCCACCATTTATGCGACTAGTCGCATAAAGAAACGCATTCGCGCGACCAGGGCGGCAATGGAGGAGCGGCGCGAGTCTGTCGCCGAAATCGTCGCCGAGATCACGCCCTGCACCGTCCGCCAAGTCTTCTATCAGGCCAGCGTGCGCGGCGTCGTCGTAAAAACAGAGGAGGGCTACGGCAAGGTGCAGCGCATATTAGTCGAGATGCGTCGGAAGGGCGCCATCGGATATTCCGACATCGTCGATAACACTCGATGGATGCGCAAGCCCAAGACGTTCAATAGCCTGCAGGATGCGCTAGATCACACGGCGGCGTTCTATCGCCGCTCGTTGTGGACGGACGCCGACGACTATGTAGAGGTATGGCTCGAAAAGGACGCGCTCGCCGGCGTTATCTACCCGATCACGCACAAATGGGACGTGCCCCTAATGGTAGCCCGCGGCTATGCGAGTTTGTCGTTCCTGGCGACGGCCGCGGAAGCCATCGCAGAACAGGACCGACCGGCCTACATCTACCACTTGGGCGACTTCGATCCGTCCGGCGTGAACGCCGGCGAGAAGATCGAGGAGACGCTACACGAGCTTGCGCCGGAATCGCAGATTAACTTCGAGCGCATCGCGGTGAACGCGGACCAGATTCAGGCGTGGGCGCTGCCGTCACGACCTACCAAGTCAAGCGACAGTCGAGCCAAGAAGTTTGGGCACGCCGAATCGGTCGAGCTTGACGCAATACATCCCGATGATCTGCGCACCCTCGTCGAAGATGTAATTCTGCAGCACATCGACGAGCACGAGATCACGGTGATCAAGACAGCCGAGGAGAGCGAACGAAAAATCCTCACGGCATTCGCGATAGGGCAGCAAGGCGGTGCGCCATGACCGCCGTCATCTTCTCCCGCGGTCGGGACCAGTTCGACGCGCACCCGACGCAGCGTGTGCTGCCGTCGTTCGACGTGTTTGAGGATGCCGTACTGCGGGACCGATCGCCGCAGAAGGGGCAGGCGTACATCGCCGCGCCGTTCAAGGTCAACGGTGCGGGTTTGCCGCACCGCTGCAAGGAAGGTGCGTTGCCGCGCGTCTGGTTGCCGTTCGATCTGGATGGCATGCGCGACGGCGCAGCCTTCGTTGATCTGTGCCTATGGCTGCAGCGATTTCGCGGTTTCGCATATACGACCGCGAGTCATCGACCCGACGCGCCGCGGGCTCGCCTTGTCCTGCTGGCATCGCGGCCGGTCGATCGTACTGAAGGGCAGCGCGTTTGCCTGGCACTGGAACGGGATATAAAAGTTGCTCTCGGGGACGAGGTCGCCCAGTTCGACGGGACCGTGTACCGCGGCGAGCAACCGTGTTTCACGCCGTTGACGGACGCGGAGACGTTCCGATTCGACGGCGCGGCTGTTGATATCGATTCGCTACTCGCAACGGCGCCGGAGATTGACGAGGCACCGGGCACCGCGGAGCGAGCGAAGACCGCGGCAACGCACGATCCGATCCTGCGCCATCTTGCCGACAGCGGCATGGTAAAGCGCCAGCTCGACGACGGGCGCTATGCGGTCGTCTGTCCCTGCGCCGATTCGCATAGCAGCGAAAGCAACGAGACTTCGACCGTGTACATGCTGCCGAATTTCGCAGGCGTGAAGTACGGCAAGTTCCACTGCCAGCACGATCATTGTCGTGATCGCAAGCAAGACGCGTTCATTGTCGCGCTTGGGCTCGACCCGAAGCGCGTATGGAGGGCGCAGGCGACCGCAGGCGCGCCCGAGGCATCGGAGGGTCAACCCGATACGCCGAATGCAACAGCGAACGACTACGGCCTTTGCGTGCTCAATCTAGGCGAACTCCTCATCCGGGAGTTTCCCGAGCGCGACGCAATTCTTAGGCCGTGGCTAGCCTCCCAAAGCTTGACGATGATTCACTCGTGGCGCGGTGTCGGTATGACGCATATGGCGCTGGGGATCGCCTACGCGGTCGCGACCGGCGGGAAGTTCTTAACTTGGGAGGCGCCTCGCCCGCGGCGCGTGCTCTATCTCGACGGAGAGATGCCGGCGACGGCAATTCGCGACAGACTCAAGGCCTTGGTGGAAAGCGACGAGCGCGACTTCGATTCTAGCTATTTCCTCATCATCACCCCCGACGCGCAATCCGGACCGATGCCCGATCTTGCGACACGCGAGGGACAGGACGCTATCGAGGGAATCGCAGACGAGAACGGCACAGAACTCGTTATCGTGGACAACGTTTCCACGTTGTGCCGCAACACCGCCCCCGAGAACGATGCCGAAAGCTGGCGCGCGCCGCAAGAATGGGCTTTGCGTATGCGCCGCGCCGGTAGGTCGGTTCTCTTTGTGCATCACTCGGGCAAAGGCGGCGCGCAACGGGGTAGCTCGAAGCGGGAAGACACCCTCGACGTTGTTATCACGCTGAAACGGCCGGCCGACTATTCCCCCGAACAGGACGCCCGGTTCGAGATTCACTTCGAGAAGTACCGCCACGGCGCGGGCGACGACGCCAGGCCGATCGAGGCGATGCTTACTAAAGACGGCAACGGCTCCCCGTGTTGGACATGGCGCAGCGTCGAAGACAGCACGTTCGACCGCGTTGTCGCGCTAGCGAACGAAGGCATCAGGCCCGGAGAGATCGCGGCCGAACTCGGGATCAATAAGAGCAACGTCAGCCGGCACATGAAACGCGGGCGAAGCGAAGGACGAATTACCGCCGGGTGTGCATCGTGAGACCGGAGTTGCGCGTTGCACGCCCTAGGGAACGCAACACGCAACAGGCACAGACGAGCGCAACTAGCGACGCATCGCCTAGCACTGGCACCGGCCGCAATCCCCCTATGACGGGGCAGGAGTTGCGCGCGCAACTGAGGGCGCAACAGCAACGCAACACGGCAGCGCAACAACGAGGCCTCCCACCGGATAAAGTTGCGCCGGAGTTGCGTGTTGCGTCCCCTAGCAAATGCAACACGCAACAGGCGGCGACGCACTTTCGCTGGGCGGTGCGCTACCCGGACGGCCGCTGCCTCGAAGTCCGCATCCTCCCGGAACAAGATCGCCTTTTTATGTCACGGCGCTATCCCGGCGCGAGCATTCAACAGTTACCGGACAACGACGACAAAAGCGACATAGGCGACCAAAGCCCGACGCCCACCGAATCATCCGGCCCATACACCACCTTGGAGCTGGCCGACCGCGATCCCGACGATGACCGGCGCCTATGCACCGACTGCGCGAACCTGTCACCCGGGGATCACCGCTGTATGGCCGCATCTCGTGGTGCACGCCCCGGCAATGCCGCGCGCGACTATCACCCGGTAGCCGACTTGCTACGGCGCTGCGAATGCTACCAGCCGAGGGCATTCGAGACGGACCAGCGCACAGGCGCGCAACGATGGCCGTACCTAACCTGCCAACACGAGACGCTACCAAGCGCGGCAGGGCGACACCAGGGGCGGGGACCAACAATATCCGAGGCCGATCCCCTCCGTACCGCGGCGCTAGGCATTTAATTGCCCGTCAGTATAGAAAACTGAGTTTCGCGACCCAGGGGCGGGTATTCGAGGATTCTTTGGGCCGAAACCGTAGGACCGACTCGACGCGCTCTCCACCTTAAATCCGTAGTTTCGGCATGAGTACCACTTGTGAAAAAAAATATAAAACAGCGCGGGCGGAAGTCGGCTGCATATCTTGCGGTCGTGGACGTTGACGCGACCGGCATTGCGCGGGTGGGAGCGCCGCCGATGCTATCGGATGCCGAGCGGGCGGTATGGATGGCAACGGTGAACAGTAAGCCGGCGGATTGGTTTGGGTTAGAGCATGTTCCGCTCCTGGTGGACTATGTGAGGCACATATGTAAGGCGGACGTTATCGATGGGCAGATTAAGGCATTCGAGCCGGAGTGGTTAGCGTCGGATGATGGTTTGAAGCGGTACGGGAAATTGATTGATCTGGCGGTTAAGACGTCGGCCGCGATTAAGTCCTTGGCGACGTCGATGCGGCTAACCCAACAGACGATCTATCGTGCGGACAAGGCTGGATTGACTAAGCGACCGAACGGGAAATTATGGGTCCGCGAAGATTGACGCGCGGCGAGAGCAACGCCGCCTGGATTGAGAAACATTGCCGCGTTCCGCAGGACAAGCTGATCGCGCAGCCGGTACCAGGATGACAGGACGATCGCCGAACTCAGGCGCTACGGCGTAGATGTGTTTCAGTCTTCAGTTGCGACAACTCGGGAAAGAGACCGACGGCTCTCGACCCACTGCCGACAGAACGGTCCGCCGGAAGCGGCCGTAGGAAACCGCGAAAGCGGACCCTCAACGGTGGCGCGCCGGACAAAGCCATGACGATCACCGCGGGGCGCAGCGGTGAGTTTGGTGCCAGCACGCCGCAGTAGCGATGGCGATGGACCCGCGGCGGCGGGATGAGGGCAGCGAGGCGGTCGATCAGTTGCAGCGGGGTCAGGATCTGCGCGCCACTGCTGCCAGGACCCGGTTTGCCGGCTTGGTAGAGCAGGTGCTCGGCATCCCGTTGCTGCAACCGTTCGAGGGCGAACGGCGGGCGGGCGCAGTACCGCAGCAGTCGCTCGCGCCCCGCGCGGTCAGCGGCCTCGATGCGCACCGACGCGTCGACGGAGAACCCGCCGCCGTGTTGCCACGCTTGCATCGCGTGCGCGGCATCGCTATCGAGCAGACCACGGCGCACGAAGCTCTCCAGGAGTCGCCGGCGCACCTTGGCTTGCACCGCGGCGATGGCCTGGGCATCGATCCCTGCGGCCGGGTGGAAGACGACGCCGCCGGCGGGCGCGGACGCGAACACCCCATCGAGCACCACACAGTGAAAGTGCAGGTGCGCATTGAGCGCGGAGCCGAAGCGGTGGATGAAGGCCACCGCCCCGATCCGCGCCGCAGGACCGGCATCCGCACTGCGCGCGCGCAGGCACTGCTCCACCGCCCGCAGGAACAGGCGCAACGCCGCACCCTGCAGGTCGGGGTCGCGGTGCAGGAAGTAGCGCAGGCGCTTCGGCACCGCCAACACCCACTGGCGCACCGGCAGGCGCGGGAAGACGTGATCGGCGAGATGCGCTGCCGTCGCGACCATGCGCCGCGTGTTGCACGCCGGACATACGCCGCGCCCCTTGCAGGAGAAGGCGATGAGGAAGTCGTGCCCACAGTCGCCGCACCGTGCCCGCGCGAAGCCGTGGGCGAGGATGCCGCACGTGAGGTAGCGGCGGAACTCGCGCTCGACGTGGGCCGGCACCGGATCGCCGTCAACGGCCCCCTCGCGGGTGAGCGCGAGCCAGGTCGCGAAGTGGGTCTGCACGGTGCGATAGAGCAGCGTGCGCTCGGGCCGCCGCCGGCGGTACCGTGTCGGGCCGCTCGCTGTGACCTGTTGCAGCACCGTCATGCCGCCCCCCTGCACCCGGTGCACCGGGATGGGTGGTCATGGTGGCGCGCGAGGGGTGGCCCCCGCGATCAGCCGGAAGGACTAACCTTGCCGGTGCGCTCGTCGACGGTCGCCGCATTCGAGCCGCGCCCGGTGGTCACCTGGGCCAACAGCATGCAGTCGCGAGGTCCGGAGTAAGGCGTATAGCAAGGCAATTACCGTATGTAGCGATGCCGCCGGGGCGCTGGCGCACGGGGAGCAGCGGCAGCTCGAAGTCGGGCTGGCGCTCGCGACGCAGCCCGTGCTGCTCCTCCTCGACGAACCGATGGCCGGCCTGGACCCGGACGAATCCGAGCGCATGACGGGAGGCCTCCCGGCCGGCCCCACGTGCGCAACTAACCGGTGTGATGTGCTTCGGGGCGGCTAGATCCGGGGCGGGTTGCTAAAGCGTCGACGCGCATTTCGAGCGTTGCAACGCGCCACACTATGGATATCGAACAGCTCAAAGGTATCATCCATTCCAACCCGGCGATCATGGGCGGTACGCCCGTCTTTGTAGGCACTCGCGTTCCTCTACAAATCTTATTGACTCTCTGAAGGGCGGCGACTCAATCGAGGACTTCCTAGAGGCTTTTCCCACCGTCAAGCGCGAGCAAGCAATCGCCGTCATCGAAGCTGGGAAACTCACGATGCTCGACACCGTGTAGTCGGTGCGCATCCTGATTGACGAATGCCTCGACTGGAGGCTTGCGGACGGACTTATGGGGCATTACGCTGTTTCCGCCCAGAACGTGGGCTCCGGAGATTTCCTATCCTTCGAACGTGTCGGGCGTCAGTGAATGACCTCATCGGCCCGCAGGAGCAGCGACTGCGGAATCTGCACGTCCAGCATTGCCGCCATTTTAGAGTATCTCATTTTGCTCATCTCGCTCATCTCGCTATAACCACCGATTTCGCGGCGCGCATCTTTCGCTCGGGCACCGTCATAGCCGAAGAAGCGGTTGGCATGGGTGATGTATTGCAACCCATCGAAGGCGTGGCGCGAGACGGGCTTGCCATCGTTCAATTGGATCTTGATTGAACGGCCCCGGGGAAGGATCGTTTGATCGTTCCCGGCGCGCGCTGGGAATATCAAACGCATACACCTTCGCGGCGGTGACCACCGACCCCATCCGGGTCGACGTCGCCAACGCCCTCGCCGCATATTCCCGCATCCGGCGCCTGGCACTCAACTGCTCACCAACCATGCGCCGCTGGTCGGACGTTAGTTTACTGAAATCCAGGCATGGGACAATGCCCAATACCCGCACAAAGTAACGCGGTATGGCGTCACGTTGTCGGTTGCAGCCGGGGGAGGAGCCCCAGTAGATGGACGAGGCTTTATAATAAGGTCGCTATTCCGAGCAACGATCCGGCTATTCCAAATACACGAAACGCCAGCGGCACGATGAGTCGTGGCGCCGCTTTTTTGCAGCAGATGCACACGACTTGCGGAAGCGCCGTCAGTCGCATCTGATAGGAGCCTGGGAAGCCGTGTGCTTGCTGGCAGCTCAGGCCGACGAGGCAGATTTGAGAGTGCACGCCGCTAGTGAGTGTAAATGGAAATAGCCCAGCGGTTCCTATCGTTAGCGACAGCTGCCGCGCTCGTCGTTGGATTAGCAACTCCTGTTCTCGCAGTTCCTCCGCGCCCCGACCATGTGGTAATTGTCGTACTGGAAAACCACAGCGCCGCGCAGGTCTACGGCAATCCAGAAATGCCATACCTAAACTGGTTGGCGGCCCGCGGCGCAAAGATGACCAACGCGCGGTTTGCACAGGCGCCTTACCACACATTGAATCCAGGGCTGCCCGCCCGCCCGAGCCAGCCGAATTACCTGTACCTGTTTTCCGGCAACGCCCAAGGAGTTCTGCCTCGTTGGTTTCAGGATCCCTCGTCGCCTTACGTCGGAACAGCGACTTACGCGAACAATGGGATGCCGCTGGCGCAACCCGTCCCGGACACCAACGTGGGTATCGGCAATAACCTGATACCTGCCTCTCGACGCCCGTTCCTGACACCCAATCTTGGCGCCGCCATCATCTCCGGGGGCGGGACGTTCGCCAGCTTCTCGGAGTCCCTGCCATATCCGCATTACGACGGCGTCCGAAACATTGATCCTAATGCGGACTACTACAGTCGCAAGCACAATCCAGCGATCAATTGGATAAACCTGCCTGCCAATACAGTACCGTTAGACAAAGCCAGATTTGTGTTGCCGGTCGCATCCAACCTGGCGTTCTCGAACACGCTGGATCCCGTCGACGGCCTCAAATATCGAGGGTTTTCAACTGACGCCAACGGAAACCCGTTGGATTTTTCAACGCTTCCTACGGTATCGATCGTCGTGCCCAATGAGCAAAACAGCGGCCATTCGGGTTCAGACGCAGCGGCCGACGCTTGGCTGACAGCGCAAATCAAGCCTTACGCTGACTGGGCCATTACCCACAACAGCCTGCTCATTGTCACGTACGACGAAGACGGCGCAACGGATTCTTCACGTGGAGATCCGGATATAACCGGCATCGACCGAATAACTACGGTGTTCTACGGCGCAAATGTGGTGCCCGGCGCCTATGACGAGCCAATCGACCACCTTAATGTATTGAGCACCGTGCTCGACGTGTACGGGGTACTCGATACATTCAAACAGGACTTCGCGGCCGCTTACGGTAACACTGCAGAAGCCGGTAGACAGACGGCGAATCTGCGCTCGATTCTCGACATCTTCGGAGCTGGTCCAGCATTGTTGGCGCAGTCCGAGCCGCCATACACGACTGCGACAATCTTAACGACTTCAGGTAGCCCGGCGCTGGCCGGAACAGCCGTAACCTTCACTGCCACCGTGACAGGATCGGCGCCGACTGGCTCGGTCAGTTTCGCCGAGAGCGGGACACCGCTGAGCGGTTGCAATGTAGTGGCATTGACTGGCAGCGGCAACAGCAAAACGGCGGCGTGCACCACCAGCAGCCTCGCCGTCGGCACGCACAGCATCAGCGCCAGCTACAGCGGTGATGCCAACAACGCCGCCTC
>JBBJMT010000026.1:0-12836 GCA_037719965.1 Casimicrobiaceae bacterium | reverse complement strand
CAAACTACGCAAGGTGGTTCTTCACTTTCATCGCTTGGTGGTCCGCTTGGTTAGCAGCAGTGGTTCCTGAAAACTGGACAGTGGGATAAGTGACGGCTCTGCTCTTTGCGGCGATCATACCGCCGCTGATGAAAGGAGCAGAGAGCATGAGAAGACCTCGTCGTAACCACTCAGCGGCCTTCAAGGCCAAGGTGGCGGTTGCCGCCGTCAGGGGGGATCAAACGCTGGTCCAGTTGGCGCAGCGGTTCGATGTGCATCCGAACCAGATCACGCAATGGAAGACCGAGCTGCTGCAACGAGCGGCGGAGGTATTCGCTACGGCGGCCGAGAAGCGCGAGCACGGGCCCGATATCAAGACGCTGCATGCCAAGATCGGTCAGTTGGCGCTGGAGAATGATTTTTTATCCGGCGCGCTCGGTCGCATCGGCGATGCGAGCGCAAAGCGATGATCGACGCCACCCATAAGCTTTCGATCGGCCGCCAGGCGCAATTGCTGGATTTGTCGCGATCGTCGATCTATTACCGGCCACAGCCGACCTCGGCCGAGGACTTGGCGGTGATGCGGTGCATCGACGAGCTGCATCTGGAGCACCCGTTCGCCGGAGCGCGGATGCTGCGTGACCTGCTGCGCCAGGACGGCTTTGACATTGGTCGCAAGCATGTCGCGACCTTGATGCGCACGATGGGGATCGAGGCGCTGTATCGGAAGGCGAACACCAGTCAACGACATCCCGAGCATCGAATCTATCCGTACCTGCTGCGCGGCATGGCCATCGAGCGGCCGAATCAGGTCTGGGCAATGGACATCACCTATCTACCGATGGCGCGCGGCTTCGTGTACCTGACGGTGGTGCTCGATTGGGCGACACGGCGGGTCCTCGCGTGGCGACTGTCGAACAGCCTGACCGCCGACGCACCGGTCGAAGCATTGGAAGAGGCGATTACGAAGTACGGGACGCCCGAGATCATGAACACCGACCAGGGCAGCCAATTCACCAGCAGCGAGTTTGTCGGCACCCTCGAGCGTCACGGCATCGCGATCAGCATGGACGGCAAAGGCTGTTGGCGCGACAACGTGTTTGTCGAACGGCTGTGGAAGACGATCAAGTACGAGCACGTCTATCTGCACGCCTACGAGACGGTGAGCGAAGCGAAAGCCAAGCTCGCCGTCTACATCGCGTTCTACAACGGCCGCCGACCGCACACTGCGCTCGACCGGCAAACGCCCGACGCGGCATACTTCAACCGGCAACCGCTTGCCGCGGCCGCTTAACCGCAGAGTCATCACTTAAGAAACCCGAAAAACTGTCCAACTGCGCGGGGCCACCTCTAGCCCACTAAGTAGTCCACTAAGTAGCCCACGAAGCGGTCCACTAAGGCACCCACGGTACGATATTATCGGTTGTCAAGTTCAATCGTCCACCACCGCTAGAAGCATGCCCGCGCCCGCCACAACTGCAATGCTCAAGCCCACCGCAGACGAGACGGCGCGCGCGATCGCCGTAAACTTGCTTGGAGGCTTCGGCCGGCACTACGCGTTGTTTCGTGACTGTGCGCGAGCAGCGAAGAAGCATTTCGAGACGGGGCAATGGCGGGCGATCGGCCATGCCGCGCGCGACCGCATCGATTTCTACGATCGGCGCGTAGCCGAGACGGCAGAGCTCATTGAGCGGGATTTCCGTATAGCAGGCCTGTCCAGTGCGGGACTCGATGCGCTGTGGGAACGAGTCAAGCGCCACTATGTCGGCATGCTGCCCGACCACAAGCAGCCCGAGTGCGCGGAGACGTTTTTCAATTCGGTCTCCTGCAAGATTTTGCACCGAACTTATTTTCACAACCGGTTCATTTTCGTGCGCCCCGCCGCGTCGACCGAGCATCTCGATGCGGATCCGCCAACGTATCGCAGCTATTATCCGCGAGAGGGCGGCCTGCGGCAGACGTTGGTCGACGTCGTGCTGGATCTTCACCTGGAGCCGCGCTTCGCCGATTTTCGCCGCGACTTAAGGCACGTGCTTCGCGCCTTTCGCGAGCGTCTTCCTCGGCCGTTCCGACCCGAAGCCAATCATCAGATTCAGGTGCTCTCGGGCCTGTTTTTTCGCGATCAGACAGCGTACCTTGTCGGCAGGCTGGTCAACGGCAGCCAGTTCTATCCATTCGCCATCGCCGTCAAGCACACGGCGCCGGGCCGTCTGTACGTCGATGCCGCGCTGACCGGAGAAGCCGAGTTGGCGCTCTTGTTTTCAGCCAACCGCTCGTACTTCCTGGTCGACATGGAAGTGCCATCAGCCTACGTCGAATTCATGCGTGCTCTACTCCCCGACAAGACCGCGGCGGAACTGTACACGATGCTGGGTTTGCAAAAGCACGGCAAGACGCTCTTCTACCGTGATTTCCTGCACCACCTCGCGCATTCACGCGACCGTTTCGTACTTGCGCCGGGGATCAAAGGGCTCGTGATGTGCGTGTTCACGCTGCCGTCGTATCCCTATGTTTTCAAGCTGATCCGCGACCGCATTGCCGCGACCAAGGACACCGATCGCGCTCGGGTCAAGCAGAAATACGCGCTCGTCAAACACCACGATCGCGCCGGACGGATGACCGATATCCTCGAATACTCGGACGTGGCCTTTCCTCGCGCGCGTTTCACCCCGGATCTCTTGGCCGAGCTCAAAGACACCGCACCCTCGCAGATCGAAGAGGAAGAAGACCGCGTCATCGTGCGCCACCTCTACATCGAGCGCCGGATGATCCCATTGAACCTCTATCTGGAAAGTGCTGACGATAGACAGCGCAGCCATGCCATGCGCGAATATGGCGATGCGATTCGCGACCTCGCCACCGTCAACATTTTCGCGGGCGATCTCCTGTACAAGAACTTCGGTGTGACGCGCTACGGTCGCGTCGTGTTCTACGATTACGACGAGATCGAGTACCTCGTCGATTGTGAGTTTCGCGCGATTCCACGCGCGCCTCCGGGCGTGGACGAGATGTCGGATGAAATCTGGTATCCGGTCGGACCCCGCGACGTCTTTCCCGAAGAATTCGCCACGTTTCTGCTCACCGATTCGCGCGTGCGCGCGTCTTTTGTCGCGCACCACGGCGAGCTGCTGGAACCGCGTTGGTGGCAGGAGGCGCAACGCAGCATTCGCGGCGGACGGGTGGCTGAAGTGCTATCGTACCCCGACGACGTGCGGTTTGCGCCGCCGCAAAAATCACTCTCGCTACCGGCATGAGACCTCTTGCGCAAACCATTTATTCAGAATAGCTCTATGAGTTTGTCCCCGCGTTTTCGCCTCCCGTCGGTGACACCCATCCTCGGCGTGATCTTGGCATTCGCGCTTACCGGCTGCGAGAACCCGCAGAAAAAAAAGGAAGAGGAAGCCGCGCGCAACACGTTTGCCTGTACGGTCAGTGGCGAACGCCTGGTTATTCGTTTTGCGGAAGGCGAGGTACGGCTGCTGCTCCCGGATGCGCAGCGCGTGACGCTGCACCAGATTCCCACCGGTTCGGGCGTACGGTACAGCAACGGCAACATGGAGCTGCGCGGCAAAGGCATGGATCTCGTCTTTACGCGCGAATCCATCGCCACACCGCTGCAGGGTTGCGCGCCGTATAGCCCTCCGGTGGTCCCCGCCAAATAGTTGCTACGTCCGTGCCCACTATCGGTCCCGTCGGCGTCATCGGCACGGGGGCGATGGGCATGGGCGTCGTGCAAAGCCTATTGCGCGCGGGCTTCGTAACGCACGCGCGCGACCTTCGGCCGGACGCGCAAACTGAGGCCGCGTCACTCGGCGCGGTCGTGCATCCTTCCGCGGCGTCGCTCGCGGAAGCCTGCAATGTGGCGATTGTGCTGGTCGTCGATGCCGCCGAGATCGATGAGGTGTTGTTCGGTGCAGCCGGCGCGGCCAGCGCATTTCGGCGCGACAGCATCGTCGTCATCTCGTCGACGGTCGCGCCAGATTACCTCGCGGCGCTCGAGCCCAGACTGGCAGCGCAGGCAATCGCCCTCGTCGATGCGCCAGTTTCGGGAGGTCCCGCGCGCGCCGCCGATGGCACGATGACAATGATGATCGCGGGTTCCGCGGCGGCACGAGAGCGGTGTTCAACGCTGTTTGCGGCGATGGCGGCCAAGATATTTCACGTAGGCACCGTGCCAGGAGAGGCAGCGAAGTTCAAGATCGTCAACAACCTGCTTGCGGCGGTGAATCTCGCGGCGGGGGCCGAGGCGCTCGCCCTCGCCGTCAAGGCTGGCCTCGATCCTTGGCAAGTGGTCGACGTGGTCAACGCAAGCTCTGGCGGAAGCTGGATCTTTGCCGATCGCATGCCGCGGGCGATCAGCGGCGATTACGCGCCGCGTGCCGCTACCAAAATCCTGGCCAAGGATGTCACGCTCGCCACCGAGCTCGCCGCCGCAAACGGGATCGACGTCCCGTTTGCGCTTGCCGCCCGCGCCGCCTTTCGCGCCACAATCGCAGCGGGCTACGGTGACCAGGATGACGCGGCGATTTTCAAGTACATGACCGGTCCGAACGAATGAAATACCTCGCACGCCTTTTTTCCGGCTCCAAAGCGTAGACGTGTCCCCACCCGTCTCTTTTACTTGCTCGACCGCCTCCCTTCCACGTCGACATACAACCAAGTTTGCGAACGAATGGGATGCGGCTTGTGTTGCCGCACCCACGGATGGGCGACGCTGTCTTCGAGGCGATGCAAGGTCAGGCGCCACGGTGCGTAGGCGACGACCAGCTCGGTCATCGCGTCGAAATGCTTGGTCCGCTCGGGCGAGTCGGGAAGCGCGCGTGCCGCATCAAAGAGCCGGTTGAACTCGGGTAGGTTGAAGCGCGACTGGTTCTCCTGTCCTGCGTTGGGACCGTACAAGAGCTGCATGAAGTTCTCGGCGTCGGGATAGTCAGCGTTCCATCCGTCGCCGCGCATCGGAATTTTGCCGAGGCGTGCCATTTTCCGCAGTTCCTGCAACTTGTCCTTTCGGAATTCGACCTTGAGCCCGATGGCGTCCAGGCTCTTTTTCCAAAGCTCATCCTCCTGGCGCGCGCTCGACACCGGCGTGGACCAGCGCTCGAGCACCAGCGGCTTGCCGTCGGGCGCTTCGCGAAAGCCGTCGCCGTTGCGATCTCGATAGCCGAATTTGTCGAGCAGCGCGCGTGCGGCCGCGGGGTCGTGGAGCTGCGCCTTGGTTTTGAGCTTCGGATCGAAACCGGCGATCTCGGGCGGGATTGGTCCCTGCGCGGGGACGGCGCGGCCTTTCATCAGCACGCGAATCTGCTCGTCGACGTTGTAGGCCATGCCGATCGCGCGGCGCAATGCGATTTTCTCAGGCGTGTAGCCACCGACGACCGGATCTTCCATATTGAAATATGTGAACCAAACATTCGGGCGCAGCAGAACCTGGTGGCGAATGCCACGCGCGACGTGTTCCGGTTTCAACTTGCCGTTGGTGAGCGCCTGTTCGGTGAACTCAACCGGAAGGATGTCGAGAAAATCGAGCTCGCGATTCAGGAACGCAAGCCACCGCGCTTGCCCCTCTTCCATGATGTTGATCTCGATGGCTCCAACGAAGGGAAGTTTTTTTCCTTTCAACGCCGCCAAGATCGGCTGAGACTCAGCCGGGATCGGACCTGCTGCCGTATAGGTGTGCTCGCGATAGCCGGGATTGGCCAGCAGCGTGATGCGCGAGGTGCGCTTGTATTCACCCAGCATGAACGCGCCCGTGCCGACGGGATGCGCACCGATGTCGTTGCCGTACGCGGCGGCCACTTCCCGCGCGACGGCGGCAGTGTTCGGCACCGCCAGCACGTACAGGAAGCGATAGTCCGGCACTTTCAAGCGAATCTTCAGGGTGTGCCGATCGACCACCTCGAGTCCCGCGATCGGGGCGTCGTAATCGAATTTACCGCTCTGCTTCGCCCTTTCGCGTGCCTCGTCCGCGCCTGCCAACTTGCCGTCAATGAGCCACAACCAAGGCGATTTCACCGCCGGGTCGAGCAAGCGTTTCAACCCGTACGCGTGATCGGCAGCGGTCAGCTCGCGCGGCTTGCCGCGAAATGCTGCATCCTGCGCAAAAAAGATTCCTTTGCGGACCCTGCAAATGTACGTCTTGCCGTCGTCTTCGACAGTCGGCATCGCTTCGAGCGTGCGCGGCACCAGCTTTAGCGGACGCGCCAGGAAGTCGTAATCGAGCATCGACTCCATGATGTTGGCGATGACGGCATCCGACGCGGCATCCGACGCAAACGCGGGATCGAAGCTCGTTTCGGCGATAGCAAAAGACACGCGCAGCGTCTTCGCCGGATCGGCAGCATACGCTGGCAGGCCCGATGCTGCGAACCAACCAGCAGCAAGTGTAAGCATCGTGACCGAACGGCCGACTAACAGCCGAGGCATGGCAACTCCTTAAAGAATGTTGGCGTCGCTATAATCGTAGCATCGCGTTCTACCGGAACCTTCCCGTTCGTTAGCGACTCCAAAGCTCAATAGTTTCAAAGCATCCCGACGCGCTCGGCTTTGCGCACGTGATCGCTCTCCTTCCTTAAACTCACTGCGGAATTCCATGGTCATCACGCTCCCGCTCTATCGGTCACCTCATTGGTCACCAGTGGCCCGCGCCGCGGCATGTTGCGCCATATTCTTATCGTCGTGGCTGACGGCTACCGCTGAGGCGCAGACGGGGGCACCCGCGAAGGGCACGGCGCCAGCCGCCGGCGGAGGCGCGGTCGCGACGTTCGCGGGGGGTTGTTTCTGGTGCATGGAGCCGCCGTACGACAAACTGGATGGCGTCATCAGCACGACGTCGGGCTATATGGGCGGGCCCTCGAAAAATCCGACGTACCAGGAGGTTTCCGCCGGTCGCACCGGCCACGCCGAAGTCGTGCAGGTTCGCTACGACCCAGCCAAGGTGTCGTACGCGAAGCTCCTCGAGGTCTTCTGGAAAAACATCGATCCGACAGTAAAGGATCGCCAGTTCTGCGACGTCGGCAGCCAGTATCGCACCGGAATCTTCGTCCACAGCGAAGAGCAGCGCAAATTGGCGGACACCTCCAAGTCCGAAATCGAAAAGACCAAACCGTTCAAGGACCCGATCGTCACGCCCATCGTCGCAGCCACAGAGTTCTGGCCCGCCGAGGAATATCACCAGGACTACTATCAAAAGAATCCGGTCCGCTACAAGTATTACCGCACGGGTTGCGGACGTGATGAACGATTGAAGGTGCTGTGGGGTAGCGCCCCAAAATAACGCGCCGAGTCAAAAACCCGCGCGCGATGGATATGAAGCGCTTGAGCGGAGGCAACCTGCGCGCCGCCGGATACGACGAGCGGAGCCGAAAACTCGTCGTCGAACTAACCTCCGGAACGTTCGAATACGCAGGCGTGTCCGCCGACGTGTGGCGCCGCTTTTCGGGCGCTTCGTCGCCGTGGAGCTATTTCCGCGACAACATCGAGGAAGAATTCGCTGCCAAACGCGTTCGCTAGCGTTCCACGCATGGCCGCTGACGAAGTGGGACGCGCACAGGAATTATCCCGTGCGCGTCAACCTGACCGCGATTACTGAATCGTGAGCTTGCGGCCCGCAGCCGGGGCCTTCTTGCTGAGTGTCAGCTCCAGCACACCATTCTCGAACTTCGCTTCGCTCGCCGTTTCGTCGAGTTCCACCGGAAGCACAAAGCTGCGGTGGACGGCGCCGTAATAGCGCTCGCTGCGCAGCGCACGATGCTCGCTCTGCTTGTCGCCGCTATTAGCGCCTTTGTCGCCGTTACTGGCTTTATAGTCCCCGGCTTTATATTCCTTGGCACGCTTCACCTCTGCCGCGATGGTGACTTGGTTGCCTTCGATCGTGACGTGGATGTCCTCTTTGGCAACGCCGGGGAGCTCCGCCTCTACGACGTAGGCATCGCTTTTTTCCGCGACGTCCACCTTGATCGTCGGACCATTGCCGCCGCGACCGACACGCACCGGCTTGAAAAATCCGCGAAGCAGCTCGTCGAACCCGGCATCGACGAGCGGGTCGTATACCTGCAATGTATGCATCTGTTCTCTCCTGTCGTTTAGATCAATTGCGAGAAAGGAGCCAGCGGGGTTTTCACCCGCGATAGCCCGTACCAGAATAATCTGCGGGCGCGCCTACGGAGTTTCAAGCCCAGTTTGAAGCACCGGGGGGTCCGGGGAGGCGGACTGCCAGCGACCAATGGTGCGAACGTGCATACTGCGACCCGTCGTCGCACCTCTATCAAGGAGAACCACGATGCAAGCCTTTCGTTTCCTTGCGGCCATGACCGCCGCAGTTCTGCTGGCGGTCGTCCCCCACGTCGGCGCGCAGTCTTTCCCGTCGAAGCCGGTGCGGATCATCACGCCGTTCCCACCAGGCAGCGGGCCCGATACCGTGCTGCGAGTCGTCGGCGAGAAGCTGTCGAAGAGTTGGGGCCAATCGGTCATCGTCGAGAACCGCCCCGGCGCGAACGGCTTCATCGCGATGGAGGCGGCGAAAAAAGCGGCGGCCGACGGCTACACCCTCGTGCAGATGGATGATGCGCACATGTCGCTGCAGCCGCATCTGTACCAGAAGATCCCGTACGACACGGTGAAGGACTTCGAGCCGGTGGCCACGCTGTTCCGTACCTATTTCTTCGTCGTCGTGCCGGCGAACAGTCCGTGGAAGGACATGCCCGACCTGATCAGCGCGGCGAAGAAGAAACCAGGCGAGCTTAGCTACGGCTCATGGTTCATCGGCAGCCCGGGACATCTCGGCGCAGCGCAGATCGAAGCCGCCACCGGAACGCAGATGGTGCATGTGCCGTTCAAGGAGATGTCGCAGCTGTTCAGCGCGGTGGCAAACAACGATGTCGCCTGGTCGTTCGGCAGCGCGGCATCGGCCGGTCCACTCTATAAGGCTGGCAAGGTCAAGTTCATGGCAGTTGCCGCGCCGAAACGCATCGCCGGATACGAAAGCGTTCCCACAGTCGCAGAAGCGGGTGGCCCGGCCGATTTCGAGGTGAAAGCGTGGGTCGCGCTGTTCGCCCCGGCGGGCACGTCGGCGCCGATCGTGGCGAAGATCCAGCAGGACGTCGCGCGCGCGCTGACTGAGCCCGATGTCAAGGAGAAGCTGGCCGGCGTCGGTTTCGAGCCCTACACCGCGACGCCCGCGGAAATGAAAAAGCTGATGGAGGCCGACGGGCGCCGCTACGGCGAGATCGTCAAGCGCGCTAAGATCTCCATCGAATGACGTTGTCCAGCGCGCGGTCATTGCTTGACCGCGCGCGTCAGTTCTCTTTCGGCTCATCGCCTCAGCCCGCCGGCCCGCCCTTCGCATATTTTGCGAGCCAGGCGAAGAACTCGCCGTACCAGACGCGGGAATTCTGCGGCTTCAAAATCCAGTGGTTCTCGTCCGGAAAATAAAGAAGCCGCGCGGGAACGTCCTTGGCTTTGAGCGAGTTGTAGTACTGGAGTGCCTGCGTCGCCGGTACGCGATAGTCGAGCTCACCATGGATGACCAACGTCGGCGTCTTCGCGTGCTTGACGTAATGATGCGGCGATTGCCGCATGACGCGACGCGGATCGTCCCAGTGGAAAGCACCCAACTCTTTGGCGAAAAAGCGATAGCCGTCCGTCGCCATCATGCTGACCCAGTCGTAGCAGCCGGCGTGACAAACGAATGCCTTATAGCGGTTCGTGTGGCCGTTCATGAACGCGACCATGTATCCACCGTAACTGCCTCCCGTCGCGACCAGACGGGCCCGATCGATGTAGCGCTGCTTGAGCAGAAAGTCGGTCGCGGCTTCGACGTCGGCGTATTCCTTTTCGCCGTAGCGGCGGGTAATAGTTTCGAGAAATTTTTGCCCAAATCCCGAGGAGCCGTGATAGTTGACGCCGACGACGACATAGCCATGGCCGGCAAACACTTGGGCGTTCCAACGGAAGTGCCAACTGTCCAGATGCGCCGCGTGCGGACCGCCGTGAATGGAATGCAAGAGCGGCCACTTCCGCTTGGGATTGAAGTTGGGCGGGTAGGTGACCCAAGCCTGCACCGGTTCACGCCGCCATCCGGGCAGCGTGAATTCACGCACTTCACCCGCCGCGTAACGAGCAAGCACCGTTCGATTCAACGCTTCGAGTGAGCGTTCGGTGGCGCCGTCGCCACCGCAGGCGAACAGCGCGGGCGGGTGCGACGCGGTCGATCGCGTATAGGCGAGCACGCCGCCGTCGCGCGAACGCGCGTATCCCGAAATGGCGCCTCCCGGAACCGCGAGGGCTGCCGCCGTGGCGTTGCGCGGCATACGGTAGAGACCTACCCGCCCCCGATCCTCCGCCAGGAACAGCAGCGCCTGCGAGTCGGC
Source organism: Casimicrobiaceae bacterium (assembly GCA_037719965.1). GTDB lineage: Bacteria > Pseudomonadota > Gammaproteobacteria > Burkholderiales > Casimicrobiaceae > VBCG01. The sequence continues at coordinate 2,490 of JBBJMT010000026.1, read as the reverse complement.
GGTCCAGTTGAGCGAGAGCGGCGCCCGGTCGAATCGTGGCGCGACGCGCAGCGATTTTCCGGACTTCAGTTCGTGTACCCGAATGTGCCCCTGGTCGTTGAACGCCCGTTCGATATCGAACGACAAATAGCCGAGCAACCGGCCGTCGGGGGAGTAACGCGGGTACGCGTCGGAGAGACCGCTCTCGCCCGTGAGATTCCGCACCCGCCGGCTCGCCAACCGCAACGTCACGATATCGGAACGATTCATCATTCCAGGCTCGGAAGCGCGATCGACGGTCAGCGCAATTTCGTCCCCATCCGGCGCAATGTCGTATAGCTCCGGCGAAGGCTCCCACGGCTGCAACGCCAGGCGCGTGCCCAGGAGCAAGTCGCGGCTGCGGCCGTTCGCAACGTCGCAGGCATAAACGTGCGGTTCACGCCCGTCCGTCAGCCAGCGATCCCAGAACCGGTATTCGCCGCGTTCGGTGATGTGCGCGCGGACCTTTGCCTCCTTGCGCTCTTTGTGCCGCTTGCGCTGGGCCGCGTCGGTTTTCAGCTCGGGCCACACCCATGACACGAAGGCGACGCGTTGACCGTCGGGAAACCATTTGAGTGCCGACGCACCAGTCGCGACGTTGGTCAACCGCCGCGCCTCGCCACCGTCGGGTGCGATCAAATAGACTTGCGGCTCGGAGTCATCCTTGCGTTTGGCGGTAAAGGCGATCCACTTGCCGTCCGGCGACCAACACGGCTCGCTATCCTTATCCCCGGCCGTCAGCCGCCGGGGCTTCGCTGTAGGTGCGGGGTCTTTGCCGGGAAAGCCCGTTGGAAACAGCCAGAGCACGGTGGCGCCTTCGTTCTTGTCCATGGCGAACGACGTGACCGAGGCGCAGGCGACACGCCCGTCCGGCGACAACGTCGGATTGCCGATACGCTTCAATTGCCACAGTGCTTCGACCGTAAACGGGGTTGCGACCTTAGAGCGCGCTGAACGGCGAGCGGACATTACGGGTCCTTCGGTTAGAATGGGTATCGACGATTCGGGCAAACAGAATTCAGGCAAACATTCTAACGTTCGCGTCGCATCCATTGCGGCGGCGAGCTCTTGGTCTTTCGTTCAACATGACCGTGATGCAATACCGCCGTTTAGGTTCTTCGGGCTCAAAGTGAGCAAGCTTTCGTTCGTTTCTGAGGATCTCACCCGATGTCATGGCACGCATCGAGGCGATCGTTGCGGCATGACGTCCTGGTCGATACTCGTTGCGAGATCGTTGCGAGATAAGCGATGAATGCGCGCGAAAGCTGGGCGGAAGAGCAGCGCTCGGCATTTTTATACCGCGTATGCGCGCAGGCCGAAGCCGGGACCGGCCGCGCGGAGCTGTTCCGGCGGCTCGCCGGCGAGGCCGAGGCGCAAGCTGCGATCTGGCGCGCGCAGATGACCGCACGCGGTCACGCCGCGCCCGCGCCGTACCAACCCGATTCACGCACCAAGCTCGTTGCGCGGCTCATTCAGTGGCTTGGTCCACGGCGTCTCAAATCCATTCTCGCGGCGATGAAGGTGCGCGGCATGGCCATCTACGGCACCTCGCTCGCGCACGACGCTGGGCATGCGATCCCCGTGGCGGGCGCCGGCCTCGAGCATCGCCATCGCAATTTGAGCGGCGGGAACAATCTCCGCGCGGGCGTATTTGGCGTCAGCGACGGTCTGGTCTCGAACGCAAGCTTGATCCTGGGCGTCGCCGGCGCAAGTTCCGATCCCAAGGTCGTTCTGTTGTCGGGAGTTGCGGGGATGGCCGCAGGTGCGTTCGCGATGGCCGTGGGCGAGTACGTCTCGGTGCGATCGCAACGCGAACTCTACGAGCACCAGATCGGCCTCGAACGCGACGAGCTGAAGCAATACCCGGAAGCCGAAGCGCAGGAATTGGCGCTCATTTACGCGGCGAAAGGCCTGCCGCAGCGGGAAGCTGACCGCCTCGCCCATCGTATGGTCGCCAATCCGGAGCACGCGCTCGATACGCTCGCGCGCGAGGAACTCGGCTTGAACCCCGCAGATTTGGGATCGCCGTTCGGCGCCGCCGCCAACTCGTTCCTCGCGTTTGCCGCGGGAGCAGGCGTACCGCTTGCGCCGTTTCTATTCGTACCGGGAACCAAAGCACTGGCGCTTGCCATCGGCGTGACCGGCGTTGCGCTCTTCGCAATCGGCGCTTTGCTGTCGCTTTTCACCGGCCGGAGCGCGGTTTTGTCGGGTTTGCGCATGCTCGCTTTGGGCTCCGCGGCAGGGGCGATCACCTATGCGATTGGCTTCGTGCTGGGCGTATCCATCGCCTGATGCTCGGCCTCTTTGTACCCTTTCGTCATGCTCTGCGTTGCGTATCGGCCTCAGGCGGTGATTCGCAATTGCTCGCCGCCCGGCGAGCCGGGCCTCGCTGCTCACGCCGCTCGGCCTCTTTGTAACCTTTCGTCATGCTCTGCGTTGCGTATCGGCCTCAGGCGGTGATTCGCAATTGCT